>CAWGKF010000024.1:0-194670 GCA_963823085.1 Terriglobia bacterium | reverse complement strand
AAGTTCCAACGATTCTGCCGAGCATGCCACGATCAGAGGGCCACCGCACTTGAGCCGCGACCGTCATCATGTTTTGAAGGCTTGGATTGCTCTGATCCTGTGGCTGATCGTCATCGCCATTGAGTCGACGACCTATCTCTCTTCCGACAATACCAGCCGTTTCCTTTATCCAGTTCTGCATTTTCTCTTTGGCATCGACTACGCCACATTCGAACCGCTGCATCACTTCCTGCGTAAGTGTGGCCACGTCTTCGGCTACGGGTTGCTCTGTATCTTACTGTTTCGAGCATGGCGCGAAACTCTCCCTCGCTTCGATGGCGCCAAGTGGAGTGCGCGGTGGGCGGCCATCGCTATATTTGGCACGGCATTTGTGGCCAGTCTCGACGAGTGGCACCAGAGTTTCATTCCTACGCGCACCGGTACGTACCGCGACGTGATCCTCGACACCTGCGCTGGCCTTGCCGCCCTGCTGGCGATATTCCTCTACCACCAGCGAAATCGCCCCAGGTCGGCTGAATCTGCAGAAATCGATTCCCGCGTTAACTAAGCGAACAAAAACTTCCCTTCCCTCTTGACAGGCGCGCTTTGCTATTGTTACAGTTTGTAACGTTACAATGACTAACTCAAAGCCAGCACGTCTAAAGAATCTGGGAGAGGTCGAGCAAGCCGTCATGGACTTCATTTGGACGCATGGGTCAACCACTGCGGAAGCATGCCGCGAAGCGCTGGCCGCCTCGCGTCCCATGAAAGACTCGACGATCCGTACGGTGCTTCGCCGTCTCGAGGAAAAGGGATATCTTTCGCATGAAGTCGAGGGCCGTACCTTCGTCTATAAGCCTTCCGACAAACGGCAGAATGTCGCCGTAGGGGCGGTGAAGAATATCATCGACCGCTTCTGTGGCGGATCCGCCGAAGCTTTGGTCCTGGGCATGGTCGATAACGCCGTCCTCGACCGCAAGCAACTGGAACGCCTGGCCCGCAAGGTCGCAGAGGGAAACTCTGGAGAAGGAAAGAACATTGAAGGAAAGAGTGCCGGCGAAACGGCTCCCGGGAAGAAAGAGAGAAGATCATGACCCAGATTAACAGCGTACTCGGCGCCCTCGTGGTCTCCGCGGTGCGAGCCCTTGTTCTGGCAGGAGTTGCTGGACTTGGACTCACAATGTTTCGCGCCAAGTCCACATTAGTACGTCTGTTCATCTGGAGAGCTGTTCTGCTATCGGCTCTTGCCATGCCTTTCCTTGGCTTGGTGCTGCCGCCGTTACGGATTCCTGCTCCAGAGTTCCTGGCGTCACCAACCATCCGGCCGGTGAAGAAGCCGATCCCGGACTGGTCGCTTCCCTTGGCCGCCAGCCGATCGCATCAGGCTAGGTCTCGTACACCGGCTTCGTTGCCTGCTTCGGCAGTCAGCTTAAAGTCGCCGCAGCCACATCCGATCTCCGACTCCTTAGGCTCGCGCCCAACCCCATGGAACTTCCTCATTTCTGCGATCTATCTGATCGTCACATGCATCTTTCTGATTCGCCTCGTCGTGGGCGTCGCCTTTACACAGCGGCTGATCCGCACGTCGCAGAACATCACTGATCCCCGGCTCCGGAAGATGCTAGATTCTCATGCCGCGGCGTCGAACTCATCTCAGGTCCGCGAATCGGTGCTCATATCGGTTCCAGTCACGGTTGGTGCATTTCGCTCCGCGGTCCTATTTCCCCTGTGCTGGCGCGAGTGGGACGATTCGCAGCTTAACGCCGTCATCTGCCACGAACTGTCGCACGTCTCCCGGCGCGACGCGCTCGTGCAATTTGTCTCTCTTCTGCATCGTGCCATCTTCTGGTTCAGTCCGCTTGCATGGTGGCTTGATCGTCATCTCTCGACGCTAGCAGAAGAAGCCAGCGATGAAGCGGCATTATTCAACGGCACGGACCGCAACGACTACGCCAAAACTCTGCTGGGATTTTTTGAGACCCTGCAAACCGCGTCTGAACGTGTGTGGTGGCAGGGAGTTTCCATCGCACAGCACGGTCTGCCTGAACAGCGCCTGGAAAAAATCCTGGCTTGGAGAGGATCCATCCATATGAAAAAGTCTCTTGTCATCGCGATCGTCACCTTTTCGATTCCCGCCGTTTACCTGGTCGCATCGGTCCGCCCTGCCAGTCAGGATCAGACAGCCACGTCCACACCCCAATCACAGGCTGCTGCGGAGGCGACGATGCAGACTTCTGCTCCGTCCTCGACGGCGCCGATGGTGGATTCCGCACCTGTAGGTGGGTTGTCCACAGCTGAACCTGCGAGCGAGGGCCCGGTCGATCCACCCAGGGCGGCCGATCCTTCTAAAGGGATGTACGCCACCGGCCCTGTTCCCCCTGGCGCGATCGCGCCGATCGCGCCAGTCGCTTCCTACGCAGGCCAGTCCTACGGCCGCGGATACTCGTACGCATACGGCGATGACGACGAGGACCGCTTCATCATCGTTTCGGGCAAATCCGACTCCTTCACCATGTCGGGATCGACGCAGGACATCCATCATGTCGAGCGCCTTAAGAAACAGATCCCCGGAGATTTCATCTGGTTCCAGCGCGATGAGAAGTCCTACATCATCCGCGATCAGGCCACCATCGATCGCGCCAGGGCGTTCTGGGCTCCGCAGGAGGAACTTGGAAAAAAGCAGGAAGCACTTGGAAAGCAGCAGGAAGCTTTGGGCAAGCAACAGGAAGAGCTAGGGAAAAAGATGGAGCAGGTCAAAGTAAACGTTCCTGACATGACGGCTGCGCTCGATGCGCTGAAAGCAAAACTGCAGAAACTCGGACCGACCGCGACAATGGATCAAATCGGCGATCTGCAATCGGAAATTGGCGAACTGCAAAGCAAGATCGGCGAAATCCAGTCGCAAGCCGGCGAGCAGCAGTCCAAGCTGGGGGAAGAGCAGGGCCGGTTGGGAGAACAACAAGGCAAGCTTGGCGAGCAGCAGGGAGAACTCGGGCGGCGCCAAGGTGAACTCGCCCGCGAGGCCAGCATGAAAATGGAGGCTCTTCTCGATGAAGCAATCAAAAACGGCAAAGCGCAGCCAGAGCCGGATAGCTCGCATGGTGCGAGCTTGTGAAGTGTTCAGCCAGCGTTTGCCTTCGTCCTGCTGGGGCTGACCGCTAATGCCAGTGCCGATGCTACTGCCAATCCCGCGGAGAGATAAAATGGAACAGCTGCGCCGTAATGCTTCCACAACTCGCCGGTGATCAAACTGGCCACCAGCGTTGCCACACTCGTGACAAAGAAATAAACCCCCAGGGCTCGACCGCGAATGTCCTTCGCCACCGTATCGACTACGAGTGCTTTCAACACCGGCTGTGTCAGCGCGTAATAAACCCCGTATACCGCCATTGTGATCCAGATAGCAAGCGTAGAAGGCGCGCGCCCAAACATAAAATAGACGGCAGCGAAGATCAGATATCCAGCTGCCGCAATCCAGCGGCGCGAGAAATGATCGCTAAACCACCCTGCCGGCCATGAGCCCAGCGTATATGTTACGTTGAAAACTAACCCCAACAGGGGCGCCAGCGAGACGCGAATCCCAACGTTCTGCGCACGCATGACGAGGAACATGTCACTCGAATTGCCGAGCGAAAACAGAGTGACCGCGGCCAGCACCACATAAAATGCTGCAGACAATCCCGATTGTGCCGCGGGTTGAACAGCCACAGATTTCGCCTGCACCTCGCTGATGCGGTGCGAAGACTCTCGCGGGCGCTCCATTTCCCCCTGGCTTTCAGAGGAACCCTGCCCTGAAGTTGTCGAAGGGCGGCGGGGCGTTTTTGGTTCACGAATTCCGAAGGTTGCGACCAACACAGAAAGTGCTCCCGGAACCGCCGCGGCCAAAAATACATGCCGGATCCCAAATCGTGCCAGCAGCACCAACGCCAGCAGCGGGCCTGCAATAGCTCCCGCCGAATCCAGGGATTGAATCAGCCCGTATGCCGATCCCAGCCGCTCCTTCCCAACTGACTCGGCGACCATCACATCGCGCGGAGCACCCCGCACGCCCTTCGCCAACCGGTCGGAAAATCGAATCAGAAGAATGTGCCACCACGAAGTGACAATCGCGAGCAGGGGCTTGACCGCATTCGCGACAAAATATCCGGCGACCACGAGCGGCTTGCGCCGATCGAGGCGGTCTGTCAGGTATCCGGAGAACAGTTTGGCAAACGACGCGACGCTCTCGGCAATTCCTTCAATCACACCTAACTGCGCCGGCCCCGCCCCGAGCGAGACGAGAAACGCCGGCAAGACCCAATACGCCATCTCGGTCGCCGTGTCGTTGAAGAAAGACGTGAACCCGAACACATAGATATTTCGCGCAGCGGACGGCCGCGTCTCGGAGGATGGCACTGACATATGAAGGTTTTACCACGGAGGCATGAACACTATGCAAAATGGAAGGGAATGGAAGTGAATCGAGGAGGGATAATTTCTCAATACATCGCGTCGTACTTCGTCACGACCCACTGCCCGGCCTGATTCTCGACGGTGAGCGTGAACTGATCGTTATCGATGCCCGCTTGATTCGGACCGGCATTGCTCGGCCGCTTGCCCCGATAGTGCAGGATCACCAGCGGTGGCGCATCTTCCCAATCGGCCAGTTCCCACGAAAGCAGAGGATGCTGCTCCTCCGACTGGCAGATGTACTTGGCGTATTTCTTATGATAATCGTGTTCCCACTTCTGTAGGAGTTCGTCGCAATGGCCGTCGCGCATCTCGCGCAGAAACTTGTTCGCGGCCTTCTCGGTCGACCGGTCGCGCAGCGGATTCATCTTGATCGTGATCGGCAATCCGGTCAGGGGATCATGATCTTCCGACCGGGCCAGCACAGGCCCCTGATTGCCGAGCCACCACAGGTAGCCCACAAAGACGAAGACTATTAGCGCACCTGCGCCGACAGCAATGCCGATCTGTGTCTTTGTAAAGCCCATTAGTGAAAGTTTATGGACTCGTCAGAGAAGCGGGCAAGATTACCGGGAAACGCAACAGGTCATGTACGAGTGGTTAATCGGCATAGGGGGAGTGAGTCGCCTTCTCCTCCCCTGCCACACCACCGTACATGCGGGTCCGCATACGGCGGTTCAGTTCGGTGGAGCTAGAGTACGTCCAGCAACCGAGGAAGACCGAGCGAATCGAAGTAAGCAATCGGAAGTGCGCACTGCAGAGCCGGGCTGCTGGCCAAGCGCCAGGGGCCATGGGGACTGCCGGCGGTTTGTGCCGCGAGGTCGTGCCCGATGTGCCGCTGGCGTAGCCGAACATACCGCACCTTGCTGCGCTTCCATTGCTTCCAGATCACGGATCGCAACCTGCGTCGGATCCATTCACCTAGCTTTCGCAGCACCGAGGGCGTCTGGCAGTAGCCGAAGTAGCTCTTCCAGCCTCGTAAGTAGCTGGCTAGTTCCTTCGTCATCTGTTCCACACTGATCCCCCGTGTCCGTCGCGTCAGTTCCCGTACCCTTTGCTTACAGCGGAGCAGAGCCTTGGGCGCGATGCGCCGTTTCGGTTCTCTCCTGCCGGTAAAGCTGAAGCCCAGGAACTTACGCTCCTGCGGTCGTGCCACCGCGCTCTTCGCCTCATTCACCTCGAGCTTGAGTCGCCGCCGGATGAAACTTGTCACGCTTTGCATGACTCGCTTCCCCGCCCGCTCGCTCGCCACGTAGATATTGCAATCATCCGCGTAGCGCACGAAACGGTGCTGGCGGCGCTCTAATTCCCGGTCGAGTTCGTCGAGCACCAGGTTCGACAGCAGCGGAGACAAAGGCCCTCCTTGCGGAGTTCCTTCCTCCACCGAACTCACCAGCCCGTTCTCCATCACGCCCGACTCCAGGATGGCTCGAATCAGCTTGAGCATCCTCTTGTCGTTCACCCGCCGCGCCACCGCTGCCATCAGCTTGTCGTGGTTCACTCGATCGAAAAACTTTTCCAGATCGAGATCCACCACCCAGCGGTTGCCTTCGGCGATACACTGCTGCGCCTTGGCCACCGCCTGATGCGCCGAACGTTGCGGACGAAAGCCGTGACTGTGTTCGGAAAACGTCGGGTCCCATCTGCGCTTGCAGTACCTGCATCGCCGCCTGCTGGATAAACCGATCCAGCACCGTCGGAATGCCCAGCTTGCGCATCCCTCCGTCCGGCTTCGCGATCTCGACTCGTCTCACCGGTTGCGGTTGGTAAGTCCCGCTCAACAGTTGTTCCCGAATGGTTAGCCAGTGCTGCTTCAGGTAGCCCGGCAACTCCGACACTTTCATGCCGTCGATCCCCGCGCTCCCTTTGTTGGCCTTCACTCGTCGTAAAGCCTGCTGGCAGTTCTCCCGCCTGCAGACCTCTTCCATCAGTTGCTCTTCTCCAGCCGGACTTTCGGTTTCGCACTTCGCCGTGAACGATTCGGTCCCTTCCCGCGGAGCCCTCGGAGCTTCACTCCTCCCCTCCCCGGTAAAGGCCAGCGCCATCTGTAGCTGGTTCTTCTGCCGCTTGTCGTTCATCGAGTCCTGCGTCCTACTCGCCGCTCCTTGCTGTTTGGGCCTTCGACCTTGCGGCCTACTATGCCCGCTGCTGACTCCCGCTGCACGGTCAGAATGGATCGCTCCATCCTCAGTCACGATTCCGTGACATGCGGCGGGTCTCCCGAAGTAAGTTCGACCGCCTTCAACGCGCAACCGCCGGATTTACCACCAGTGTGCTTGGTGGATGCGGGCTTCACTGTCATTTGCCAGCTCGCCCCACACCGTAGGCCTCATCATCCGGTTCTTGTTCATCGGCTCGCGCCTTTGATCCACGCTTCTTTCGGACCCCGCCTCGCGACGACGCCCTTGCGCTTCTCTAGCCCTTCACCTCCACCAGGTTGGGCAGGGGACTTGCACCCCCAAGCTGTCGAACATGTTCGGCACACAAAGAAAAAGGCACGGCCGAAGCCGTGCCCCTGTATGTCGTTGCCGAGGAAGACTATTCTCTCTTGTCTTCTTCCTTTACTGGCTCCACGCCGCCGTCGTGCGCCGCCTGTGCTTCAGCCTCTTCCATTGCTTTCTTGGCTTCAGCGGCCTTTTTGGCGCGAGCTTCGGCGCGCTTCTCTTTCTTCTCGTCAAGAATCTTTTCGCTGCCGAGCAGTTCGAGAAATGCCTTGTCGGCGCCGTCGCCCTTATTCCACGCCGTCCGGATGATGCGGGTGTATCCACCGTTGCGGTCGCCGAAACGAGGTCCGACAGTATCGAACAACTTTACTACCGCCTCATCGGTCATTAGATAAGAAGCTGCCAGCCGACGCGCCGCCAGGTCGCCACGCTTGCCAAGCGTAATCATCTTCTCGACGAGCGGGCGCGCTGCCTTGGCTTTCGGAACAGTCGTCTCGATGCGCTCTTCGACGAGTACTGAGGTGACCAGATTGCGCAGCAGCGAGCGCCGGTGCGATGTGTTCCGTCCGAGTTTATATCCTGCTTTTTTATGACGCATGTAAACCCTCAGCTGATCTAGCTCTGTAGTCAGTGGCTCAGTATTCAGTCATTAAATCCTACTTTGTGGTCGGCGGCCCGTCTTCGATAGCTCTGATAGCCCGGGCGCCGTTCTTACAGTTGGTCGTCCGGTCCGTACGCCGACGCCGGCAACGGTACGTTCGAAGTCGGTCCGGGCACGGCATTTCCGTGCTCGTCGATCTTCATACCAAGACTAAGTCCCATTGACGACAGAATCTCTTTGATCTCGTTCAGCGACTTACGGCCGAAATTCTTCGTTTTCAACATCTCGGCTTCGGTCTTCTGCACGAGCTCGCCGATCGTCTGGATGTTTGCATTCTTCAGGCAGTTGTAGCTGCGCACGGAAAGCTCCAGCTCTTCGACCGACCGGTTCAGATTCTCGTTGTGAATCTCGGGCTTGCGATCGTCCGAAGACGAAGATCCGGTTTCAATCTCTTCCTCGAAGTTGATGAAGATGTTCATGTGGTCCTTCAGCAGCTTCGCCGCCAGGCCGATCGAGTCAGCCGGCGTGATGGAGCCGTTGGTCCAGACTTCGAGAGTGAGTTTGTCGTAGTCGGTAATTTGTCCGAGACGAGCAGCTTCGACTGTGTAATTGCACTTGCGTACCGGCGAGTGTACCGAGTCGATGGGAATGAATCCGATGCCAAGATCCTCGTCGAAATTCTTGTCGGCCGAGACGTAGCCGCGGCCGCGCTTCAGCCGCATCTCCATGTCGAGTTTGCCGCCCTCGCTGACCGTCGCGATGTAGACGTCCTTGTCGAGCACTTCGACGTCGCCGTCAGCTTCGATCATGCCGCTGGTTACAACGCCCGGCTGATCGGCGCGCAGATAGATCGCTTTGGGCGCATCGCCTGCAAGCTTGAACGGAATCTGCTTCAGGTTGAGGATGATGTCGGTCGCGTCTTCCACCACTCCCGGGATCGACTGGAACTCGTGCAAGACGCCTTCCATCTTCACCGCAGTCACCGCCGCACCTTCAATCGAGCTCAGCAGGACGCGACGAAGCGAGTTGCCGATCGTCGTGCCGAATCCGCGCTCAAACGGTTGCGCCCAAAAGATGCCGTACTTGTCGGTGAGGGTGGAGGTGTCAACTGCAAGGCGTTTCGGTTTCTGAAAACCCTTCCAAAGCATGCGTTTCTCCTTCGGCCGTATGGCTCAATCCAGACTCGCTGAGTGGTCCAACTCAGGTCAATATCAGGAAAGGCTGATCTGGCTCGAAAAACGGACCAACCATTGTGCGATTTGGCGATCGGGACATTGGATTTTCAATCGCTCAATCACCCGATCCGCTCAGTCGCTCAATCTCTTTACTTACTATAGAGCTCGACGATCAACTGCTCGTTCACCGGCAGTTGGATATCTTCGCGCTTGGGCAGATTCAGCACCCGCGCCTTGTAATTATCGCGATCCACTTCCAGCCAACTCGGCAACGTGCCGTGGCTCGCGAATTCCTTCGCCAGTTCGAGTACCGTCAGCTTTTTGCTGTTCTCGCGAATCGAAATCTCTTCGCCCGCACTCACTTCATACGAAGGAATGTTCACCTTGCGACTGTTGACAGCTACGTGTCCGTGACGTACCAGCTGACGCGCCTGTCGGCGGGATTGCGCAAATCCGAGCCGGAACACGACGTTGTCAAGACGACGTTCCAGCTGCTGCAGCAGCTTTTCACCGGTCACGCCTTTAGAGCGTGCCGCCTTCTCGAAGTAGTTGCGGAACTGCCCTTCCTGCGTGAAGTAGATGCGCTTTGCCTTCTGCTTTTCACGCAGTTGCAGACCATAGCCAACAATTTTGGCCTTGCGGTCCTTCCCATGTTGTCCGGGAGCAAAATTGCGCTTCTCGATAGGACATTTATCGCTGAAGCACTTCGCGCCTTTGAGGAACAGCTTCATGCCCTCGCGGCGGCATAGACGGCAGACTGCGTCGGTATATCGTGCCAAGTTTCTTCTCCTTTAGATGACCGGTTTACAGGTTTGGCTTCACCCTTCGTCCCGGACGAAATCTTTGCGAAGACGTAGCAAGCTGCGTCTCTACAATCACACTCTGCGTCGCTTCGGCGGACGGCAGCCGTTATGCGGAATCGGCGTGACATCGCGAATCGAGCGCACTTCAATCCCAGAAGCAGCCAGCGCACGCACCGCCGACTCACGGCCCGATCCCGGACCGCTCACCCGCACGTCCACGCTGCGCACTCCATGATCGCGAGCCATGTTCGCGGCATTCGACGCGGCCTGCTGCGCGGCAAAGGGAGTACCCTTGCGCGAACCGCGGAATCCCAGCGACCCTGAACTCTTCCACGACAGAACGTTGCCGTTCATATCGGAAATGGTCACGATCGTGTTATTGAAGGACGCCTGTACATAGGCCAGCCCATGCGGCACATGCTTGCGTTCCTTCTTCTTGAAGGTTTTCTTTTTGCCCTTTTTCTCCGGCGCGGCTCCGGTGCCGCCCGCTGCTGCTGGTTTCGCCATATTAGCTATTAGCTCCTAGCTCTTAGCCTCTAGCTAGAAGCTAGAAGCCAGAAGCTGGTTTTAAGTCTTTGCTGTCGCCTTCTTCTTCTGTGCGACCGTTCCCTTACGCGGACCTTTTCTCGTCCGGGCATTCGTATGTGTGCGCTGTCCGCGGACCGGCAGGTTGCGGCGATGACGGAATCCGCGGTAAGAGCCGATTTCGATGAGACGCTTGATGTTCATCGAAACCTCCTTGCGCAGATCGCCCTCGACCAACCCCTCCTGTTCAATGACCGTACGAATACGGTTGACCTCTTCTTCGCTGAGGTCCTGAACCTTCTTCATCGGATCGACATTCGCTTCGTCCAGAATCCGTCCCGCGCGTGGATGTCCAATCCCGTAGATGTAGGTCAACGCAATGTTAATGTGCTTTTGGCGGGGAAGATCCACGCCTGCAATACGTGCCATTCCTTGACTCCCGCGCCTAGCCCTGGCGCTGTTTATGTTTCGAGTTCACACAGATCACCCGTACCACGCCTTTGCGATGGATGATCTTGCACTTGTCACAAATCTTCTTTACTGATGCCCGTACCTTCATAACTCAGCCCTCAGCCGTCAGCTCTCAGCCTTCGGCAAAATGTCCTATTTGTACCGGTAAACGATCCGACCGCGATTCAAGTCGTACGGCGAAAGCTCCACTGCGACTTTGTCTCCCGGCAAAATGCGAATGAAATTCTTGCGCATTTTTCCGGAAACGTGCGCCAGCACCTGGTGCTTGTTTTCCAGTTCGACCCGGAACATCGCATTAGGCAGCGGTTCCAGCACCACCGCCATCACCTCAATCGCGTCTTCTTTACTCATCGACTCCTTAAGTCAGCTTCGAGCTTCTAGCTATGAGCTTCGAGCAAACTCGGTTTGCACATGGCTCGTAGCTCATGACTCACAGCTTACTGTGTCAAAATCACAGGCCCATCTTTCGTCACTGCGACGCAATGCTCGAAGTGGGCACTAAAACTTCCGTCTGCGGTGACCGCCGTCCACTTGTCCCCCAGCACGCGCGTCTCAGGCTTGCCGTAATTCACCATCGGCTCGATTGCGATCACCATTCCTTCTCGCAATTTCGCGCCGTGCCCACGCGCGCCAAAATTCGGAACTTGCGGCTCTTCATGCAACCGCGTCCCTATGCCGTGTCCCACAAATTCGCGCACCACACTGAATCCGGCGGCTTCCACATGCTCCTGCACTGCGGCACCAACGTCGCCAATCGAATTCCCGATTCGCGCCTGCTCAATCCCGCGGTACAGCGAAGTTTCCGTAACTTCCAGCAGCTTCTTCAATTCCGGCTTCAGTCCGTTCCCGACCGGCACAGTGATTGCTGCGTCTCCGTAGTACCCGTCGAGTACTACTCCACAATCGATCGAGACGATGTCTCCCTCTTTCAGCAGCCGTTTCTCAGACGGAATGCCGTGCACAATCTCTTCGTTCACCGATGTGCACAGCACACACGGATAATCGTAATACCCTTTGAATGCCGGCTTGGCGCCAAGTTCTTTGATCTTCTTCTCGGCCTCTCGCTCCAAATCCATGGTCGAGATACCCGGCGCTACCATCGCCTTCACATGATCCAGTACCTGGCGGACGATGTGGCCGCTATGGCGCATCTTTTCAATCTCACTGGCTGACTTGCAAACGATCGCCATGCTTCCTTCTTACGCGTGATGATCTTCAATGATCTTGATGATCTCAGCCGTAACGTCGTCTACCGACTGGTCGCCATTCACCGAGATCAGCCTGCCCGTTTGCTGGTAATAATCCGCCACCGGGCGGGTCTGCTCTTCGAATGCCGTGAGTCTTGGCTGAATTACTTCCAACCGGTCGTCATTGCGGGCTACCAACTTCGTTCCATGCGCTTCGTCGCAGACTTCGTCGAAACGGGGCGGCTGGAAGTGGACGTTATAGATCCGTCCACAGGTGGGACAAGAACGTCGTCCAGTAATCCGGAGCAGTAACTGATTATAGTCGACGACGAGCCGGATCACAATTGGCCACGCCTTCGTCGGACACGAATTGTCAAAGAGCTCATGCTCGAGCAACGCATCGAGCCACCCGGCCTGGGCCGCAGTCCGGGGAAATCCATCCAATATGTATCCGCGCTTGCAGTCTGCCTGCGTCAGCCGGTCCTGGACCATGTTGCAAACCAGGTCGTCGGAAACCAGTTCGCCGCGCGCCATGACCGACTTGGCGATGACTCCCAACGCGGTACCCCGGGTTACATGCTCCCGAAGCAAGTCTCCCGTTGAAATCTGGGGGATTCCGTAGCGTTCCATGATCCGCTTGGATTGAGTGCCTTTTCCGGCACCCGGTGGTCCGAGCAGCACCACGGGACCTACTGCACACGAGGTTTCCTGCGCCATCGGCTTGGCCCAAGCCTCCCGACATCAATGTCCCCGGCGTGCGTCAAGGAACGCCAAGGTGCAGCAAACCCACCTTTTGCAAACACACCAAATTACCAGCGGCGGCCGCGGACGCGTCCGCTGCGTGGCGTAAATCCGTCGTAGTGGCGCATAATCAGCTGCGCCTCAATCTGCGTCACCGTATCCATGGCCACACCCACGACGATCAGAAGGGACGTGCCCCCGAAATAAAAGTTCACACCCAGCCCGTTGGTGACCCAGGTCGGCAGATTCTCGAAGAATCGTCCGAACGGCCCGTACAAGTGGTTGAGATGAATGCCGGTGATCATCCATTCCGGAATAAACGAGATAATGATCAGGTATAGCGCGCCAACCAGAGTAATTCGCGTCAGCACTTCGTTAATGAAGTCGGCCGTGCGTTTTCCCGGACGAATCCCAGGAATGAACCCGCCGTACTTCCGCATGTTGTCCGCGACTTCGCTCGGATTGAACACGATCGAAACGTAGAAATACGCGAAGAAGATGATTCCGACTGCATAGAGCAACTCGTAGAGCGGTTCGCCCCATCGGATCGATTCAAACAGCGGGCCGAAATACCTGCTCGAGCGAAACCCGTAGCCGATCGTCTGCGGCAACGTCAAAATCGACGAGGCGAAGATGACTGGCATGACGCCACCTGCATTCACGCGCAATGGCAAGTGCGTCGACTGACCGCCCATGACTTTGCGTCCGACCACCCGCTTGGCGTACTGCACCGGTATTCGCCGCTCGCTGCGTTCCACATACACAATAAATGCCACTACCGCAATCATGAAGATGATCAGCCCGACCATCAACGGGAACGTCATCGCTCCCCACGAGGCATTCCGGGCCTTGTCAATCAACTCGACGACGCCACGCGGTAAGCCAACCACGATGCCGGCAAAGATCAGCAACGACATCCCGTTTCCCACGCCGCGCTCGGTGATCTGTTCGCCCAACCACATGATGAACGCGCTGCCCGTCGTCAACGTCAGCATCGTCATCAGCCGGAAGCCCCAACCGGGGTTCAGCGCAAAGCCGCCCTTTTCCAGTCCGATCGCGATACCGAATGACTGCACCGAGCTTAGGATGACGGTGATGTACCGCGTCCACTGCGTGATCTTCTTGCGCCCGAGTTCGCCTTCTTTCTGCAGCTTGGCCAGCGGCTCATACACCACGGTCAGCAACTGCAGAATGATCGATGCCGTGATGTACGGCATGATCCCCAGCGCGAATATCGTCATGCGGCGCAGCTGGCCGCCCGAGAACAGATCGACGAACCCCAACAGCGACCCGCTCGTGCTGCCTTGCGTAAAAAACTGTTCCAGCTTGGCCGTATCGATCCCGGGTGTGGGCAGGTGTCCACCCAGGCGATAGACAAACAGCATCGCGAGCGTGAATATGATCCGCTTGCGCAGATCCGGAATTCGAAAGATATTCGCCAGCTTGTCAAACATTACTGCAAGACCTCGACCTTGCCGCCTGCCTTGGTGATTTTTTCCTGTGCTGTCTTTGAAAACTTGTGCGCGCTGACGGTGAGGGCAACGCTCAATTCGCCATCGCCCAGAATCTTCACCGGATGTTTCGTCTTAATTACGCCCGCCTTCCGCAGAACGTCGGGATTGATCGTCGTTTCACCTAGCTCGGCCAGTCGCTCCAAGCTCACTATGTTGTATTCCTTGCGGAAGATGTTAGTGAAGCCGCGCTTCGGCATGCGCCGGTGCAGCGGCATCTGGCCACCTTCAAAGCCGCGGATCATGCGCGATCCGGTTCGCGAGCGCTGTCCCTTATGTCCTCGGGTCGAGGTCTTTCCCATGCCGGAGCCCATACCACGCCCCACGCGCTTGCGCTTCTCGGTCGCCTTTTTCGGTGCGTGAATATTAGATAAATTCATAAGTAAGCTCTCAGCTCCCAGCCGTCAGCTTTCAGCCAAGCGATTTTCGCTGCCGGCTGGTAGCTGAAGACTGATGGCTCTTAGTCCACAATCTCTATCAGGTGCGGCACCTTCGCCACCATCCCACGGATGGCCTGGGTGTCCGGACGCTCAATCACCTGATTGAGCCGCGTAAATCCCAAGCCCTTGATTACCAGCTTCTGTTTTTCTGGGGCACAAATCGCGGAGCGCACCCATTTCAGCTGCACTTTCCCGCTACCCGCATTCGTCTTCTTCGCCGTCATCTTAAAACCTCAGTGGCCGGTGGCCAGTGATCAGTGGCCAGCGTCCGAAATTGTTGTGGTAAGTTTTGCTGGCCACTGAACAACCGACCACTGGCCACTTGTCTTAGAGCTCTTGCGCGGTCTTGCCACGAAGAATCGCAACACTCTCGCGATTCTTCAACTGCTTCAGCGCGTCGAACGTTGCCTTGATCACATTATGCGGATTTGTCGTGCCGATCGACTTCGTCAACACGTTCTGGACGCCTGCGGACGTCATTACCGCGCGGACAGCGCCGCCAGCAATCACGCCTGTACCTTCCGGAGCGGGCTTCAGCAGGACTTTGCCAGAACCGTACCGTCCCAGCACAAGATGCGCAATGCTGGTCTGCGTAAGATTCACCTTCATCAGGTTCTTCTTCGCTGACTCGATTCCTTTGCGGATGGCTTGCGGCACTTCCTTCGCCTTGCCAGAGCCGTATCCGACCACTCCCGCAGACGGATCGCCTACCACCACCAGCGCCGCAAACGAAAGATTCTTTCCGCCCTTGACCACCTTGGTCACGCGGTTAATAGCCACCACCTGATCCTTCAACTGGTACGCCCCTGCATCGAGTTTCTTAATCACTGTTGGCATTGATTAAACCTAGCTTTCAGCTATCAGCTCTTAGCTTGTCGCTCCAAGATTGATGGCTGAGAGCTGACAACTGAGGGCTGTTGTTAGAACTGCAATCCCGCTTCCCGGGCCGCATCGGCCAACGCCTTCACGCGCCCGTGATAAATGTATCCGCCGCGATCGAACACGACCTTGGTCACGCCCTTGGCCTTCAGGCGCTCGGCAATCGTCTTCCCGACTGCCTTCGCCGAGGCCACGTTCCCGCCCGTACGCCGCTCTTCCTTCTTGCCTTCCGCACTGCTGGCGGAGACCAGCGTCTTGCCATGCAGATCGTCAATGACCTGCACGTAAATGTGATTTAACGAACGGTACACATTCAGCCGCGGACGTTCCGCCGTCCCCTGCATTTTCTTGCGGATACGCTCGTGTACGTGTCCACGCTTTTCGTTCTTTGTAATCTTCGTCAGCATGAGTAAAGCCCTCGGCTATCAGCCGTCATCTATCAGCAAATTCCCAAGCCCGAAGGCTAAGAGCTGAAGACTGAAAACTGAAAGCTTATTTCGCTCCTGTCTTTCCAACCTTCTTTTTCAGACGCTCGCCCGCATAGCGCACGCCCTTGTTCTTGTACGGATCCGGTGGACGCAGCGACCGCATCTCGGCCGCAACCTGACCCACCTTCTGCCGGTCGATTCCCGTCAGCGTGATGCGCGTTTGCTTAGGATCTACTGCGGCATCCACCCCCGTCGGCAGCGGATATTCGATCGGATGCGAATAGCCAAGGTTGAACACAACGGTCAGCTTGCCCTTCATCTCGGCACGATATCCAATGCCCACGATTTCTAGCTCCCGCGTCCACCCCTTGGTCACGCCCTCGACGGCATTGTTGACCAACGCCCGCGCCAACCCGTGAACAGCTGACTGCGAATCGTTTTCGCGGACCGCGAGCAGATGCCCGTCCTTCTGCTCGACCTTGATCCCGGCCGGCAGCGGAGTGTCCACTCTGCCCTTTGGCCCTTGCACCAGGACCGTATTTCCTTCGACTTTGATCGTGACCCCTTTGGGAATCGTGATCGGCTTTTTTCCAATTCGTGACATAAGTTCTTAGCTCTCAGCCTTCAGCTTTGAGCTATCAGTTTTCGCTCACTGTCGTCGTCTTTACTGATAGCTGACGACTGAGAGCCTGATAGCTGCTTTTCTAGTAAATCTCGCACAGCAACTCGCCGCCCACGCCCTCTTTGCGCGCCTGACGGCCAGTCATTACGCCGCGCGGCGTGGTCAGGATGTTGATGCCCATCCCCCCGAGGACGCGTGGAATCTCGCTGCGCCGCACGTAGACGCGGCATCCCGGGCGCGACACACGTTCGACCTTCGAGATGGCCGCCTCATTGTTGGCGCCATATTTCAAGTACACACGGATGATCTTGTGGCCCTCTTCTTCCGTCGCCTTGAAATTGGAGATGTAGCCTTCCTCTTTCAAAATGCGGGCAATCTCCAGCTTCAACCGCGAAGCCGGAATATCCACCTTCTGGTGCCGGGCCTGGAGTGCGTTCCGCACTCTCGTCAGCATATCTGCGACCGGATCGGTCAACCTCATCGTCTGCTTCTCCTTGAGCCACCCGTTCGCTCCGCCCATTGCGGAGAACCTGCAGCGGCTTGTTGCTGCGTCTTGCTGTTACTGCTTACTCCAGGTTGTCATCCGAGCGTGACGGTTTATGTCTCGCAAAGGATCCCTACCCTCATCCCGACACTCGCATTCGTGCGAGGATCGTGCCTCAGACATCTACCACGACGACTTCGAAACCCCTGGAATCTCCCCCCGCAGCGCCAGCTGCCGGAAGCACAAGCGGCAAATGCCGAACTTGCGCAGAAAGGCGCGCGGACGTCCGCAGAGCTTGCAGCGGTTGTGCTTGCGCGTGGAAAACTTGGGCTTTCTCGCGTCCTTAACTCTTTTTGCTGTAGTCGCCATTCAATCCTTCGTCTGAACTCATGAAACTCTGAAATGTTGAAATTTCCAACTTAGGCCCGGAAAGGCATTCCCATATGCTTCAGCAGCGACCGCGCCTGGTTGTCATTCGCGGCCGTCGTCACAATCGTGACATTCATGCCCTTCAGCTTGTCCACCTTTTCGTACGAGATCTCGGGGAAAATCAACTGATCATGCAAGCCAATTGTGTAATTACCGCGTCCGTCAAACGACTTGCTCGACACTCCCTTGAAGTCCCGCACGCGTGGCAGCACGATATTCACCAGCCGGTCGAAGAACTCATACATGCGGTCGCCGCGCAGCGTCACCATCGCCCCAATCGACTGGCCCTGACGAACCTTGAACGCGGCAATCGACTTCTTCGCGCGTGTCACCACCGGCTTCTGTCCGGTGATTTGCCCCAATTCGTTCACAGCCGGATCGAGCACCTTCGCGTTCTGAGTAGCCTCGCCCACACCCATGTTCACAACGATCTTGTGCAGCCGCGGAACCGCCATCACGTTCGTCAGTTCCAGCTCTTTCAGCAGTGCAGGAGCCACTTCCTTCTCGAACCTTGCGCGTAGCCGCGGCCTTTCCTTCGCGCTATGGCGCGCCTGCTCGGGCCCCTTCTGCTCCGAAGCCGTTTCCTTCTGTCCTTTTTTATCTTTTGCCATGTCCTTCAATCCTTCTCACGGTTTCGGAGTGTCGCTTAGCTCGACGTCTACCGGTTCGTGAGAATTGAGCGATTGTGTGATTGATGCGATTTAAAAACGACAGATTTTCAATCACTCAATGACTCAATCATTCAATGACTCAATCTATTTATCTAATGTAGTTCCGCACTTCTTACACACGCGAACTTTTCGGTCCCCACGCACTTCGTGTCCGATCCGTACCGGCCCGCATGTGGCACAAACCAGTTGCACGTTCGAAATCGCAATCCGGCTCTCCTGCTCGGCGATGCCACCCTTAATATTCCGCTGCGGATTCGGACGCACGTGTTTCTTCACCATCATCACATGTTCCACCAAGAGCTTCGCGTCATTGGGAAACACGCGCAGTACGCGCCCTTCCTTGCCTTTGTCCCTGCCGGTGATCACCTTCACAGTGTCATTCCGCCGGAGATCCACTCGCTTGTTTTCTGTGCTTACAGTTCGCATAAATTTCGTCTCAACTCTGTCTAGATGACTTCAGGTGCCAGCGACACGATCTTCAAGAATCTCTTCTCACGTAACTCACGCGCCACCGGACCGAACACGCGGGTCCCAACCGGCTCGCCCGCTTCGTTGATCAGCACTGCCGCATTCTGATCAAACCGAATGTAAGTTCCGTCGCGGCGCCGGTGCTCCTTACGCGTGCGCACAATAACGGCTTTCACGACTTTGCCCTTCTGCACTTGGCCTTCGGGCGCCGACTCTTTCACAGCCGCCGTGATTATGTCGCCCAGTCCGGCATTCAATCCGGTCGAGCCGCCCAGCGGCAGAATCATCTGCAGCTTGCGTGCGCCGGAATTGTCGGCGACCTCCAGCATCGATCTCATCATCACAGCCATGACGTAATCTCCCTAAATCTTGTCATTCCGAACCGGCACATACCGCCGAGAAATCTGCTTTAGCTAGCGGCGTCCACTGCCGCTTCAGGCACCAGGGCCGCCTTACGCACAATGTCTTTCAATTTCCAACGCTTCAGCTTCGATAGCGGACGCGTCTCCTCGATCCGCACCACATCACCCACGTGCGCCTGGTTCGTCTCGTCGTGTGCGTAGAACTTTTTGTTCCGCGCGATTACGCGGCCGTAGAACGGATGAGCCTTTTTCCGCGTCACCTGCACCACGATCGTCTTCTGCATGCGATTCGCGACTACTTCGCCCACCACCTCTTTGCGGCGGCCCTGCGCCTTCTGTGTCGTTTCCGCCATTATCGTTTCTCCGTTGCCGCCGACCGCTGGCGCTCAGTCATGATCGTCTTCACTCGCGCGATATCTTTGCGCAGCCCACGAATCTTCTTGAGGCTCTCCGTCTGTCCCATGTTTAACTGGAATTTCAGCTTGAACAGCTCATCGGCAAGCTCGCGCTCCTGATGGTTCAGTTCTACGTCAGTTAAGTTTCGAATTTTGTCTACCTTCATAAATTCCTCAATCCCTGTAGCGTCTTTGCATTTCCGGAAGCCCAGAGCCGGAAGCCGCGGTTTTAGTGCGCTCCTTCGCGTTTCACCAGTGTCGTCCGCAGCGACAGCTTATGCGACGCCAGCCGCATCGCTTCACTCGCGTCCTGGTGCGACACGCCTTCCATCTCGAAAAGGATCTTTCCGGGCTTCACGACCGCAACCCAGTGATCCGGCGCGCCCTTACCCTTGCCCATACGGGTTTCGGCCGGCTTCTTCGTGACCGGCTTGTCGGGGAACACGCGGATCCAGATCTTCCCGCCCCGCTTCACAAAACGCGTCATCGCCACACGGCTCGCTTCGATCTGACGGTCGGTCACCCATCCTGGCTCAAGAACTTTCAGTCCGTAATCGCCGAACGACAGTGTCGATCCGCGCCAGGCCTTGCCCGTCATGCGCCCGCGCTGCTGTTTCCGATACTTCACTTTCTTTGGCATCAACATAAAATCAGCCCTTAGCCTCTAGCTCTTAGCCAAATCTCTGGTTAGAATCCGCCAACCGCCGCCTGCGGCTCGCGTTTTTTTTGCTGCAGGATCTCGCCCTTGTACACCCAGCACTTCACGCCGATGACGCCGTACGTAGTGCGGGCTTCTGTGAATCCGAAGTCAATGTCGGCGCGTAACGTGTGCAGTGGCAGACGTCCCTGCAGGTACCACTCCGACCGCGCGATTTCATTTCCGTTCAACCGCCCGCTCACGCGAACTTTGATTCCCTTGCATCCGAAACGCAGCGCCGAATCGACCGCTTTACGCATCGCCCGCCGGAACCCGACGCGCTTTTCCAGTTGCAGCGCGATCGACTCCGACACCAGTTGCGCATCGAGTTCCGGCTTATGCACTTCCTGGATATCGACGAAAATGTCTTTGCCGCCGGTGCGCTTCTGCAACTCCGCCTTCAGCTTGTCGATTTCCGCACCCTTGCGTCCAATGATGATGCCCGGCCGCGCTGTCTTGATGATGATGCGCAGCTTGTTGCCCGGACGCTCGATCTCAATCGCACTGACGCCCGCCGATTTGAGCTTTTCCT
Source organism: Terriglobia bacterium (assembly GCA_963823085.1). Taxonomy (GTDB): domain Bacteria; phylum Acidobacteriota; class Terriglobia; order Terriglobales; family Acidobacteriaceae; genus Sulfotelmatobacter. Next base: position 174,377 of record CAWGKF010000024.1, on the reverse strand, counting down.
TCAGCTCATTCTTCAGCTTCACGTCCTCATGCAACTGTTTGTCGTAGTCTCGCTCTGCAAACCAGCGCGACTTCCACGGCTTCGTGAACCCAAGCCGAAAACCATAAGGATGGACTTTTTGTCCCATTGCTTCTCCTAAATCAACCAAACCTGTGTCGCGCGGGCGCCCACGCCCGCGATTACCTGAACGCTACTTCGCAACCGCTTTCTTCTTGCCAGCAGCCTTTGCTGCCGGAGCTCTACGCCGTGCTTTCGCTGGAGCCGCTGGAGCAGATTCTTCTCCGACTACGGTTGCCACAGCTCCGTTCTTCCCGCGTTCCGCCAGCACCAGTTCGATATGCGCAATACGGCGCTGATACCGGTACGCGCGGCCTTGCGGCGCAGGACGAATCCGCTTCATACGCGGACCATCATTCGCTATTGCGCTCTTTACATAGAGATTGTCGATCTCGACATCCAGCCCCTTCTCGGTCGCGAGAAAGTTCGCATTGTCGAGCGCCGACTGAAGCAACTTGCCAATGTGCTCCGCTACGCGCTTCTTGGTGAACATCAGGGTGTTGCGCGCCTCTTCCACCCGGCGGCCCTTGATCAGCTCCAGCACCAGGCGCGCCTTCTGTGGCGAAACCCGCAAGAACATTTTTTTCGCTCGAAATTCCATAGTCGTAATCTCAGTCCTAACTTCGTAGCTGGCTCAAAGCTCGCAGCTCTATGCCTTCGGCGCCGCCGGCGCTGACGAGGCCGCTGGCGCTGGAGCCCCCGGCCCGCCCGGGATACCAGCCGGCTTCGCGGCCACTTCCGTTGCCGCCTTCATCGAGTGTCCCTTAAAGGTACGAGTGAAGCTGAATTCGCCCAGCTTGTGTCCTACCATGTTCTCGGTCACATACACAGGGATAAACTTCTTCCCGTTGTGCACCGCGATCGTGTGCCCCACCATTTCCGGGACAACCGTGGAACGCCGCGACCAGGTACGCACCACTTTCTTCTCATTGCGCGCATTCATTCCTTCTACCCGCGTCTGCAGGTAGCTATCGACGAATGCGCCTTTTTTCGTTGAACGCGCCATATAAATTCAGCCTCTAGCTGTTAGCTCCCAGCTCTTAGCAAACCAAAAATCTTGTCATCCTGAACACGCGCAAAGCGCGGGTGAAGGACCGTACGTCAATCAGAGCCACCACTGCAGTCGCGAAGGTCCAACTGCAGCTTGCGCCAAAACCTACTTCGATCTACGGCTCACAATAAATTTGTCCGTGCGCTTGTTGTTCCGCGTCTTGTACCCGCGCGTCGGCTGGCCCCAAGGAGTCACCGGATGCCGTCCGCCGGAAGTCTTGCCTTCGCCACCGCCATGCGGATGGTCCACCGGGTTCATCGACACGCCGCGGTTATGCGGACGCTTGCCCAGCCAACGTGACCGTCCAGCCTTGCCGATCGTCACGTTCTCGTGATCGATGTTGCCAACCTGTCCGATCGTCGCCATACAGTCTTGCGAAATCTTGCGCGTCTCGCCCGAAGGCAGTTTCACCAGCGCGTACTCTTCTTCCTTGGCTACCAATTGCGCCGATCCGCCCGCCGACCGCACCATCTGTGCGCCCTTGCCGGGCTTCAACTCGAGATTGTGGATCACCGTGCCCGGCGGAATGTTCCGTAGTGGGAGAGCATTACCCACAAGGATGTCGGCTTCCGGTCCGCTAAGAACCTTCTGCCCTACCTTCAATCCTTCAGGCTGCAGAATGTACCGCTTTTCGCCATCGGCATACGCCAGCAGCGCAATGCGTGAAGAGCGGTTCGGATCGTACTCGATCGTCGTCACCGTCGCCGGGATGCCGGTCTTGTCGCGCTTGAAGTCGATGATCCGCAACTTGCGCTTGTGCCCGCCACCGATAAACCGCATCGTGGTGTCGCCCGAGTTGCGCCGTCCACCGGTCCTTGGCTTAGGCTCAACCAGCGGCTTATGCGGATGCTTCGTCGTGATGTCGTCGTTGACGAGCGTTGTGCGATACCGCAGCGTCTGCGTCGTCGGTCTGTATGTCTTAATCGGCATAAAGAAGCTCTCAGCTCTTGGCTATCAGCTTCGACACCGTCGCTTTTACTGATAGCTGACGGCTGATGGCTAATAGCTGTCTTTCTACAAATTCTGCGCGTATTCCGGCATCTTCTCGCCGGACCGCAATCGCACGTACGCCTTCTTCCAATCCGGACGATAGCCAGCGAACTTCCCTCTCCGCCGCTCTTTTCCCGGATACGTGGCCGTGCGTACCGAATGCACTTTCACTTTGAAAATCAACTGCACCGCTTCCTTGATTTCCGTCTTGGTCGCCTTCGGAGCTACCTGGAACACCAGCGTGTTCTGGTTCTCTTTAATCGCGAGACCCTTTTCGGTAATCACCGGACGGCGAATGATCTGGTATGCGCTCTTCATTACGCCACCTCCGCCGCTTTTTCGTTACGCTGCCGGCGCCGCCGCTCTTTCGTCGGCTTCTTCGCGCCTTCTTCTTCGCCTGCTCCGGACTTGCGATGCTTCTTCGAGACCGAGTCTTTCAGCGAAATCTGCAGTTTCTCGATCGCCGGGTGCGAGAAGATCACGCGGTCATGCTTCAGCAGATGATAGGGGTGCACTTCATTCCCCCGCACCAGTTCGAGCCCATCGATATTGCGCGCGCTCAACTCAAGGTTTCGGTTGTCGTGTTTTGACGCTTCCACAACGAGAACTGTCTTGTCGACCTTGAGAGCCTCGAGCGCTTTCTGGAATTCCTTGGTCTTCGGCTCTTTCAGATCGAAGGCATTCACCACGATGAGCTTGCCATCGGCAAATTTGGAAGCCAGCGCCGAACGCAACGCACCCAGCAGCTTTTTCTTGGGGAAGGTGTAGTCATAGGACCGCGGCACCGGACCATGCACCGTGTAACCGTGCCGCCATAGTGGCGAACGGATCGATCCAATGCGGGCCCGCCCCGTCCCCTTCTGCTTCCACAGCTTCTTGCCCGAACCGGAAACCTCCCAGCGGCCCTTGGTCTTGTGCGTTCCGGCGCGCTGGCTGGCGCGGTAGTGTTTCACCGCTTCCCAGAGCAGATCTTCATTCACCGCGCCGAAGATCTCATCGGCGAGATCGAATGTCCCAACCTTCTCGCCGCTTAAATTGTGAATATCAATCGTTGCCATATATTTCTCATGTGGCGCGGGCTCCTCGCCCTCGCACCGAAATTCTTACGCCTTCTTCGCCGCTCGCTTCGCTGCCTTCAACGGATCGACCGTTGCCGAACCCGCGAATCCACGACGTTCTCTTGGCGGCTTCTTCGCCTTCGTGATCACGATGTATCCGCCATTCGCTCCCGGTACGCTACCTTCGACCACCAGTAGGTTCTCGTCTTTATCGACGCCCAGCACGCGCAAGTTCCGCGCCGTCACCTGCTGATTACCCATGTGCCCCGACATCCGCATACCTTTGAAGACGCGCGAAGGAAACGCGGACGACCCGATCGAGCCTGTAATCTGAAACATCGAACCATGCGATTTCGGACCGCCAGCAAAATGATGCCGCTTCACCACGCCCTGAAACCCGCGCCCTTTGCTGATTCCGACGATATCGACAAACTTCTCTCCGTCGAAACATCTCGACCAGCACCCGGTCGCCAACCTTCACTTTACCGTCGCCATCTATAGCAGCATCGACTTCGAGCGGAACCTCACGCAGGAATTTCACCGGAGGAAGATTGTTCTTCGCCAAATGTCCGCGCTCCGGCTTCGATAGCCGCGACTCCTTCACAAACTCGACGAGGCCAATCTGGGCTGACTCGTATCCATCTTTCACGGCCGTCTTATGCTGCGTCACCACGCAAGGACCGGCCTGCAGAACTGTGACTGGACGAACATCGCCCTTCGAGTCAAACAGTTGCGTCATCCCGACCTTCTTGCCCAGAATTCCCGCGATCTTCGTTGCCATTTCCTTCTCCATGCCCAGCGTGGCTCAGTGGCTATTGGCTGGCGAGCTTCCTGCTCAGTAGGAACTGGCACATTCGTCTCCAAGACTCGAAGCTTATTTATGCTCTTTCCCGAACGCCTTAATCTCCACGTCAACGCCGGCCGGCAGATCAAGCTTCATCAGCGCGTCCACCGTTTGTTGCGTCGGCTCGAGAATGTCGAGCAAGCGCTTGTGGGTGCGGATCTCAAACTGCTCCCGCGACTTCTTGTCCACGTGCGGCGAACGCAGCACGCAGTACTTATTCTTCATCGTGGGCAGCGGAATCGGTCCCGCAATCTGCGCGCCGGTGCGCCGCGCAGTTTCCACGATTTCGCCCGTCGACTGATCCAGAATGCGATAGTCGTAAGCTTTCAGCCGGATCCGAATTCTCTCTTTTCCAATCACTGTTTCATCTCTCTAACCCCTCCCGGCATCCCCGGAAGGAAAGAACATTGCTCGTGTGGAGCGGGCACTCTTACCCGCTTTGTTTGCAGCTTCCAAAACCTCGCAGGCAAAAGTGCCCGCACCACACGGCTTTACCCTACTGAATAATCTCCGCGATCGTGCCGGCTCCCACAGTATGGCCGCCTTCCCGAATCGCAAACCGCAAGCCCTTCTCCATCGCCACCGGAGTGATCAGTTCGATCACCAGGCTGACGTTGTCTCCCGGCATCACCATCTCCGTTCCTGCTGGGAGCTCGGCAACTCCGGTTACGTCCGTCGTTCGCAAGTAAAACTGCGGACGATACCCCTTGAAGAACGGCGTGTGTCGTCCACCTTCTTCCTTCGTCAGGATGTACACCTCGGCCTTGAACTTCGTGTGCGGCGTGATCGATCCACCCTTCGCCAGCACCATGCCGCGCTCCACATCGTCCTTGCCAATGCCGCGCAGCAGCAGAGCCCGCGTTGTCGCCCGCCATACCTTCGTCCAGCTGCTTCTTGAACATCTCGACGCCCGTGACCACCGTCTTGCGGGTCTCGCGAAAGCCAACGATCTCGACTTCTTCGCCGACCTTCACCTTGCCGCGCTCAATACGTCCTGTCACAACAGTGCCACGGCCCGAGATCGAAAAAATATCTTCGATCGGCATCAGGAACGGCTTGTCCAGTTCGCGTGCCGGCTGCGGCACGCTCTTGTCGACCGCCTCCATCAGCGCGTCGATCTGCTTTTCCCACTTCTCCTCGCCGTTCAAAGCTCCAAGAGCGGAGAGACGAACCACCGGCACGTCATCGCCCGGGAACTTGTAGGTCTTCAGCAGTTCACGCACTTCGAGTTCAACCAGATCCAGCAACTCAGGATCATCCACCGCATCGCACTTGTTCAGCGCCACCACGATGTAGGGCACACCCACCTGACGGGCAAGCAGCACGTGCTCCCGCGTCTGCGGCATCGGACCGTCGGTCGCCGCCACAACCAGAATCGCGCCATCCATCTGCGCCGCGCCCGTGATCATGTTCTTGATGTAGTCGGCGTGGCCCGGGCAATCCACGTGCGCATAGTGCCGGTTCGCTGTCTCGTACTCCACGTGCGCCGTCGCGATCGTGATCCCACGCGCCTTTTCTTCCGGCGCGTTGTCGATCGAATCAAATGACCGAAACTTGATGTTCGGATTGTGCTTCGACAATACCTTCGTGATCGCCGCCGTCAACGTCGTCTTGCCGTGATCAATGTGACCAATCGTCCCTACATTGCAGTGCGGCTTATTCCGTTCAAATTTCTCTTTCGCCATTTCCTTTTCCTCTTAACTCTTAACCATCAGTTACTTCGCGGTGCCTTGCACCTTTGCGATAATTTCCTCCGCCACCGACCGCGGAGCCTCTTCATAGCGCGCAAAGTGCATCGAGTATTCCGCACGTCCCTGGGTCGACGAGCGCATGTGGGTTGCGTAGCCAAACATCTCCGCCAGTGGCACAATGGCCTTGATCACCTGCGATCCCGCGCGGTGCTCCATGCCTTCAATGCGTCCACGCCGCGAACTCAGATCGCCCATGATCACACCGGCGTAATCCTCAGGAGTTACGACTTCCACCGCCATCACTGGCTCGAGCAGCACTGGAGACGCTTTTCGCGCCGCTTCCTTGAACGCCATCGAACCGGCGATCTTGAACGCCATTTCGTTCGAATCGACATCGTGATAGCTGCCATCAAACAGTGTCGCTTTCACATCCACCATCGGATATCCAGCCAGTACACCGCCTTCGAGCGCTTCCTGAATGCCCTGATCGATCGGCTTAATGAATTCCTTCGGCACCGAACCGCCCACGATGTCATTCACAAACTCGTAGCCAGTCCCCGGTAGGTTGAGGATCGAGATAAATCTTGGCGTGCCCGTACTGTCCGCGGCCGCCGGTCTGCCGGATGTACTTGCCTTCGGCTTCGGCGTGCTTGCGAATCGTCTCCCGATACGCCACCTGTGGCTTGCCGACGTTCGCCTCGACCTTATATTCGCGCATCATGCGGTCGACGATGATTTCCAGGTGCAACTCGCCCATACCGCTGATGATGGTCTGCCCACTGTCGGGATCGGTGTGAACCTTGAAGGTGGGATCTTCCTGGGCCAGGCGTCCGAGCGCCATGCCCATCTTTTCCTGGTCGGCCTTGGTCTTGGGTTCGACCGCAACCGAAATGACCGGAGCGGCAAACACAATCGACTCCAACGCGATCGGATGATCTTCGTTACAGATCGTGTCGCCCGTCGAAACATTCTTCAATCCAACCGCGGCGCAAATGTCGCCCGCCAGAATCTCGCTGATCTCTTCGCGCTTGTTGGCGTGCATCTTGAGCAAGCGGCCAATGCGCTCAGTCTTTCCGGTACGCACGTTCAGCACGGAATCGCCGGTCTTCAGTTGTCCTGAATAAACACGAATGAACGTCAACTGACCGACAAACGGATCAGCCATGATCTTGAACGCCAGAGCCGAGAACGGCTCTTTGTCGTCCGGTTTACGCGTGACTTCCTGACCATTGTCTACATTCTTGCCGTGAGTCTCCCCAATATCGAGCGGCGAAGGCAGATAATCCACGACCGCATCCAGCAATGGCTGCACACCCTTGTTCTTAAATGCTGTGCCCACCACAACCGGAAAGACCTTTAACGCAATCGTTGACTTGCGCAGCGAAGCCCGCAGTTCGTCCGCAGTTATCTCTTCGCCTTCGAGAAACTTGTGCAGAATCTCGTCATCGTTTTCTGCAATCGTTTCGACCAATTGTGCGTGGAAGGCTTCCGCTTTCTTTTTCAGCTCCGCGGGAATCTCTTCGGTGAGATATTCGGCCCCGATGGTATCGTCCTGCCACACGATCGATTTCATGTTGATCAGATCGACGACGCCCTTGAACTTATCTTCCTGGCCGATGGGGAATTGAATCGCGACGGGCTTGGCACTGAGACGCTTACGGATGGTATCGACGGCGTGCTCGAAATCAGCACCCATCTTGTCGATTTTATTAATGAAGCAAATGCGCGGGACGCCGTACTTGTCAGCCTGGCGCCATACTTTTTCCGACTGCGGCTGCACTCCGTGAACGGCGTCAAACACCGCGACCGCGCCATCGAGCACGCGCAGTGAGCGTTCCACCTCAGCCGTGAAATCCACGTGGCCCGGCGTATCGATAATGTTGATCCGGATATCGCGCCAGGTGCAGGTCGTCGCCGCGGACGTAATCGTAATCCCGCGCTCCTGCTCCTGCTCCATCCAATCCATGGTTGCAGTGCCTTCATGCACCTCTCCGATGCGGTGCGTCCGTCCCGTATAAAACAGGATGCGCTCCGTCGTAGTGGTCTTACCGGCATCGATGTGTGCCATGATGCCGATATTCCTGCAACGCTCTAATGGGACTGTTCTAGGCACGACCTAATTCTCTTTCTGGGCTCCGAAAAAAACTTCCGACATTTAGCGATTGGGCGATTCAGTGATTTTGCCAATGAAAATCTGAACTTGCAGCGATTCCCAATCACCCAATGACCCGATCACACCAATTACTCAATTTCTTACCAGCGGTAATGCGCAAACGCCTTATTCGCTTCCGCCATGCGATGCACATCTTCCTTCTTCTTGATGGCGGCACCGCGTCCGTTGGCGGCATCCAGCAACTCATTGCTCAACTTGTCGACCATTCCCTTTTCGCCGCGAGCCCGCGCATAAGTGATGATCCAGCGGATCCCCAGCGACGTTCTCCGGTCGGCATTCACCTCGACCGGAACCTGATAGTTCGCGCCACCGACGCGGCGAGTCTTCACTTCTAGCAGCGGCTTCGTGTTCTCGACCGCCTTCTTGAAAAGCTTCAGGGCCTCATCGCCGCCCTTGGACTCCAGCTTTGTCAGAGCTTCGTAGAAGATGCCCTCGGCAGTCGAACGCTTTCCCTGCCACATCATCGAGTTGATAAACTTCGTTACCAGATCCGATTGATACACAGCATCGGCCGGTACGGTCCGCTTTGCGATATGTCCTTTACGAGGCATTCAGCTTCTAGCTCCTAGCTCATAGCTTCGCTTCTAGCTTGAGCTTTACTGGCCACTGACCGCTGGCCACTAGCCTTTCTTCGGTCTCTTCGCTCCATACTTCGAGCGTCCCTGCATGCGCCCGGCAACTCCCACCGCATCCAGCGTTCCGCGAATCACGTGATATCGCACGCCCGGCAGATCCTTCACGCGCCCGCCACGGATTAGCACAATCGAGTGCTCCTGCAGGTTGTGCCCTACGCCGGGAATATAGGTCGTGACTTCAATGCCATTCGTCAGGCGCACGCGGGCCACCTTCCGCAACGCCGAGTTCGGCTTCTTCGGAGTCTGCGTGTACACGCGCGTGCATACGCCGCGCTTTTGCGGACATCCCTGCAGCGCAGGGCTCGCCGTCTTGTAGCGAGGCCGCTTCCGTCCTTGAGCCACCAACTGATTAAACGTAGGCACTCTTACCACTCCTTAGCCGCCCGCACTGGCGCGCAGCTGCAAAATCCAAAGTTTCGGATGCGCATCCGTAGGCATGCCTGGCTCACCGCCAGCCATTACTTCCCGTCGCGCAGCAACGCGCGCGAACGAGAGATTCTGGATTCCCTTTAAGACTTTCGCCGCCGACGGTGGCGCCCGGCCAAACTCCGGGGGCACTCCGTTTCGTCAGCCTTGCCCTGCATATCCTTCCGCATAAGGGCGAAAGGCGCCGCAGGCACGTTTCAGCGAGGAATGTTTCCGAACGTCACTTCCTATCCGGAAACCCGTTTCTCTAAAGCTCTACCGCTACTCTTTGCACACACACTTCCACAAAAAGTCGCAGCGCACAGCAAGCCTGGATGAACTCGCGGAACCAATCTAATGTAGCAAACACTCTACCTATCGTCAACTTTATGTTTCTGTATGGGCCTGCACGTGCCCGGGAAGGATCCAGTTTGCTCGTTTTCGCCGAAGCCGCGTGTCTTCTGGAGGGTGAGGATAGCTCCGACCGGCTGCCTAGTCCAGCGAAGGTCGACAATTCTTCCGTGCAAGGGAACTAAAGACGACCCATGCCGCATCCCACATTCCGGTGCGACGGACCATCCATGATTCGCAGCGGCTACATCACGGCGATCTCGAACTCGATTTCAGCGGCCGCTCGCTTGCTGATTCTTGTTTCACGCTCTACACTACAAGTTTTCCAATTCTTTTGAATAGCTTGTCTTGCGATGCATGGGGACGACCCTGAACAAGTTCCAACGGTGTGATCGCAAAGACCGATGACTAAAAAAGAGGAGTCCATGGGCAGGTTCCGCTCGAGTGGTCTATGGTTGGCAATTGCAGTCTGCACTTTACTTGGCCTGCCCGCATGCGGAGGCTCCAAGTCCGGAAAACCCCTTTATCCGGGAAAGGTAACGCTCACCCCTAGCACCACGACTTCAATAGAGCTTGGGGGCACTCTGAATTTCACTGCCGCCGTGCAGACTGCCTCGGGCACGAACCTGACCACCACCATTACCTATACTTCCAGCGATACGTCCATCGTAAATCTCGCCCCCAACGGCGTCGCCTGTGCCGGGCACTGGGACGTTGGATTTACCAGCTGTACTCCCGGAGCGCCGGGCGTAGCCTTAGTCACCGCCAACGCACTCGGCGGGACCAGCAATCCCACCTACGTTTTTGTTCATCCCCCGATCGATAATGTCACCGTTAACGGTATTCTCCTGACTGGTGTTCCCGTTCAGGAGCCCTGCCTCTCGCAGTCTCAGACTATGACGGTCGAGGCTCACGCCTTCAGCCAGGGAGCCGACATAACGGCATCGGTTGGTCCGTTTACTTGGACCGCCACGAATCCGACGGTTGTGACGCTTACTCCACTCCCGAACACTGGCATCGATCCCATCACCAAAACCAAATACAATTTCCCTACAAATCAGGCAACAGCGACAGCCGTGACACCCGGCATCACCTACATCTACGCTTCAGCCGGTGGCGCGACCAGCACGTCGTTCCAGCAGCCCACGTTGACCAATGCTTCGGGCGCGACCTCGCCGATCCTCGACTTCTTCGCGACCTGTGCTATCCAGAACATCGCCCTCGAAGTTGGAACCGCTGGCTCAGGACAAACGAATCTGGTTGCCGCCAAGGGTGGCACCTCGCAATCGATCGTTGCCACTTTGACCGACATTATGGACAACAGTTCCTTGCCGAACACCGATGCCGGAGTCGTGCTCAGCAAAATTCCGTTGACCTGGAGCGCCTCGCAACCCGGAGCCGTCGGCATCGGCACAGGGTGTACTCAAGCTTGTACCGTATCGCTTACTTCTCCCGGAGCTGGAACTATCACCGCATCCTGTTCGCCACCCACTTGCAATGTGGGATTCCCGGTCGTTCCTGCTACGCTGGCAACTCAAAAGCAGATCACGGATTGCACTACATATTTCCAGGCCATTTACCCCAATTTCGCTGGATGTCAGCTCCTGATTCCGACGCCCGTCTATTCCTCGAACGAATTCCTTGTTCCCCCGAACCAGACGACTCCACTGTCGCCCGCCGCGGCAATCTCCGCACAGATTACTGGTTCCACTTCTACCGCGAACGTCTTCGCCTCAAGTTTTGGATGTGCCCACGTGTTACCGGCTGATTGCAGTACCTCCGCGTATTATCTGGTCACCGCAAAAGCGTCGGCTGGAAGTGAAACTCCGATTCCTGCCTCGCCGAACTCCTTTCTGTTCGATCCCGCCGGCGACAAGCTTTATATGGGAAGCGATTTCGGTGCTGAGACCGTGAATCCCGCGAATTTTGGCAGCAATACCAGTCCCTTCGGCTCTCTCGGAACCGTGACCGGTAAAGTTTTAGCCGTTTCCAATAACGGAAATTCTGCGATCTTTTCCGATACGATCCACACGCCGAATCAGGTCTATGTCGTGCAGACTGCTCCTACGACGGCCATCACTCCTCTGAATATCTCCTCGGCAACCGCGGCTGCGTTCTCAGCCGACGGATTAAAAGCCTTCATTGTAGGCGGCACGACTGCTAGTTCGCTCTACGTCTTTTCCCCGTTGCAAGCGCTTCAACAGTACATCCCTACAACTACCCCGCCGACCAATCCACAATTAAATCTAGCTGGTCCGGCCGAAGCCATCGCCTTCTCCCCCAATGGTGCCTTCGCCTACGTGGCAGAATCGGCCGCCAGCGGCGGCAGCGCCAATGTCACGGCGTTTGCCACGTGCAGCAATCAACAGGTCGGCAGCACCACTCTCCCGGCGAATCCCCTTTTGATTAGGATTCTGCCGAACTTCCACCTCGACGGAACTGACTCCTCTGGCCTTCCCATCCCGGACGGCATCCACCTGCTGGTGCTTGACGCTACCGGCTTCGATATAGTCACCTCGACAGTTGGGCCACCCGTCCTGGGAACTTTGTGCCCGCAAGCCTTGGCATTTTTGCCAGTGCAGCGCATTGAACTAGGCCAGCAGATTAATTCGTCAGCGAACTTCTTTGCCTCGCCCGATGGCACACAACTCTATGTCGTCAATCCCGGAAGCTCCAGCGTCCTCATCTACAGCTTCATCGCCGGAGCTCCCGTCGGAGGCATCGAGATTCTGGGCAACGCTACTCCGCTCAGTTCCGACATTTCTGCTGACGGCGGCACGATCGTGATCGTCGGCAGCGATGGCCTGCTCCACGAACTCGGCACTGCCACCGGTGGCGCAGACTTATACCAGGTTCCATTCCCCAACTTGCCCAACTACCTGAATCCATTCTGTACCTTCACACCCACTGCGGGCCCGTGCACGCTCAACGTCGCGCTGGTAAAGCCGTAGTCGCAGAGATCTAGTAAGGTCGGTGAAGGAACATATCTGAGGTCCTCTGAAGACCTGAAATTTAAGATGTGTCTTCTCAGCAGAAGGTTCAGCTAACTACTCGTAACGCAGGCTTTCCACCGGATCGAGCTGAGATGCCCGGGTGGCGGGTACGGTCCCGAAGATGATCCCGACGATCGAAGACACCACAATCGCAATGATCGCCGACAGTCCTGAGATAGGCAGGCGAAAGTCTGTGAAGAGGCGCACCGAGTAAGGGATCGCAAGTCCGGCAAGGATTCCCATGATCCCACCTGTCACCGAGATGACAATGGCCTCCGCCAGAAACTGGAACCGAATCTCGCGGTTTGTGGCGCCGATGGCTTTACGAATCCCAATCTCGCGGATGCGCGAGGTCACGGTTGCCAGCATGATGTTCATGATGCCGATGCCGCTCACCAGCAGCGTGACGAATGCCACCAGCATCAGGATCAACGTCAGCGCGTCCGCAATCTTCCCCGCGACCGTAAGCAACTGCGTCAGGTTCTGAACGCTGTACACCGACTCGGGACGATGCCGCGAGTGCAGCACTCGCCTGATGGCTTCCGTCGCCGGGATGACGTCCTGTGGCGTTGCCACAGAAAAATAAATCTGATACACGGCGGATGTCGGCGTGAAGAAACGGCTGACCGTGTACGGAATCAGCATCGTGTCTTCCTGAATTTCCGACTGGCCAAATGTATCGACGCTCTCTTTGAACACGCCGATAATCGTGAAGGGCAGCCCGCCGCTCAGCTTGATGGCCTGCCCGATCGACGACTGGACCGAGCCAAACATCTTTTGCGCCAGCTTCTCCGTGATCACCCCGACCTTGTTGCGCGCCGCGGAATCTTCCGAATCAAAGAATCGCCCAACCACAATTTTGAGATTGCGCACGCGCATGTAGTCCGGATCCGCCCCAAGCACTAGGATGTCACTCTGTTTGCCGCTGCCGATGCTGACACGGTCCGTCAGCGCAACCGTGGGTGACGCGGCAACCACGCTTGAGACTTGTTGCCGGACGGCGCGGACATCCTCTGCCGTCATAGGGTCCGGCGTGGAATCAATGCGCTGCGATCCGCCCTGATAGTCGGCATAAATCATGTTCGTGCCGATCGACTGCAGTTGCCGCAGAATGTATTGCTTTCCTGTCAGCCCGATGGTCGCCACTAGGATGACTGACGCCGTACCCACAGCCATAGCTAGCGCCGTCAGCGAAAACTGCAGCTTGTTGCTGCAGAAGGCGTCGTAAGCAAAGTTCAGAGTCTCGTTCAGGCCGATCGTGATGCGGCGTTGAGTTGAGAGGGTGGTAGATGTCGCGGTGGCCATCTAAGTGTTAGATGTTAAACCTCGCTCGAGGACGCCTGCAACGACGCCTCTTTTTTCGGTCCTTGTCGCGACGACCCAGCCACAGTTACCGCCGCCAGAATCACAATCAGCGGATCGACCGGGCGAAAGTAATAGGTCTCCGGATGTGAGAAGTAGTAGGCCAGCGGAAAAAAGAACAGCACGATTGCAAACCGCATGCCCAATGCCGGATCTCGGTGGAAGGCCCGCCACAAGCCCAGCAGACCGAGTATTGTCATTGCCGTGTCCACAACAATATTCGGTGGATCGAGCGGCTCATCTTTCAAATAATCGCGCGAGAAACTCCAGTAACCGGTCCACATGTAAAGAGCGCGGCGTGCGGTCATCCACAGAAACCAGCCGGGATGGTTGCGAATATAGGCTTTCGCCTGTTGCATCTTGTGGTCCATGTAGCCGACTTCGCCGTCGCGCTCGTATTCGTTCAACTCCGCGTCGCTGTGATTGGGATGCAGACTGCTGTTCACCCAGCGAGTGGAGTATCCGTTGTTGCCGATGTAAAGTTCCAGCCCGAAGCCGCTGCGCACCGGAATAAATTTGTGGAAGGTTGCATAGTTGCGCACCAGCCACGGCGACATGATGGCGAGCGCGCCCAATGCTCCGGCGAGCATGGGAACTGTCCACGAGCGCCCGCTGCGATAGCGCCGGTAGAGAGTCCACAGCGCAAGCAGAGGAACGACCGAGAGCACGACCGGCTCGGTGAGCGCAGCGAATCCTCCGAATAAGCCAAATAGCAGCCAGTCGCGAGTGCCCGAGGAATCTTCCATGCGCCAAGCCCACCAGAAAAGCCACGCGAGCTCGAGCGTGACCAGGCACGTAGACCACGCCCAGTCCGCTCCGTAATACACTCCGTAGGGAGAGAATGCCCATCCCCAGCCAGCCCATTTGCCGACGCGATCGCCGAACGCTTTCCTCGCAATCAGAAAAACTGGAACGCAAGTGAGCGCCGAAAACAAACTGTTCAGCGAAAGCGCCGCGAGCACCGACGTTTTCGTCTCGATGCCGAACACCTTGAAGATGCCCGCGAGTAGATACGAGTAGACAGGTGGCAGGACGGCAGTCGCACCAGTATTCGGAGCGAAGACGTTGCCGAAACCGTGTCCCATGACAATGGAGTGTGCGGTCAGACCAAAGGCCCAGTGATCCAATACAAAGGGGTCCAGCCAGTCGCGAAAAACGAAGGGAATAACAGCGAGCCGCACGGCTAGCGCGATGGCGGCCATCCGCAGGTATGGCTCGACGCGTTTTGCCGTCTGAGATCCTGTTGCCATAATTGATTCGTTCACGACTTGCCGGGCGTCTCCTCTGGTATCCAGGCTGGTCGCCCTAAATGGCAGACCTTCACATCATCATCCTGGTACAGGCACCACAAATGACTCACTTGGTTGGATGAGAACTGGCGATCGGCACGCGAGAAAACGAACCACGTCACCCCGAAGTCTTTATTGAGGCGATCGAAATCTGACGGCCCAAAATTCCGCCACCCGTTCAGTGCAGTCACTTCTTTCAGCCAGCGCGGAGCCAAGCCAGGCACGCGCGCAGCCATGCCGGCATCTTTCTCGTAGTCAGCAAGCACACTCCGTTCCGCGAGTGCGCGGAAGCCATGCTGATCTTCTCCCGGCAGAGTCTCATAATGCGGATCGATCGCAAACAAATCGTCGGCCGGAGTGTTTTGCCGGATCCACGCGAAGGCCGCCAGCCATCCCTCCTGCGGCCGCACGAACGGTAATTCCAGGTGCGGCGACGCCGGATACATCTGTCGTTGCGCATGGAACATGCCCGCCCCCAGCGGAACGAACAGTAATGCCCAACGATAGGTCCTTTTGTCGAGCACGTAGCTTCCGAGCAGTCCTCCCGCGATCAAAAAGAAAAAAATGTACAGCAGATGCAGATAGCGCATCGGTTCGAACGGTCGCAGGCGCTCCAAACTGTGCGGAAGCATGATGAGCAACCCAGCCAGCGTTTGGAATGCGCCGTAATAGAGAAGAGCAGTCACGACAGGCGCGAGTGCTGTGTGCTGAACCAGCTCATTATGCGATCGCAGCCAACGAGAAAGGACGCACAACAGAACCAGCGGTGCAAATACTCCCAGCCATTCATACCATGCCCATCGGCCAAGAAAGTAGAAGCCGCGAGTAGCCGCAGCCTGACGCCAGGCTTCTGACGCAGGCTCGAACAACCATCCCAACGGAATGAAAAGCGCCGCTGCCGAGAGTTGTAGGCGATAGCGCTTGTGCAGCATCCAAAACAGAAAGATGCAAAGAGAAATCCCAAAACTCGCCATGATCGCGTGAACAGCGAACGCGACCGCTAGCAAAATCCCGGTGCGCCACTGGTGACGGTCTATCACTTCAACGATCGCAGCTAGAATCGCCGCAGTCGCCAGCGTGCGCGGATGCAGATATTGATCGGCAAGATTGATAGCGATGCCGCCGATCGGCATAGTAAGCAGCGTTGCAACCAGAGCGGTGGCGGCCCAATGCTCCTCTGGTCTTACAAAGCAACGTCGAGCGATCCGCCAACAACCGTGCAGAAGAAAGAACAGAGCTACGATCTGCCAGAGCAACTCGGCCCAGGCCACCGGTAAATGCGTCAGCCTCACTGAAAAAGCGATCAGCTTGTCGAAAATTGTTGCCTGAAATTGCACCCGGAAGAAATCAGCATCGTACGGAAACAGCGACGGATTTAATTGCCGCTTGACGGCAGCCAGGTAAAACGAATCATCTTCCAGGCCGGGGTGATATCCCATCACCAGAAATGCAAGCAGGGTGATCGACGCCAGCAGCAGCAGGTTCTTGGGTGCGTAATCGCCTTTTGGCACTGAGATCGGCTGGGTTTGTGGAGTTCCTGACATTTCAGGAGACTCCTCCGGCGGCACAATCCACATCCTGTCGCAAAGAACGCGATAGCGATGGCGTACCCGATTTCATGTTGCGATTTGCGATCATCAAGCCCGACGGGCATTTTCCGTGCGGGAAGCGTAGTAGGTTTCGCGTCCGGCTTCAAGTTTGCGGCCGTGGGGGCTGAATCGCGGCAGATGAATCACGCCGGCCTTTTGCAGCGCAAACTGTACGGTCGTGGCGAGCACTCCGAATCCATACTTCACGCTGCGGCGAAAATTGATCGACGAAGCCTCTTCAAAATATTTCGTCGGACAAGAAACTTCTCCGATGCGGAAGCCGAAGTGCACACACTGCGCCAGCATCTGATTGTCGAAGACGAAGTCATCGGAGTTCTCGAGAAGCGGCAACTCCGTGAGAACTGTGCGGCTGAAGGCGCGGTATCCGGTGTGATATTCCGAGAGCTTTACACGCAGGAAAAGATTCTCAAACGCAGTAAGCAGCCGGTTCGCTACGTATTTGTAGATGGGCATGCCGCCTAAGAGCGCGCGGCCTCCGATGATGCGCGAGCCCAGCACGACATCGTACACGTCGTAGGCGACCATGCTGGCCATCGCGGTAATGAGCAGCGGAGTGTACTGGTAATCGGGATGCAGCATGATGACGACATCGGCGCCGGCGGCGAGCGCTTCGCGATAGCAGGTTTGCTGATTGCGTCCATACCCGTAGTTGCGATCGTGCTGAAAGACGTAGAGGCCAAGGCTGCGGGCAATTTCAACAGTCCGGTCGCCGCTCTGGTCATCCACCAGGATACGGATGTCGACGAGGTCAGGAAGTTCTCCCACCGTGGCCTCGAGGGTCTTCTCCGCATTGTAGGCGGGCATAACGACCGCGATGCGTTTGCCGTTGATCATCGATCCGGGTATTAGTTTACCTGAGGGCTACGGCCAGCGGGCATCGGAGACTAGGGTCAGCGATTAGCACACGGCTGGGAGTTGGTCCGTAGCAGCAATAGCGGACCCAATGAGTCCAGATTCAAGTGATTCGGATCAGACTACAAGTTCTTACCCCCTGTGGTTGTAGGCAGACAACGGCTAAAGCACAGGGTTCAAGAAAAAAACCGTCACCGCATGTTGTCGAGGATCGAGCCCACAATCCCGCCGACGACGCCCCCTTCGACGGTCTGTTTTGAAGCTTCGCGCGGCAAGTATCTTTCGATCGCATGCGCGAGTTTCGAAATCGGCAGAGTCTGCAGCCAGATTCGTCCCGGGCCTGTGAGCGATGCGAGGAAAATGCCATCTCCACCGAAAATCATGTTCTTGATGCCGGGCACGGTCGTGATCTGGAACGAAACGCCCGATTGAAATGCCCCGACGTGCCCGGGATGCACGCGCAGGTTCTCGCCGGACTGAAGATCGCGCATGACCAACTCTCCCGAGAGCTCAAGCCACGCCATCCCCTGTCCGCTGACTCGTTGCAGCAGAAATCCGTCGCCACCAAAAATGCCTGCACCAAGGGACTGCTGAAAACCAACGCCGACTTGAATCTGCGGCGTGGCGCAGAGAAATCCCTGGCGGTGAATCATGTACTCACGTCCCGGAGCGACTTCCACAGGGACAATGTGTCCGGGAAGCTTCGTCGCAAAGGCCAGTTCTCCCGGTCCGCCCGTTGCCCGGTACTCAGTCATGAAGATCGACCCGCCGCCGGCGACACGTTTGATCACGCCGAATAGTCCTCCGCCACCGGCAAATTGCGTGTGCGTGGTCATCTGAATAGATGGTCCCATCCAGGAGAGTTCTCCTGCTTCCGAGATGATCGACTCGTTGTTCTCAAGGATGAATTCGAGAACGGGCATTGTTGTACCAGTGATACGGCTCTGCATTTGGCGTCTCCTGATTGCCGGGATCGAGGATCGTGCGGCGAGAAAAACAGAGTATACAACGGGAGGGGTTCGAGCTGGCTCCCTGGACCGGGACTCTGCACCTGGGACCCGGATATTGGACCTTAGCCTTCGGGCGGGGTGTCGAGAATCCTTACTTCGGCGTGTCCACGATCTTGTTGGTGCTCGTCTCCTGCGAGAGCTTAGCGCTATCGCGCCGGGACCCGGCGCAGCCGCTTGTTCTTCAAGTTGGGACGCCGAGTTTCGGCAAGAGCCACTGCGTCAGCAGCAGCCACGCAACGAAAAAGACAACCATCCAAACCCAGTCGGGCATATTTTTATTCTAATTGCAGCCTTGGGATCGCGTCAGTGACGATCGTCACCGGAGCCTGTACCCACAGTGGTTCGGGTGTGGTCAGGGTCTGGCTGTTATTGTGGCTGAAGGAAAACGGCCGATTTGACTTCGGCGGATTCTGGACTCACGAAATAACGTTTTTGGAAATACAACGCAACGTTCACCAATCCAATCATTACGGGCACCTCGACGAGCGGGCCGATCACTGCGGCGAACGCGGCTCCTGAATTGATCCCGAACACGGAGACCGCAACGGCAATCGCCAATTCAAAATTGTTCGAAGCCGCGGTGAATGAAAGCGTGGTTGTCTTGGAGTAGTCCGCACCCAACTTCTTGCCCATGTAGAACGACACAAGAAACATCAGCAGGAAATAGATCAGCAACGGAACGGCGATCCGCAGAACGTCCAGCGGCAGGCGAACGATGTACTCGCCTTTCAGAGAGAACATCACGACAATCGTGAAAAGTAGTGCGATCAACGTCAGAGGACTCACGCGCGGAATGAAGTTGTGCTCGTACCATTCTCGCCCGCGGACGCGAACAAGAATCGCCCGGGTTGCGAATCCGGCGAGGCACGGAATGCCAAGGTACACAAAAACGCTCTTTGCGATGTCAGCGATGGAAACATTGACGACAGCTCCCCGGAGCCCGATTTTGGCCGGGAGCACCGTGATGAACACCCAAGCGTAGAGAGAATAGAAGAAAACCTGAAAAAGTGAATTGAACGCGACCAGGCCGGCAGCGTATTCCGTGTCACCTTTGGCGAGTTCATTCCATACGATGACCATCGCTATGCATCGCGCCAGGCCGATCATTATCAATCCCGCCATATATTCCGGATACCCACGCAGGAACACGATCGCCAGTACGAACATCAGGATCGGCCCTACCACCCAGTTCTGTATCAGCGACAGACCAAGAACTTTCTTATTGCGGAAGACCTCGGGTAGTTCTTCGTACCGCACCTTGGTAAACGGCGGATACATCATGACAATCAGTCCGACTGCAATTGGAATCGATGTCGTGCCAATGCTGAAGCGATTGAGAAACGGCACGACCCCAGAAACGAGTGCGCCGAGTGCGACTCCCAGTGCCATTGCCGAAAAGATCCAAGCCGTTAGATATCGGTCAAGGAATTTGAGGCGACTGCTTGTCTTCATGCGACGGTCCTCCACTCATTTATGCTGCGCGATGGACGGATTTGACTGCCCGATGTTGCGGAGTTCTCTCTGAAGCGCCAGATTGTCCAGAGCTTGAAACGGAAGAGAGAGGAACAGACTGATCCTCCGGTCCAGGAGGAAAAAGGCGTCGCGGAACGCGCGCTCGATGTCGGCTTCGCTGCCACGAACAGCGGCCGGATCGGGAATGCCCCAGTGCGCTGTTAAGGGTTGTCCCGGCCAAACCGGGCAGACTTCGTTGGCAGCGTTGTCACAGACGGTGAAAACGAAATCGAGCTTGGGAGCGCCCGGCGCGGAGAACTCTTCCCAACTTTTACTTCGCAGATCCTTGATCGGAAGGTGCGTCCGTTCGAGTTGGCGCAACGCTTCCGGCCGGACGGTCCCAGTGGGATGGCTTCCCGCACTATAAGCGGTGAAGGCGGGCCCCCCTTTGGAATTCAGAATGGCTTCTGCCATGATCGAACGCGCCGAATTCCCCGTGCACAGAAATAGAACATTGTAGTGATCTTTCATCGTGGCTCACCAATTGTGTCAGTTGCAGCAAGTTGGTCCACAACATGTCTTCGTCGCTGCGTTCTGAGGTTTGACGGCGCGAATGAATGCGCTCATGAACTTCCCGTCCACCTGCGGGGCGATCGCGTCGACATCCACTCCGGCAGAAGAGAGGAATTCTCTCGCTTCTTCCACGCGGTAAATCCGGGTTGGTTCGACCTCGATTTGTTCAAAACCTGCGGCTTTTAGCTTCGATTGATATTGAGTTTCTTCGAGGGCACCAGCAATGCAGCCCACCCACAACAGAACTTTTTGTCGGATCTCGTTGGGAATGGCCCCGCGCGTCACTACGTCGGATACGGCAAATCGTCCGCCAGGTTTCAGCACACGGAACGCCTCGCGCAACACGCGATCCTTATCGGCGGAAAGATTGATGACGCAATTAGAGATGATGACATCCACCGACTCATCGGGTAGAGGAATCTTCTCGATCTCGCCCTTCAAGAACTCCACGTTCTCGGCTCCCGCTTTGCGTTTGTTCTCATTGGCAAGCGCGAGCATCTCGTCCGTCATATCAAGGCCATAGGCTTTCCCGGTTGGACCTACGCGTTTGGCCGACAGCAGAACATCAATGCCACCTCCCGAGCCCAGGTCGAGCACGACTTCGCCCGGACTGAGTTGGGCGAGCGCCGTCGGATTGCCGCATCCAAGAGATGCGAGCATCGCTTCTTCCGGAACTTGCTCGCCTTGGGACGAGTCATAGAGGTTAGAAGTGATCGGATCGCAGCCCCGACCAATTCCGGGAGATGCTCCACAACAGCTGCTTCCTCCGCTTTTCACACGAAGAGCGGCTTGACCGTATTTCTCTTTTACGACTTCCTTGATATCAGTGGCGGACGTCGGAATATCTGTCGTGCTCATTGGGTTCCCCTATCTGCAAATCTGAACGATGTCTTGTGGCTTGAGTGCCTTATTCCTGGTGCAGCACTCGGCATATAGAAACTGCAACAATTCCTGAAGGGCGTCGGTACTCGCTGTATAGCGAAGAAACGTGCTTTCGCGGCGGACTTCAACCAGACCTTCGTTTTTCAGCTTGTCCAGATGGTGTGAGAGAGTCGAATTGGGAATCTCTAACTCTTCCTGGATCTCACCCACGACTAGTCCTTCCGGATGCGCTGACAAGAGCAGTTGCATGATCCGAAGCCTGGCCTCGGTCCCCATCGCCGAAAACATGTCGGCATACTTTGCGACTTGCTCCGCAGTCTTGTTGAGCTGGCGCGTGGGCATATTTCGATATTAGTAGAAATATGAAAACAATAGCAAGTAAAATCTCTGAAGAGCTAGGTGGAGGCGATCATTGAATCGGAGTCGTTGGTTGAATCGCTAAGATCTCGCCAAGTTCGCGGCCACTCCTTGCGTTGACATTGGCGAATAGGCTTGCTAATTGGGTGCCGTCCGCGTACGATCAGGTGTGCGTTAGACCGAATCGGTCGTGAGCAGTTCTCGCCTCAACAGCAAGCAACCTGCACAATTTCCTCCGACTCTCTCCAGCGTAACTAACAAATAAGGAAAAGAAACACGTATATGGAAAAAGGAACAGTAAAGTGGTTCAACGACGCCAAGGGCTATGGTTTCATCAGCCGCCAGAATGGCGAGGATGTTTTTGTGCACTTCTCGGCGATCCAGGCGGGCGGTTTCAAGAGCCTGCAAGAAGGCCAGACGGTGCAGTTCGACGTAACGAAGGGTCCCAAGGGTTGGCAAGCTGAAAACGTGCAGGCGCTCTAAGCGACCGAATCATGCGAAAAGGCGGTTTCCGTCGGGAGACCGCCTTTCGGCTATCTGGGTGAAATGGATTCCTTTGACAAACGACAAATCCAACGCGTCGTACGCAATCATTCGGCATAACGTCCGCACCTACCAGTCCGCTGGGGTGGTCCTGGTGGTCAAGGGCAAGGAGAATGCGGAATCAGAGCTGGGAAACCTGGAGTCCGCCCAACCGTCTGACGACCGCCACGAGGGCTGGCGTTACTTCATCGAAAAGACCAGCATGAAGGCGGGACTCGATCCCGCAGAAGCGACCCACCAGCGTCAAGCTGAATTGGACCTGCGCGAATCAAAAGCGCTCGAGGACGATAAAACTGCCGTCCCACGTTCGGAGAACGCTCCAAGATAGATCGGGCCGTGCAACGGCTCGGACATGTCGAACTACGCCTTGCTTCCGCGTTTCGCGACGAATGAAAGAGGAAATACCCTGACTACCGAAGACTTGCGTTCGGAAGAAGACGTCGACGAACTGGTAACTGTGATTGGTGGCCGGGGACTTGACCTGCTGGAACACGAGCCCTCCCTCGCTGACTCCCTCCTCAGAGGGAAGCTTGTGGACGCGGAGAGCGCAGATAACATTGACATCAGGACAACTCCAGATGTCCCGGATCACGCCAGTGATCCCGTTCGTGTTTACTTGCGCGAGATGGGCGCCTCCAGCCTCCTGACCCGCGAAGGAGAAGTGCAGATTGCCAAGCGCATTGAGCGCGGGCAACTCACCATGCTCAAGGCGTTATCGCGGTCACCCGTTGTGATCCAGCAAGTTCTTGCATTCCGTGAAGATTTAAAGCGTGGACTGCGTTCCGTCACCGATATCGTCGTTTTCGACGAGGAAGAGATTACCGAGAAAGTTCTCGAGAAGCGCAGCCATGAACTGATCTGCCACATCGATGAACTGCAGAAGCATTACAACAAGGCTCGCCTATTAGCGGAGCGCCTCGCAACTGCAGCATCGAAAGAGAAAACTCGTACATACCGTCGATGGCGATTCCAATTAGGCCGCGAGATTGTTCGGGTTTCTCTGATTGTCCGGGCTCTCGGCTGTAACCAGTCTGAGCGCAAACGGCTTGCCGAACGAGTGAGCAAGACTGCCGACACCATGCGCGCGCTTGATCGCGAACTCACTCATCTGGAGAAAGAAACTGCGCGCACCCGCAGCGAGCAGCTCAAGAAACAATACAAATCCCGGCAACGACAACTGCGTTCAAATCTGGAGGAACTGGAAAGGGATACTGGCGCGACCTTCTCCGATCTCCGCCGAACGCAGCGCGAAATCATCCAGGGACAAATGGACGCGGACCAGGGGAAGCATGAACTGGTCGAAGCCAACCTGCGCCTCGTCGTTTCCATCGCCAAAAAGTATGCCAATCGTGGACTGCCGTTTCTAGATCTTATCCAGGAAGGCAATATCGGCCTGATGAAGGCGGTCGATAAGTTCGACTATCGGCGCGGTTACAAGTTCTCGACGTACGCCACTTGGTGGATTCGCCAGGGCATCAGCCGGGCGATTGCCGACCAGGCGCGCACCATCCGCCTGCCTGTACACATGAACGAGATCGTCAACAAGCTGATTCGCACTTCGCGGCAACTGGTGCAGGCGCTGGGACACGAACCCACGGCTAATGAGATCGCCAAACAGATGGATATTCCAGAGGCAAAGGTGCGCAAGGTGCTCAAGATCATGCGAGCCCCGGTCTCGCTGGAAACGCCTATTGGAGTCGAGGCCGATTCTCACCTCGGCGACCTCATCGAAGACCGGACGAGTGTCTCGCCCGCAGAATCCGCAATCAATCTGAATGTCAGAGAACAGACCGAACGTGTGCTGCGTACGCTGAGTCCACGGGAAGAGAAGATTGTCCGCATGCGCTTTGGACTGGAAGATGGCTCAGAACATACGCTTGAGGAAGTTGGGCAGGTTTTCAACGTCACTCGCGAGCGAATACGGCAGATCGAGGCGAAAGCGCTTCGTAAGCTGCGTCATCCCTCGCGCTCTCTCAAGCTGAAACCGCTTCTCGACAAAACACCGTTCTCGTCGAACGGCGCAGAATAGCGTTATATCCCGCGCGTCGAAGCAAAGCTACACGCCAGCACTCTGTCTGGCTGTCCTAAATCTCACCGGTCGCTCAGCGATCGTGGCTCGTGTCGCGATCGTCTTCAGACGCCTCTCCGGAATCCAAGCCGGAGGAATCACCAAATAAGGCGGCCTGCTCTCTGGCGGCCTCGTGCAGCAGACTCAAATCATCCACGGAGCCCGGTTCGCTCTTTTCCTGCTTGCGCTGGGTTCGGCGTTCAGCCTTGTCCCGCTGGCGCTGTTGCCGCGTCTGTTCTTTCTGGCGCTTCGTAAACGTAGATCGCCCTCTTGGCATGGTCTGGCCCTCCTGGAATGGGATCGAAAACTACCAACGTGGTTCGCGCGGTTGCCGCGCCTGGCCGCGATGATCGTCTCGCCCGCGTCCGCCACCACCACCAAACTTCCGTCCACCGCCTCCACGCGGACGGTCAGTCTTCGGCTTCGCCTCATTGACTGTCAGGGCGCGGCCACCCATATCAGATCCGTTGAGAGCGGCGATGGCTTTCTCAGCTTCGCCGGAATCAGTCATCTCGACGAAAGCGAACCCGCGCGAACGTCCAGTATCACGGTCGGTCACCATAGTAACTTTTTCCACCCCACCATGCGGCTGGAAAAGACCGCGTAAATCCGTTTCGGTTGCACTGTGAGGCAGATTGCCAACATAAAGATTCTTCATAACAGCTCCTATCCTTAATAGTTCTGATGCAGGTTGACACATGAATTCTGCACGCCCGCGAGACGAACGCAAAACTGAAGATCGCGCTTACGCCAATTTCTCCCTTACTTTGCCCTGCGAAACCGTCGCGACCTGCTTGGACGCGGCCTCGAGCATTGCCCGTTGTCGTGAGCGACGCGCAAGTTTCTGCTTGCGTAGTCGGTGGAACCTGGCTTTGTCGCCATTTTTTCCGGACATTGTTTAACTCCCTTGCGGTGCAAAAACCGTCGTGAACTGCAAGCGCTGCCACTTAGGACTGCGCGCATCGGCGCGACGCCGCACAGCACCGGATTATTTTTTGATAACAGAGAGGGTCACGCGCCTCATGGCTGTTTCTCAATTCGAAGGCGCAGTTAGTGCCCAAAGAGTGTCTTCGAGGTTAAGAGTTAAACGATCCCTGGATCGCAGCTGAATCCCAATCACATCTATGCCATTCCAATATTACGCTGTATCTGCTGAAATCCCTAATCGCTGGAACCGCATCGGTGCAAACACAGAAGTTAGCGAACTACATCGCCTTCAGCATCGCAGCTTGCCCAGTCGATCAGCTTCCTGCCGAGATGCCTTGCAAGATGGCAAGCAGATGTTCCGTGATATTGCCATCTTTCGGAATCACTTCTGTGATCCCGGCAGCCTTTGCGGCATCCACGAGGTGCGCGGATTGATGCATAGTGAACATGACCATGACGGTCTGTGGGGCAATTCGTGTGATTTGCCGTGCCGCCTCCAGCCCATTCATGACGGGCATTTGAAAATCCAAAATCACCATCTCTGGACCGTGCTGCATCACCTTCTCAACTGCCACTTGGCCGTTTTCCGCTTCATCACACACTCGCCAATCGGTGTTCGCTTCAATACAGCGACGCACGCAATGGCGGATCGTTGGGTTGTCATCGACGATGAGAATTCTCGGCATTAAGGTCGCCTCCAAGCACCTTTGGCAGGTTGCTGGCCAGCCACCTAATCGTGGCGAAGGACGGCGACGAGGAAAGGATTACTGCCTCGACACTATGCTCTCTTCCGCAAACAGCAATCAGTGTAACACTGTACGGCAGCGTACACACGAACGTTCGATATGGAGCCGCGTTATTTGTTTTGGCGTACGAAGAATTCCCCCTTTCCAAGGTACAAGAGAGTAGTCTGAAAGTGTCCCTTCCGCATCTTTCCGCCGCGCCCTTCGGGTGACGGTTCCTTGCGTAATCTGACAGCTTTTCGCTGCGCAAGGAAGATATATGACCAATAAAATTGCGTTGGGCCGGTTCAACATCGCCTCGCCATCCGTGCAGGATGCCGATGGAAACCCGATTTCCAATCAAATCTTGCTCGCTCTCCCACTGGGGGAGCGAGCAAGCTTGTTGCCGAAATTGGAGTTCGTCCGATTGAAATTGCACCAGGTGCTGTCTGAGTCCGGAGACACGTTGAAATCCGGCTATTTCTGCAATTCCGGCATGTTCTCCATATTGAATGTCATGTCAGATGGCAGCAACGTCGAGGTGGGTCTGGTGGGCAAAGAAGGCTTCCTGGGTCTGCCTCTGATTGCGGGCTTTCGCACCAGCAACACCCGAGCCGTCGTGCAGGCCGATGCGACTGCGCACCGAATTGGCGCCGAACCTCTTCGGGCAGCGCTCGAGCAATGCCCCAGGCTCGAAAGAGAACTGCAAAGATACTCACAATTGCTCGGACTGCAGGTCACTCAGGTCGCAACCTGTAATCGCCTCCATGAAGTGAATGAAAGACTGGCCCGCTGGTTATTAATGACCCATGACCGTATGGGCTCAAACTCGCTTCCGTTGACCCAAGACTTTATGGCGCACATGTTAGGCACACGCCGCTCCAGCGTCACCGTAGCTGCCGGCACTTTGCAGAAGGCGGGTTTGATTTCCTACGCGCGCGGAAGCGTAACGATACTAGACCGTGGCCGACTGGAAAGTGCGTCCTGCGACTGTTACGGGCATCTGCGAGAACAGATTAAGGCTTGGCAGAACCAAAACGACTAGAGTTTCGTCCGCTATCGCACATTCGCACGTGCCTCCTCGTACCGACGTTTCCATGCGGCCCCGGTACAATCCCGGCTGAAGTATTCCTGTCTCTTAAGCAACTTGCCGTGGCGCTCTCGCGCAAACCGGTTCCTTGCGAAATCAGACAGCGTTCTACGCTGTGCAAGGAGCCCGCGAACGATGAGTGTGCCTACCCAGAAAGAAGGAGACTCTTCGACGCCTAAGCGAGACGCAGACGGTCATCCGATTCATAACGAGATTCTCCTCCGCCTTCCACGGAAAGAATTCGAACGACTTCTCTCCCATCTTGAGTTTGTTCGACTCACGCTGCGCCTGGTGCTTCACGAAGCCGGCGAGACCCTGAAATCAGGATATTTCTGCAACTCTGGCCTCTTCTCCGTGGTAAGCGTCATGCCCGATGGCAAGAGTGTGGAAGTCGGTCTCGTGGGTAAAGAAGGGTTCTCAGCCGTTCCCTTGGTTGCCGGCTTTCGTACCGCGAATACCAGAACCGTCGTTCAGGGCGAAGGTACCGCGTTCCGAGTCGATGCCGGCGTCCTGCGAAACGTGCTGCGTGAGAGCCCAGTTCTCGAACGAGAGTTGCAAAGATACGCACAGCTATTGGCCTTGCAAGCGGTGCAAATCGCCGCATGCAATCGGCTTCATGAGGTCGATGAGCGGTTGGCGCGGTGGCTTTTGATGACCGAAGATCGCCTCAGTTCTAGTTCGCTCCCGCTCACGCAAGATTTCATCGCGCAGATGTTGGGTACACGCCGGTCCAGTGTCACCGTTTCCGCGGGCACGCTGCAGAAAGCCGGATTGATCTCTTACACCCGGGGAAGCGTAACCATTCTCAACCGCCGCCGGTTGGAACAGGCAGCTTGCGATTGCTATGGCCTGCTGCGACAACAGGCTAAGAAATGGCTCTCCGAGGATGACTAGTTACAGTACGCCAGCGCACATAGAGAAGTTCCTCGCGGGACCGACTTCTCGGCGGCATCTGTGTACGGTTAATGGATAGATCGCATCTCCTAACTGCGAGAGCCGCATGCGCATTGCTTCAGCCTTTCCCCCGAGTTCTTCCAACGTCACAGTCGCGTCTGCAGCTCTCTACCCGCCGAATAACCGTTCGGTCCGTTCCCGACAGCGCACCGCCGATGACGTCGTTCGATTTCCCGTCACCCGGACTCCTGCCGATCAGCGCGCCACCGGATTACTTACTTCCTGGAAGAACATAGCGGCCTACCTGGATCGAGGTGTCCGAACCGTGCAGCGTTGGGAGCGAACGCTTGGACTGCCGGTACATCGCATGAAAGGCGGCCAACTCGCACCGGTCTTTGCATACGAACATGAGGTTGACCGCTGGTTGCGAAAGACCAGCACAGGACCGGAACAGCCCTCGGCATCGATCGATATCTCGCGGACACCGCTGGATCCTCAGCCGCAATGGCTCACGCGGCTTTATGACGAACTGCAACAGAATGTTTCGGACCTTGAACGAGCCGTTGCCTCAAACGGGTTTGGGCGAAGCGAGAACGTCACCGAAGCTCTGCTTACAATACAGAAATTGGTGCAGACAGCTCTCGCGCACGATCGGGCAGCGCAAATCCAACGCCGGATACAGACGAACAATTGCGCAGATCGCCACACGAATCGCAAGCCACTTTCAGAACGACGTTCGCTCGCGTGACGTTGCTGTAGCCAGAATTCACAGATCTGCGGAGAGTCGCAGACCTGCGAGAGGCAACACTTCCCATCTGGATCTAAACGAAAACCTCGCCCGGCAGCGCCGTCAGGGTGCGGCTTGCCAATGTGTTCTGCACGAGTCGCGCGGACATCTCGGAAGAGCCGACATCGAACTGTTTGCGCTCAATTCGAAGCTGCAGAGCACGTTCAATGCTCCTCAGATCTGGAATCTCGGCAGCGGTGACAATCGTCGACGCGCATCCCTCAGAGCCTGCGCGTCCCGTGCGTCCAACGCGATGGATAAAATCCTCCGCCATCTTCGGCAAATCGTAGTTGATGACGTGAGCTACTTCATCGATGTGTAACCCGCGCGCTGCAATATCGGTGGCGACCAGAATTTCGTATCGCCCTTCCTGGAACCCGCTCAACGCACCATTGCGCTGCGACTGCGAACGGTCACCATGAATCATCGCCGCGCTGTAACCATCACGTGCGAGCTCTCGCGCCAGCCTTTCAGTGCCGCGTTTCGTCCGCGTAAAGATCAGAGTCTGCCCTTTGTGCGCGCCAAGAAGTTGCCGCAACAGATTCATCTTTTCGTTGGGACGAACTTCGTATGCCTGCAGTGCAACACTCGCCGCCGGCTTAAGAACCGATCCGAGAGCAATTCGCACCGGCTCCCTCGTGTATTCATTGACCAATGCCGCAACCGAATCGCTCCATGGTTGCCGAGAAGCACAGGGTCTGCCGCTTCGTCGGAAGAATACCGAGAATGCGCTGGATCGCTGGAAGGAAGCCCATGTCAAGCATGCGGTCTGCTTCGTCGAGCACAAGAACTTTAATTTCACGCAGATCGATGAGGTTACGTCCGATAAGATCCTGCAGCCGTCCGGGAGTGGCGACCACCAGGGATGCGCCGTTCCGGACTGCCTGAATCTGCGTCTTCTCAGAGACTCCGCCAACGATTAGCGCGGCTTTCCTCAGCCGGTTGCTGCGGAGCTGTTCATACTGCTCTTCCACTTGCATCGCGAGTTCGCGGGTCGGAAGCAGCACCAGAGCCGTCGGCCGACGCGAGCCATCACTGTTCATCATTTCCATCAACGGAATCAGAAATGCCAGCGTCTTTCCGGTGCCGGTCTGTGCCGTTCCAATGATGTCTTTGCCTTCAAGCGCAGGAGAAATCGCGCGCTGCTGGATGGGGGTTAAGGTTGTAAATTGGGCTGCCGCCAGCTTCTGCTGCAGAGCGGCAGAAAGCGGCAGTTCTGAAAACTTAGTCATTCTCTTTTGTTCTTTCTTGGAGGGGCCTGTCGTCACGCACCCAGACACACGTCAGAGTGTCCACGCCACCCACGTTCTTTTTAGATTGGCGCTAAACGAATCGGCAGGCAGGAAAAGCGGAGATACTACTAATCCAAAGGAGGATTACCGCATAAACAAGCAAACCGTACACAAGCGTCATGGGTAGTGTATCAGAAAGCGCACTTGGACGACGGATCACTCTCCGATGGCGGCACGGAGGTAACCTATATCGAGGAGTGGTCAGGCGAAGATGAATTGAAAGAGTCGTGCAGGGCTCGCAACGGGTCAGGATGCTCGTCAACGATAAACTACGCGCCTCAGTTCCCTTTCGGCCGTGGCCGCGTCGCCGTGATCTGCAACTGAAGTCACGATGCAGGGCTTGATGGCAGCTTCCGACGCTCGGGTTGCTCAGCCACGGCAATACCAGTGCGGTGCTTATCCTCGCGGCATTGTGTAATAACGAAGCCAGCATTGGTCAAGTGCTTAAAAAGCCCCGCCTTTGAGTATCCGAAACGCGCGTTTACCTCATGATATTCAAATTGCATCCTGCGGATCCGCTGCAGAACCGAAGCCGGCGTCGAAAGTAACACTTCCCATTCGCTGCCCTCGATGTCCATCTTCAGCAGATCAATTGTGGAAAGCTGATGACGATCCATTAACTCCTCGAGGGTAATCGAGGGCACCCTTACGATTTCGCCTGTGCCGGACTGGTCCTGTGGGAACAACGCACGACGCTGAGATTCGCCGGCCGCCGGCATCTCGCGATCAACGGTCTGTGCGGACAGCGCCATTTGCGTGACCTGAACCCGAGATTCGAGTTGGTTCGCATGAATGTTATGCCGCAGGCGGGCAAAGGTTTCGGGGTGGGGTTCAATCGCGATGATTGTTGCGCGGGGCAACTTTCGGGCTGCCCATACGGAGAATACCCCGATATTAGGTCCGGCATCGACGATAGTCCTTGAATCCGCCCAAAGCCGGTAACATTCATCCACGAAGATCGACCAGAAAACTTTGAGTTCGCCCCGGGTGAAAACTCGTATAACGCCTCCGCCCCGTAACGAAATATCAACTGGAAACGCTGGCCGAGAAATGCCCAGATAGCTGGCCAGCACTTTGTGCGTGTCGGGGGTTTCCCGTTGAGCTGTAAGTAGATCGAAGGGTCGAGACAGGGTCTTGAGAAACCCGGAGAAGTTGGTTCGGGGGTCAGGCTCCCTTATCGGGCCGTTGGAGTTTGGAATCTGATGCACGCATTGAGGGGAGCACGAGCACACGTGTGGCTTCATCACACCGGTGTGAATATAGCGTTAATTTCGAGGCAGAAATTCGCGCCCGCAGCCACAAACGGACAAGGTCCAGAAAGTCTTATGCCTATGCTGTACAGAGAAGTTGACCGGAGCGCACCGGTCTGCAGATTTCTCCTCGTCGCTGCCAAGCGTTTCGGGAAACCTCGTTTATGTGGCAATCCCGAGCCAAGCCTAGCTAGAGCTTTTGGTCACCACGACTAGGAACCACCCCACTTTGGCTCTACACGCGAAAGCCAGCGCATAGCGGGAGCCGACGATATGCGATCATTTTGGAGTCAAGTAGCGGCGCGTCTGGGTAGGGCTTTGACTTGAGCAAAACTGACAACGAGTTTCCGAACCTTGAGGCATCCGTGGCGGAGGTAAGACGCCTGCGTGACGAAAATGCTCGGCTACGCGGCCTTTTAATCGAGCACAGTATACGAATTCCTGAGCCTCGACCCATCAGCGGGATTCCTCAGACCCCTCAGACCACAAGCATAGCCTCAGAGGTTCCCAGGTCCGCGTTCGGTACCACGGAACAGCGGATCGAGCTGTTTCGCAGTCTCTTCCGAGGACGTGACGATGTTTATGCCGCTCGCTGGGAGAGCGCCGACGGACGATCTGGATACATGCCGAAGGCAGATCGCGATTGGAAATCATATCTGCGGGCCAAAGACAAAGACCGCAAGAAGGCTGATCGCCAGACTAGAAAGTTCAGGCCACTAACCCAAGACGTTGTGCGTGGTCACCTTGTTGGGGATCATACAGTCGGAATCTATCCGCTTTTGCAGGACGAGACCTGCTGGCTCCTCGCGGTTGATTTCGATAAGAAGACCTGGCAGAAGGACGCCGCTTCGTTCCTTGTGGCTTGTCGCGAGATGAATGTGCCAGCGGTTTTGGAACGTTCTCGCTCAGGAAACGGTGGCCATGTTTGGATATTCTTCAATCGAGCGATTTCCGCGACCATTGCGCGAACATTAGGCTGCGCAATTCTCACTCGAACCATGGAGTTCCGGCACCAAGTGGGTCTGGAGTCATACGACCGATTCTTTCCCAATCAGGACACGATGCCCAAGGGAGGTCTAGGCAACCTGATCGCTCTGCCTCTGCAAAAGATTCCGCGGGCAGAGGGGAACAGTGTTTTTGTCGATTCGGAATTTCGTCCGTACCACGATCAGTGGGCATTTCTGGCAAGCGTCGAAAGAATGTCGGCTGACGCAGTCGAGGCGGTTGTGCGGGAAGCTCAGAAACGAGGAGATCTCATTGGCGTCAGGATCAGCATCATGGACGACGCCGCGCAAGATCCCTGGGCGCTGCCGCCGTCACAAAAGAGAATAGACCGCCCTATATCGGGGCCGTTTCCATCTGAGGTTCAAATCGTTCGCGCGAACCTTCTGTTTATCGAGAAGGCTGGGCTGCCTCCGGCAATGCTGAACCGTCTGGTCCGGCTGGCCGCATTTCAGAATCCTGAATTCTATAAGGTCCAAGCAATGCGGCTTCCCACATTCAACAAGCCGCGAGTAATCGGGTGCGGCGAGGATCTCGCCAACCACATTGCTTTGCCGCGTGGGTGTCTGGCCGAGGTAATGGAGCTGTTTGAAGCACATCACATCAAGCCAGACATCCGTGACGAGCGGTGCACGGGACATGCGATTGACGTGGAGTTCTGCGGCCAACTACGCTCGTCGCAGCAAGACGCTGTTTCTATAATGGCTGAACACGACGAAGGGATCCTCTGCGCTCCTACTGCTTTCGGCAAGACCGCAGTGGCCGCATGGCTGATCGCGACGCGAAAGGTGAACACCCTCGTACTGGTTCACCGCCAACAATTGTTGGATCAGTGGCATGCCAGATTGGCGATCTTCCTCAATCTTCCAGCGAAGTCAAGCGGTCAGGTTGGGGGCGGGAAAAGCGACCGCAGTGGCACCGTGGATATCGCCATCATCCAAAGCACCCACGGCAGAGAGGGAGTCAAAGACTTCGTCGCAGAATACGGGCAGGTTATTGTCGACGAATGCCACCATTTGTCGGCATTCACCTTTGAGCAAGTGATGAAACAAGTAAAGGCGAGGTACATCCTTGGCCTGACGGCAACGCCTGAGCGCAAAGATGGACACGACCCCATCATCTACATGCAGTGCGGTCCGATACGGCATAAGCTCAGCGCACGCTCGATGGCCGCTCTCACGCCGTTCGAACATGAAGTGATTCCTCGATTGACCGAGTTTTGCCTGCCTCCCGAGCAGGTCGATACGACGATTCAGGAAGTGTACGCTGCACTTGCAGATGACCGTGTTCGCAATGAACTGATCCTGACCGATCTGCTGAGCGCTGTCAGAGACCGGCGCTCACCGTTGCTTCTCACCGGCAGAACCAGTCACTTGAAGTATTTCGAGACGGCCCTCTCTGGCAAGGTGAGCAACGTGTTTGTGCTAAAAGGCGGCATGGGCAAGAAACAGCGCCGAACGATTGCGGAGGCGATTGCGGCTGTTCCGGAGAGCGAGTCAAGAATCATCCTGGCAACTGGCAGTTACATTGGCGAGGGCTTTGATGATGCTCGTCTGGACACCTTGTTCTTGGCGATGCCGATTTCCTGGAAGGGAACGTTGCAACAGTATGTTGGGCGTCTCCATCGGCTTCACGATGCTAAGCATGTCGTTCGCGTCTACGACTATGTCGATTCTCAGGTGCTGATGCTGGCGCGAATGTACGCCCGGCGACTAAGAGGCTACGGCGCCATCGGCTACAGAATTGGCGCTGCGGCCGCCGAGGGGCCGTCGCCCGGCGATTGAACGCTTCTGATGGGAATAAAGGGATTATGACACACCAGAACACAAAGCCCGTTGTGGTCCACATGGGTGTACGCAAGTTGAAGCGACCCCGACACCAATCTTCCGTCATTCAGCAAGGCGAAACTGGAGAAATTGATTGAGCAAGCGGTCGTGGATGCGTATACCGAGGAGGAGCAGGCTGTCGGTTTCCTCACGATGATGGAGGATCATCTCGCACTGCCTTTTCCACCAATGTCCTCGGTGTTGGCGTTGTTGTGGAGAAGGTGGACATGACACGCGATGGTCAGATTGTAGCGATCTGCCACCACGGCAAAACCCGCCAGGGGATCGGAATCCTTGATCTGCTGTTGCCGACGCCGGCGCCCGGCGGTGCAGAGTGGATCACAGCGTACCGCCACTGGCGCAGGGGATTCTGAGTGAGCGAATACCAGTACTACGATTTCCGGGCGATCGACCGGGCGCTGACAAGAGCTGAGATCGCCGAGTTGCGATCCATCTCCACGCGCGCCGCGATTACTTCCACGAGTTTCACGAATCACTACGAATGGGGGGATCTGAAAGCAGATCCCCTCAGACTTCTGGAGAAGTACTTCGACGCGTTTCTTTTCCTTGCAAACTGGGGAACGCGGGAGTTGTATCTCCGCCTTCCGCAGGAATTGGTTGACTACAGAGTGTTCAGAACCATGCTCCGAGGCGAAGCTGCTCAGGTGCGAAAAGTCGGAAACTCTGTGATCGTCGCGTTTGAAAATCAGTCAGAGGACGATGACTGGGACGACGGCACAGGATGGATGGGCTCGCTGATGTCGCTGCGCTCGGAGCTTCTGCGCGGAGACATCCGCTGCCTTTATCTCGGATGGCTACTTTGCGCGCAAAATGAAGAGTTCGGCGAGGATGAACTGGAGCCAGCCGTGCCTGCTGGTCTGGGCGAATTGTCGGCTCCCCTCCATTCCCTGATCGAGTTTCTTGGAATAGACGAGGATCTCGTCGAAGTTGCTGCAACTGTTTCGGCGCCGCTGAACGCTGGCCCGGATCGGGAGGAACTGGCGACTTGGATTCAGAGCCTGCCCGAAAAAGAAAAGAACAATTTGCTGGTTGCCGCGGTCTCAGGACCCGGTGAACGGTGGCAGAACGGACTGTTGCGGCGTTTCGAGCAACAGAACGCGCGACGCACTCTGTCCGCGCCCGACACAATTTGTCGGCGTACTGCAGGCGATCTTCTGAGATTGGTTCATGCCCGTGTGGAAGAAAGAACGCGGTTATTGGAGGCAAAGCGAGCAGCGGAAGCTGCGCGACGGAAGGCAGAAGACGAGGCTAACCGCTCTCGCTATCTGGACCAACTGGGGAAGCGCGAAGAGGCGACTTGGAATCAGATTGCTGCGCACATCCAGAAGCGGCAACCCAACGAATACGACAAGGCGATCACTCTTCTGATTGACCTGCGTGATCTCGCGCTCCGACAAGGCCGGGTGGATGCATTCCAGTCCGCACTGGGGGAACTCCGTCAGGAGCACGCCGCCAAGGAAAGTCTTCTGCGCCGCTTGGCTAAGGCAAAGCTGTAACGACCGGGGGGCGATGAAGGAACCGGATGGGAAGATACAGACTCGATCTGCGAGGACACACTACGTCGCACACACCCAGGTAGAGATGGCCCACCACGACCCCGGAGTAGGTCCCAGAACCGTTTCAGTTTCGGTTCCGGATCAGACGAGCCTATAATCCGAAATAGACGAGCCATCAATCCGAATTAGACGGAGCCTCCACCCGGCATGGACGATACCGATCACGCGCTCTATCCTCGCTTTTCCGCCGAACTGGTGGCCACCGCGCTCAAGGATACGCCGGTCGTCATGGTTACGGGGCCGCGGCAGTGCGGCAAGACCACGCTGGTCCGCGATTTAGTCGGGGGCAAACGCGAATTCATCACCATGGATGACGACACGGCCCTGGCTGCGGCACGCAGCGATCCCACTGGGTTGGTGCGCGCTCTCGATCGAACTACCATTGACGAAGTACAGCGAGTGCCCGACCTTCTCCGGGCCATCAAGAAGTCAGTGGATGAAGATCGCCGAGCCGGCCGATTTCTATTGACGGGCTCAGCCAATATTCTCACTCTGCCCCAAGTCTCGGAGAGTTTAGCTGGCCGCATGGAGATCGTGAGCCTTCTGCCCCTCTCGCGGACTGAAATCCGAGGTAAGAAGCCTAGCTTCCTCAAAGCAGCGTTCGAGAGCGAACTTGGCAAGGCTGCGGAGCCAATGATCGGCAAAGATCTAGTACAAGCCGTACTGATTGGCGGCTACCCCGAAATGCTGCGACGCGGAGATCCAAAACGACGCCAGACATGGGCACGCGATTATGTAAGAGCCATCGTGCAGCGAGATGTGCGCGAGGTAGCCGACGTGGAAAAACTCGACCAAATGCCGCGGCTGCTACAGGTTCTTGCCCACCATTCTGGCCAGCTCACCAATTTCACGCAGGCAGCCGGCCAAGTTGGGTTTGACGACAAAACCACAAGCAAATACGTCGCCATCCTGGAGCAGTTGTTTCTCGTTCGTCGCGTGGAACCGTGGTTTCGGAACCAGTTGAAGCGTTTGATAAAAACGCCCAAGCTGCATTTCCTTGACTCCGGCCTGCTCGGCGCACTCTTAGGAGCTAGTGCGGAGAGCGGGTCGCGAAAGACCGTTCGATCTTTGGACCGTTGCTGGAAACGTTTGTTTTCTCTGAGGTGTTGAAACAGGCCTCTTGGTCTGGTGAGAGCTGCGCTTTATACCACTACCGGGATAAAGATCAGGACGAGGTTGACCTTGTGATTGAAACGGGAAGTGGCGCATTGGTCGGTATCGAAGTCAAGGCGAGCGCAACCGTGAATGCTGGCGACTTCAAGGGACTCCGAAAGTTAGCGGAGGCCTGCGGCGATAACTTCAAGCTGGGAGTGGTTCTCTACGATGGCGGAAGGACGGTCCCCTTCGGCGACCGTCTTGTTGCTGCGCCAATGTCTTGCTTGTGGGCGTGACTCGAATTTTCGCGGTCTTCGGGGCGCAGTGGATGCAGTTGCAATATGTCATTCCACACCAGGAAGTGTGACACATATCGATGTCGGTGACGACAACTCAACGCCGGAGCGAAACATAGTGCGCGCGGATAGAGTCGGACTCTCACAGGCCTTTTGAGGCTTGCGGATTTCGCCGCCGCCGATGCCGTGCGAAGATTTAGTGTCCGGGTTGCGGTCTGGAACTCCCCGGCTCAAGCCCTGGTTTCTTCCGATCGGACGCGCTGACTCGTTATACATGGAAGATGGCGACATCGAGATCGACAACAACGCTGCTGCACGCTCTCTGCGAGGTGTAGCCTTAGGTCGTAAGAACTACCTGTTCGCCGGATCAGGCGCTGGCGGAGAACGCGCAGCGGCGATCTACAGCCTGATCGACTCGGCCAAACAACTCAACAGCCTCCTTCCCGAGGCCTATCTGCGACGAGAGCTGATCCGCATCGCGAACCGTCTCGTCAACCGCCTCTAGGGGCTGCTTGAAAGCAGACTGTTCCGCCCCGATCCTTCCCAGGTTCATCCGCATCTAAGAAATCATGCGGCGAGTTCCTGTAGACTCCAGCAGTATCGCCAGCATCGGCTATGCTCCCGAACAACGGGTGCTGGAACTGGAATTTAGACAAAGTGGAGAGGTCTATCAATACTTCGATGTGCCCGCCGAGGAGCACACCGCTTTCCTCGACGCCGATTCCAAAGGCACTTATCTCAACCTCCAGTTCAAGCCCCGACAGTATCGTTATCATCGGGTCTGGCCCCAACAGGAATAGCTCAGCAACTCTACAATAAATGCCCACTTATTCTTACGTGCACATCTATCGAACACCTCATCTCATCATCCGCCGTGCCTACGGCCCTCCCCGGCCTCACCGGAACGTTTACCTTTCCTAAAAGTGGCGAAGAACCGGAGAATGTGTAACACATGTGCAAGTCATGCTCACGGCAGCGTTTCGCAACGAAACCTAATTTTTCAATTGAATAGATTTGACATCGCGCGCTGAGTATTGGCGAAAAGTCCGCTGCGTCTGCTACGGAGCTGCATCGCATGCAGAGAGCCCACTCAGATAGCCGCTGATCCATTGGGTTTTGGGGTGGTGCCGGGAGGGGGAGTCGAACCCCCAAGGTACTAAGTACCGGCGGATTTTGAGTCCGCTGCGTCTGCCAGTTCCGCCATCCCGGCTTTGGAGGGCGTTTTGAAAGGCCCTCCTATTGTATTGTAAGGCACGCATCGTAAAGTTTGAATACCATCAGGTCGGCTGCGGACTCGGCACAGGCGCCGCAATCACCGGCAACTCCACCATGAAGATCGTGCCTTCACCCGGACGGCTTTGGACCGTTATCGAGCCTCGGTGCTGCGCCACGATCCATTGTGCGATCGCGAGCCCCAGGCCGGTGCCTCCCTGTTCGCGGCTGCGGGCTTTATCCACGCGGTAGAAGCGCTCGAAAATCTTACTCTGATCTTCTTGTGCGATGCCCACGCCTGAATCCTGCACCCGGATCACCGCAGACTCGTCATGTTGCTCCAACGATAACCGCACCGAACCTGGCGACGGCGTGTATTTGAACGCGTTGTCGAGAAGAATATCGGCCAGACGCCGAAGCAGTGTCTCGTCCCCCATCACAAACGTGCTTTGTTCTTGAACGCTCGACGTCAACTGCACATCACGCATGGCGGAAACCTGCTGCCAGCCGTCGATCACACTTCGCATGATGTGGCACAGGTCCACCGGCTGGACGTGCAGCGTTTCGCGCCCCGCGTCGGCGCGAGCCAGAGCCAACAACTGTTCAATCAAACTCGTAGTGCGTTCGGCCTCCATCAGGATGTGCCGGAGCGATTCTTTGTATTCCTCTTCTCCACGGGAACGCCGCAGGGCCAGCTCAGCTTCGGTCCGGATCAGCGATACCGGAGTGCGCAGTTCATGGGACGCGTCTGCCGTGAATTGCGTTACGCGAAGAAATGCGGTCTCGATGCGGTCGAGCATTTCGTTCAACGTGTCGGAGAGGCGCTGCAACTCGTCGCCGGTCTCCAGCTTATGCAATCGACTGCTCAGGTTCGCTCCGCCGATATCACGCGCCGTCCGCACCAGAGCGTCGACCGGGGCCAGCGCTCGACGACTCATCCAGTAGCCAACGCCCGCCGCAACCAGCAGGAGCAGCGGGGCGAAAAGCCAGAGGTAGTAACGAAAAAGATGGAGAGTCTCTATGGCATCGTCGGACGATGCCCCCATCTGCACGGCGTAGACGTGACCGTTCGCGGTTAACTTCTCACACAGAAAACGCAAATGCTGATGTTCAACACGACGTATGCGAAAGAACTGTCCGTTGATTTGATCGGACGGAATCACAATGGATGGATGGGCTTGCAGAAAGGCTGAGCGGTAAATCAGATCTCCGTTTTCGATATTGATTTGTAGAAAATCGCCGGAGTGCTCGATGCCGTAGCTCTCAGTGACAACCTCCTGCAGTTTGGCGATGGACGCGTCTTTCTTTTGTGCGTCTAGAAAACTCTTGAGATCTTCGACCTGACTCTCCAGACCGTCGTCCACAATATCGAACAGGCTCTGGCGAAGAATAAACCACATTCCTGCGCCAAAGACGAGTTCGCCAAGGGCGAAAATCACCAGGTACCAGATCGTCAGCCGCACTCCGATGGAGAGCTTCTTCATGCCTGTTCTTCCGCCCGGATCATGTATCCAACTCCGCGAACGGTGTGAATCAGTTTCGGCCGCCCCGGCAAATCGATCTTGTTGCGCAGCAGGTGCATAAAGGCGTCAAGCGTATTTTCCTCAATATCGCGATCAAAGCCCCAGACCGATTCAATCAGCGAACGCCTCGACACCACTTTGCCGCAGCGATACATCAGGCGCTCAAGCAGGCTGTATTCCGTGCGCGTCAGCAAAACCCGTTCTTCGCCCCTTCTGACTTCCCGGCCGGCCGGATCGATCACCAAGTCACCGACCCTTAGGTGCGTATCCTCCGCTGCGAGTGCCCGGCGTTTTACCGAGCGCAGCCTCGCAACCAGCTCGTCGAAGGAAAACGGCTTGGTCATGTAGTCATCGGCCCCCAGATCGAGGCCTTTTACGATATCCGGCACCGAGTCGCGCGCCGTCAGCATCAGGATCGGCGTTCGCATCTTTTCCGCTCGCAGACGTTTGGCCACGTCATATCCGCTGAGCTTCGGCATCATGACATCAAGAATGATGATGTCGAACTCATAGTCTTTCGCCAGAGCCAAGCCTTCCGCTCCGTCGGAGGCACACGTCACCATGTGGCCTTCCTCGGTTAGCCCTTTGCGGAGCAGGTCCGCCATGCGCGCTTCGTCTTCAACGATCAGTAGTTTCATCAGACAGGATCCGCCGCCGGCCCACGTTCAGTCTAGAGCTGCTGCATGAAGGCAACCTGAAGAAATTTTAACGTGACGTTCATTCCTCTGTCATACACCGACTCTACGATCCAAAGTCATCCAGAAGCCTTCAGTCTAAGCGGCGACCGGAGATGCCAGTCTCCAGCAGAACCTCAGATTTGAGGACCTGCCCCGAGCAGGCTTTTTTCGTCCCGCCAAGGAGCACTTATGTATTCTCTCCGGATCGCCTTTTCTTCTCTTCGATTCCTGCTC
Organism: Terriglobia bacterium; assembly: GCA_963823085.1. Classification (GTDB taxonomy): domain Bacteria; phylum Acidobacteriota; class Terriglobia; order Terriglobales; family Acidobacteriaceae; genus Sulfotelmatobacter. Next base: position 133,727 of record CAWGKF010000024.1, on the reverse strand, counting down.
TCGCTTTCGCTGGCTATCGCATTTCTAGTTACGATCTCGCAGTCCGCCTTTACCCAGGTCGATCGATCCGAACTCGAAGGCACGGTGACTGACGCTTCTGGGAGTGTGATCGTGGGTGCCACGGTTAAGGTACTCGCTGTCGATACCGGCCTAACCCAAGAGCAGCCGACGAGTTCAAAGGGGTATTACCGCTTTCCGGGGCTAGCCGTTGGAAGGTACAACGTAACTACTTCGGGTAAGGGCTTTGGAACGAAGGTTGTCGAGGATGTCGTACTTCGCGTGGGCCAGATCCGAACCCTCGACGTGCAGCTCGCGGTCGGGACGACTAACGAAAAGGTTGAAGTTAAGGCAACCCTGTCCCCGGCGGACCGGGTTTCAGCAGCAGCCTCCACGGTCATAGACACAACACAGATTGCCGACCTTCCAAACAACGGACGAGACTGGTCCAGCTTCACGCTACTCGCGCCGTTTGCCCAGGACGACGGCGGTGGCGACCAGCGTACCATCCGCTTTGCCGGTCGCGCTCGCGACGATAACAACTTCTCGATCGACGGCGTCGACGCCGGCGGCATTCAGGAGCAGGCGCAGAAATCACAGACTCGCCTGCAGATTTCCCAGGATGCGATTGAGGAATACCGCGTCAACAGCGCTGTGTACGATGCAGAGTATGGAACCCAGTCAGGCGGACAGATCGACGTTGAAACCAAGAGCGGGACCAACGACTACCACGGCTCGGTTTTCGGTTACTTCCGCAACTCCGTCTTTGACGCCCGGAACTACAACGATTACAACCTGGCTGGAAATCCCGCGATCCCACCCTTTCGTCTGGGACAGTACGGACTGACTTTCGGCGGTCCGATCAAAAAAGACAACACCTTCTTCTTTATCAGTTACGAAGGATTGCGTCAGTTACAGTCGACCACGGAACAGGTCACGGTGCCGGCTGGTATCGGCACTGCTGCTTTTTCCACGGGCGAGCCTCAGAACATTACTGTTCCCTATCAGCAATATGTCCTAAGTCAAGCAACAAAGTTGGGTTACGGACCGGAGATGTGCCAAATCATGCAAGGGTTCGCTTGGCGCGCTTCGGTGGGATCCATTAACGGCTGCTCCCCCCGATTTGTGTTTCCTGACACCGCCTTCCAGTACCAGGGAGGCAACCAGGATTTGGTTACGTTTGCCGCTCCTACTACCGTGCATGAAGACACATGGCTCGTGCGCATTGATCACAAGATCAATGAGAACACTTTGCTCTACGGTCGGGCGCAACGTGACATCAGTCTGGTCGATGCGCCAAATGGCAGCTCCAGTCTTGCGTCGGATAAACTGCAAACCATTAATCATCCAGCGAACTACATGTTGGCGCTGGAGCACACCTTCCGTCCAACTCTATTCAACGAAGTGAAGTTTTACATCAATCGCGCGCCCTTTCACAATCCGCAATCGAGTGCTCTCCCGTATGCGGTGAGCACCGACAACTTCGTAGGACTCAACAACAACAGCGCTGACATCGAGGTTGGGACTACTTACGGCCTGATCGACAACCTGATCTGGTCTCGCGGTCGCCACACCTTCAAAGCAGGCATGGAGTACCGCCGAGTGCGCTTGAATCAGGGCCAAACCTCAAATAATAGCCTGACGTTCGGTGATGACTACTCGCTGTCGCAGGCTTCGCTGACCAGCGTCGACTACATCGCTCCCTGGTGCTGCCATCGCTTGCGCCGCAACTTCTTCATGCCTTATTTCCAGGACGAATGGAAAGCCACCCCCACTCTGACCCTGACCGCGGGCTTGCGCTGGGACTATTACGGAGTGGCCCACGAAGCAACCAACCGTACGACGGTGTTCGATGTAAGTCAGTTCCACGGCGTTTGCCTCGGAACAGGATCTTTTAACGTAGCGCCGAATCCCGGCCCCATCAATACCGCGCCTTGTCCGGCAAACCCAGCCTTGTACAACGCAAGCTATGTGAATTTCGATCCGCGCTTGTCTTTAGCTTGGGCTCCCGGCGCGCTGCGCGGAAAAACCGTTTTCCGCTCCGGCTTCGGCATCTACCATGGCGCCGCGCAGAATGACGATCTGAATGCCGGACTGGAGAGTGACACGTTCCGTGTTACGGTCAACAGCTTCAACCCCCCGCCAAACTGCCCAAGTCCCTGCCCCAATCTGCAGTCTCAATTCTTGCAACAGGATCCCACCTTTACCGGACTTAATGTCGGCAAGCAAGGCAGCCATCCCCGAGCCTTGCAGCGGCATGGACGGCGAGATCTCTATGTGGAGACCTGGACGTTGGGCATAGAGCATCAGCTACCTAACAATTTCCTGGCATCGGCTCAATATCTTGGCAGCCGGGGCGTACGGTTGTTCTCCCGCGGCGCCGTAAACTTGTGCACCGAACCCGTCACATTCAACCCGGTCGACGGCGATTGCGTCCGCACTCTCGACGCCTATTATCCCGGCGGGAATCCCTTCGCGTCTGTCGACTATAAGAGTGATATTGGATCGAGCACGTATAACGGTCTGGGACTCGCTCTGGAGCGCCGCTTCAGCGCGGGGCTTGAATTCCAAGCGCGATACACATGGTCGCATTCGATTAACGACGGTTCGGTGGGCGGTGGTGAATCGAATGGTCCGGAAAATGTAAACTGTCTTCCGTGCGACAAAGGGCCGAGTATCTTCGACGTCCGCAACAATGTCGCCGTCAATGCCGTTTACGAACTGCCCTTTGGACCGGGAAAGCCGTTCGTGAACGCTCCGGGAATCATGGGGAAGTTTGTTGGAGGCTGGGAACTGAGCAGCATTGGCCTTTGGCACACCGGCCATCCGTTGACGGTCTTTATGGATCCCGGCAAGAACACCATTATCAATCCCAATTCTCCGTTCGTCGGACTGACGGATTATTACCTTCTCCCTGATGGCAATGATCAGACCAATCAACGTCCCGACATCGTTCCGGGAGTGCCGTTGACCTTGCCGAATCAGCATCCGGCTGTTGGAACTAATCCCGGTTCGCCTTATATCAACCCTGCGGCCTTCCAGGCGCCTCCCGTAGACGCCAATGGGAACTTTACTCGCTTCGGCAATGAACCAAATGGAGTCATTCGCGCCTTGCCTTACTGGCAGATCGATCTCGCCCTCACCAAGGAAACGAAGCTCACTGAGCGGGTTACGCTTCTGTTTGCTGTACAGGCGTTTAACATCTTCAACCATGTGCAGTTTGGCGATCCCGGCGCCCTGAATCTGGCCTACGATCCGACGGCAACAAGCTCCGGTTCCCTTTCGCCGGAGGGAGACTTTGGTGTCATAAGTTCCACCGTAAACTTCAACAACAACAACGACAACGCAGCCTCACCGAACACGGGCACCGGTTTGCCGCGGCAGCTTCAATTCATGGTGCGCGTGAAGTTCTGAGCGAAAGCGCGTAAGCTTCAGGCAAATTTCAGACGTACCCCGTAAGCTGTGGGGCAAGAGGAAATCAAATGCGACCTCGCGTTTTCTGCCTCACTGTCGTCGTTGTCTTGAGTTGCGTTACATTTGCTGCTTCCCAAAACGGCGGCTACTCCATCATCAAAAAGATTCCGATCCCTGGATCCGGCAGTTGGGACTATCTCACCGTCGATCCTGCGGCACGCCGTCTTTATGTTTCTCACGGAACTCAGGTCGAAGTAGTAGACATAGACTCACTTAGCATTGTCGGCAATGTCCCCAAAACGCCGGGCGTTCATGGAATCGCCATCGCCCCTGAGTTCGGCCGCGGATTCATCAGCAACGGACAGTCTTCCACCGTCACCATCTTTGACCTGAAGACGTTGAAGCCAATCGCAGAAGTTTCCACCGGGCAAAAACCGGATGCGATCATCTACGATCCCGCCACCCACCGCGTCTTCGCATTTAACGGCGGCGGCAATAGCGCGACAGCCATTGATGCTGAGACTGGTAAAGTCGCGGGCACCGTCGATCTCGGAGGTGGCCCAGAATTTGCCGCGGCGGACGGCAAGGGATACGTCTTTAACAATCTGGAAGATGAAAGTCAGCTTCTGAAGATCAACTCTCGCGAACTGAAGGTTGAACAACGCTGGCCCACCGCTCCCTGCTCTTCTCCCAGCAGCATGGCCATGGATCAGTCCAATCGCCGGCTCTTCCTCGGATGCCGCAGTAAGGTAATGGCTGTCGTCGATGCAGACTCCGGCAAAGTGATCACCACGCTTCCCATTGGCGACCACGTCGACGCAACCGCGTTCGATCCCGAGACCAAACTGATTTTCAACTCAAATGGAGAAGGCACTATCAGTGTGATTCACCAGGACAACCCCGACAGTTATTCCGCGGTCGAGACTGTGAAAACGGTGCCTCGGGCTAAGACCATGGCCCTCGATCCGAAAACGCACCGCCTCTTCCTCTCTACGGCTGAAAACGGACAATTCGAAGTGCTGGTCGTGGGAAAATAGAGTCTCGCTATGAATTTTCGTTTTAGAGCTCTTTCGCGCGCGGTGGCGATCACTTGTGCCACCGCGATCATCTTCGCCATGCCCGGCTGCACCAAGAAGTCGAGTGCGCAAACCACAACCGTTGACCTCAAGCAGGATGTGAAGACCCCTTTCCGTTTCATCGCTTACGGCGACACGCGATTCCATGATCCGAAAGATACCGAGGCCGCCAATCCACCGGTGCGACTGGCGCTCGTCGAGGCCATTGCCGAAGTAGATCCCGCGTTCGTCTGCTTCACTGGGGACATCGTCTATAACGGCAACGACGCGAACGACTGGAAGGTCTGGGACAGCGAAACGGCGATCTTTCGCGAGAAAAAAATCACAGTCTATCCCGCCCTGGGCAATCACGATCTACACGGAGATCCGGCTGTCGCCCTCGGCAACTACTTTGCACGCTTCCCCGAGTTGAAGGATAGCCGCTACTACTCAGTGCGCGCAGCCAACACTCTTTTATTGGTGCTGGATAGCTCTCTAGATGAAATCTCCGGCCCGCAGGGCGATTGGCTGACCGCGAAACTTGATCATGTTCCCGCAGATGTGGATTTCGTCTTCCTGATGTTTCACCATCCGCCCTACACCAGTTCCTCCGACAACAAGACGTTCGGCGGTGGGCACTCCGCTCGCACCAAGGAAGAGGCGCTCGCCAAAATGCTCGAGGCACGTCAAGCTCACGCTCCGTATCGCATGATCGTCTTCAATGGACACGTTCACAACTACGAGCGCCACGAACATGGCGGCATAACGTATTTCGTCTCAGGTGGAGGAGCTGCGCATGCCTATCCGATCGAGCGCGCTCCTAGTGACCCCTTCCAGAGCAAAGAGATCAACTATCACTATCTTCTGGTTCAGGTGGATCAGAAACAATTGACGATCACGATGAATCGTCTCGATCTCACGTCCGGAAAACCGGTTTGGAGCCAGCCGGATTCGGTGAAGATTTCGGTGCCAGCGCAAGCCGCTGCGCAAAGTGCCGGCCGCTAGACCAGTCTAGACTAGACTCTTCTGAGTGATGGGCGCCCTCTGTTGAAACGCACCTTCAGACGTGGTGTTGTCCCAGGCCACTCCCAGGGCGTGCAGAATCAGCCGGTCCCGCAGCGTCAGCCTGCCAGGTTCGTTTACGACTCCATATGCGTACTGCATCACCAGGTTGCGGGTAATGCACCACTTCTCGTGGCGGACAACCCCGCCACAATGGTCGCACGTCGCTTGTGCATTGTACTGATTGCTGTGATACCAACCGGCCGCGGGCTTGGCGAACATTACGCAACCTCCAGACTTCAACTTAACCAATTCCACTTGGGCTTCAACCACTGGTGGAACTGCATTGAAGCGAGATTATTGCGTATTAGGAGAGTCGCTCTAGCCCGGCCGTCACGCCGACGTGTGATTTGAATCACATACGCCGGAACCCTCGTAAATACTGGGGCACTCACCTCCGTCGTCGTGCCGCCATGGCCCGGTCTGCTAAGGTATCGATAGTCTTTTCCCCAATGTTGAACCGTAAATACCCTATTTTGCTGTTCTTCTTCGTCTCGACGCTGGGCCACATTTCCGCCCAGACCGTTTCAGTCGCGGGTGTGGTCCAGGATCCTGGCAGCGCAGTGGTGTCCGGGGCGACCGTAACCCTGCGCTCCGCGTCCTATCAGGCAACGGTCACAACCGATCCCCGTGGACACTTCTCCTTCCCTTCCGTGCCCGTAACCTCGGGCATCATCCAGGTGAGCCACGAGGGATTCCGCTTCACAGAACAGAATTGGACCGCCGGAGTAACCACAAACATCTCGCTCGACATCGTGCTGCAGATTGCATCGGCCAGCGAAGACGTGACCGTATCGGCAACGCGAACCGAGATGCGACTCGCCGATACTCCCGGCAGCACAATCTTGCTATCGAACGCGGACGTGACAGCTACTCCTGCGCTTCGCGTTGATGACGTGCTTCGCCAAGTCCCCGGCTTCTCTCTCTATCGACGCTCCGACAGCCGAGTTGCGAATGCCTCGAATCAGGGCGTCTCTCTCCGCGGTTTGGGCGGATCGGCCTCAAGCCGCGCATTGGTGCTCGAAGATGGGCTTCCTCTTGTTGATGCATTCGGCGGCTGGGTCTACTGGGATCGCGTGCCGCGCGAATCCATTCAAAGTGTAGAAGTCTTTCGCGGTGGTGCTTCGAATCTCTACGGCAGTGACGCGCTCGGCGGAGTCGTCCAGTTCATCACCCGCCAGCCGCAGTATCCGGCATTCTCGCTGGAAACCTCGTACGGCAATGAGCGCACTCCCGACCTCTCGTTCTGGACCGGAACTCGCGCCGGTAAATGGGATTTTTCGCTCGCTTCCGAAATGTTCCGAACCGACGGCTATGTCCTCGTTCCTACATGGCAACGCGGCACCGTGGACACCCCGGCAAATTCAAAAGACGCTTCTATCGAATTCACCGCTGGCCACCAACTTGGAAACAAGGGACGCGTATTCGCGCGAGGCAACTACTATACCAAGAGTTTCGCCACAATGGCACACCCATCCAAACCAACGACACGACTATGGGCGGAGGAGCCCTGGGCCTCGACCGGCAATTCGGAAGCAACGATTCCCTCATGCTCCGCGGTTACGGACAAGTCCAGGGATACGACCAACGTTTTTCGTCAGTCGCCGCCGATCGTAACAGCGAGTCGCTGACCGACCTGCAGTATGTTCCCGGAGCAGGTTGTTGGAGGCGCCGGCCAATGGACGCATCTGCTGGGCAAATATCAGACGCTCGTCGGCGGCGCCGATGCGATGGAGGTAATGGGCGCCAGCGATGAACAGCTTTTCTCTTCCGGCGTCCATACGCACAATAACGCTGCCGGTGGCAGGCAGCGCATTGTCGGACTTTTCGGAGAAGACTTAGTTCGCATCAAGAATTGGACCGTAATTCTCGGCGCTCGTGTAGACAATTGGAATAACTTCAACGCCAGCTCCATCTGTACGCCCGTCGCTGCGGCGTGCACATCCCCGAGCGTTTTATATCCTTCCCGCACTGATCTCGCCTTTAGCCCGCGTTTATCGGTGCTTCGATCCCTGACTCAAAATGTTTCGGTGACCGCATCTATGTACCGCGCCTTTCGCGCGCCCACGCTCAACGAACTCTACCGGACATTCCGTCTGGCCAACGTCCTGACTCTGAACAATCCTTTTCTGAATGCCGAACGCCTCACCGGCGCGGAAGCTGGTATGAACGTAACGGCACTCGATCACAAACTCGATCTCCGCGGAACATTCTTCTGGAGCGACATCGTCGATCCCGTGGAGAACGTCACGATCAATCCGACTTCTTCTCCCGTGCTCCGGCAAAAGCAGAACCTGGGCCGCATCCGGTCGCGAGGTGTGGAACTTGATGGCGTCGTCCATGTGAGGCGAGACATACAAATCTCCGCCGGCTACGCCTTTACTGACGCAACCGTAGTGAATTACACGGTCCCGCCAGGCGAACCTTCCTTGCTTGGAAACGATGTCGCGCAGGTGCCCCGCAATGTCTTCACCTGGGAGGCTCGCTACTGGAATCCGTCGCGCATCATGCTGAGCGTGCAAGGCCGCTTCATCGGGAATCAGTTCGACGATGACCAGAACCAGCACCCTCTCGGCCGCTTCTATACCATGGATCTCCAGATCGCCCGGAACGTCACCCGCAATCTCGAAGTCTTCGCCGCAGCCGAGAACCTCCTCGACGAACGGTACAACGTCGCCAACACTCCCACTGCCACTGGATCGCTCTTCAACATCGGCCCTCCTCTTCTCTATCGCATCGGACTGCGCATGGATTTCCCCGCGGAACCACACTGACCGGCTTGGGAATTTCGTACCCAATCATTTATTCTGAAATGTTGTTTCCCGCTCGCTGAAGCATACGATTCACCTGTCCTCATTTCAGCGAAGCACTGAATAAGAGCTAACAGCCATTTATGAAAACTGGAATCATTGGCCTACCGCAGGTAGGCAAGACATCTCTGTTTCAAATCCTCACCAAGGCGCATCTGTCTGCGCAGTCGGCCAATCCGCGCGAAGCTCACATCGGTGTCGCCAAAGTTCCTGACGACCGCCTCGACCGTCTGGCTGCACTCTACAACCCCAAGAAGCTGACTCATACCTCCGTTGAATACGTCGATCTCGGTGCCATCGGCCAGGATGCCCTGAAAGAGTCCGCCTACATCGGCCATTTGCGTCAGGTCGACGCTTTGGCCCATGTCGTCAGGGTTTTCGACGATCCATCGGTTCCGCTCGTGGCTGAGATCGATCCTTTGCGCGACATCAAGAACGTAGAATTCGATCTCATGGTCAGCGATCTCGGCCAGATCGAAAAACGTCTCGAGCGCCTGGAAAAAGATCTGAAAAAGATGAAGACGCCGGATCTCGAAAAAGAGTTTGAACTGCTCAAGCGCGCCAATGCCCATCTCGGCACCGAGAAGCCGCTACGCGAAATGCAGATGACTCCCGAGGACAAGAAACGCCTACGCGGATTCATGTTCCTGAGCGAGAAGCCGATTCTCTACGTCCTCAATATTGGCGAGTCAACCGAACTCGGAAAAGAACTCGACGAAGCAGTCGCGAAGTACAAGCTTACGGAAATCGCTTCCCGGCCGAATGCCGGCGCCACCGCGATCTGCGGAAGAGTCGAAGCGGAACTCTCAGAGATGAGCGATGCGGATGCCGCCGAGTTTCTCTCGAGCTATGGTTTAAGAGAAAGCGGACTGACCCGTCTCATCCGCACCACGTATCAACTCCTCGGCCTGATCTCGTTCTTCACCGCCGGCGAAGACGAGTGCCGTGCCTGGCAAGTTCCGGCTCACTCTCGCGCGCAAGAAGCCGCCGGCGCTATACACTCCGATCTCGAGAAACATTTCATCCGCGCCGAAACCATCCGCTGGGACCAACTGCTTGAAGCCGGCTCCGAAGCCAACGCCCGCGCTAAGGGCACGCTCCGGCTCGAAGGCAAAGATTACATCGTGCAGGACGGCGACGTGATGCACATTCGGCATTCGGGCTAAGTACCGGGTTACGGGTTGCGAGTACCGAGTATCGAGTATTCGATGTAAGCTAATCGACGATGGCGCAACACTACAAAGATCTCATCGCTTGGCAAAAAGCTATGGATCTCGTGCATGCGATCTACGATGCTACAGACAGATTTCCAAGAAGAGAAACTTACAGCTTGACTGACCAGATTCGTCGCGCTGCCGTTTCGATTCCGAGCAATATCGCCGAAGGACAGGCGCACTTCAGCAACCGAGAATTCCTGCACTATCTCCGGCATTCCCGAGGATCGCTGGCAGAGCTCGAGACGCAACTACTGATCGCTCAGAAGAGAAACTACCTTATTGACTCAGACGCAGCTGCACTTCTAAAGAGAGCGGATGAACTCAGCCGGATCCTGAGCGGATTAATCAATTCACTCAAACAAAAGGAGAAGCAGAGCGGCGCCTGAGATTCTCACTCGCTACTCGGTACACGGTACTCGCTACTCCAATGAGCCCTATTCTCACAAGCCTTCTCCTCGGCCTCACCGCCGCCGCTGCCAACATCTTCGGCGGCGCAATTATCGTCCAGCGGAACTGGGAGCGGCGATATCTTCGCTACTTCGTCGCGTTAGGCGCGGGATTCATGCTGGCCACCGCTCTCGTCGAGATGGTTCCCGAGAGCCTCGAGTTGCGCGGCAGATCCGCCGCTCTGCTCGTTCTACTCGGATATCTGATCATTCACTTCTTCGAGCACACCGTCACCCCGCACTTTCACTTCGGTGAAGAGACTCACCACGATGAGTTCGTCCATTCGCACAAAAGCTACTCGGTCTTGTTGGGTCTCATCATTCATACTTTTTTTGACGGGATCGCGATCGCCTCGGGATTTCTGGTTTCCAATTGGCTGGGCTGGCTAATTTTTCTTGCGATCTTCCTGCACAAAATACCAGAAGGCTTCACCGTGAGTTCCGTCATGCTGGCCAGCGGACGCAGCCGAGGCACTGCATGGGGCGCATCCGTTGTTCTGGGTGGATCCACTCTAGCGGGTGTGTTGACTATGGCAATCTTCCGTCATCACGTCGGAGCCGGACTGCCTCTTTCCGCCGGAGTCACGATCTACGTCGCGGCCTCCGATCTCATCCCCGAAGTCAACAAGGAGCCTGCGATGAAAATGGCTCTTCTGGTCTTCGTGGGAGCTGCCTTGTTCTTCCTGCTCGATCATTTCTTCCACATGCTCTAAAAGAAAAAGCCCCGGACCAAGCCGGGGCTCGTTTCGACCAAACCGCTTTCAGTTTACCGTGATGCTCACCGGCTGGGATGGAATCCCGTTCGCCACGACTTCCAGCGTGCTGGCGCCCGTTTCCATCGTCTTCGGCACGTCAAAGTTCGTGAACACGCTGGCCGATCCCGTCGCCACGCCCATCGTGCTGTGGTCGTGTGTCTTGGCGTAGAAAACGTGACCGGTCGCGCTATTCGTGATACGGACAAGCGGATAATTCGTCGCCGTCTCGTCCTCATCGCCGAAAGCTGCGGCTTGCGACAGCCCGTTGAACTGCGTTCCAGTGATCTTATAGGTGGAACCGCGGGTCACGCTCGAAGGCGCAGACGTAATCGTCGGCGCCCATGCCGCCTCATACGTGCCTGCAGGATTGTAGACTTGGCTACCGCCCACCAAAACCTGTCCCGTAGGCAGCATCATGAGACTGCCGAAAGTCGCCAACGTCTGCGTGAAGGTGGTTCCATTCCACAAATAAGAACCTACTCCACCTTCGACCAGAACATCGCCATTCGGCAACAATACCGCGAAACTGTCTCCCGCGTTATCCGCATTTGGAAAGTCGGGACCAACCGTCCACTTCCCAGTCTTGGTGTCGTAAATTGCTGTGTGTCCAGCGCCGCTTCCCGTGCTGCTGTAAGACCCGGTGGCAAAAACCGTTCCATCCGGACGCAGAATCGCTGGCCCAATTTCCCCCGGCGGATAGTAGCAATACTTTCCATTCGGACCGAATTGCAGACATCCAAATGGTGAGGGAGAATGCAGGTCCACGATCGTGCTTCCGGCCGTTGACCATGTTCTCGTCTTCTCAGAGAGGCGCTCTGAGTTCGGAGCATCTTTCACATCCCCGGTCAGTACTGACCCGTCGGCCAACAGCGTCCAGCCTTCCTCGGCGTTGAAATCGGCCTTGCCCGTCTCCGGTAAGACTGTCCACTTGAGCGTCTTGGGATTTAGCGCGGCCATGCTCTTTGCCAGCTTGTTGCCCACAAGGAACCATCCGTTCGGCAGAACTACCGACGGCGAATCGCCAATGTATGGCCAGACGGAGGGAGCAGGCAAACTCGTCCACGTGTTCTTCGCGGGATCGTATATCGCCCCCAGGTTCGTCAGTGTGAAGTTACCGTTCAGATATTCGCCGCCCGTGATCACCAACCGTCCGTCGGCCAGCACCGCTGACGCAAAGTCTTCCGGTACGTATCCGGCGGGCAGATTCGCCATCTGCGACCACGTACCGTTCACATAGCTACCGGTTTTGTCAGGTGTGAGTTTCCACCAGTCCGACGCTTGATTCCCTTGATACAAAACCGTACCGTCCGTGAGCTGGAATCCGATGCCGGCGCCGTCGGGCGGCTGGTTCTTCAGATTCTGAATGCTTTGCGAAAAGAGGTTTGCAACGAAAAACAGAAACACCACAGCTGCGAAGAGAAATTTCCTGGGCAAAGGATACTCCTTCGATGGACTGTCTATTTTGGACTTCGATCAGAACCCCGTAGAACAGGCCTCGGAAGCATACAACACTTTGCCGTGGGCGGCGCACACCGCCCACAGATTTAACGGTGTTTTTACAAGGTGTGAAAAGGATTGCGACCTTAGGCCACCGAACAGCACTAGTCGACGGTGTGCTTGGCTGTATAGCCCTCGCGCGCCACGACCTCAACCTTCACGTCTTTTCCCTTTTGATCGCGGACCTTGAGCGGGCCGCCATCCGGAGCCACAACCTGGACTTTCAGCTTTCGGTAGGTCCCATCCAGTTTGGTGTTCGTTGGCGAATAGGACAGCGAGTACTGATTGCGGATGTCGCTTGAGATGTCCGCAAATTCCTCGGCGTACTCAGCTTCAAATCGGGGAAAATAGGCGCGTCCGCCGGTCATTGCCGCGAAAGTCCGCACCTCATTGTCGGCTTGCAGGTAATCGATGTTGTGTACCTCGATGCCCATCCCATGCGCCATATTCCTGCAGTAATAACTCGGATGAGTCTCACAATACTCGCGCATCATGAATCCCACGCTGATGGGGAAGATCGTCACATCCTTGGTGTCTTTAACCTTCTTCAAGATCTTGTCGTACGTCAGTTTGCTGAAGGAATCGATTCCAGTGGTCACCAGAATGACGTACTTCTTGCCTTCCACGCGGTCCAGGCGGTCGAGCGTGTCATAGAGTGCGTCGAACTCATTGGTCTCAGAGAACCCGGGAATGCGCATTTCGTTCAGCGCCCCATAGACTGCTTTCTTATCCTGCGTAAAGTCCACCAGAATATGGGGTTGCATGTCGTAATACGCCACTGCCACCCAGTCATTTTTTTGCAGAGAGTTGGCAAACGCGTACGAAGCCCGCAGCGCGTCGATCATGAATACGTAATTTGTCGACGCAAACTCGACCAGCAACACCGCCGTGATCGGGGCCTTCGATACATTGAAGTGAGTCACCTTCTGCGGCACGCCATCTTCGGCAACGCGGAAGTTCTCTTGCTTCAGCCCTGGTATGAACTGCCCGTCTTTCGTGGTCACCATCACGTCCACGTTTACCAGAGGAACGTTCACTTTCAGTGAATAGTCCGGCAGGTCTTCGGCCTTCTTCGGAGCGGGCGGCGCTGTCGGCGGAGGCGCGTCTTCCACTTTCTTCTTTGGAATGGCGTAGGGGCCGACGTTATCGGTCGGACCTCCAGCCTCGGCGGGGACGTCCTGCTTCGGCTTGCCATCATCCTGGCTATTCGACTGAGCCGAGGAATCCTGTGCAAGTGCCTTCAGTGAACCGCCCGTAACTGCCAGGCTGGCAATCACCATAAGCACAATTAAGCGCCCATGCATACTGTTTATAATGCTCTTCAATAGACCGCTAAACATAGTGAACCCGCAAAAGACCCTGTGCTAGTATAGACGCAAGGATTCGCAATTGGGATGTTTTTGGCCGGTCCCAGTCATCCCCCATCCGTGCAACGCGTCGCAATTGGTCTGGATCTAATCAAATCGGGGCTCCAATCGGGCTCTGTCGGGGCTTTACATGAGAAATGTTGTTCTCTCTCTGCTCACCGGTCTATCCCTATCTTCATTTCTGCTGGTCGCTCAAACCTCCCAACCGACTATCCCGATCGATCAGATCCACGCGGGAATGCGCGGAGTGGCCTACACCGTTTTCCAGGGTGTTAAGCCCGAGTCGATGGACGTGGAAGTACTGGGCGTCCTGCACAACGTGAACGGACCGAAGGGTGACATCATCCTGGTTCGCCTGCACGGGCAGAAGGTGGAGTACACCGGAGTCGTAGCCGGTATGAGCGGCAGCCCTGTCTATCTCGATGGAAAGCTCGCGGGAGCGCTTGCCTTCCGCATCGGCGAGTTCTCCAAAGAACCCATCGCCGGGGTTACCCCGATTGCCGACATGCTCGAGATCAACGCCCTCGACAAGTCGCCAGCCGAAGAAACCGCCGCCATTAAACCCGAGGTCACCAATGCCGCCGGAAAAACGGCTTCCCCGGGAGATGGAGCGTCACTCTCTGGCACAGTCCAGAATTTCGCCGACTACCTGAAGCCGATTGAAACTCCGCTGGTGTTCAACGGATTTTCGGAAGATGCTGTACGTCAATTTGCGCCGCAGTTCGCCTCCGCCGGAATTGTTCCAGTCATGGGCGCTGGATCGGTCAGCGAAGAAAAACAGCCCGAACCGCTGGAAGCCGGCTCTGCCGTCAGCGCCATTCTCGTTCGCGGCGATATGGACATTGCCGCCACCTGCACCGTCACTTACATCGACCCGCAACGCTTGCTCGCCTGCGGACATCCGCTGCTTCAGTTTGGCTCCGTCGATCTGCCCATGAACAAGGCGCAGGTGCTAGCCACTCTTCCCTCGCCGCTCAATGCTTTCAAGATCGTAAACACCACCGAGCGCGCTGGAGCGTTTGTGCAGGACCGCCATACCGGAATCATGGGTGTTTTCGGCAAACAGCCTGACATGATTCCCGTGACGCTCAGCATTCACGGCGGCAGCGGCACAAAAGAGTTTCACTATGAAGTGTTGAACAATCCACGCCTCAGTCCAGTTGCGATCATGGCGACCGTCTACAACGCGCTGCACGGCGTCAATGAATATGGCGAGGAAATCACCTATCGCCTGAACGGCAGCATCAACGTAAAGGGCTTCCCGGAAGTCGGCTTGCGCAACATGTTCGTTCCTACCGAAAGCGGACAGCCCGCCGCCATGGCTGCCGCTCTTTCTCTCGGCGAGCGCTTCGGACGCATCTACGATAATCCTTACAACGCTCCCGCGGTCGACAGCGTCAATCTTGACTTTGATCTGGTCCGTGAACGCCGCTGGGCGCGCCTTGAGAGCGCCCGCACAGACGTGAACGAAGTTCGCCCCGGAGACGAAATCATGGTTGAGACGGTGCTCGCCCCTTATCGCGGTGAGCGCGTCGTTCGCCAGATTCCGGTCAAGATACCCACCTCGGCGAGCAAAGGGAGTCTGCACATCCTGGTCAGCGACGGCGACACGCTCGATCGCATGAGCCACACCAGTCCGGCATTCGGACGTAAGCTCGACCTGGCTTCTACAATCGCGCTCCTCAACAAAGAGCACTCGAACAACCGCCTGTACATCTCTTTACTCGAAGCCGATCCCGAAGCTCGCGTGGCCGATAAAGTCATGCCCACGCTGCCTCTCAGCGTCATGAATGTCATGGATGGAATGCGTGGCAATCAGGAGATGATCGTCAGCGGGGAATCGAACGTGGACGAGACCGCCACGCCTGCGCTTGACTACGTCGTCAGCGGCGCGCAGTTGCTGACGGTGACGGTAAAGTAAAGCGAGTTTTGCACCAGCGCCATGGCTCGTGAGAAAAAAAGTCCACAGCGAAAGCTACTCGAAGCGCTACTAATAGTAGGGCTTCTGCCGCTTGTTTTGCCCCTTGCGTTTTTGGCTTTGACGCTTGCAATTCTGCACCGCGTCACGTTGTGGTTTCTTATCCAGCTTTTGTGGCTGCCACGTGGAAAAGATGTGCTGCTAGTGTATTCGGACAGCACAATCTGGAATGCCTACATGCTGCAAGAGATCATGCCTTTGGTCGAAGAACGAGCCGTCGTTCTCAACTGGTCGGAGCGACGAAGCTGGCATTGGTGGTCGTTAGCGGTCATGGCTTTTCGATCATACGGACGCAATCGCAATTTCAATCCTTTGGTTCTGAGGTTTCAGCGGGTTGGCCGCACTCGAGTCTTCCGGTTCTGGCAGGCCTTTCAGGATCAGAAGCGCGGTTACCCAGAGCCCCTGAGGAGACTCAAGCAGGAGCTCTTCATCGCACTCTAATCTGCTGCGAAAATAATTTGGGTGCGGGCAGGAGTGCCCGCGCCACACTATTCTTCGTCCTCACCCATCTGCATGGTCAGATACCGCTCGTAGCCGACTTCCTTGATCAGATGCATCTGGGCTTCGAGAAAGTCCACGTGCTCTTCCTCATCTTTTAATAGCTGGACAAACAGATCCCGCGATCCGTTGTCTGCTTCTTTCGTGGCGAGGGCGACCGCGTCGTTGTATTGCTTCACCGCACCAAGCTCCAGCGCCAGATCGCTTTCGAGCATCCCTTTGACCGTTCCCCCGACCGTCAATTCCAACGGTTGCATCGACGGGCTGCCATCCAGAAACAGAATCCTCTCGATCAGCACTTCGGCGTGCTTCATCTCGCCGATGGATTGTTTCTTGATGAATTCGGAAAGCTTGTGATATCCCCAGTTCTCGCACATCTCCGCGTGCAGAAAATACTGGTTGATCGCGGTCAGCTCTTCGCGCAGTGCCTTGTTCAGCTCAGCAATAACTTTAGGATTGCCTTTCATAGCGCCCCGAGTATCGCAAAAGAAGGTGTGGAGAGCAAGCAGACAGGGTGAGCCGTAACCTGCGATCGCAGTCGTACGAGATTCTTGCTCTACGCGGCGTCTAACGCCTCGTCAATCACCTTCAGCAATGCCGCTCGCGTGAATGGCTTTTCCAGCAGCCGGATACTGCCTTGCAATCCCTGATGTGCAACTAACTCCCCGGTATAGCCCGACATGTATACCACTTTCATCTCCGGATGAGAGTCCATCAACCGTAACACTAATTCCGGACCATTCATTCCCTTCATCACCACGTCGGTGAGAATCAGGTCGATGCGCTCTGAGTTCTTGACGATCACATCCAACGCGGCTTGCCCATCGATTGCTTCCAGCACTTTGTAGCCGTGCGCCTCAAGCATTTTTCGCGTCAGCTTCCGCATGATCGGATCATCCTCCGCCAGCAGTATGGTTATGCCCTCGCGTCTTTCGGGCAGCGCCTCGGTGTGCTCCTCGGCTTCTAACCCCAACTTATGCTCGGCGCTTGGCAGGTAGATCTTGAATGTCGTCCCGTGGCCGATCTCGCTGTAGACCCAAATGTGCCCGCCGGACTGCTTGACGATGCCGTACACGGTGGCGAGTCCCAGGCCGCTTCCCTTCCCGGTCTCTTTCGTTGTGAAGAAAGGCTCGAATATCCTGGACCGCGTCGCTTCATCCATTCCCGTCCCGTTGTCGCTAACCGCCATCATGACGTACCGTCCGGGCGTCATTGAATGCTCGCGCCCAAAAGCCACATCCAGATCGAATACGCCGGTCTCGATGATCAACTTTCCACCATGCGGCATCGCATCGCGGGCGTTCACCGCGAGATTCATCACGACCTGGTCAAGCTGTCCGGGATCGGCTTCGACCACGGCAGCCGACGACCGCGGCAGCAGCCGAACATCAACATCGTCTCCCATCAGAGGTTTGAGCAGCTTGGTGACCTCCTTCAGCCGCTCGTTCAGATCTAGCATCTGAGTTTGCACCGGCTGGCGCCGGCTGAACGCTAGCAACTGGCGCGTGAGCGACGCTCCGCGCTTTGCCGCCTCGCGGATATTGTCCAGGTATTCCACACCGTCGTTCTCGACCTGACTGCTCAGCAGTTCCGTGCATGCCGTGACGATTCCCAGCAGGTTATTAAAATCGTGCGCGACTCCTCCTGCCAGCCTGCCCACGGCCTCCATCTTCTGCGACTGCCGCAACTGATCTTCAATCTTTTTCTGCGCCGTAATGTTCCGAGCGATGGTGGACGCCCCGGCCACCTTCCCGTCCGAATCGTAAATCGGAGAAACCGAAACCGAAACATGTAACTTCCGTTTGTCCTTAGTAAGGCGAATCGACTCGAAGTACGGGACCTGCTCCCCTTTTCGAATTCTGTCGAGGATATGTTGAATCTCGTCCGCACGGTCCGGCAGCGCCAGTATTGAAACATGCCGACCGATAATCTCCGCCGCCGTATAACCGTACATCTGCTCCGCGCCTTTGTTCCATTGCGTGATAATGCCATCGAGATTCTTCCCGATGATGGCATCCTGCGACGAATCCACAATCAGCGCCAGCCGGTTCTGCGAATCTCTTAACTCCCGCGTCTTCCGGCGGTCCAGTTCTTCGTGCGCCCGCCGAAGTTCCTCTTCGATACGTTTCCGGTCGCTGATGTCGCGGATCACGCTCAGAACGACAGAGCCATTCCCCGTCTCAACCGGGCTGAGACTGATCTCAACTGGAAACTCCGATCCGTCACGACGCCTGCCATAAAGGTCAAGACCAGAGCCCATGCGCCGAATTTTTGGACGCCGGTGAAACTCCTCGCGATGCTGATCGTGGTTGCCCCGCTGCCGCTCCGGCACCAGCGTCTCGACGCTCTGGCCGATCAATTCGTCGCGCGTGTATCCGAACATGGCCTCCGTCTGCGAATTCACCTGGATGATGACGCCCTGGCGATTCACAGCGGCCACCGCGTCCGGAATCGCCTCGAGGATTGAGGTCGAAAGCAGAGTCTCAGACAATTGCTTCTGGATAGACCGATCGTCCTTTTCTGGGTTTACAAATGACTGCTCATCCATACTTCATCCCACAGAGATAGTCCGCTAATATACTTGAAATGTAAGTGGAACACAGCGGCAGACAGAATCCCCATTACGAACTTATAAAAACGCAGTGACGCCAGGCCCTTGGGCATGTGTGTAAAACCCCGGGTCCAAAGAACGGCGATCAACATTTGTGTGCCGTTATAACCCGCGTGCACCAGAAAACTCGCCCCCACCGATTTCGTTGCAGCCCGCACAATCCCGCAGACCACTCCCACAATCATGATCACCACTAGTACGCCCCACGCATAACCGTACTGCGGCATGTGCATCACCGCAAATGGCAGAGCGGTCAAAAAGATTCCCCAGCCCGCCCCCCATCGCCGTGCGATTACCGGGTAAAGGAATCCGCGGAAGAACAATTCTTCGACCAGCGGACCGAGCGTGATGGCGATGATCGCCAGCAGATATGCATCTCGCGGCCGTTCAAACAGCTTGTCGAAAGGAACCTCCTTCGGCATGGGAAGAATATTCTCGAGCATGCTCAATGTCAGCAGCATGACGGCCCCGAGGGCCAGCCATCTCCAGATGCCCGCCGGCCAATTCCACCGGATCGCGGCCCAGAATCGTGTGTGATACTTGCCCTCGATCAGAAGAATCAAAAATATCGCGACCGCTCCATCAATGATGAATTGAGACACCAGCAGCAAAAGAGGTCGCTGGGCTAGTGCCGGAAGCGGTGTGCGCGGATATAGAAAGAAGTGCGCCCCGAACAAGATGGCGACTTGCGATACAAAGATCGTGGCCAAGGTTAGGCCGACGATCATCAGCACATCCCACCCATTCCAGACCGGATTCTCCACCGGAGGCGGCCCTGCCGGCACCACCCCTGCTGGCGTCACAATGCTCGCCTCAGGCACAGCGGATCCTGTCATGACGTGGTCAGGGCCGTTCGCGGAAGTCGGTGCCGCGGGCTCGCCACTCACCGCGGGCTGCGGATCCAGCTGCGGATTCTCGGATGTTGACAAGCTAAGCGCGTCCTTTCTCCACACTGATTGCAGCAGTAATCTCGCTGCTCGGTACACGGTACTCGGTACTGGTTTCAGCAGAGCGTTTACCGTTCCCGAAATACCCCGCCAGCGCCTGCCCTGTGTACGATTTCTTCACTCTCGCTACCTGCTCCGGCGTTCCCTGGGCCACAAGCCGTCCGCCATCTTCTCCACCCTCAGGGCCAAGATCGATAATCCAGTCGGCATTCCGGATCACATCCAGATTATGCTCAATAATGATGATCGAATTTCCCAAGTCGGTTAACCGATGAAGTACATCGAGAAGCTTCCTTACATCGTCAAAGTGCAGGCCTGTCGTCGGCTCGTCCAGAAGATAAAGCGTCTTCCCCGTTTGTCGTTTGCTCAACTCGCGCGCCAGTTTGATGCGCTGCGCCTCGCCGCCCGACAGCGTCACAGCCGACTGTCCCAGATGAATGTACCCTAGTCCAACGTCCACCAGAGTCTGCAGCTTCTGCTTCACCGGCGGAATGTTCTCCAGAATCGGCAACGCGTCGGCGACCGGCATCTCCAGCAGATCCGCAATTGAATATCCGTTGTACTTCACCGCTAGCGTCTCGTGGTTGTAGCGGCGTCCGCCGCACACTTCGCACAGCACGTAGACGTCGGGCAGAAAATTCATCTCAATACGTCGCTGTCCTTCGCCCTGGCAGGCCTCACAGCGTCCACCCGTAACGTTGAACGAGAATCGCCCCGCCTTGTACCCACGCTCCCGCGATTCCGGCAGCATGGCGTACAAGTCGCGGATCGCCGTAAAGACGCCGGTATAGGTTGCCGGATTCGATCGCGGCGTGCGTCCGATCGGCGACTGATCAATCCGAATAACTTTGTCGATGTTCTCCGCCCCCGAAATCGCTTTGTGCTCCCCAGCTTTTTCTCGTGAGCGATACAGTTGCCGGGCCAGCGCACGATACAGAATGTCGTTGACCAGCGTCGATTTGCCGGAACCGGAGACTCCGGTCACCACGGTCATCACTCCGAGTGGAAAGACAACATCCAGATTCTTGAGATTGTTTTCTTTCGCGCCAAGGATTGTGAGCGCCGCTCCGTTCTTTTGCCGGCGCTCTGGACGCATCTCGATCTGAGTTCGCCCTGAGATATAGGCTCCGGTCAGAGAGTTCGGATCGCGCATGATCTCTTCCGGCGTGCCCTGGGCCACCAGCCTTCCGCCGTGCCGCCCCGCACCCGGGCCGAGATCCACAACATAATCCGCGCGCCGGATCGTCTCCTCATCGTGCTCCACTACCAGCACGGTATTTCCTAGATCGCGCAGGTTCTCCAGCGCATTCAGCAGCCGGCCATTGTCCCGATGATGCAGCCCGATCGACGGCTCATCTAGTACATACAACACTCCACGTAGCTTCGATCCAATTTGCGTCGCCAGACGAATGCGCTGCCCCTCACCACCCGACAAGGTCGCCGCCGATCGCGACAATGAGATGTAATTAAGCCCCACGGCATTCAGGAATTGCAGACGCTCCACCACTTCATGCATAACGCGCCCAGCAATCGCCGCCTCACGCCCGGCCAGCTTGATTCCCTGGGCTACCTCGAGCGCTTTCGACACCGGCATCGCCGTAAAGTCCGCGATCGACATCCCATTCACCTTGACCGCCAGACTCTCCGGCCGCAGCCGCTTCCCATGACATGCCGGACACTCCGTCGCCGACATATGATCCATCAGCCAGTCGCGATAACCTTCGGAAGTCGACTCTTCCAGATTCTGCTTCAGATATCCGAAGATGCCGTGAAAGCCCGTCTTTCCGCCGCGCCCCTGCTCGCCATTCAAGAGAAAATCCTGAATCTTTTCCGGAAGCTTCTCAAACGGAGTGCTCAGGTCGATCCCATAAGCCGCCGATACGACCTGCAATTGATGGATCAAATTCTGCGACGCCGATCCCGGCCCCAGCCCGCCATCGAGCAGCGGCTTCGACCAGTCACTGATCACCTTCGCCGGATCGAAATCGTACTTACTGCCCAGCCCGTGGCACTCCGGGCAAGCTCCATACATGCTGTTAAACGAAAACGACCGCGGCTCCAGTTGCGGAACGTTGATGCCGCAATCCGGACAAGCCAGCCTCTCCGAATAAAGCTGCTCTTCCCCTCCAACCACCGCGACCTGCACCAGCCCGCCCGCCAGTTTCATGGCCAGTCCGACTGACATTTCCAGCCGGTGCTCGATCCCCGGCTTTACCAGCAGCCGGTCGATGACGACTTCTATCGTGTGATTCTTCCGCTTGTCCAGATTGATGACCGAGTCATCGTCCAGACTCACCAACTCGCCGTCAATGCGCGCGCGAGTATAGCCATGCTTGACCAGCGTTTCCATCTCTTTCTTGAACTCGCCTTTGCGCCCGCGGACGATCGGCGCCATCACCATCACCCGATCCTCGGGCGTCAGCGCCATCACTCGCTGGACGATCTGATCTGCCGATTGCCGGCTGATCGCACGTCCGCACTTGGGACAGTGCGGCACCCCAATCGAAGCGAACAAGCAGGCGAAGATAATCGTAGATCTCGGTGATCGTTCCTACGGTCGATCGCGGACTGCGGCTGGTGGTCTTCTGCTCAATCGATATCGACGGGCTAAGTCCATCAATTCCATCAACATCGGGACGTTCCATCTGATCCAGAAACTGCCGCGCGTAAGCCGACAAAGTCTCCACATACCGCCGCTGTCCCTCGGCATAAATCGTGTCGAAGGCGAGCGATGACTTCCCAGAACCGCTAAGGCCGGTCACGACCGTGAGCGTGTTTCGCGGGATCTCGACGCTGATGTTTTTCAGATTGTGCTGCCGGGCGCCCCGGACAGAGATCTTGGTAATCGCCATTAGCCGCCCAGGGTGATGCCCCTTCCGTAACGTCGACAGGTATCCAGAATTGTCCGAAAGTAGGAATGCACAGCTCTACTCCGTATCTTAGTCGTCACTAGCGGAGAGCGTCAACGCAGGTAGATTGAAGACGCGACACGTGAAAGCGACCGGCGGAAGTGGCCAGCTTCAGCAAAAAAGTCTAAAGATAAAAGATAGAAGGATTTCGACCGTGATTTCGCTTTTGATGCCCATGATTCTCTTCTTCACCGTCATTGCCTCCGTCAGCCTTGGTGTTCTCGCAGCCTACATCGCAGTTTTCGGGATCCTGAGCACCTTCGGCCAGCCCGCGCGCCCCGAACCCGTTCCGGCTCGTCCGCGACTGACGCTCGTCCCGACGCACAATCACGCCAGCGGCGACTAGGCGAGTACGGATCGCAACA
The DNA here is from genome assembly GCA_963823085.1 of Terriglobia bacterium. Taxonomy (GTDB): domain Bacteria; phylum Acidobacteriota; class Terriglobia; order Terriglobales; family Acidobacteriaceae; genus Sulfotelmatobacter. The sequence continues at coordinate 110,799 of CAWGKF010000024.1, read as the reverse complement.
CCAGAGTCTTGTCATCCGGAACGGCGGCGCCTTGTCATCCTGAGCTCCGGCAAAGCCGGAGTGAGGGACCCACGTCTCCAGAAGCTGACGATGTCGTGAATGGGGACGCGTGAAATGCCTGCGGCGCGAAGAGCAACGTTCGACTCTCTTGCAAGTTAAGAATTAATTCCCGTTGCGAAGCCAGTTGTTACAAATTCCGAAACGCCCCCGATCCGCTGTCCCACTCGGCTAAAACGAGTTACTATCCTTACGGGCCCTTCCGACTCCTCCCTTGTTCGTAACCCTCCCTGGAGGTGCGCTGTGCCAACCTCGCTGTTCGCTGCAGATTTTCAGTCAATCCTCGACCAAGCCGTTAATCCGCCCAACCCCGCGTCTGCTCCATTTCCTTCGCCCACAGATTGGCGCGACCGCTGGATCTACTTCCTGATGCTCGATCGCTTCAACAATCCCGCCGCCCCTCCCGCTCACCAACCCTTCGACGATCCCAACTTCTATGGATTTCAGGGCGGAAAGTTCTCTGGAGTTCAACAACAACTCGCCTACATCAAACAGCTCGGAGCCGGAGCCATCTGGCTCAGTCCAGTGCTCAAGAACTTCATCTTCGATCCGAACACGTATCACGGCTACGGCATCCACAACTTCATCGCCGCCGAGCCGCGCTTCGCCGACAATCCGGCCGCGGCTGACAACGAACTCCGCGCCCTCGTCGACGCAGCCCACCAGCAAGATCTGCTCGTCATCTTCGACATCGTGCTCAACCATACGGGCGATGCTTTCGCCTATCAATGCGATCCGGCAGACCAGTTCTGCATCAGCAACCAGGGAGCGCAGGCCAGCTTTCACGCTTCGCCGCAGCCCGTTCAATGGCGCGACCAGACTGGTGCCGCCCGGCCCGACTTCCCCGACGTTGCCACCATTCCGAATCCATCCCTCGACGCGGTGGTGTGGCCGTCGGAGATGCAACAGAACCAGTTCTTCCGCCGCCAGGGCACTCCAGATGGCAACGGCGACGACACCATCGGCGATTTCAGCATCCTGAAACAGATGATGACCGCTGACCCTGATCTGCAAAGCTATCTCATCCGCGCCTACCAATACGTCATTGCACGCTTCGACATCGACGGCTTTCGCATCGACACGCTGCGCTACCTGAAGGGCGACCTTCCCCGCCTCTTCGGAAATTCCATGCGCGAGTTTGCCTTGAGCATCGGCAAGAAAAACTTCTTCACCTTCGGAGAAGTCCTCGACGCGAATGCTGAGCAGGACATCGCCAGCTTCATTGGTCGCAACACCCTCACCAACAGCGGCGACAGTCAATTAGTCGGCGTCGACGCCGCGCTCGATTACCCGTTGTTCAACAATCTCAAGCCCGTCGTAAAAGGATTTGCTGCGCCCAGCACGGTCGTCGGCATGTATCAGGACCGCAAGAACGTAGAAGCCGATGTGCTCAGTTCCCACGGGGACGCCACCCGGTTTTTCGTCACGTTCCTCGACAATCACGACATGAAGGAACGCATCCGCTACGTCAATCCCGCGAATCCCACCGAGTTCGACGATCAAGTAACGCTGGGACTCGCCTGCCTCTATTCACTGCCGGGAATCCCTTGCCTTTATTACGGCACCGAGCAGGGATTGCACGGCGCCGGCAGCGATCCGGCAGTCCGCGAGGCGCTTTGGGGAGGTCCCGGCTTTGACGAGCAGAGCAATTTCTACCAGCACATTCAGCAGATCGCGGCGGTTCGTGCAGAACAGTCAGCGCTTCGCTACGGACGCTTTTACTTTCGTCCGCTCTCAGGGGACGGCGTAACCTTCGGAGTCTCCGGATACCCTCAGGGCGTCGTGGCCTTCTCGCGCATCTTGAACGATCAGGAAGTCGTCGTTGCGGCGAATACAAATCCAACGCAGGCGCAGCAACTCTACGTCATCGTTGAGATCGTGCTCAGCGCCGAAGGCGATGCCTTTGCAGTCTTGTACAGCAATCAGGCAGGACCCACCGCTCCGCAGTCGGTCCAGGTAGTTCCGCAAGGGGCTGCAACGGTGAACGAAGTGGATGGCTCAACCGGAACCGGACCGCTCCACGTGATTCGTGTGAACCTGCGCCCGATGGAAGTACAGGTCCTCCGCCGAGCCGGGAACCAGTAAGACTGTCATCCTGAACGGCGGCGCAGCCGTCGTGAAGGACCTTACGACGCCAGACACCATCGATGACGCAAATGGGATCGCTGTTGAGGCCTGCACCTGCGCGACCTTACGACGCCAGTGGCTTCTCAAAATGCAGATCGTACCGACGGCGGACCCGTGCCAGCAACGATCATCTTCCCGTGCAGTTTCACTTCCCGATTTCTCCGCCGCTAGCCACCGCCAGCAGATACCACGAAGCATGCGGCAGCCACTGTTCTCCCCAGCGCCAGTCGTTGTCCGCGCCCGTCACGCGATACGGCACCAGGAAATCAATGTCGCTCTCGTCTTTGAACCCGCTCGTAATTCCGTTTGAAATCCCTCCGGGCGCGTTCGTGAACGCCCATGAATCGAAATACATGTATGCAGGATTGTTCCGACCCACGCCGTTCAACATGCACGAATCAAACGGATTCAGGCCGAGAATCCAGTTCAGCTGATTCGCCGCGAATGCCTCAAGCTTCCCGCGAAATTCCGCATCGTCCGAGAAGACTCTCTCAGCCAATCGCGCTGCCGCCGCTACCGATGCCAGCCTCGCATTCTCTCCCTGCCACCACGGAGCCGCATCGCTGTTATGCGGGAAGAAGAAACTGGTACGACGCGCACCCGTCTTGTCCTGCACATACTCGCGGCTGTAGCCGAAGGGATTATTCACCTCCGCCGTGATCGCCAATTCAAACTCCAGTGACTTCTTCACCGTCGCCAAAACCTGCTGCTTCCTCGCTCGTATCCGCGATCTCTGCGTAATAGAGCAGGCTGACTACCGGCAATCCTCCGTCTGACGCATGAAAAAACGGACGCGTCCCGTCATCGGCCCGCCAGTAATTCTTGTAGCCGCCAGCGCTGATCTGCCGCGCCATCAAGTTCTTTGCCCGTCGATCTGCCGCTGACTTGTAACTCTCTTTTTTTGTGGCGCGGTACAGCTCCGTAGCCGCCGCCAGCGCGCAGTAATCGTCGAAAATGTTCTCCTTGCCGTCGTTCGTCAGCTTCGGATTGTTCTTCTCCAGGTAGTCGAATGCATCCTCGGCTGCTTTCAGATAATTCGCACTGGAAAAATCCCCCGATACCGGATACGTGCTCGCCATTGCCAGCGCCGCAATCGCAATCCCGCCTCCGGACCGGTAGCTGACTTCGTACTCGCGATCGTTATTCGCCGACTCGACCATGTCCTTCGCGCCCTGCCCAGGCTGCGATTCAATTCCAAAGCGTTTCATCTCGCCGGCAATCATGCGCCCCTGCGGTGTTTGATCCACTCCGCCTGTGCTCACCGACCGGTAAAACGATCCGCCCGGAGCCTTCATACGGACCATGTAGTCCGCCCCGAACATCGCCTCGTCCAGCAGATGCGACTGATAGCGATCGAAATTCGGGTTCCCGCGCAACTTGGTCTGCTCATAACTTTTCAGCAGGCTGTACACCACAAACGGAATCTGCTGCGGATTGAAATACGTCGAAAATGACAGGTGCGAGAAGTGCTTGCCGTAGTCGCCAGTCGCGTCCCACCAACCACCATGCGCGTCAACCGTCCCCGGTTTCGTCCCCTCGAACTTCAAATGGCGATCGGCTTTGTCGGACTCTCCCGAACTGCGCTCGTCTTTGAAGTAGTAGACGACATCTGACATCGTGTTGCGCTCCAGCACATCGCGCTGAACCGCAAACGGGAAGGAACGCACATAGCCGCTGCCGTAAGAGCACTGCAGGTAGTACTTGCCTTCGGTTTTAAACGAATCGAAATCCAGCGTCCAAAAATACCAGTCTCGCCACTTCTGCACCGGCCCGGCAGCTTGCGCCGGCAGGTCCAAAACTTTCTGATCATTTGCGTAATTGTTCAGCGAACAACCGTTGAGATTCTCGCCGGCTTGGCCCAGGACAACCGCATGCTTCGGCCCGTTCGGTTCGTATCCCAGATGGTTGGTCAGAATCATGGACTCCGCTGCGAAGGAAACTGCACTGAAGCCAGCCAAGCCACACACTAATGAAAGCAGATACCGTTTCATGATGACCTTCCGAAGTTTCGCTTGAAAGAACGCACTAGGGTAGGCCAATCCCAGTGCTTTTGAAAGGACCGTAATCACCGATTTTCAGTAGATGATTTTCAGGCAGAACCGAATCACTCTACCGGTCCGACAGCTTTCACCTTCGACTTCACCTGTGCATGCTCGAATGCGGAATTCTCCAGCGAGACCGAGATCTCACGGTTGATGAAGAACAAGGCGCGAATCCGGAACTCAGTTCCAAACGTCGAAGGAAACCAAACACCGTCCTGCTGTCGCTTGTAGACCACATTGAATCCAATTCCCGGTAGGTCTGTTCCTAACATCGTACGAACCATGAAAGGCATGCGTCGCGACAGCTTCGTAAACACGCGCACCGGCTCGAATTCCACCGCATCAATGTAAGCCTCGCCTGCCCAAGTCATTTCGTCTTTATCTTTCGGCTTAAAGCCGATGTGGTACACGCTCCGCCCATCCTGAGTTTCCTGCCCAAGCAGCTCCATTTGGTAATCCTTCTGCTCCTCGCTCGTAAGCGGAAACAGATCCTTCGCCAAGCCATCTTTGGATTTGTCATTCGCCAGATCATCGCGGAAGTTCTTGATCAGATCACCGTCGAGGCTGTCTTCGGCGGGAACAGGTTCTCCCTCAAACGTCTCGTACTTCCCCTTGACCAGGTAGCGGCCTGTCAGCTTACTGAGTTTTTTCTCGGTGCCATCGGGCATCGGAGTCACATCGTAATCAGCCGTTTCCTCTCGCAGCATTTTCCCGCCTGGCTTGTGCGTCAGGATGTGAATGTGCTGGCGATACACAAACTCCTTTCGCAGTGCCTCGCTGCGATCCTGGTTAGCGGCCACCTTGGCCATAATCGCATCGGCCGTGAGTGATTCTTTTCCGGTTTCGGGGCTTGCGTTTTGCGCGGACAACAGTCCACTAAGCACGACCATTACGAGGCACAGTATCCGCATAGGCAGAGAACTCCTTCTGTCTTTACGCAGAAAGACCAAAAGAAGTTCCCTTCAGTAGATGATTTTCAGGGAGAACTGGATCTGCCGTGACGTGCCGGCGGTCTTGCTGATAATGCCGAATCCGCTGCCGCTCACGATATTGGAAGGCAGTCCGAAATCAACAATGTTGAAGATGTTGAAGAACTCCGCACGGAATTCCAGCGTTCCCATCTCCGCATTTCCGCGGTGTCCGAATGGAGTGTCTTTGATGAGCGCGATATCGAAATCGTGATACGCCGGACCGCGAAAGGTATTGCGCCCCAGCGTCCCAAATCTCCCCTGATTCGGACCCGTCCCGCCTGCAACATTGATGGGTATGTTGAAGAATGACCGATTCCCGATCGCCCCCATCCCAAAATAGTCGTCACGCACCGCGCGGCTCGTCGACAAATGCGGCATCGCTACCAGATCCGGGCGGTCCCCTCCTCCAAACCCCGCTCCTGTCTGCTGGACTCCCGAAAAAACCGTGAACGGCGATCCTGTCGTGAGCGTCGTGATATTCAGGAACTGCCAGCCCTTAGTAACGCTCCGACCGAGCGGCCGCAGAAATCCCACCCTGTCAAAAGGCAGCAACTGAATCGCGCTCGCAGCAAAGACGTGGGTCACATCAAAGGTCGATGGTCCTTTCTCCGCCGACGGGTCCCACGGATTCTGCGGCGCCGTCTGCAAAATCGTCCCAGAAGTTCCCAGTAACCCGCCCAGCACCGCGCTGGTATCGTCCAGCGATTTTGAATACGTGTAGCTCGCCTGCAGTCCTAGTCCGTATTTCGGAGAATTCTTCGTCAGGCTCGTCTGCAGCGCGTGATAGCTCGAATGCGAACCGCTCGTCATAATGAGCTCTGGCCCGAAACCTGCGGTCGAATGGCACGGAGAATTGAACTGCGTGAAAGGCGCGAATCCCTGGCATGCTCCGCCATATCCATTTGGACTGTACGCCCGCGCCAGATGGATTCCCGCCGTCGCCACATACGACGCATTGAACTTGAAGTCTCCGAAGTCGTGATCCACGCCGGTGGTCCAGCTGCCGACGTATCCATTGCCGAAGTTCTTCGCAATTCCCGTGACACTCAGCAATTGCACATTGCCCGGCGCGAGCGCATTCAGATCCGACTGGAAACGCGCATAATCAAACTCGGTGTTCGCCGGAACATCCTGCGACCGGCCAGTCGCGAAAATGGGCTGGCCTGCAGTGTTATACGCCGTCGGCAAAGTCAGCGGCACAAACGTATTGTGAAAGTGAATCGGCTCATTCGGCTGCGCATAAATGGATGGTGAAAACACATATGGAATTCCCGCCGTCAGAAAATTGTCCTGCCACAAGTTGGGAATCAGCGTCGTGATCGATCCGCCCGCATGCAACACGGTATGCCGGCCGAGTGCATAATCCAGGCCCAGCCTCGGTCCCCAACCATTCCAGTCCTGATCGTATGGCGGCTGCGGATTGATCAGGATTTCCTGATGCGCCGTGCGATCCCCATAGCCGACGGACTGGCCGTTCGCTCCCAGAAAAATAGGCAGCGAAGTCCGTTTCGTCGCCTCATGAATCCGGCTGTTTACTTCGTAGCGCAATCCGTAATTGACGCTCAGATTCGACGTCGCCTTCCACGCGTCCTCGAAATAAAAGTTGTACGCCTCGCGCCGAACGCCGGCCTCGTTGAACTTGCCTCCCACTGGCGTAATGCTCGCGGCGGCCATGATGTTGTAGGAATATGGAGTGCCCGTCAGCAATCCCGTCAACGAATCTGGCAGCGGCGCGCCCACCTGAATATCGTGTGTGCCACTCGTCGAAGTGATCTTCACCGGGGAGTACGCGCTCCCACCTCCAAACTCGTAAATTCCATTCGGATTCACCCCAAAGATCGTTGAGTCACGGTTGATGCGAATTTCTGTTCCCCACTTGAAGTTGTGCGCTCGGTGAATCCACGAAAAATCCTGCCTGACCTGATAAAGGTTGCCGTACGAACCAAAGATCGATCCCGCCGGTTGGTTATACGGCTGATACAACCCATCGGCGAAAGTGATACCTGGCTGTGCGTGGTTGTCTGCCGGGAAAAAGGGCGTGCTCCGGATGTAGCTCACCGACGTATCCGAAGTCATATGCGGCGAAATCGCTCGCGTGTAGTGCACCCCAAGATTCCGTTGGTGATCAAAGAACTGAACGCCAAAAGTTGGATTGATCGCCGTCTGATCCGGATTGGTCAGCGGCCCAGTCACTTGATTCAGGCTGAACCGCACAACCAGCGATGCCTTATCCGATATTTTGTGATCGACCCGGATCGAGAACTGATTCGTGCTCGTCACCACCTTGGACGACGCCGCATACGTCCGATCTCCGAACGCGCCCGCCGGCTCGTTCGGCAGCGGATAGCCATTCAGAACTCCATGCACCGCCGAATTCACCGGCACCGTCAGCGTGTCTCCGGCGAAAGTTGTTGTATCGATTCCCTGGCGCTCGGCTGCGGTCGGCACCGGAATCACCTGCGTTGTCCCCAGCACCTGCCGGAATCCCTGGTACTCGCCGAAATAGAATGTGCGATTCCGCCCGTCATAAATTCCCGGCAACACAATCGGTCCGCCATTCGTAAACCCAAACTCGTTGCGTTGAAAAGGAGGAATTCTATGGCCGCTAATCGCCGGAGAAGGATCGAAGTAATTTCGGGCATCGAGCGATGCATTGCGCAGAAACTCGAACAGGCTCCCATGGATCTCGTTTGTGCCCGACTTGGTCACAACATTCGTGTAGCTCGCGGCCCCATGTCCGATATCTGCCGTCATCACTCCCGAATTCGATTGAACTTCCTGAATCGCGTCGACGTTGAAATTCGAAAACGTCGCGCCGCCCATCTCGGGATCGGTCGTATCGAATCCATCCATTGCAAAAACGGTTGTGACCCCGCGCTGCCCGTTCACCGCAAATTGCTGCGTGAAATTTGCCGCGCCGTTGGTGTCGGTCATCGTCCCCGCGGCCAACAAAAGCAGTTTGCTGAAATCACGCGCATTCAGCGGAAGGCTTGAGACCTCGGAACTCGAAAGGTGCTCGCCACCACTGGCTTGCGCTGCCGTCTTTTTTGCAGGCTTCTCCGGCTTTAACACCACTTCGCCCGTTGAAGAAAGTTCTAGCGATACACTTACCGCGCTCCCACTAACAGTCAGCGGCGCCGCGGCCTGCGATTCCTTCAGCGGGGTGATGATCGAAAGCTCATACGAGCCCGGTTCAATCTCCGTGAACGAGAACTCTCCATCGACCGCAGTTGTGGCCCGATAATCGTGCTCCCCAGACATCGCATGCAGTCGCACGACAGCGCCGGCAACCGGTTTTCCGGAACTATCTGTCAGCTGTCCATTCCACGAGGTAGCCAATGCTGCCGATGCGCCCGCCAGCAGGAAGACCGCAAGCAGGCCAAAAAAACGTTTTTTCCAGTCTCTGGGCATGAACGGGCATTATATGACGGCCGCCGAAAACAGCTGGTGACGCCGGATACACCAGGTGGATTTTTTAACGGAGCGAGTTCATCATAGTTGCAGCAGCCCATTGTGCTCAACGCCGATGACCCGCACCCTTCCCAAACTGCTTTTGATTCTGTGCACTGCCGTTCCAGCTCTAATCCTGTGCCCTGTATCACGCTCGGCTGAGCCGCCTTGGCTCGAACTCCATTCCGTCCACTACACCGTCATCACCGACGCCGGCGAAAAACGAGGACGCGAAGTCGCTCTCCGTTTCGAGCAAATGCGCGCCGTGTTCGCAATTCTGCTCGGCAAAGATCGCCTGAATGAGTCTCGCCCTCTCACGATTCTCGCTTTCAAGAATGACAAGTCCTACTACCAGTTGGCGCCGCTGCGGCAAGGCCAGCCCATTCAAGCCCCTGGATTTTATCTTCCCGGCGAAGACCAGGATTTCATCGCCCTGAATCTTCTCGAGACCGATCCTTGGCGCGCCGTCGCGCACGACTTCGCCATCCGGTTGCTGAACTACAACTATCCTCCCGCACAACGATGGTTCGATGAAGGCCTCGCCGACTACTTCAGCTCCATTCAGATTGATAACAGACAGGTTGCAATCGGCGGTGATCCCGGACTTCAACCCATCGCTACCGGAGCCGTGGTTGGAAATCAGCCCGAGACGCAATCTGCAAAATCCTTCACCGAACTCCTGGGCGCGGAGGAATGGCTCTCACTTCCAGACTTGTTCACGGCGAAGCATGATCCTTCGACAAAAAACGAAGGCGCGCACGACACGCTGTACTACGCTGAATCCTGGATGGTGATGCACTACCTGCTGCATCAAAAGAAACTGCCCGAAACCGGCATGTACTTCGGGCTTTATCTCAACCAGCACGTTCCCATCGAAGATGCCATCAAGCAGGCGTACGGAATGAGTTCCGCGCAACTGGGGCAGGCCGTAAAAGATTACTTCCACACGCAGGCGCCACTTCAAGGCGCAGTCGAGGCGTCTCGCCAGACGCAGGTCGATCCGGCCCATCCCACTAACAACGCGTTGAGCGAAACCGATCACTTTCCTGTTCCCATCACTCAAGATGACTCAACCATCACCGTAATGCCCATGTCCGACGCCGACGGACGCGCGATGTACGCCGCAGTGCAAGTCCGCATTCCCGAGCGCCGCGAAGCGGGCCTTAAGACATTAAACGATCTCGCCACTACCCCGACCGAAGCGGATAAGAAGCTTGAGACCCGGCAACAGAGCAAGCGCGTCGGCTCAGATTCTGAGCAACTTCCCAGCGACGCAATCGGCAGTCCTCTCGCTCATCGCATACTTGCATGGGATCACATCCAGCACGGTCAATTTCAAGAAGCATTCTCCGAGATGGGAGACGCTGCCGCGCTCAATCCGCAGGATATGTGGGTCCGCTACTACCTTTGCATAGCGAAGTACCGCATGGCCCAGGCCACGCACGCGGAAATGATGGGGCTCGCCAACATGATGCTCGACCTGCGAGGCGTGCTCGAGTGGTATCCGCAGATGTCCGATGCCTACGATCTGCTTGGAGTAGCGCGCAATGCCGGGGGCAGTTCTACTACGGCTATGCAATCGGAGCGCGCGGCGATTGGACTGAGTCCACGCAATGAGCGCTACCAGATCCATCTTGCCGAAATTTACATCAGTGCCAAGAAGTGGGACGCCGCCGGAGCCCTGCTCGACCATCTCAAGAGTAGCGACAATCCCCAGATTGTCGCGCTCGCGCAAGACCTGACTTCGCATGTCGGGAACCAGCGAAAATATGGCGCCGTTGCAGGTGCCGCCGGATCCTCTCAAGCCAAATATGAGGAGCAGAAGTCTCCATTCGATGTGCTCGAACAGGAGGCGGAGAAACGAGACGCGGCAGAAAAACAACCCAATTCTCCGTCCGATACGCGAACCACAAAGTTCGTGAAAGGCCAGCTGGTGGCTGTCGATTGTTCGATGGCGCCGGCCGCGGTGTTAACGGTGAACTCCGCGGCGGGCACGCTCAAGTTGCGCGCCGCCGACTACAAATCTCTTCTTCTGATCGGCGCCGACGACTTTTCCTGCTCCTGGAGAGATCGCCAGGTCACCGCCAACTACAAGCCTCGCGGCGCAGCGGATGGGGATCTGGTCTCGTTGGAGATGCGATAGAGTTCTGCCTCTGATTAACTGTCTATTGCGTCAGCGGCAAAACGGCCATATCCACTGCGTTGGGAATCTTGTAGGGCGATCCAGCAATCGGCGTTGCTCCACTCGCAGTGATGGTGAAGGCATAGAGCGTTCCGGTTGCATCGCTGACCGCGTAGAGATGATTCTGGTTATCCCATCTCACCTCGTCGATGGTGTCGCTGGTCAGCACACCGGTTAACTTCGTAATCGGATTCGCTCCGTTGAAGTTGAACACTTCCAATCCAGATAACTCCGAGACTGCCAGGAATTGCCCCGAAGGCGACATCAGCAACTCGTTCACCGCAGTGCCGGCAATGCTCGGCATATCGGTTGCTGTGCTGTTCAGGGTCACATTCCCCGTGGCGTCGACGGTGTATACGGCGAGCTGGGGTATCGAACTAGTCGTGTCCAGCGGTGTTAACGAAACCGCGAGATGGTTCGTCGAATCGGCCGCCGCCCACCACGTACAGTAATACCCGCCCGCAGGCACCGGAGCGATCTGGCCCAGGCTTGTTGCCAGGGTCAACGTGCCATCGCTATTCCGCTTCAATCCGTAAATTTCTGGCAGATCGTGATAGCAACTCGCGCCCATGCCGTATTCGTTGTTACCGATAAAGGAAAGCGTTCGTTGGAAAACCGGGCTCACCGCCGAAGTCATCCCCAGATAATTGAGCGTTCCGTTCGCACTGTCGAGGCTGCTGGATTGATAGCTGTTATTTGCGCAGTCGCTCAGGTAATCGAGGTTATAGAGCGTCGCGCCCGTGCGATCGAGAAAGAGAAAGGCCGGACCGCCGCTGCAGCTCTCAGGGTGGTTGTACTGCTTTACATCGATCGAACTGGATTGACTGATCGATCCATCGGACGCAATCGCATAGGAATAAAGATTGGTATCGTCCGTGCCGAATAGATATTTCCCGCTTGCCACCAGGGAAACCATGTTCACGGCAAAGGGAGAGCCGGAAAGCGGCGTCAATTGCCCGTTCGAATCGGCGCTGAATCCATTGATCTGCGACGTCCCGCTTCCACTCACGGTGCTCGACACATACACAAACGCCGACGGCGCGGGAGGCGGCACGGTTGCAAAAGTAGCTATGACGGAATCCGCGCTGCTCAGCATTACGCTACAACTCGAACTCCCCGAGCAAGCTCCGGCCCATGAACTGAATACGACATTCGATCCGGCCGACTCGCTTAGCGTCACATTTGTATCTTGCGGAAAAACTGCGGTGCACGTCGTTGGACAGTCAATCCCCGCGGGACTGCTCGTAACCGTGCCTGCTCCCGAACCGGTGATGGCCACGGTGAGCGTCACTCCCGGGGCGAACGTCGCAGCGAGTGTTTCGTTTCCTGTCATGGTCAGGCTGCAGTTGCTGTTGCCGGAACATGCGCCGCTCCATCCTTCAAAAAAATAATTCGCGGCTGCCGATGCAGTCAGCTTCACCTGAGTGTTTTGCGGGAAGGTTGCTGTGCAATTCGTAGGACAATGGATGCCCGCCGGACTACTGGTAATCGTGCCGGAACCGGCAGCAGGGGCTGTCACGCTCAGTTGAAATGATGCAGGCGTGGGAGTTGGCACTTTCTGAGGAGGCATCGCTCCTCCGCCACAACCGTTCAGGACAGCCAGGGAGATTACCAAGGAAGCGCATCCGACCAGAAACCGGGGCAAGGGACCTCACAGCCAAACCAAAAATGCGATCTAAGGTCCAGCTAAGATGCATTCCGGCGGACAAAGGTAGTCTCATTTACCGAAATTGCACGAGGCCTTCGAGTCGCGCAAGCTGTATTGGCACGTCCAGCGAAAGCCGTGAAGGTCCTGCTGCCCATAACCCCAAACTCCGAAATAGAAGATGTCACTTTCGAGGCGCGAAGCCTCGACGAACGCGTGATCGTTCCCGCGTAGATGTTCGCGAAATTCGGGCGCGAGGAGTTGAATTAACGTAGAGGGATCCAGCATCACGGGTTCTTCGCTGCCAGAGATCGCAAACACCAGGGCTCGGGATGTCTTCTTTCCCACATACTGCGTTGCGACCAGAAAATCATTGCCTGCCCATGCGACGGCCGAGACGCCGAGATAGTCGCATAGTTTGCGCGACCGTCCAGTCGCAACTTCGATGAGCCATAGCGAATGGAACGTCCCACTAAAATCTGTAGACGCTGCGGTACGATCCGCGTCGCGCACCTCATAACGCCCGTCAGGCGAAACCAACCGCCCTGCTTTCGGAAAAACGACAAATGGCGCAGCCGCGGCCTGCGCGGCCAGTAAAGCAAGTACAACGAAAGTCACTCTAATCCAGCAACGCAAGAGACGAGCCCTCGTCTACATTGGACTGCGCTTCGCCTTCCAAATGCGGTGATCGATCTCACATCCTCCATTACTTTCGTTTATCGAAAATAATCCCGATGGCCGGGTGCCCCATTTCTCGCGCGCTTTTTGCGCGATCATTTTGGATTCCCACCCTTCGAAAATCGCGAAGGGTGGGGCAGCCCCTGTGTCTCAGTAGAGGGCATTTCTACCCAGCGCTTGCGCGCTGGGCTGCATTCTTCCGCTCCTTCGGAGCTGCAATTGTCCTGGCGACTGCTTTCACATTCACCGGTGGCTTGCGTTGCGGACGTTGTGCTTCGGGATTCCCACCCTTCGAAAGGCGCGAAGGGTGGGGCAGCCTTTGTGCCTCGGCGATGGATGCGGTCGCTTCGCGACCGGGACAGCCGGGGGCGGCTGTCCCCACATGAGCAGAGCCAGCAGCGGTAACGACGGCCTGTGCGGCTTTTGCTTCCGCGGCGCGGCGTTCGGCGGTCTGGCGGGCTAGGACGCGTCCGCCCTCTTCCATGCGCTCGAAGAAGTGTGGATCGCGCGGATCCACGGGTTTGTACGGGACGGCTGCCACCGCCGGCAGGAAATCGTCGGAGGGGGCGGTGACTGCCACGCTCGCTTTGCTCGCTGGACGGGCGATGGCGCCCGTCCCCACATGGCCCATCGTCTCCACATTGTCCGTTTCCGGCTCAGAGTATTCCGGGACCTCTCTCACCTTGGGATAGACGTTGCTGTCGAAGCGGGTATGCCGCGCATTTTTCACCGCAATATGCAGCGCGCGGATGATCAATTCGGCGCGCTTCACGTCGAGGGTGTTGCGAATCAGTCCGTTGATCACTTCCATCAGGGAGGCCTGGATGGCCTCTTCGCTTTCGATCAGCGCGATGGGATGGAGACGCGAGTGTGGCGGACGGCGGACGCCGCGATGGGCGTGCTGGTGGAAGTAGCAGAATTGTTCTCCGCGGAGAGCTGGAGCTTCGCAGCGGACTCCGGTGACTTTGATATGAGTGCACGATTTTGGATTTGGCATAGAGATCCTGTTCATGATTTTTTGGTAGTTACGAGCTAAAATCTTGGCGGCATTGGAGTTAGGGAAATTGGAGATGACGGAATCGACGTAAAATCTTGTAAGGAAAGGGCTTGCGAGTAAATTCTTGATAACTAAGGACTTAAGTTTGGCGCGGAGGGTGGAAAGATCGTGGTCGGGGTCGAGGATTTCCCGTTTTGGGAATTTTGCCGCCGAGGGCGCAGAGGAACGCGGAGGAACTTCACCGATACCACGGAGGGCGCAGAGGAGGACAAGGGATTTTCGGGCCCCACGGTGGGCGACGCGGTTGCTTCGCGAGCGGGGCGGACGCTTCGGCTTGGCTCCGGGCAAGCTGCGTCCGCCGCTACACAATCGTTGGGACCTTGGTTGGGCATAGTCCCAATTCTGAACGATGAGAATCCTGAGTAAAGGTTAGATGTCACAAGAATCGGATTTATTTTGGGTGGGGGCTGTGGAAAACTATGGGATCCCAAGTTCGGGGAGCGTCTTCACAATCTTCACCGTTTCGAGACTGACGGTAATCACCTGGCCAATCAGGCGCAGGATATACGTCGGATCGTCTTCGCGATTGGGATCGTTGGTGATGCCGCTGCGTTTGTCGGTGGAAACCTGGTATTGATCGACGATCCATTCAAGGGCGGAGCGGTTGCCGAGGCGGTATTCGTAGGTTTCGGGTGGGATGCCGTTGAGGGTCAGGAACTTGTTATAGATGATCTGGCTTTTGTCTTTGCTTAGCTTCATCTTTTCGACCCGGTAGTCGAGTTTTTCGCCTGTCTTCTCAATTTTATTCAGCGGGTATTCGGGTTGTTGCTCGTAGTGGACATGGATTTCGGCGAGGCGTTGCCCGGCTCTGACAAAGGCGCGAAAGACATCGGCGTTGGCGGTGGCCGCAGTTGCCTGCGGGCTTTGCCCTCCGGCAACGGCCTTCGGCAGAGCGGTGTTGTTTTCTTTTTTGAGATTCTTAACGCGGCCCTTGAAGGGCCGCTCTTCCACGGCTGTTCCAGCGACTACGGCAGCCTCGGGAGCGGTGTCGTTGGCAAC
Organism: Terriglobia bacterium; assembly: GCA_963823085.1. GTDB lineage: Bacteria > Acidobacteriota > Terriglobia > Terriglobales > Acidobacteriaceae > Sulfotelmatobacter. The sequence continues at coordinate 95,591 of CAWGKF010000024.1, read as the reverse complement.
TTCCGTGGAAGAGCCGGGCTTCAGCCCGGCGTCCGGCGCAAGATTATCGAGGGCTTTAGCCCCCGTGCTCACGAACGGGATACGAGGAAGTTCGCGGCGGAGGTTGGCGGCGTAACGCGTGCGGTATTCGGGATGGTGAAGGACGGCGTAGACGTAATGGAAGATGTCCCACTTGGTGATGGACGGGTCGGTGTAATGGGAGCGGAATTGATCGAGCGCCCAGTCGGTGATGTTTTCGCGGCGGTTTTCTGCGGCGCGAGAAATGGGGCAACCCGGCAAGTGCGCTGCACGCGAGATCCCTCCCTCCGCCTGAAGGGCGGCTGCGGTCGGGATGACGCCTTCCAAGACGGTAAGGATGCGGTCCTTCGACAGGCTCAGGATTTCGGCGCGCGGCTCGGACGCCGTGCAAACGCCTCAACTTCGACTGCGCGGCGGACTTCGCTTCTCTTTGGCCGCGGCTTCGCTCAGCATGACAACCAAAAACCAGCGGGCGAGAGCGCCCGCTCCACACGAGCACATATGCTTGCTTGGCTTAGCGGGACGTGCGAGTCGGTTGTGGCCACGTAGGGCGAAATCAAAATCCCCACTTCTCGCGCAAAGGGCGCGCGAGAAATGGGGCACCCGGCGTGTATGATGAGGAGAGCCGTCCGGGACGGTTGCGTCTGTCCTTCCTCAACTTTTCAGTCAAGGGGATTTCCGTCGTGAACGTTTGGCGCTTCTGCATGTCTGTGATGCTGGCGTTCCTTGGCCTTGCCGTTGGCGCCTCCGCCCAATTCTCTGTGCTTTACAACTTTGGAAGCAATAGTGGCGACCCGGTTGGACCTAGCTCTTCGGGGATAATCGCGCAGGGGCGCGACGGAAACCTATACAGCGCTACCTGCAACGGCGGCGTGCACGACAAAGGTGCTGTGTTCAAAATCACACCTGCGGGCACCATGACGGTGCTTTACAACTTTGATGGCACATTTGGCAGTTGTCCGGGCGGTGGCCTGACACTCGGAACCGACGGCAACTTTTACGGCACGGCGGGCGGAGGGGGCAGGTACGATGTGGGAACCGTGTTCAAGATTACTTCAGCCGGAAGCCTTATCGTGCTCCATAACTTTGTATCGGCGAACGAGGGACGAGATCCCGGCGCGCCTCCAGTCCAAGGCACAGACGGAAATTTCTACGGCACGACACTTTCAGGAGGCCAGCACGCGGTCGGCACAATTTATAGAATCACGCCGTCTGGCGACTTTACAACGCTCCATTCGTTCAGTGGTTCGGACGGGGCTGTTCCTTTTGCTCCTCTCGTCTTGGGGGCCGACGGGAGCTTTTACGGGGTGACGTCGGAAGGTGGTGGGACTGGTTGTAGTGCGGTAGGGTGTGGGGTGGTGTTTAAAATCACGCCTCCTTACAAGTTCGCCGTTATCTACAGTTTTGATGGCAATGATGCTGGTTATCCTGTCGGACCGCTAATCCAAGCTAGCGATGGCAATTTCTACGGAACTGGGTCCAGAGGTCCCGGAACAGTTTTTAGGTTAACTCCCAAGGGTAAGTTCACGGTTGTGCACACCATGAATAACGCCGAAGGAACTAACCCCGCTGCAGGTCTAGTGCAGGCAAGTGACGGCAGCGGCTATGGTGCAAACAGTTATTGGGGGAGCGGCTCGAATTGCGGTGCTGACGGCTGCGGCACGTTCTTCTACCTCATGCCGAACGGTTCGTTTTCCGTGCTTCATAACTTCGATAATACAACCGGAGCGACGCCCAATGTCACTCCCTTCCAACATACGAACGGGATCCTGTATGGCGATACTAGTGCCGGTGGTACGTACAATGAGGGCGTGTTCTATAGCTGGAATGCCAGCCTGCCGACATTCGTCAGCCTACTGCCCTATTTTGGCAAGGTTGGAGCGACCATTGAGTTTCTAGGGCAAGGATTTACGGGCACAACGGGTGTCTCGTTCAACGGAACCAGCGCCAAGTTCGCAGTTGTATCCGACACATATCTGACCGCCACGGTCCCCACGGGCGCAACGACTGGGGTCGTCACGGTAGCCACTCCGAGCGGCACTTCGATGAGCAACAAGAAATTCCAGATCGTGCAGTAGTAGTCAAGCGGGGCAGAAAGATCTTAGAGTAAAAGGTCACCGTGGGACTGGACCTCGGCAATCCGCTCGAGGCGTGGTTATCCCGTTCCCGCCCGTCCTAGCCTGGACGCCCTACGTCTTACTCGCGGGTCAGTTCGCTTTCCGTTACGCCCGTCAAGGTCACGAAGCGGATTACTCCGTTGGTGTCCTCGAAGACGAGTCCGGTCGAGCCGTGGTTGACGACTGCGCTGACGAGATGACCGTACGATTTTGGGATGCCGCCGCGAACCGGGGTCTGGTCGTAGCGCGCTAATTCGCCTTCCTTCATGCCAGTGACGCTGACAAACCGGATCGTCCCGTCGGCGCCTTCAAAAACCAGCCCGGTGCCGATGTTGTCCGGGATCACTGCCGCGAGCCTGCCGTAGGATTTGGGAACGGTGCCATGCACCTCGTCATATTTCTGGGACGCAGCCTGGGTTCCTGTTTGGGTTCCTGCCAGATATCCGCTGACGAGCAAAAATGCACTTCCGATCACAAACAGAATGCGTCTGCGCATGAGTCTTATGCCTCTCTCGAAATGGGCTAGCAATGGCCACGGCTGAAGAACAGTTATGGCTGAACTAAAGTTATGACTGAACTACGTTATGGCTGAACCAGTGGCTACGGCTCAACCATTATTTTGTGCATCATGCCGAGATCCTCGTGCAGCAGAATGTGGCAGTGAAACACGAAAGTGCCCGCGATGTTGGGGTCACTGAAATCCATGCGGACCTTCACGCTGTGGAATGGCCCTTTGCCGTCCCAGTAGGGAATTGCGATCGTGTCCATCAAATCATTGTTCGGAGCAGGCTTGCCATCAATCTCCAGCACGCGGAAATGGATTTGATGGATATGAAAAGCGTGAGTTTCAAGGGCGCGGTTTTCGATCGTCCAATCTTCAATCGCTCCGACCTTGGTCGTGATCGCCGGCGGTTCATTCGGCTCAAACACTTTTTGCTTTTGTCCGTCGACCGTGATGTAGAACTGGATGGGGCCGTTGGTGCCACCAAACTCCTCGGAGAAATAAAGTTTGCGCTGGATGGTTGCGGGCTGCTGGGCGAGGTCGAAGAACTTTGTTCCGTCTGCTGACGGAGGGGTCGCCTTCGGCATCTGCTCGGCAACAGCGTTGTTGCTGGTCTGGATGTTGGCGATGCTTTCCGAGACATCCAGGTTTCCAGTCGGGCCGGTGTTGTAGGCATTGGTGAAGAAGACAGCGCTGCCTCCAGCGGGAGGAGCTTGCACGATGAACTCGGCACGCCCGGCCGGCGGAATCAGAATCGTCGTTTCCTTTCTGGTCTGCGAGAGAGGATATCCGTCGAGTGCGACCAACTCCATGGGTTGCAGCGTGCTGTTCTCCTGGATCTGGAGTTGCAGGAAATCCTGAATCGTGGCATTGGCCACGCGCCAGAACTGTTTTTCCCCGGGCTTCATCTGGATAATTGGCTTGGCTCCGAGTAATGGCGAGACTTCGTAGTTGATGGAAAGCTGGTAGGGTCCGGGAATCCACGGAACGAGGTACTGCTGGCGAATCACAAATACGCGCTCGCTAAGTCCCGCGACCTCAGGGACGCACCTTTTCCATTCCGTCGACGACCAGTGCTCCGGCCGCGCCTCCGTTGACTTGAAATTCAGTGAACCCGTGGATGTGCGGATGGTACCAATAGAGACCCGGTGGCTGGTACGTGGGAACATGCACGCTGTATTGAAAGCCCGGAGTACCGGGCTGGATCAGGGTGGTGATCACGTCATCCTGATGACAGTTGGGGGAGACGTTCATGCCGTGGAAGTGAACATTCGTCGAATTGAGGGTCGGGGTGCCAGTGTCGCCGCAGACGGGACCTGACGGAGGAGCCATGTACATCTTCATCGACTCGGTGCTCTGAATCCGGTCGACAACTTTCAGGTTCAGCACGTCGCCTGGCTTGACATGCAAGGTGGGAGCCTCGACGACTTTGTTGGGCGCCTGGTAGTTGTAGCAATAGTGGGTATAACCGGTCTTATCCACCGAGTGCGCCATCACGAATTCGGCATTCAAGGAGCCGTTTTCAGAATAAATGCTATAGGGATCGCCCACCACTGTCCCCGAAGCGGGACGAGGGGGACAATCTTGCGCCACCAGTTTCGGAGAAAAGAATCCGCACATTGCTACCAGCAGCCACCACTTGGACAAACACCGCATATCCGACTCCTTCATTCTTATGAGCTCAAACACGAGCGATCGCACCCACACGTAACGATTGGATCTAGAAAGATCGAGGGGGGAAAGTACCAATCGAGAGTAGTCCGGGACTGTTTGGATCAGAAAGTGGCGACCCCGACGCTTCCTGTAAGGAACATGTTTTACCGGACGTAGTGAGCGTCACGGTGGCTATCCCCGAAACGCTGCCGAACTCGGCGACATAGACTCCGCCACCGGTGCCGGTTTGGCTGATCAAGGCGACACCGGCGAGATATGACCAGTTTTGCGAGATTCCACGCAACCGTCCCGATCGGCAGCCGGGCGACACAACTCCCGTGGCCTTATCAAAGGAAAACGCGCTGACCGTGTCACCCTGAGTATTGATCGCATACAGCACAGTCTCATCAGGGCTCAAGATAATGTTGCTCGAACTGATGCTCGCGAGAGATTGGTAAGTCTTCGTTTTGGTCAACTTGCCGGAGGAAATATCGGAAACTTCGATGCTGACTTGGGTAGACGTGTCCCCGAAGATGGCGAAGTGACCATCGCTGGTGATGTCGATGGAATTTGCGTACGTGGCATCCTGCGACTTCACGGTAGCGGTCGAGTACTGCTTGTCGCCATTGGAGACCGGCGATCCACCGGAAATATTAAAGGACTCGATCGAGCCATCGGTATAGCTAGCGATCAGCATGGAGCCATGCACGGCCATACCATTGATCACACCACTCTGCAAACCGACAACGGATGTATCGTTCACGAAGGTCAGGCCACAGCCGGGCTCTACCTGGAACGTTCCGATGGTGTTGGAGTCGCTGAAGCTGGCGTAGAGGTAATTGCTGTTCATCGCCAGGCCGATGCCGTTGGTGGTGCCGCCATCGGTGGACGATCCACTCGCGCTGCCGCCCACGGTCAGGGTGCTGATGACGATTCCGACGACATCGTCGTTGCCGGCTTCGGAGGCATAGACACACTGCTGCTCTGCACTGTTGAGCACGGCGACCCGGTTCATTCCAAAGTATCCGCCGCCAATGCCAAAGTTCCCTGTTTGGACTTGCTGCTGAAAGACGAGGCCGTTGCTGCCCATCGTATAAAAGCTGACGCCGGTATGAAAGGGGAAGACCGAGTCATCGTTGGTGACAACGTACTGCGTTGCAGCCGTAGCGAGACCGCTTACAGCGAGAACCGCGACTACCAGCGCAAGGGAGCGCAACCAGCAGGATTCCGAGAACCTCTTCATACTCTAATTCCTTGAGTCGCCCCAGTCTGTTTTGCAAGTAAATCATGCGGAGAATAGCGATACAAGGGCAATGGGAGGGAGACATTGAAAAAGCCGCGCGAAGTTGCAAGTTTTTGCGTAATCGTGGCAATCCAATTCCAATTTGGCAGGAGATTTAAGCAAGATCTCATTGGGGAGACGGCGCGCCGCTGAAGCCCGTCTGATCGGCCTTTTCGAAGCCTCCGAAATGTTGGCTGCTTTTTCTATCGAGAAGTTTGCGGTGCAATAAAAAACCCTCCCGCTGGGACCGGGAGGGCTCTCAGAATGGTTCGCAGGTTATGCGCGGACTACGTTTGCCGCTTGAAAGCCCTTGGGGCCCTTGAGCAGATCAAACTCCACGGTCTCACCCTCATTGAGGGTGCGGTAGCCGTTCTCTTGTATGGCGGAGAAGTGCACGAAGACATCTTCTCCTGTAGAGCGTTGGATGAATCCATATCCTTTCGCCCCGTTGAACCACTTCACTGTACCTTTCTCTCTCACGGAAACTACTCCTTTCACTGATCGCGAAGAATGAATTCTCCAGGTCCTCGGATTGCGCCCCGGCACGCCGGGGCCCCCCTCAGAGAAACCGGTAGAATTTTCGGTTGCGTTTAAACGTGCAGAAGGATTACTTCCAAAAAGGAAAAGACTCCAATGTCCCCGGCTGCAGTGAGCAGCTGCTGCGGGAACTTCTGGAGTCCGACAATTTGGCGCTTTTCCACCACACCCAACAAACGTCAACCACTCTCTGGTCTCACCACCGGACCATTTCCCGGTGTCGAGCAACAGATAATAAGCAGTATTAAAACGTTTCGCAAGGAAAATTAGAAGGGAATCGAAACATGACTCGTAGTCATTTCTCCGTAGCTTTAACAAGGATAAAGAAATAAGCCCGTAACCGCCTCTGGTCACTTCAGTTCCAGCCCTCCGGGCAGCTTTCTTCGACTCGTCTGGTACGATTTACTTCTACCGTGGTGACTCCGCCCACCTCGAGTCTGCCCGTCCCTGCCCCACCGGCAGCGCCCCAGCCCGCTGCTCGCTTTCGCCGACAGCGCTCGCCCGGGCTGATACTCGCGACCGTGAAGTACCTCATGCGCACCGATGTGCATACATTTGCGTTCTCGGTGGCCGCGAATTCGATTCTCTCGTTCTTCCCGTTCGTCGTGCTGATGATGACCCTGATCCGCCGGGTCTTTCACTCGCGCGTGATGTATGACGTTGTATTGGAGTTGCTGCGTGACTATCTTCCGGCGGGGCAGGAATTCGTCATCCGCAATCTGAACTCGATGGTCAATTCGCGGCAGAGTGTGCAGTTTGCCTCGCTGGTGATCCTGCTGGTGACATCTTCGGGAGTGTTCCTGCCGCTGGAAGTCGCGCTCAACCGCATCTGGCGCTTCGACACCAACCGCTCTTATCTGGGGAATCAACTCGTCTCATTTGGACTGGCCTTCGCTTGCGGAGCCCTGGCGCTGCTCTCGATCGCGCTGACGGCGGGACCGGTCGCGTTCATGCAGTTCATCTTGCGTGGCTATGGGACAGGCTTTGTGCGGGTCGTAGGATTTCTGGTGATGAAGATCTTTGCCATTGCGGCGAGCATTGCCATCTTCTTCCTGATCTACTGGATTCTGCCCAACGGCAAGGTTCCCGCTCGAACCGTGCTTCCGGTCGCGATCATCATGGGACTTCTTTCCGAGGCGTTGAAGTACGCCTACATCCTCGCGCTGCCCTGGCTGAATTTTCAGGAAGTGTACGGCCCATTCGCGCTATCGGTGACGATGATGTTCTGGGCATTCTTGTCGGGATTGTTGCTGCTGGCGGGCGCCAACCTTTCCGCGGAAGAACATTTACGTGCAATGCCGACGTCAGTCGTGCAGCGAAATCTATAAGGCAAGCGCTCGCGATCCGCGGCGCAGATGATCTATTAATCCAGAAGCAAGAAAGCCGCCAGCCTGCGCTGACGGCCTGCATGCGGACCAAGTCATAATTATTTCTTCTGTGTCTGATCTCCGATTCCGAGAAGTTCCACATCGAAAATCAAAGTCTGTCCGGGACCGATATCCGCTCCAGCGCCCTGGTCGCCATAAGCGAGATCCGACGGAATGTAGAGCTGCCACTTCGATCCGACGGGCATCAGCTGCAGAGCTTCCGTCCAGCCCTTGATGACTCCGCTCACCGGAAATGAAATCGGCTGGCCGCGCTTATACGAGCTGTCGAACTCTTTTCCGTTGATGAGCGTGCCGCGATAGTTCACGGTCACCGTGTCATTGGCCGTGGGCTTCGGCCCGTTGCCTTGTTGCAGAACCTTGTACTGCAAACCATCGGGAAGAGTCTGCACTCCTTCTTTCGTCTTGTTGGCTGCGAGGAAAGTTTCGCCGTCTTTGCGGGCAGACGCGCCTTCGGCATGAGCCTTCGCCTGTTGCGCACCCTGGACCTCGGTCCGGAGTTGCTGCAGGGCGGCGCGCATCTCGTCTTCGGTCATGGAAGTCTTGCCGCCGCTGATCGCGTCGCGAAGGCCGCGGGACACCAGCGCAGGATCGACGGCCGTCGAGACTCCCTGCTTCTTCAGGCCGGTCCCGATGCTCATGCCGAGCGCATAGCTATTCTTTTCTTTTTGTGTTTTCAAGGTGAGAGTTGTTGCTGTCCTCGTGCCGGTCGTGGGCTTCTTTGTCGTGGTTGAGGTTTTCGCCGTTCCCGAAGTTGTCGACTGGGTCGAACTCGACTGGGCTGGTTTGGAGGTTGTGCTTGCCGGAGCATCTTGCGCCAGGGCCTGGCCCATGAGCAGTGTCCCGGCCGCGAAGATATGGAACTACCAATGTTCTGAGCGGTTTTTGCATATGTCCTTATTGTCCCATCCTTAAGGAGAGATGAGCAAACCGGGGGAAGTCATGGCGTGGGGTGAAATATTAGAAGGGAGGTATGGAAATACCGGTGAACGTCCGGTCTGTCCAGTTCCCCTCGGATCACGCTTGATGGGCGATGCGGATAGGTTGCTCCCAATTTCCTCGCGGGAACCAACCTTCTTTTCCCGAACCTCATCGAAGGCAGCCGGGGACCTGCTCGTTTGTCGAACTCTGATCTGACCTCAGTACTCTTCGTGCTTCTCCTGTTGGTGGGATTGGCGCAGTTGCTCGGCCATCTTTTTGTATGGCTTCGACAGCCTAAAGTTGTTGGCGAGATCGCGGCCGGGATTCTCCTTGGGCCGTCGCTAGTCGGCAGGCTCCCGTTCGGCGATCGGCTCGCGCAGATCACCGACCACCAGAGCGCCATTCTCAACTTTGTTTACTGGCTGGGCTTGCTCATGCTGATGTTTCTGTCGGGCGCGGAAACGAGAAATCTTTTCACTCGCGAAGAGCGCAGCGAAGTTGCCTGGCTGACGATTGTCGGCACCGGCATCCCATTTGCGCTGGCGCTAGTTCTGGGACCCTGGCTGATTCGGCCATCTCTCGCGGGGCAGAACGGAAACCGCACTTCACTGGTCATCATTTTGGCGGTCGGAGTTGCGGTGACCTCGGTGCCCGTCGTATCGAAGATTTTTGCCGATCTGAAGATTCTCCATACTCGCTTCGCGCGCCTGGTGCTCGGAGTTGCGGTGCTCGAGGATATCGTGCTGTGGCTGGCGCTGGCGATTGCTACGGCAATGGCGGGGAAGACGGTGCTCCGTCCGCGGGAACTAACTCAGCATCTGGCGGCAACGGTGTTTTTCTTTGGGTTGGGGTTGACGATTCTTCCGCGCATCGTCAAACGCATCAACAAAGCGCAGTTCAATGTCGTGGCAAAGCATGCGCCGATCGCTTATGCGATCGCGGTTTTGCTCGGCTATTGCGTGGTGGCAGGCGTGTTTGGCGTCAGTCTGGTATTCGCAGCTTTCCTTGCAGGATTTGCAGTGGTGCACAAGAAGCGCAGACTTTTCGCCGAAGCGCTGGACGCGATCGGGAAGGTATCATTCGCCTTTTTCATCCCCGTGTATTTTGCGATGGTCGGACTGAAGATTGATTTGGTTCGAGGCTTTTCGCTTTGGATGCTGCTGGCGTTCCTGATTGGCAGCTGCCTGATCAAGATTCTGTCGGTTTCGCTGGCGGGACGGTTTGCCGGATTTCGAGGCCTGGACCTGATCAACCTCGCGATCACGACCAACGCGCGCGGAGGGCCGGGGATTGTGCTGGCGAGCGTCGCCTTCGATGCGGGAATTATCAGTTCGATGTTTTACACCACGCTTGTATTGGCGGCAATCCTCACATCGCAGATTGCGGGAGCATGGCTTGATTTCGTGCTGCGCAAGGGGTGGCCGCTGCTAACGGCAAAAGACTTTGCGGAGCCAGAGATCGCGCCAGCTTTAGAGGGCAAGTCCGCTGCCTAGAGTCGCGACCACCAGCCAAGGCGCGTCCAATATCTGGAACACCAGCGTAGCCAAATCGAAAAAATGTCTGATGGAACAGCACATAAAGTTTGAAACGGCATTGGCCTGGCTTGCCGCTGATTCGATAGATTTCTTTCGGTCCTCGAACAGGCGCGCACTATGCTGCCTCGTCCTGACTCCGCAAACGACGCGGAGCCAAGGATGGGGGAAACCGAAATTTTCTAGATCGATGACGTGTGAAGATCCCCACTCAAGCCAGAACCGGGCTTGAATGGGCCACCGGCCGTCTTGATCCACGTAGTTCCGAAAAAGTAGCCGGCTTGGTGGAGCCTTCCTCGTATTACGATTTATTATGTTTAGTTTCCTTTGACTAAAGTGAAGATGGTGGCCCAAGTCACGCCGGGCCTGAGACTCAAAACAGAGACCAAAGACTAGAAGCACATTGATGGCTGTGGTTAAGTAGAACAGCGAAAGGGGCACGGAACACGGCACCTCTAAATAAGAAGTACGATGATGCGGCTAGCCGACTACAGAAAGTGTTACGCGGCAATCGCCAGTCGGGAACCGGCGGCACATATGCCGTGTGTTCCGCTCACCCCGCAGTAATCGAGGCCGCCATCCAGCAGTCGTTAGCGGATGATTCGTTGCTGCACGTTGAATCAACATCGAGCCAAGTCAATCAGTTTGGCGGCTACACGGGCTCGACGCCGGGGCAGTTCGCGCAGTGGATCCGTTCCGCCGCAAAGAGTGCGGGGCTGTCGGCAGAACAGGTCCTGCTTGGGGGCGATCACCTCGGACCGTTCCCGTGGCGAAATGAAGCGTCCCAATCAGCTCTAGAGAAAGCCTGCAAACTGGTGCGTGACTGCGTGGCTGCCGGCTACCAGAAGATTCATCTCGACGCGAGCATGGCTTGCGCCGACGACGGAGAAACTGGAATCCCGGAGCGGACCGTTGCTGAGCGAGCCGCGATATTGTGTCAAGCATCGGAAGAAGCGCATCGCGAATTGCCGGCAGGCTCACCCCTACCACTCTATGTCGTTGGAACTGAAGTCCCTGCGCCTGGCGGCGAATCGAACGATACAGGCGGGCTCACGGTTACCAAGGCCGAGGACGTTCATCGGACTCTGGAATTGTTCCGGGACGCATTCACAAAACTGGGTTTGGGGTCGGCTTGGGAAAGAGTCATTGCTCTGGTTGTTCAACCTGGAGTTGACTTCGGATCCAATTCGATCTTCGATTACGATCCGGCAAAAGCAGCGTCACTGTCGGCTGCACTTTCCTCACATCCAGGAATCGTCTTTGAAGCGCATTCGACGGACTATCAGTCTCCAGACGCCCTAAAACGGATGGTCGAGGATCATTTCGCGATCTTGAAGGTGGGTCCATGGCTGACCTTTGCTTTTCGCGAAGCAGTGTTGGCATTGAGCGCCATAGAACGCGAGCTGTTCGGAAAGACGCCGGCGCATCGGATCTCGAACGTACGCGAAGCTCTGGAGGCGGCAATGTTGCGTGACCAGTCTCACTGGCGGTCGTATTATCACGGCGACGAAGACGAGGTGCGCCGCGACCGCATCTACGGTTACAGTGATCGTTGCCGATACTATTGGAACCAGCCTGCCGTCCAAGAGGAGATCGCGCGATTGCTCGACAACGTCGGGGCAAAGCCGATTCCTCTTACCCTTATCAGCCAGTATTTGCCGCTGGAATACGGAGCTATTCGGGCTGGAGCATTGAGCGCTGCGCCCCAGCCAATGATTCAGTATCACATTCGACGAGTTCTGCGTGTGTACGCTGACGCTTGCTCAGGGAAGCAGCCCTCGTAGCCGTTCGTCAAATTGAAAAGCTACCCCAGAAAACGCCCCTGCCGGCTCTTGCGGTTCGCGGTTCCCACCCTTGCGAAAGACGCAAGGATGAGGCACCCACACTCGTGGTGGCATCGGCAACTTAAAGGCTGGGTCACCCCGCAAGTCTGTGATGTGGAGATCCCCACTCAAGCCAAACCAGGCTTTGGATGGGCGACCCGTCGCTTCTTACCAAATCCACGGGACGAGGCGGAATCGCGTTGTGGCGCAATACTGCGAGTAGCCGGGAAGGTTGCGCCGCAAAGTGCGTTCCTCATAAACGAGACGATAGATCAGCACGGGGACAAAAAGCGCGAACAGCGGGAAAGCTACGTAGGAACCAAGTGCAATCGGGATGCCCAACGCGGTAAGCACCATCCCCAGATACATCGGGTGCCGCACGAACCGGTAAGGGCCTTGGCTGATCACCGTGTGTCCGGTCTCCACCTGGATCGTGGTTCCGGCGAAGGTATTGGTCTTCATGACCCAGAACACGAAACAATAACCGGCCATCGTGGCAATTTGTCCAAGGAAGATGAGCCAGAGCGGAATCGGTGCAATCCGTCTCGACCATCCAAAACGGAAATCGAGTCCGGCAACCACGAGCGCAGGAAACAAAATTAAGGTGAATAGCTTTTGAAACAGTTTCTGCTCGGGTTCAGCCTCACGGCCTTGAAGCCGTCGTTCGACTAATTGCGGATCACTCCTGAGCAAATCGACAAGGAAGCCGGTCCAGAGAGCCGACATCAGTCCGATGAGAAGCCAGGCCTGCCAGAAGTGGAGCGATCCGGCCGGCATAAAGAGCAATAGCCAGAAGGAAACCAGCGTTACCAGCAATCGCCGCGCGGCCCGGATCCGCAAATTGGTTCGCATCGTAATTCGTTATGATCTCGAACGAAGTGGTGCATGATCGAGACGAGAGTCAGATTATTGATTTTCGAAGATGTTATCCACAGGCTCTTGTGACATCTGTCACAGCTTTTGTTCTCGCAATTGGTCTAGGCTAACTCGTTTCCCGGTTTCCTCCGAGCAGACATTTTAAAGTCGAGGTCTCCCCAAATGCTTGGGAGAAGTCCCGCTTGTCTGCTTCTCATTTCGGTGCTCGCTCTGGCGCAGTCGATGGAAAGCCAGAGTGATCGAACGTTCCCGCCCGCCGGGGTTGCGCCAGACGTCCACATCAGGCTTCCAAACATTTTTGAAGCGCCGACGACAGCGGTCAACCATTTCACGCGATATCCCGTTGAGAGTCCGGGATTGCTGGGGCTGCCGCAGTTTGCCAGCTCGGCGGGAATGATCTTTTCCGGAACCGTGACCAGCGTCGAACGTCATGCCGGCAATAGCGCACAGCCGGTTGAGACGGTTTCGATCAGCTTCCATGTCGAGAAGGCAATCCGCGGCGCCACTCCGGGCGAGAACATCACGATCTCGCAGTGGATTGGCCTGTGGTCGGCGGGCCAGCGCTATCGTGTGGGCGAGCGCGTGCTGCTCTTCCTTTATCCAAGAAGCAAGCTGGGCCTGACCAGTTGCGTGGGCGGGCAGATCGGCCGTTTCGCCCTTGATTCCTGGGGACGCGTCTTGCTCTCGGCGCAACATCTTTCCGTTTTCCGCGCAGATCCCGTCCTGGGTGGGAGGTCGCGTGTTTCTTTCAGCGATTTCGCCTTGGCGGTGCGACGGGCCGGTGGGGAGGAATAAGTGAAGAACGAGGTGACCATGACAACAGACATGGCATTGAGCATTCGCCCTTTCTTCCTCAGGCTCGCTTGGGGCACGGGCCTCGTGCTTCTGTTTGCGCTCACGTCGAGAGCCGGAGGTCCGAAGCTGGTCGCGGGCTCCAGCTATTTTGATCCATCGACTACGGGACAGGCGCTGGTCTGGCCGGGAGGAGCGATCACGTATTACACCGATCAAGGCAACCTCAGCCCGATTCTGCCCAACGCGTCAGCTAACAGTTTCGTCGCCAGCGCATTTCAGCGTGTGGACGTCTGTGCCGACGGCGGCACTCGCGGCCAGCAGCGGCGGTTCGCTCGCGGAGGACGTGAACGGAAGCAATGTCACGGTGAATCCCGACGGTACTATCTCGATGCCGGCCGACATTCAGCCCACAGCCACCGGCACTCCCGTGGGCATCGTTTATGACTACGATGGCTCTGTCACCGACGCTTTACTGGGACAGGGCGCCGGAGACTCGGGCGAGTGCTTCTTCAACGCGGTGTTTGGCGGTGACGACAATTTCGGGACGTTCGCTACCTATCAGCACGCGCTGATCGTTATCAATGGGCAGTGCGTGCAGCAATCCTCGCAGCTCAACGATGTGCAGTACCGCCTGGTGCGCGTGATCGGCAACGTGCTCGGCGTGGGATGGTCGCAGCTCAATGTGAATGTCATCACCGGGTCGCCGCACCCGACGTCTGACGATTACGCGGGATTTCCGGTGATGCACTTCAGCGATCCGATGAACTGTGTCCCGATTACTCGGTGCTACGCGAATCCATTCGAGCTCTCGACGGACGACACGGCTGTCATCTCACGGCTTTATCCCGTGACGGCGCAGAATCAATCCGGCTTTCCGGGCAAGCAGATATTTTCCAGCACGACGGCGCGCATTCACGGATCGGTTTATTTCACGGATTCGCATGGCAGTCCGACGCAGCCCATGCAGGGCGTGAACGTCGTCGCTCGCTGGATCGATCCCAACACCGGGCAGCCCTCGCATAGATACGCGGCATCGTCGGTGTCTGGGTTTCTATTCACCGGAAATGCCGGGAATCCGATCACGGGACTTAGCGATTTGCTGGGAAATCCTTTCTCGGATTGGGGGTCCACGAGTTCGAGCCTCGAAGGTTTCTTTGACCTCGCCGGCCTTGCACCTCCGGGGACTGGCGCGCAATACCAACTCAGCATCGAGGCCCTCGATCCCACATGGTCGGCCGGAGTCGGCTCGTACTCGCCGGGTCCGGTCGCGCCATCGGGTTCTGTCTCGCCGGTCACGGTAACCGTGATGCCGGGGAACGATGTTGAGCAAGATTTACTGATGGCCGGTAGCGCGCAGCCGATGCCACAGAATCCTTCGTCATGGAGCAAGCCGGCGACTCTGCCTTCGAGTGGCGATTGGAATTCGTCGCTTGTCGGGCTACGGCGATATGCAGTACTTTCTCGTCTCAGCCCAGTCAAATCGGACCTTATCGGTGGGTGTCACGGCGCTGAACGAATCCGCGAACCCGACAGAATCGAAAGCGCAGCCAGTCATCGGCATGTGGTCGGCCCTTGATCCGCCCGGCATCGCGCCTCCCGTGTTTACGCCATCGCCTTTCAATGAAGTACCATTCGCCTTGACGCGCCTCGACGTCGTGGTGAATACCGGAGGCAACTTCATTCTTGGGATCTCTGACCTTCGCGGCGACGGCCGGCCAGACTATCACTATCACGCGCACTTTCTTTATGCTGACTCGGTTTCGCCGGCGCGCATCCCGGTGAGCGGCGCGCCCGTTCTAGTTCAAGGAACTGGATTCGCCTCGGGATTTACGGCGACGATCGGAAGCACTACTACTTCACAACTCGCGACGAGTTCTACTCAACTTATTCTGTCCGCATCGGCGCAGGGCGACGGCGCGCAGAACCTGACGATCAGCGATCCAGTGAGTGGCGCTTCCAGCACCATCAGCAACGGCGTCATCTATGGCGCGGCGTCTACCGACAAGATCGTGTTGCTCTCCGGTCTGAATCCGTCCACGCCCGTAGGGCGTGCCCGCTGCGAGCCCGCTGGTCGTGCGAGTATTTGCGGCTGACGGAGTTACTCCGGTCAGCGGCGCGACCATCGGATGGAACGCGAGCAGCAACGTGCAACTCTCCGCGTGTGGAGGGGCGCAGTCCTGCATTGTTACCAGCGACCAGAGCGGCTATGCGTCCACGGGGCTTACGCCGATCGCAGTTGGTGTTGCAAATATTACGGCGACGCTGGCCCCCGGCGTGTACAGTCCGTCGAAATCAGTGAGCGCGACGCTGAACGCCGTCGAGCACTCGACTGACATCGGATTGCTTACATCCAATGTCTGGATCTCATACGACGCGACCGTCGGGATTCCGATCACGGCGCGAGTTCTGAGCAACGGGTCTCCGCTTAACAAGGTGCAAGTGAACTTCAGCATCGTAACCGGAACCGGAACCCTCAGTGCGGGCAGCGCCCTGACGAACGCCGGAGGCTACGCCGGGGTTACGCTGAACGTGAACGCAGTCACGGCGGCATTGCGGGTAAGTGCGTGCGTCGCCCCGTCCAATTCCCCGTGCAGCCTGTTCTATGCGAATGTGGTGCCGCTGGCACAACAGGTGCTTGAGCCAGTTTCCGGCGGAGGACAGATCTCGACTGGGCAGGCATTCCAGCCGGTGATCGTCCGGGTGACGGATTCTTCATCGCCGCCCGATTCGATTATGGCCGCGCCCGTAAATTTCTTTATGACAGCGCTACGCAACGGCAAGGGCTCTTTTGGAAACGATGGAAATCCCGTGCAGCCGGTGATCCTCGCAGTCAGTCAGACCAGCGCCAGCACTGACATGAATGGATCGGCCAACATCGTGCCTTCGGCATCCGGCTTTGGGGCGCCCGTGGAGGTGGACGTCTCCGTGACAGCGGGAGTCTCTGCGCTCGACTATCCGTTGCAGGTCCTGCAGCCGCAGTCGAACCAGAACACTGTTCCGCAAACCAAATCACCACCGGAGAACGAGCATCGCATGCACGTCGGAGGTGTCTGGGATTTGCGGTAAGCAGTTCGGAAGGCGGCAAAATAGAACCGAGGTTCGCTGGCAGCAACGCCTGTGTACATTGCTGCGGTAGTGGGCTCAAAGCGCGTGCAGATATGAAGGTACTGCACGGATCGAGGGGATGCAGGCTTCCGGCACAAGAACCCGAGCTGCGCTCGGCGGACAGCCGAGGGCGGCTGTCCCACATGAGCCTCGCGAAGGTCTGAGAGCAAAGGCCGGAAGCCTGGCGGCGGAAGCCCGAAGCCGGCTCTACTTCGTCCAGCGGTCGACCCAATCGTTGACAGTCTTGTACCAGAGCTGCGAGTTTTGCGGCTTCAGGACCCAGTGGCCCTCGTCAGGAAAGTAGAGCATCTCTGACGGCACGCCTTCCATCTGCAGCGTGGTGAAGAGCTGCAGGCCTTCGCTGACATCGAGCCGGTAGTCGCGCTGGCCGTGGATAACCAGCGTCGGCGTCTTGAAATTCTTGGCGTACTGGTGCGGTGACCACTTCACGTAGCTTTCGCGATTGTCGTAGGGAGTACCTTTGAACTCCCAGTCGTTGAACCAGAGTTCTTCCGTCGTGCCCCAGGCTGACTCGGCATTGAACATGCCGTCGTGCGACACGAGGCACTTGAAGCGGTCGGTGTGGCCGAGGATCCAGTTGATGCCATATATCCGCCATAGCTGGCACCGAGTGCGCACTCGCGGTTTTTGTCGATGAACGGGTAGGTTTGTTCGGCGTAGTCCAGTCCCTTCATCAGGTCTTCAAACGGAGCGCCACCCCAGTCGCCGTTGATGGCGTCGATGAATTTCTGTCCGTATCCGGTCGAGCCGTGGAAGTTGATCATGATGACGACGTAGCCATTCGCCGCGAACAGTTCGGGATTCCAGCGATAAGACCAGTCGTCTCCCCAGGCGCCCTGCGGGCCGCCGTGGATGAGGAACTTCACAGGATATTTCTTGGAGGCGTCGAAGTTCGGCGGCTTGACGAGGAAGCCTTGGACCTTGTCGCTGTGCGCACCCGTGAACCAGAACGACTCAAGGGGGGACATGGAGACTTGTGAAAGGAGGTCATCGTTTAAGTGGGTCAGCTGCTTTGCTTTGAACAGCACACACTTGGGCTCTTCATACCACGACGGCGAACCCTTAGGGCTGAAATTGTCTTCAACGCACAATTTGCCGTCTTGGTTCGGGCTAGCGACGTAGATTCCGGTCGGACTACCCAACGACATCCGAGTGAATACGATTGTCTTCGTTCCGCTAACGGTATTTATGTCGTCATCGAAACCTCTCACAGTTTCAACCGGCCAGTTCGCCACTCCCGGAATATCTTTGATGAGTCGATTGAATATTGCCGAGTTTCCGGCGTTCTCTGCGCTGAAAAATATCGAGGTCGAATCCGGCGACCAGGCCATCGTCCCAACCCAACGATCAAAATCTTCGGTCAGGTTTTTCTTCTCGCCCGTCTTGCGGGCGTAGAGCATGAGGCGGAAGCGGTCGCTCTCGTATCCGGGACGCTGCTGGGTGCGGTAGGCGATGTAGCGTCCATCGGGGGAATAGAGCGGCGACGTGTCGCTGGCGGGATTGTCGGCGGTGATGTTCCTGGTTTGGGCTAGAACCTGAGCGGGCGAGTCGCCCGCTCCCAGACGGTCGGTGCCTGCATTGACCGGGACGATCCACAGATCGTTGTTGGTCGAAGCCGCCGGATTCTTGTCGTGATTCGAGACGTAACAAATCTCCTGCCCGTCGGGTGAGAAGGCGTAGTCGTCCTGCCCGCCGAGGGAGAAGACGGGAGCGTCGTAGTCGCCGGGCGTGAGGTCGCGGGCTGCACCCGCAGGACAGCCGGGGGCGGCTGTCCCCACACAAGCATCGACGGCTACCACAAAGATATGGCTCCGCTTGCCTTCTTTATAAGCATTCCAGTGGCGATAAAGAAGATGCGTGAAGAGTTGCGCTTTGACCTTGGATTGCTCCGCTTCTTTGAGTCTTTTCGCATTGCAATCCGCTTCAGGCTGAGGTTGGCCGTCGCATTCGGGATAAACATCGGATGTGAAAAGAATGTTCTTTCCGTCCGGCGACCAGAGCTCACCACCGGCCTCGGTTGCGATGGACGTAAATCTCCGAACTCCATTTATCTTCCCCGCTCCGCCGTCGAACTCTGCGATCCAGACCTGCGAGCCACCATCCTTCGTCGATAAAAATGCAAATCTCTTTCCGTCCGGAGCCCAGCGCGGGCGGTCGGCGTCCTGATCGGCGATGATCGCTTTCTCGCCTCCACCGGCCGTGGGCACGATCCAGATGTGCGGCGTCTTCGAGTTGGCCGTAAGATCGACATCGACCACGCTGAAGATCACCCACTTGCCGTCGGGTGAAACTTGCGGATCGCCGACGCGCTTCAGTTTCATCATGTCGTCGAAGGTGAAGGGATGCTTGGCTTGTGCGAATACGGGAATTGCAAAAGCAAGAACAAGGAGAGAGAGAAGAAGACGGCGCATGGAGAATTCCTCCGTTCAATTGGCAGAGACGTAGCTTGCCAGGTTTGGCGGCAGCGGGATGCTGCGGGCAAGAGGTTACAAGCGACGACTCTACGGCAAACGGATGAGTGTAGCAGGGGGGAGCGGCTGGCTTCTAGCTTTACACGTGTCGGCCGAGACCCTGCGGGAATAAGTTCTTTGGTGTAGAGCGGAAGAGACATGACGGCGCTGCTATCGCTGTCACGTCGGAGGGAGTGCGCATTTTGAACGAAGCAGGACCTTCAATCCCCTTAAAAGGTCCCGCTTCCGTCAAGAGCCGTGGCTGCAAAACGACGTCTCGAGTCGGGATTGTAGGCTGTTACCTGAAATTGTGAATACCCTCGTTACCTGAGTTTCCACAGCCTTGCGCAGTAGATTCGGCACCCTTTAGTTCACATCCAGAATACGAAGAAGTAGAAAACCCTTTCAGCTTGTTTTCGGCGAATCCTGCGAACGTCCCCATTTCGCACGCAAACTGCGGCGAAAAAAGGGGCACCGCCTTCGCCGACAGGTTTACAGCTTCGGCAGGACGATTCCCTTCTGGGCCTGGTACTTTCCTTTGCGATCCGCGTAGCTGGTTTCGCAGATTTCATCGGACTCGAAGAAGATGATCTGGCACAGCCCTTCGTTCGCATAGATACGCGCCGGGAGCGGTGTCGTGTTCGAGATCTCCAGCGTGACGAATCCTTCCCACTCGGGCTCGAACGGGGTTACGTTAACGATAATGCCGCAGCGGGCGTAGGTGCTCTTGCCGACGCAGATGGTCAGCACGCTGCGCGGAATCTTGAAGTATTCGACGGAACGCGCCAGAGCGAACGAATTCGGGGGAACGATGCAGATGTCGGTCTGTATGGTGACGAAAGATTTCTCGTCAAAGTGCTTGGGATCAACGATAGAGGAATTTACGTTGGTAAAAATTTTGAACTCGTCAGCCACGCGCAGATCGTAGCCATAAGATGACAAGCCGTAGGAGATCACGCCGTCGCGCACCTGCTTCTCCGAGAACGGGTTGATCATGTCGTGTTCTTTGGACATCTTGCGGATCCAGCGATCGCTCTTCAGCATGAAACTCCTCTAGGAGATTGAGTCATTGAGTGATTGAGCCATTGCGTGAATGAGTCATTCTTCAGAACGATCGGTAACGCACGAGTTCGAGGTGCCAGCGAAAATCACTCAATCATTCGATGGCGCAATAACTCAATCTTGTTTGGCTGGGTTGCTGGCTAGTTTACGGGATTGATGCTCCGGTTGACAATCTCAGTTATCTTCCTTAGCATCAATAACTTGAAAGACCATTTTGAACCTGCACCCCGGAGCCGCGCGTGATCAAGCTCGACATTATCAACGAAGTAGTGGCGAAGACCGGCATTACCAAGACCAAGGCTGAGTTGGCCGTGGAAACCGTTTTCGAGAGCATGAAGAAGTCGCTGGCTGCGGGCAACCGGATTGAACTGCGGGGATTTGGAGTGTTCAACGTGCGTCCGCGCAAGACGGGCATAGGGCGCAACCCGCGTACAGGCGCCGAGGTCTCTATTCCGCCAGGAAGGGCCGTGCGCTTCAAGCCAGGCAAAGAACTGCAGTCGATCGATTGAAATCATCTCCGCCTTCGCATCGATGATGAGCTTCGGTTTCGGATCGAGGGCGGATATACCCGTCTCGTAGTAGCATCAGAAGAAGGCCTGAGTTTCAGGGCGGGCCGAAGAATCCGATGTCGGAACCGAATTCCCCAATTACCAATTCAACGATGGAGTACTACCGTCCGTTGCCTTTGCCGGAGGGGGCGCGGCCGCGTCCACGCTATTGGATTTACGCCTTACTGCTGATGGCAACATGCTTCACCACGCTGGTGGTTGGAGCGAGGATGGAGTTTAACTTCCTTCACAATCTGCCGCCTTTCGCGTCCGGCGATGAATACATTCCTTTTTTTCCGATTGGATGGGTGTTAGCTCAGCCGTCCCGGCTGCTGCTCGGGATTCCCTTCTCGGCAACGCTGCTGGCCATCTTGCTATCGCACGAAATGGGGCATTATCTGCTCTGCCGGTACTATGGAGTGCGGGCGACGCTTCCCTTCTTTATTCCTGCGCCGACGCTGATCGGAACGCTGGGGGCGGTGATCCGGATTCGAGGTCCGATCCGCTCGCGAAAGGCGCTGTTCGATATTGGCATCGCAGGGCCGATCGCCGGGTTCGTCGTGGCGATCATTACGCTTGCCGTGGCCATGACCCTTTCAAAGCCGATGGCACCGGGGATCGGACCGTCAGAACTGCATTTGGGATTTCCGGCAATTTTTGTGCTGATGCACAATGCATGGCGCAATTTTGCGCCCGCAAATGCGACGGCGGCGCTCCCACTAGCTCGGGTCTATCTGCATCCAACGGCAATCGCTGCCTGGGTCGGGATGTTTGCCACGGCGTTGAACCTGCTGCCGAGCAGCCAACTGGATGGCGGCCACATCATTTACGCTCTCGCGCCCCGCGCGCATCGCGTGATTTCGTGGATGACGGTAATCGCGCTCGTATATCTAGGACGACACCACCTGAGTTGGCGGGTATGGGCCGGATTGATCATCGTCATGAACGTGGCAACGTACCGGCAACAACAGGCACCAGACTATCCGGAACTTCCTGTGAACCGGTGGGCATTGGCGCTGCTGGCCGCGATCATGCTTGTGCTGACCTTCACGGTTTCGCCGTTTGATGTGAGCTAGCAGCCACCTTTCCGCACTGTTTCCTTCAGCGTTGCAATTCCGAAAATTCACAGACTGTTAACACCTGCGACATGAAGAACTGCTTCTAAAGACAACGACCGAATATTTCCAAACATTCCCACCTTTAAGGAGAAGCAGCC
Source organism: Terriglobia bacterium (assembly GCA_963823085.1). Classification (GTDB taxonomy): domain Bacteria; phylum Acidobacteriota; class Terriglobia; order Terriglobales; family Acidobacteriaceae; genus Sulfotelmatobacter. The sequence goes on along the minus strand of CAWGKF010000024.1, from coordinate 73,748 downwards.
ATGAAAGTTCTACGTACGATCGCCTTCAGTGTCGCCTTCCTATCAGCCGTCGCTATGGCACAAGTAACTGCGGTGCCTCCATATACAGTTTCCGTTTTTGCTACCAGCGTACCGAATGTTTATTTTCAACCTGATTCCATCGCTATCCTGGGTGACAGTATTTTCATAGGCTATGGCGATGGAGTCGCACCGGATGGATCGGATGGCAAGAGCAGCACGATCGTTGAATACGATCGCAATGGCAACGTCATTACCACCTACACCGTAAAAGGACATAATGACGGTTTGAAGGTGAATCCGCGGACGAAAGAACTGTGGGCGATGCAGAACGAGGATGGGAACCCGAACCTGGTCATCATCAACCCGTTCACGCACACGCAGAAGAAATATTCGTTTGGCCCGACAGCGCACGGTGGCGGCTATGACGACATTGCATTCAGCGACAAGGATGTTTTCTTCAGCGCGTCGAATCCCCAAAAGAATCCGAATACGGCTCCTGCGATCGTACGCGGGCAGATCGTTGGCAACATGGTGTATGTCTCTCCGGTACTGATGGGAAATGCGACGGCCACGGACATTCCCACAGATACGCCGGTTACGTTGAATCTGCAAGATCCGGACTCGATGAGGTTCGACAGGTTCGGTGACCTGGTGCTCGACAGCCAGGCAGACGGCGAGTTGATTATCGTGCACCACGCGGGGGCAGTCGATCAGAGCGTCTACCGTCTGGGTCTCACTCTGGGCGGCGCAGCTGTCCAGATCGATGACACGGCCTACGCCGCTGCGTCGCATGGCGTACTCCTGGTCTCCGATCGGGATGGCGAGACGATCTACTCGGTGTCCAAAGAAATTTTCTCTCCCACGGCGGCATACTCGGCTGCACCAACTTCGGTCAGTGCAACGGATCTTGATACCGGCGTCTTGACGGATGTAGTGACCGGAATGGTCAGCCCACATGGTATGGCATTTCTGAAAGACAAAAACGCACAGTAACGTTTGCGAGCGATCAGGGCGGCCTTCACGGCTGCCCTGCTACCGCCAGGCTGAAGAATGACCTAAGCGCCTTCACGCGGCTTTCAGCATCACGAAGAAGATTTCCCGGAACCAGAGGGTCGAGTTAGAGAAGGGATATTCCTCTTGTGCGCCGAGCAATCGATCAGTGTGGCCAGCCGCTTGACTCGCGTTTCTTCTCGTTTCGCGCTAATCACCCAATAGGTAGAGGTTCTCTGATACCAGGGCGGTTGGGATTGGAAGAATTTCCACGCCTCGGAGTTCTTACGGAATTGCTTTTCGAACTCTGACGGCAGTTTGGCCGTCTTTCTCTGTTCATAGGCGTAGATCGCGGATCGGTCGCCGTCGCGTTTCTCAAAGGCAGCGAGACCGGCGGGAGTGCATCAGTGCTAACTTCGACAATTCGTTAGCGCGTTTGATATTGATAGCGCTCCAGATGCTTCGCGGTTTGCGCGGAGTGAAGCGGATTTTATAGCTAGTGGCGTCGATGCTTTTGCGGACACCATCGATCCAACCGAAGCACAGCGCTCCGTCGACCGACTCGGGCCAGGTAATGCTGGGACGTCCGGAATCGCGCTTGTGGAACCCAACCCAGAACTCTTCCGTATCGGCATGATGCTCTTCAAGCCAGGCACGCCAGTCGGCCAGGGTTGCGAAGAATTGGGGCTTGGAGGATTTCGGCGGCATTTAGGAAGAGATTATGGCTTGAGTTCGCGGTCACCGCAAATCTGGTTACATCAGCCCGTCACATCAGCCAGAGAGCGTCGACATCAACGATGACCTGGGTGCGGGGAATCTTTTGCTGTACCGCATGAGCGAGCATCGCGCGGAGTGTCGTATTCAGCTTTTCGCGGCTGGGCGATTTCAGGACGAAGTGATAGCGGTAGTCGCGCTTGAGTCGCATGATGGGAGCGGCGGCCGGGCCCAGCACGCGCACACCTTCGTGGCGGGTTTCGTTGAACCACTTGCCCAGCTTGCCTGACCAGTTCAAGGCATCGTCGAGATTGTTGCTGCGGACCAGCACATTAGCGAGTGAGGAGTAGGGAGGATAGTGCATCCAGCTGCGAAAGCGGAGTTCTTTTTCATAGAAGCCGAGAAAATCGTGGCGCGCGGCATATTGGACGGCATAGTGATCCTGAAAATAGGTTTGAAGAATCACCTTGCCCGGAGATTGGCCGCGTCCGGCTCGACCGGCAACTTGGGTTAAGAGTTGGAAGGTGCGCTCGGCAGCGCGGAAGTCGGGCAGTCCGAGAGCGACGTCGGCTCCGACAACGCCGACGAGGGTGACGCCGTGGATATCGTGGCCCTTGGCGATCATCTGCGTGCCGACGAGCAAATCGAGTTCGCCTTCATTGAGGGCGTTGAGCGTACGCTCGAAGTCTTCGTGGCCGCGGACGGTGTCGCGGTCAAGGCGGGCAATGCGGGCTTGCGGGAACATGCCATGCAACAACTCTTCCAACTTTTCTGATCCCGTGCCGAGGAAGTAGACGTACTCACTGCCACAGTGCACGCAGACCTTGGGCACGGGCGCGGTGTATCCGCAATAGTGGCAGACCATCTTTTGTTCGCGCTTATGGTGCGTGAGCGCGATGGCGCAGTTTTTACATTCGAGTTTCTTACCGCAGGTGCGGCAGAGGACAACGGGTGAATAGCCGCGTCGATTGAGCAGGACCATAACCTGCTCCTTGCGGTCGAGACGCTGCTGAATTTCAGCGGCGAGCTTGCGGGAGATGACCTGCTCGTGTCCGGTCTCTTGAAATTCCTGGCGCATGTCGACGATTTCAACTTCGGGCAGAGGACGCTTCTCCACGCGATCGGGAAGCTGGATGAGGGCGTATTTGCTCTTGGTCGCGTTGAAGTAGGACTCGAGCGACGGCGTGGCAGAGCCGAGCACAACGCAGGCATTGGCCATCTTGGCGCGTACGACAGCGACGTCGCGAGCGTGATAGCGAGGAGTTTCCTCCTGCTTATAGGAGCTGTCGTGTTCCTCGTCGACGATGATCAGCGCAAGATCGTTGACTGGGGCAAAGATGGCCGAGCGTGTACCGACGACCATGCGCGCTTCTCCGCGCTTGATGCGGTGCCATTGCTCGGCGCGTTCTTTGTCGGAAAGCGCGGAGTGGAGGATGGCAACTTCATCGCCGAAGATCTGATGCAGGTCGGCGGCGACGGCAGGAGTGAGTCCAATTTCGGGGACGAGGAGGATGGCGGAGCGTCCAGTTTCGAGAACAGAGCGCATACCAGCGAGATAGACTGCGGTTTTGCCAGAACCGGTGACGCCGTGAAGCAGCATGCCGGAGAATTTGCGGCTGTCGACTTTTTCACGCAGGCAGGCGAGCGCCAATTTTTGTGCGTCGGTGAAATCGAACTCGAAAGGCTGCGTCCGTGGTTTCGTGCGAGAGACGGTGAAGTCTGCGGGTGCGTCCATCAACTGGATCAGTCCACGACGAACAAGGGTGCTCAGGGTGCTTCGCGGAACTTCGAGGGATTGAAGCGCCTCGACGGGAGCTCTTCCTCCTGTGGTAGCGAGCGTGTCGATAATGGTTTGCTGGTTGGCGTTCAGCTTGCCTTCGGCGGACTTCAGGACTGCGATTTTGATCGTGCGGGCCGCGTCTTGCTGGGAGGAGACGTCTTCGCGGGTGATCCATTTCTTGCGAATCATTCCGTCGAGAATTTTGCGAGAGGCGCCGGTTGCGGAGCGCAAGGTTTGCTCGCGAACTAGCTGGCCATCCGAGCCAGTGAGGTAGTCGAGCACACGAAATTCGGCGGCTTGCTCTTCTGGCGTTCGTTGCGAGCGAGCAGAGGACCCAGACATTCCCGCGAGATGCAGCGCCATATGACCTTGTTCGGCGATGCGGTATCCCACCACGCGCTTGAACTCCGCGGTAAGAGGAAGCATCGTGCGGAAGACTTCGCCGATGGGCGCGAGATAGTAGTCGGCGATCCAACGGCCGAGACGCAAGAGTTGTTGGTCGAGGACCGGCGTTGGGTCAACAACACTCAGAACGTTCTTTGTGGTGACATCAGGCTTGCGGTCGTGAAGTTCGACGACGATGCCCATCATGCGCTGCTGCCGGAAGGGAACGAGGACGCGTCCGCCAATAACGGGAGCCGATTCTGCGGGGACACGGTAGGTGAAAGCCATGTCCAACGGAACCGGGAGGGCAACGTCGCAGAAGTCGGGCATTGGGGCAGCAATCAGTGTAAATGGGCTGCTTAGGAGTTTGCTTTGGGCTGCCGAGGGCTGAGCGAAAAACGCGATTCCAAATCATGTCTTGAGGGAGACTGCGCCCGGACCACACGCGGGCTTCGCCCGCGGGACGGACGGAAGCGTCCGTCCCTACACGTTTTCTTTCGCTGGCGGTTTCAGGCCGAGATACTTCATGACCATCTGCAGGTCTTTCCAGGCTTCGCTCTTTTGACGCGGGTCACGGAGCAGAAATGCAGGATGATAGGTGACAGCGAGTTTTGCACCTTGCCATGACTTCCCGGAAGAAGACGGATCGCTGCTGCGTGCGCCCGAAGGCATGAAGTCGTAGAAGCGTCCGCGGAGTTCGGACATGGGGGCGTTGATGGCAAGCAGATTCTTGGCTGCCACGGCGCCCAGAGCAACAATGACTTTCGGCTTGATGACGGCGATCTGCCGCATGAGAAATGGCGAGCAGGTTTCACACTCGTCGCGCTCGGGAGTACGGTTTCCCGGTGGCCGGCATTTGACGATGTTAGCGATGTAGACATCTTCGCGGCGAATGCCCATCGCTTTGATCATATTGTTGAGCAGTTGGCCGGCGCGGCCCACGAAAGGCTCACCTTGCATGTCTTCATCAGCGCCAGGGCCTTCGCCCACGAACATCAAGTCGGCGTGCGGATTGCCGACGCCGAAGACAATCTGCTTGCGACCTTGCTGATGCAACTTGCAACGCGTGCAGTCGCCGAGATCTTCGCGAACCAGTTTCAGAGCGGCAACGGGGTCGGTGACGGCCTGCTCGGCCCTCGGAGTTACGAGTTCAAAGACGTTATCGTCGATGGGCTTCGTTATGACGGCGGATTTCCTGGGTGACATTTCCTCTCGCAGTTCCGGCTGGGGAGCTGTTGGGATTTCTGGTGCGAGTTCGGCTGCGACAACCTGTGACGCTAGTTGCGACTCGCGGCGGTAAAAATCGTAAATTCCGAGTTCATTGTAATAACGGAGGCGGTCGGCCAGTGCGCGGCGTAGGTCGGGATTCAAGGTAGTGGGCGATGTTCGGTGATGCGATTATACGTTGTGGAGAGGTCAGGGAAAATCCCCACTTCTCGCGCAAACTGCGCGCGATAAATGGGGCACCCATGTTGGAGCTTTCGTTTGTTAGGCATCCTTCGACTGCGCTCTGGATGACACCAATACGATCAGGCTTTGACGGGTGACGTGCGCGTCTTCCGGAGTTTGGCGACCTGATCCAACACGCGCTGGGCCACTTCCCACTTTGTGGTCTCCGGAACTTCGACAACTTCGTCGCGAGTGATGATGGTGACCGCGTTGCGGTCGGAGTCGAAGCCCACGCCTTCATGCGATACGTCATTCACGACGATCGCGTCGAGATTCTTAGAGACCAGCTTCTGGCGGGCGTTCTCGAGGACATTCTCGGTTTCGGCAGCGAAGCCGACGATGATCTGGTTCCGCTTATTCTGCGAAAGTTCTTGAAGAATGTCGGGCGTCGCCTCGAGTTCCAGAGTCATCGGCCCTTTACGTTTGATCTTCTGGCCGGCAGCGGATTTCGGACGATAGTCGCAAACGGCAGCAGTCTTGATCACGATGCTCGCCTGCGGTAACAGAGTCATGACGGCGTCGCGCATCTGCTCCGTGGATTCGACTCGGGTCACTTCAGCCGCGCCGGGCGGGGTCAGGTTCGTAGGACCGCTCACCAACAGGACGCGGGCACCGCGGCGCAGCGCGGACTCGGCGAGGGCGTATCCCATGCGCCCGCTGGAACGATTCGTCAGATAGCGGACGGGATCAATCTTTTCGCGCGTGGGACCAGCGGTGATGAGGATAGTCTCTCCGGCGAGATCCTGAGTTGCTCCAAGAGTTTCGAGGACGGCAGCGACGATGGCCTCGTTCTCGGCGAGACGCCCTTGGCCCACCATGCCGCAGGCGAGATATCCAGAGCCGGGTTCGACAATTTTCACGCCCCGCTTGCGCAAGATTTCGAGATTCGACTGGGTCGCCGGATGATTCCACATGTTGACGTTCATCGCGGGCGCGACCACGACGGGTACCGTGGTGGCGAGGTAAAGCGTCGTAAGGAAGTCGGTGGCGATGCCCTGCGCAAAGTGGGCTAGAACATCCGCCGTAGCCGGAACCACGAGCAGCGCATCAATCGACTGCGCGACAGCGATGTGCTCTATGGCGGAATCGATGTTGGGTTCATGTTCTTCACCGGACGAGAACATCCCGGTGATCACTTTTTCTCCTGAGAGGGCGGCGAAGGTAAGAGGCTTGACGAATTCCTGGGCGGCGCGGGTCATGACGACCTGCACGCGAATGCCGCGATCCTGCAACAGGCGGAGAACCTCGGCTGCCTTGTACGCTGCGATTCCGCCGGTAACGCCGAGAGCGATCTTCATGGATTTTTGATTGCTGATTTCTGATTGTCGATTCAAAAACGGATATTGCGCGACCAACCACCAGCCATCAAGAAATCAAAGAATTCGCTAGTCTTGCCCGAGCGCCTTGTCCAGAGCTTCGGCGGCCTGCTCGGCGGCGCTGCGAGTTTCGGTCATTTCCCATTTGACCTTGCCTGCACGAATTTCATCCTGCGCGATGCGGCACGGTTTGCGGGAGTTGGTGTCGACCACCGGAGGCGCACCGGATTGCAGTTGCCGTGCGCGGCGAGCTGCGACCAAAATGTACCGGTAGTTGCTGTCAAAGCCTTCGATCAACTTCATTGGGACATCCCCCTTGAAAATGACTTGAAGTGTAATCAGTGCCGAACGTCAAATCGAGCGTTCCACAGAACAAAGCAGCTTGCAGGCTTGTCCCGCTCCCTGGCTATTTCCGGTCAATGCCCTCGACGAGCATTGCAACAATCATACCGCGAAACCTAGGAGTGTGCTGAAGGAGCGGGCGCACCGAAGGACAACAGAATCGGTTGCACCCGGTCGCGAATGTTGGCCAAACGACAAGACTCGGCCAGATCGATAATTTGGCGGTCCTGCTCGGTGATTGGGCGCTCCAAACGCCGCAGGCGCTCGGACGCCACGATGGCCCGCAGTCTCTCGCAGGATTCTTCCAGCTTGTCATTCACCAGAACGTAATCGTATTTGTCGTATTCCGCGATTTCGCGGCTGGCGGCGAGCAGACGGCGCTGGATGACTTGTTCAGGATCTTCACTGCGATTGCGGAGACGCCACTCGAGCGTCTCGCGGTCCGGAGGAAGAACGAAGATGCTGATGGCGTCTGTCAAGGTACGTTTGATCTGGGCCGCGCCCTGCACGTCGATATCGAGAAGAAGGTCATGGCCGTTACGTCCGGCATCGCGCAAGAACTGGCGCGCGGTGCCATAGCAGTTTCCGTGGACGTTGGCATATTCCAAAAACTCGCCGGCTTCGATCATTTTGTTGAACACGTCCATCGTCACGAAGTGATAGTGCTTGCCGTTTTGTTCGCTCCCGCGGACGGCACGGGTTGTATACGAGATGGAAAAGTCCAGGTTCGACACGAGTTTGAGAAGCTCGTTTGTCAGCGTGGACTTCCCGGATCCCGAGGGGGCCGAGATGATGAAGACCAGCGGTTTAGTGGTTGCAGTCATTCCAGATTTTGTACCTGCTCGCGCGATTTTTCGATTTCCGCTTTCATGGCAAGTCCCGCTTCAGTAATTTTGAGGGCTTCGCCGGCAAGGCCGGAAGTCTTCGAAAGTAGAGTATTGGCCTCGCGGTTCATTTCCTGTAGCAGGAAATCCAGTTTCTTCCCGATCTCGCCGCCCTGGTCGAGCAGTCCGAGAAAATGCTGTACATGCGTTTCGAGACGCACAATTTCTTCCTGGATATCGCTGCGATCGACGAGCAGAGCCGCCTCTTGCATCACGCGTTCGCGATCGATGCTGGAGCCGAGCAATTCCTGCAGACGGGACTGAAGCCTCTCCATGTAGTTTTGCAGAACGGCGCGGCGGTGCTGCTGCACGCTTTTTCCGGCTTCGACGAGGTGAGCCATGCGATCGCGAAGCTCGCGGACAATGCCGCGGCCTTCTTCCTCGCGCATCTGGTTCAGCCGGTCCAGGACGTCGCTGACCTTGGCCATGACCGCAGCTTCGATCTCTCCGTCGGCGCTGTCGTTCGCTGAGTCGAGAGCGCCGGGAATGCGTAAAACGGCATTGAGGTCGGGTTCGGTAGAAAGAGCGAACTCGGTCGCCGCGGCTCGGAAGGCAGAGATGTATCCGCTAATCAGCTCGCGGTTGAGCGAAAAAGTCTCGTTGGTGGCGCGATCCAGGCTTAGCGAGACCTCGACGTGTCCGCGAGCAACCTTCTCTTTCAGCATGCGCCGCAGTTGCATCTCGAGAGAGTCGGTGCCGGACGGGAGACGGAAGTGCAGATCAAGAAAGCGGTGGTTCACTGACTTCAACGAAAGGGTGAAGCCCAGCCGAGTGGAGGGATGAGCGGAACTCGCGTTAAACGGAGGACTTCCGCCGTTCTGCCGTATTTCGCCTTTGACCTGCGCGAAACCTGTCATCGAGCGTATTTGCATAGGGGCCGATTCTTACCGTTCTGCTACTGCTTTGGGAGCTTCCACATTCGAAAACTGCAATTCGTACAATCGGCGATAGGTGCCGACCTGTTTCATTAACTCCTCGTGCGCCCCGGTTTCAGCGATGCGACCATTATCGATCACAACGATGCGATCGGCACGGCGAACTGTGGAGAGCCGATGCGCGATGACAAAGACTGTGCGCCCGCTCATCAGATTATGCAAGGCGGATTGCACCAGGGCTTCGGACTCGCTGTCGAGAGCCGAGGTCGCTTCGTCCAAAATCAAGATGGGCGCATTTTTCAGCAGAGCACGGGCGATAGCCAGACGCTGGCGCTCGCCACCCGATAGCCGCACGCCCCGCTCTCCAATGACAGTATCGTAACCTGCCGGGAGGGCTAGAATGAAGTCGTGAGCAAGAGCAGCGTGGGCCGCAGCCTCCACCTCTCTCATCTGCACGTAGGGCTGGCCGTACGCGATGTTGTTCCGGACGGTATCGTTGAAAAGAACAGTCTCCTGAGTGACGATACCGACCTGAGAGCGCAGAGAGAACAGGGTCACGTCCCGAACATCGTGACTGTCGATGAGGATGCGTCCGCCCGTGACGTCGAAGAACCGTGGGATGAGATGCACCAGAGTGCTCTTCCCTGCCCCGCTAGATCCAACGATGGCGAGAATCTCGCCGCGCTTTACTTCAAGATCGATGCCGTGAAGGATTTCGCGAGATTCGTCGCCATCCTCCTGATAGGAGAAGGAAACGTCTTCGAAACGGATGGTGCCGGTGAAGCGTGGCAATGGTTTCGCGCCCGGCTTCTCGGTAACGACATCTTCAGTATCCATGAAGTCGAACAGTTGCGATGAGGCTCCCAGTGCCTGCTGGAAGCTGTTGTTGAAGACGGCGAATTTGCGCACCGGGTTGTACATGCTGAGCACGGCAGCGACAAAAGCGATGAATGCGCCGAGCGTGAGTTCGTTGTGCGCAATCTGGTCGCGGCCTAAGAGCAGCAACAAGGCGACCGCGATGGCGCCGAAGATATCCATGAGAGGCGAACTGATCGCGGCGGCAGCGACAGAGCGCAGGTTGGCTCGGAAAAGCCGTTGTGCCGCTTTGCGAAATCGGTCGACCTCCCATGACTCCATGCCGAAGGCTTTGACGATTCGGTTGCCGGTAATGGTCTCGTGCAGGATGTTTTGCACGTCCGCAAGTTGATCCTGCCCGGTACGGGTCGTGGAACGCACGCGGCGCCCGATGCGCACGGCAGAGAAGATGATGATCGGGATGAAAACGACCAGAACCCATGCGAGTTTCCGGCCGAGAACGATGACCAACCCAGCGGTAAACAGGAACGTGAAGAATTGCTGGAGACCCTCCGCCAGCACAGTTGACATGGCAAACTGCACGCGCTCAATGTCATTGATGATTGTCGAAATTAACGTGCCCGTGGTGTGTTTTTGGAAGAAGGCCGCCGACCTGCGCAACACAGAGTTGTAGAGATCATTGCGCAGATTGGTGATCATGCCGAATCCGGCGTGGTTCACCAGGTACGTTCCGCAGTAGTCGAAGATCCCCTTCAATACGGTGGCTGCCACGAGCGCATAGGCAACGATGGTCCATGCATTGTGGAATTCAGTCGGAACGAAGAGCTGAAGGTAGATGGGATGGCCCGTTTGCGGATTGGTAAACAGAATGATGTTTTCGGAGCCGGACGCGGGGTTCAGTACGCGGTCAAGAACCGGTTTCAGCAGCATCAAGCGAAAGGCTTCCAAGAATCCAACGCCAGCTAAAAGGAAAACACCCGGCAGCAGTTGGAGAAGGAAGGGGGCCACATAGCGGACGAGGCGCATCAGTTGCCGCATAGGACTCCTAAGCGGTGAAGGCCAGACTCGCGTGCCACCGGTGAAGTGGAGAGTAAAAGCAAGTTTTTATTTTACTTGAGGCGGAGGCGGGAAGAATGGCGTTTGAGGTGCGTCCGGAGCATGCTCGATTAGGCCACGGATTTGGGTAGGGATGCTTCGACTGGGCCACGGCTACGCTTCGCTTCTCGCGGCTCCGCTCAGCACGACAACTCTTCCGAGCGTCAAAAATCCCGCACGGGCGGTGACTGGACGGCCAGCAGGTCGATGATCTGGGATTGTCCCTGAACGGAAACCTGTAGGCAGATGAATTTCCAAGCGCTGTTCTTGTAGGCAACCACGCGAATGCGGGCTTTCCCGCGCGGGCCGGAGACCGGGATGGAGAAGTTCGCATGGCCGGTCGTCGCGCCAATCTTCAGTTCGCCGAAAATAAACCAGCCGGCCTTCATCGGCTCTCCGATCTGATCGCGAACCTGTGAGTTCGCCGCGGCTTGGGCCATGGCCTGTTTGTAGACGTCGCTGTTGCGGAAAGACCCGCTAATAATTCCGATGGTGAACGCCCCAAAGCTAGCGATCAGAAAAAGGAGGGTCAAAAGGCCAAGCGGAATTTTCCAGAGGGGATGCCGTTCGATCCAACTCCTCGTCATCGGTTCGGGACGGAGCGGATATGGAGCAGTGGGCACGGATCCTCCTCGCTATTTGGGACTATCGCGATGAACGACTTTCACGCGGTATCCGGCGCGGCGCAGGTGCTTACCTACTTCCTCGGCGATCATCACGCTGCGGTGCTGGCCTCCAGTGCATCCGAAGGCGATCGTCAGATAGCTCTTGCCCTCGTGGATGTAGTGAGGAAGCAGGTACACCAGCAGGTCGGAGATGCGCGAGACAAACTCCTGAGTCTGCGGGAACGAACGAATGTACTTGGCCACGCGCGGATGACGTCCGGTGAGCGGACGGAATTCGGGGACGAAATGCGGATTGGGCAGGAAGCGAACGTCGAAGACAAGATCGGCATCTTCAGGAACTCCCTGACGAAATCCGAAGCTCACGCATGAGACCAGGATGCCCTTCTCGTCCGATTGTTGGTGGAAACGCTCGTTGATGTGCGATCGAAGTTCGTGCACGTTGAACTTCGAGGTGTCGATTACGAAATCGGCGAACCGGCGAATCGCCCCCAAGTGACGGCGCTCTTCCTTGAGCGCGGACTTCACCGGAGCGTCATTGCCCAGAGGATGCGGGCGGCGGGTTTCGCTAAAACGCCGCAGGAGCACCGAATCCGAGGCCTCGAGGAAAACGACCTTGGTGGGAATCATGCGCCGCACGGACTTCACAATGTCTGGCAACTTGTCGAGCTTGGAGCCTTCGCGAACGTCGACGACTAGCGCGGTGCGGCGGATATCTCGAGATTGCACGGCTAGTTCGGCGAAGCGTGGGATCAGTTCAACCGGAAGGTTGTCGACGCAGTAGTAGCCGAGATCCTCGAATGCCTTCAGTACTGAAGCCTTGCCAGAACCGCTCATGCCCGTAATGACCACCAGCTCAGGCGGCTGACTTGTCTCGCCGGATTTTTTCGAACTTTTCCGTACAGCTCGAGGGGCCTTGCGAGCCTTCATGAACTGGATAGTAGCATCGAAGCCCCAACGGCGCTTTCCTCCGCCACTTGCCAAGTGAGATACCGGCGAAGTTCTGATCCTGGAAAAACGATCATGTGCATTGTCTCGATTGGCCTTCGGCAGGTAAGCTATCGGCCATGAAGAAGTTCGAAGAACTTACCGAACGCGAAGTGCTGGCACTTGCGATCGCTCTTGAAGAAGAAGACGAGCGCGTGTACTCCGATTTCGCGGAGGGCTTGCGACAGGATTATCCGGCGACGGCGTCGATGTTCGAAGGCATGCGCGAAGAGGAGTCCGGGCACAGACGTCGGCTGCTTGAGTTGTATCGAAAGAAGTTTGGGGAACATATCCCGCTGATCCGCCGGCAAGATGTCCGCGGATTTGTGGAGCGGCCAGCACTGTGGCTGGTACGCCCCCTGCGGATTGAAGCCGTGCGCAAAGAAGCGTCAACCATGGAAGTGGAGACGCGGCGGTTTTATGAGAAGGCCGCGGCGAGGACGCAGGACGCGAGTATCCGGCAATTGCTGGACGATCTGGCCACGGAAGAACGCGAGCACGAAGAGCGTGCGCAGGAACTCGATAAGCAGAAGCTCCCGGACAATGTGAAGGCCGACGAAGAGGTCGCGCAGCGGCGGCTGTTCGTGCTGCAGATTGTGCAGCCGGGACTCGCCGGTTTGATGGATGGATCGGTCTCGACGCTGGCGCCGGTTTTCGCAGCGGCGTTCGCTACGCAAAAAAGTACAGATGCGTTCGTGGTAGGTCTGGCTGCCTCAGCGGGAGCGGGAATCAGCATGGGATTTGCGGAGGCGCTGTCGGATGACGGCAGCCTCACAGGGCGCGGGCATCCGTGGGTACGTGGACTGGTCTGCGGAGCGATGACAGCCTTGGGCGGGATCGGTCACACGCTGCCATTTCTGCTGCGCGACTTCCGGATGGCGCTTTGGGCTGCTGGAGTGGTCGTGGTGGCAGAACTAGGAGCCATCACGTGGGTTCGCAAGCGCTACATGGACACACCTTGGATTTCAGCGGCCCTGCAGGTGGGGCTCGGGGGCGTGCTGGTTTTCATCACCGGCATGCTGATCGGAAAGTACGGGGCTTCGTGAAACACTGCGACCGGAGACGCGGCGCGCAACGACTTCACTGCTGCGTGTCGAGCGGGTGGGTGGCCTTTTCGTAGAATTCTTTTTGCAATTTTGGGCTGACGTCGTCGCCTTTGACTTCTTTGATCGCCTTAACAACTGAGTCAATCCACCACTTCATCTGGTATTCGCCGAGCTCTTTGGTCGCGGCAGCACCTTCGCCGGAATAGTGATTCGGGAAACGCGTGTACCACCAGATGCCGGTGTAGATGTCGTCGGAAATCTTCTGGCGAGCCTGATCCGCACCTGATTCGCTCGTGGCGCGATCCTGATGGACGAGTTCGGGGTGGGAGATCATCATCTTCGATGTCTCGCTCTCGCCAGCGTGCATGTCGATCTTGGTCTTCTTCGGCGGGCCACCGTGATCCGGTGTGCGCTCGTCGAAGACATAGACGACGTAGTCGTGTGGCTTATCGAGTTGTGTCTGGGCGAAATAGGGCAGCAGGCTGCTGTTGCCGCCGTGGCCATTGACGATCAAAACTTTTTTGCAGCCGTTGCGTGCCATTTCATCCGTGGTTTCCTGCAAGAGCGCGAGTTGCAAGCTGCGGCTGTATGCCATCGTGCCGGGTTCGTGCCTGGCCTCGGCGATCTGGCCGAAATAATATTCAGGGAAGACTACAGCGTACTCCTGCTCGGCAGCGTGCAGCGCGGCGTATCTGACGTCAAGAAGATCAGTGCCGATCGGAAGATGAGGACCGTGTTTTTCGAGGATGCCGAACGGAAGCAGGCAAACTCCTTGCGAGCGCTGAATGCCGTCGCGGAAATCGGAAGCGGTGAGTTCTTCCCAATGGACAGAAAGCTTGGATGATGACGCGGCTTGGGCCTGGAGTAAGTGCGGAAGGCTCAGGCATGCGCAGAGCAGAAGAACAATTGCGGATGAAATCTGACGGTGGATAAGAATGCGCATCGGAAAATCCTCTCGGCGGCGGATTGTAACACCAAAACAGAGTCTATTAAAACGTATCAATACTCGACCGATGCGTCCCCTCCAGAACAGAAAGGTGGGCATCGGAGTATATTGATCGAAGCCCAATCGTTTGTTTACGATTGCGTTCGTTTATTTACGGAGGTGCCCAGTGTCCCGACCGTTCTTCCCCGTGCTCTTTACCGTGGTCTGCAGCTTTTCGATCTGCCTTGCGCAATCACCCACCAAGCCTCGCACCCAATATTTTCCGAATACTACGGACAACATTCATCTTGAGATGGTCTTCAATTACAACGTCACCGACGTCAACACGGAATCCGGCGTGGTCGACATGGTCTGGGCATCCGATTACCCGAATCAGCCGGCTGATGTATACAACACTGTGTACATTCCTTACTCGGTCGATAACTTCACGCACACGATAGCGTGGTACGTGCGGAATCATCCCGATTGGCTTGAATTTCGCTGCGATCGGAAGACCCTAGCCTTCGAGTTCGGCTCGACCAGCCTCGCGCCCATCGACTTCGCCAATCCCAAGGTGCGGGCCTACCAGTGGGTGAACTGGGTTGACACTCCGCTCGCGCAAGGCTATGCGGGAATCGCCGTCGACACCATGTCGGCCAGCAGCAACTGGGGACGCTGCGGCCATTACGACCTTTCCGGCAGTTGGGTGCAGCAGTATTCGGGCAAAGCCAACGATCCTGTGTATCAGCGCGATGAACTTGGCTGGGAAGCCGCGACGTACGAGCACGTCCACAACTATTCGAACACTGCGACCATGCAGGTCAACGTCTCTTACGAGTTCGGCTTTCCGGAGGATGTGAACCTGAAGCTAATGACCACGACCGACCTTCTCTTCGACGAGCGTGGCTTCACCAACTACGGCAATCCCCCCGACGTGCCGCCGCCAACGCAATGGGAAGAGATTATGGGCGTGCTGCAATACGTCGAGAGCCAGGGCGTTTGTTATATGACGAACGGCGAAGAGTCCGGACTGACGGCCGACATCCCGCAGTCAGCGCGGCTTTGGGTGATCTCCAACTACCTGTTGGTCAAGAACGAGTGTACGTACATGTACATCACCGGCTTCACTGCGGGCGGTGGCCAGGATTACGGCTCGCTGATCACCTTCCCGGAATATTCGATCCAGATCGGACATCCGGCCAGCGCAATGAAGAAGACGCAGGGAGTTTGGGAACGGGCGTATTCGGGAGGTCTGGCGTTGGTGAATCCGTATTACAAGGCAGCGACCGTCACGTTGCCCCCCGGATCGTATGTGGATGTGAATGGGAATCCAGTAGGACCAACGCTGACGATGCAAGGACAGACAGGAGACGTGCTGCTGAAGGTGCAGTGAATGGGACACCTTCAGAAACGCCTGCTTGTCATCAGGATGCGACGAAGCTGATAGGGATCCTTCGACTGCGCTCAGGATGACAAATCACAGGCCCATCGTCGCAACGGAAGCCCAAGAACTGACAACTGACCCCTGACCACTGCCTTTCTACATTCCCGGCAGCTTCATTCCAGCCAGCCTGCGCGCGAAGCTGGGCTTGCCCATCTGCTTGAACATCTTTCGCATCTGCGCGTACTGGCGAAGCAGATTATTTACCTCCTGCACCGTCGTGCCTGATCCCCGGGCGATGCGCTTGCGGCGGCTGCCGTTGATGACTTCATGATGATTGCGCTCGTGCATGGTCATCGAGTTGATGATGGCCTCAACGCGGTTGATCTGCTTTTCGTCGACGTTGTCAGCTGCTTTCTGCAATCCCGAAAACGGACCAATCGACGGCAGCATGCCCATCAGGCTCTTCATCGATCCCATCTTTTTCACTTGGCGCAGTTGATCGCGGAAATCTTCCAGCGAAAATCCGTCGCCTGTCAGCGCCTTGGTCGCCAGCTCTTCCGCTTTCTTCTTGTCGATCTGCTTCTCGGCGCGCTCGATCAGCGACAGGATGTCGCCCATGCCGAGAATGCGCGACACGATGCGGTCGGGATGGAACGGCTCCAGCGCATCATACTTCTCGCCCACGCCGATAAACTTGATCGGCTGCCCAGTGACCTGCCGGATCGAGAGCGCCGCGCCGCCGCGCGCATCGCCATCCATCTTCGTGAGCACAACTCCGGTCAGCGACAGCTTCTTGTGGAACTCTTCGGCTGAGCGCACCGCGTCCTGTCCAGTCATGGCATCGGCGACGAATAGAATCTCCGAGGGATTCAGCAGTTTCTTCAGCGACTGCATTTCGTCCATCAGTTCGTCGTCGATGTGCAGGCGGCCGGCAGTATCGACGATCAGCACATCGCATCCGGAGACGATGGCCTCGCGACGGGCTTCTTTCACCAGCCGTTCCACTGCTTGCGTAAGCTCGGTCGCAGTGTTGGCCTCGCCGACCTGACCTTCATAGATCTGGCTCTTGACGGCTTGAGCGACCACCTTCAACTGCTCGCGCGCCGCCGGACGATAGACGTCCACCGACACCAGCAGCGGACGGTGTCCGCCCTGCTTGAACCAGTTCGCCAGCTTGCCCGAGGTCGTCGTTTTGCCGGAACCCTGCAGTCCAGCCATGAGCACGACCGTGGGCGGCTGCGACGCGAACTTCAGGCGCGCCGTATCTTTGCCCAAGACCTCGACCAGCTCGTCGCGCAGAATCTTGATGACCTGCTCTCCGGGCGAGAGCGCGGTCATCACTTCCTGTCCGACGGCCTTGGCTCTGATCTGGTCGATGAGCTGCTTGACGACCTTGAAGTTGACGTCGGCCTCAAGCAGCGCCAGCCGGATTTCGCGCAGCGCTTCGTCGATGTTCTCCTCGGTGAGCTTGGCTTGGCCGCGAAGCGTCTTGAAGGCGCGTTGTAGTTTTTCCTGAAGATTTTCAAACATAAAAGTAATCATCTATTTTAGCAGTCGCGATGAGCTATGAGCTGCGAGCCAGGAGCTACGAGACGGCAATGACGAGCTGCGACTGCGCAGTGCCGGGTGCGAACCAACTACGTACGAATATGGGATGATTGACCACGATGATCGCAGCCGGGATTGGCGCGCTGTCGTGCCTGATATGGGTTGTAATGATTGCTGCCTGGGGACGCTTCTGGCGCGTCATGACTCTCCCTGAATGCCGAGAGGTACAAGCCGATTCCGCGCCTCGGGTCGCGGCGGTTGTGCCAGCGCGCAATGAAGCGGACGTGATTGGTCCGGTTGTGCGGTCTCTGCTCGAACAGGACTATCCCGGCCCTCGGCGAATCTTCGTCGTCGACGATCACAGCACTGACGACACTGCGGGCGCGGTCGCGCAGGCTGCACGCGATCGCAGCGATCGGGTGACGGTCATCCCGTCCGCACCGCTGCCTGAGGGATGGACCGGCAAGATGTGGGCACTCGCACAAGGGGTCGAGCGCGCAGCCGAATTCTCTCCGGAATATTTTCTGTTTACGGACGCCGACATCGTGCATGCGCCGGATAGCGTCGCGTCGCTGGTAGCGATGGCGGAGGCCAGCAGTCTTGACATGATCTCAATGATGGTGAAGCTGCGGTGCGACTCGTTGGCCGAGCGGGCGCTGATTCCGGCATTCGTGTATTTCTTTTTCATGCTGTATCCGCCGGAGTGGGTGAACGATCGTCGAAAGAAAACCGCGGCGGCAGCCGGTGGAGACATTCTGGTGCGCGCGGACGCGCTCGCGAAGGCGGGCGGGATCGCAGCGATCCGCGGCGAACTGATCGATGACTGCGCTCTGGCTCGGGAGATCAAGCGCAATGGCGGAATTTGGCTGGGCTTGACGAACGACGCGCGGAGCGTCCGACGCTATCAAGGTTTTGGCGGTGTCGGGCGCATGATCTCGCGCAACGCGTTTTATCAGCTGAAGCATTCCGTGTGGTTGCTGATAGGGACGCTGCTGGGGTTGGGGATTACCTTCCTGGCGCCGCCAGTGCTCGTGTTCTTCGGCGGATGGGCAGCGTTGCTCGGCGGGCTCGCGTGGCTGTTGATGACTCTCAGTTTCTGGCCCATGGTGAGATTTTATGGCTTGTCCCCGCTGTGGGCGGCGTCGCTGCCACTGGTTGCCCTGTTTTATGCAGGCGCGACTGTGCACTCAGCAGTTCAGTACTGGATGGGACGGGGCGGGCAGTGGAAGGGACGCGCACAGGACGCGCGGGCATGAGTGAACTCACCACAGAGGGCACCCAGAGGTACACGGAGCAATACACTCGAGTCGTCCCTCTATCAGAAGGTCCTTCACTGCGATTGCTCAGGATGAAGAGCGGTCTGAATCAGTGAAATACTCACTACTCAACCTTCGGTCGCACCATCTCGAAGCGATCTCTGGTGCGCGTGTATTGCAGGCCGCCCATGCGGCCGATCAGATCGAGAGAGTTGGGGTCGAGGCGTCCGTCTTTGAGGTGGGCATCGTCAACGTGAACGGCCACGACCTGTCCGATCACGAGGCTGCTTCCGGTTGGATTGGGAGAGAAATCGATAATCTGATGCAGCTTGCATTCGAAGCTGAGAGGTGATTCGCCGACGCGCGGAGGTCGCACGGCCTGTGAAGCGACCGGCTTGAGTTTCGCCAATTCAAATTCATTGACTGTGGCGTCGTACTCGCCACTAGTCGCGTTCATGTGCTCTCGCAGATCGTAGGTCACGACGCTGACAACGAATTCCTTTGTCTCGCGAATGTTGCGCAGCGTGTCTTTTGGCTCGCCGTGCTGCGTGGACGGGACTTCTTTCGGCGCGCGCAGACCGGGAGAAAAGGCGAGCATGGGTGGGTCCACAGAGACGCAGTTGAAGAAAGAGAACGGAGCAAGGTTCGGTTGCCCCGCGGTGCTCTGCGACGAGACCCACGCAATGGGCCGCGGCGCGATGCTGTGCAGAAGAATGCTGTAAATCTCCCGGTGGGAGAGTTGGGAAATGAGGGCGTCCATAGGGCGAGTATAGCGTTGCCAGGTGGCTCGATGAGAAAACGTCCTCTCCAGGTTCATCTCCCTGCAGGCGGGGATGGGGGTCCTTCCCTTTGCCCAGGATCACAGAGGGTGAGAACTGCCTCACCACAGGGGCCACAGGGGATCACACCGCTACTACGCGAACACTTCTTTTGCGGCGACGACGGTGTTGCTGTGGATCGTGACCGTGTCCTCCACGTTGTGCGCGTAGCCGCCGGCGTAAGTCACCATCACGGGAATGTTACGCGCGCGCGCGATGCGGAAGACGAGTTCGTCGCGCTTCTTCAACCCATCGATGGTCAAATCGAGCCCTCCTAACTGGTCTTCACGATAGGGATCGGCGCCGGCGATGTAGCAGATCAGATCGGGCTCGAACTGGCGAAGTCCAGAGCTGAGAGCGTTGTCGAGCCATGCGAGATAGTCAGCGTCGTTGGTGGCATCGGGCAGGTCGACATCAATCGAAGAAGGCGGCTTCCATAACGGATAGTTGTTGTGCTGGTGGAGCGAGATGGTGAAGACGTCGCCGGCATGGGCTCCGCGCATCTTGCCGCGTGGCGCGTTTTTAGGCGGCTCGACGGTCGAGGTAGAAGACGAAGGTAGCAGAGCGCTGGCCATGCGCGTGCCTGCGAAGATGTGGGCAGTACCGTTGCCCTGGTGGACGTCACAGTCGACGGTCATGGCCGTGCGGATTTTGTCGTCGCGCTGCAGGCGACGGATGGCAACGGCCACGTCGTGGATCATGCAGAATCCCTCGCCATGGTCGGGAAAGGCGTGGTGAAATCCGCCGCCGATGCTGATGGAAACTTTGTCGGTGAGGGACTGGCGCGCGGCGAGGATGGATCCGCCGGCAGCGAGCCAGAACGCATCGGCCAACTCGCGAGAGTAGGGGATCTCCATTTCCATTTCTTCGCGCGGGCTGAGCGTGCCGGTCTTGAGCTTCTGCACGTATTCGGGCTTGTGGACGAGCAGGATGTCCTGGTCGGTGGCGGGCTGAGGCTCGAGAAAGTCTGCCGGTTCGGCGACGCCGGTGGAGATGAGGCGGTCGTGGACGCGTTTGTATTTCTCGGCGGGAAAAACGTGATTGCCGATCGGCAGGTAATACGCGTCGGTGTAGACGAGTTTGAAGGGGAGCATGAGGAGCCCTACATCATACGCGAAACTTTGTCATCCCTCACTCTGGGGAAGCCGGAGTGAGGGACCGCACGGCGTCGGGAGTTACGATGACGTCGACGGGAACGCATGATGCGTGCGGCGCCGTGGATCCTGTCGACAGCATTGCCTGTGCATGACGTCGTACGGCCCCTCGGAGGGCTTGCGCCCCTCCTCAGGATGACAATTGTTCGGTGAGTGGCAGTTCGGCTAGCGTTTCTTCGGTGGCTGGACGGCGACCATCGGACGCCGGACTTGAACGATGGCTCCCTTCGACGGGTCGGCAGCGGCGTTGGCGCGCGTCAGGACTTCCTGCTGAATGTATTGCACGAACTCCTGAATCTGCCGCTGCATTTCTTCCATGCGTTCGCGCATTTGCAGGATGATCGCCATCCCGGCAATGTTCACGCCGAGGTCCCGCGCGAGCGACAGGATGAACTCGAGGCGAACCAAGTCTTCATCGGTGTAGAGGCGGGTATTGCCTTCGGTGCGGGAGGGCTTGAGCAGGCCTTCGCGCTCATAGAGCCGCAGGGTCTGGGGATGGATGCCGTACATCTCGGCAACGGCCGAGATCATGTACGCTCCCTTTGATTTTCGTTTCGTCATATGCTTCGCCCCGATTCTACGGCACTGGCCGATCTTCTTCCTAGTTCATCAGGAGTTGGGCAAAATGCGCGCCAAACCCGGGAAGCGACGCGGCATCGAATCGGCGGAGGGACATAATGGACGAAAATAATCCGATCAGTGTAGTAGAACATCTGATTGAACGTTGCAAGGATGGACAAAAGGGTTTTCGCGAAGCCGCAGAAAAAGTGAAGGCGGCCGACCTGAAAGCTTTCTTCAACGAGGTGAGTGCCGAACGTGTGCGTTTTGCGCAGGAACTCCAGACCGAACTTTCGACTCTGGGCAAGCCAGACAAGAAAGTTTCGGGCTCAGTGGAAGGCGCTTTGCATCGTGCGTGGGTTGACACGAAAGTAGCATTGGGCGGGGACGATCATACCGTACTCGACTGGCTTGAGCATGGCGAGGACGTGGCCACGGATGCTTACCAGAAGGCGCTCAGCGGGAACCTGCCGGAGACGCTGCGGGAGTTGGTGCAGCGGCAAGCAAACAGCGTGCAGCGGGTGCATGACAGAGTGAAGACGCTGCGGGATAGCACGAAAGCAGCGTAGAAGCCGGCTTTCGGCTCCCGGCTGTCGCAAAATCCAAACAGCAACAATGAAGGGATCGGATTTCTCCGGTCCCTTTGTTCTTGGTTGCAAAATCATTGACCGATGTCATCCTCAACTCCGGCGAAGCCGGAGTGAGGGACCGCGCGACGTCGAAAGGATGGATGACGCAGACAGGAACGAATGGATGTTTGCAGCGGGTGGTTCCCGGTAACGGCATTGCCACTCCCCAATGTCGTACGGTCCCTCGGAGGGCTTGCGCCCTCCTCAGGATGACAAGATTGCGGACGATGACAACATTGCCAAGCGTCTGGGTGTGGCCGCAGGACTGATGATTAGTATTTAGGCCGCGGGTTGCGGTTTCTGCTTCGACGTCTCGGCCCAACCCGTGGGCTTCAATGCGAGATTGACGAAGTAAGCGACGACTCCCGCTGCGATCAGGATCATCCCGAACGCGAAGGAACTCATCCCGAGGATGGATTCGTGTTCGCTGCGGATGACCGAGAAGGCCAAGAGCATGATCGGCGGAATGCCGATGGCGATGGCTCCAGGCAGACCTCCGGGAACGCGGAACGGACGCTTGAGTTCCGGCTCGCGGAAGCGTAGCACGATTAGCGCGATGAACTCGAGCGCCAGGCTGCCTCCGTATAAGAGGATGTCGATCGTCACCAAGCGGGCGAAGCCCAGCCCGAGACACATGGCCCAGCCAATTGCCAACGCGACGATCGCGACCCAGGGAGCTTTCGACTTCGGATGCAGTTTGCCGAAGACCTTGGGCAGCATGCCATCCTGAGCCATTGCCAAAGGCAGGCGCGAGTAGCTCATGACCAAGGCGTTGAACATGCCGAAGCCGCTGATCATGCCGCCGAGAACCACGCCAATGCGGAGCAACGGGCCGCCAACGAGTCCGGCTATATCGGCCCAGGAACCGGTTTCCCACGCAGTGGACTTCAAGCCGGTCATCCACATGGCGGCGAAAGGCAGTACGTAGCTGACCGCCACGATGCAAACGGCGACGAGCATGGCGCGGGGATAAGTCCGCTGCGGGCGCTCGACTTCAGTGGCGATGGTCGAGGCATTGTCCCATCCCATGTAGTTCCACATGCAGATGAGCAGGCCTCCGAGGATGTCGACGGTAGACGTAGTCGGCTTGGTGACCGAGTTGGCCAGGGCTCCGAGCTTGAACGGAGCGAGGATTACAACTGCGGCGAATGGCGCGGACAGAGCTAGAAACAGCCAGAGAGAGGTCAGGGAGACGACTTTGACTCCGGCAATATTAAGGATCGCGCAGGCGACGACCACCGCCAGGGCAACCCACCATCCGCGATTGTTCTCCTGAAAATACGGGAACATGCGGGTGAGATAAGCCACGAAGAGTGTGGGGTAAATCGCCATGTCGAAGATCGAGGCGACGAGCGAGAGCCAGGCTTCCTGAAATCCCCAGAAGTTGCCCATGGCGCGGCGCACCCAGGCGTAGTATCCGCCTTCGTAGGGGAGCGCGCTGGAAAGCTCGCCGATCATGAAGGCGGTCGGCAGGCTCCAGAGGAGCGGCGTGATGAGCAGGATCAGGATGGCGCGTCCGTAACCGGCGCCGTGCACGATGTCTTCGGTGCCATAGGTTCCGCCCGACACCATAAAGAAGGTGGCGGCGACCAGGGGCCAAAGCGTGAGGCGGACGAATTTCTTCCGGTTGGGGACCGCGGAGAGGGGATGGGAAGTTTGAAGTTGTTGCCGGCTAGCTGTTGCCAATTTCTATGGCTGCCTCCTCAAGCGACTCACTCTCACCACCGCGTCTCCCTTGAGTCTTCGAGGTGCGAAGACGTTCTGTTTCGCGGCTCCCGGGTTTGCTGCGATTTCCCGGACATGTCGGCAAAGTTAGTTCGCATTTGTGAGATTACGGGAAATTTCCACAGATGCAAGATTTTTTTCAGGAATTTTGCAAATTTTTGTAACGCAGCGGGTGTGGTACTGGGGTAACGCGGAAAGCCTTCACCACAGCGGCGCGAAGGCTGGCGCGAGCGACCTCACGACTGGTTCTGCTTCGATGTCGTGGAAGGGACTGTTTAGTCTCACTCCTCTTGCTGGACCTTCGCTACCGCACCGACTGTGTCGTCCGTCGTACGGTCCCTCACCCGGCTTACGCCGGGCTCGGGATGACATCATCTCTTGAAGGTTCGGAACTACTAGCAATGACTGCTACCGCGCTTGGCCGTTGGAAGGTTTTCCCAGCTAACGAACCTCGCCCAAAGTGATGTCATCGTGAGCGGCGGCGAAGCCGGCGCGAGCGACCTTACGACAGGTTCCGCTTCGATGCCGTGGAAGGGACTGTTTAGTCTGACTCCTCTTGCTGGATCTTCGCTACCGCACCGATTGTGTCATCCGTCGTAGGGTCCCTCACCCGGCTTAGGCCGGGCTCAGGATGACATCACTCTTGAAGGTTTGAGGGAACTACAAGTGACTTAGACTTTCGCCCAGAGTTCTGCTCTAGGATCTTCCGGATTCAGTTTCGCTAGTTCCTTGAGGAGTTCCTTGGTGCGCTCGTCTCGTGGCATCGGGACTTTCACGGTGATTTCCACGATCTCGTCACCTCTGGCGCCTTCTCTTGTCGCCGACGGCACACCTTTTTCTCGCAGACGCAGTTTTTGACCCGACTGCGTGCCAGGGGGGATCTTCAATAGTGCGCGGCCGTCGATGGTTGGCACTTCGATTTTCGCTCCCAGGGCGGCTTCGGTGGCGCTGACCGGGACGGTGAGCGAAATGTCGTCGCCATCGCGGTGGAAGACGGGGTGATCGTCAGTTCGGATGATGGCGTAGAGATCGCCGGGTGCGCCTCCGTGAGCTCCGGCGTTTCCTTTGCCGGGAACGCGGATGCGCTGGCCGTCGCGGGTGCCGGGCTTGATGCGGACTTCGAGCGGCTCGGTATGTGTGACTGTGCCTTCACCGTGGCAGGTCGGGCACGTCGTCAGATTCTTTCCGGTGCCGTGACAGCGCGGACATTGCACGTTGAACTTCATGCGCCCACCGGTCTGGGTGATCTGTCCGGTGCCGTTGCACTCCGGACATTTGCCGGGCGCTTCGAGAGTGCCTTGGCCGTGACAGGTTGAGCAGACATCCTGGCGCGTTATGTTGAGGCGCATGACGCCACCGCGGATCGCGGTCCAGAAGGGTACGTTGACCTGGTATTCGAGGTCGGTGCCGGGCTCGGGACCTTCGTCGGCCGCTGCGCCTCGCCCTCCACCGAAGATGCCGGAGAAGATGTCGCGGAAGCTGCTACTGCCGCCAGCGTCTCCCGTCGCTCCGGTCGTGCGTTGGCCACGACCTGCGTTGTTGATGAAATCGGAGAAATCGAAGCCGCCGAAGTCGAATGGAACGCCGCCCTGATTTCCAGACTGGGGGCCTCCTCCACCTTGAAAACCTCCGGGAAATCCGCCGCCGGATTGTCCGGCACGGGCGTAGGCCTCGGCCGTGGCCGGATCGATGTTGTCGGAATAGAAGCCGACTTGATCGTAGATCTTGCGCTTCTTGGGATCGCTGAGAACCTCGTTGGCTTCGGACAGCGACTTGAATTTTTCTTCCGCGGATTTGTCGCCGGGATTGACGTCCGGGTGATATTTCCGGGCGAGTTTGCGGAAGGCTTTACGAATGTCGTCGGCCGAGGCGGATTTCTTGACGCCGAGGATTTCGTAGTAGTCCTTTTTTGTTGTTGTGGCCATTATTACCGTCTTCGGTGCTGGCTAATCGCAGGACGCGGGCAGGAGTGCCCGCGCCACGCAATTAATTTACGATCTTGCGCCGGTCTTTGTCTTCGACCAGCACGGGCAGCTCATCCATGATGGGCGCGTCTATGTAGACCGGGACGCTCCGCACTCCGGTGGGAGTCTGCGCAAAGACCAGCCATTGCCTCTCGTCCTCGGAGAGGTCTAAGAAATATGTCTCGTTGTTCACCTGGAAGTCCAATTTAATCTCTCCTCTGAAAAATCCGGCCACGGATTCGCACGAATTTTCACGGATCTGTTTTTATCCGTGTCGATCTGTGCCGACCCGCGGCCGCGATTGACTCGCTTATTTCTTGTCTTCGACGTCTACGTACTCGGCGTCGATCACGCCTTCGTCTTTCTTCTGACTGCCTCCGCCGTTGGCGCCGGGTTGCGGGCCCGCGTCTGGCGTGGGGCTTGCCCCTGGGGCTCCGCCTTGCGGCTGAGCGGCTTTGTACATCTGCTCGGCCAGCTTGTGCGAGGCGGTAGTCAGAGCCTCGCGAGCCCGATCCATTTGCGCCTTGTCGTTGGACTCGAGCGCTTTCTTGGCATCCGCCAGCGCGTTTTCGACGTCGCCGCGTTCCGAGCCGGAGATCTTGTCGCCGTGCTCCTTGAGCATCTTCTCGATGTTGTAGACCATCGAGTCGAGCTGGTTCTTGGCTTCGATCGAATCGCGGGCTGCTTTGTCTTCGGCCGCGTGCGCGTCGGCTTCTTTCGCCATGCGCTCGACTTCTTCCTTCGACAATCCAGAAGAGGATGTGATCGTGATCTTCTGGTCTTTCTGTGTGGCCGTGTCTTTCGCGGTCACGTTCAGGATGCCGTTGGCATCGATGTCGAAGGTGACTTCGATCTGTGGCACTCCACGCGGAGCCGGCGGAATTCCCGGTCAGATGGAACTTGCCTAGCGTGCGGTTCTGCGCTGCCATCGGACGTTCGCCCTGCAGGACGTGAACCTCAACCGAGGTCTGACTATCGGCCGCGGTGGAAAAGGTCTCCGTCTTCTTGGTCGGAATCGTCGTGTTGCGCGGAATCATCGGTGTGGAAACGCCGCCCAACGTCTCAATCGAGAGCGTCAGCGGAGTCACGTCGAGCAAGAGCAGGTCTTTGACTTCGCCCTTGAGCACGCCGCCCTGAATAGCTGCGCCGATCGCCACCACTTCGTCCGGATTGACACCCTTGTGGCCTTCGCGTCCAAAAAGCTCTTTCACCAACGCCTGGATGCGAGGCATGCGGGTCTGTCCGCCGACGAGCACGACTTCGTTGATCTTGCCGGTGTCGACGCCCGCGTCTTTCATGCACTGCTTGCACGGTCCGACAGAGCGCTGAATGATGTCTTCAATCATGCCTTCGAGCTTGGCGCGGGTCAGTTTCTTGACCAGGTGCTTGGGCCCGCTGGCATCTGCGGTGATGAAGGGCAGATTGATTTCAGTCTCCATGGTGGTGGAGAGTTCGATCTTGGCTCGTTCCGCGGCGTCACGCAGACGCTGCAGAGCCATTTCGTTGCCCTTGCCGCGAAGGTCGAGGCCTTCGTCTTTCTTGAATTCGTCGATGAGCCAGTCGACCAGGCGCTGATCGATGTTATCGCCGCCGAGGTGGGTGTCACCGTTGGTGGCTTTAACTTCGATAACGCCTCCGCCGACTTCGAGAATCGAAATGTCGAACGTTCCGCCGCCGAAGTCGTAGACGGCGATGGTCTCGTCTTTTCCTTTGTCGAGACCGTAGGCGAGAGCGGCTGCCGTGGGCTCGTTGATGATGCGCTTCACTTCGAGGCCGGCAATCTGTCCGGCATCTTTGGTGGCCTGGCGCTGCGCGTCGTTGAAGTACGCAGGCACGGTGATGACCGCTTCGGTGACCTTCTCGCCGAGATAATCTTCCGCGGCCTTCTTGAGCTTCTGCAAAATCAGCGCTGAAATCTGGGGCGGAGTGTATTCCTTGCCCTGCGCCAGCACGGCGACGTGATCGCCCGACTGGACGACCTTGTACGGCACCATCTTGATCTCTTCCTGAACTTCGTCGTAGCGGCGTCCCATGAAGCGCTTGATCGAATAGACCGTGTTCTCTGGGTTGGTGATCGCCTGCCGCTTGGCGACCTGTCCGACGAGCCGCTCGCCGGTCTTGGTGAATCCAACTACTGAGGGCGTAGTGCGCCCTCCTTCTTCATTTGCAATGACCTTGGGCTCTCCACCCTCCATGACTGCCACGCAGGAGTTGGTGGTGCCGAGGTCGATCCCAATAATCTTGGACATAGAGCTTGCCTCCTAAACTTGATAAGTCCTTTGTCAACAACGTTTACTGGTGTCCCAACTGCTTTGTTATCAGCCGGATGATATGGCTTGAGTGAATCGTTGTCAAGTTTTAGATGAGACTTGGAGTCATAAGGATGCGTGGATTTTGGGAGCTGCGGCAGGACAGTCGGCGGTCACCACAGGGGCCACAGAGGACACAGGGGACTTCAAATTCGAGAGAACTCCCCGCGAGGTCTTCGGTTGGTTTTTAAAGCCTAAGGATCAGCGTTTATCAGATCGACGTTACTCCATCTCCACTTTCCATAGCGGCTGGCCGCCCAGGGAATGGTAGAAGCCCCATCCGGCGATGGCGATCACACTGAGGAGCGCCAGAATTGAGGTAGTCATGTACCAGGCGGAGAGGTCGGCGGTGAAAGGTACGCTGGCCATGAGGTTGATGGTGAAGACCGCGCAGGCGAGCGGCACCAGACCGAAACGAATGACGATCAGCAGCGCAATTCCATAAACCAGGACCATGGCGGGAAGCTCGATCATCTTGTAAGTACTACTCAGTCCCTGTGGCACGGCAAAGATGGTGATAAAAACAATGGCTGCAATCCACTCCTTACGCAGAACCACTTTCAGACCGAAAAACACGAGGAAGAAAACCAGGGTCGTCTGAATTGATTGGGGCCATTGGCGCAACCATCTGCCGAGCGCCACGCGTCCACCCATCAGTGCGTCGGTGGAAACAAGTCCTGGAGACGCTCCCATGTGCATCATGGGGATGTAGCGAATCTGAAAGACGAGAATCCAAACGATGCCGAGGGCGATACCCACAAGGATGTCGCGGCCGACGACAGGATCGCGCCAGCTGCCCGCGAGCAAGCGGCTCCAGGAGATGATCGACTTCGGCCATTGACGCCGGACCCAGGGTTCAATCGCCATGTAGAAAACCCACATGACGCCCGACAGGAACAAGGCCGTACTGATTGCAAGGACGGTAAGACCAATGGCGTCGCCGATGGTAGCCAAATGGCTTCGGCATAAAAATAGGGCCAACTCAAGCAGGAACATCACGATTGCCAGTCGTAGTGCGCCTTCGCGGTCGGCGCGGCCGCGGAGGTAATTCTTGCGAGCGAGGAAGGCACCGCCGCCAACTCCAAAGACAAGCAAAAGCAGGAAGATGATCCTCTGCGCTTGTTCGCCGATGGTCTTTTTCTCAGTGCTGACCATGCGTTGGGGTTTGGTCCAATCACCGATGAGACGAAAGAATACGGGCTTGCCCTGAAACGAGGCGGCCTCCACGCGGAGGGGTCTGGTGGTGCCGGGCCAAACTCCGTTCCAGGCAGCGCGCGCATCAGAACCGCCGAGCGAGTTCCATGCAGGCTCGGTGGGCTGGAATTTCGAGGGGTCCAGAGCAGCGGCATTGAAAAGAACATTCCAGTCATAAGGCGCGGCAGACTGCTGTTTGGTGGCGTCTCCGCTGGTTACTCTCTGCGGTGCAATTGCCTGGAAATAGGTCAACCGGCCTTGAGAATCGAGTTGTAGATTGATCATCCCTGACGTCACAGGTGGAGGGTCGGTTTCCTGAATTATTCCGGGTGTGAGCAGATTGTCGTGGAATTCATCGGCGACCATGTCTTCGGGACTCTGCCGATACCAGTACCGCAATAGGGTGGGTCGGGATGCCAGAACCTTGTCCCAATCGGGATGTGGCTTATCGTTCTTCTCGACTGCATCCTGAAAGTCTCCGTCGATGTCGAGGCCGAATGCGCTGTCGGCTGGGCGGCCTTCGTATCCGAGACGGGAGATGATCTCATGCGCCTTCTGAGTGAGGACCTCCGGAGTCATTTCGAGGTTCATCTTGTCGAAGGCGTTGTAGTGAATGGAGTAACCGATGGTGAAGGCCAGACCGAGAAGGATGCTCGCAAAAATCGCAATGGCTACGCGCGGCCGCAGACCGACCGTTTCTCCAGCGGCGGCGACCATCTCCGGGGAAGGTGTTTCCCCGGCGGCGAGAGCGGCAGCCAGCGGATCGCCTCCGGGCAGCGCAGCAGCGATGGCAAGCGCGTTCGGAGGACGAGAAGTCGGAATTTCTTCGAGGCAACGGAGAATGACTTTCTCGATGATGGGATCGAGGTCTTTTACCACCGAGGACGGGCGGCTGGGGGTGTTGTCGCCGTTTCCGCGCGAAGCCCCTGCCGCTTTCTCGGCGAAGGCGCGTTTGCCGGTGAAGATTTCGTACAGCACGAGGCCAAGCGCGTAGATGTCGCTGAGCGTGCTGACTTCTTTTCCGGCGAGTTGTTCGGGAGCCATGTAGGCCGGAGTACCGCTGCGGACTTCGGGACCACGAATGTCATCGGCAATACCGGCGAGACCGAAGTCGGTGATGACGACCTGGCCGCGGCCATCGAGCATGATGTTAGCGGGCTTGAGATCGCGGTGAAGCACACCTTTGTTATGCGCTGCAGCCAGGCCCGCGCAAAGTTGGCGGGCGATTTCGACAGCCTTGTCTTGCGGTAGGCGGCCGATGCGGCGAAGCAACGATGCCAGATCTTCGCCATCGACGTATTCCATGGTGAAGAAGGTAGCGCCGTCTACGTCGCCGACGTCGTAAACGCGGCAGACGTTGGGATGTGAAACGCGGCGGGCGATGCGAACTTCATTTTTGAAGCGCTCAAGCAGCCCTTCGTTGCTGGTGGCCTCGTCGGGAAGGAACTTCATCGCGACGGCTTGTCCGAGAGTGAGGTCGTCGGCGCGGTAGACCTCGCCCATGCCTCCTTTGCCGAGGAGGGCGATGATGCGATAGCGTCCGGCAAGCAGGCGGCCGGGAAGGAAGCGGCCTTCACTGAGGAGATACTCGGCGACGCTGGAGCTCCGGGAGGATGGTTTCGCGGAAGAAGACGGTGGGCGTGGCGGCAGAGGGGACGAGTACGTCGCCGTAGCTTCATAGTCCATGGTTGCCATCTCATCTGGGATCGAAGGCGGCTTGGTGCCTGATGCAGGCTTGCCGCAGCCAGAGCAGAAGCGGACATTGGGGGTGGATAGTTCTGTGCCGCAGAAAGAGCAGTAGGCCATGGAAGGAAATTCCCCGTACAGGATAACGCAGGCCTCGGATTTTGGCCGTGTCATCCTGAGAATGTCATCCTGAGAAGGGCGCGAGGCCTCAGAGGGACCTTACGACATCATGCACCAGCAATGCCGCTGATCAAGACCCTCCTCGCCGCTAAATGCCTATCCGTTCCCGTCCACCACATCGTGCCTTCCAACTACTTACGGTCCTTCACTCCGGCTTCGCCGGAGTTCAGGATGACATTCTGTTGAGGTGACAGTCTGCGGTTGATGTCACAGAAACGCGATCCATGGGTCTTGTCGCATAAAACGCTGTCGCTGAGGTCTAAGGTCCAAGGTCCGACGCCTGCCTTTGTTACCATCCAATGCAATGACATCACGTTCGGGAGATTGGTTTCGAAATCCCTTATTTCTTCTGTGCCTGACGGCGGGGCTGCTGGCCTTTGTGGTGCAGTCGGGAGAATTGGGTACTGCCGATACGATGCACCGCCTGCAGACGACACATTGGCTGTGGACGTCGCAGCCACAGGTGTTTCCGAATGAGTATCCGGAGTTCGGGCTGCACGGCCGCGACGGGAAAATCTTCAGCTGGTATGGAATCGGGCAGTCGTTGCTGATGCTGCCGGCCGATCTGGTGGGAACATGGATCTCGCACTGGCGGATATTTGCGGACTACGAGGACGACCCCGCAGTGCGCAGCATTGTGGTGAGCTACAGCACGAGCATTCTCGTGAACGTTCTGACGGCGTTGATCGCGTTTCGATTCTTGCGTCAGTTGCGATTTGATGTGCGCGAGGCGATTGCAGGAATACTGGCTCTGATGTTCTGCACCACGCACCTGCATTACACGCAGAACATGCAAGAGAACAACTACATCATGCTGCTGACGCTGGTTGGTTTTTCTTATCAGCTGGAGTGGCTGCGGAGTGGAAATCGGAAGGCATTGTTTTGGGGATCGGCGGCCTTGGGGCTCAACCTGCTCACGCGCGTGACCACAGCCCTCGACCTGATTGCGGCAGGAATCTTTCTATTCGCGGTGCTGTGGTTCGAGCGCCGGCTAACGGTGGGTTTGTGGCAGCGAGTGTTGGCCTACTGCAAGATTGCGGTGGCGATTTATATTTGCTTTGCGATCGCGGAGCGGCTTTACAGCTACTATCGCTTTGGATCGTTTCTGCATAGCTACATTCCGATTTTTGCCCGCGAATCGCGGATGCAGGATCCTAGTCTGCCAGCAAATTTTCCGTGGAGCACTCCGTTTCATGAAGGAGTCCTCGGGGCACTGTTCAAGCCGGAAAAGTCTATCTTCCTGTTCGATCCGTTGCTGGTCTTCACGCTGCTGCTGTTTGTGCTGCTGTGGCGCCGATTGGACCCGGACGTACGCGCTTACGCGCTGACGTCCTTTCTCCTGGTCGTCGGCTACATCGCCTTCTACGCGCGCTATACGTATTGGGCCGGAGATTTTGCCTGGGGCGACCGGTACGTCTCTTCCGTGGTCGAAATGGTGGCACTACTCGCGATGCCACTGCTGCTACGCTACCGCGCGCACCTGGGACGCTGGGTGTGGCAACTGGGCATGGTATTCGTTGCGGTGAGCCTGGTGATTCAGGTGGCTTCGCTTGCTTTCTGGCTGCCGCTCGAGATTTATCAGATGGAAACGTTCGGGCATCCCACGTATGTGATTGCGCTGCGTTTCAAAAATATCGTGGCATTTGTCCTGGGAAAAATGAGCGCATGGGGATTGAACACGGACGATATGGGATACGACCAGTGGGATTACGTGCACATCACGACCTGGAATTTCCTTCCGTTCGTGCTGCGGCGTGTAGGAGCGGCACCGCGGTGGGTCGTCGATGTGACGTTCGTCGTGTGGGGAGCCGGCCTCGCGGCACTCGCAAGCATCTTGTGGAAGCTCAAACGAGTCTTGAAGACTGTCTCCTGAGTGGTAAACAGGTAGATACGCTCAACAGGATGTCATCCTGAACTGCGGCGGAGCCGCGGTGAAGGACCGCACGACGTCAAAGGATCCGATGACGTAGACGGGAACGAATGGGCGTTTGCAGCGAGGGGGGCCTGGTCAACGACATTGCTGGTGCATGATTTCGTAAGGTCCCTCGGAGGGTTTGCGCCCTCCTCAGGATGACATCGTTTATACGACAGTGTTTGTGCGACAGCATTTTGCAAATGCCCTACCTCAGACGTTCTGCAACGGGTAAAAGGTGGTTCTCACCCTTTCGGATCGGTCGATTTCTCAAACCATTCGCGAGCCTCTTCAATGTAAGCGGGAATGTCGCGAGGTTTGACCAGGCCATCTCGTCCATACACAAAAACCCATTCGCCCATCTTTTCGACATGCCAGTCACCCGGCTGGAGGATGCTGCGATTATGGCAAGGCGTGTCGGGCGAAACCTTGAATCCGACGATGGTTTGTTCGCTGGCCGTCTTCTCGCCGCCGGGCCGGCTGAGCGGCTCGACCAACATGGTCTTATCAAAGATCATGGTCTCGCGTTCCGCGATCACACCAGTCATGCAATTTTCGCCCGGATAGCCAACATCAAAGGTCGTCCCCAGAATGCCCAGTTGCGCGCGCGACATGATGGGCTCGAAGTGAAGGCGCAGATGCGAGGCGACAACAGCCATGTTCTTCGCACGAGACGGCGTGAGCCAAAACGCCACGCCATACGCCAAAAGAAGAACGATGAGCGCATATCCGATCCAGGACTCAACCCCTCGGATGAGGATTGCCGGAATCACTGGGACGTGCATTCCTTGCACAGCTTATTCGACCGTGACAGATTTCGCCAAGTTCCTCGGCTGATCCACATCGCAGCCGCGGCGCACAGCTATGTGATAGGCCAGCAACTGCATGGGAACGATTTCCAGGATTGGAGAAAGTTCCTCGGGAGCTGGCGGAACGTACAGCACGTGGTCGCCGGATTCCTTGATCTCTTCGTCACCTTCGGTCGCAATCGCGATCACCACACCCGAGCGCGCCTTCACTTCCTTCAAATTGGAAATGGTTTTTTCATAGCGCTGCACGGATTCGGGATTACTGACGTCGCGGGTGGCGATGACGACGACCGGCAGATTCTCGTCAATCAGAGCGTTAGGGCCGTGCTTCATCTCCCCCGCAGGATATCCCTCGGCGTGGATGTAGGAAATTTCCTTTAGCTTGAGCGCGCCTTCGAGCGCGATCGGGTAATGAATACCGCGCCCGAGAAAAAGAAAATCATGCACTTTCTGATAGCGCTTGGCGAGTTCGTCGCAGGCGGGATCCGAGGCAAGCACAGTTTCGAGCTTGGAGGGAATGCGGGTGAGTTCCAGCATGGAGGCGCGCGCCTGCTCGGGCTTCATCACGCCACGCACCTGCGCGAGATACATAGCAAAAATGTAAAGAGCGGTCAGCTGGGCAGTGAAGGCCTTGGTAGATGCGACGCCGATCTCCGGACCGGCGTGGGTATAGATTGTACCGGCTGCTTCCCGGGTAATCATCGACCCGACAACGTTGCAGATCGCGAGCGTCTTTGAGCCTTTGGACTTGGCTTCGCGCTGCGCCGCGATCGTGTCGGCCGTTTCTCCGGATTGCGAGATGACCAGCGTGATCGTGTTGGGCTCGACGATCGGATTGCGATAACGCCATTCGCTGGCGTAGTCGACTTCGACTGGTACACGCGCCAGAGATTCGATCATGAACTTGCCGGCCTGGCCGGCGTGCCAACTGGTTCCGCAGGCGATGATGTTGATCTTCTGGGCTTCGCGGAACTCGGCCTCGGTGATCTCCATCTGGTCGAGAAAGATGTGTCCGGTGTCCTGCGAAACACGGCCGAGAGCGGTTTCGCGAACGGCACTGGGTTGCTCATAGATTTCCTTGAGCATGAAATGCTTGAAGCCGCCCTTTTCCGCCTGAATGGGGTCCCAGGTAACGTGTTGCACCTGACGCACGACCGGCTTGCCGTCGAAGTCGGTCAGCTGCACGCCGTGCGTTGTAACGATGGCCATATCTCCATCGGCGAGGAAAAAAATGTCGCGGGTGTGATGCAGGATGGCGGGGACATCGGAGGCAACAAAGTATTCGTCATTGCCCAAACCGATAACGGCCGGAGGGCCATTGCGAGCAGCGACAATCTTGTTGGGCTCATCGGTCGAGATCACGGCAAGCGCAAAAACTCCCGAAATTTGCTTCACCGTCTGGCGAACGGCATCCTCCAGGTGAGGGCGCTTGCCGTTCGAAGGAGCCGAATACTTCTCAACCAGGTGGGCGATGATTTCGGTGTCGGTCTCAGTCGTGAACTTGTGCCCTTCTTCGATGAGCTTCTTTTTCAGGCTGAGATAGTTTTCGACGATACCGTTGTGCACGACGACGATCTTGCCGGTGCAATCGCGATGCGGATGGGCGTTTTCTTCGGTGGGGCGTCCGTGAGTCGCCCATCGGGTGTGGCCGATGCCGTAAGTGCCTTCGAGGGGCTTCTGGCGGATCGCCTCTTCGAGATTGCGCAGCTTGCCTTCGGCGCGCCGGATGTCGAGACCGCCTTGCCCGTGATCTCCGACGGCGATTCCCGCAGAATCGTATCCGCGGTATTCGAGCCGCCGCAGTCCCTCAATGATGATGGGAACGACACTTTTCTTGCCGACGTAACCGACGATGCCACACATGTAGAAACCTCAAGAGATTTGTGACTACTCAGCCAGGGAGCAACGGAATTCTTCGATGACGGGGTTGGTCAGTACTTCGCGGGCGATGCGTTCTACTTCTGACTGAGCCTGCTCGCGAGAGAGATCTCCGTTGAGCGTGAGTTCGAAGTACTTTCCCTGACGCACGCTCTCCAGACCCTTGTAACCCATCTTGGTGAGGGCGCCCTGAATCGTTTTGCCTTGGGGATCAAGCACACTCTTCTTAAGCGAGACGTAAACGTACGCTGTCATAAGAGCACAATTATACGTGACCGTCATGGTGAAACGAGCCGCTGCAGAGAACCTTGGCCGCGCGTTAACTATTGAAACGATTTAGCTTCTGATCGAGATCGGCAAGGGTGTCTTCGAGCAGTTTGCGGTAACGAGGGTTCTGGGTTTTCTCCAGCTGGTGAACAACATTTTGACGGGAAAGCCGGAGGTTTTCCTGCTCTCTGCGCTGGGTTGCGGCCTCAGGCGTGAGCTTGACACGAGGTTTGCTGGATTTGTCGGTGGCTTCGGCTTGTTGAGCCTCAACCGACTTGCTTTCCCAACCGCGCGCCATCTTCCGATTATAGTTCCGGTCGAGGCCGGACCGCAGCCTCTCCCCGTGACCGGGTTATGAGGGAGACGTTCTGTGGTTAAAACCAAATCGTTATTGTGGCTCATTGAGAAGCAGTTGCGGTGTCTGAGGGGAGCTTGCCGACTAATCGGCAATTTGGCCGGGTCCGCGGCATGGGGAGTTGAGGCGCCGGCCTCTCCTGATTCGGAACTAGTTCCATTCAGGGAAGTTGCGGCCCCCTGAAGCCTGTGCCGTTTTGGAATCGCGCGTGCACTTTGGCAAGGGTCTTCTGCCTCTGGCCGGCATCAGCGATTTCCCTGCCTTTGCAGAAGTGGATCCCAGAATTAGTCTTCCTAAAATTTCATACAGGCGTCCCCCCACGCGGTTGAGCGGAGTTGTTCAATGTTACTCGCGAAAAGAATTCAGGCACCGGGCTCTACCCTTCCAAGCCGGATCATCGAAAACTCGGGAAGCTCTCCCAGAACATGGCGCTGTCGAAATCTGGATGGCGTCAGCCACCAAAGCGCATACAGAACCACCGTCCCCGTGAATTGTGGGTCGTCGCCCGAGCGCGCGCGGCAGGCCGAACAGGTTGACCCGCTTTACCTCTTCGCCTGTCATATTCAGTGGGAGCGATACGAGGAGCCGACGGCGGGGTGGGAGTTGATTTCGGCGGCACAGAGCGGTGACAGCGATACACGCGCCCACGCGCGTTCCCTGCTGGCGAACTCGCGGCATCTGGGCGGAATTGGATTGGGTGTCGCCCCAAACTGCACAACGTCAAGAAGGCGGAGGACCTCCGAGGAGAATGACATGAAGGGACCTTATGGGCTGGAGATTACGGACAGCTGCGCGGAATGTACCAGTCTCCATATGGGATCTTTCTGCGATTTCTCCCAATCGGTGTTGCAGTCTTTGGACCAGGTGAGCCATAAAACGACGTTGCCGGCGGGAGCGATCTTGTTCGTGGAGGGTCAAGCCCCTCGGGGCATGTTCGTGATCTGCTCGGGAAGAGTCAATCTTTCGACCACATCCCGGGAAGGAAAGATCCTGATTCTCAAGACGGCCGGACCAGGAGAGGCTCTGGGACTGAGCGCGACCATCACCGGAATGGGATACGAAACGACCACCGAAACGTCGACACCATGCCAAGTGAGTTTCGTGGACCGGAAACACTTTCTTGAACTCATGCAACTGCATAGCGAGGTCGGCGTGCATACGGCGCAGTGCCTGAGCCGGGATTACCGGTCGGCTTATCACGATATCCACGATCTGGTGCTGACGAGGTCCTCGTCTGGCAAGTTGGCGAGATTATTGCTGTCACAATGCCGGGAGCTGGAATCGGGCGACGTGGATAATTGCCCGACCACGCCCATGACGCATGAAGAAATGGCGCAGCGTATCGGCGCTTCCCGCGAAACGGTGACCCGGCTGCTCAGCATCTTGAGGAAGAGACGTCTGATTCGTCTCGACGGGCCAACCTTGGTCATTCGGGATCGCAGCGCGTTGGAGGCTTTAGCTGTATAGCCTTCCCCCAGAAGGCGGGGGACGGCGCGGTATGCTGCCCCCCGGTTTTACTTCTCTCACCGGGTACTGCACGGAAACTATAAATGTACACAGGCACGTTGATCACTGACTTGTTAGCGATGGCAGAACGCGTCCGAAAGCATTTTGGCGATCGTGCTGATGGCGAACCGCCGACTTCAGAGTCCGAAGAGTTCCCGCAGGCGCTTGGTCTGAGCCCGGCTCACCGGAATCTCGGTCTGTTTCTTGTCGTCCATCCGCAACTGGTAGGAGCTCTTGAACCAGGGCACAACCTCGCGGATGCGATTAATGTTGACCAAATACGAGCGATGGGCGCGCCAAAAGACATTGGTGTCGAGGCTATCGAGCAACTCCTCCAGTGTCCGGCAGTTCGATTGTCCTTCCATCCCCACTGCACCCGCAGTCACAACTGTGATCACGCCGTCTTCGATCCACGCATAACAGATATCTTTTTGGTCCACGAGAAACATGCGACCGGCAGCCCGCAGTAAGACTTTTGAGGCGGGCTGTTTCTGCGACTCCAGCATGCGAACCAGGGTCTCCAGCTTTTCGGACGGAATCCCATCGGCATCCTGTTGAGCGCGAGCCTTCTGAATCGCTTGCGCTACCCGTTTCTTATCGAACGGTTTCAACAAATAATCAATGGCATTGACTTCAAAAGCCTTGACCGCATATTGGTCGAACGCGGTGGCGAAGACGATTTTGGGGAGCGGGACCTTTTTATCTAACAGTTTCTTGATAACCCCAAAGCCATCGAGACCAGGCATTTGGACATCCAGAAAAACGAGGTCTGGATTGTGTTCTTTAATGAGGGTTACGGCTTCCAACCCGTTCTTGCCCTGGGCGACGACGCTGAC
The DNA here is from genome assembly GCA_963823085.1 of Terriglobia bacterium. Lineage (GTDB taxonomy): Bacteria > Acidobacteriota > Terriglobia > Terriglobales > Acidobacteriaceae > Sulfotelmatobacter. Next base: position 35,554 of record CAWGKF010000024.1, on the reverse strand, counting down.
ATCGCCGTCATTTTTCAAGAGGTAGGCGAGTTCATCGCGAGCCAGTTGCTCATCGTCGACGATTACCGCAGATAAAACCATCGTTACTCCGCAATCCAACAGATTTGACTATCGGAAGTATAGTGTTCAGGTTTTAAGCGCGCAATCGAGCTGGCTATACAGTTTTCCTGACAAACAATTTTCGCAACCTTTTCACCTTCCAAGCTCATCGACTGGTGGTATGATTCACGACAGACTGGCTCGATTTCAGGGCGTTATGTATTTCAGGCAGTCTGCATTCGCATTGCTCCTTTCGCTCGTCTTGGGTTTGTTGTTGAGTTGTGGTGGAACGGGCACCCACCCCCCTGCAGATCTTCCAAGCGGCCAAATTCTCTACGTCATTAACGGCGGTTCGATCAGCACTTATTCTGTCGACCCAACGTCCCTGGAAGCCACAGTTCTAGCGCAGCCTGTCGAGTTAGTGCCGACTCCGGCAGCGCTACTGCAGTTCGATCCTTCGCCCCACGATCATTTTGTATATGCCGTCTGGTCCGACGGGCAAAATGTGCAGCATCTCTCCGTATTCGCTACAGACCCGTATGGTGTGCCGCAACTTCCCGCAATCCAGACGCTCAACGCAGATTCGCTCTCGCAGTTCAACCTGCATCCCAACGGGCAATTCGCTTACATGTTGCAAATTACCCAGAACAACAACCAGTACTATGCAACGATCCGGCTCTTCGACGTTAAAGGCCCAGATGGAACTCTGAAGGAAAACGCGCAATTGCAAGGTACCTACGGCCCTGCGCCGTTCTGGCCGGCTCAGCTATACGGCTTCAGCCCGGACGGAACGAAACTATATGACGCGTCTTCCATCCCTACGGGATCGGTTTACCGGCAGCGCTCGATCAGCAAGAGCAATGGAACGCTGGCTCCGGACAACCAACTTATTACTTTGAATGGAAATGAAGACGTCACGATTGGATCGGTCATTGCCGTACAGCACCAGAACGCTGTCGAATCAAGTCAGGCTTATCTCGATATATTCCCCAATATTCCTAATCCGAAGCGGACGATTCACTGTACGCCGGCGATGCTCATATACTGTTCGACTGCGACGAACATTCAACTGGATCACTCGGGGAAGTTTTTGTTCCTGACTGATCCGGCCACGTCAGCGATTCACGTGGTCTGGATGAATCTAGCCAAGAACCGGATCGTCGACACGCAGAACTCAATGGCGATGACGTCTCAAACTCCAGGTTATGTCTTCAACCAGGCTGGCAACATCGTCTATGCGATGCAGACGGATGGGAACATCCATTTCTTCCATTTCGATCCCACCTCCGGATCGCTTACCGAAGGTGGCACGCCATTGCCCATTGCACAGGGCAGCGGCATCTGCCCCGCGCATTACCAGTGACCGGCTTTTGGCTAAGGCGCGGCAAGTTCGCCGCGCTAAGAATTCCCGCTAATCCAACTTACTGGTGCTGCATCCCACCCATATTGCCCATGTTCGGCATCTCGAATTTCTTGTAGCCTGCGGGGATCTCGAACAGACTGGCGGGTTGCGATCCTTCCTGGATGTTGCGCAGTTCGCCGCTTTGATTGTTCTTGCCCTGCCACTTCACGGGAAAGCGTAGTTTGGGATCGAGCCAGAAGTACCCGGTTTCACCCTTGGAATCGGTCCCTTCGTACTTCACGGTGCTGCGTCCGTTGACCGTGTCATTGCCGACCTTGTGGCAAGTGCTACCTTTGTTCGCCGCCATCTGCATCCAGTCCGAGCAGGCGTTCTCGACATCGCCGGTGCGGAAGAAGTTGTAAGCCACGCGCTGGTTTGCCATCTGGGCCGGCAATTCCATGTACATGTGCTGCTGGTCCATGACCACAGTGGAAGTCTGGGTGGCCAGGTTCATGATCATTGCTCCTCCGCCGCGGGGATCCTTGTTCGCGGATTCGAAGCGAATCTTGTCTTTGCCGAAGTAAATCTTGGCCTGGGAGGCTTGTTTCTGATTGTCGTAGACGTCCGCGGAAAATTCTGTCTGCGCCAGTGCGAAGCTGGCGGCAAGAAGGAGAGTGAGCGCGCTGAATGTTCTGACGATCGAGAGCATGATGGAAGCTCCTGAGATTTGATGAGTATGCCGCAAACGGTAGGCGGCATTTTTGACCGGAGAAAGCATACCAGAAGCCAAATTTGGTTCCACGAGTCCCGGCATGTGGCTTCGACCTGAGGTCGCTAAACCGCGTTTTCTAATGCCAGCGCCATGCCCATCCCGCCGCTCACGCAGAGTGTGGCCACACCTTTCTTGGTATTTCGCCTCAGCATCTCGTGCAAGAGCGTCACCGTGATGCGCGTTCCAGTACAGCCGATCGGATGCCCAAGAGCGATTGCGCCCCCGTTGACGTTCAGACGATCGCGATTAAAGTTCAGCACACGGTCGCAGGCGAGCACTTGCGCGGCGAAAGCTTCGTTGAGTTCGACGAGACCAAATTCGTGCAGGCGAAGGTTGTGCTTGTCCGCAAGTTTTTGCAGCGCGGGGATGGGCCCGATGCCCATGGTGCGCGGATCGACTCCGGCGGAAGTTACGGCAACAATCCGTGCCAGCGGCTTGAGATGATTCTGCTTCACGAAGTGTTCGCCGGCGATCACCATGGCGGCCGCCCCGTCCGTGATGCCGGAGGAGTTTCCCGCAGAAATGGTTCCAGTTTTCGAAAAGACTGGAGGAAGCTTTGCCAGTTTCTCCATGCTGGCATCGGGGAATGGGTGCTCGTCGCGGACGAACGTCGTAGTTCCCTTCTTGCCTTCTATCGTGACGGGCACAATTTCTGCATCGAGACGTCCGGCAGCGATGGCGCGCGCAGCACGGGTCTGCGACATCAAGGCGAATTCGTCTTGTTCGTCGCGACTGATCTTGTATTGCTCGGCGAGGATCTCAGCGGTTTCGCCCATGACCATCTTGGCCAGCGGGCAGAAGAATCCGTCGCGATACATGCCGTCAACCAGTTCCTGATTGCCGAGGCGGTATCCCCAGCGGGCGCCATCGAGATAATAAGGAAGGCGCGACATGGACTCGGTTCCCCCGGCCATGATGCAGCTTGAGTCGCCCAGCAAATCGCCTGGTAGGCAAGCGCAATCGACTTCATCCCGGAAGCGCAGGCCTTATTCACGGTGAACGCGGGGACTTCCTGCGGAATGCCGCTGCGAACGGAAATCTGGCGGGCAGGATTCGGTCCGCCTCCGGCCTGGCGCGCGTTGCCGAAGATGGTTTCTTCGATCTGGTCGGGACGCAGTCCGGCACGCTCGATTGCGGCTTTCGCCGCGACTACGCCCATATCGGCTGCCGTTAGGGAGGCCAGCGAGCCTCCGAATTTGCCGATCGGCGTGCGAACTACCGACAGGATGTATACCGCTTGCATCCGAGAACCTCCAAACGGGACAGGATAACAGGAGAACGGTTCGAAGTTCTCGGATAGAGTCAGTGATCACTCCATATCCGGCTCAATCTGTGTAAATTAGAAGCTCATGTCTTCGACTGCCGACGCCAGGGCCGGACGCGCCGCTTTCACCCACCCGGGATTCGTCCTGTTTCAGATCGCCCGCTTTTTGATCGTTGCAGCCGTCGAGATGCAGGCCGTCGCCGTCGGATGGCAGGTCTACGAGATCACCAAGCGTCCGCTCGATCTCGGCTACGTCGGGCTGGCCCAGTTTCTTCCAGCGATTCTTCTCTTCCCTATCTCGGGACACGCCTCTGATCGATTCGAGCGCCGCCATGTGCTCTCGGCTTGTTATGGCGGATATGCAGTGTGCTTCGCGTTGCTGTTGGTCTTGAGCCGGCGTGCTCCCTCGATCGAATTGATCTACATCGTGCTGGTACTGATCGGCATCGTGCGCTCGTTCAACAGTACAGCCAGCCGCGCGATCTTGCCTCAGTTGGTTCCGACAGAACACTTCCCCAATGCCGTCGCCTGGAACGCCAGCATCTTTCAGGCGGCAACAATTCTCGGACCGTCGTTCGGCGGCATCGTCTACGCCGCATTCCGCGGCCCTGAGGCTGTGTATGCCATTGCCATGGTCACGGCGGTCGGGGCGACAATTTCATCCTTCCGCATTCGTCCCGAAGTGAAGCCGCGCCCGCGCGAGCCGATGAGCCTGAAAACAGCTTTCGCCGGCCTGCATTACATCTGGAATAAGAAGCTCATCCTGGGCGCCATTTCGCTCGATCTGTTTGCCGTGCTGCTCGGAGGCGCGGTCGCCCTGCTTCCCGTGTACGCGCGAGAGATTCTGCACACCGGTCCGTGGGGACTCGGCCTGCTGCGAACGGCTCCCGGAGTAGGCGCTGCCGTGATGGCGGTCGCGTTGGCGCACTGGCCTCTGCGAGGACGATCCGGGCCAACGCTGTTGTGGGCTGTCGCCGGATTCGGAATCTTCACGATTATCTTCGGTCTTTCGCACAGCCTGACACTTTCCTTGATTGCACTTTTCCTGCTTGGGGCCAGCGACATGATCAGCGTGATCATCCGCGCTACGCTCACGCAACTGGCGACTCCCGACGAAATGCGCGGGCGCGTGACCGCCGTCGACATGATATTCATCGGCACGTCAAACGAATTCGGGCAGTTCGAGTCGGGAGTAACGGCGCAATGGTTCGGGACGGTCCCTGCGGTCGTCCTTGGTGGGGTTGGCACGCTCGTGGTCATCGCATTGTGGGCCTGGTGGTTCCCCGAATTGAGGAATGCCGGGGAACTGCACGCCATCACGGCTGGTGCAGAGAGCACGACAACAGCCGATCCAGCCTGAGAAAATTCACTACTGCGAACCAAAGAAACTCATAGGGAACCTCTTCTCTGCTCTCGCGCGCAATGCCGTAGAATGTCGCTTTCATTCCCGACCACAAAGGCTAGGGCTTGATCGAACGCTACTTCCGTCTCAAGGAAAATCAGACAACCGTTCGTACAGAATTCCTTGGAGGGCTGACGACCTTCATCACTATGGCGTACATCGTCGTGGTGAATCCGCAAATTCTTTCAAAGGCGGGCATGCCAGTGGAGGGCGTGGTCTTTGCCACCTGCGTCGCATCGGCAGCGGCCACGCTCGTGATGGGACTCTACGCGAACTATCCCATCGCGCTGGCGCCCGGCATGTCGCTCAACGCGTACTTCACCTACTCGGTCTGCATGGGTATGCACGTCCCCTGGCAGACCGCACTGGGCGTGATCTTCTTCTCCGGCGTGTTCTTTCTGATCCTCACCGTGAGCCGCGTGCGCGAGCAGATTGTCAACGGAATCCCGGAATGCCTGAAGCATTCCACCGCGGGCGGCATCGGCATGTTCATCGCATTCGTCGGATTGCGGAACGCCAATCTCGTTGTGGCCAATCCGGCGACCTTCGTGAGTCTCGGCAGCTTCGCTAATCGTGAAGCGCAAATGGCATGCGTGGGGCTCGCCATCATTCTGATCCTGATGACGCGCAAGATCACCGGCGCCATCCTGATTGGAGTACTGGGCACGACCGTCTTCGGAATTCTGCGCGGGATGTCGAGTTGGCCAACGGCGATCTTTTCTATGCCGCATCCCTCGGCGACCTTCTTGAAGCTCGACCTGCGCGGCGCCTTGCACCTCGGCTTGCTGGAAATCATTTTCGTCTTCCTGTTTGTCGACCTCTTCGACAATGTCGGGACACTGGTTGGAGTCTGCGAGCAAGGCGGCTTCGTGAAAGATGGCAAGATTCCGCGTGTCGGACGCGCGCTGATCTCCGATGCGGTGGGAACAATCCTCGGCGCGCTGACGGGAACTTCGACGGTGACGAGCTATATCGAGAGCGCCGCCGGAGTCGCCGCCGGCGCAAAGACCGGATTGAGCAATGTGTTCGTGGCGGGGCTATTTCTGCTGGCAGCGTTCTTTGCGCCCCTGGCCGCGGCCATTCCCGGATACGCCACCGCGCCTGCATTGATCATCGTTGGCGCGCTCATGACCGAATCCATTGGGCGAGTCGACTGGCCCGACTTCACTGAGGCGATTCCTGCATTTGTCACGTTACTTGCCACGCCTCTGACCTTCAGCATCGCGACCGGCCTCAGTCTCGGCCTAATTTCCTACACATTGGTCAAAGTAGCGGCTGGAAAATTTCGCGAGATCAGCCCGGTGATCTGGATTCTGACGCTGCTGTTCGTTCTTCGTTATGCGTATCTGGCGGCCGGATAAACTACGGCACGCTGACGGTTGCGGTTGCAGTGGTGCGCCCGTATTGATTGGTAGCGTAAAGCGTGTAGGTTGAGGTCGCCGTCGGATTCACACTCACGCTAGTTCCGCGCACAGCGCCTGGGCCCGGAGACACGATCACGTAATCCGCGTTGCTCAGACTCCAAGACAACGTCACGCTCCCGCCAGAAGAAACATGCGTGGCCGATGCCGCGAATCTGCCAATCGCCGGAGCCGATCCGGTCGGATAGTTCGAGCCCGTATAGACGGGGTTCATCTGCACCACTTCAAACGCCGATGCGGGCACAGTCTTCAGCGTGTCAAGATCCGATCCCCAGCGGCTATCGGAAACGCCAGTCACAAACAGAGAGCTGCCATTGTCCGCAAGAATCAATCCGTAGTGCTGCATCGCGGTCAGAATGACCTGCATCTGCGAAGAGAATCCGGAGATGTTGTAGCTGGACTTCAGCCGAAGACGCATGCCCATCGGCGGAGCCGTCGGATCGCTGGTCGTGGCCGCATAGTGCGATGCGGGCGGAGTAAACGCCGCGTTGGTTTGAGGTAACGTGAAGCGGAATGCATGCTGTATCTTTCCCCCCGCGACTTCGTCGTAGCGGACGAGCCCAGGGAAGATCGGCAAGCCGGCAGCATCGGCAGAGGTCCACGTATACGGTCGCTGCTCGTTCCCCAGAAGATCCCATACTGCGGTCGAATCCGCGTTCCAACTTCCGTCGGAATTCACCGATGAGTTGTACAGCTCATACAGAAAGCAATTGCCGTTGTCGAGCACCAGCACGTGACGGTCGCCGGTGCTGGATGATCCGCCTTCGACCGGCGCGCTCGCCGGAACAGGCATCGGCCCTGGGTCACTCTCACTGCCATAAGCGTTGAGGGTGATGTTCACTAGCGGCTGCGAGCCGTTCACCACGACGTAAGGAATGCCATAGCTCGGATCGGTGCCCCAATCCGGATGCAGGTTCACTGAACCAACCCAATTGCTGATGATCGAGTTCGAGTTGGGATCAACCGGCGCAGAAGAAATGTCAGTGTTCCAGAGGCTACTGCTTGAAAAAGGAAGGAAGCCGTTCAGGTTGGCCGTCTGGCCAGTGGAAATTACGTTGCAGGCTAGATTGCTGCCTCCAGTGCCACCGCCATTTCCGCCAGACCCAGAGCCACCCGATCCGCCGCCGTTCGTTGTGGATTTCGAAACTCCGGAACAAGCCATCAGGCTTGCCAAGAGGACCAGCGTGAGAAAGGGCAGAACGTATTTCGCCGCTGAACAGGGACAGCGCATAGTACGGCTATTGTCGCGGACAGGCGTGGTGGGCTAAAGAGGCCAATGGGACATGTCCGAATTCGCAGACCGAATCCGGACTGAATGATCGGGCCTACTTCCCTTTCAACACGGTTTTCGCCGCGCCCATGTTGTCATACTTGTCGTATACGCGCACGACGACCACATGCTCCGAAGCCGCGTCCTTAGCGGATTCCAGGGCAGCCTTGAAGTCGTAGTCCTCAACCTTCGAATCCGACAGTTGGCCGATGGGCTCGACATATTTCCATTCACCCGCGTCCACCGAGTATTCGGCGCGCTTGATATCGGAGAAGCCGTCTTCAGCCCGGAAGTGCACTCGAATTTTCGAGCCCTCAACGGATGCCGCGAGATTCTCAATGCGCGGTGGAGTCGTATCGACCTCAAAGCGCCGGCTCTCGCGAGACGTATTAAGCGCGTCGCCCGGCGAATGCGACGGAGCATCGGAAGCCACCACCTTGATCGTGTAGCCGCCGTCGGGCAGAAGGCTGGCGTCGAACGAATAGGCCTTGTCGGTGATGTTGTCCTTCAGCAAAAGCCAGCGGGTCTCACCGTCGCCGCGATAATAGACTGAGTAGACGAGTTGATCGTCGTTGTCGTCGTGGGCGCTCCACTTCACTCCAACGGCGTCGCGGTCGTGCGTGCTCGGCACCGGCGAATCGAAGTGAATCCCCGAGGAGCCACTCACATCCGAACCCAGATTCAATCCTGTTGATTTCGGCATCGGCTGATAACGCACTCCGGTCTGCACCGATACGTCTTCAATTTCCGGCGCGACGTTGCGTGAGAGATAGTTCAACGTGACTGAGTCCACCGTCGGCTTCGTGTTTCCCGCACGCAGCACAGCCTTCCACTGTGCGTATCTCGCCGCCGGAACATTCATCTCGGCACCCTTGTTCAGGTCGACCTTCTTCCAGGCGCTCCAATTGCGGTCGGGATTGTCGACGTTGCCGCTGCGGGCAAGCAGGTCGACATTTCCAGTGCCACGGAATTCGGCGCGTCCCCAGCGCGAAAAAATCTTGGCATCGAACACATCGCTCTCGTAAGTGCCTTCATTCTCTGGTCCCGGACCGAGCACAAAAATCTTGCCCAGATTACTGGTCGCGGCGTAGAGCGCCCCTGCAGGAGCTTTGGCAAATCCGGTGACCTGTGAAGCAGGAGCCTTCAACAGGTCCAAGAAGTCATCGGGTCCGTTGATGGCGAAAACATGCCCGCGGTTCCCAGTGCCAGCCAGCAGTCTGTTTTGCGAATCGAAAGCCAGCGCGTAGACGATATCGTCGTGCGACGACCATATGCGGGTCGGCGAGCCATCCGCTGCGATGCGGTAAACATCAGACCCTCCATTGGCGTTCGTTGACACCGGAAAAGAGCCGATCGGCACCGCCGTGGGAGCCGGCGCCATCGTCACGCCTCCTGTAGGAGGAGCCGTAGTCGGGTTCGACTGTATGCTCATCAGCATCGACGCAGCAGACGCAATGCCTGATCCCGCGCGCTTCTCTCCCACGCCGGCAGCGTAAATGTTGCCGTCGTGGTCGAGAGCGAGCGCTGTGATTTCTTTTTTCGGAGCGCTGTAGAGAACAAATCCTTCGCCCGCCGGAGAAATGCGGTACACCAGTCCGCTGCCATCGGTGCCAGCAATCAGGTTGCCTTGCGCATCCACGGCCAGCGCGCGGATGTGTGTTTCATCGCTCTTGAAGAAAACCGAATGCTCGCCCTTCGGTGCGACTTTGTAGATTTCGCCATGATCGCCTGTAGCGATGTACAGATTTCCACTCTTATCAAGAGCTAGGTCCCATATATATTTCGTTCCTGGCGCAAAATATTCTGACGAGCTCCATGAAGGATCCAGCGCAGGCTTCGAGTCTTTCTGCGTGCTCTCCGTAGACTTTTCTTCTCGCTTTTTCTCGGAATTTCCCGGCCTGTGCTCAATCTTGTACACTTTGCCGTCCGGAGCCGTCGCGGCATAGATCACGCCGCCCGGTCCGACTCTCAGCGCTTGTACCTGCAGTTCCTGCGGCTGAAAGATGATGCTCGATTTGCCATCGGGCGTGATGCGATAAACGCGTGCGGGAGAACCGGTCGCGGCATAAACGTTCCCCGAATCATCGGCGGCCACAGCCCAGATATAGGTCGAGGGCGTCGCGTAGAGCAGCTTGAACGAGGGCGCGAGCTCGAGTCCGCCGACACTGCGGATCGCTACCCCCGTGGCATTCCCCTTGGCCAAGTCCTCGAATTTCGATTGTTCCCATGAGCGCGTGCCTTGCGCGGCCGCAGGAAGCGATTGGCTGGAGATGGCAAAAAGCAGCGACAGACCGCTGAGCGCGGCACGTACCCTCAACCTACTGTGCAATGTCATACCTCGATCTAGAATGCGCGGAGACGCCGGCTGGGACAACTCTTCAGAAAGCGGCGAAACATCAGGGTAACACGCATAGAGGGCCCAGTGCGCAGAAGCCGCCGTCCACGTCATCCTTCCATGCGCCGGACATCCTCGTGATATCGTAGATTTTCATGCATTCCGCGCGTCAGAAGTTGCTTACCACGCTGGCTCATAAATCATTCCGGCTGGGAGAGTTCAAGCTCTCTTCCGGCGGCACCAGCGACTATTACATCGATTGCCGCACGACCACCCTCGACGCCAAAGGTTCTCACCTTACAGGAGAAGTCTTCCTGGAAGAGATTCGCCATCGTGGCTGGAAGCCGCAAGCCATCGGTGGACTTACCATGGGCGCGGATCCGATCGTCGTGGCCGTGGCCGTGGTCAGCGGTGAATTGAATGGATTTCTGGTGCGCAAGGCTGAAAAGCAGCACGGCACCGGACAGCGCATTGAAGGCTTTCGTGAGAAAGGTGCGCGTGTCGTCATTGTGGACGACGTCTGCACGACCGGAGCTTCCACTGTCCAGGCAATCGAGGCCGCACGCGAATTCGGATTCGAAATCGTGGGCGTGATGTGCCTGGTCGAGCGCGAAGAGGCGAAAGGACGTCCGAACGTAGAGAAGGCCGCAGCACCCGCGCCCTTCATCTCGATTTTCACCGCGATGGATGTGCGGAAAGAACACGTGATGCAGAATGACGATACGGAGCCCAGCATCTTCGCAATTTCTGCCGCCTGCGAGATTTGCGGCCGGCCGGCCGTGACAAACAACCCCAGGCCTCGCTGCGAGGCGCACAAAGCCTGAGGAATTGAGTCATTGGGCGATTGAGCCATTGAGCGATTTCTTGATAATGGTTTTTTCAATGACTCAATCACGCAATAGCTAAATGACTCAATGATCTAATGATTCAATCCCTATGATTCAGACTCTCGAATGGACTGACAAAGGTGTGCGCTTCATCGATCAGACGAAGCTACCCACCGAAGAAGTGTATGTAACCTGCAAGACGCACGAGCAGGTCGCCGACGTGATCCGCAACATGGTGGTGCGCGGGGCGCCGGCCATCGGTGTCGCAGCGGCCATGGGCATCGCGCTCGGGGTAAATAATTCCAAGGCCGAAACCACCGGCGACCTCAAGCGCGACCTCGATGCCATCTGCGATCTGATCGGCAAGACGCGACCCACTGCCGTAAATCTTTTCTGGGCGATCCACCGCATGCAGGAAAAATTTGAACGCATCCGCATCCGTCCGATTCCCCAGATCAAACGAGACTTGGCTGATGAGGCCCAGCGCATGCATGCCGAAGACATCGCTGCCAATCAGTCCATGGGTCGCCACGGTGCCACGCTGATGCCAAGCGAAGGCGGAGTGTTAACGCACTGCAATGCCGGAGCGCTGGCGACCGCCGGTTACGGCACGGCTCTGGGCGTGATTCGAGCAGCGGTCGAGCAGGGCAAAAAAATTCATGTCTATGCTGATGAAACCCGGCCCTTCCTGCAAGGATCGCGCCTGACCGCCTGGGAGTTGATGAAAGACGGCATTCCTACGACCGTCATCTCCGACAACATGGCCGGGGCGATGATGATGCAGGGCAAGATTGGTGCCATCGTGGTGGGTGCGGACCGCATTGCCGCCAACGGCGACGTCGCCAACAAGATCGGCACCTACACCGTCGCGATCCTGGCGAAAGAACATAACATCCCTTTCTACGTGGCAGCCCCTATTTCTACCGTTGACTTGGCGTGTCCGGACGGCAGCCAGATTCCCATCGAGCAGCGCAACAGCAAAGAAGTCACCCACATCGCGGGCAAGCAGATGGTTCCGGATGGTGTCGCTGTCGAGAACCCTGCGTTCGACGTGACGCCGGCAAAGTATGTAGCTGCGATCATTACGGAAAAAGGCCTCGCCCGCGCGCCCTACGCCGAATCCCTGCGCCGCTTGGCGGGACAAGAGACGGAAGTCCACGGCTAGCAGTCCGTGGTGCAGTGAGACTCGTATCAGGGCACGCATTCATGCGTGCCGTAAAGGCTATGAAATCAATTTCGCCTTTAGGCGCTGGTTCTTGGATTTTCGATTTGCACCACGGGCGGTTACGATCGGATTTCCATCCGAGAGCTCGTCTTTGTAAACAGACCCTCCCACTTCGTAAAGAGATGTAAAACATCAAAAATCAGCAGGGTTGCCGCTACTTCTTTCCCGCAGTGGGGTTACATTCTAGCGATAAGACTCGCGTGGTAATCTGAGCACAGAGATGTTTCCGATCTGCGCCCAAACTCTCCAGGGGGATGTCATGTCGTTACGCAATCGCATTATTCTGCCCGTCATTCTTTCAGCCGTCGGTGTACTGGCTGGCTGCGGAGGAAGTGGCACAAGTATCACTCTACCCACTGCTCCTGCGTCAGGAGGATTCAGCCAGAGTAACCTCAGCGGAACCTATGTCTTCTCAGTATCGGGCAGTGATTCCTCCAGTGGCGCTCCCTATGCGATGGTGGGGACATTCAAAGCAAATGGCAGCGGCGGAATCACTGGCGGAGTGCTTGACTTGAATGACGCGGCCTTTCCTGCATCGTCCATTTCGCCAATCGCCAACGCATCGGTCAGCGGCGGTTCCTACGGTCTCGGCGTGGATGGACGTGGTCAAATCAAGCTCAATACCGGCAACAACACGCCATTTACCTCTCCGATCATTCTTGATTTCGTGCTGCAAGACAGCGGCCACGGGATAGTCACCGAATTCGACGGCAATGCCAGCGGCAGCGGCTCGCTCGACTTACAATCCTCCGGCACGCCAGCCGGCTCTTACGCTTTTATCTTCTCGGGAGTCTACAGCTCCTCGGGGGCCGCGAATGGCGTTGCTTTCTCGACCGTCGGAAACTTCACCCTAAACGCAGCTGCGATGACCGGTCTTGAGGATTTCAACTCCTCAAACATTCCCGTGGCAGCCGAAACGCTTTCTGGTACTTTTGCCTTGGGACCGTCTTCCACGCCAGCTACCCAGATAACGGCTACAGGTACTTCCAACTACGCAATCACCTATGACGTCTTTGCCGTCGATGCCACGCATTTGAAGTTTATTGAGATGGATCCAAACGGCACTCTCTCGGGAGATGCCTTCGCTCAAACAAGCACAACGATGCCAACCGGTACGTTGGCGTTCACCTTGATCGGGGGAACGTCGCAGGTTGTGACCGCAGCCGGCGGCTTCATGGTCACAGACGGCGCCGGAAACATTACCAACGCTTCGACCGAGGACATCAATAGCACCAGCGGCCTGGTGTCAACTTCCCCCGTCACTTTCAGCGGCGTATATACCCCCGGCGGAACCGGCCGATACACGCTGGGAGATTTCGTAAACTTCCAGGGAGCAACCGAGTTTGCTGCCTACCCATCGAGTGGCGGCCTCTTACTTTTGGAAATCGATAACGCCGGCATTATGGCGGGCGCTGCCTATCCACAAACCTCCACCGCTGTGCCGGATCCGTCGCAAGGGTACGCATTGAATCTCTCGGGCACAAATCTGGGGGCATCGACTGGCCAGGCCGCCGAAGTGGATGACATCGCCGAATTCGCCACCGCCGCCAGCGGACTGACGCTCACGGGCATTACCGATGAAAACTTCGCGCCAAGTTCGGCGCCAAACTACGCCCTCGCTCTCAGCGGCAGTTACACCGCCGCGGATGCAAATGGCCGTGGTCAACTGAGCGCCAACGCGGGTAACAGCAACAACAGCACCCTCAATGGTGGGTTCAGTGTTTACTACTACACTATCGATGGCACCACTTTCCCCTTCATCGAAAACGATAGCGGACAGATCGCGGCGGGCGTTTTCGTGAAGCAGAGTTCTACAGCGTCGTCCTCTGCGGCAACCAGGCCGCATTTACTTGTTCTGCCGCCGGTTGTCCGCCCACGTATTGCTCGTAAACAGAACTAACGCACGCAAGCAAGCAAAAAGGCGCGGCGAAAGCCGCGCTTTTTTTTGTTGTTAGGCTTGTCTAGAAGCTTGCGGAAAAATGCAGGTTTGAATTTGTTTTGAAAGGGCGCGGCTTCAAGCCGCGCCATCAGCGCCGTAAAATTAGTGCGGCTTTTAGCCGCGGAGGGATGCTTCCGAGGGTTAAAGTGACCTTCCGTAGCCTGCTAGGGCGGGTTGAAGATTGCCTTGGGCGAAGTCGCAGCTTTGATAGGGACGGAAGCGACGAGTCCAACCGCTCAACTTGCCGACTGGACTGCCGCACGCGCCACGCGATCCACCTTCACCTTTGCAATCACCCACACCACCACTCGATAGAGTAGCAACAGGCCCAGCACAAAGGCGTATTCCAGCGGCTTCTTCAGATCAGCCTTCACCAGCCATATGTAGTGAATTACTCCCGCGGCGGCGCTGAAATAAATCAGGCGATGCAGCACCTGCCAGCGCTTGCCCAACTTGCGGATCGACCACTTCGTCGAAGTCAGCGCCAACGGGATCATTAGCGTAAACGCAGTCATTCCGGCGGTAATAAATTTACGCTTCGCAATATCGTGCAGCATCTCGTGCACATCGAAAAACTTATCGAGCCAAACATACGTCATCAGGTGCAGACATCCGTAGAAAAACGCGAACAGTCCGAGCATCCGCCGGTAGCGGATGAGCCAGTACTGACGCGTGATTTTTCGCAGCGGCGTCACCGCGAGCGTGATTAGCAGAAAGGTCAGCGTCCAGTCACCGGTGGAGTGGGTGATGAACTCGATGGGATTCGCGCCCAGCCCGGCGTGCAGGCCCAGCCAGACAAGCCTCCCCAGTGGAATCAGGGCGGCGAGGAAAACAATCGGTTTGAAATATCGATGCATTCGAAAATCAGGGGCTAGGGTTCAGGGATTAGGGTTCAGGAATGAGGGATTGAAAGCAGCGAACAATCTTCCTGATCCCTGGCACCTGACCCCTAGTCCCTGTCTTAAAACTCTTTCTTCAGATCCATCCCGCTGTACATACTGGCCACCTGATCGCCGTAGCCGTTGAACATGAGCGTCGGCCGCTTAAAGAATTCTCCTAGGCGACGTTCCTTGGCCTGGCTCCAGCGCGGATGGTCCACGTTCGGATTCACATTCGCATAGAAGCCGTACTCCTGCGGAGCAGAAAGCTTCCAGCTGTTCAACGGCTCCTTCTCCGTGAACCGGATGCGGACGATTGCCTTCGCGCTCTTGAACCCGTATTTCCACGGAATCACGACGCGGAGCGGAGCGCCGTCCTGATTGGGCAGATCTTCTCCATACATCCCGAAGCAAAGCAGCGTAAGCGGATTCATTGCCTCGTCCATGCGCAGCCCTTCCACATACGGCCACTGCAGCACTGGACGCCGCTCCCCCGGCATCTGCGTCAGGTCCATGAGCGTAGTGAATTCAACAAACTTGGCTTTGCTGGTTGGATTCACGCGCTTGATCAGCTCGCTCAGAGAGAACCCTACCCAGGGCACCACGATCGACCATCCTTCAACGCAGCGATGCCGATAAATGCGCTCCTCGGGCGACGCCATCTTGATAATCGTGTCGACGTCGAGGTCCTGTTTCTTCTCAACCGCCCCGTCGATCTTGACCTTCCACGGGCGCGTGCGGAAATTCTTGGCTAGTTCCGCTGGCTCGTCTTTCTCAGTCGAGAACTCGTAGTAATTGTTGTAGTGCGTCACATCTTTATAGGGAGTGATTGTCTCAGTGGTGCTAAACGGACCTTTTTTGATACCGTCGATCTTGTTGCCCGCCAAAACCGACTTCGACGGCGAGGCCAATTCCTTGGCGCCGATTCCCACAGCCGCAACTGCTCCGGCCAGCGCTGCCTGCGTCAGAAACTTCCGCCGATTCAAATACAAGCTCTTCGGAGTAATCTCCGAAGAACGAATCTCATCTGCCTTTTTGATCAGCATAAGAACCCCATTATGAGTACGCGCGTCCGGGTCGCTCGGTTTGCCCACCAAGCGCTTCTTCTATTCTTTATCAGATGGGACGCAAACCACGAGGAAAAGTTACATGACAGGATCATCTTCTTGGATAGATGAGGAAAGCCTAAAGGGAGGTTATCCCAGCACTTCCCTGACTTTGCGGGAAAGACTCTGCAGCGTGAAGGGCTTTTGCAGGAACGCGGTGCCGCTCTCGATAGAGCCGTCGCTGACAATGGCATCTTCGGTATATCCTGAAAGATACAGAACCTTTGCATCGGGACGGCTTTGGGCCAGTTGCTTGACCATCTCGCGGCCACCCATGCCGGGCATGACAACATCGGTGATCACCAGGTCAATCTTGCCCTTATGTCGCACGGCAGCGGCTATTCCCGATTCGCCATTCTCGCCCTCGATCACCTGATACCCTTTACTGACCAAGGTATCGCGCACCAGTTGCCGCACGGACTCTTCATCCTCCACGAGCAAAATTGTCTCGCTGCCGCCTGATGCCGTGTCCGGCACGGAAATGGCGTGCTGCTCCGCAGCCGCTTCAGTCCGCGGAAGATAGATCTGGAATGTTGTGCCGCGTCCCACTTCGCTCTGCACCATCACATAACCGCCAGTCTGCTTCACGATCCCATACACCGTCGAGAGGCCGAGGCCGGTACCTTTTCCTTTTTCTTTGGTCGTGAAGAAAGGCTCGAAGATCCGCGACTGTGTCTCGCGGTCCATGCCCATCCCCGTATCGCTCACCGAAAGCAGAACGTAGTTGCCCGCATGAATAAACTGCTGACCACCGCGGTGACGCTCATCCACGACGACAGTCTGCGTCTGAATGGTGAGCTTTCCGCCTTGTGGCATCGCGTCTTTTGCATTGACGACCAGGTTCATCAGCACCTGTTCAAGTTGTCCGGCATCGGCGCGGGTATGAGCAGCCTCGGGACCTCGAACGGTGCTCAGTTCAACGTTCTCGCCGATCAGAGGACGCAGCAACCGCTCCATGTCTTCCACAATGGCATTAACGTCGACGACCTTCAGTTCGAGCAACTGCTTGCGGCTGAATGCCAGCAACTGGCGCGTCAGGGTGGTGGCGCGGTCGGCGGCAAGTTGAATGGCGCGTCCTTTTTCGTACAGCGGATGCTCGACGTTGAGCCCGGCCAAGATCACTTCGGCATATCCGCTGATGACCATCAGAAGATTATTGAAATCATGCGCCACGCCGCCCGCGAGGCGTCCCACCGCTTCCATCTTCTGCGCCTGCCGGAATTGATCCTCCAGCGCGCGCCGATCGGTCACATCCTCGGCAATCGCTTCCAGGACATCGGCAGGTTCGTCGGCACTGCTGACGGCGCGTCCACTGATGCGAACCGTAATGGTACGACCGTCTTTGCGCCGCCACTTCACTTCGAATCCGTCGAGCCGGCCCGCGCGGCGAAACTCTTTGACGAGTCGAGCGTGCTCCTCTGGCTGCGCGAATACATCTTTTTCCGGATCGAGCAGCAGCACTTCTTCCGGCGAGGAGTATCCCAGCATCGCAATCAGCGCCGGATTCACGTCGAGAAAGCGCCCTTCCAGACTCGACCGGTAAATGCCGTAAACCGAACTCTGCACCAGCGAGCGGTAACGCGCCTCGGAGCGCCGCAGCGCCTGCTCATTCCTCTTGATCTCAACCGCGCTGGCCAACTGCCGCGCCACGAAAGTCAGAATCTCTTTATCCCGCTCACCATAGCGAATATTTCTGGAATACGTCTGCACCACCAGTGCGCCGAAGGTGTGACTGTTCACTTTCAGCGGAACGCCCATCCAGTCGAGCGATCGCGAACCGTTGCGCGCAACCTCTCCGCGATCTTCCATCGCCTGTAAGACTTCTGGAGTGGCCAGCAGCGGCTCGCCGCTACGAATCAGAAAATCCGTCAGCCCGCGCCCTAATTTCTTGGAAGTCGGCGCCGTGTCTTGCTCGTCCACAAAGTACGGGAACGTCAGCATGTCGCTCGCGGGATCGTAAAGCGCAATATAAAAATTCTTGGCATGCATCAGCTCATCGACGATGCTGTGCACGGCCGTGAAGAATTGCTGGAGGTCATGCGCGCTGCTGCTTTTTTCCGCCACGCGGTACAGCGCCGAGCTTAGCGCTTCCACGCGTCTGCGATCGGAGATGTCGTGATATCCGGCGTAGAAGCCGTTGACCTTTCCATCCAGCATCAGCGGAGCGCACGAGACCGACACGTCGACCAGGCTTCCATCTTTTCGCCGCCGCTTGGTCTCAAGCGTAATGCGTTCGCCACGTGCCAGTGATTCCGTC
The DNA here is from genome assembly GCA_963823085.1 of Terriglobia bacterium. Classification (GTDB taxonomy): domain Bacteria; phylum Acidobacteriota; class Terriglobia; order Terriglobales; family Acidobacteriaceae; genus Sulfotelmatobacter. Next base: position 17,477 of record CAWGKF010000024.1, on the reverse strand, counting down.
ACCCAGTTCGATTCGGCCAGGCGCTCCGGAGGCACCACCAAGCCTTCCAGATTCTGACCTGCAATTTCGGAAGCCGTATAGCCGAACATCTGGCTGAACTTTTGGTTTGCCCATAGCACCTGATGACTGCTGTCGGCAACGCTCAGCCCATCAGGATGCGCCTGAAAAATCTGATCGAAGAATTGCAGCCGAATTCCCGACGCATTCTCTCTCTGTTTGACTTCAGGTAAGGGCTCTACCGGACAAGACTTCTCAACGCACGGTTTTTCTGTACTCGATCCGTTCGTCCGCGGAACTGGAGCGGAGAAATCAGGCGGAGTTCCGCTGTCCAGCGCCTTCTTCAGACGACTGGCACGAGCCAGATCTCCCGGACCCGAACCTGATTGGGTGACACGTCCACCCATCCGCGAATCCCCCCTCCGAATACGCAGTGCATAAGCATCCTAGAGCCTGGGTCATAGACGAAAAAGTTACGGGGGTAATCCGGAAATTCCGCGTTTTGAACGAGTTTCAAAAGGTTTTCTGGCAGGAGTACTCGTTACTTTAGTGAGGCATATATCTAGCCCTGACTCATCGACCGTGACACAATTGCCCTGATCTCACGCACGTTACAAATTTGAAAACCTCCAGCGAGTAGCCCAGTGCGGGGGAAATACTTGGCGCGGAGAAATGAAATGAAGCTTCACGGGGCGTGGTCCGTTCGCAACGGTTTGCGAACAACGCTGTTCTTCTTTGTGATTTTGGGAATTGCGGTTTGTTCTTCGCCCGCGGAAACCCCGGGCGTCTCCGATAACAGCATCCTGATTGGATCGTGCTCGGCATTGGACGGCCCTGCCCATTTTTTGGGCCGCCAAACCGTGCTCGGCGCCTCGGCCTATCTCCACATGGTCAATGACGAAGGTGGAGTCTTCGGCCGCAAGGTTCAACTGCAGGCGTTCGACGATGGCTACGATCCCGACAAGGCTCCGGCGTGTTTCAAGCGCATGACTAAAGAAGGAGTATTCGCTCTCGGATTCTTCGTCGGCACTCCTACCGCCAAGGTTTACGTTCCCCTGGCGCAGCAGGACAAAATCCCGGTTGTGGGGCTGTTCACCGGCGCTCAAATGCTGTACGAGCCCCTGAAGCATGAAATCATCAACGTGCGTGCTTCGTATTACGACGAGACTCGGGAGCAGGTCGACAAACTCTGGGAAGCCAACATCCGCAAGATCGCGGTCCTGTACCAGGACGATCCTTTTGGCAAAGCCGTGCTCGATGGCGTGAAACTCGCTTTGCAAAAACACGGCGCAACTCCGGCCGGCCTGGGCACGTTCACGCGCAATAGCGTGGATATCACGGAAGGTCTCAAAGAGGTCATGGCCGCGCATCCGCAGGCTGTGATCATCGCCGGCCCCTACGCTCCCGCGGCGGCGATCGTGAAGCAGGCTCACATGGACGGTTGGCGGCCACAGTTTCTTACCGTCTCATTTGTCGGGACTGAAGAATTCATCAAGGAAGCGGGATCGGATGCTGAAGGCACGATCATCACGCAAGTAATGCCGCCTTACGACCGTCTCGAATACTCCACAGTTGCAAAGTATCGGGAATGTCTTGCCAAGTATTCACCCGGCGAGGCCCCGACGTTTGTGAGTCTGGAAGGCTTCGTCGATGCCATGGTTTTCGTCGAAGGCCTTAAGCGGGCGGGCAAAGACCTCACGCGGGAAAAGTTTATTGCCGGAATCGAATCGATTCACGAAATGAATGCCGGATTGGGTCCGCGCCTGATCCTGAATTACAGCGCGTCCGACCATAAAGGATTCGACAGCGTTTATCCAACCATTGTGAAAAACGGTCAGCCAGTGCTTCTCACCGACTGGGCAGGGCTGGGGAAGTAGGCTGGGGAAGTAAAGCGACCTGGTCCGCCGCAGAACTAGTTTTCTGGAGACGAGGTGCGGCAACGGCCGCGCCCAGACTTCTATAGCCCTGATTCGTATCAGCGCATCGCTTCAGCGATGCCGCAACAGTGCAGAATAGATGTCGCCTTCAGGCGCTGCGGTTATCGACAGGAGTCTGTCAACAATCTGGGTGCGGCGATTGCCGCACCTTCTCTTCTTACAAGTAAACGCGGCTGCGCGTAAAAAGTTGCTTTGTCGTCCCGCCCAACTTGTTCGAGCTCGCTTCATCTCTGTTCAGATCTCTTGATCTCTCTTCAGACGGTCCGATGCATCTTCACCTTTCCCCTCCGCACCGAAGGAATTAACCATGCAGTTAATTCGTAAAGTTTCGTCAATGGCTCAGGAGGTGACCATGACTGGAAAGCAAAGTCTCAAGAAGATTTTAGGATTAGCCCTGTCGATCGGGCTGCTCAGCACCGCCTTAATGGCGGAGACTTCCGCTGCATCCCGCTACGACAATCAGGTGCAAACTGCCGTAACGCAAAAACAGGCGTCAAAGAATCAATAAAAAAGTCAATGCGAGCGTGGAAGACGGCATCGTCACGCTCACCGGCACGGTCGATCTCTACCAGCGCAAGTTGGACGCGGCAAAACTCGCCCGTAAGACTTCGAACGCGCAAGGCGTGCGCAACCTGATCACGGTTGCCGGTCCCAACGTTCCCGATGCTCAGCTGGAACAAACACTGGCGACCAAGCTGACGTATGTCCGCGTGGGCTATGACAGCACCTTCGACTACTTCGCTCTCAATGTTACAGACGGTGTCGTAACCATCGAAGGTCAGGACCGCACTGGCATTGGCCGCGACGAAGCGCTGGCTGATATCGCCAGCATGCCCGGAGTCAAAGATGTGATCGACAAGGTGAGGATCGCGCCAGGTCGAATTATGACGACGGATTGCGGTTACGTGCGGCCCGTGCCATCTACAGCGATCCCGCGCTGAGCAAATACGCGATCGATCCGGCTCCAGGCCGTCTTTGACAGACATCGAACAGCTTTCGAAGCCATGGCGCGCGCCTGACTCGCCAGAGCGCAGGCGTCTTGCAGTAGCGAAATCGATCTTTCGCTGTCACGTCTCCGTCGTGCGCTGTTGTCTGAAACCCTTCCCCGCGACTACGATATGGATTCTCAACAAAATCCCATGAAACACACCTACACCGCACGGCGCCTCTTCACTCCGACCGAGGAGATCGCTGCTCCGCTGCTCGTGGTTGAGGACGGCCGCATTATCGACATTTCGTCCCGCGCGCAAAAAGAGCTGCCCACTGGCGCCTCAGTCACCGACTTCGGCGATGCAATCCTTGCCCCCGGTTTTTTCGACATTCACATGCATGGCGGAGCCGGAATCGATCTCATGCGTGCTTCCGTCTCGGAGTTGCCGCCGCTGGGACAGTTCCTCACAAAACATGGAGTGACCGGTTATTTCCCCACAACTGTCGCTGCTCCGCTCGACGCGACTTGCGCCACGCTCGAGCGACTGGCGGATGCAATTGAAGGTTCTCAGCCCACCAATGGCGCCCCGGTCCAGGCCATGCCGGTTGGTATTCATCTCGAAGGTCCCTTTCTTAGTCACAAACGGCGGGGCGTCCATCCGCCGGAATATCTGGTCGAACCAACGGTTCCGATTTTCGATCGTCTCTGGCAGGCCGCGCGCGGCCACGTAAAAATGATGACGATCGCGCCGGAAATTCCTGGAGCCATCGAGGTCATCGCCGAGGCCGCCCGGCGGAATGTTTGTGTGAGCATCGGACACTCCGACGCGCAACTCGATATGGCGCGAAGCGCGGTTAAGGCAGGCGCCCGTCACGCCACACACACCTTCAACGCCATGCGGCCGCTCGACCACCGAGAGCCGGGAATCATTGGGGAGGTTCTGAGTGATGACGGGATCACTGCCGATCTGATCGCCGACGGGATCCACGTCTCGCCGGAAGTCGTAAAGATCTTCTTGCACTCCAAGGGGCGCGAGCGCGCGGTGCTGATCACGGACGCAATTTCAGCGACCGGTATGCCGGATGGCACGTATCAACTCGGCCCCATCCAGGTCAACGTCAAAGACGGTAAATGCACGGCCAATGGAAGCCTTGCCGGAAGCGTCCTGACGATGGACCGCGCCGTGCGGAATGTAACCAGGTTTTCCGAGTGGACGCTGCGCGATGCCGTGCGTGCGGCAACGTTGAATCCCGCGCTGGCCGTAGGACTGAACACTCAATATGGCCAGCTGGCTGTGGGCGCACGCGCCGATTTCACTGTCCTGAGTTCTTCGGGAGACGTGCTGAAAACGATCGTTGCAGGACGCGGGGCTTAATTCGGCTTGCGCTGTTTCGCTTCAGCCAGATGTTGCAGCAAGACGATTTCATCTGCTCGTGAGAGCCGTTCGAGAAATGTGCTCTCCAGTTTGGGAGTTTCATCCGAGGCGATCTTTGCCGCTGCGCTCTGCCGCAACTTGTCGCCGAATTCCGGTTCGTTATTCATCACCTGCGCGTAGAACCACAGAAAATGCCGCATCTGATCCAGCGCCACGCGCAGCGTTTCGATGGGTTCGGTTTCCGCCAGAGAGTTCAGTGCCTCCATCAGTTCTGGATCACTGGGAGCCTGCATCGCGGCACAATTCAGTTCCTGCTGAATCTTCCGCAGGTCTTCGGTGACGCGTGCGATTCGGAGATGAAGATCGTCCATGTCTTCGCGAGCCATCCTGTTGGTCCATCCAACATCTCACCCGCACTTGCAAGCGAGTAGATGTCCCACGGGCATGCGCTTTCGTAATTCTGTCATTACTTTGGTCCGTGCAGAGGTCACCATCGAAAAGCCTTCATGGGCGCGGCTTTCCACGCGACGACAAGCGGTTCATCGCGTGCACACTCAAATATCTTCTACGCAGGCCTTCGCCCCGCGAGCGTTAGTGCACTCCGCATCTACTCCAAAGTTACTTCGCGACTTCAGATCGGAGTGTAGTGCCTCAGTTTGATTTTCTTCTTTAGGGCGTCATCCCGAGCGTCGCCGTATCACGGTAGACCTCCGGATTTATCCGGGGGCGAGCGAAGCGAGGCGGAGCGAGGGATCTCCCAGCGCAGTGGCTCTGTTTATGGGAGATCCCTCGGGCCGCTCGTGAAAGCGCGGCCCCTCGGGATGACCCGTGTGAAACTGGGGCTTTAAACTGCGCCACCACCGGTGGGAGACTCACCAAGTCTTTCCCTCGGCTTTTGTGATACAAACTCGCCGTGACCGAAACCGTCCCGGAAACCAGGTCCAGCGAGGGACTCGTCCGCGCGATCGGGCGCTGGAGCATAGCCGCGCTCGTGGTGAACTGCATCATTGGCAGCGGCGTCTTCGGATTGCCTTCGGTACTGGCGAACCTGCTGGGACGAGCCAGCATTGCCGCAGTTCTTCTGGCTGCAGTCGCAGTCGGCATCATCATGGCGTGCTTCGCCGAGGTCGCCTCCAGGTTTGCTCAGACCGGAGGTCCTTATCTTTACGCGCAGGCCGCGTTTGGCCGCTTCATGGGGATTCAGGTGGCATGGCTGGTCTGGTTTGTTCGCCTCACCGCCTGCGCCGCCAATGCGAATCTTTTCGTCATTTATCTCGGGGAATTCTGGCCAGACGCAACCCGCCCCTCGATGAAACTGGCGATTCTGACGCTGCTCCTGGGAATCCTCGCTGCGATCAACTTCCGTGGAGTCAAGGCCGGCGCTCGCGTGAGCACCTCGTTCACCGTCGCGAAACTGGCGTCGCTCGGACTTGTTTGCATTGCAGGTGGTATCTATCTGATCGTGACCCACAGAGTAATTCCCCATGCGGATCTCGCGCCGGGCGGCAAAGAGTGGGCCCGTGCCATCGTCCTGCTCATCTTTGCCTATGGAGGGTTCGAGGCGGCTCTCATCTCTGCCGGAGAAGCGAAAGACCCGCGCCGCGATCTGCCGTTCGGATTGTTTGCAGCGTTGATCACATGCGCCATTGTCTACGGATTAATCCAGTGGGTCGTCGTGGGCATACTGCCCGATCCAGCACACAGCCAGCGTCCGCTAGCCGAGGTCGCGCGAATCGTGCTGGGACCGACCGGGGCCTCACTCACCGCCTTGGGCGCATTATTTTCGATCTACGGCTATTTGAGTGGGAACATCCTGGCAACACCCCGCATTACCTTCGCCCTCGCCGAGCGCGGCGACTTCCCTTCCATCTTCGCGCTGGTGCATCGCCGATTTCACACTCCTTATTTCTCTATTCTGGCTTTTGCGTTGCTGGTCTGGCTGCTGGCGCTGTTCGGCACCTTCGCCGGAAATGCAACGCTCTCGGCGGGGTCGCGTCTCTTCTATTACGGAGTCGTATGTGCGGCCTTGCCCGTTCTCAGAAAGAAGGATCGCGAACCCGCGCTGATCCGAGTCCCTGCTGGGAGCTTACTAGGAGTTCTCGGCGCGCTCCTCTGTGCTGCCCTGCTGACGCAGATCGAATATACGAAATCCCTGATTCTGGTGGCGGCTGTGGCAGTCGCTTTTCTGAACTGGTTCTTCGTTCGGAACATCCATCGAACAACCTAGGCTGCGGAAGACTCAGGTTTGTGAATCTGTTTTGAAGGGGCGCGGCTTCAAGCCGCGCCGTAAGTGCCTCAAAATCACTGCGGCTTTAGCCGCTGAGGGATGCTTCCGAGGATCAACGCCATTTTCTGCAGCCAGGTAGAGAAGTCGCTCGTAACATCCCCCTCAAAACAATTGGACCCTGCCTGCAAAAACGGAGCGATCCACTTCTCTACGATTCGCGTTCCATCGCAAGCAGCGTCTTCTTCCGCTCGATTCCCCAGCGATATCCCCCGTCGCTGCCGTCTTCGCGGACGACTCGGTGGCACGGAATCGCCACTGCTACGGGATTCGTAGCGCAGGCACGGGCAACGGCGCGGCACGCGCGAGGGTTGCCGATCGCTTTCGCAACTTCGCTATAGGACTTGGTCGCGCCAAAGGGGATCGACTGCAGATAAGTCCACACGCGGCGCTGAAATGCGGTCGCTCGAATGTCCAGCGGCAATGAAGAAAGTAGATCCTCGCCGCGCATGTGACGCAACAGGGCATCGACCCACGATTGCAGACCGCCTTCATCCAACTTGCGCACGGCAAAAGGAAACTCGCGCTTCAGTCCCTCAATCAGCTCGCCATCCTTTTTGGCGAACTGGATCGAGCAAATGCCGCGGTCGGTAGCCGCGATCAGCATTCGCCCGAGCGGAGAATCTGCGCAGACATAGCGGATGGAAGCGGCGATCGCCCCGCGCCGGTACTTGTCGGGCGTCATCCCAAGCTGGGACGCGGTACGCTCGTAAAGACGGCTGCTGGAACCATAGCCCGCGTCATACATCGCGCGAGTCACGGAATCTCCCGCCTGCAGATTGCGCTTGAGAGCGCGCAGGCGGCAAGAATCGGCATATTCCCGCGGAGTGATGCCGAGGACCGCCTTGAATCGCCGTTGCAGTTGAAACGGGCTCTGACGGAATTCTCGCGCCAGACGGCCAAGCGTCACAGGCTCGTCCAGGTGCTGTTCGATAAAGCGGCATATGCCCTTGACCGAATCCGATTCCGCATTACAGCTGATCGCTTTAGGACGGCAGCGCAGGCAGGCTCTGTATCCCGCTCGCTCAGCCGCTTCCGGAGCGGCAAAGAATTGCACGTTCTCTCGCCGCGGACGCCTGGCCGCGCACGATGGACGGCAATATACGCCGGTGGTCGAAACGGCGAAGACGAACTCACCATCACGGCCGGAATCGCGACCTACGACCGCAGTCCATCGCGCGTCTTCGGACCGAAGATTGTCAGCTGCGTCGATCGTGGCCGTCTTTGATTCGCGGGAGGGCATCAGCTCGAAAGTTTCCGTTGCGAGTATGGCATTCGTTGTCATAGTAAGGAAAGCCTAAAGCTTCGGCACGGAACCAGCTATCCGATTCTTGCGTTCAAACTAATTTTCCAGTCGTTCGACCCGAAAACATTTGCCCATCGCTCGACAAAACAAGTAAAGTCTCCATGAGATTTTTCACCACCGCATCCGAGGACGAATTCCCATGAAAAGCATCCGCTCCACAGTTTTCGGTTCACTGATATTGATTCTCGCAGCATGCTCCTGGGCTCAGCAGACGTCGAAGCACATCCTCAGCATCGACGAAGTCAAGAAGGCCACACCGATCGAGTATTTTTACCGCGGCCAGAAGGCACCCGTGCAGCTTCGGAATGCCGTCGGTTTCCAACTGTCGGACAGCAAGATAACGCTCGCCGCGTTGGTCGATGCCTCGGGATATTCCACGGCGATCCAGCAGAAGTATCAGGGGCTTCTGATCACCGAGACCAAACTCGACATCGGCGGATCGACGCTGCCTCCCGGACAGTACGGCTTCGGATTCGCCGCCGACGGCAAGTTCGTGGTCATGGATGTAGCCAACACCGACGTCCTGAGCGTCCCATATCAGACGGATCAGGCGTTACAGCGCGCGGTGCCGCTCAAGCTGGTTGCGGATGGCGACGGCTACAAGCTGTACGCTGGAAAGAAGTGGATCGCGATCAAAGCGGAATAGAGATTTCACGAAGCGAACTGGGACGAACTGCTCTAGCTGAAAGCTAAGAGCTAGAAGCTAAAAGCTGACTTCAGTGTTCCAGCGGCTGAAACGGTCCCAGCACGGCGCTGATTCCAGCGCGCTTCCGCAGTTCGGTCAGCAGCGCACCGGCTGCGTTTTGATAAGTCTTGTTCGGATCGGACGGGTCAGCCCAGACCGCGTCGTACACAATCTGTGCCGCTTCTTTTACGTCAATCTGCAGCGCGGCCTCGCAGACATCCAGCCGCTCCTGTATCCGTTCATAACAGCCAGTGCAAATTTCGCCAGCGCCCGGCTCTCCCGAATGATGCTCCGCAAACTTGCATACGGACTCAGGTGCATTCTTCATTTCCGCGTGTGCTTCCAGCAGCTGCGACTTGAACTGCCGCAGGAATTCTTCCCGCTCCTGCTCCAATACGGTGGTATCCGGGATCGGCTCGGCCGCAGTCTGCACCGGCTTCGCAGGAATTTTCGGAGCAATCGGCGACACCCGCTCCTTCTGGTGGCACGTGGGACAGGCATCGAGATCGGCGGGATAGTACAAATGGCATTTCGAGCACGGCAGGCCGTACCCAAAAATCTTGCGCTGCGGCTGGTCTGCAGCGTCCGACGCCATGCGGCGAGCGCCCAAGTCTTTCGCCATGGCCGGCTGAACGGCAGCGCCCCCGCCAACTTGCTGAGATCGAGTTACATTCGTCGCCATCGGAATCCTTGTCGCGTTATACAGATTTGCCCGGTTTCAATGTAACCGCTCGAAACCGCGCCGCCTACAGACCAGAAGTTCACCTTTCACATTGTCCCGCAGGCCATTCTTCATTCGTGCGGCCACTCGCGGTCGCTCGGCGCCCTGTCACCGCGAATTCGGTTCCTTCATCAGCTTCAGGAGTTCTTCGCGACGTGCGCGATACAACGTCCGCTCCGGATCGAGCTTGGCCGCAGCTTCGATTTCCGATAGCGCCTCGGGATAGCGATCCAGGCTCATCAGACAAGCCGCCAGTGAATAATGATTGTCGGCGGAGGCATTCACCCGCAGGGCCTCGCGAAACTCTTTTTCCGCTGCTTTCAACTCCCCTTCTTGAAACAGCACGGTGCCAAGCAGGTGATGGGCGAGATCGGAATCCGGATTCAGCGAGACTGCGATACGCAACTCGTGCAACGCCTCTTCCGGCTTGTTGTCGAGAAGAAGTGCTTGCCCCAGGATTCGGTGCTCAGCCGATCCCGTCGGATTCTGATGGACGGCAAGTCTCAGTTCCTCAACCGCTGCGTCGTAGTCGTTCTTTGCCATGTACGCGCTGGCCAGGCAGCCGTGACCCTGCTGCCACTCCGGGTGCTCGCGGTAAAGTTCCTTCAATTCGGCAATAGCCGCGTCAAAGTTACCCTCATCGCAATACGTATTCCCCAGATTGTTCCGGACCGATGCCTCCTCCGGAGCCAGCGACTTCGCCAGACGATATTCAGTAACAGCTCCCGGCAAGTTCCCTTCCTCATGCCGGATCAACCCGAGATTTGAATGTGCCTCCCAAAAACCGGGTCGCAACTCAATGGCACGTTCATACGCCTTGATTGCGGCAGGCAGATTGCCATCGGCGTGCAAGGCAATCCCCATGTCGTAGTACGTGTCGGGGTTGTTGGGATCACGATTGAGCGACTCGGCGTAGGCATGAACCGCCGCCTGATACTGTCCCAGCGAGTAGTGACCCAGACCCAAAAATTGATAGGCCTCGGCATTCTTCGGATCGATGCTGAGCGCGGTGCGCGCTTCCGCAATGGCATTTGGACCGTCGTCGAGGCGATAAAAGAGATAGGACATCGCGCTGTGGTTTTCGGGCAGATCCGGCATCAGCTTCAGCGCCCGCGCCAACTCGTCGTAGGCATCGTCGAACTTACCTTCTTGGCGCAACACCCCCCCCCGAGCAAAGTGGAGAGCCGCATTGTCCTCGTCGGAAGAGATCGCTCGCTGCAGGTCCGTCTCCGCCTCCTGGTACCGCTCCGACCGAGCCTCCGCAGCAGCCTTCAGCAGGAGAGCAGGAATCGACGGCCCAATCTGCGCCGACCACGCATTCCCCGAGCTGACCATGGCGATCAGATCCGTGCCCGCACCGGCGCCTTCCAAATCTCGCAGTTCGCGTTGCGTCGGAAGCGTAGCTAAGCCCCGCTCCTTGACCAGACTTGTCAGCCGGCTGCTTGAGACCCCACCCGTGAGCCAGGCAGCCAGTTCTGTCGTAGTCACCGCTTGAGACGGGATGTCAGAGGAATGCGCGGCCAGCGTGGCCAGAAGAAACAGACAAAAGATAAACGAAGCCTTGGCTCTCACCGGACTCCCCAACTTGTGGATTGGCTTGCGTAGTGCGGCTTTCGGGTCAACGAATGAGGGCGCCCGTAAAGCCCCCTCTGGAAACATAGCTCGCCATGGTTTCCGGAGGTAAGGTCACGGAGGTAACTTGCGCAAATGACTCAGCCTTTAGGATTGCGCCGGTTCAGGCTGGTCGAGTGTGATCCAAATCACACCCATCCGTGGCACCCTTCACCGAATCCGGGCCGCTAGTCCCGTAGAACAATAGAAGCTGATTTGAGGCTGCAGGCGACTCCCCCAACTTCCCCTGCTGCCCTCAACTAGCGTATGATCGAGATTGCTGGTAACCCTCGGAGGCTCCGATGTTTGAAGGTCTATTTCAACCGATGCACCTGCTGATCATCTTCTTTATTGCTTTGCTGGTGTTCGGTCCAAAGAAATTACCTGAGCTCGGAAAGGGTCTGGGCGAGGGAATCCGTGCCTTGAAAGACGGCATGAAGGATCATTCCTCGACTCAGGCTTCCACCGACCAGAAGAACACCGAAACCAAGAGCTAACCGACTCCTCGTCGAGAAGCACACTGGGCGGCAGAGTTTTGCCTTGCCTCGCTGTCTTCGTTTCTCTTGAGGTTCACAGCAACTCGGGGTCCCCAAATCGCTACTGACTACTCTGCAATCTGGAGGCTAGGCCGTGCCACGTAAGTTTAAAGTGTTGGCCCTAACTGCGCTTTTTGGACTTTCTACCGCCCTCTTCGCCGATCAAGTTACCCTGAAAAACGGCGATCGTCTGACCGGAACCGTCGTCAAGTCCGACGGCAAGACTCTCGTCATCCATACCGATGCAGCTGGTGATATCGAACTCAAATTCGACGATATTCAGGAGATCAAGACCGACGCTGAACTCCATGTCGGACTCAAAGACGGCAAGACGGCTGTCGGCCCGGTGACCACCACCGATGGCAAGCTCAACATTGCGACAAAATCCGGCCCGGTTGAGACCTCAACCGGCGATGTCACCGTCATGCGCAACGACGCCGAAGAAGCCGCTCACGAGAAGAAGCTCCATCCCGGCCTGCTCCAGGGCTGGGAGGGTGGCATCAATGTCGGTTTCTCCGTCGCGCGTGGCAACAGCGAAACCGAAAACCTCGCGCTTGCCTTCAATGCCGACCATCCCACAGAACACGACAAAATTACGATGTATGCCACATCGCTTGACACCACGAACAATCTGGCGACGCCAAGCACAGTGGCGAACCTAACGACAGGCGGAATTCGATACGATCGCGATCTGAATCCGAGGCTATTCGCTTTCGTGGGCGCCGATTTCATGGCCAATGCCCTGCAGTATCTTGATCTCCGCCAGGTTTACGGCGGCGGTCTCGGCTATCACGCCATCAAGTCCGATAACACGACTCTGGATTTTTTCGGCGGCTTGAACTACACCCACGAAACCTATTCAAACGGAGCTGTGGTCGTCCCGGGTCCCCCGCCGATCTTCGGCTCCTACGGCGTAACCAACCGCTTCGTCGCTCTCACGCTTGGCGACGAGTGGGATCAAAAGGTGGGAAAGAGCACTACGTTGACGCAGACCTTCGGCTTCTTCCCCGACCTGCAGCAGACAGGTAACTACCGCTTCACCTTTAATTTCGGCACGGTCACGAAGCTAAATAAATGGCTCGGCTGGCAAAACCAGTTCGGAGACATCTACGTTTCCAACCCGCCTGTGGATGCCAAGAAAAATGACCTCATCTTTACCACCGGCTTGAACATTACGTTCACGCACTAGACACCACACTAAAAACTTGCCCCACCTTGTCCGCGTTCTCTGCGACAGGGTGGGGCTTTTCCTTGCTGAATGTTTCTGAGGAACGCTCTTATGCGATCGCTTCCTCGGTATCGTGAACCGTAATGGTCCCCTGTTCGTCGTCCTCTTTGATCGCGGTGTGCGTCTTGGCCACCAGCATGTAAATCGACGGCACCACAAACAGCGTGAACACCGTGCCGATGATCATGCCGCTAACCAGCATGATGCCAATGCTGTTTCTCGCGCCCGCTCCCGGACCTTTCGCCAGCACCAGCGGGAAGTGACCGCAAACTGTCGCTGCCGTCGTCATCAGAATCGGCCGCAGTCGTGTCCCGGCTGCTCCAATGATCGCCTGCAGCTTACTCAACCCCGTCTCCTGCAAGTGGTTCGCGAACTCCACGATCAGAATTCCGTTCTTCGCGATGAGTCCCACCAGCGTGATCAGACCCACTTCGCTATAGATATTCAGCGTAGTGAATCCCAGGAACGAGAACAGCAGCGCGCCCGAAATCGCCAGAGGCACCGACCCGGCCAGAACAATGAAAGGATCGCGGAAGCTCTCGAACTGTGCCGCCAGTACCAGATAAATCAGGATTGCCGACAGCAAGAAACGTTCCCAGAAACTTGCTGCCTTCCACCCGTAACTGACGAGACTCACCCGCGTAGTCGACCGTGAATCCCTGGGGCAGAACTTGCTTGGCTTGGTCTTCCAGGAATGTCAATGCCTGATCGAGCGTAACATTCGGCGGAATCACGCCCTGAATCCGCACCGCATTGAGCTGCTGAAATTTATTCAGCGAGCGCGGCTCCGTCGTTGTCTTCAGGGTCGCGAAAGTCGATAGCGGCACCAGTTTATCCGCCGATCCTTTCACGTAGATCTGCGAAAGCTGATCGGACGTGAGCCGGTCGACGCGCTTCACCTGCGGAATCACCTTATAGCTGCGGCCCTGTATGCTGAACCGGTTGACGTAATTGCCGCCCAGCATCGTCGACAAGTCCTGCCCGGCTTGGCTCAGATCCACGCCCTGCGAACGTAGCTTGTCGCGATCAAATACGACTTCGGTCTGCGGCTGATCGAACTTCACATCGGTGTCGGCGAAGATGAACATTCCGCTCGCCATCGCCTTCTTCACAATCTGCTCCGCTAGTTGACTCACTTGCTGCGGTTCGGCCGCCGAGGCGATCACAAAGTCGACGGGGAAGTTTCCGCCGCCCGGCAGCGGTGGTGGAGTCAGGGGAATCACACGAATCCCGGCAATCTTCGACAGCGGTCCGGCAGATTCGACCAGCAATTGTTGCGTTGTCTTCTTTCGTTGGCTCCATGGCTTTGTCACCATGCCGCCAAAACCGCCGTTCGGAGTCGTGATCTGGAACGTGCTCCCGCTCTCCGGGAACGAGTGATACACGTCGTACACCTGCTTGGTAAACAGGTTTGTCTGATCGATGGTCGCGTTGGGCGCAGCCTGAATCACGCCAAACACCACGCCCTGATCCTCCGACGGCGCGAGTTCATGCATCGAGAACATGTAGAACGGAACCATCAACACGGCCACGATCGCCCAAATGGTGAGCACCACGGGACGGTACTTCAGAGTGCCCGACAGCAGACCGGTATATGTGCCGCGCACCTTGTCGAAAGTCCGGTTAATGACACCCGCCAGCCCTTTATGCGAAGCGTCTGCACGCAGCAGCTTCGAACTCATCATCGGCGAGAGCGTCAACGCCACGATGCCCGAGACCACTACCGCACCGGCCAGAGTGAAGGCGAACTCGCGAAACAGCGCGCCCGTCAATCCACCCTGAATTCCGATCGGGGCGTACACCGCGGCCAGCGTAATCGTCATCGCGATGATCGGTCCCACCAGTTCGCGGGCGGCATCTTTGGCGGCATGATATGGCGACTTGCCCATCTCCAGATGCCGCTCGACGTTTTCCACCATCACAATGGCGTCGTCGACCACCAATCCTACCGACAGCACAATCGCCAGCAGCGTCAGCAGGTTGATCGTGAAACCCGCCGCCAGCATGAGGAACACCGCTCCAATCAGCGAGATCGGAATCGCGACGATCGGAATCAATACAGACCGGAACGATCCCAGGAACAGGAAGATCACCACGATCACGATGATCAGCGTTTCGGTCAGCGTGTGCAGCACTTCGTTGATCGCGTCCTGAATGTATTCCGTAGAGTCATACGGGATGCCCAGCGTCATCCCCGTAGGCAATTGCTGCTGGATTGCCGGCAGCGCCTTGCGCACTTCCTTGATTACATCCAGCGAGTTCGCCGTGGGCAGCACCCATATGCCCATGAACGTCGCGGTCTGGCCGTTGAACCTCACATCCTGGTCGTAGTTTTCGGCGCCCAACTGCACATCCGCAATCTCGCCCAGACGAACGACAGTCCCATTTTCCTGCTTGATCACCATCTGCCGGAATTCTTCCGGCGTCCGCAGGTCGGTATTGGCCACCAGGTTCACCGACACCATCGAACCTTTCGTGCTCCCCAGCGCCGACAGATAATTGTTCTTGGACAGCGCGTCGTGCACATCCGACGGCGAGACGCCGCGTGCGGCCATCTCCTGTGGCTTCAACCACAACCGCATCGCAAACGTCCGGTTGCCCAGGATGTCGGCGCGTTGCACACCGCTAATCGCGCTTAACTTGGGCTGCACAACGCGCGTCAGATAATCCGTAATCTGGTTCTGATCCAGATCCTTGGAGGCGAAGCCGATATAGATCGCCGCAAACTGGGTGTCCGCCGTCTGCAGATCGATGACCGGAATCTGCGCATCCGGAGGCAGATCGTTTCGAACCTGCGCAACCTTCGCCTGAATCTGCGTCAGCGCGGCGGTCGTGTCGTAGTTGATCTTCAGGTGGACCAGGATCGTACTCAGTCCCTGCGCGCTGGTCGACTCCATGTAGTCGATACCGTCGGCGCTGGCCACTACACGCTCAATCGGAGTCGTCACAAATCCGCGCACCAGATCGGCATTCGCGCCGACGTATACCGTCGTAACCTGCACCACCGCAATGTCGCTGCGCGGATATTGCCGCACACTCAGCGAACGAATCGCCTGCAATCCGGCGATCAGGATGACGAGGTTGACCACCATCGCCAGCACCGGCCGCTTAACAAATAGATCTGTGAACTTCATGCAAACTCCTTAACGAAGGCGCCCCAATCTTCTGCAGTGCGCTTGGACGAGACTTCGTGCTTGAAAGGGCGCGGCTTTAGGCCGCGCCGTCCAAATTCCCCATGTCGTCGGGCTTTAGCCCCTGAGGTGATTCTGTCGGGTGCCCATTTCTCGCCGTCTTTGTGGCGTGAAGTGGGGACCTTGATGTTTAGCTATCTTCTGGTTTTGGACTGGTGCTGTTACTTGGCTGAACGGCGTTGTTCACCAGAACCGGGGCTCCGTTTCGCAGCTTGAACACGCCCGAACTCACGACTTCGTCACCGGGATTCAATCCCGAAACGATGCCCACCTGATCCCCGCGCGATCCTTCGACTTTCACCACTTGTTGCCGCACTCCGCGATACGACCGCCCCTTCGGATCGGTCATATTGGTCACGATGTAAACGGAGTCTCCATAGGGCGCGTAGTTGATGGCCGACGCCGGCAACGGAATCAGTTGCCGCGGACTTCCCAGCGGCAGTTCCACCTGCACAAACATCCCCGGACGCAGCTTGTTATCCTTATTCGTAACGATCGACTGAACCTGAATGTTTCGCGTCTGCTCACTGATCACCGAATCCAGCGCCATGATCCGCCCAGTGAACCCCATTCCCGGCAGATCCGCGTTCGTCACCCGCACAACATGTCCCGGGATAACCTTTCCCGTGTCCTGCTGCGGAACTCCGAAGTTCACATAAATAGGACTGAGCATCTGTAGCGAAACGATGGCCTGCCCAGCGGCCAGATATTGACCAAGGCTGACCTGCCGAATTCCTAACACTCCGGTGAAGGATGCGCGAATCGTCTTGCGCGCGATCGCTGCCTTAATGTCGCCGACCTGGGCCTCAGTCGCCTTCTGCTGCGCAGCCGCGTTGTCATATTCCTGACGCGCGATCACGCCTTCTTTCACCAGTTCCTGGGCACGCCCGAAGTTGATTCCGGCCAAGTCGCGCTGCGCCTCGAGGCTAGCCAACTGTGCCCGCTCCTGACGCGTGTCGAGTTCGACCAGAATCTGCCCTTCTTGCACCCTTTGCCCTGACTCAAAATGAATCTTGTCGATGGTGCCCGGCAGGTCCGCGCTCACGGTTACACCCTGAATCGCCGCTGCGGTACCAATCACGGACATCGTCGAAGGCCACGTCTCGCCCTTTGCCACCACCGTGGTCACGGCCGTTGGAGGCATCTGGAAGCTGGCACCAGCCGCAATCGCCGCCTCCACCTGCTTGTATTTCACGAATCCCAGGCCCCCCAACAGAGCCACCATAATCACCAACATCAGGATCATTCGCTTCGCCATACCTTCTCCTGTAAACAGAACAGCCGGCTGTTGTCTGGTCTTTACTTCTGGGAGCTGTAAGTGAACCCCAGTATTGCGGATATTGATTTAAGCACGAATCAAAAAGATTCAGAGTTGTGCGCCGATTTCAGCGGCTAATGCAGGAACTCTGACGCAATTCTTTATTTCTGGCGCGCCTCATAGAGGTAACGTGCGGCGAGGTACAGAGGTTATGCCCGTTCGCTGAAACACCCAAGCGCTTATGACAACTATGCAAGATTTTTCACTCGTAACTCAGCGACAGAGTACGACCGCGCTGAAGGCCGACTTAGCGCTGTCATTCGTAGTTCATTCAGGTTCGTATCAGGGCGCGACGTGAGGCAGCGGATAAGGCACGGCCTGCCATTCATCGTTGATCTAGATTCGTATCAGGGCGCG
>CAWGKF010000023.1:0-152545 GCA_963823085.1 Terriglobia bacterium | reverse complement strand
CCCGTGGATGTTCGCATTCTCGCCGCCACGAACGCGGACATTGGCGAGCGCATCCGTGCCAAACAATTTCGCGAGGATTTGTATTACCGGCTCAGCGTGATGACGATCCACTTGCCCGCCCTGGAAGAGCGCCAGGAAGATATTCCGTTGCTGGTTCGCCACTTCTTGTCGGGCTTCAATGACCGCAACGCGCGCCAGGCGACCCTCAACGAAGAAGCAACCGGGTTGCTGATGCGTATGTCGTGGCCCGGAAACGTGCGAGAGTTGGAGAACCTGATCGAGCGAGCGGCCATTTTGTCCACGACTGGAGAAATCTCTGCGGAGGACATTGAGCGAGCCAGCGGCGCGGGAGCGCTAAGCAGTGCGAAGGTAGTTGAGCCAGCCACGACCCTCAAGGACGTGGAACGGCAGCAAATCGTGCGCGCCTTGCGTGAAGCCCAAGGCAACCGCTCGCTCGCCGCAAGAAGTCTTGGCATTGAACGCAAGACGCTTTATAAGAAAGCGCGGCGGCTGGGAATTGATCTTGACCCTCCAGAAAAATGAGAGCAGAGCCTGAAGGCGAGCGATCTCGAAACCGGGTTAAATCCTGGCTCGTTCTGAATCTCTTGCTGTTGAGTTTGGTGGCTGCGTTCAGCATGACGTACCCCGTGGAAGAACTCAGCCGGCGGCTCGGCGACATTTACTTCCGCCTTCGCAGACCTCTTCCCACCTCCAATTCTGTCGCACTGGTTCTGATCGACGATCTCAGCCTCAGCCGCTTTGGGAGATGGCCGTGGCCGAGGTCTCTGCTGGCTCGACTGGTTCGGGCCACGGCAGCGCAGCACGCCGGAGCAATCGGTCTCGACATATTGCTTTCCGAGCCAGAAGATGCCGCGGAGGACAATGATCTCGGAAAAGCTCTTCGAGAAGCTGGCAACGTCGTTTTGGCGGCGAAGCTGGGAGGTTCGCCGCAGCGGCTGTGGGCAGATCCCTTGCCCCTCTTTCTCTCCAACAGCGCCGGAGTCGGTCACGTGCAGGCGGTGGAAGACGCCGATGGCATCTGCCGCACCGTTCCGGCGCGGGAATTAACCGCGGAAGGTCCGCGTTGGGCTCTTGCTTTGGAGGTTTCACGCGTCGCCAAGCACGTGACGGTGGGTCAAGATTCTGGCGGACTGTGGCTGGGGACAGATCGTGTTTGGGTAGATGGCAACATGCCACGCACGGGCTCGGTCGGCTGGGAATCCTACTCGCCGGAGTTTCTGACGATCAATTTTCGCGAACAGTATTTACCAGGTCAACGGATTCCGCCGTTCCTAGTGATTTCCGCTGCCGAGTTATTGGGTGGAAAGCATGTGCCCGCACTTTGGGGGAAGGCAGTGCTCATTGGTTTCGGTGCCACTGAGCTTAGCGATCGGTTGCCAACGCCGGTGAGCGGTCAAATGCCGATGCCGGGAGTGGAAGTTCACGCCAACCTCGTGGACGGGCTGTTGAGAGGCGAGGGTCTGCGGCACGTCAGCGCGTTTCCACAAATCCTGTTTCTTTTGGGTTTCTCTCTAGTTTCCACTTGGCTGGTTCTGCGCTGGCCGGGATGGGATGGAGTGCTGCTTCAAACAACCCTTCTCATCCTCAGTTACGGGGCGGGCTATTGGCTCTTCGCGCATGCTCATCGCCTCATCACATTTGGCCCGGTTCTCTGCGTCGGACTTTTGGCGGTACCGTTGGCGCAATTAGAGAATCTGGTGGTCGTTAACCGGGGGCTGACTCGCGGGCTCCGGCAACTGCGGCAGACACTCCAAGCGGGGCAAGCGCCGATAGAGCTTGCCAGCTTGCGTCCGGCTGAGATCTCACCCGAAACTACGGGCGATCTGCAATGGCGCGTCGAGCTGATCAACCAGCTGCAGGCCGAACTTGGCTCGCTTTACGCCTTCCGCCAGCATCTGCTGGAATCCATGCAGGAGGGTCTAGCGGTCTTTGCAGCCGATGGCAAGACTCTGTTTCGCAACCCGTTTTGGAAGGCGTTTTGCAGCAAACAAGGATGGAATGCAGAATTAGACCTCGTTGAATTTGGCCGTCTCCTGGGCCATCCGAACTGGGCAAATGTTCAAGAACGACTGAGCGGCGAGGGGCTCCCGCCGGAAAGTGAAGTGTACCTGGGCGGAGGCTTTTGGCAGGTACGCTGCACGAAAATTTCCTCGAACGCCAACGACGATTCTTCGCAGTGGATGGTCGTCGTTACCGATCTGACCTCCAGACTGGAGCGAGACCAGGCGCGAGCGGAGGCCCTGCGCTTTGTGACCCACGAACTACGCACGCCCCTGGTCTCGATTCAGGGCTTCGCCGAGTTCCTGCTGCGATATCCAAGAGCCAATGGCTCCGCCGATGCGGCGGCAACTATTTTCCGCGAGTCCCAGCGGTTGGTTTCCCTGATCAACACATACCTCGACGTGTTGCGCTTCGACGCGGGAGCACGTTCTTTGCGAAGGGAGCCGATAGTTATTCCGCAGATGATCGCGCAGCTCCAGCGAGTCATGACGCCGATTGCCGAAGCAGCAGAGATCCGTATTCAGGTCCACCTGGATTCAGAGTTGCCTTCGCTTGAGGGCGACGCTCCAATGCTGAGTGGCGTAATCCTTAATCTCTTGAACAACGCGGTAAAGTACAGTCCTGCAGGAAGCGAAGTCAATCTGCGGGTCACCGCAACAGAGGGAAACGTGATCTTCGAAGTCTGCAATCCTGGCGCACCCATTCCGCCGGAGGATCTGGCGCATCTTTTCGAACCTTTCTACCGTTCCCGGTCGGCGGGCGAGTCCACGCCGGGGTGGGGATTGGGGCTTACGTTTGTGAAGCGTATCGTCGAGGAGCATCGCGGAATCATCGAAGCTTCCAGTGATAAGAGGGGGATCCGTGTGCGCGTGATCTTGCCCCCAGCCGATTCGTCAGGCGATCTCCAATCTCTGATGAGCCCTCAGAAACCGGGGCCCGCGGACATAATGGGTGGGTCCCAATGACCCAACTGTCCCGCAACATCGCGAAAAACAACGGACTTACCTGCCTGCTGCGTCTGGCATTGCATGTGCTTTTACCTGGGGCGTGAGTCAGCCTTGATCGGGCGCTCAACTCGAACCCCCAGGAGAAATTCACATGAAAAGCTCTCTCTCATTGGCGTCCGCGAGAATCATCTACGTTGTTGCGCTCGCCCTCGCTGCCAGCACGCTCAGCTTCGCCGCCAGCGGTACGTGGTCCTCAACCGGGACTATGATCTCGGCCCGCGACGGTCACACCGCCACAATTCTTACCAACGGAAAAATTTTGGCCGTCGGAGGAACCAACAACGGCGTCGCTCTCACCTCAGCAGAACTCTACAACTCTGCGTCCGGGACCTGGGCTTCCACCGGAAGCATGAGCACGGCCCGCAGCCATGCTCGCGCCGTACTGCTTTCCAACGGATCGGTGCTGGTCATGGGTGGTTGCGTCAACGATTGCCTGAGCGCCACCACTAAGAGTGCGGAACTCTATAACCCAACCTCTGGAACCTTTACCGTAACCGGTTCAATGGTGCAGGCACGTGCGGAATTTGGCGTTACTCTGCTTGCGAGCGGGCAGGTGCTCGTGGCGGGCGGCTGCACGGCGTATGACGCGAACGGTTGCCTCTCGACCACAACTAAAGCCGAGATCTACGACCCCACTAGCGGAACCTGGAAATCGACGGGCGCACTGCGTGCAGCCCGCCACGCCATGACTGCCACGCTGCTGGCCAGCGGCAAAGTGCTGGTGGCCGGTGGCGCGACCTCCGCGAACGATGCCCTCAACAGCACGGAGCTCTACGACCCCACCGCTAAAACCTGGACCTTGGGCACCAAGATGGTGCAGGCGCGTTCTGACTACGCCTCCATCATGTTGGGTACCGGGGAGGTTCTGTTCATGGGCGGAGAGAACATCAATGGTGTTAGCATCAAGAACGCAGAGTTGTATGACCCTACCTCCGCGAAGTTCGCGGCGACCGGCAACATGACGGCCACGCGGGTGGAACACACCGCCGTGCTGCTCGCCAACGGCAAGGTGCTAGTCTCAGGCGGAAACAATCAAACCGTAAACGGGGCCACGCCGCTGGCCAGAGCCGAACTCTATGACCCAGCGACTGGCAAATGGAGTGCGACTGGCAGCATGAGCAACGCGCGGGCCGGCCACACCTCCACGGTGCTCCACAACGGCAACGTGGTCAATGCCGGAGGCAGCGACGCCGTCAACGAACTAGACAGCGCCGAACTCTACCAGCCCTAAACACGCGATTCTCTCTGTCGTTTCTCCCCTGGGCTGGTGCCTTTGTGGATGCAGTGGCGCCAGTCTTTTTCCCTTTGCGAGTATGGCTCAGTTTTTATACAACGTTCAGTTTTGTGGACGCACAGTAGTCTAAAGCAAAAGCGCCAGGCAACGCCCAGAACTTAAAGTTCACTCACAGTAGTACTGGGATCGATGGAAATCCGAACGAGGAGCGAATCGAAAGTACGAGCAGGGGCATGTGTAGCTTTGGCGGAAATCATACGACCCGCTAGCTAGGTGGAAGTCGGATTTCACCCTCCGTTGTCAATTCTTTCATTCGTTCTTCTAAAGGCAGTAAGTAGGTAACAAAGGAGTGAGAATTTCGATGGGGGATGGAGTCACTCTTGTCGCGATGTTGCTACTCGCGCTTCTCGGGATTCCCGGGGTCGCGCAGGCGCAGGCGTACGAAGGCACCCACAGTCCGCACGGAAATCTGAACACTCCCTGTCAGAACTGCCATACCGCAAACGCGTGGAGGCCGATTCGCGCAGTTCCTGAGTTCGATCATAATCAGACGCGATATCCGCTTCGCGGCATGCATCAGTCAGTAACCTGCACGCAATGCCACGTGAAGCCGGTATTCACCAACGTTGGTCAGCGCTGTCAGGATTGCCACGCGGATATTCACCGGCGCCAACTGGGGGCCAGCTGCGAGCAGTGCCACACCGTTCGAGGCTGGCAGGTTTCGGTCCAGCAGGTTCAGCAGCATAACAACCGCTTCCCGCTCACTGGGGCGCATGCAGCCGTCGACTGCGACTCCTGCCACAAGGGCGCTGCCAATAGCCACTTTCAGACAATGTCCACTGCCTGTTACTCCTGTCACGCAGCGGATTTCCAGGCAACGAAGAATCCGAATCACGTCACCGCCGCCTTCCCTACGGCCTGCAACGACTGCCATGGCACCGATAACTGGCTGAGCGCAAGGTTCGATCACGCTTCAGTCGGATTTCCGCTATCCGGCGGTCATGCCATGCCGCCGCGGCAGTGCACCGACTGCCACATCAATAACAACTACAACCTCAGCAGCACCGCCTGCGTAACTTGCCACCTGAAGGATTACCAGGCAGCTTCAAATCCAAACCACGTGACAGCCAAGTTCTCCGAAACTTGTAACCAATGTCACAACACGACCTCGTGGTCCAATGCATCATTCAATCACTCCCTCACAGCCTTCCCCCTGACTGGCATGCACACAGCTCCACCGCGGCAATGCACCGATTGCCACGTTAACAACAATTACAACCTCACCAGCACCGCTTGTGTGACCTGTCACCTGAAGGACTACCAAGGCACGACGAATCCCAATCACGTGACGTCGAACTTCCCACAAGTGTGCGGCTCCTGCCACAGCACTTCCACCTGGCTGAACGCAAGCTTCAATCACAACAGCACCGGCTTCCCGCTGACCGGCATGCATACCGTTCCGCCGCGGCAATGCACCGATTGTCACGTCAATAACAATTACAACCTGACCAGCGCCGCCTGCGTCACCTGTCACTTAAAGGACTATCAGGGAACGACCAATCCCAGTCACGTTGCCTCGAGCTTCCCGCAAACCTGCGATTCCTGCCACAGCACCTCGACATGGCTCAATGCGACTTTCAACCACAACAGCACCGGCTTTCCGCTGACGGGGTCACACACGGTTCCACCTCGGCAGTGCACCGATTGCCACGTAAACAACAACTACAACCTGAACAGTACGGCCTGCTACACGTGTCACCAGAAAGATTACGCGGGCACGACCAATCCTGCGCATACGGCCGCTGGCTTCCCGACACAATGCCAGTTGTGCCATGACACGCTGGTCTGGACCGATTCCACGTTCAACCACAACAACACGCCCTTCCCCCTCACAGGCTCGCACACGGTCCCACCGCGGCAATGCTCGGATTGCCACGTCAACAACAATTACACGACCTTGCCCACCGTCTGCATTGGCTGCCACCAGACCGACTACAACAACACCACGAACCCGGGCCATGCTGCACAGCCGCAATTCTTCCCGACCACGTGCCAGAACTGCCACAACACCATCGCTTGGACCGGCGCCACGTTCAACCATACACAGTACACGCAGTTCTCGATTAATCACGGCAATGCGGGCGGAGTTTGCTCTACCTGCCACATCAACTCGAACAACTACGCCATCTTCCAGTGCACGGGATGCCATGGCGGCAACAACCCAAACAATTTCCAGCACGACAACGTGCCAGGGTATGTCTACAACAGCATCAACTGTTACCAGTGTCACCAGAGCGGCCAAGGCGGTGGCTAAGATGGCGGCGAACCGGACAGGGGTTCGGTCCGAGAGTTGCTATATCAAGAGCAACAAGCGGAAACGTCGAAGTTCAGGGCGGCAGGCGGAACGCCCATCGAGTCTCAGCAAAGTTATGACTGTGCTTCAAAAACATATTGCGACGTTGGCGCTCTTGTTGTCCTGTGCGGCAGCGCAGGACAGCACGAGTAGTGCGAGGGTGCTAAGTGTCATCACGGCACGAGAAGAGGGCAATTTGCGGATCGAAATCGCACTCAGTGCTCCGGTCAAGCCCTCGGCCGCGACGGCGGTCCATCCTGACCGGATTCTGCTCGATTTTCCTAACACTACCAGCAACGACGACATCAGGAATGTTCCAGTCCATGCGAATGGAGTGCGCCGGGTGCGAGCCGGCCGACTCAGTACCAGATCTCTTATTACCCGAGTTGTTCTCGACCTTGATCAAGCTCATCCCTACACGGTGAAGACGGAAGGCAACCTCATCATCATTATGGTGGGCCCAGCCGAAGCTGTGCGAGCCGCTTCCCATGGTGCCCCGGTGGCGGCTACGTCAGGTAACCTGATTGGAGTTTTTCGCAGACGTCGGGAGAAAGCTGCGCCGATTGCAGAATCAAATTCCACAAACGATCTCCCGCCTGCTCCAACGGCAATTGCAACGGGACCAGCTGTCGAGCCACCTTCCAGTTCTTCTGCAAGCACGCTTCCTCCTGAACAGCCCATGGCCGCTGCCCCGCAGAGTCCGTCGGCTGCCGTTGCTCCAGACGGCTCTGCGGGACAGGTTTCTTCCAAGCAGTTCCAGATTGCGAGTGCTGCGAAGCCGGACGCGGGCGCGACCACCCCTTCTAAGGCAATGGTGCGCCCGCCCACCGACTCTTTGGCTCCGGCCGCGCCCACTGCTGCACCTGTGAGTGCCAAGAGTGCGGAAGTTACGCTGGCGGTTTCAGCAGGTGCCGCGCCGGCAGCGGCGCCCCCCGTCCCCGCCGAGACAGCAACGCCGATCGCGCGTAGCGACGATCCCAGCCTGCTCACGGTTTTCAGGGTGAAATACGTGGCCGAAGGCGTGGCCTATCTCGAGGGCGGACGCGCACAAGGCCTGACTGGGGGCATGAAGTTGGAAGTGGAAGATACGAACCTGCCGGCGGAGCAGGGCGACAGCGCAAATGCAGCCGATCCGCGCGTGGTTGCAGAACTGGAAGTTAGCGCGGTCGCCGAAACCTCGGCAGTCACCGAAATTCATTCGCTCAAACGGCCAGTAAAGGTCGGCGACCTAGCCTACCTTTCGAGCAGCGATACCGAAGCGCTGGTACAGCGGCGAGCGCTGAGTGCGACACGCCAGTACCCGGCGGTGATCTCGTTTACCGAGGGCGACCCGCTGGATGAGGAGGTACGCCAGGAAGTACCGCGCCCTCCTCTCCCCTCGGTGAACCGGGCACGCGGTCGCATCGGGTTCGACAACATCGAAACTATCAGCCATGGCACCAGCAACGTCACCAGTTCAGACGTTGGCATGGTCTTCCGCGGCGACATTACCAGAATCGGCGGGACCTACTGGGACCTCAGTGGATACTGGCGTGGCGAGCTGACCAAAGCATCGGCGGCCAGCCAGCAGACGCTGCAGAACCTGATCAATCGCACGTATCACCTGAACATGACGTACGACAATCCCAACTCAACGCTGGTCGCGGGATTTGGGCGCCTCTATCTTCCCTGGGCCCCCAGCCTCGACACGATCGACGGCGGCTATTTTGGAAAGAGACTTTCCAAGGGCACAACGCTGGGGATTTTCGGAGGGTCCACGCCCGATCCGTCGTCCTGGGACTATAGTCCGAACCGCGTCATTGGCGGCAGCTTCATCAATTTCGAGGGCGGGGAGTACAACGGTTTCCACTACAGCACTACGACCGGCGCAGGAGTGAGTATGGTGAACTGGGCGCTCGACCGGCCATTCGTCTTCTTCGAGAACTCGGTGTCCTACAAGCGCGACATCGCCATCTACGAATCGGCACAAGTGGACAGTCCCGCGGGCAATTCGGCCACGCCTTCCCCGGGTCCTGGGCTAGGACGCAACTTTTTCACGCTGGGCGTAAACCCGCATCCCCGGGTCGAGTTGGACTTCAACTACAACTATTTTCGCGATATTCCGACATTTAATCCCAACCTGGTCGGCACAGGACTGCTCGACAAATACCTGTTCCAGGGATTCAGCGCCGGCGGGCGGGTGGAAGTGTGGAATCAGGTTTGGTTGTCGACAAACTTGGGCCGGAGCAGCGGAACTGGCGACGCCAAGACTTCTCTCAACGAAATGTACGGCATCACGTTCGGGCGAGTGCCGTGGGTGAAACTGCGCGCCGATGTTCACTATGCCCGGTTCAACAGCTCGTTCGGCAACGGATCTTATGAGGCATTCTCACTTTCGCGGCAAATGAGCGACCGGCTGCGACTCGAAGTCTTGATGGGACAGCAGAACTTTGCTTCCGCTCTGACGATGAACACTCGCGGCCGGTTTATCACCGGCACGGTCGAGACCACGCTGGGACCTCACTATTACCTGCAGGGGAATTTCACCACCAACCGCGGAGATATGAGCTACGACCAGGTCATGTTCTCGATCGGCTACCGCTTCGACTCGAAGAGGAAAGGCGAATGAAATCTCAGACACAAATTGTCAGGCCAGGCCGACTCAGGGACACCGCCTGGGTTCTTCCAGCAGTGCTTGTGGCCGCGCTGTGTTTCGCCGACACAATCTCGGCATCACCAGAAACGCAGAAGCTGAACGATCTGCTTGCGCGCACCACCGATCAGACCTCGGGACTCCTCGATCAGTTTTCCGACGTGAAGTGCACCGAGCAAGTGCGGCAAGAAAAGCTGGGGAAAAATGACAAAGTGGAACTCAAGGAAGACTCTACGTACGACTACCTGGTTATCTTGACCAATGCCGGAGGCGAGTTGAACATCTCCGAATCGCGGATCTCCGTGCGCGAGGCGAAGCGGGACCGGAAGAATACCTCCATGCTGCTTAGCAATGGCTTCGCAACGCTGTTCCTCGTTTTTCACCCTTACTACGCGGAAGCGTTCAGGTTCGCGCTGTCCGGACAGGAAGTCGTTGGCGGCCGGGTGCTGGAGAGGATAATTTTTGTTCATGTTCGGGGCATGAAATCGCCGGCTGCGCTGGCTCTACACGGACGAGAATATCCACTGGAACTCGCCGGGACGGCGTGGATCGACCCGCAAACAGGGGCCATCGCCAAGATCGAGGCGGGAATTGGGGAGACGCTGGCCGACGTGGGGTTGAAATCGCTGAGTTCAGAGGTCGATTTTGCCCCGGTACAGTTCCCAGATTCCAAGCAGGTGTACTGGTTCCCGACACAGGCCCGCGTGGAGGTCGAAACCCCAAGGCAGCACTGGCGTAACTCGCACCAATTTACGGCATACAAGAAATTCTCGGTAAGCACCGAGGAGCAGGTCATCAAGAGATGAGCGCAAATGCCACAGCCGCGGCCCGCATCGCCGATCGGGTAAAGTCCGTCCCGGACGCTGAGAAGAGACATCGACTGCGCCTCCGCGCTCTCTATATCCTTGCCTTTGCCACCAACCTGGCCATCTTTATCTATGGCTTCGATTACTATACGCTGTCGGCCATCGATCGTCCTTTTTCGCCGAAGCATCACCTGCTGCGGCCGAGTGGTCCGATTGGCCTCTATTTAGGATTTGCGGGAGTGGTGCTGTTTGTGGGGATCTTTCTCTATCCGATTCGCAAACATTGGACATGGCTGAGCACGATTGGCAGCACGCGGCACTGGCTCGACATTCACGTGCTGATGGGGCTCACGGCGCCTTTTATCATCGCCTTTCACTCGACGCTGAAGTTCAAAGGCATTGCGGGCATGGCCTTCTGGATTATGTTCGCGGTCTCTGCCAGCGGTGTAGTGGGGCGCTATTTGTACGCACAGATTCCGCGCAAGGTGACGACGGCCGAGCTATCGATGAAGGAACTGCAGGAGTTGCAACAGCATCTGGCGCAACAGCTCGCGGCGCAGAATCTTTTGCCGGAGGCGGACTTGCGGGCTCTGTTGCGCATGCCTGATGCGAACCGAGTGGCCCGCCTTCCCATTGTCGTCGCGCTCGTGTACATGATGATCCTCGATGCAATTCGCGTGTTTCGCGTGGCGGGGCTGCGCCACCATGCCCTGAGTTTCGCTGGGTACATCCAGACTGTCGCAGGATTCCTTCCTACACGGAATCGTGAACTGGAAAAGGCAATCCGTGCCGCCGCAGAAGAAGCCGCACTCTCTAAGCGAGTTCTGTTTTTGGCACGCTCGCAGAAGGTTTTTCATCTTTGGCACGTGGTACACAAGCCCTTCAGCTATGCCTTCGCCGTGTTGGCGTTGCTACATATCGGATTGCAGTTCGTTCTGGGTTACTTCTGAGTCGCACACGATGGACACCCTCATCACCTTAGCGATTGGCGGGCTCATCACACTCTTTTTTGTAGCGGGCTATCTCAAGAGCCTGAAGAAGAGGGAGGCACGCGCACGCGACGCTGTCGAAAAGGGCAAGCTGTTTTCAGAGGGACCGAAGGCGCAGCATCCGCACATCGACACCAACTACTGTATTGGCTGCGCAACGTGCACCAGCGTCTGCCCCGAAGGCGACGTGCTGGCGATGATCGCTGGCAAGGCCGTTATCGTGAACGGACACAAGTGTATCGGCCACGGCCTGTGCGCGGATGCGTGCCCGGTCGGCGCCATCACCATGGTGATGGCCAGTCCCAGCATGGCTGCGGACATGCCTTATCTCACGCCTGAATACGAGACCAGCGTGCCGAACTTGTTTATCGTAGGAGAGCTCGGCGGGCTCGCTCTGATCAAAAATGCCGTGAACCAGGGCCGCGACTGTGTCGATGCCATTACGAACAGACTGAGGTCCAATGGGTCAACTGCTGGAGTGCGCGATGTCTACGATGTTCTGATCGTTGGGGCCGGTCCTGCGGGGATTAGCGCTTCGCTGCGCGCAATCGAAAACAAGCTCAACTACCTGACGCTGGAGCGCGATGAGATTGGGGGCACAGTGGCCAAGTATCCTCGCCAAAAACTGGTGATGACTAGCCCAGTCGAATTCCCCATGTACGGAAAGTTCAAGAAAATGCAACTCTCCAAAGAAAATCTGCTCTCGTTCTGGGACATGATTCTGAACCGAGCCGATTTCAATGTTTGCACCGGCGAGAAAGTCGGCGACATCAAAAAGGGTGAAGACGGCATCTTTACTGTTCTAACAGCAAACAACGAATATCGTGCGCGACATGTAATCCTGGCCCTCGGTCGCGCGGGCGAGCCGCGAAAGCTCGGAGTCAAGGGTGAGGAACTGTCCAAGGTGATGTATCGCCTCATAGAAGCCGATCATTACATTAACAAAAAGATACTTGTCGTTGGTGGAGGCGACAGCGCGGTCGAGTCTGCTATGGGACTCGCACACCAGGCCGGCAACCAAGTGACGCTCTGCTATCGGGCAGAACGCTTCAGCCGCATCAAAGAGCGGAACGCGAAGCGCATCGAGGAGTGCATGCGCAGCGGAAACGTTAAAGTGCTATTTGAGACGAATCCAGTCGAATTCACGCCGGATTCTGTCACGCTCGACGTTAAGGGCGTGCGGCAAGACATGCCGAACGATTTTGTGTGGATTTTTGCGGGCGGAATGCCTCCGAATGATTTCCTGAACAAGATTGGCGTTGGGTTCGGAGCACGGGATCTCACTCTGGAAGCGAGCAAGGAAGCCAAGGAGGCTGAGTCTTCGCGAAAACAGCTCGCTCAAGCGGCGGCGCCAGCGCACTAGAGGCTGCTCATTCCCCCGTTGAGAGTGTTCCGTAGCGGCCTTAGCGAAAATACCCCACCTAGCTGAAAAACTTATTCGAGATGAAGACGGAATTCACCCTATTCGGCAGAGCGGATTCCGTACTTGGTGAGCTTGTACGCCAGGGCGCTGCGGGAAAGCCCCATGCGGCGGGCGGCTTCTGCCTGTGCACCGTGGGTTGAGGTCAGTGTCCGCACGATGAGTTCTTTCTCCGCGCCTTCCAGAAAGGCGTTGAGGTCGAAAGAGTCGGAGACAACAATGGCAAGCCCTTTGGCGTGAGCGCCATTGCCGCCTGCAGACGCGCCTTCCTTTTGCGCCAGGGGTAGTTCGTCCGCGCCAATCTCAGGATTGCTGGTAAGGATGTAAGCCCGCTCGATCAGGTTCCTGAGTTCACGCAAGTTTCCCGGGAAGCGATACTGCCGCAGTTTCTCCAGCGCCGACGCACTCAGATGTCTGCGCGGCATCTTCAGCTCGGTCGCAGCCTGATGACAAAAGATGTCGCTCAGGCCTGCGATGTCGTCAATCCGGTCGCACAAAGGCGGAAGATGAATCGGCGCTGCGGCCAGCCGGTAGAAAAGGTCTTGGCGAAATAGCCCTTCTTTCACTCGCTGTTCAAGAATGCGATGAGTCGCAACCAGGACACGAACATCCACGCGCCGAGCCCGGGTGCAGCCGACGCGGAGAAGCTGTCCGTCCGTAAGAAGGCGTAACAGCTTGGCCTGTGCCGCCAGAGACATCTCCCCGGCTTCGTTAAGGAACAGGGTCCCTTCGTGAGCCACCTCGAAGAGTCCCTGGCGCTGGCGATCGGCGCCGGTAAATGCGCCTTTCTCGTGCCCGAAGAGTTCGCTCTCCAGCAGAGTTTCGGTGAAGGCAGCGCAGTTTACCGCGACGAATGGCTTTGATGCTCTTGGGCTGTTGCGGTGGATGGCACGAGCGACCAACTCCTTGCCCGTGCCAGTCTCACCCGTAACCAAGACGATGACATTGGTCGGCGCGACGCGTGCAATGCGGTCGCGGACCTCTCGGATGGCCTGGCTTTCGCCATAGATCTCAGAGGCTCCTTCCAATCGCACAACGGAATCCTTCAGCATGATGTTCTCACGCAGAAGCCGGGTACGCTCACAAGCTCTGCGGACAGTGGCGCGTACATCCTTGGGCTGACAGGGCTTGGTCAGAAAGTCGAATGCACCTTCCCACATGCCTTCGGCAGCCAATTCGATGCTGGCCGCGGCGGTCAGAAGGATCACAGGAATCGTCGGATCGACTTCGTGAGCGGACGCGAGAACCGCCAACCACTCTCCATCTGGCATTTTCTGATCCGTGACCACGACGTCGAAATCGTTGGCCGCGAGAGCTCGCTGCGCCTCCTGAACCCCAGAAGCTTCCCAGAGTTCATGGTGATCCTGGCGCAGGTTAGAAACCAGGATGAGGCGCATGCTCGCTTCATCGTCGACAATGAGAATGCGTCCCATTCCTATGTTTTTCTTTTCTTTCTCGAGCGCGCTCCAGTTCATGCAACTTGTCTGCCAGACGTGTCTCTTTGCACCGGAGGATCGCGCTCATCTCTCTTAACCGTTCCAGCGCGCCCCGGGCAGCGGGCGGGTCTACTCGCGGACGGGATTGGTAGCGATGAGAGCGGGATCCGCGTGCGCGTGGTACGTGCCCGCCACCTTTTGTCAGGCGATGGTTGAGCCGACTCTCTGATGAGCCGTTAGAAACTGGGGCCCAAGGACATAGTGAGTGGGTCCCGATGACCCAGTTGTCCCGCGGCACCCCGACAAACAACGGACTTACCTGCGTATTGCGTTTGGCAGTGCATGTGCTTTTACCCAGAGCGTGAGTCAGCCTCGATCTGGCTCTCCAAATTTGAACCCCCAGGAGAAACACCCATGAAACGATCACTCTCTCTAGTTCTGGTTGTTCTGCTGATCGGATCGGTGCTGGCTAGCGCCTCAACTCTGATCTCGAAGCAACAGGCAGAACAGGATGCCGTTGTCGCCGTCGGCGGTGGAACCGTAACTCAAGCCCTCAAAGAAAAGGAACTCGGCAAGATCATTTGGTCGGTAGACGTGGTCGGCGCCACCAACGAGTATGAAGTCTGGCTAGACGCTCACACTGGAGGCACTCTACGGATCATCACGCAGCTTTTGTCCGAGCAAGCTTCGGTTGCGCAAGGCAGCTACATCAGCAAGCAACAGGCAGAGCAGGATGCTTTGAAAGCTGTCGGCGGTGGTACAGTGGTGCAAGCTCAGCGTGACCAATGGAAGGGCTATCAGATCTGGGATGTCACCATTACCCAGCCCGGATTTGAGTACGACGTATATGTGAACGCCCGCGGTGGCGCGATACTCAAGACCGCTAAGGTCAGCGATAGCGCACAAGCAACTCCGAAATACATCAGCAAGGCCAAGGCTGAGCAGATTGCGCTGAACGCAGTTCACGGCGGTAAAGTGCTGCTGATCGTGCTCGAAACGAACGACAATCCGCCAGACTGGTCCGTGGATGTTTTGGCAACCAACGGGACCGAATACGAAGTGAAGGTCAACGCTTACACCGGCAAGGTGATCGCGATCATCGTCGGAGGTTAGTGTGTTGTTCCTCATGAACAATGCGGTGACAGGAACTCGCAGACTCACTCTCCCGAGTCTGTGGGCTCCGTTTTTGCAAGGCTTGGGTGTTTGTTGTCGCTGGGCCACGGTTGCAGCCCTTCCCCTCTGGGCGGCGTTTTGGTTGTGCGCCGCCCAGGCCCAAGTCCCTACCGGACCCTCTCTCGCACCCTTTGCCGGCGCTATCGTTTCCGAATGGAAAGGCGAAGTGCACGTGCAATTGCCGGGAACGAGCATGTCGCGGCCGACGCGGGGACAGGTGCTTCCCGCTGATACTGTTCTTGATACCGGAGAAGGGCGCCTGGTACTTGTGCTGCGCACCGATGAAAGCGAAATCATCGTCCAACCCCACACTCGCCTGGTGGTCAAAGAGCCTGCGCCCGGCAACTGGGACGCCCTCGAAATACTGTTGGGTCGAGTCCATGCTTACATCCGCAAGCGAACCGGCGGAGCTCCACCATTCCAGATGGGCACACCAAGCGCCGTAATCGCAGTCCGGGGCACACGCTTCGACGTCGAGGTGAACGGACGTGGAGTGAGCGAAGTGGATGTATTTGACGGATTAGTTGAAGTGGCGTCTTCGACAATTTCCGGATCTTCGGTTCTCGTTAGTCCCGGATTCTCCACGCGGGTTGGGATGGGAACTACTCCTGAACCTCCGGTTCCAACTGGAGAAATTCGTCCCGGGGTGGAAGCGCCAGAAGAAATGGCTAAGCTGGAATTTGCCCGAGAGCGGGCCGCGCAGTCAGATCGGACCTTGGAAAGCGAACTCGGCGAGCGGCCGGACTCGGAACTAGATGACTCTGTAGACGAAAGCCGCGAGTCAGAGAAAGGGAAACACTAGCTTTCGGCCAATGCAGTGACCACGGTACGAGACACGCTCACTCGATCCCCGAATCAGATCAAGTGTCCAGCGGATTTCCGGCAGTGCATGCACCTGCGTAGACGCGGACGCTCCCTTTCCTCCGCAAATATGCGCCCGAGCGGTGGCCACCAAAACGGACGGAATTATCTTTGTCGGCCCAGGTTGTCCGCTTGAAGAGCGGCAATCGACGCCGCGCGGTTGACAAGTCTTAGCTCGCACCGCAAGGCAAGGTTGGGCCACGCGGAGACTGTGAAGTTTCACGGTCAGAGCACCAGCTACCAGCGCGCTTTTCTTCGCGGAGAAACTTTTAAGAGTGCCAAAGTGATTGCCAGAACGATCGGGCCGATGAACACTCCGAGTCCACCAAAAGTTTGCCGGCGGGATAAACTTCACTTTCCTCTTGTCGGCGGTCAACGATCCTGTTGAACCTAACTGTTTTGGAACAGTTGAATTGAGTCAAAAAAATCATGTGACCCGGTGGCCGGGGTTCGTTATGCCACAACCTTCGGTTTCTGAGCGGGGGACTCGTCCGAGCGGGGCGGTACAAGCAAGTCGCTAATGTCGTCTCGTTGGCCAGGGAGCACTTCCCGAAGCGCCCATTCTATTCGTCCAACAGCTTCTTGAAGCTTGTCTGCCAGCTCCTGCTGCTGCGGGGCTGAGGCGGCAAAGGAAATCACCTGCAGAGAGTTCCGGACGTGGTGATTCATAAGTCTTATCACTTCCAGTTTTTTGATCATGTTCCGTCTCTGCCGTCGCTCGTAGAGAAGCACCAGCAGACCAGCCCCGATTCCGACCAGCGCGTCGTCTACCAGTGCAATCGACGAACTCGGGGCGTGCCGCTGCAACCAAAGATCGGATAGGCTCCCGAGAAAGAAGAAGCCAAGACCAAGGACCATGCTCCGTAGAGGAACAGCCCAACGTGATCTTGAGCTGGGGGCGACCATGGAATGGATTTTGTCACCATCGGTGGCTGTTAGTAACCTGGAAACTAGAGGACTCATGGATTTTGAGTGCTATCGCCTTGCTTACGTCAGTTGACCAGTTTATCCGGTTTGCCCGTTATAGATCCACGAAGGGCTGGCTTTTGATTTCGGAGCCGAACCCATCGGCCGTTCCGGATCACCTCGTGAACTCTTTGTCCAAATTGACTTGAGGCGCAGACTCATGGCCAAAGCCCCAGTTCCCGGCGCGCTTTTCCTCACGGAGAAATGTCAAGAGTGCCACGGTGATTGCTAAAACGATCGGGCCGATGAGCACTCCGAGTCCACCGAAAGCTTGCAATCCTCCTAGTAGTGCAAAAAACACGTACAGTGTCGAGAGCTTCGTGCGGCTGCCGATTAGATGTGGACGCAATAAATTGTCCACCGGGTGGACGATTACCAGTCCCCAAGTCAGGAGAATGAAGCCCTTGATCCAGTGACCGCTGAACATGAGCATCGAGACGGCGGGCAGAAGAACAATCCCTGTTCCAATCAATGGCAATAGCGCGCACACTGCAGTGACAATCCCCCACAATCCTGCTGAAGTAACTCCCAAGAACCAGAATGCAAGACCTGCAAGAACACCTTGCAGCGCTGCAATGGCTAGAGTTCCATACACCGTAGCGTTGAGAATGTCTTTAACTAAAGTAAAAAGCCTTCTTGTCTGGTCACGTCGCAACGGGAGCAGAACGACGGCACGGCGCAACATCGCCTTGCCATCGCGAAGCAAGAAAAAAAGAATGAAAAAAGCAATGAAGGCGTTGGTAAGCAGAGCCGTAAGGCTTCCAAGAGCACCCGCCGTCATACCAAGGAGAGCCGCAACTCCTTTCTGAGCTTGGTTCACGGTCGCCACTTTCAAATCGGAGCTAGAAATCGGTACATAGTTGCTCACTAGTTCAACTGCTCTCTCAAAAAGATGAATCAAGTACAGGCTCAGACGTTCGCTTCCGTCGCCTGAACTGCTTAGTGACTGGTAGACATCGCGCAGTCCGTTTGCCAGTGCCCTCCCAAGTAGTGCCATTGACACAACGATGAATAAAACGACAAGACACGTGGACAAGAGTGCAGAGACATTACGATTCCGCACTCGGCGTTGAATACGCGAGTGCAGGGGGTAAGAAAGAACAGCTAAGACAATGGAAAACAGGATGGGCCTTAGAAACGGAGCAACGAGAACATAGCTGAAATAGAAAGCTACCGCTGTCAGGCCCAGCAAGAAGACAAGGCCTGCCCGATTCCTGAGTTTAATGCCGTTTTCGGACACAGATCCTTCCTTAAGATGGTTCGGCGTGTGATCAAGTCTCTAAGAGCAACCATTCTCTGCGGACTGTCACTCCGTCTCATTCCGCCACCCAGAATTCGCGTTGCCCATCTCGTACCAACCAGTTCACGTGTGGACTACGGCGTGCCTATGCGTTGCCCGTTCTACCTGCTGCGCGTTCTGGTACCCGATCGCCGCAAAATAGAGGGTGCGGTCAAAAAAGCGGTCTAGTGAATGGAGCAAGTCCATACCGCCAAACATGTCAACTGGTTCTACGAATAATCCTTCCGCATCCATGAATTCCCACAGATGCTCTTTAGTCGCGCTTACAGCCCAGAGAAAATCAGAGTAAGGTACGCCCTGCTTCGCTCTCCTCATGCCGAGTCCGATGTAGAGCTCTTCGATCTCCGATTCTGTCTTGTTCCGCAGCCAATCATTGAGGTTGCGGTATATCTCGTTGGATCGCCTTCTGAGTTCATCGGAAGGCACTCTGCGCAAGAGCGCTGCGCACCTGTCATCTTTCTTTATTCTGCGCGTAAGTCCGTCAGACAAGGGCTCTGCGCGGGCTTCGATAAGTTGGATCAATTTGAAGGCGAACATAAATTCCTCCTGACGCCAGCACAATCGGAGCTGCAGGCCGAGCTTAGGTTCAGCCCGTGCCCGTCAACCGCTGACCGCATCGTGCGACTTTCAGCCGAGAAGTGCTTTCCATCCCACTGTCCTCGTTCATCGGCCCGCTTAAGGGGAATATCCTCAAAAGTCGGCCAGGTCCCGAGTGGGGAGGGCCACCCGAACCGCGTTCGCCACTGCGGCCAAATCAATGATCTCCTGCAGGATGGCCCCCTCCAGCGGAGGCAGGTAGCCCAGCGCGGCCGCGATCATACCCACGACACTAGCCGCCATTCCTCCCACGGCGCTCTGCAGCGCGATGGATCGCATCCGGTGACTGACGTGAATCAGTTCATCCACCTTGCCCAACGACGCGGTTAGGATCACTGCGTCAGCGGCCTCGGAAGTAATGTCGCTGTTCGCCCCAAAGGCAACACCTACAGTCGCCGTCATGAGTGCCGGAGCATCATTAATGCCATCCCCGATGAACAGGGTTCGAGCTCTCTTGGTCTCCGCTTCAACAATCGCAACCTTCTGTTCCGGGGTCTGTCCGGCATACACTTCAGTGATTCCGACCTCTTGTGCGAGGTAGCGGACCTCCGACTCTCGGTCTCCGGAGACCAATAAAACGCGGTTTACTTGATGACTCGGGTTTAAGTGGTGGACGAAGGGCTTGGTGTCCTGACGAGGCGCATCATGGAAACGAAATGCCCCGGCATACTGTTCGTCCACAAAGACAACGCACTCCAATCCGGAAGCAAGGGGTGGCAGTGAGGACAGCAGTTTGGGATCCACTTTGCCGCGTCCGGTGATATGCACCCTCTTGCCGGCAACGAGTCCGAGCAGACCGTCTCCCGGTTTTTCCTGCATCTGGCTGACTTCCAATAAAGCCAGTTTCGCGTCGCGGGCCGCCCGTACCACTGCGCTGGCCAGTGGGTGCTTGGAAAATTGTTCAAGACTGGCGGCCGCTTGTAAGACTTGGTCTTTAGTAAAACCGAGTCCGCACAACACACCGGTCATCTGAGGCTGGCCGTAGGTCAGAGTCCCTGTCTTGTCGAAAATGAGCGTGCGACAGGTTGTGATCTGCTCCAAGGCCGCTGGATTCTTGATGATGATGCTGTGCCTCGCAGAGAGCGAGATCGCGCCAATCACCGCCACTGGGATCGCCAGGATAAGGGGACATGGAGTGGCAATGACTACAACAGCCAGAAAACGAGTAGAGTCGCCGGTAAACAGCCATGTTAGTCCGGCCACACCCATGGCCAAAGCTGTATACCAAGCCCCTATCCGGTCTCCGATCCGGCGAAGCTGTGGGCGCTTGTCCTGGCTCTGCTCCATCACTTGCATAATCTTGGCGTAACGCGAATCGACTGCCAGTTTCTCGGCTTCGATGGTCAGGGCCATATCGCCGTTGATTGCTCCGGACAGAACCTTTGAACCCGGAGTTTTTGAGATCTCAAAGGGCTCACCTGTCAGGTAGGACTCATCCATTACCCCATGTCCTTCCGCGACGACTCCGTCGACCGGACAGATCTCGTGAGGCAACACAATGACGTGATCTGCTATCTGGACCTGTTCGAGTTTGATGTCCTCAACCGATGTTCCACGTTGGCGGTGCGCAACTTGCGGCATCCGCTTCGCCAAGGCGTCGAGGACGGAGGATGCTCTGCGCGTAGCGAACTGTTCCAATGCCGTCCCGCCTGAAAGCATTAGAACAATGATCGATCCCACAAGGTATTCGCCCATAGCAACGGAAGCGACGATCGAAATTCCAGCTAGCAAGTCCGAGCCGAACTCTCGAAGCCAGAGTCTTTTGGCTAGGCTCAACAGGATTGGAATTCCGCCAACTATCAGGGAGAGGAACAGTGGGCCCAGATAAATCGATGGTGGCAGATGTGTCGAGTACCGGAGAATCAAGTGTGTAGCAATTGCGATCACCGATATAGCCGCGATATAGGTCTCTCTCGCTGTCGAGATTGCTGTCTTGGCACGAATGTTCACTGGAAGGGACATAAGGGCTAGGCGGCCAGAGTGGTGCTTGGGATTGATTGACCCGAACGAAGTTTCCTTCGCGTTGATCCATCCGGTTGGACTCGCTTACTCGTGATTTCAGACCCATACCGTACATGTTCGACTCTCAACCTTCTGCTCCCTCCGGGAACTTTCGCCTCGATGATGTCTCCCCTTCTGCGACCGAGCAGCGCAATCCCCAGCGGCGCGAGAACTGAAATGAAGCCTTGAGAGATGTTTGCCTCCTCAGGAAAAACCAACGTATACAACCCCTTCCGTCGCGTATCGAAATCGAGAACGCGGACGCGGGAATTCATCCTGACTACATCTTTGGGGACTCGACCCGGAGGCCTGACCTCGGCGCTCTCCAGCGTCTGATCAAGAAGTTCGAGCTGCCTTTGATCTCGAAAGAGAGAATACTTGAGAGCTCGGACCAAACGCCTGAGCCTATCCACGTCGCCATCAGTGACGATAATGGAACGATCTGTCATGATGAACTCCTTTGCATTTTCGCTTTGGTTGAGGTTATGCAACCTTCCTTTTGTCGCGGTTAGCTTCAACCGTGGCCTGGCTTTCCTTCGGTAACGTTTGCACACCCGCGTGCTGCACCGTCTTACTGGCTTCGTTTCGGCGCCACTTGATTTCAAACCATATAAGAAGAGCTACAACGCCCGCGCACAGGACCAACAGCAGAATCGTCACCGAATCCATAAAGGCACCTCGTTTAATCTAGTCGTCCTCGGCTTTGTGTACGTTACCGACGGTCACCACCGGACACGGAGCGAGAGCTACCACCCTGTGCGCAATCGAGCCAAAATGACTTGCTGTCTGCGCGAAGGCTCCCGCGCCCCGCACACCCATGACGACGATGTCGGCTATCAATTCATTCGCAACGGCCAGGATGCGCTCAGCTACCGGCCCTATCTCCACCACCACTTTCGGCTCGTACAGTAGCTGGGGTCCGGAGAGGATCATTTGTCGTAAGCGCCGTTCGGTAAGCTGTATTGCGCGATCCGGCGACTCTGTGAGAACTCCTTCGACCACGTGTACCAGTGTTAGATCCGCTTGATATTCACGTGCCAACGAGACGGCGAATTCTGCTGCTCGCAACGACCCGTGCGAGAAATCCGTGGCGCAAACAATGCTGCGAATTCCGACAGACGCCCCTGGCGTCACGTGTGGTCCGACCGTCAGCACTGGACTAGGCGCCACACGAATGATTTCCTCGGCGGTTGAACCAAGAAACACTTTACCCAGTCCGCCGCGACTACTCGTGCCCACTACAACCAAGTCGACACCGTGATTTCGTGCGAATTCCATGAGCACGGCGATAATGTCTCCACATCCCAATAGCGCCCCGCAACGCTGACCGTGTTGTCGTAACGGGTCGATGATCTGATTCAGCGCACGGCTCGCGTGTGCTTGGAGTTCCTCCAAGGTTAGCTCTATGGATTCGGGACGAGCGAGGGCGTAGGCACCCGGCGGTATGACGTGCGCAGCGTAGAACTTCGCTCCGTATCTGTCTGCCAACGCGACTGCAAATGGCAAAGCCCGGCTGGCCGACGCCTCAAAATCAGTTGCAAACAGAATGTTCTTGAGTGCAATCTGCTGTTTCATTTCTAGCGCTTTCATGTCACCCTCCCTTTTACGGCAGTTTTCGGCGATCGGCCTTTCTCCGGGAACCAGCCACTTTAGTCGTTCTCCACTCGTAGTGTTCTTCACCGAGAACCGAGATGGACCGAACGGTGTTCGGCCTCGTTGCATCTTTCAATCCAGATGCGTCACTTCGAAGCGGAGCGACGCGTCAACGCAGTGTTCGTTCATGGGTTGTACTCTTAGTTGTTTCACGTGTTGAATTCGCAGAATCTCAGCCATGCACGGGCCCGCTACGTCAGCGTTCACCACCCCTGCCGCTAAAGCATTTTCTAGCAGTCCCATCGAGCTCTCTCCGCTCTCAACCAGGAGGGTTTGCGCGAGCAAGCGGAGCTGTGGGTCCTCGGATTCGAGACCCTCTACCAACTCCCAACCCGCTTCGGGATCGGCCGTCTTCCGCCAGACGATGCCACAAGCCAGCACGTAGTCGATGTCCATGTGAAACCTCCTTCAAGGAATTGCCGGTCCTCTCGGCTCGCATTCAGGCGACGGGAGCCGTTTCCCATCGCGCTCAAAGAAGTTCCGTGCATGTTGAGTGCCGGGTGCTCCGAAAACGAGGATCGTTACGAATCTTTACTCGCCGCGATTTCTATTGACGAAAGGAAGTGCCAAACGCCAGAGAACAAAGGCAACACACAGTTCGGAGTCTGTCTCTCGTCCCATACCTCGTCAGAGAAAGGAGACCTGAAGCGTCGTGACTGTCCGATACTTCTGACATTGGCGGTCCGATTTCTTTGACGCGTGCGGGCCGGCTGGTGAAATCGGTGTGGTCCTTGAGATTTGTTTTGTGCAACTTGTCGCCCGCCAACGTCTGGCACACGCCGTGCGCTAGATCAAAAGTTCTCCTTGTGTTCGGAGTTTCGAAGCCGCCGGGCATGAAACTCACGGGCACGAGAAGAGCAATGAACTCTGCATCTCGGTTCACAGCGATCTGGCTCAACACTCCGGGGTGGTAGCGCGCAGAAACCATGCGCCAATCGCCTCTGTGAGTTTGCTAAACCATAGTAGGAAACCGCTAGACAATTCATTTAAAGGAGAAACTCGAAATGAAATCTTCCCAGGTAGTCCCCTCTGTACCGGTCAAAGCAGACCTCCAAAGGACGGACGGTGGCGGTGAATTGCAGGACCAACTTCGTGCACGTGCATTTCAACTCTACGAGCAACGTGGAAGGGATGATGGACACGACCTGGACGATTGGTTGCAGGCTGAGGCTGAATTATCCCAAGTCCAGAAGGCGGCCTAAGTAGTTCTTGCGAGCACAGTGGAAGGAGGCAGTGCCGGGACTACACGTCAACAAGGCGCTGCCGCTCCAAATGGAAGAAGTAGTAAGTGAAATGTTGAATCGGAGGCATACGCACATGAAACGTCCTTTTTTCCTCGCGATGATAGCCATCGGGCTCGTCGGTATCACAACCCGCATACCAGCCTGGGCGGAAGACCATCCTGCCCCCCCACCTGTTCCGGTGAAGATGTTGGTGACCGTTCAAGGATCTCACGGTAAGAGAATGCCAGACCTCAAGCGCGAAGACATCATTGCGAAACAAGGAAACGAGCGCTTCGTGGTCACCCAGTGGACTCCAGCAACCGGGGAAAATGGCGGCGCCGCTCTTTACATCCTCATCGACGAAGCCTCGGACACGAGCCTGGGTGGACTCTTGGATGATCTCCGGACATTTATTGAAGCGCAACCTGCAACAACATTGGTCGGAGTGGGCTACATGAGCAATGCTACGGTACGCATCGCCCAAGATCTGACTAACGACCACGGCAAGGCCGCGCAGGCGCTCCGACTGCCGCTGGGAAACCCAGGCGCTTATGGAAGCCCTTATCTCTCATTAACCGACTTGGTCAAGCGCTGGCCCGATGACACCGGTCGCAGACAAGTGCTCCTGATTACAGACGGAGTTGATCGGCTCCGTGGGCATTACACAAGATTGTCGGCGTTATCTCCCAGCCCCGATCTGGATACGGCCAGCAGTGTGTGTCAGCAGGCGGGCATCGTAGTCCATTCGATCTACGCGCGTGGCACTGGCCGCCGAAGCCGTAACGTCTGGATTATCACCGGCGGCCAAAACGGCCTCGGCCGGCTGGCGGATGAGACAGGCGGAGAGGCTTTTTTTCTCGGCTACGAGAATCCTCCCAGTTTCAAAGGCTACCTCGACCAGTTGCAAGCAATTCTGGATAACCAGTACTGGCTTGGTCTTGAGATGAAGCCTGGGACGAAAGGAGAACTGCGCTCCGTTGAGATTGACACAGAAATATCGGGCATCGACATCAGCTCGGCGAACGGAGTTTATGTTCCTGCTGCCCGGTGAATGCGTTGCCGTGGACTTGTCGTGCGCAATCCGAGTCACGACGCCTAGTGTCCCGTAAGTACGCGAACAAAGTCGGGCGATCTTTTGCAGGATCGAATCGGCGGAAGCCGTCCAGGCGGGTGTCCGGTGCATGCTGAAGCAGTTCTGTTTGGTCGCTGTCAGCACTCCCGTTCGAGCACAACTAATTTGACAATACGGCACCCTCGTCAGGGAGTGACCACACTCATGCACAAGGAAGATCACTAATGGCGAATTCAGACGGAAATCACAACTGGCTGGCACTTTACAGAGAGGCCGTTTTGGAGACAGACCGCAAGAAGGTCAAGGCGCGCGTCGCTCAAGCTCAGATGGCTATCCATGGTCGAGCCCTCGAGTTGTGGTACGCCAGAGCACCAGAAACGACTGAGCGACGTCAACTGGACGCGGCTTCCAATTTCTTAGGAATACTCCGTACGATCGGAGAAGAAAAATGATAACGCGCGAGCACGGATTATCGCTCCCACGCATGGCGCGGTGGTGTCCCGCTCGCACCAACCAGCGTCATTGAAGTCGAACATGACGAGGACGGGCACACGCAGCCCAGACTAAAAGATGGTTTGGAAAGGACAAACTGATGAAAAATATCTTCTTATTAATGGCTATGGTTGCGCTGTTTTCTCTGCCTGCGTCTGCCCAAAAAGACGAAAACAATCGCATTAACAATGCTGGGAAAGTGATGGTTGAGATTCTAAATGTACCCGACGATATTCCAGAGGACCTTCTGGATAAAGCGGAATGCGTCATCGTGTTGCCTTCGGTGTTGAAATTTGCAATCGGCTTCGGGGGCAGTTACGGTCGCGGCGTGATGACTTGCCGGAGCGGCAAGGAGTTCAGCGGACCTTGGAGTGCGCCTTCCATGATGGCGCTCGAAGGTGGAAGCTTCGGCCTGCAGTTGGGAGGCCAAGCGACAGACTTTGTCTTATTGGTGATGAATCGACGCGGTGCTGATTCTATTCTCACCAGCCAGGTCAAACTCGGCGGCGACGTGGCTGCTGCAGCCGGACCAAAAGGACGCAGCGCTGCGGCCTCGACGGATGTCACAATGCGGGCGGAAATTCTGTCGTATTCGCGTGCGAGAGGATTGTTCGCCGGGATTTCTTTGGAAGGCTCAACTCTCCGCCCCGACAACGATGGCAACGAAAGACTCTACGGAAAGGGAACCACTGCGAAGGACATCGTAATCAATAGTGCGATTCGCCCACCAGCCTCGGCTAAATTGCTCCTTGCCACTCTTAACAAGAAGTCTCCCAGGAACGAGTCTGGTAAGTAAGACAGTGGCGCAATGCCAGCAGGGCAGACGGATCTGGCTGTGAAGAGAAGGAGGCCAATAGCTCATGCTTTTCGTTCGACCAAGCGAGGGGCGCAAGAAATAGACGTAATGGAGGTAAGACTTATGAAACCAGTTGGAATCATCAGCACGGGAGTTCTGCTACTTCTCCTCGGAAGCGTAGGTTCCACATACGCACAACAAGACCAACAACAAGAGGCTAAGTCCCCGAAACAGGTTCAGCAGGCAAAGCCTGAAAAGCAGCAGCAAGATAGAAATAAACAACAGCAAGACAAGAACAAGCAGCAGCCACAGCACGCCCAGAACAAGCAGCAGCAACAACACGCTCAGAAACAGCCACAGGACCAGAACAACCAGCAGCAACATCACGCTCAGAAACAGCAACAGGGCCGGAACAACCAGCAGCAACAACGCGCCCAGAAACAGCCACAGGACCAGAACAACCAGCAACAACAGCGCGCCCAGAAACAGCAACAGGACCGGAACAACCAGCAACAACAGCGTGCCCAGAAACAGCAACAGGACCGGAACAACCAGCAGCAACAACACGCTCAGAGGCAACAGGACCAGAACAAGCAGCAGCGTCAGCAGTTGGACGATCGGGCTTCACGGCAGCGGCAACGTGTGCAGCACGATCAGCAGAGAGAGGTGTGGCAGCA
The DNA here is from genome assembly GCA_963823085.1 of Terriglobia bacterium. Lineage (GTDB taxonomy): Bacteria > Acidobacteriota > Terriglobia > Terriglobales > Acidobacteriaceae > Sulfotelmatobacter. The sequence goes on along the minus strand of CAWGKF010000023.1, from coordinate 125,835 downwards.
GCATCGCGCACGTGACTGGCAGTCCGAGCACCGCGATTGGCGGCAACGTGGCGGTTATACCGGCTACCGCATTCCAGATGCCCATTATCGTGGCAGCTTTGGCGCGAATCACTGGTTCCGCATCCACAGGTACCCGATGGAGTTGTATGGCGGGTATCCGCGGTTCCAGTACGGAGGCTTTTGGTTCGGTTTCATGGACCCATGGCCAGAGTATTGGGCAGACGATTGGTACGACAACGATGATGTCTATGTCGTTTACTCCGAAGACGGCTATTACCTGTACAACCGCAGATACCCCAGGGATCGGATCGCAATTACCGTATATGTGGACTGACGGTGTCTCGCGGACGCCGGGTGGGTCTGGTGGGGCTGACCTGCCCGACTCTGCGCAACCATAAGGCGTCCGCTCCTTCAGAAGTAAGGACCTACTCGTAGCGCAAGGCTTCGATTGGATCCATCCGTGCTGCTTTCCTCGCGGGGTAGAAACCGAAGAAAATCCCAACCGCCATAGAGAACACCACCGCCGTCACAATCGCGAGAGGAGAAATCAGCACTACCCAGCCTAGTGTCTGAGTGATGAAGTACGATGCGCCCATCCCAAAAATGATTCCAATCGAACCCCCAATCAGACTCAGCACGACCGCCTCAGTCAGAAACTGGCTTTGCACATTGCCCTCGGTGGCGCCAATCGCCATGCGAATGCCAATCTCGCGAGTACGCTCAGTGACCGACACCAACATAATGTTCATGATTCCGATGCCACCCACAATCAATGAAACGCTGGCAATCGAGGCCAAAAGCATGGTCATAATACTCCCCGCCTGGTCTGCGAGGTCCGCCATGTCGGCCAGGTTCCGTACCATGAAATCGTCGTCCTGCTCGGGGCGAATGCGGTGACGATCTCGCAACAGAGATGTGATTTGCTCCTGGGCCGCGTAGCTTGCCTCACGCGAGGTGGCCGAGACCATGATCCAGCGCAGCCAATCCTGCCCTGTGATCTTCTTCTGTAGAGTCGTGATGGGAACAAGAACTACATCATCCTGATCGTCGCCCATTGCGGCTGATGTTCCCTTTGGCGCGAGCACGCCCACTACCCTGAAAGGGAGACTCTTGATCCGAATGGTTTGTCCGAGCGGATCGGTTGCCCCGAAGAGGTTCTTACGCACGGTTTCGCCGATGACCGCCACGTTCTCCGCCATCTCTACATCCTCGGGTGTGAACACCGTGCCCTCCTGAAAAGGCCAATTCCTAATTTCGAAATACTGCGGCTCGGTGCCGTTAATTCGGGTCGCCCAGTTGTCATTGCCAAAGACAACTTGTGTGCTGGTATTGCCACCGGGAGCGGCATCTTTGACAGCCGGACACTCTCGCAAAATAGCAAGCATATCCGCGTACACGAGGGTTTTGGTGGCGCCAGAGCCCATATGAGTTCCGCCCCGCGTAACCGTGCCTGAACCAACGAACAGGATGTTTGAACCCATCGCTGCGATTTGCTGCTGAACTTGCTGTTGGGCCCCTTGCCCCACCCCTACCATCGCGATGACTGCGCCCACGCCGATGATGATGCCGAGCATGGTGAGGGCAGAGCGCATCTTGTTGCGAGCCAGAGCTCGCACTGCGATCCGTGCTACCGCGACTAGGTCCATATTGATCCTCTTGAAAAACCTTCTCGGGACTACTGATCTTCCTCCACTGGCAGGTCCTTGAGCACTTGAGAGGCGGTCTGACGATTCACTACAAGCTCATCTCGGCGGATCTTCCCGTCGCGAAACTGGATCGTGCGCCTGGCAAACGACGAAATGTCGTGCTCGTGAGTAACCAAGACGACAGTCAATCCGCGATCGTTAAGCCTCTCAAGAATCTCCATGATTTCCACCGAGGTGCGGCTGTCCAGATTGCCCGTGGGTTCATCCGCCAGCAAGATCGACGGTTTGTTTACCAGGGCGCGCGCAATCGCGACTCGCTGTTGCTGCCCGCCAGATAGCTGGGAGGGAAAATGAGTCGCGCGGCCTCCAAGTCCGACAAGATCAAGCGCCTCGTGTGCTCGCTTCTCACCCTCTGCCCCGCTGACCTGCGCGTACAGAGTGGGCAACTCGACGTTCTCCAGCGCTGTGGTTCGAGAAAGTAGGTTGAAGCCCTGAAACACAAAGCCGATTTTGCGATTTCGGATTGCAGCCAATTCGTCCTTGCTAAGGCAGGAGACATCGATTCCGTCAAGGAAATATCTTCCGGAGCTAGGCTTGTCGAGGCAGCCCAGAATATTCATGAACGTGGACTTACCGCTTCCACTCGCTCCCATGATGGCCACGAACTCACCACTAGCGATGTCCATTGTGATGCCTCGCAGCGCATGCACCCGCGTTTCGCCCAAGTCGTAGTACTTGTGGACATCGAGAACGTGGATCCTCACTTCCCCCAGTTGCGAGGGAGCGACGGTGATTTCGGATTGGCTCATCGTGACCATAAGTTCCTGTGAGAAACGCAGCGCTCCACCTTCTGTCTTGTCGCTCCCTCAGGATCTCGTCTCTAGTGCCTGGTTGGACTCGCCATTCCGGGCCCCATTTTCGGTCCGGCAAGAACAGAACCTGTGACCAGTTCGTCGTTATCCATTAATGATCCGTTGAAAAGCTCGGCCACCTCCGTCACCGTGTGGTCGGTTATGCCGGATCGGATTCTTATGGGTTCTAGAGTCTCATCGGGACGCAGCTTCCAGAGAACGGCGACATCCATAGGCGGATCAGCAATGTGTACGAGTCGACTTGTCTTCTCCTGTTGGGCAGTGCGGCCTTTAGCGTTTACCGTTCCACCACTGGATTCAGGCGTGGCGCTTTCTGTCTGTTGTTTGCCGATGCTATGGGCCTCGCCTGCGCTGCCGAGGCCGTACTTCTGATATAACACGCGTATTTCCGCGGCCGTCATGTCGGGCTTGTAACGCAACGCGCCATTAGGGACGCGAAGTACATTCATTGCCGAGGTCACCGGAATCGTGATGTAAGCCGTCATCCCAGGAAACAGCTTCATTTCAGGATTGTCGAAATCGATGATCGTGTTGTAGGTGACAACGTTCTGAACAGTGGTGGCGTTCATCCGTACTTGAGAGACGAGTCCGCTGAAGCTCTCCTTTGGATAGGCATCGACCTTGAAGGTGACTCGTTGGTTTGGCCTGATCGCGCCTACATCGGATTCATCTGTGCTGGCGTAGACCTGCATTTTGGTCAGGTCTTGAGCAATCGTGAATAGTGTCGGTGCTTGTAACGAGGCTGCAACGGTCTGGCCAACGTCCACGTTGCGTGCAATAACGGTGCCATTGATGGGAGCACGTATGGTGGTGTAGTCCAGGTTAGTCTGCGCTACGCTGACAGCGGCTTCCCGCTGCTGCACTTGTGCTTCGGCTTGCGTCACCTGGGCATCAGCCGCACACGCACCGGCGACCGCCGAATCGTAGTTGGCCTTGGCCAAGTCAAGTTGCTGCGTACTCATGACGTGTTGTGCAGTCAAGGCCTTGGCGCGTTCGTAGTCGCCGGTGGTCTGAACTTGCAAAGCCAGTGCCTTCTGGAGATTTGCGTTGGCAGTGGCGACGCTGGCCCGCGCATTGGCCAGATCGGCTTTAGCCTGCAGCAAAGATCCTTGGAAGAGTGAGGGATCGATCTGCGCTATAACTTGTCCTCTCCTTACACGGGAATTGAAGTCTACGTACAGACGAGAAACGGTCCCCGAAACCTGAGAGCCGACTTGCACGGTGGTTACGGCATTGATGGTTCCAGTGGCCTCGACTACCTGGCTAATGTCACCGCGGTCGACCTTGGCCGTGAAATATTGCGGATTGTCGTTCCCCTTCAATTGAAATACCGCTAAGGCAACGACTGCCAGCACGGTCAGAATTGCGATTATCCAGTGACGCCGAAGAATCTTCATATGATGTCCTTGAAGATGCCCAAATCAACCGTCCGGGGACTCGCACGGGTGCCCGTACTCGGCCGCATTAATGTCTGTGCATGTTGGGTGCCGGGCGGACGCGAATCCGAAGGAGTTTACAAGTCTTTACCCTCGGATCCCTGATCAAGGACTGGAGATTCCAAGCAACAGACAACAAACTCGATAGCGCTATTAGCAGACTTTCGCTTGTGTTCGCCAGCTTGGGTCCCCGACGGCTGGAACGACCAAACCAGCCCAGACATGTTGTGTTGTCCGATGGCTTTGACATTCGCTGTCCGATTCTTCTGACAAGAGGGGGCTGGGGGTGTACTCGTCGCGGTCTTCACAGTTTGTTCTGTACAACTTGGCGCAAATCGATGGTTGGCCCGATCCGTGCACCCCTCTCCGGCGAGCGATCTGAATGGAAAGATCGCGACTCGCTGAAATGGAGAATGCTGTTATGGAGAGGTTCGCTTATAGTCTGCTCGCTCTACTCGCCTTGATTGCCCTGCCAAGCGGGGCTATCGCCGCGACAACAACAATCGATAACTTGCAGGCAGGTTTCAACGGCGAAAGCAATGCCCATTCGCGCTACCTCGCGTTCGCAGAAAAAGCCGACCAGGAAGGGTACGGTGAAGTTGCGAGTCTGTTCCGCGCTGCAGCCAAGGCTGAGGAAGTCCACGCGGCTAACCACGCCGCTGTGATCAAGAAGATGGGTGGTACAGCGCAAGCAAAGATCGAGACTCCGGTCGTCAAGTCGACCAAGGAAAACCTCGAAGCCGCAATCAAGGGAGAGTCTTACGAGCGCGACACCATGTATCCGGAATTCCTCAAGCAGGCTCGTGCCGAGGGGAACAGAGATGCTGTTCAGACCTTCAACTACGCCAAGACAGCGGAAGCTGAACACGCCAAGCTGTATTCCGAGGCCTTGAACAATCTCCCCAAACTGAAAGGGTCCAAAGCAAAAGACTATTTCGTGTGCACGGTGTGTGGATACACGACCTCGAAACTGGATTTTTCAAAGTGTCCGTCATGCTTCACGCACAATGACAGGTACGAGAAAGTCAGCTAACAACCGGGCCGTCGAAAGGGCGTCTCGCTACTTCGGATTAAGGAGTTTCTATGCTTCAATTTCCGGCGATTCCGAGTTGGGATGCCTTGCATCCATTGATCATTCATTTTCCGATTGCTCTTTTGCTAATTGCCCCGATCTTCATTGTCGTTGGTGCTGTGCTGACGCCGGCCAAGGGCCGTTCTTACCTGGTTGCCGCGATGGTCTTGCTGTTGGTTGGAACCGCGACAATCTTCGTAGCGGTCGAGACTGGGGAAGCTGCAGGCAAGCTCGCCGAACGGGCTCCGGGAATGGAGCAAGTCCTCGAAACCCACGAATCCCTTGCTGAGCGCACACAAGCCGTTTTCAGTGTGTTGTCGGTGATATTCCTTGCGTTGCTAGCGGTGCCCTGGTTGCTGAAAAGAGCAGACACACGCCTGACAACAACCATTCTGCCGCTGGCTTTCCTAGTTCTGTACAGCGCAGGCGCCTTGCTGTTGGTCAATACCGCCCACAACGGAGGCAGGCTCGTGCACGAATTCGGCGTACGGGCGATGGTGACTTCAGCTCCCGCAGACGCCAACGCTACGCTTCCGACGGAGACTCAGGATAAGGACTAAGCCGAATGAAGGTCGACTCAAAAGCGCTTCGAATCCTTGAACGCGGACTACTCTTGTTGGGTTTGCTGCTGCTGTTCACGTTCACATTCGCCCGCATTCATCGCTTCATAATGTTCCGGGCAGAGATGGCGGAGTTCGAGGCCAGGCGGCTTGAGTCCGCCACGGAACGCGAGGCAAGAATAGAAGCGATCGATGGCGCTAACCACACCACTGAGAATCGTCCGGCGTCGAACACTGAATACTCGCCTCGGTCAATTCAGCGTACTAGGTCATACAAGGCCAATCTCGGCAAGCCTGTTGAATCGCTTGCTGTCTTACGGATTCCCACGTTGCATTTGGAGGTTCCCGTACTAGAGGGCACTGATGAGGTCAGATTAAACCGTGGGGTCGGGCGAATTGCCGGCACATCACTTCCAGGACAGGGCGGGAACATCGGCATCGCCGGACACAGGGACGGGTTCTTCCGCAGATTGAAAGACATCCGGACCGGAGACGCGATTGAGCTGGTCACAATTTCTGGAACAGACGTTTTCGTCGTCGACCGGATCCGAGTCACCAGCCCAGCCGATGTCGCTGTATTGCGACCTCGAACGACGGACTCGGTCACCCTTGTGACATGCTACCCGTTTTATTTCGTCGGGCCTGCTCCAAGTCGCTACATCGTCGAAGCATCTTTGAGGCAATAAGTTCGTGCAGAACAAAGCGGTAAATAGAAATCACGTCTGATAGAAGGAGAAAACCAATGAAGCAATCTAAGCACACATTTTTCAGCTTAGCGTTTGTCATAGCGGCGTTTCTTTGCGCCATGACTGCGGGCATCGCCGCCCAGGACATAACGCACCCATCAACCACGAAAACAGTAGAGCCGCCGACGCATGAGGTTCAAACGACTCATGTCAACAATGCCGAAGTCATCCACGTTTCAGGTCATGAGGTTGTCGTCGAACTTGAGAACGGCAAGTTTGAACTGCTAAATCTGGGCCAGGACTTCAGATTCCAAGTTGATGGCAGGGACCTGACCGTCCATGAACTAACACCCGGGACGAAGCTGTCACAGGAGATTCACACAATCACCACTCCGCAAGAGGTTTCAACACTGAGAACGGTGAACGGCAAGGTCTGGCATATCAACGGACCGCACTTGATCTTATCTTTCCCTGAAGGAGAGAACAAAGCGTACACGGTGCCCGACGGAATTGTGTTTCACATCAACGGTGAAGACAAGACGGTATTCGATCTGCGGAAGGGCATGAACATTTCAGCAACGGTATTGACGGTTGAGCCTTTGCAGTCTGTCAGCATGCACACCGTTGTGACCGGTGAAGCGCCTCCAAGGCCGAATGTGACGTTTGAAGGGCCGATGCTCATCGAACCGGCTAGAGAGGGCCCGGCTGTCGTGGCCGCTGTCGAGCAACCGACGGCGGAAGAGCTCCCCAAGACTGCCAGTCTTGTGCCCTTAGCAGGACTGCTTGGTTTCTTCTCCCTCGCCCTTTACGCAGGACTGAGGATTGTCCGCAGGAATGCTACGTAACAAATCCTGAGGATAGGAAATGGCGGCCAGGCTCACAGAGTTGACCGCCATCTCCTGGATTTAGAGTGACTACATCGTTGACCGAAGTGAGGATGCGATGAAGATTTGGCTGCGAATTCTCGGCGGGGCCTACATTGTGGTGGGTAGCCTAAACTCTCTCGTGTTCCTGTTTATTCTGGGTGTATACGGCGGAAAAGGGGGAATCGGAGCAATCAGGGTTGAGGAATATGTTCCCGTAATCGGGCATCTTGGCGGATGGATCCTTTACGTGCTTCTCGGCTTTTCGGTGGCTGGAATACTTGCAGGTGTAGGCCTTCTAAGATTGTGGGCTTGGTGCGGGAAGCTTGCATTGCTTCTATCGGTTGGCAATCTCTTTATCCTCCCGTTTGGGACGATCATCGGATTGTCGACGATTCTCACTCTGTTTTCGAAGCAAGGCCGAGCGCTCCTGCTTCCTGCAGACTTGAAACCGTCGTTGATATAGCTTTGTCATAGTGCTAGGAACAGTGGGGAGATTGGAGACGCGAGTATCCTCTTGACCCGAACCTTCGGGCGTACTCTAATCAATGGTGCCACAAGAAACACAAGAGTTGCGAACAGTTCCGGTTCTGGCGCGTCTTGACCTTGAATCATTCCGCCAGCGGGAGATGGTTTTTGCAACTCTGAATCTCTTTGTCCTGGCTGCACTTCTGCTTCTTCACTCCCTGTTTTCTTCTTTACTAGGCCAGCCCTCGCCCGCCTTGCTGGTAACCCTGGGAGCGGCCTTTCTGTTCAAGATGCTGGAATTGTTTTGGCTCTGGGCCGGCGTCCGGACTCTCAGTAAAGTACTGGCCGACACCGTCGTTTGGCTTTCGATTTCCCTGAATATCGCTCTCGCCGTTCTCCTCACGTTCTTTACCAATCAGGGAAATAGTCCGTATTTCGTCCTGCTGGCCCTGCCTGTCTTGCAGGCCGCTTATCGCTTCAGCCTTCCCGCCTGCATCGGAGTGATTGTGGTTGCGGATTCGATGACATTCTTCTGGGTTTGGCATTTTGCACAATCTCAGCCGCCGATCTACGCAAGCGAGTACCTTGAGGCCGGCGTCATTTCCGTCGTATATGCACTCATGGGACTTTTGGTCTGGCTGTTGGTGAACCAGCTTCGCAGTGATCAAAGAAAGCTGGCCGATAACCTACGAGAACTGGAGCGCACGCGTGAGCGATTAATGGTCGAAGAGAAACTCGCCGTGGTGGGCCGCCTCTCAAGCGCAGTGGCCCATGAAATTCGGAACCCGGTTTCCATCATTGCGAGTTCGCTGGTCACCGCCGGCCGACCCGAGGTGGGCGACCAACAACGAAAAGAAATGCTTTCGATCGCACGCAGCGAGGCCGCTCGGCTGGAAAAACTGACCAGTGATTTCCTTTCCTATGCGCGTCCGAGTCAGCCGAAGCGGAATCCGATCGCCCTCGCTGATCTCTTAGGCTACGTCGCTGAAATTGCAAGCGTGCATGCTTCGAAAAAAGAAATCAAAATTACGGTCGACGGTGGCGAGCACTTGAGAGCGAACGTTGATCGTGAACAGTTACAGCGGGGTCTCCTGAATCTGCTGCTCAACGCGATTGATGCTACGCCCGTTAGGGGACAGATAGCGGTTCGCAGTAGCCGTCCATCGGCCCAACGTGTGGAACTCCAAGTCGAAAATTCGGGCGAGCCGATTCCGCAGGAAGTGCTGTCCAAACTCTTCGAACCTTTCTATACCACCAAACCACACGGAACAGGCCTAGGACTAGCAATTTCGAGAAACATCGCGAGGGTTCAAGGCGGAGACTTGATCGTAGCCCGGAATGAACCCGGGCACGTATGCTTCACAATGACGGTTTCTGACGAAGCGTCAGCCGACTTCGGAGCAATCAGCCATGGGTAGATTATTGATTGTCGATGACGAGCCTAACTTGCGCCGCGTCCTAAGTTCAGAACTTCACCTCGACGGCCATACGGTCGACGAAGCAGACGGCGTCATAGCCGCTGTGCCTCTTCTGGCCGAGCGCGAATACGACGCAGTGATCACAGACCAAAAGATGCCGGATGGAGACGGACTGAGAGTTCTATCGGCCGCTCGAGAGAACGATCCGTCGTTGCCAGTAATCTTCCTCACTGCGGTTCCAACCATTGAGCTTGCGGTTGAGAGCATGCGGAAGGGAGCCTTTGATTTCATCACAAAGCCTTTTAATCCTGAGGTTGTCAGGGCGACCGTGCGGCGCGCTTGTGAACGCACGAATCTAGTCCGCGAGAATCAACTCCTCAAATCCACGGTTGGCAATCTCCTCGGGGCCGACACTATCTTCGGAAACAGCGCCGAAATCAAGGCAGTTCGCGACCAGATCGCCCGCGTTGCCCCTACAGACGCCACTGTCTTGATTGTCGGGGAAACTGGAACGGGCAAGGAACTGGTAGCCAGGGCAATTCATCGGAACAGCCGCAGGGCCCAGAAACCTCTGATTGCAGTCAACTGCGCAGCCTTCACCGAAACTCTCTTGGAGAGCGAGCTCTTTGGACACGAACGAGGAGCCTTTACCGGAGCAGATCGAGCCCGCCAGGGTCTGTTTGAGGCCGCGCACGGCGGAACTCTTTTTCTGGATGAAGCTGGCGAAATGTCAGCGGCCGCTCAGGCCAAACTGCTCCGCGTGCTAGTCGATGGCCAGTTGCTGCGGGTTGGGTCCACGCAGGCCCGCACCGTCGATGTGCGGGTCCTGGTTGCGACCCACCGCAACCTTGAGGAACGAGTGCAGCAGGGACTCTTCCGTCAGGATCTCTACTACCGGCTGGCGGTCGTTCCAATTCGCATTGCGCCGCTCCGCGAACGCAAAGAGGACATTCCCGGCCTCTGCGAGATCTTGTCCGCCCAGATTGCGAAGGACTTGAAGGTCCGGCCTAAGCGCATGAGCTCGGAAGCTCTACAGAAGATCACGGACTACAAGTTTCCTGGAAACATCCGGGAGTTGCGGAACCTTTTGGAGCGGGCGCACATCTTGGGGCACCGTGAGGAAATTGCTGCTGATGAACTTCCCGTGGACGATAGAGCCTACAAGGCACCTGAATCCCAGAAGATCGAGATGCGCGATTGGCTTCGAACCTTGCCAGTTAGCGTCGATCTCCGCGAACTGCTAACAGCGTTCGAGAAGGGGCTCATCGAGCGAGCATTGGAACAAGCGAATGGCGTGCAGGCCGAAGCAGCCCGCATGCTGGGAGTCTCGCGCAGCGACATAGGCTACAAAGTCGCAAAATATGCAATAGGACGGCCAGTGGATACCATCTAGCCAAGAAGGGTTACTCGTGCTTTCCGTACAGCGACCACGCGCGACTTCAGCGATGCTAGCGATATTATTCCATGAAGTTCAGGCATCACCGCCAGTGTGCGCGATCAGGTCTGGCCGACTCACTCTGCCGTCTTCGTCCGCGGAGGCAAGTCGGGGGATACGAACTGGGGATACAAATCCGTGGACGAACCCTCAAGTCCCGACCCAAGCGCTTGGCGCATGGTCGAAGTGATGTCAGCGTGCAGCCCGCCGGGGTCCGTGGACTCAGAATTGGTCATGATGCACCAGATGTAGCCGTTGGAATCACGGAGCAGTCTGCGATTCCGTGCCCGAGATGGACCCTCCACGGTACCACGTCTGCGGGCCGGGTCCTACGAAGATTCCCAGCCCATACCAGTAATTGGGATCGGTGTTCCAGTCGGGCAGTCCGGGACCCGCCACGAATTCCGTCGTCGAGATCCGGGCTCGCGAAGGAGACCACGTTCAGCGCGGCCAAGTGCTCGCCGTAATCGACGACTGACAAAGAATCCAAGTCGGCGATTCAGCCCGCGAAGAGCTTGCGCCTCGCCGGTCGCATTGCCCACACTTTCGATGCAACCTCGCCGCTCATTTCCGAGAAATGCTCCCCGGAGTTCCCATTGTGGCCTCCCTTCGCCAGCGAGATAAAGATGTCAGCGGAGCGGATTACAACTGCCCTGCAGATAATCCGCCTCTGTGGGTGCGAACAGTCAGACAGGCACTTGCTGGAATCGAGTAACACTGTCACAGAAGCGCTCTAGGTACTCACTCCCTGTGGTCCGAACTGGTTTCCAGTTGGGCGGCGGCTGGTAAAGTACGGACGCGATACAAGTGCACAGCGCCCGAGAACCCCAGTCTAGAGCGGCTTTCAAATGCAAGGTATCAAAACTTTTTCTAGCCTTTCAAGAAACTTTACAGAGACGGCCGGGTTCCAAGCTCATAACCACTCGTCGCTTCAGACAAATGGCAGGGCGAAATTCCTGGTCTCACCGAACTCTTGAGCGGGGGTTGGAGAAGTGTTTCCCAACGTCGAAGTGCGCCACTTGCACGCGGTCATTGCCTTGGGCGAAGAGTTGAACTTCACGAAGGCCGCCCTCAGATTGCACCTCACCCAATCTGCGCTCAGCAGGCAGATCACTGAGATCGAAAAACAGCTTAGATTTCAACTGTTCACTCGTGATAATCGACGGGTCGTCCGTGTTGAACTTACCGACGCTGGGCAAGTCTTCGTCGCAGAGGCACGCTCTTCTCTCCTGCATATGGAGCGGGCTTTTCATCTCGCTCGTACTGCCCATGACGGAGCAGACAGCGTTCTGACAATTGGACACTCGCACGAGGCCGATCCAGCCTGGGTTTCGGACCTCCTTGCAGTTCGTCTTCCCCTGTACCCCAAGCTTGCCATTCGACTAATTAGTCAATTTTCGATCGAGTTGGTTAGGAGTGTTCTAGCAGGCGAACTGAACCTAGCTCTGGTGACGGCGCCCCCGGAGGACTCTCAGATCACAGCCGCACCATTCGCTCCGACGCCTCTCTATGTGGCTCTCCCAGAAACGCATGCGGCTTCTCAAAAGGAACAAATAGAGCTCCAAGATCTGGCAAAAGATGAATGGATTCTGTTCGCGCGACGAGTTCATCCCGTCGTTCATGACGCGATCATAGATGCGGCTCGCCGTGCGGGAATCACTCCGAAACACGCGCACGACACCATTACGTCGCAAGAGGCGATTCACTTAGTATCTGAGCACGTCGGCGTGGCCATTCTTACCAAACCTGCGGCCCTTGTCTTTCGCGCTGAAGGCGTAATAGTCAGGCCGGTTTCTGATACCTCATTGTGTTTCAAAACGTGTGTGGTCATGAGAAGCGACGACGAGTCACGATTGGCCAACGAGTTCGCTCGCTCTTTCCTCCGCAGATATGCGGATCAGCGCCGTCCACCAAAGCCCATTGAATTACCCCAGCCCGCCCGAATCGTCAGTATGAAAAAGGCAAACCCGGCGAGATAGACGTCAAATCTTCTTGGGATTTCCTTGCTCTCGGCTTCCGAGGCGAGAGCTCTGCGTATTGAACAACGCATCGCCGGACGGACGCCAGCGCAACGCGGCCTCCGGCCTCGTTGGTTTCGGCCATCCATTCCGGTTGGGAATAGATGTCGGCTGAGAATTCATTGGACAATCAAAGGCTCTGGAATCAAGTTAGTTAACATCCAGCCGCGGTCGGAGTCATGCAATGTCTGAATTTGCGCGAAAACCAGCTGAGTCGTCCCATTCCCTCCATGCGTTATCTGGTGCGCCACCTGTGGCTTCGATTGATCTCGCCAGCGAGAAGCACTATTCGGTGATCGAGATTGCCAAGCTTTGGGCGCTCAGTGAGAAGACCGTTCGCAGAATCTTCGAACGGGAACCAGGCGTGATTCACTGGAGTTCAGAGGAAAGCTTGCACAAGCGCGGATACCGCACGTTGCGGGTCCCTGAGACGGTTCTCCACCGCGTTCATCGAAAGTTACGCAGAGCGAGCTAGAAGGCAAGAACCACAATTTTCTCAGGCGGTTCTCACGCGCCGCGGTGCTTTGCGTCTTGCTGTTTTCTTACCTGTATTAAGTACATTCCAGGCTTTACGAACGTTGGCCGCGAGCTGTTCCTGCCGAGCCTTGACCCACGGAGCATAGTGCTTCTCGGTGATCTTCACGCTCTTGTGGCCAAGCAAGATTGAGACCTGTTCCAGCGGCACACCGGCTAGCAGCATCTCGACTGCGAATGTGTCCCGAAGCATGTGCGGATGAGAACGCTTCAGCGAGCCGTCATCGCGGCGTAGATTGGCAATCTTGAATAGTCGCCGAAAGCTTCGCTGCCAATTGCCAACCACTGATTTAGGCGAGCCATTCCCAGACCAAAAAAAATACCGAGGATTGGGGCTGGGGCCAGGCGGAATGGTTCTCAGGGACTCCGCCACATCCGGGGGAAGTGGAACATAGACTGGACTGCCGGTTTTTGCGCGGTATAGAAACAACTCGCCATTCTCGTTTAGGCGGCGCCTTTCAAGCGTTACGGCATCCCGAATGGCAAGCCCGCTCCAGCGCATTAGCAATGTGAGAATGCGGAGCCGTGTCGCTTGGTTCCGGCATTCCAACCAGCCTTTGGGCTGATAGATGTAAGTTGCGTCCATGATTTTCTCGAACTCGGGCGCAGGGAAGTAATCCGTAGGCGGCCCGTCCGCTCTGATTCGACCCAAGAGCACAGCGGGATTGGACTTGATCCAGCCAAGTCGCAGGCAGTAGTAAAAGAATCCGATCAACCGCTCCTGTTTCTTTTTCTTTGCAAGGGGGCCATCGGTCCATGTGTCACGGAAGCCTTCGAGATCGGCAGTCGTGATCTCAGTGATGTGTGTGAACCCGTCGGAGGTGGCCCACGCGAGGAACTGCTTCTCAAAGATCGTCGTCAGCTTATCGAGAGTAGAGTCGGCCAGATTCTCGTTGCGCTTGCTGTTTAGAAATCGTGCCACCGCTTCTTTGACGCTGACTAGAGCAGGCTCGGGGCGAGAACCCGCTTCCAGCTCTTTCTCCTTCGCCTCATATTCCTCTTCCAGCTTGCGTTTGAAATCTTCGGCCTTTTCCCAACTGCGGGTTTTGGCACTGCGACGAATGAAGGGACCATCAGATCCGAGTAGACCATTGATCCACTTGGGGCAGCGGCAGCGCTTGTAGTTGAGGTCGCTGGAAGGGCAGGGAGGATAGTGGCGGGAGTAAACGGAGAGCATGAATTCGGCCCCTTTGCCGAATCCATTGTACGTTTATTGTACGATTTTTTCTATCTTTATATAACTTGTTTAATATCAATAGTTTGTAGTGGTGGAGGCGGCGGGAGTCGAACCCGCGTCCGAAAATGTTACTGGTCAAGAGAACTACATGCTTAGTCGTGTTCATGCCCCAGGCATTACCCTGGGACGTTCGCGGCCCGCGCTCAGAACCGACAAGAAACGCGTTCCGCTAGCCTGTGGTCTTAGCCTCTCATCCCAGACGTAGAAGAGAAGAGCAGCTCGCTGTGTGACGTCCTTCGGAGGCCCACGAGCAAAGCCTCTTGGGACGGCTGCCTAACTAATTAGGCTGCGTATGCCATCTGTTGATTGGCAATTATCATTTTGCCCACGATTACGGGTGTGTGCACCCCGGCATGCCTCTTGGCCGCAAGCATCTCCGTCGAAGCCGTGACGCCCCCACTGGTGGGATGGCCGTGCAAAAGAACCACTTCCAGACTAGGTTGCCCGAGAAGGGAAGTCAATTCGTTAGATGACTGGCAGCCTTCCAGAGGTTCTGGCCTCGCCTCGGGTACCCCCCTCCCCTCATTTTTGGCGCACCTCCCGTAAAATATTGCATTCATTGTGGTTAGCTCTGGTATATCCCGCGAATCGCTCGCAAAATATTCTCAAATAAGGACTTACACGCAAAATATTCCAAAATAAGGAGTTAGCGGACATGCCGCAGCCTTCGGAGCTGGCTGCCAAGACGCCTTCGGCTGCGATACTGGAAGATCCTCCGCGCACACTGCGAGGTTGTCAGATCCCGCGGCCTCAGTAAAGGTCGTTCGTCACACCCGGGCGGATTATTTCTGTGGAAAAGTGAGGATGGGGGAGGCCACCCCGCTGACATCCTTGCATGCATAGTTTATAATACAATGCAATGCATGTTATGCAATAATGTCATGCATCGCGATGGTCAGGAGGCGATTATGACCGTTTCAACAGGTTCATGGTCTGACCTGGTAAGGGAACAAGCGAGTCATAACTATGTGGAGGCCGCGCGTCGAAAGGGGCTCGGTACGTTTTCAATCAATGTTGGCGATGTCCAGAGGGAGGCGAAGTTACGAAATCGCGTTCCCCTCGTTTGCATGGCGCTGAAGTCGAAGAAGTTCTTACAAGCGAACGGATTGCGCCTCGTCTCGGAAACCGGTCCGCCATCTGGTTTAAGCACCACAGTGGTTTACACGTACGAATTCATTGACAAGAAGCCCTCGCCCGCCGGGCCGGATGACCCGTGGACTCGGCTGCGCGGCGCACTGAAGGACGTTTTCGCCGAGCTTGGCGGTGGAGAAAAATACTTGCGCGAAGAACGTGAGCAGTTCTATGGGCCGGGGGATGAGAAGTGAGCCGCATCTATTGGGACACGATGCTGTTCATTTATTGGTTGGAAGACAATCCCGAGTTCGCGAAAAGAGTGAACACGATTCGACGGCGAATGCAGGAACGCAACGATCAACTGCTAACCGGGGCGCTAACCTTCGGCGAAGTGTTGGCGGGAGTCTACCGCCGCGGGGTGGCCGCACGGGCGAACGACACCAAGCGTTTGTTACAGGGGGTGGTTTCAGAGATCGTGCCGTTCACCCTGGAAACTGCGGATCGCTATGCGCATATTCGGGGTGCTCTGGGCTTACCGGCGGCGGATTCCATCCATCTGGCTTCCGCCGCTCTAGCCCGAACAGACTTGTTCATAACCAATGACAGAAAACTGGTCGGCAAAGTAATTCCCGGAATTCAGTTCGTCGTCGGACTCGACTCAAACCTGTTCTAGTCACGGTCCCGGGTTTGCCACCTTCTGCCCGATCAACACCGCGTCCTGCATCTGACGGTATAGATCGCTGACCGCCCCCGGCGAATGCGACATCAGAATCGTGTTGCTCCTGTCGTTGCTGCCGATCTCTTTCATCGTGTCGAGGTACTGCGTGACCAGCACCAGCATCATCACGTCTTTCGGCGTCGCTCCTTCTACCGCCTTCGAGAATGCTTCGACCGACTCCTTCAAGCCCTCAATAATTGCCTTGCGCTGATTGGCGATGCCCTGTCCTTGCAACGCCTTGCTCTCCGCTTCGGCCTCGGCCTGTTTCACTTTCAGAATCTTCTCCGCTTCACCCCGCGCCGTCGCCGCGACCTGCTCACGCTGCGCCGCGTTGATCTCGTTCATGGCAGCTTTCACTTTGTCGTCCGGCTGGATATCGGTGACCAGCGCTTGATCGATGGCGTATCCGTACGTTCTCATCACGTCATCGAGCCCCTGCTTGATCGCGACCGCAATGTCGGACTGCTGCAAAAATGCGTCGTCGAGATTCATCTTGGGCACGTGCCCGAGAATCACGTTAAACACATACGACGAGATTTGTTGCCGCGGATTGGCCAGCTTGTAGAACGCCTCGTACACGTGATCGGGAATTACGTGGTATTGCACCGACACCGGAATCTTGACGAATACGTTGTCTTTCGTCTTCGTTTCCACGTCGAGTGCCAGTTGCTGCACCCGCAAATCGATGCGCGCGGCAATCTGGTCCAGCCATGGCAGTTTGAAATTCATGCCAGCGCTGGCCACTCGCTGGAACTTGCCCAGACGCTGTACAACCACCGCCTCAGCGGTTCGTACCTGAAAGAAACCGCTCAGGATGGTCCCAAGCACGAAAATACCGACAACGATGGCGATGGCCATCGACAGAAACTGTGAGCCTTCCATCCGGATCCTCCGGAAACCACTCATCTTCTAATCTTCAGATTGATACTGCGCAGAATTGCGTGCGAGAATCGCAGGCATCATAACGGGTTGAGGAGGCTGCCACAATTAACTAGTTCGGCTGCACAGTCGAGCTTCCAACTTTACCTTCACTTCAGGCCACTCGCTGTCCAACACGCTGAAATACACCGTATCTCTGACACGCCCTGTCCATGTCACCAGGTGCCTCCGCAATGTCCCTTCTTCTTTCGCGCCAATGCGCAAGATTGCATTGCGAGACTTCTGATTCAGCGCATCCGTTTTCAGCTCCACCCGGATGCATCCCCAGACTTCAAACGCGTGCCGCAACATGAGATACTTCGCTTCTGTATTCACCGCCGTACGCTGCCACGACGGAGCAATCCAGGTTGATCCGATCTCCACTCGCTTGTTTACCCGGTCTATGTTCATAAAACGCGTGCTGCCCACCGCCCGCCCCGAACTCCGCTCGATCGTGGCAAACACTACAGATTCGCCCCGTTCCTGTTCGGCAAACGCCTTCTCAAACAGCTTGCCGAAATCTTCGCGCGTCTTCATCGCGTAAGGAATCCAGCGGAAAATCTCTTCGCAATCGTTCTTAGCGACCTCCCAGAAAAGCGAGGCATGCTCCCGACGAATGGGCTCGAGCCGCACCACGTTACCTTCTAATGTCAACGGGAGACGGATGTGCAGAGGAGTAAAAATTTCGTTCATAGATTTGGAGACCGATCAGGAAATTCGCTAAGAAAATCGCTTTAGTTACACAATACCAAGGCTTCGGAGTCATCTGACCGGTCGATCCCAAACTCCGGCGCTAACCCGCCACATCCTGATCGAGAAAGGGTGCCTGCAGGCCATTGTCGGACCAGTCGTAGTTCACCAGCCAGGTAGAAATTCCTGACGAAAGATCCAGATCGGGCGGAAGCGTGCGAAAGCCGAAGGGCAAGTTGCCCCTCAGCCAACGGCTCAAACCACCTGCCTCGAAAACCTTCTGCATCTCCGCATGACAGCAACTCAGGAACACCGTGCGTGGTCTTCGATCTTCCCCGCCCACCTGCGCAATCGCCATCAGAATCCCGAACGCCAGCATAGTCGCGTCCTCGCCGTCGCATTGCGCGACGATGATCTGCTGTGGAGATTCGTTGAGAATCACATATCCGACCGTGGCGCCAGCGGCTATGACGCGGAATAACCGATAACGAACAAACGAGAGCGCCAAACTGTAACGCCAGTTCAAAAATTCCACTGTAGGCGCAAGCCGGAAACGAAACGGTGACCGTTGCGGAAGCAGGTCCGAAGAATACGAATGTTCTTCGCAGATCGTAATCCGTGCGCTTGCCTCATGAGGAATTTGTGCTGTGAGCGATTTTATTCTCCTGCCTCCCATCTGCCTGGCTATCGAATTGGCCGCGACCTTCCACCATGCGTCCCATGGACGAAGGCTGCATCCGTTCAGAAAGTATCCATTGACTCCCGATATTGAAATCCAATGATAGTGATCGAGAACTTGGAGCGCCTCTCGGCTCACTACGAACGTCATCGCATAGGTATTCGGATTGGCCAGCGCCGCATGCTTGCTAAGTTGACCTCCCACGCCGGGTTCGCAAGAGAACCAATTCGATCCGATCCTTACGGTGATTTCACGGCCCTGATTTTCGAAGTGGAGCAATTGGCGCCCGAACGTGCCCAGCACGCGCCCCGAGTCTGACAAAAAGAGGTACAGTTTGCAGTACTCGCTGCTGGCATAGAAATAGTCCACGAACGGACGGTGCGTGAGGTTCATATTGCGCGGCACTCGCGCCACCATCTCTTGTAGATCCTGAAACAGCTCGGGACTGTACTCGACAATCGCCATGAAAAACAGTCAAGACTGAACCCAAAACAGGCCACAGTCAAGGCGTTTCGGGCAACTAACCTATAGTCTTTTTGGGATCCGGTCCCAAGACCTCGATTATCTTTGCATCTCGCACGAATCTCGGGCATCTCAAATACGACACGTATTCTGCTAGTGTGTTTGCTGTGCAATGATCTTACGAGCTGCGATCTCACCAACGATGATTTCGACCGTCCAATACAGAGTATGGCAGCAACCGTCACCCCACTGTCAGGAGCACTGTTAGTGAAGGCGCACTGTCTTCCGTTTTCGCAGGTCCCGCACACTACCCGCCTTTTCAACGATCTTCTCGCCTATTCGCCCAATATTCGGCCCTTTTATCCGCGTTCGCCGCTTTTTCACGAGTGGATGAAAGAAGAGGCCGCAGCGATATCCTATGATAGGTCTCGCCGCGAGCGCGTAGCTGCAGTTCTCGAGCGCCAAAATTCTTCCTGGAACGCTTCTCCCAAGACCTTGGCGAATATCGACCGGCTCCGCCAGGGCGCGGCGGCCGTGGTCACCGGGCAACAGGTCGGGTTGTTCGGTGGACCGATGTTCGCCATTTACAAGGCCCTCACCGCCGTCAAACTGGCCGAGGAAGCAAGTTCCGCCGGGGTCGATACCGTTCCCGTCTTCTGGTTAGCAACATACGATCATGATCTCGCTGAAGTGAACCACATTTCGCTTCCCGGCCCGGATGGGGCATTGCAGGTTCTCGCCACGTCGAGCCACGATGTTCCCGGTGCTCCGGTCAGTGCAGTGCATTTCGGGGACGAGATCGCTGCTCTCGTGGATCAAGCAGTTGTCCTGCTCGGAGAGACTGAGGCCGCGCAGTTTCTGCGCGAATCGTATCGTCCCGGCGAGAACCTGGGCACGGCTTTCGCTCGGCTTTGCGCAAGGATCTTTGCCGATTGGGGCGTGATCGTTCTCGATCCCTCTGACCCGGAGCTCGCGCGCATTGCCCAGCCGATCTATCGTGCTGCGGTCGAACGCTCTGGCGAGTTGACAGCCGCACTTCTCGAGCGCGGCAAAGCGCTCGAAGCCGCCGGCTATCACCAGCAGGTGAAAGTGACAGAATCCTCGGTGCTGCTGTTCACCACGCGAAACGGTGCCCGCACGCCGATTTCACGCCGGACGAACGGTTCAGCGGTAGAGTTCATGATCGACGGTGAAGCTGCCGCGGAAAAGCTCCCGGAATCTGAGCTGATTGCCGAGATTAACGAACAACCTGAACATTTCAGTCCGAATGTACTGCTTCGGCCGATCGTGGAAGACTATCTTTTGCCGACCCTCACCTATACGGGAGGCGCAGCCGAAGCCGCCTATTTTGGGCAGGCCGGTATCGTTTACGAGGCGCTTCTGGGACGCGTCACTCCCATCCTGCCGAGGTTTTCTGCCACGCTTGTTGAACCCAAAATGCAGCGTCTGCTCGAGAAGCATGGCTTGTCCATCACAGACGTTTTTGAGGGGCCTGATGCTTTGCGGAAGCACATCGCGGCGAAACACCTGCCACGTGATTTGCAAGCGGCCTTCGATACGGCGAAACAGTCATTCGACTCGAACTTTGCTGCCATGAAAGAGAAGCTGGAAAAACTCGATAAGACCCTGGTCGACGCGGCCGAGACTTCTCGCTCGAAAATGCAGCATCAGTTGGAAAAGCTGTATTCGCAGGCAGCGCGCGCCGAAGCGCAAAAGGGAGAACTGGTCAGTCGCCACGCCGAGATGATCAGTGATGCGCTCTATCCCCACAAGGGCCTGCAGGAACGAACGATTGGCGGAGTTTACTTCTTGGCACGCTATGGAAAAGATTTACCGCAGCAACTTTACGAAACGATTCACTCCGATTGCCACGATCACCAGATCGTCGAGCTGTGATCCTGTATTACCTTTGACGATTCAGCAAGGATTCCAGGTGCGTACGAAATTCTCCGTATGCACCCTCGCTGAACTGACCGCTTGTCTGTAGTACCACTTGCCCATTGGGATCAAGCACGACCATGTATGCGTCATCTGGTGCCTTGTAACTCACCAGCTTCTTCAGTTCGGATTCGTTCTGCAGAATGGGCACAAAGTGGGCGCGCATGTTCTCGGGTACTCCTCTTCTTGATGCTTGAGATCACCATGCCGCGGATGAGACGTGGTACCGATTCGAGTACAGGCAGTTGATAGAGTACGAATCCGCTGCGCGTCCCGAATTCAGCCTGTATCTTTCTCGCCCATGCGCTCGTCGCCTCCTTTGAGGCTTTGGTGAATCCGAAGATCAGAACCGCAATCTTGCCCCGAGCAGCGTCAGGCAATACGACTTTCTGATCCGCGAAACTGTCGCCTTCGATGCGCGGCAACGGCTGATTCGCTTGAGCAGCCATCGCGCCAAGCAATATGAATCCGGACAGCAATCCTGCCACGAAGCGAGAATGAACGCAGTGACTCAATCTGCACATGATCCTATTTGCTCTCGCTGGCCGCAAGGTAGGCGCCTAAGCCAATCATGATGGCGCCAGTCGCGGTTCGCTGCCGCCGCCGAAACGTGGCTGAAGATCGAATCTTGTCGCCGAGCGGTCCGGCGAGTGCAATCACAATCAGATCTGCGGTTGTGTTCAGTGCGACAGAAATCGTTCCCAGCACCACGAACTGCAGAAAGACATGGCCATTGGCACGCACCACAAATTGCGGAATGAACGAAAGAAAAAACAGCGCCGTTTTTGGATTGAGAACCTCAGTGGCGACGCCCTGCCACAGCGGATTGCGCCGGGCCATCACCGGTGAAGCAACCATCTCAGCGTCGTCCGTGGTGTTATCGCGAGCACCATCCTTATGAGCATCATCCTTGTACGCATCGAAGATCATCCGCACGCCAAGAAAGGCGAGATAGGCCGCGCCAACGTACTTCACCGTCGCAAAGGCCACCGCAGACTTGGCCAAAATGATGGAGACGCCAAGCGCCGCGGCGAAGACATGCACCATTCCACCGAGAAATGTTCCAAGGGCAGAGAGCACTCCCTCGCGCTTGCCGCCAGCCAGGCTGCGCGCCAGCACATAGAGCATGCCCGGCCCGGGCGCAATGGCCAGCAGCATTGCGGCCGTCAAGAAAAGAGCAAAGCGTGTCCAATCGAGCATGATGATCATCCCCAGTGTGCTGTGATCGTCTTGCTACTTCTGAAGCCAGCTTTCCAGTTCGGTCAGCGACTCAACCCGCGGAAACTCTTGCCCGCGATATGCGCCGGACACATCGAAGAGTACCGCCTGCATGCCCGCATTGCGCGCACCGACGTAGTCGACTGAGTACACATCGCCGACGTACAGGCTCTCTGCAGGATCGGCCTTCATCCCGCGCAGTGCGGCCGCAAAGATCGCAGGATTAGGTTTCTCAAGCCCCACCGTACCCGAATCTGTGATGCAGGCAAAACAATCGCAGATGCCACAGCGCTGCAGAACGGCATCGATCTTGCCATCGGCATTGGAGATGACCGCGATCGCATACTGCTCGCGGATGCGTTCCAGGGCATCACGCGTACCGGGCAGGATTTGATCCCAGTTGGCCGAATTCTGTGTGTTCACGACCAACTCATCGCGTACCGCACCATCGAAGGCATCCAGTTCGTTCAGCAGATGTGTGTGGAAAGTCCACCAGAAGCCATGATCGATCCTGCCGCTGATCAATCCCTGATCGAATTCCTTCTTGGTGCGCCGCTCCAAAGCCTGCCATGCTGCGAGCGAAGGATGCTTCTCTTTCGGCAGCGGCTCCAGCATGCGCGCGCGGTTCGGGAAGAGGAGGGTGTTACCTACATCGAAGAAAATATAGCGGTGTTTCGCCATGAATCCATATTACCCAACACCGGCCAGTCTGGTGGGGTGCAGGTGCGGAGTCATTGACGGTGCCTGTTGAAAAGGATGTAATATTCCAATTCTCAGGCTCGTGAAAACGGGCATCATTCGGTGCATTTATGGTGGGCACAGCGGTACTGATCTCCAGCGTCGGACGCACGACTCGGGCGGTGCTCACGGTGTACCCAGCGGCGCGTGCGTATGGGGCGATGGTGTTTGGAATTGCGGTCGCAACGTTTTATCGCGGCTCGCGTGAAGATGTCTACAACATCCTGTGGGCGGTGGTGTTTGGCTTCGCGACGCTGAACATCTTAGGCCTGGCATCGCGACGTATGGAACCGGGCAAACGCGGCCTTAGCTTTGGCGAACTGATGGCTGTCATGGTCGTTTTGGTGTCGGTGTTCCTCCTGGGTTGGGAAATGCTAAGCCTCTTCCATATTTTTCCGATCAAGTTGCACCGCTAAGCACTTCATTTGTGGCAGAAATTTTTCCACAGTGTTTCAGAAGAGGACATACACGTAGTACGTACATTGCCATAAGCGGTTGCACTCGGGACGCTGCCCCCAAGGAGTAAATCTAAGTCACGCCCTGCAATTTGCCGACAGGCTTTCACCCGGGGCCGACATTTGGGGTATGATTCGCGTAAATGGCAAAGAAAGTTCCCAATTTCGAAGTAACGTGTCCGTGCTGCAGTGCGGTTCTGAAGATCGATACTGAGACGCGTTCAGTTATTGCGCACACGGCGGCGGTAAAGCCGAAGACCTTCAGCGACATGGAGGCTGCGGCGAAGGCAATGCGCGAGCAGGACAGCCGGCGCGAATCTATTTTCCAGCAGTCGGTAGAGGCCCAAAAGCACGCTTCGGATCTGCTTGAGAAGAAGTTCCAGGAAGCGGTGAAGAAGGCCAAAGAGATGCCGGACACCGGCAAGCCGATTCGCGATTTCGATCTCGACTGATCGATGCCTGCGACTTCCAGCGTGCGGAGACCACTGCTTCTCGGCCATCGGGGTGCACGGGGGGTCAAATCTATCCCAGAAAACTCTGTAGCGTCCTTCGATCGAGCCCTGGCCGATGGCTGCGATGGATTCGAATTCGATGTGCGACTCACTGAGGATGAAGAAGCGGTCATCTGGCATGACCCGAAGGTCTCCGGTTACGACGTCGCTCGAACACCAGCCAAGCAACTTTCTCAATTGCCTCGACTGCGAGATGTTCTCCAGCGCTACCGCGATTCGTTCCTGGACATAGAACTTAAGGTCAAGGGTTTGGAGAGGATCACCCTCGATTTGTTTCTCAGGCACAAGCCACGGCGGGGATTCGTGGTCTCATCCTTTCAGCCTGGAGTGCTGAAGGCGGTGCGGGCATTGGACGCGACGGTTCCACTCGGCCTGATTTGCGAATTCAAGAATCAACTCCGCCTGTGGAACGAACTTCCCGTTCAATACGTGATTCCACGCCTCGACCTGGCCGAACCCGAATTGATCCGCAAGATAAAGGGAGCCGGAAAGAAAGTCATCGTGTGGACCGTCAATGATCCCGCCGACATGCGGCGCTTCGTGGAGTACGGTGTGGAGGGCATCATCTCGGACGATCCATCATTGCTTTGCCGGACACTAAAAGAAAATCCCAATGGAAGCTAAAACCCCAATCGGTAGGGGTTATTGCGCGCTGGCAGCGGCTGCGGTTCCGACCGTCAGAGCGTTTCTTGCTTCCTTCATTCCCGACTGGATGATCTGGTCCCAATCGAGGTGCGGGATCGGCGAGTTTGCGGCGGCCTGATAGAGCGCGAGAGCGTCTTTTGGGCGGTTCAGTTTTTTCAAGCAGAGGCGGGCTGCACTCAATTGAGCGGTCAGTGCATGCCGCTCAGTCGGATAGGCCTTCGCGAGTTCCTCGTACTCGGAAAAGGCACGATCGAATTCTTGTATGGCCTCGGCCCCTTTGCAGAGTTCGAGCCACGTGATCGCGGGCATCTTGCCGCCGCCCTGGTCAATAAATTCAGCATAGTCCTGGAACGCCGCCTCGACCTGATGCGCTTTCAGATGCAGGCTGCAAGTGTTGACCGTCGCGTCGAGAAAAGACTTGGTGTCATTTTGCCGCGTATAGACCTGACGCAGCAGAGCCCAGGCATCGAGTGAGTTCGGCTTCGTCGCGACGTAACCGGCCAGAAGCGTTTGCGCTTCGACGAGTTGGCCCTGCTCCATCATGTCGCTGGCCTGCTGCAGTTCGGTATCGTTGCTCCATCCAATTTCCTGTTCGATTGCTTTGTTGGCTTTCTGCTCGATCCCAGAGTACTGAATGACGAGTGCGCCGACTGCTCCGAAGGCGAAGCCGCCAACGTGGGCCCAATGCGCGACCCCACTGCCGGAGCCAAATAATGTCCCCTCCAGGACTTCAACGGCGAGCCACAGGGGGAGCAGCCAGTAGGCGGCGGCTTTGAAGCGGACATAGCGAAACGGATTGCCCGTGCGCGCGAATTTGGTGACACTGAGCCAGAGCACCCAGATCATTTCGATCTTCATTTTTGGGTAGCGAACGAGAAACGCTCCCATCAGGGCGGCAACGGCGCCGGACGCGCCCAGCGCCGGCACGACGCTTCCTGGATTGGCAAATGCGTGGACCTGCAGTGCGGCTGCGCCAGCGATCAGATAGAAAGCGGAATAGAGCCATCGTCCCCAGACATCTTCGAGGACGAATCCGGCGAGCCAGAGGAACCACATGTTGCCGATCAGGTGCATCCAGCCCCCGTGCAGGAAGTTGGCGGTTACATAGCTGATCGGGTTGGGATGCGCGGGGACGAATGCATACTGCGTTTCAATCGACGACGATGAGAGCTTCACGTACTCCGCATTCAGCCGGTCCATCTCTGCTTGCAGTTGCTCCGGGTCCTCCATCATCTTCACCTTCGCGTCATAGGCGTTGATGACGTCGCGATGGGGATTTTGCAACTGCTTCCACTGCGCAGCGTGGGATTTTCTGAAGCTATCGACCAATTGCTGCGACTCAGGCTGCATCTTTAATTCGGGATGCAACGCCGCCAGAATCCGGATATCGCCCCTCAATTCCGCCAGTTGCGGTCCTTGATCGGCGGTGGCGAAGGTGGTCAGAAGGAAGACGATCGTATTCATCGCAATCAATGCGATCGTGACCATGGGCCAGCGTCTGGCTTGCATGTTCTCGTGCTTGATGGGAAGGATGATCATACGGCGTCCCTGAGCGGCGAAAGATCGAGCTTTTGCCTGCGCCAGTTTAGGTTTGCAGGAAAGGTAATTACAGATGACGAGAGGCCGTGACCAATTCTTTAGTAACCAGGGATTTCGGGCTAGGCGGGCGCCGCAATCAGTCGGCAGCAGCTTCGAGAGCAGAGAGGTTGCGGGAGGGCTTGTGCAGGAAGGCGGAGCGCTCGGTCTCGAAGGCCTCCAGGTTCGCTCCAAATTCCTGCTCGTTCCATCCCATGACGGCGCCAATGCGCAGGGCGGCCTCGCGACTGCAGGATTCGGACCAGCAGGCTCCAAGTGCAACGGGCACACGACGAAGCAGCACGTCGGCGAGACTGACCGCGAATTCCTTGCGGTAGGCCTCGACGACTTCGGCGACGATGTGTGAAGTATGCGGGCAGATGGGAGCGCGCAACTCGGCGCTGACCAGAGCCATGCGGGCGATATCCATGGCGCGCTGGCCGTGCCATTCCATCATGCCGCGAGCAGTCTCCTCGCTGACGGACCCGGCTCGAGCGATTTCGATGACTTCCTGATCGAGCATGGGGTCGAGCGAACTGCCGGGACCGACTGCAACAGCTTTGGGTTCTTCAACCGCGATGCCGATCTTGCGGGCACACTCGCGGGCGAGGGAAGCAGCAGTCGTCAATTTGCCGCCAATCACGGAGATCATGCGGGCCGCGCCTTCTTCCGTGTGATCGTGCAGGAAGTGGCGGCGAGTGACGGCGGACGGTTTGTCTCCGGAGTTCGGCAGAGGCCGAATGCCGGCGAACGCGAACTTGATGTCGTGGGCCGAGAGCTTGGCCTTGGGGAACAATCCGGTCGCGGTGCGAAGCAAGTATTCCATTTCCTCCGCGCTGGGGGCAGTTCTCCCGGGATCTCCACTATCGGGAACTTCGGTGGTTCCAACCAAAATTTGCTCGTTCCAGGGAAGAACGAAAACGGGACGTCCGTCGGAGGCCTCTGTGTAAAGCGCTGCGCTGGGCGCGCCGGAGAATCGAGGCAGGACAATATGCGATCCGCGGACGCCGCCGAGCATGGGCTTAGCCGTGCGCACGGTGGAGCGCTGGCAGATGCGGTCGGCCCAAGGACCGGTACAGTTCAGAACCCATCCAGCGTCGACGCGCTGGTCTTTCCCCGTGATGCGATCGCGCAGCAGTACCCCACGGGCGCGACCCTGGGATATGTCGACTGCCAACACCTCGCAGTGATTTCGGACAACAGCGCCGGCCTCGACGGCCTCGGTCATCCACTCGGCGACGAGGCGTTCGGGAAACTCGCACTGCGCATCTTCAAAATTCAGCATCAGCCACTGTTGCCCGGAGTCGAGTGCTCGCTGCACGCGCACCATTTCCATCTCGGTGAGGGGCGCTGTTTTCTTGCCGGCGATTCGCTGGTAGAGCCACAGCCCGGCGCGGACCTTCATCGCGCTGCGCTGGCTATGCTCGTTCAACAAGAACAGGAAGTGAACGGGATGGACCAGGTGAGAACGCTCGCGCAGCAGGCGTTCGCGCTCGCGCAGAGATTCGCGGACGAGATCGATTTCGCCGTGCTCGAGATAGCGTAGTCCGCCGTGGATAATGCGAGTTGAGCGGCTGGTCACGCCCGAAGCAAAATCGTTCTGCTCAACCAGGAGAGTTCGCTTGCCGGCGCGGGCGCACTGGCGGGCCACGGCCACGCCATTGATGCCACCTCCGATGACCACGACCTGAAAGTGTTGGTCGTCCAGAGAGGGTCGGGGTTTGACCGCTAAACTCATATTTTTAAGCTAGATACAGCGTGTCGCACAGCACGCGGAGAGCATGGGATGAATACCCAACCTACATTTTGCACCTACGGAGTCTCAGGAAGAAGGTGACAATGGTCCAATCGTACACCTCAGCAAAAATGATTCCGAAAGTAACATCGGCGAAAGAGGAACGGCTCGGCAGTGAGCCGAGCCGGATCGTAAGCGTACACCATACGTGTTAAGCGGTTTTGCGCAATTCAGGCTGTTGTCGGGATTCCTGCCCGAACACGCGAATCATCTCGCGGTTGAAAGCTGGAATATCATCGGGCTTGCGGCTGGTCACGATCGTACCGTCGGCCACGACTTCCTTGTCAACCCAGTTTGCGCCTGCATTCCTGAGATCGGTTTTGAGAGAAGGCCATGAGGTCATCGTTTTTCCACGCACTGCGCCGGCCTCGATCAGTGTCCACGGACCGTGGCAGATCGCCGCTACGGGCTTGCCCGCGTCCGTGAAATGCTTCACGAATTCGACTGCCTGAGGATCCATGCGCAGATGGTCGGGATTCATCACGCCACCGGGCAGCAGGAGGGCATCGAATTCCTCCGGCTTCGCTGATTTGAGCGGGATATCCACTTGAACTTCTTTGCCCCAATCCTTCGTATTCCAGCCTTTGATCTTGCCCTCCTTGGGGGAGACCACTTGCGTCTGCGCGCCTGCCTCATCGAGCGCCTTGCGTGGTTCCAGCAGTTCCACTTGTTCGAAGCCGTCGGTTGCAAGGATTGCGATCCTTTTTCCTTGAAGATTACCGGTCGCCATAATTTTTCTCCTAATATAAAGTGATTTGGTCTGGGTAGGATGCGGCGCATTCATATCCGGTTGCGATGGAAGTCGATCGTTTTACGGTGGCCCGCATAGAATCTTTCCGGTCTTCCCCGATGGCGCGATCCACCCGCATTGATTCGCCCCTTCGCGTCATTTACATTGGTTGCGGAATGGCGAATACCGGAGAACGTTTCGAGCGCGCCGTGGCCATCATGGAGCGGCTGCGTGCCCCGGGCGGCTGTCCGTGGGACCGCGAACAGACCTTCGATTCCATCAAACCTTACACGCTCGAAGAGACCTACGAAGTATTGGAAGCCATCGACAACCGCGATTGGCCTGAATTAGCGGGCGAGTTAGGGGATTTGCTGCTGCAGGTTCTGTTCTATGCAGAGATGGCGAAAGAGCAGCAGACGTTTTCGATCGATGACGTGCTTGATCGGCTTTCAACCAAGCTCATCGATCGGCATCCGCACGTGTTTGGGGACGTAAAAGCGGATACGTCGGCCGACGTAAAGCGCAACTGGGAAGCGCTGAAGGTCGAGGAGAGAAAAAAGAAGCAGAGTGCGGCGGCGCCGGAAGCGGTTCCGAAAGCTGAACAGAACTCGGTGCTTGCCGGAGTTTCGTCGGCTATGCCCTCATTGCTGGAAGCCCACAAGCTCAGTTCCCGGGCGGCGCAAGTTGGTTTCGACTGGCCGGATGTAGAAGGGCTGTTCGAGAAGCTGCACGAGGAAACGAACGAACTGCGGGAGCATCTGCAGGAGTTTCCTGCGCCCGGACCGCGGCCGCAGGGTCGCGGAGTGGCCGGAGCAGGGCGGACGGCAGTTCCGGAGGCACTTCAGTCGAGGCTGGAAGAAGAGGTTGGCGATCTGTTCTTCGTGCTGGTGAATATAGCGCGCTATCTCTCAGTCGATCCTGAGTCTGCGCTGCGAAAAACCAACCGCAAGTTCAAGCGGCGCTTTCAATGGATGGAAGCGCGTCTCCACGAATCGGGCCGCTCCGCCGATAATGCTTCTATGGAAGAACTCGAATCGCTGTGGCGGCAGGCCAAAGCACATGAGAGGTCGGCGGAGAAGAGCGCGTGACTTCTGGTTCCGTCGAACTCCGCCGCTGTAAAGGGATTGAAGACTTCCGGGCATGCGTCGCGCTGCAAAAGGAAGTCTGGAATTTCAGCGATGCCGAACTCGTGCCCCTACGCATGTTCGTAGTCGCCGATAAGGTGGGCGGACAAGTCATGGGAGCGTTCGATGGTAAGGAGATGGTCGGATTTGCGTTGTCGATCCCGGGAACGCGATCGGGCCACATCTATCTGCATTCGCACATGCTGGCTGTGCGCAAAGATCACCGCAATGGCGGACTCGGACGCCGCCTGAAGCTGATGCAACGCGATGAGGCCATGGCCCGCGGTATCGACCTCATTGAGTGGACGTTCGATCCGCTTGAGATCAAGAATGCGTATCTGAACATCGAGAAGCTCGGTGCGATCGTCCGCCGCTATAACATCAACCAGTACGGCATCACCTCGTCTCCGCTGCAAGGCGGGTTGCCAAGCGACCGGCTGATTGCGGAATGGTGGCTGAAGTCAAAGAGAGTGCAGACCCTGCTCGAGAGCGGAAAGAATCCGCCAATTCGAAGCGAGGCTACGATTGAAGTTCCGGCACAGATCTACGACTGGAAAGCCGCAGCGGAAACTCGCAGCAAGGCGCAACACGTGCAGGAACGCAACCGGGAGCAGTTTCTGCGGGCATTCGGTCATGGACTAGCCGTTCTCGGCTATGAGCGCGACGCAGGCGGCAACGGCAAGTTTTTGCTCGGACATTGGGACGAAAACTGGTCGTATGCTTCCGAGAGTTGATTGCGAGAGCTGATTTCACCACGGAGGCACAGAGACAGCAAGAAACCCAAAAATCCGTTTTCGCCCTTACTCTGTGCTTCCGTGTCTCTGTGGTGAAAACGGTTTTTCTCCACAACTTAAATCATGAAAATCGAAGCCGTTACCCTTCGCGAGATTCATATGCCGCTCGTTCATTTTTTCGAGACGAGCTTTGGCCGTACCTACAGCCGCCGCATACTTCTGGTTACGGTCCATTGCGAAGGCGTTGCAGGATGGGGTGAGTGCGTAGTTGGCGAGGATCCCTATTACAGCAGCGAGTGGATCGAGAGCGCGTGGCCGACGCTGACGCACTATCTGATTCCGTCGCTGCTGGGAAAACGGATCGAGAGTGGCCGCGAGTGTCCCGCGCTGTTGTCAAAAGTGCGTGGCCATCGAATGGCAAAAGCAGGCCTCGAAAACGCGTTATGGGAAGCGGAAGCGATCGAGAAAAAACTACCGCTCTGGAAGTTGCTCGGCGGAACGCGCTCGGAAATTCCGTGCGGCGTCTCGATCGGGATTCAGGATTCGGTGGAACAACTGCTCGACAAGATTCAAACCGAGCTGGCCGCCGGGTACCGGCGCATCAAGATCAAAGTGAAACCTGGGTGGGACGTGAATGTCCTGGAGCGGATTCGTTCGCGATGGGCCGATATAACGTTGAGTTGCGACGCCAACTCGGCATACACATTGGACCAGGTGGAGCACCTGCGCAAGTTCGACCAATTCCACCTGCTGATGATCGAACAGCCGCTGTGGAACGACGATATCTACTATCACGCACGCCTGCAAAAAGAATTGCGAACAGCGATTTGCCTGGATGAGTCGATCGTCAGCGCTCGAAGTGCAGCCTTCGCCCTGGAAACCGGCGCATGCCGCATCATCAACATCAAGGTGGGGCGCGTAGGCGGATTCTCCGAGGCGCTGGCAATTCACGATCTCTGTCAGGCTCGTAACATTCCGGTGTGGTGCGGGGGCATGCTGGAGACTGGCATCGGCCGCGCGCAGAATATTGCTCTCTCTACGCTCGCGGATTTCAGCCTTCCCGGAGATGTCTCTGCATCGAAGCGCTACTGGAAGGAAGACATCATCGAACCGGAGGTTGAGGTATCGCCGCAGGGCATGATCGCCATCCGCGACGAACCGGGAACCGGTTACGCGATCAAGGCCGACCTGATCGAGCAGCTCACGGTGAGAAAAGAGACACTTCGGCCCTAACTACTGCGGAGCCTTTTTCGCTTCGGGCACTTCCGGCGGATGATTGTGCGCAAGTTTTTCCTGCTGCGTTTTCAGCAGTTCGACACCTTGGGCAAATGTCAGATCGTTGGGCACACGCTGGAAGTCACTGAAAGTCTCGTCGGAAATCATGCCGATGCTCTTGAACATCAGGATCTTTCCCGTGATCTTGAGATTCATGGAGGTTATTTCCCAGCAGCCTTCGCCCACATCGGCCTGTTGCACGAGGAAGTGACCGCCTTTATCGAGCCGGCCAATGATGCCCCATCCGAAGTTGACATCGCGAAAGAGAGTGCCATCGATCCGCGCGATGCGGTGTTCGGTGGCATCGATCACCAGGTAACCCTGCATGCCCTCGAGGACTTGTTCCATGCGGGAAGGAGGATTGAAGCCTGGGTTGGGAGTGAACTTCAGGCGCACGAGTCTGTCGCCAGCCTTGCCGAGATCCGAGTCACCAACTTCCAGGCCAGCATACTCATATCGAAAAGCATCGGGCAGCGCTTTGAGGATGCGCAAACTTCGATCCGCATCCTCCTTCTCGCGTATACGCTTTTTGCGAAGTTGCTCCGGATTGCTCATGAGCCAGCCGAGATGGCCCATCTCCTGTTGCTGTTGTTCGGCGCTGATGGGTTGGTCGTTCACCGCGATGAGCATGCCAGCGAGCGAGTCATTGGTCTCCGCATACAGATGAGTCTGAGAACCCTTCGGGGTCTGTTTGCGCGAACGGAACATGTACTTGTTTTCAGGTTTATTGGCTGCGGCGGTTTCCTGAGCCACAGCCTGCCGCACCAGGTCGATGGGTGGGGTGTCGGGCGTCTTGACTTCCTGCGCCGCAACGGCCGCAACGCTCAGGAGGAACAGCGTGCACCATAACCGCAAGGTACTGCCGATCGGCCTTACCTTCGTGGAAGACATGCACAGTTAGTGTAGCAATCGACGAGAAAGGGTTGTAGCTGGCAAATTGCCAGCTTCCGCGTGGCACTTCTCAGGCTGCCGCTCGCTTGCCGCGTGCTTAGGGACTTGGGTATAGTCGATGACAGCGACGCAGCCGTCCTGTACCTGCCATCCCAGTGTTTCGGTAGCGTAGGATCAGCTTCCAAAAGGAGAAATACCATGAGTGCTCCGTTGTCGGCAGACTTGGCACAGATCGGTAAATCGGTGGTCATCAAAGGCGAGTTGTCAGGCAGCGAAGACCTTTATGTCGATGGTCAGGTCGAGGGCAGCATCGCGCTCAAGAATCACAGCTTAACAGTCGGCCCGAATGGGCAGATAAAAGCTTCAGTGGAAGCAAAGGGAATTGTGGTGCAAGGGAAGCTTGAGGGCAACGTGCAGGCGAGCGATCGCGTCGAACTAAGGAAGTCCGCGGTGGTCACGGGAGATATTGCGACGCAGCGGATTTCGATTGAGGAAGGCGCCTACCTGAAAGGAAAGGTCGACATTCAGGGTAGAGCCGAAAAGGCCGCAGGAAAGTAACTCCTGCACGGGTGCCTTGCGGGTTAAAGTTCTAGCTTAAAGACGAATTCCAGTCCCAGTGCACGTGTTGCCTCGGACGAATTGAAACGAGTCTGATGGCATCGGTTACGCAAAACTTCATGAAGCTCTTTCGCGGCTCATCGAGCAGTACGCAGGCGGAGACAGCGCAACCCGCGCAAAAACTGACGCGCCGCTCCAGCGGACTGGGGGAACTCTCACGCCTCTGGGGCCAGGAGACTCCGCTTTGTGTTCTTGATCTAGGTTCGACCTCGCCGGCAAACATCCGTTTCTTTACAGAACGCGGGCACAAGATTTATAGCGAAGACCTGCTCGTCGCATCAACCGAGCCGCATCTCGTCACCAAAGATGAGCAGGGAGCCGTGGTGCTGGATAGTCGACAGTTCCTTGGGGACAATCTGCAGTATCCCGCATCGCACTTCGATGTCGTCCTTTGCTGGAATCTTCCGGACTATCTCGACGAGAGTCTGGTTCGTCCAGTGATGGGACGTCTGTGGTCGGTGCTGAAGCCAGGGGGAATGTTGCTGGCGTTCTTCCACACCAAAGATGCGGGGCCGGATTCTCCCTGTTACCGCTTCCACATTGTCGAAAAAGATACTTTGGAGATGCAGCGCATTGTGATGCGCCGGGAGGCTCGACGCGGCCCGACGGGAGCGATTCACACCGCAGTCGCCGATGGTTTCCGCTTGCAGCGTGTTTTTAATAACCGGCACATCGAAACACTCTTCCGCGACTTCGCTTCCATCAAGTTCTTTCTCGCCAGAGACAATGTCAGGGAAGTGCTCGTCGTCCGCTAGGCACTGGTTCCAGACATTTTCCCCAGAAATACGTTCATTTAAGCGGCAGCCCGTTGTGTTGGAAAAGCGTTCGACCTCGGAGTACTTTTCCAGATTATGACTCCCATGCGAAAGAGATAGTGCGTCGAAATCTCGACCTTCTCGGCTGATTCGATTTCAGCCAACAGGGCGCGGATCTCTTCCGGAACGTAAGCTCTCCGTACCGAGGCCACTCCATCGACGCGAGAGACGTGGCTGCGCATCAGCGGGAAGCCGGCATATACCAGCGCCAGATGCAACGGATGGCGGATCAGGTCGTTGATGAGGACCGCGCGTCGGCTGACTCGTAGCGCCTCAGCAGTGAACTGTTTTAGCTGGCACGGTTGCAGGTGGTGCGCAAACAGACTGCAGCTCACGAGTTCAAAGCTCGCATCGCGAAAGGGAAGAGCAAGAGCGTTGGCGACCAGCGCGCGATGTTGCGGTTGCAGGTGCGAGGGAACACGATCCAGATCGGTGATATCGAGCGAAACTCCGTGGCGAGCGAGTTGCCGAGCTGCTGCTCTCGGCACCTCACCGAATCCTGCCGCTACTTCCAGGAGTGAAAGACGTTTGATACCGGTGACCAAGGCGACGCGCTCGATCAGCTTGAGGGTTGTAGTGATACCACCGAACCAGCGATTAATGCGACAAATATCGCGCAGCGAGGTCTCAGTTTCGTCAGCAGGACATTGTTCGGAGTCGAGAATCTCCTCTGAGTCTTTGCGCAGCATGTGATCGGCTGATCCCCAGTTGTGGGCAAGTGTAAAACGTTTGGGTCGACTCCATGTCAAGAAAATGTCATGGTGAGGGATTTCGGCAGACCCGAGCTGTTAATTAACTGGGATTCAAATTCAAGCCATCCGTTTTACTGGATTTCTTTATTGAACTTCCGCGAGTTCTTCTTCCAGCAATTGTTTGTTGTAGAGATCGCTGTAGTAACCGTTCAAGGCGAGGAGTTCGTCGTGGGTGCCGATTTCCACGATGCGCCCGCCGTACAGAACGGCGATGCGATCCGCATTGCGGACGGTGGAGACGCGATGCGAGATGAAGATGGTGGTGCGGCCTCGCATCACGTCGCGCAGGTGATTCAGAATCTTGTCTTCCGTGTGGGTGTCGACACTTGAAAGTGCGTCGTCGAGGATAAGGATCCGCGGATTCCGGATTAGAGCGCGGGCGATGGCAGTGCGCTGCTTCTGTCCGCCGGAAAGCGTGATCCCGCGTTCCCCGACCATGGTGTCGTAACCTTCAGGGAAGGCTTCAATGT
Organism: Terriglobia bacterium; assembly: GCA_963823085.1. GTDB lineage: Bacteria > Acidobacteriota > Terriglobia > Terriglobales > Acidobacteriaceae > Sulfotelmatobacter. The sequence continues at coordinate 90,764 of CAWGKF010000023.1, read as the reverse complement.
CGACGGCGATATTTGCGGCATCGGCAGCGTCGTGGATTTCTTCGTTGCTCGCCGACTCCACGCCGAGCGCAATGTTCTCGCGGATGCGGTCGCTGAAAAGGAAGGTCTCCTGCGGCACAAAACCGATGTCGCGGCGGAGCGAATCGAGCGAGTATTCACGGATCGGGCGGCCATCAATCAGAACCATGCCCGGATCTGCGTCGTAGATGCGAGGAATGAGGTCCACCAGAGTTGTCTTGCCAGATCCGGTTGGACCCACGATGGCCAGACTGCTGCCGGCCGGGATGAGCAGATTTACATTGTGCAAGACCTGCTTCCCGTCGTAACCGAAGTTCAGGTTGCGGAACTCGATGTCGCCTGTGATGTCACGTTCCTGCGCGCCGGGAGCATCTTTGATGGCCGGTTCTTCCTGCATGATCTCGTTGATGCGGATCAGCGACGCTGTGCCGCGCTGGAAGATATTGATGACCCAGCCGAGAGCGATAACCGGCCAAGTGAGTTGCATCATGTAGGTGCTGAACGAGACGAATTGTCCGACACTCATGGAGCCGGAGAGCTGTAGGGTCGTTGTCACGACCGGTGCCGAAATGCCAAGACTCGAGACAAGACGAACAGTGGACTGTCCGGTGAGAACTTCGCGTCCACCCAGCCACACAACGAGGACGAGCGCGCACCCGAGCATGAATTCAAGTGTTGGCCAGAGCATGCCCATGAGACGAACCAGTTTCAGGCTGCGGCGGATGTACTCTTTATTTTCCCGTTCAAAGGCGCGAATCTCGGCTTCTTCCTGCACATAGGCCCGAATGAGACGCGCTCCGGAAAAGTTTTCCTGGGCGCGAGCGGAGATGTCGGAGAACATCGCCTGGATGCGTTCGAAGCGTTCGTGGATACGGCGCCCGAACGTCTGGATGACAATACTGACGGCTGGCAGGGGCAGAAACGTGAACAGCGTGAGCCAGGGGCTGATCGAGATCATGAAGGCGAGCGCGCCAGCCGTGTACACGAGCGTATTCGCCGAGTACATGATCGCCGGTCCGAGCAACATGCGGACGGCGTTCAGATCGTTGGTGGCACGCGCCATAATGTCGCCCGTGCGATTGCGCTGATAGTAGGAGTAGCTGAGGCGCTCCAGGCGCGCGAAAAGGTCGTTGCGCAGATCGAATTCGACGTCGCGGGAGATGCCAATCACGATCCAGCGAGTAAGAAACTGGAATATTCCCTTGATGATGGCAATCGTGAGAAGCATTCCGGCATAGACCAGGAGCTTGTGCCGCGTGACTCCGCCATGCAAATCATCGGCAGCCTTACCGAGAACAAGGGGAAACAAAATCCAGATGCCATTGGTCAGGAATACGCAGACCGTGCCAAAGGCGTAATACCAGCGGTAGCGCTTCAGGTAGGGCAGCAGCGGGCGGAGGTTCTTAGGAAACATGCAAAGTCAGTAGATGAAATTCTAGCAGGCGAGGTGCAGGATATCGGGCATGGAAGGAACGGCGGTCACAGGGGAATTCAGTTCGGCGCTGAAAAACGCGCTCGAAAAATGTTCTGTAAAGAGCTTTTCCAAGGAAGCTTTCGAGAGCTTCGAAAGGTCGTTAATCCTGCAGAGCGACGGTACCCCTCCCCCCTCGATCAATGGAATGATCGACTTGAGAGAAAAACGCTAAAAGATCTATGGGGCACAGTCATTTACGGGCAAAATCCTGAAAACGAAGGAGTTAACTTCGCTCGCTACTTAAAGTCTTTGCCGCTTCCGCTCGACCATAATGCGCCTTTCTTTATTTGTGCCGCAAGGTCAGATGTCACACCAGCCTGAGGAAAAGAACGAGATCGCTTTCGATTTCACGATTGCAGAAGCCGAAGTAGCCATCAGTGGTGATGTGTGTCACAGCTTCGTGTGATTGTGATCATCGTTGCAGCCAGGCTCCAACAGGTATCGAAGATAAGCGCGTTTTCGTGCGCCAGGTCTAATCCATACAGGTTGCGAATGTTCAAGGATACCGAGCACCTAATCCGGCTAGCCGCAGTGATGATCGTTGCTTTGGCGGTTTTCGGGGTGGTACGGGCCGCAGTCGTACCGAAGAGTTTCGGGCAATATGGGCATTACCGAGCCGATGCGATTGCGGACATCGCAGCGCGACCGATTGCGCATGCGGGGCACGAGGTCTGCGAAGGCTGCCACACCGACGTGGTCGACGTGAAGAAACTGGGCAAACACGTCGTGGTGCCGTGTGAAGCCTGCCATGGAGCGCAGGCAAAACATGCAGACGATCCGGCAACGATTCAGCCTCCCAAAATCGATACGGCCGTGGTCTGCAGCCGATGCCATGAAGCCAACAGCGCTAAGCCGAAGGCCTTCCCGCAGGTCGTGACCGCAGAGCATTCGGGCGGGCTGGCTTGCGACACCTGCCACCAGCCGCACCGTCCAAAGATTGAGCAAGAGAAAACTACCGCGAAGACTGCGACGGAGGTGAAAAAGTAATGGACATCACCCGCCGCCGCATGTTGCTCCTCTTACCCGCCGCCGCTGTTGCCTGGAAGTACGTACAGGCGGGAACACCGGAAGCGTCCCCGAACTACAAGATGAGTGAGCACTGGTGGGGAATGTTGATCGACATCCCCAAGTGCATCGGCTGCGGCAGCTGTGTGCGAGCTTGCGCCGCTGAGAACGATGTGCCCGATGGGTTCTACCGCACTTGGATCGAGCGATATCACGTTGCCGACTGGCAGATCGAGCGTCCGGAAGTGGAATCGCCCGACGGAGGGAAGCAGGGATTTCCGCCGAATCAGAGCGACGGCAAGAATTTCTTCGTCCCGAAACTCTGTAATCATTGCGCAGATTCACCTTGCACTCAGGTGTGCCCGGTCGGGGCGACCTTCGTCAGTCCGGATGGGGTTGTGCTGGTGGATAAGAGCTATTGCCTCGGTTGCAGATACTGTGTGCAGGCATGCCCTTACGGCTGCCGGTTTATCAATCCGAAGACGAACACCGCGGAAAAGTGCACGCTTTGCTACCACCGCATTACAAAGGGGCTGACGACTGCGTGCTGCGAGGTGTGTCCGACGGGAGCACGTCAGTTGGCCGATCTGAAGAATCCGAAGGATCCGATTCACGAGTTCCTGAAGACGCACATGGTTCAAGTTCTTAAGCCGCACATGGCGACTGGAGCCAAGGTTTTCTACAACGGAATGGATGGATCGGTGCGCTAGAGGCGGCTAAACGTGATTTCGCGGGGTTGGCCAGCGGCGTCGCTGAAGCGACGCCCTGATACGAACCTACTGCGATTTATGTGAGCCAGTAAGTCGGTCGAGCTAGGAATTGAGGAGGATGGGGTGCAGATTCCGGTTGAAGGGTTCATGTATCCGAACGAGGTCGAGCTGCAGTGGAGCGTCCTGATCGTGCTCTATCCGTTCATCACAGGATTGGTAGCCGGGGCCTTCATTCTCGCCTCGCTGGAGCGAGTGTTCCGAGTGAACGCGGTAAAGCCGACGTACCGACTGGCGCTGCTGACTGCTCTGGCTTTCCTTCTTGTCGCTCCGCTGCCGTTGCAGCTGCATCTCGGACATCCCGAGCGCTCACTCGAGATGTACCTGACGCCGCACCGCTCTTCCGCCATGGCGATGTTTGGATTCGTCTATCTCTGGTACCTCATGGCGGTGTTGCTGTTGGAAATCTGGCTCGACTATCGGCGTGACATTGTCCTGAAATCGCAGAGCTCAACCGGCATAGTGCGGTTCATTTACCGGGTGCTCACACTGGGTTCCAGCAACCTCAGCGAGCGGTCCCTCAGCATCGACGAGCGACTGGGATACATCATCACGCTGATCGGCATTCCATCGGCTTTTCTTCTGCACGGATACGTGGGTTTCATCTTTGGATCGGTGAAGGCGAATCCGTGGTGGTCGTCGCCCCTGATGCCGATCGTTTTTATTTTTTCGGCGATGGTTTCTGGCATTGCGGCGGTGATGCTGCTCTACATGGCCTCGACGCGGCTCCGGGGAAAAGAAATTGACGTGCGCTGCGTGGACGCGATCGCGCAGTACTTGTTCTACACATTTGTCATCGACTTCAGCCTGGAGATGATTGACCTGCTGCAGCGCATTTACGAGGCAGATGAATCATTCCGCAGCCTCGATTTCATGGTGCACACGCGCCTGTGGACGTCGCAGGTGATCATCCAGATTCTTTTGGGGACGGTGACGCCCATCGTCCTGCTCGGACTAACGCAGGTCCTGAATTTTTCGGAGGTTGTCCGCAAGCGGATTTACGCGGTGGCAGGATCCCTAACGGTGGTCGGCATTTTTGCCATGCGGTGGAACGTGGTGATCGGCGGGCAACTCTTCTCGAAGAGTTTCCTGGGTTACACGACGTACAAGATGGCGTTTGCAACGCGGGAAGGACTGCTGACAGCGATCCTGCTGATGCTTTTGCCATTTGCCATTCTGTGGGTGTTGGTAAAACTCCTGCCGCCGTGGCCGGACGCGACCTCAGGCGCCTCCGGTGCAACTCCGGTGCACGGAACGACCTAGCCTTTCATTCGCGGGCTTGGATGCGGAGGTTGTATGCCGCAAGCTGTCGACAGCATCACATTGGTGCTGGAGCAACTCAGCCACAAAATCGAGACGCTAGAACAGCGCGTAGCTGCTCTCGAAGAGCAAGAAGCCCAAGCCGTTCCGGTTGATTCGCAAGCGCCTTCGGTCGCTGCTCAAGGGCCACGCGCGCCAGAGACCTGGCGCGGATTTCCTATAGTAGAAACGCCGTCGGGTGCGGTGCCGATTCTCGGTAAGGCAGTTCTGGGACTTGCGGGCGCCTACTTGCTTCGGGCGATGGCAGAGAGCAACAGCATCCCGAAGTTGCCAGTGTTGTTCGTCGCGATCGTCTATGCATATTGCTGGTTGATCTGGGCGGCCAGGGTCCACAAGGCGTCGCGATTCGCAAGTGCGACGTACGGGGTGACGTCGGCACTAATCCTTTCTCCGTTGCTGTGGGAGTCCACGGTTCGGTTCCAAGTTCTGTCTCCAGCGTTCGCAGCCATCTGGCTGGCCGGCTTTGTAGTTCTGTCCTTGGGACTGGCGTGGCAGGCGAAGTTGCAAGTTATCCCTTGGATTGCAGTGGTGAGCGCTGCAGGAACCGCAATTGCGTTGATTGTCGCCACGCGGGAGCTGGTCCCACTGACTGCAGCGCTGTTGGCGGTAAGCATTGCTATCGAGATTGCCGACGGGTTGGGGGAGCGGCTCACGGTTCGAGTCATCGGTGCATTGGCTGCCGACTTCGCTGTCTGGCTTGTCGTTTACATTCTGACGCCGTCTGCGGGCGTGCCGGAAGGCTACCGTGAGACGACTCCGAGTGTGCTCATCTCTTTGTCTCTCGCGTTGGCAATCATCTATGGAGGCAGCATCGGGATCCGAAGTTTTGCCTTACGGCAAGAGATTTCCGTCTTTGACTTTTTTCAGGGGATGGTGGCTCTCGCTGTAGCGTCGTTTGGTGTGCTCCGCGCCAGTCACGGCTCCGCCTTGCCTGAGGTCGGCATCGTTCTCTTGCTCCTGGCCGCCGGTTGCTATTGGGGAGCGCTGTACCGCTTCGCGGAGGAGAATCTTGTTCGGAATCGGCGGGTCTCGGCCAATTGGGCGGCCGCGCTTTTACTTTGCGGGTCGTACTTGCTGTTGCCACTTGCTCTGGAAGGGGTGTTCCTGTCCGTGGCCTCGCTCACCGCAGCTTTCCTCTACATGCGCACCGGGAAACTCAGTCTGGGGATTCACGTCTCGATCTATCTTGCCGTGGCAGCGGTCGTTTCTCCGTTGTGGAAATACATTTCCGAAGCGCTGGCAGGAGCCGTCCCCGCGGCTCCGGATTGGCTTTCGTGGGTTGTGGGAGTATCGGCAGCGCTCTGTTATGGAATCGGGGCACGACATCACGAAGAGCAGTCCAGACGCAGGCTTCTCTGGCTGGTTCCGGCGCTGCTGCTGGGCTTTGCGGCCGCGTCGGTGGCTGTAGTGGGCGTGGCGAAGGTGGCAGCGGGCCGAGTGGAATTAGGAGCATCGTCCTTGTCGATGATACGGACGGTGGCGAATTGCGGTTTGGCCCTGGTGTTGGGCTTTCTATGTTCCAAACAGAGGCGAATGGAACTTGGCTGGGCAGCCTATGCAGCGGTCGGATTCGGCACGATCAAGCTGGTGTTTGAAGATTTGCGTTTCGGCAATGCGGCGTCGCTTGTCGGTTCGCTTCTTTTCTACGGATTGATTCTGATTCTGCTGCCGAGGCTAACTCGGGAAACTCGAGCAAGTTCTAAGGCTGGTCCGGCTAGGAACTCTGTGTCTTAGAGTCATGGAACCCTATTTCGAGTTTGGGTCTAGAGCAACGCACTTCGTGCACAGGCAATGGAAGGCAGGATGAAAAGGAAGGGCCAAGTGACCACAGCTCCCGCAAAGGAACCAATCACCGCCGGTCTGCGGGACCATTAACTTGAAATTTCCGCTCTCCACACAGTAGGGACAACGGAGGTTCTCGGGTTTACTTGGTTTTGGCCAATCGATCATCCAGCCGTTTTCCTCAAATCGTATCGAAGGGTTCCCTGCGAGAAAACCTCTGCTGCCGCTCATTTCAGCCGAGTTCGGAAACATACAGCGCCCGATTCGGGTGCAGCAAGCGCCAAGGTGCGCCAAGAACTAGTGAGTTGTGGAACGTGGGGTGGGATCTGAGGAAGGGTTGTGCGGTGGCGGATCGATGTGTCCTTTGAGTCGCCGCAAGTCGCGGCCGAATGCGATAGCGGTGAGGGTGGCGAGAACAGCGCTCCAGCCGGCGAAAAAGAGCCATCCAGCGGTGATGAGCGAATTACTGATTATTGCGGCGTTCCTATGCCGAAGTTGAAATACTTAGCGCAACTGCGCGATGAACTCTCCGGCTGGCGACGGAGAGTTCATCAAGAGTGCCTTACTGCTCGGGAGGAGCGGGCGGCTCGTCGTTGGAGTGCTGCTGCATACGCTGCTGCATACGCGCTTCATGCTGAGCTTCGAGCTGCTTCAGCTGCGTCTTCTGATCGGCAGTCAGGAGCTGATACATCTCATTGTGGATGCGGGTCTGCTCCACCGTGAGCTGAGTCTGAACCTGAGCCTTCTGGGCAGCGATGGCTTGGACTTTGGCCTGATCGAAGTTGCCTTCTACGTACTGGCGAAGCTGCATGTCCAACTGGCGCTCTTGCTGCATCAGCGGCTTCACCGTGGGACGCTCCTTTTCCCAAATGGACTTTGCCTGAGCTTTTTGCTCATCGGTCAGGTTGAGCTTGGCGGCGAAGAAGTGACCCATCGGGCCTCCCATGCCGTCGTGATGTCCATGCATAGGGGGAGGAGGCGGTGTATCTTCGGCGGTCTGGGACTTTGCGATCGCTGTGCCCAGCAGAACTGTGAGAGCGGCGATCAGGAAACGGAAACGAATCGTTTTCATGGTAACTCCTATCGTCCGGGTATCCGGGATTGCGTACCCTGATATGAACACGACTCCCGGGGGAAAAGCGGTAAAAAGTCGGTCAACCGGAGTAAAGTTTTGTAAGGGCGAGAGTGGTATCCGCGAGGTTTGGAGCGGTACGCTGGACGAGGGCGCTCGGGAATGAGATGCACTCGCCGCCAGGTTTGACAATTCTTTACTACGGTTTGCCATCTTCGGGTGCACAATTAGTTCAGCATGGAAAGAATATTGGTTATCGACGACGATGTGGAGCTATGCCATCTTGTCGGAGAGTATCTGCGCGCCGAGGGATTCACTACTGAATGTGTCCACGATGGTGAGACGGGACTAAAAAAGGCGATCGCCGGTGAATATCTGTTGGCCGTGCTCGATGTTATGTTGCCCGGCATCAATGGATTTGAGGTGTTGCGGCGAATTCGGGCAACGTCGCGGCTTCCGGTTCTATTGTTGACCGCGCGCGGGGAAGATGTGGATCGCATCGTTGGCCTGGAAATTGGGGCAGACGACTATCTTCCCAAGCCGTTTAACCCGCGGGAACTGGTGGCGCGGATACGGGCGGTTCTGCGGCGGACGCGCGGCGATGGGAACGGTTCGCCAGCGGCTCCGGATGTCGTCATCGTGGGGGATGTCGAATTGGATCCGGCGACACGGACAGTTCGAATGGATGGCAAGCCTGTAGACCTGACATCGGTGGAGTTCAATCTGCTTGAAGTCTTGCTGCGCGAAGCGGGACGAGTGGTGCCGCGCGAACGCTTAGTAAACGCTGTGCTCAGCCGGAAGTTCTCGCCATTCGATCGCAGCATCGATATGCACGTGAGCAAGGTCAGGAAAAAACTGGGCGACACGGAAAATGACGAGCACATCAAGACCGTGCGAGGCGTGGGATACATTTTCGCGAGACCACGGGAGAAATCGAAGGTCTAGGAGCGGCCGGGGAATCCAATCATGAAAAGCCTCTTCGTACGGATTTTCCTTTCATTCTGGTCCGCGCAGGCATTGTTCTTCCTATTGGCGATCCTGGTGACGCTCGCGTTCCGGCCACGGAGCTCGACTTGGGAAGCCCTTCGCACCACCGTTTTGAACGATGCCGTCAGCACGTATGAGGAGGGCGGTGAGCAGCAGCTACGCAAATACCTCGACGAGTTGGACGCAACCCAGCACGTTCGCGCTTATCTTTTCAACGAACACCTGGACGAGGTTTCCCATCGCGGCGCGCCAGATTGGGCGATACGGGTGGCTGCAGGTGGTCCGCGATCACCGCACGACGGATTCCTGTTTCCCGCACCTCCGATGCAACGAGACTCAAAAGCCTCTTCAGACGGCAAGCATCGCTACACGCTTGTGATGGGATTGCCGCCCGGGCCACGGGTGTTCATTGGACCAAGGGGTGTGCCCTTCACCGGCCTGATCATTGGGGTCATCACTTCGGGGCTGGTCTGCTATCTCCTGGCGTGGTTTTTGACCAAGCCGATTGTTCGTTTGCGAACGGCCGCGCGGCAGCTGGCGGCGGGAGACCTGACGGCGCGCACAGGTGCTCCGGCGAGCATGCGGCGCGATGAAGTGGCGGGATTGATGCGCGATTTTGACACCATGGCGGAGCGGCTTGAGAGTTTGTTGAAGGCCCAGTCGCGGTTGCTGAATGACATCTCGCATGAGCTGCGATCTCCTCTGGCACGGCTGAATGTGGCTCTGGGACTCGCTCGCCAGCGAGCTGGGATGGAAAGTGCCGACATGCTGGACCGGATTGAGTTGGAGGCCAGCCGGCTCAACGAACTGATCGGTCGAATCCTCACTCTGGCGCGACTTGAAGATGGAGAGCAGTTGGTGCCGCAGACTCCGGTACCGTTGGGCGAACTGGTAGAAAGCGTTGTGGAAGACGCGGAGTTCGAAGCCCAGGCCCGGCGCTGCCACGTCCACGCGACGATCCCGGAGGGCGGGTGGACTGTGTGTGGGAATGCGTCGCTGCTGCATAGTGCCGTAGAGAATGTAGTGAGAAATGCGATCCGGTATACGCACGAAGGAACATCGGTAGAGGTTGAACTTCGCGGCGTTGAGCAGTCGGGCAAGCAAGAAGCGGTGCTGCGGGTCAGCGACGCCGGCCCCGGTGTTCCGCCGGATGCATTGGGAAAACTGTTCGAACCGTTCTATCGACTGGACGATGCTCGCGGACGCCAGACCGGAGGGGTGGGGCTGGGATTGGCCATCACGGAAAGAGCGGTGCGATTCCATGGAGGCCGGGTCGCGGCTTTTAATCGCCAACCGAATGGGCTCATCGTCGAGATCCGGCTGCCTTTGAGTCCTGGAGGCACCCGAGCCGAAAAATCGGCAGATTTGGCCGCGGTAGCCGAGATCGGGTAAACAGAGTTTGTGTTTGAACGCGTCCGACGCCGGACCTTACATTCCCGTATACTGTCTTGCAAGACGATGCGGGCAACTTTTGGGAAGTCCCTTGGTTCCAACCAACTTTGGCAGGAGATTGCTCTTCCTGCGCTTTCCTGATACACAAATGGGTTGAGATTTCCCGCGTTTTCTAGACGATAAGAACCCGGTCGCGGGTACCGGGAGCGTGTGTTCGCGCGATCCTCATGCAAGACATGGAGAAGAACGAAAGAATGTTGAAGCGACTTGGAGTGCTCGGGGCGGTGACGGGGTTGGTATTGATCGGACTATTGCTGGCGTGCGGGAGCAATTACAACCCCTCGCAGGACGGACTGTTACTGGTAGGCAGTCAGGGATCCTCCGTCATAGAGACTTTCAGTTTTACGTTGAGCAACGGCCACGTATCTGGAATCGCCAATTCGCCGAACGATACCGGAAACCTGACGTGTCTGGTGAACGGCTCGCCGGCTGCAATGGTCGTAAACCCAACGGGGACATATTTGTTCGTGATCTTCAATAAAAGCGACCAGTGCCCGAACGCAACCAAGACCGGGATCGCTACGTTCCAGGTCGCGTCTGACGGAAACGTGAAGCAGGTAGGGAATTTGGTTTCGGATCCGAACCCCACAACGCTCGCGATGGACAGCACGGGAAAGTTCCTGTTCGTTGCCGAGGGAAAGAATTCGATGGCCCAAGCACCGGGCTCAGCTCCTTGTCCGGGTACGACGGCGCAGTACGGAGTATGTGTTTATGCGATTGGTAGCGGAGGCTCGTTGACGCCGGTCAAAGGAAGCTTCAATTTCATGAACGGCCCCGGTTTCGCGTCTCCGAATATTGCGGCGGTTGCAGCCAGTCCGACGGTTTTTCCTGGCACGGGAATCAACGGAACGACAAACTCCGTTTGTCAGGTTCCACTCAATGTGGCTCCCACAGTCGAGTATCTCTACGCAGTGGATTCCACCAACTACGTTGTTTGGGAATACGCGGTGAATACTTCGACTGGGGCACTGGAAAATCCGCCGAAAACTATGTCCGTACGCTATTTTGCGACCGACCAGGTGCCTGCGGGAGTCGCTGTGGATCCGTGCGACCGGTTCGTCTACGTGAGTGATTTCCAAACGAACAAAATCAGCGCATACACCATCTGCATGGCGGCAACGGGCAGCGGGACCTGTCCCAACGCAGATGGCAGTTTGGTCCAGATTACCGGATCGCCGTTTGCCCTGTCTGGGAGCGCGACTGGGCCAGGTCCGATTCTGGTGGATCCGTATGGGAATAATGTGTACGCGCTAGGAACGCTGTCCAACACCATATCTGAATTTACGATCAGTCCAGTGTCAGGCAGCTTGGCAGCGTTGAATCCGGCAACCGTGGCGACCGGGGCGGGCCCCGTGTCGATGACGATTCGCGGAGACGACAATTGGATGTTTGTGGCGAACTTCGGAGCGCTCAGTCAGGGCGGAAGTACGGTGTCACAGTATTCCATTACTCCAGCCACAGGAGTGCTGTCGTTACTCCCCGTGATTCAGACTGACAATTATCCATACGGCGTGGCAGTGAAGTAGGGCAGGGAACAGGGGCCAGGGATTAGGGCTACGCGCTGATTTTTCCAGATTTTAACTTTGTGCCCCTTGCGCCTTATCTAAGTGGGGACCTTCAAGATCAAGTAGCCGCCGACCAGGACGAAGATCAAATCTGGCGACCAGGCTGCCAGTGCGGGCGGGAGCTGACTCAGATCGCCCATCGCTTCGAACAAACGCGAAACCACGGTGTAGAAGACTGCGATGGAGAGGGCGACTGCGACTCCAGCGACAGCCCCGCGTTTTCCAGCCGACAACGAAAACGGAATCGCCAGAATCGCCATAATGAGCGTGATCAGCGGATAGGAAAGTTTCTTGTTGAGTTCGACGCGGAGGCGCACAACGTCGAATCCGCTCTGCTGCAAGTCGCGAATGTAGTGATGCAGTTCCTCGTAGTTCATTTCCGTATACTGCTTCACTTCCTTCTTGAAATAAGGGGGCGTCTCGGGGAACTCGGGGAAGGTCGAAACTTCGAACTTGCGATAGCCGTCCGGAGCGATAGCGCTGCCGCGCAGTGATCGCTCCCATCCTTGCTCGTAAATCCAGCGGTTCAGACTATCGGCCCAGTGAGCGCGTTCGGCGTGAACGCGACGGGTGATGGTGAAGCTCGGTTTGTCGAGCTGAAAGACGCTGATATTGCCGAACTGGTCGCGATCGGGATCGAAGAACTGGTAGTAGTAGATATCGTTATTCTGGCCGAAAATCCATTTGCGATCGGGACGCAGGTAGGTCTGCGGCGGTTTCCCTTTGATCTCATTGTGAAGAGCTTCCTGGCGCTTATTGGTATGCGGCAAGTAGAACTGGTCGGCGAAGAACAGAGCGACCGAAAGCACCGCCGCGGCGGCGATCACAGGCGTGACGATGCGGTAAATACTCGTACCGGTCGCCTTGATTGCGGTGATCTCGTTGGAACGCTGCATCACGCCAAACGTGACCAAGACGGCCAGCAGCATGACCAGCGGGGCGACGTTGTAGAGGAGATAAGGCGTGACGTTGAGCAGGTACTCCGCCACGATGGAAACCGGGACTTTGTTGCGCAGAATGTCTCCCAGCAGCTCGAAAAGCGTGAACACGAGAACGAGCACCAGGAACGTGGAGAGGATCATCCCGAGGTACACGAAGAAGTCGCGCAGGACATAGTCGTCGATTAGCGTCGGAAAGGTGGCGCTAAAAACCCGGCGCCGGCTGGACACACGTTCGAAGGCATTGTCGCGACGCCGGCTGTTGCCATTGAGCCGTCCGAGCTGAAGCGTCTTACGGGAGGCGCGAAAAGAGCTGAATTCGATAGGACGCTTCTCAGCGCGGAACAGCAAGAAGACACCGAGCGCAAAGAAGACCAGATCGGCCAGCCAGGCTCCGAACCATGGCGACACGCGTCCCTGCCGCGCAAAAGACACACCGATCAGCGATACAACGTAATAGGCAAAGACGAGGAGGATGGTGAGGACGAAGCCTCCGGATTTGCCGCTCTTCTTCGACGAGAGCCCGAGTGGGATGCCGACCAGAGCAAGAACCAGACAAGCCGTGGGCAGCGCAAAGCGCCGGTGAAATTCGATGAGATACCAGCGCGCGGTAACTGGATCGGAGTGGCGAGCTTTATCGAGCAAAGAGCGAGTGTCCATTTCACCCGCCGGGAGTGATTCGTCGGCCTTACTCTCGGTGGACGGCAACTCGATCGGAATGTCCGTCTGCTCAAAGGTGGAGATTTGATAGTGATCGGCGTCTTTGGGATCGGTCTCATGCTCGGAGCCGTCGATGAGATGCAAGTGCAGGCGATCGGGACCCTCGCTGACGACGATGCCTTCTTTGGCCAGCGTGATCCGGGGATTAGCGGCATCACTCAGGTCGGCCATGAAGACGCCCTTCCAGATGGCAGCTCCCTGGGCGCTTTTCACGTCCTGCACGTAGAGGACGATCTTGGGAAATCCTTCATAGAAGACGCGCGGCTGAATCTCGAATGAAACTTGAGAACCCTTCAGACGGTCTTCCAGGTGACCGAGCGCCGCCTGGGCTCGCGGAGCGACATAGAGCCCATTCACCAGGGCTGCGAGCCAGGCCACGAAAACGAAGATCGATAAAATGCGCAAAAAGCTCCACACGCCCATGCCGCTGGCGCGCATGGCAGTGATTTCGCTATCGGCGGCGAGACGGCTCAGACCGATCAGGATTCCAACGAGCACACTCATGGGGAGCGTATAGGTCAGAGCCAGGGGAATGGTGAAGGAAAAAATCTCCGCGACGCTGGGAAGAGGAGCACTGGCGCGTACGACAAGCTCGAGGATGTGTCCTAAATCGCGGGTGAATAAAACAAACGTGAAGATCGCCACGCCGATGAGGGCGTGTGCCGTGACCTCTCGCAAGATGTAGCGGGTGAGAATCCGCATGAGAGACGCGCTTAAGGCGAGCATAGCACGGGGTAGGTTTCAGAGTTAGACGGTTTCAACATTTGCGATTGCCGCGTCCTGCCATGAGAGAGTTCCCTTGCTCCACCTGGAAAGCAGCCCCGCCGAGAGGTCCAGTCTGGGGCGAGACAATCTCAGATTGAGTCGCAGGTCGGCGACCTACTTTTTCAGTTCTGTGGTGAAGTCGGTGATGAGCGTAATGGGTTGGTTGACCTGCTGCGAGAGGCGCTCCATCAGAAATCGTTTACCGTCGGGAGCCGGAGAGTAGAAAGGGAAGGTCAGGACGGTCCACTGGCTGATCAGGGTCTGCGGAGTGCCGAATTGCAGTGCGCTGCCTGCTTCCTTGATTGGGACCGAAACCAGATTCTGGCTCAAGTCGAAGTAGTAAAGCTCCTTGCTGCCGGCGTCCCAGTGAGGCGCTTGTCCACCGTTGGCCGAGACCTGCCATTTGCCTTGGCCTCCGCCGTAGGCTTCCACATAGATTTCGACGCGCCCGGACTCGGTGGAACTGTAGGCGAGCCAGCGTCCGTTGGGCGAAAGAGTCGCCTGGGTGCCGTGAGCGAGAATGCGCTGTGGTTTCCGGTCGCCCCCCAGCGAGACGGCCCATTCGCCTTCAGCTCTCTGCGTATACATGTTGGGGGAGAAGAACAGAGTCTTTCCATCATGTGACCAATCGTCCGGAGCGTAGGTAATGCCGGTATCGGGCACAAGCAATTCTTCCGAGCCAGTGCCGTCGGCGAGTTTGCGATAGATGCCACCACTGGAAGCGCGCAAGGAACTATAAGCGACCCACTTGCCATCGGGCGACCAGACCGGCAGAGTGTTGCCGGTGGGACCGAAGGTGAGGCGGGTGCGGACGCCGCGGCCCAAGTCGAGCAGCCAAATGTCGTTGACGCCGTTATCGATGCCGAGGGCGATGCGATCGCCCTGAGGCGAGAGGCGGGCAAAATTGAGATTCTTCAGATTGTCGGCGGCAATGCCGGCTTCTTTTCCATCCCGGCCCATCCACACCAGTTGCACGCTGCCGAAACTACCATTGCCGAACGTCAGCAGTCCGTTGTCGCTAGCCGACGCGCTGGTGTGCCAGGTGGACACGTCATTCAAGACTCCGGATGCTACGGCCTGCGGTTCGCCGCTCAACTTGCCGCTAGAAGGATCGAAGGGTTGAGCCATCAACTGGTCAGCGCGGCTGAACAGAAGAAATCCGGCAGCGTAGATGGCGTTGCTCTGGGTGTGAACGACGAGGCGATTTTCGCGGCCGTCGAGCGAGGCGTAGAAGATGCCGTTATTGGACACCTTCGAGGCCTCGTGATTCATGGCGAAGTACAAGAAATGCTTGCCGTCGGGAAGAAAGGTGGGCCAACGATGCGAGGTGTAGAGCGAGGGATCGAGTTTGGTGAGCGGCGAGGGAGTGCCTCCGGTGGCCGCGATCTGGGACAACGCGGTCACCGGAGACGCAGAAAACACGATGACGCCGCTGGAGCTCCACGCTCCGCCGCGGCCGAGTTGGGCATCGCAGAGGGTCTGGGAGGTAGTGGCGCCAACTTCGATGGTCTTGAGTCTGCCGCCGGAGAAAAATCCAAGGGAACGGCTATCGGGCGACCAGAAGGGGAAGATGGCGTCGTTGGTGTCGGGCAGGGCATGGGGTTCAGATGCATTGACCGGGCGAACCCAGAGCGCAGTTTTGGCATCGGCGGCGGTCGCGGTAAAAGCGATATATGCGCCGTTGGGCGAGAGCACGGGTGGCCCGGCGAGGTCGGAGGTCAGGCGGAAGTGGGCGTCGGGCGGCGGATTGATGGAGGCCACGATCCTCGGCGCGGAAGATGTGGAGCGGTGGATTAAGAATCCAGTCGAGTGCAGCGAGAATAATTGCGGCGCTGACAGCGGCGAACAGGATGGCTCTCGGCAGAGGTTTTGCAGCGGATTTCTGGGTGGGCGCGGAACCAAGCGTAGAGACGGACCGCAGATTCATAGCAACATCGTGCGCGGAGCTGAATCGCTCGGCCGGATCTTTAGCGAGACAACCGGCGACCACCAGCTCAAGCAGCGGCGGAGCCAGAATTTGCGTGGCGCTGATTGGTTCGGGATCTTTCTCCAGGATCGCGGCGAAGACGCTGAGCTGGGATTTGCCCTCGAATGCGCGCCGTCCGGTGACCATTTCATAGAACACGCAGCCCATGCTGAAGATGTCGCTGCGGGCGTCGGCTTCGGCTCCCTTTAGAAGCTCGGGTGCCATGTACTGGAAAGTTCCGACGATCGAGCCCTTTTGGGTGAGCGGCGATGATGCGGAAGTCAGCGTAGCCAGGTTCATGGTGGGCGTGGAGGGCGTGAAGGGGCCGACGGCTTGCGAGGGAACGGCTAGTTGCGGTTTGGCCAAGCC
This sequence comes from Terriglobia bacterium, assembly GCA_963823085.1. GTDB lineage: Bacteria > Acidobacteriota > Terriglobia > Terriglobales > Acidobacteriaceae > Sulfotelmatobacter. The sequence continues at coordinate 74,564 of CAWGKF010000023.1, read as the reverse complement.
AAAGTCCATCAGCTTGGCTCCGGTTTTCGTGAGCATGATGTTGGACGGTTTCAGGTCGCGATGGATAATGCCTTGCTGATGCGCCGTCTCAAGAGCCTGCGCGATTTCGGCGCCAATCCTAAGCGCCTGCTCAAGCGGCAGCGGTCCTTTGCGAAGCCGATCGGCGAGCGTCTGGCCCTCGAGAAATTCCATGACCAGGAAGTTGACGCCATCCTGGGAGCCTATGTCGTGCAGTGTGCAGATGTTGGGGTGATTCAGCGATGAAATTGCCCGGGCTTCGCGCTCCATGCGCTGTTTCAGTTCGGGATCGGCGGAAAGATGGTCGGGAAGAATCTTGATGGCGACCTCGCGACCGAGGCGAGTATCGCGGGCGCGATACACCTCACCCATACCGCCCGCACCAAGCGGGGACTGAATTTCATAGGGGCCAAGCTTGCTGCCTGAGGTGAGAGCCATCGGAGGGTCATTATATAGGGCACGATCACCCTCCGCTGCCAGACAGCCTGCGGCCGTCCCTGCGTTAGCTTGCTTTGAAGAGCAAGGTGGCCAGCGGCCCACCCTGCCGCGAACGACGCGGGCGGGGCAACCATATGGGTATAAACCGGGCCGAGGGTTTCTGCATCCTAAACGCGCTCTTTCTCTGACCCGTCAGAGCGCGATTTCGTTTCTACGCAACGAACGGTTTCCAAGGAATAGTTTCATCAGAAAGGTGTATATGAACATCGCCAACCCTCGTCCGGAAAACCCTGGAGTCGCTCCTGCTTCTGCGTTTTCAATTCCAACTTACCTATCTACGATTGCGCTTGCTTTCGCAATGGCCACGATTGCGTCACAATCTGCCACCGCGCAAACTTTGACGGCGATCTACAGCTTCAAAGGCGACCCGGACGGGTCGGCTCCGTCTGCGAAGGTGATCCGCGACGCTGCGGGAAACCTATACGGCACCACGGTCTTCGGCGGAACGAATAATGGGACGGTGTTTAAAATCAACGCTCAGGGCGTCGAGACGATCCTCCACACCTTCACTGACAATCCTGACGGGTCGTTGCCTTGGGCGGACCTAATCCGGGATGAGCAGGGGAGCCTTTACGGAACCACGTCCCACGGGGGAGCTTTCAACTTTGGAACCGTTTTCAAGATAAGCAGCGCCGGAAAAGAAAGCGTGCTGTATAGCTTCTCGGGATCGCCAGATGGCGCGTCCCCGTATGCCGGCTTGATTCTCGATTCTGCGGGGAACCTGTACGGCACCACGTTGTATGGTGGAACCGGCAACTGCAAGGGTGAAAATGGCGGGATTGGATGCGGAACCGTGTTCAAGTTAGACACGAACGGCGTGGAGACCGTCCTCTACAGTTTTGCGGGAGGAACTGACGGTGAATTTCCCGCGAGCGATTTGATCCGTGACTCTCAAGGCAATCTTTACGGGACCACCGGACAAGGCGGCGCTGCGAACTGCCCCGATCCATTCGAACAGGGTTGTGGAACCCTCTTCATGATCAGTGAAACCGGTGTGGAGACGATTCTGCATAGCTTTGCCGGATACCCTGCCGATGGGGAAGGTCCTGCCTCTGGCGTGATCATAGGGGCGGGAGGGAATCTCTACGGCACGACTCTTCTGGGTGGAACCCACGGGCTTGGAACAGTTTTTGAGGTGACTCGTACTGGAACCGAGAAATTGATTTATAGCTTCGGCAGCGTACTGAACGATGGACGGAACCCATCGGCTGGCCTGGCCGCTGACCCTAGAGGAAATCTCTATGGAACGACACAGGCTGGGGGAGGAACGGGTTGTGCTGGAAGTGGTTGCGGAACTCTGTTCAGAGTGACCATGGTGGGCAAGGAGATTTCTCTACCGCTCAATGAAAGTCCCGCCGGCTGCGTCCCATCCGCACCTCTCATCCGTGACGCGGCAGGGAATTTCTACGGAACGACCTCAAGCTGCGGACTCGGCTATGGAACCGTGTTCAGGGTAACCCCATAGCAGCGAACCGATCCAAATCGACGACTTCAGGCCGCCGAAACAAGTCGAGACGCGGGCGCCTCGCATCTCGGCTCCGGCCCTGGTGCCCTACACGGCTTTGAAGAACAACGCTGCGAGCGGCGGGAGCGTCAGCTTCAGTGAGAACGGGCGGCCGTGCATAGGAATTTCTTCGGCTTGCACTCCGCCCATGTTCCCCATTCCGCTTCCGGCGTATTCGCGGGCATCGCTATTGAGCATCTCGCGCCAGTAGCCTCCATGAGGCACTCCAATTCGATATCCGACACGGGGTACGGGCGTGAAGTTGCAGACCACGAGAACTGTGTCTTGCGGTGATTCGCTTTTGCGCAGCAGCGAAATCGTGCTGTTCGCGTTATCGTTGGCGTCGACCCACTCGAATCCTGCCGGATCATTGTCGAGCACGTGCATTGCTGGCTCGTTGCGGTAGAAACGATTCAGTTGCTCCATCCAGGCCTGCACTCCACGATGCACCTGATACTGCAGGACGTGCCATTCCAAGCTGGAGTCGTGCGCCCACTCGCGGACCTGTCCGAACTCGCAACCCATGAAAAGGAGTTTCTTGCCGGATTGGGCATACATGTATCCGTATAACAGGCGCAAGTTGGCGAACTTCTGCCATTCATCTCCGGGCATCTTCCCGATGAGAGAGCCTTTGCCGTGGACGACTTCGTCATGCGAGAGCGGCAGCACAAAGTTTTCATGCCAGGAATACAGCATGCGGAAGGTCAGTAGATTGTGCTGATACTTGCGGTGAATCGGATCGTTCTGGAAATACTTGAGCGTGTCGTGCATCCAGCCCATATCCCATTTTTCGCCGAAGCCGAGGCCGCCAACATAGACGGGCTTTGAGACCATCGGCCATGAAGTCGACTCTTCGGCGGTGGTCTGGATATCCGGGTGTTCTTTGTAAGCTTCCTGATTGAACCGGCGGAGGAAGTCGATGGCCTCGAGATTTTCGCGTCCGCCAAACTTGTTGGGAATCCATTCGCCCTGATTGCGGGAGTAGTCGAGGTAGAGCATGGAAGCGACGGCATCCACGCGCAATCCGTCGACGTGGTACTTGTCGAACCAGAACATCGCGCTCGACATGAGGAAGCTGCGAACCTCGGCGCGCCCATAGTTGAAGATGTGCGTCTTCCAATCCGGGTGAAATCCCTGGCGAGAATCGGCGTGCTCGTAAAGGTGTGTACCGTCGAAGTAGGCGAGGCCGTGGCCGTCGGAAGGAAAGTGCGAAGGCACCCAGTCGAGGATCACGCCGATGCCGTGCTGGTGCAGGTAGTCGACCAGATACATGAAGTCTTGCGGGGTGCCGTAACGAGATGTCGGCGCGAAATAGCCGGTCGTCTGATATCCCCAGGAACCGAAGAACGGATGCTCCATCACCGGAAGGAATTCGACGTGGGTGAAGCCCATCTGGCCGACGTACTCAGCGAGACGAGGCGCGGTTTCACGGTACGTGAGCGGACGATTGTGCTCCTCGGGCACGCGCATCCAGGAACCAAGATGTACCTCGTAGATGGATTGGGGCGCGCGCAAGGAATTGCGCTCCGAACGTTTCTGCATCCACTCGTTGTCGTTCCACTCGTAATTCAGGTCCCACACGACGGAAGCTGTGCGGGGAGGCTTCTCATGCAGCAAGCCGATCGGATCAGCTTTGTCGATGCGATATCCGTGACGCTGTGAATCGATGTGGAACTTATAAAGTGCGCCGTGATTCACGCCGGGAATGAATCCTTCCCAGATGCCGGACGAGCCACGCGAAGTGAGGCGGTTGGTTTTCGAATCCCATTCGTTGAAACTGCCGACAACTGATACCGAGCGCGCGTTCGGTGCCCATACACTGAAGACCGCGCCACTTTGTCCATTGCTTGTGACAAGATGTGCTCCCATCTTGTCGTATATGCGGTAGTGGCTGCCTTCGTTGAAAAGGTAAAGGTCGTTCTCGGTCAGCAGTTGGGGAGTGGTGGTCACAGTTTCAGGCATGATGGCGGCTCAGAGGGATAGTGTACCGAACCAACAGCCCGACCGCTGCCGATTGAATACCCTAGGGACTCACTCAAGCCCGCGGCGTTTTCAACGATGAATGGGGTATCCCCCTCCCCCCTCGGATCTCTGGGATCATCGACTTAGCGGGAAATTGAGAAGTAATCTATGGCGCTCAATGACTTGCGGGTAAAATCTTGAGCCGCAAGGAGTTAGCTCCAGTCGACGAATTCCCTCGTGTACCGCTTTCGCCTTGGCTAGTTTGGGCTTGCTGGATCGTGACCGCAAGGACCGGGATCACACTGGCGTGTGATTGCACAACGGGTTTCGGAAAAATGGTGGTGCGTCCCGTCTGTACCCAGTTTTCCCAGACCTTCTACGCCTCCCGATCTCGGCAGCATCGTACCCGCCCTCGCCAAAATCGCGAGAGCGGGGCACCCACAGTGTCGCAACGGGAAAGAAGAACAGGCTTTGGAAGGCCGGGCCACCCGCCCACGCAGCACCCGGGCAATGTCGTTTTGATTTTAGGTTTTGCGCGGGATTTTGATATACCCCCCTCCCCCCTCGGATCTCTGGAATCTTCGACTTAGCGGGAAATTGAGGAGTAATGTATGGCGCTCAATGACTTGCGGGTAAAATATTGAGCCGCAAGGAGTTAGAGGTCCTTCGCGTTGCTCAGGATCTCGGCGGCGGGCTCGTACGCCCGCCAATCGCCTCGACTTTCGCCTTGGCTAGTTTGGGCTCGCTGATCGTGAGCCGCAAGGACCGGGATCACACTGGCGTGTGATTGCACAACGGTTGCGGAAGAAAATGGTGATACGTCCTGTCTGTCCCCGGTTTTCCCAGACCTTCTACACCTCCCGATCTCGGCAGCATCGTACCCGCCCTCGCAAAAATCGCGAGAGCGGGGCACCCACAGTGTCGCAACGGGAAAGAAGAACAGGCTTTGGAAGGCCGGGCCACCCGCCCAATGGGTATCAGTGGTATCACTCCAAGCGCCCCTGGCACGGTCTACTGTTCTTTCCCTGCGTGCTCTGCTACGTTGCGGAATTACGTTCCCTAGCACTCTTTAGACGAAGAAAATGGTGCAAGGCGGGCAGGATTATCGTCACCACAGTTGCCAAAGCATAGGGATGCTGAAACCGATTCAAGGTGGTTTGGACTATCAAACCGGGACCCAAGGATCTGGAAATGGTGTTTCGCGGAAATGGCACTATAGCGCACGCGATCACCGTAACTACTGATCCAAAAGCACCGAGAAGTGCATCCCGTGTGACTTCCTGTATCCGAAGTTTGAGAATCGTGGACCAGATTACGCCGAAGACCAAGGCTATCACCGCCCCAAGAATAGCTATCACGAGATATTCGAAGAAGATGACAATTGGCGCAACTTCAAACATTTCCTCATTCCTCCGATAAGATGCTTCGATCTCTCATGCAAAAGCAGATTGCGTTCGCAATTACAGCACTCTATGAGTGCCTGCTGTCGGTTCCTAACAGGTCACTAAATCTCAGCACAAGGAAGGCTTTAGTCGCCGCAGTCGGCTTTCACTTGAGTAAGCAAGTTTTTCCAAATGTGATCTTCTAAGCTGCTACCACCTCCATAGTAGCCGATTTCAGCTCCTTTGTTTGGGCGGGTGGCCCGCCCTTTCAATCTTCGGCTTTTGATTCGCTGATACGTCCCTCACTCTGGGTGCCCCGCTCTTCGCGGTTTTTGCGAAGGGCGGGTACCACGATCGCCAGAAGTGAAGGATTCTGTTTCCGACCTTCCACGCCACCCGATCTCGGCAGCATCGTACCCGCCCTCGCCAAAATCGCGAGAGCGGGGCACCCGCAGTGTCACAACGGGAACGAAGAACAGGCTTTGGAAGGCCGGGCCACCCGCCCCCCAAGTCTTCGACCAACTCCACGAACCACTGACTGTTCCCCGTGGCCTCCATGCCCATCAGCACCGGCGCCGCCAGTTCCTCATAGAACATCTTGGCGTCCCCCGTGGCATGCACCAGCTTTCTCTCCCCGTACTCTCCCGTCTCCGTATCCAACCAACTCACTTGTTGCCAGCTGGGATGGAAATCACATCCTATAATCATCATGCGAAGGCTCCTTTCTTCCCAGCGTCTTTGTCCTCAAACCAAGACTACCGGATCAATCGAGCCTTCACTCTTATCCAATCAGTCCTTGCGTTTTCTGTAAGGGCGGGTACGATGCTTCCGACTCCAAGGGATTTCAGTTCGATCTTATGCGACGCGATTTCGGAACGAGATCTTTCCCCAGCCTACATTCACTTGCACGGGTCCGGCTTCGTCCAACAGATAGTACCGATAACTGCTCCAACGCCATTGTTCCGGCGACTGCACCAGTCCTCGTTTCACTGGATTACGATGCATGTAGCGCAGCTTCTCCACGCGTTTCTTCGTAGTCCATACGTTGAAGTCGTAGAAACGTGCTTGCCAGAACGCCCGGCGTTCCTCCGCACCAAACAGGTTTCTCTGCCGCGGATCTCTGCGTCGCCGCTTCGGCAACAACGCTCTCGCGGTGCGCTGTTTTAGCACCTGCATCACAGTCGAAGGAGAGCCCACTTCGGGTTTCGTGATCAGCAGATGAATGTGCTCAGGCATCACCACGTAGCCGACAACGACGAAACGATACTTCTCGCGGGTTTGTTCGAGCACGGAAAGGAAGAGATCGCGCGCCTGCGGTGAGTCGAGGAGCGGGCGTCGTTGATAGCACGAATTGGTGATGAAGTGCAGGTGATGCGCGCCGTAGGTTCGATGCAAGCCGATGGGCATAACAATCCCTATGGTATCGACAGCATCGTACCCGCCCTCGCAAAAACGCGAGAGCGGGGCACCCACAGTATCGAAACGGGAAACAGAAAAAACAGCTCTAGGAGGCCAGGCCACCCGTCACGAAGAGTGTAAAGGATGTCCCGGGACATTTTGTAAAGCATCTCATGGGACTGGACACAAAAGGCGCGAAAGGATGGTCCACCCGCCCCGTGACTCGGGACTCGGAAACCTGCGTGCTAGACTGACTGTCTCCAGCCATGCCGTCGCTGCGCGTCATCCTTCTTTGGCATCAGCACCAGCCGTTCTACAAGGATCTGGTATCGGGTGAATATCGCCTGCCGTGGGTGCGTTTACACGCGCTCAAGGACTACTACGGCATGGTGAAACTTCTGGATGAGTTCCCGAAAGTTCATCAGAACTTCAATCTTGTGCCGTCATTGATGGTGCAGATACAGGATTATGTGGCCGGAACGGCGCGGGATCCGTTTCTGAGCGTAGCGGCCAAGCCCGCCAAAGAGCTCACCCCGGAGGAGCGGCGATTCGCACTGCAGTATCTGTTTCAGGCGAATCCGCAAAATGTGATTGGTCGGTACCCGCGCTATCGCCAACTATGGGAAAGGTTTCGCGAGCACGGGGATCATCCGGAGCGGGCCGAAAGATATTTTCAGGATCAGGATTTTACGGATCTGCAAGTACTGTCGCAGATCGCATGGTTCGATGAATTCTTCCTCGAAGAGAAGGACGTAGCCGCGCTGGTTAACAAAGGGCATCACTTCTCGCTCGATGATCAGAAATTTGTGATCGCGCGGGAACAGGAGTTGCTCGGGCGGGTCCTGCCGGCGCACGCCGACGCAGCAAAAAAAGGCTCGATCGAAATATCGGCGACGCCCTTTTACCATCCGATTTTGCCGCTGGTGTGCGACACGAGCATAGGCGCAGTTTCGTCCCCGGGATTGCCTCTGCCACAGAATCGCTTTCGGCATCCGGAAGATGCGCGCGAACAGCTGGTTCGCGGCCTTGATTTGCATGAAAAAGTGTTTGGCATGCGGCCGAAGGGAATCTGGCCGTCGGAGGGCAGCGTTTCTGAAGAAGCGCTGGCGATCGCGCACTCACTTGGCGTGCAGTGGATGGCGACGGACGAAGGTGTCCTCGGCCGCAGCACGGGATCGTTCTTTTCGCGGGAGGGCAGCGGGCGCCTTCCGGCGCAGCAGGCTGAGAAGTTGTACAACATCCATCGCTATGAGAATGGGTCGACGACGATGCACATGGTATTCCGCGATCACACGATTTCCGACCTGATCGGATTTGTGTATTCCGGCATGCCTCCCGCAGATGCGGCTCGGCATCTGATCGCAAACATCAAAGAGGCCGCCAAGCCGGTGCTCGATAAGGGACGGGACGCGGTGGTGTCGATCATTCTCGACGGCGAGAATGCGTGGGAATACTATCCAAAGTCGGGGCGCGAATTTCTGCGGCGCTTTTACGACGCCCTGCAAACTGAACCGGGTATTGAAGCACTGACGATTTCCGAAGCGATCGCTCGGCACAAAGATTTCGGGAAGATGAATTCGCTTGTTCCCGGAAGTTGGATCAATGCGAATTTCAACGTGTGGATTGGAGCTCCGGAAGATAACCGGGCATGGGATTACCTGCATCACGCGCGTGAGTTTTATGCGCAGAATGCGGCGCGAGCGACAGAGGCGCAACGCAAGCTGGCGTTTGACGAGATCCTGATCGCAGAGGGGAGCGACTGGAACTGGTGGTATGGCCCGGAGCACCACTCGGCGAATGACCGAGACTTTGACGAACTCTACCGCAAGCATCTTTCGAACGTGTACCAGGCGCTGGGCGCGGTTCCCCCGGATTATTTGGCTCAGCCGATAACTGGGGCGGAGGTGCGTCCGGCGTTTGTGCCGCAGACGGCGTATATCCATCCGCGAGTGACTGGGGACAAAGTGCGGTACTTCGAATGGATGGGTGCGGCGGTTTACACAGCCGATCACCGCGCCGGGGCGATGCATGGCAAGCAGTTCCTGCTGGATTCGGTGTACGCGGGGATCGACGCCACTTGTTTATATGGACGCCTGGATTTTTCAGGCAAGGTTCCGGCCGAAGAGTTTGAAATTATCGTGAACGTGGAATCGTGGGCCAGCGGCGAGCCCCGTCCGAGGCGAACTTTACGGATCGATGCCGCCGCGAATGTGGGCAGGCTTACGAATTGGAAGATCGAGAATGGCGTAGCGGGACGCGAGCTGGCGTCCTCGAATCAAACGGACGAGCATGTGAAATTGGCTCTGCTGCGGAACTTTGAGTTCAAGCTGCCGCTCTCATGGCTGCTGGCGGCTCCAGGTTCCGGACCGGATGGCGCGTCTGATCGGAAGTTGGCAACTGGGCCGAGCATAGCCACGAGTAAGGTTCGGCTGCGGTTCAGTCTATGGCAGAATCGGCTTCCCGTAGATTCGCTGCCTCTCGAAGGATGGATTGAGCTGCAGGTGGTCAGCGAGGGAGAACTGCTGTTCAGTGCGTGACGAAGAGGCCGGTCACGATTTCAGAATTACTAACGCGTCAAGCCTTCCTGCAAAGCCCTTGTCGAAAGTTACAAGCGTCATCTGTGCCACGGTTGCGAATGCGGCAAGATAGGCATCTGCCCAGCCTTTCGAGTCCGAGCGCGCCCGGCGCGATTGGGCACGGAAAACAGACTCGACACTTGCTGGTTCTTCCAGGAGGTATATCCGATCATCTTGCGACCACTGGTCATACGCTCCCCATGCCCCGACCTGAGTCATGACGTCGGGGCCCATGACCGCTTGTGTAGTGAGTAGCCGTAGCAGACTGATCTGAGTGAAACGACAAAACCCTAGCCGGGCTGCGGGATCGAGACCTTCGAACCATGAGCGGACAACGTTGTGATGAACGTGTCCTTCCCAAGTAAGGGCGAGCCACACGTTCACATCAGGGAAAAGGAATGATCTCGAAGATCTTGGCATTATCTAATTTCATCGACCCCGGCCGTTTGGAACGCACGATAGGAAGAGTGACCCGGGAAGAACGGTTCCGACGACCTTTCAGTTCCTGCTCCACACCGCGAAGAATCAGCTCCTTAACCGAGCGCCCCTCATTCGCGGCTTTCCCTTTGAGCTCGCGGTAAAGGGAATCCGGGATATCGACGGTTGTCCTCACAAAATCATTCTGCCATATTTATGGCTGCACGTCTACATTCGTTTCTCGTCCGCAAAAAGTAATGGCCGAGAGCATGTGCACGCCCGGCCATCCCTCTTCGAAATGTGCGATGTTTAGTTGCTGGCGCCGTTGGGCGAAGGCGTTGACATCGTCAATGGACGATTCAATTCCAACGTAAGTTGCGTTCCTGCCGGCAGCGTCGCGGAGCGATGCTTGGCGAGCCAATGACCGGTCGTCGAGCCTGCGCCGATAGCGCCACCGACCAGGATCCCAACGGGGCCACCGACAAGCCCTCCAATCAACATGCCGCCTGCGGTGCCTCCTCCTTGCTCAATCGTGTCGTGGCGGTCATGGCCTGATCCCTTGAATTGCCCCTCATTGTTGACGTCGCTTCCAGCGATGTTCGTATCGGTGAGGGTCGCATCGAGATAGTAGCGCTCTCCTGTGGGCAGGATAATTGCTTCCGGCAGAATGCCGATGGTTGGCTTACCTGAGATGCGACGCGGTTCGACCACCTTGGTGACCCGGCCTTCGACGGTCGCTCCCGACGGAATGACTGTCTTGCCATCGATGACGATGGGCTGCGTGATGCTGCCGCGGAATGGATCTCCGACTCGATTGCTGAAAGTGGCAAGGGTTGTGTCGAGGCGCACCATCAAGGCCGTCCCTGCGGGCACGGGCGCACTATTTTGGGCGGTGACCATCGTCGCCAGCAGTAGACAGGGGAGTAACGTCCAGCGTTTCATGAGTACCTCCGAGAGCCTTCCAGCTTCCTTTGACTCTAGATCACGGCGGAGGCGGCGACAAGCGGCGGACAGTACACGGGGAACCAGTGGAGATAAGAGGGTGCGAACGGTGGCCGAATGGGCAGTTCCGAAAATGAAATGCGCCGAAAGATCTGTGTCTTGCGTCACATTGCGTTGACCTCCATCCGATATAATCGTGAGTTTCGCAGCGCGCGACGGGTGAAGCTATAGCGCGTCCGGAATCTCGAGGGCGCAGCGTCGGATCCCACAGCGATCAACCCGTCGGCGTTGGATCACATTAATGGCAGTTTGAACAATCGCAGTTTGAACTCATCCCAGTAAAGGAACGGACCTACTATGTCAAATATTGCAGGCATTCATGCACGAGAAGTTCTGGATTCACGCGGCAATCCAACGGTAGAAGCGGAAGTTTTTCTGGCAGACGGTTCGATGGGCCGAGCTATTGTTCCCAGCGGTGCGTCTACCGGGGAGCACGAGGCGGTCGAATTGCGCGACCAGGATACGAACCGCTTTGTCGGTAAGGGCGTGCTGAAAGCGGTAGAGAACGTGAACGGCGAAATTGCCGAGGCGCTCGCCAACTGGGATGGATTCGATCAACGCGGGCTCGACGCCAAGATGATCGAACTCGACGGGACGGAAAACAAGGGCACGCCTGGGCGCGAATGCGATTCTTTCTGTCTCGATGGCCGCGGCGCGCGCCTCAGCGGTGAGCCTGGATATCCCGCTGTATCGGTATCTTGGTGGCGCGGGGGCGAATACGCTGCCGACGCCAATGATGAACATCCTGAACGGCGGAGCGCACGCCGACAACAATGTCGACTTCCAGGAATTTATGGTGATGCCCGTAGGCGCCCCCAGTTTCTCCGAAGCATTGCGCTGGGGTGTCGAAGTTTTCCATACGTTGAAAGGTGTGTTGAAGAAGCGTGGCTACAACACAGCTGTGGGCGATGAAGGCGGATTTGCACCTTCGGTCAAGTCGAATGTGGAAGCTATCGAGGTTGTGCTGGAGGCCATTACCAAGGCTGGCTACAAACCGGGAGAAGAGATCGCGGTTGCGCTCGATCCCGCGGCTAGCGAGTTTTTCCAGGACGGCAAGTACGTTTTCAAAAAGTCCGACAAGTCAGCGAAGAGCTCCGACGAGATGGTGAAGTTCTGGGCGAAGTGGGTAGAAGATTATCCCATCGTTTCGCTGGAAGATGGATTGTCCGAGAATGACTGGGACGGCTGGCAGAATCTCACGAAGGAACTTGGCGGGAAGATTCAACTCGTAGGCGACGATATTTTCGTGACGAACATTAAAATTTTCGGCGAAGGCATTGAGAAAGGAATTGCAAATTCCATTCTGATCAAACTGAATCAGATCGGGACGGTGAGCGAAACGCTGGACGCGATCGATCTTGGGCGGCGCAATGGATATACCTCGGTAATTTCGCATCGCTCGGGCGAGACCGAAGACACGTTTATTGCGGATCTGGCGGTGGCGACCGGGGCGGGGCAGATCAAGACCGGATCGGCGTCCCGTACCGACCGCATTTCCAAATACAACCAACTGCTACGGATCGAAGAAGAACTCGGGGGAACGGCGCGGTTCCTGGGATTGAAGGCGTTGAATTATCACGGGTAGATCCGAATCGTCTGCAAACACGGAGATTCCATGAAATCGAAACTGGTGATGTGTCTTTTCTTCGTCTGGATGTCGGCAAGCGTCTGGGCGCAAACCACGGTCTCGATCACTCCGGACGCGCCCTCCAAGGAAGATGTCAGGAAGCTTTTCGACATCATGTCCAGTAAGGAATAGGTTCGACAGATGATGGACCAGATGTTCCAGCAGATGCGAACCATGAACCGTGAGCAAATGAAGAAGCGGCGCCCCGACGTCTCGGAAGAAGAAATGGCACGCTTAGATCGTCAATCCGAAGATCTGATCAAGAATTTTCCTTTGGATGACATGCTGAACGACATGATACCGGTGTATCAGAAGCACTTCACCAAGGCTGACATCGATGGATTGACCGCTTTTTACTCTTCGCCAACGGGACAGAAGTTCCTCCACGAGATACCGGCGGTGACGGGAGAGACGATGCGGGTCGTGCTTCCTCGAATTCAGGCGAGCGTGGAACAGGCGATGAAGCAGGCGGATCAAGAGCGCAATTCAAGCCCGAAGTGAAAGCAGGCCAGGCCGCCAAGATACGTAGTCCCGGATGACTTCAACGACCCGTTGGCGAAAGAAATTGAGGATTTATTCTGGTAGCAGAACTACGGGCCCAGCGGCGGAAGCCGGTAGATTTATCCCCACTCATTGCGGCACGATTTTAAGTCATGCCCTTGCCGATTATTTTTACGCTAAGAGCTAAAAGCCAGGAGCTAACAGCTGATTTATGTCTCGTCCTAAACCGCTCATTCTGATCATTCTTGACGGCTGGGGGTATCGAGCCGAAACCAAAGCCAATGCCATTGCTCTCGCCCGCAAGCCGACGTATGACCGCCTGTTGCGCGAATATCCCAACACACTGATTCATACCAGCGGACCGTTTGTGGGATTGCCCGAAGGGCAGATGGGCAATAGTGAAGTCGGACACCTGAACATTGGCGCCGGACGCATTGTGCACATGGACATTACGCGGATCGATTTGATGATCCAGAACGGCGAATTCTTCTCGCATCCAGTGCTACTTAAGGCGATGAAGCACGCGCTCATCGGAGATCGCCGGTTGCATCTCTTCGGTCTGATCTCCGATGGCGGCGTCCACTCGCAACAGGCGCATCTGTATGCCTTGCTGAAGATGGCGAAGCAAAGCGGCCTGGATCGAGTGTTTGTTCACGCATTTATGGATGGGCGCGACACTCTGCCCACGAACGGCGCGGGATATCTTGAGCAACTGCAACAGAAGATGCGCGAATACAACTGCGGCAAGATTGCTACGGTCAACGGCCGCTATTACGCGATGGACCGCGACCGGCGGTGGGAGCGCATTGCCAAGGCCTACAACGCGATGGTGTTCGCCGATGCAGAAGGCGGGAAGCAGACGGACCCGGTGCAGGGAATGAAGGAGTCCTACAACAAAGGTGTGACGGACGAGTTCGTTATACCCTTCGTCATCGAGGACGCAAAAAACGCGGGCGGGAGCGCCCGCGTCACACAGACGATTCGGGACGACGATTCCTGCATCTGCTTCAACTTCCGTGCCGATCGAGTTCGCCAGATCACCCGGGCCCTCACCCGCAACAGCGGATTAAACGACAAGGGTGGGAGCGATCTACCCGGTGCGGCCGATCTCGATGCCACGATTCCGCGTGACCGGGTACCCAAGAATCTCCATTACGTCTGCATGACGCAATACGACAAAAACTTCAGCTTGCCGGTTGTGATTCCGGCGGAGTCGATGGCGAACATTCTGGCGAATGTGATGGGCGGGATGAACATGCGCAACCTGCGCGTTGCCGAAACGGAGAAGTACGCGCACGTCACATACTTCTTCAACGGCGGAGTAGAGCAACCGTTTCCGGGCGAAGAGCGCGTGATGGTTCAATCGCCAAAGGTCGCGACGTATGATCTGAAGCCGGAGATGAGCGCGGCAGGGATCGCTGACGCCGTGGTGAAAGCGACGGAAGACGGAACATTCGACGTGATGATCGTCAACTTCGCGAACGCCGACATGGTTGGGCACTCAGGAAAAATCGAGCCCACGGTGAAGGCGGTTGAGACCGTGGATGCGTGTCTTGCGCGGATTGAAGCGGCTGTAAAAGCCAAAGGCGGGGCCATGCTGATCACGGCTGATCACGGTAACGCGGAGATGATGATCGATCCCGTAACCGGCGGCCCGCATACGGCGCATACGACGAATCCGGTTCCGTTCATTGTCGTGTCTGAAAATGCGAAGGAGTTCACGCTCAAGCCGAATGGCTCCCTGAGGGATATTTCTCCGACGATACTGGGGATGCTCGGAGTGGATGAGCCGAAGGAGATGACGGGAACGGATCTGCGCACTTTTGCAAAGAATTCTCGTTAAAAAGAACTGAGACGCCAGTGTGGCGTCCCAGTTCGTAACTTCGCAGTTCTTTAATTCGCCATCAGTGCCGGAGCGGTAGCCAATAACCCCGCCGCAAGTTCGAGGTCGTGAAGGTCTTCGCGGCTGAAATCCTGCGCAAACTTCGGATCCAGCCCTTTTCGGGAGATCTGAATCACTCCGACAACCGCCGAGTCGCGGTCCATCACCGGAACCGACATGAGCTTCTGAATGGGAGCCGGCGCGGTCGCGTCTTCACCCTCTTCAGGCTTGATGGTTTCGAAGATGCTCGCATGTTTCACGCGGGCGAAGTTATTGAAGATTTCGGCTTTCTTGCTGAGCGCCGTATGGGCCGCAACCGCCTTGCTCGAAAGCGGAATAGCGCCCGTCGTGCGCAGATATTCCGGAAAAACGAAGCGCAGCAGCCCACCCTCAAGCCGCAGCAGCGCGACTTCGGTGTACTGCACACGGAAAATCTTGGCCAGGACCATGCATAGGTCCAGCGCCGAAACTCCCTGCCCCAGAACAGATCCGAGGGGGAGAAGATGCTCCGGAAGGACGACTTCTTCCATCATCGCGTGATCGTTATTTTGAGTCATAGGCAATTCCGCACGCCCCCTTTGAAGCAAGGGCAACACCGACTGTATCGCATTTTCAACGCCATCAGGTACTTCCCAAAGTAACTGGCAGATCGTTAATAAGCTCTTTATTTTCAGTAAAAAAGAAGTCGATGGGGTTTGGCATGCACAGGACGGTGACGCTGGTTACCCGCCGCAAAGCTTCATTCGCTGACAGTTTTTGTCAACGAGCCCGCGCAAACACTCGATCCTCAGGGCACCACTCCTCGCCCTTGGCACTTGGAGTCGGTTACACTTCCTGCCATGAACAATCCGATGCAACCCAACGTGAAGTTATCGAATGATGCGAGCTACCGCGAGAACTATGCGAACAGCGTGCAGATGCGGGTCAATATATGGGACTTCTTTCTTGTCTTCGGCACCTTGCAGCAGCAGAGCGAGACCAACGTGGAGATCCGTAACTTCCAGGGGATCTATCTGAGCCCGCAGCAGGCCAAGGCATTGCTGGGACTTCTGCAGCAGAATGTGTCGAGCTACGAGGGCGCTTTCGGGGAGATCAAACTCGATCCACGCATGGCTCCGGCCGGACCGGTACATTAGGCGGATGTCTCAGTGTTCGCGCGTCTCCACGACTAGAAAGATCTTTTGATGCGATCTCGCCTGCATCCGGCACTCGTGTTTGCAGTGATTTTTGTCGTGATCTTCCTGCTGCACGCCCCGTTGCTGTCGCTGCCCTATTTCTGGGACGAGGCAGGCTACTACGTTCCCGCTGCGCGGGATCTGTTGCTCACCGGTAGCCTGATCCCGCACACGACGATTTCGAATGCGCATCCGCCGCTGGTTCTGGCGTGGGTTGCGCTTTGGTGGAAATGCGCCGGATACGCGCCGCTGGTGGCTCGCTCGGCGATGATCGTCGTGGCTGCTTTTTCGCTTTTGGGCGTATTCCGTCTGGCTGAGCGTGTGGCGAATACAAACGTTGCCATCGCGTCAACCGTATGCACGGCGCTCTATCCCGTATTTTTCGCGCAGAGTTCGCTGGCTCAGGTGGACCTGGCCGCGGCGGGGCTCATCTTCTGGGGGCTGCGAGCTTATTTCGATCGGGACTGGAGCGGAGTTGCAATCTGGTTCTCGCTGGCAGCTCTCGCAAAAGAAACTGCCATTGTGGCGCCCATGGCGTTGGTTGGATGGGAACTGCTGCTCAGGTTTGGGTTTTTAAAGGAACGAATCCGGCGCCGGAATACAGGTTCCGAGTTCGATGCTGCGTTTACATTCGATCCTGCGTCAGCGCGGGGAATTGCATCGTTGCTGATCCCGGTCGTTCCGCTCGCCGCCTGGTACGGCTACCATTATTCGCGGACAGGATACGTTTTTGGCAACCCGGAGTTTTTTCGTTACAACGTAGCGGCCACTCTCAACCCACTGCGATTTGTACTAGCGCTCGCGTTGAGGCTTTGGCAGAGCGTCGGATATTTACATCTGTGGGTTTTGACGGGAGCGATGGCGCTGGCGATGATGGAGCCTCCGCTGAAAGATGGCGGGATGGAACGGCCGCGCATTGCTATTCCCGTGCAGATTGTTTTTTTTCTTCTTATCGCGGCATACCTCGTGTTCATGGCTTTGATTGGCGGCGCGGTACTGGCTCGATATTTGCTCCCTGTGGTGCCACTGGTCATCATCCTCGCGGTCTCAACTTTACGAAGAAGGATGCGTGCTTGGCCCCTCATGATTGCTTTCGTCGCGGCGGCGTTCGTGCTGGCGTGGTTCTGGAATCCGCCATACGGGTTCTCTCCGGAAGACAATCTCGCGTACCGCGACTATGTCGTGATGCACGAAAATGCCGAGCGCTTCCTTGAGGCTCGTTATCCGATGGCACGCGTGCTGACCGCCTGGCCAGCCTCGGATGAGTTGACGCGGCCATGGCTCGGCTATACGACGCGTCCAATGCAGGTCGTGCGCATCGAAGACTTTTCGTTGGAGCAGGTGCTCTCAGCCGCGGACTTCCGGGACCACTTTGATGTCGCCTTCGTCTTTTCGACGAAGTACGAACCGCCGCATCCTCTGCTGGAGCGTTGGACGAAGTGGACCGAGCTCAAGCACGGCTTCTTCGGTTATGAGCGTGATCTGCCTGCCGCGGCGGCTGCCCAGATCCTCGGAGGGCGAATCGTCTTCGCCGAGGAGCATAAAGGACAGAGAGTAGCCGTGATCGAGATGAGGCAGGAACAGATTTTGGATGCGAGAAGATCGACGAATCTACCGCTGCATCAGGTGGCAGGAATGCGTTTTGATGACCAGCCACACCTCGCGGCCGTTTATCAGTTGCAGTGAATCGCGAGCCGCCAGGGTGAGATGAACTTCCATCTCCACTCGACCCTTGACGCGTGCCGACACGATCACGTCATGCTGCTCGAGTGAAGTGATGCGGCCCGGAATGACGTTGCGCGCGCTTAATCCGATTGGAGGCGAGGTCGCCAGCAGGATGTCTCCGGCACGAATTCCTACTCGCAGTGCCGCTCCTACGCCGCCACGCACCATCGGAGTTTCAAGCAGCAAAGGACCACCATCTCCGGCGACCTGACACGTCATCGTGCCGCGTTCCGGACGAACCGCCTGCACAAGCACATCAAAAACATTTTCGAAGCCTGCGAGCTGAGCGACGGTCTCCTGCATCGGCGCATTCATGACCTCATGCGGCGTACCCTGAGCCACGATGTGCCCGGCATCGAGGACGATGACCCGCTCTCCCAGGGCAAAGACCTCGTCGCGGCTGTGCGTCACATAGAGAATTGGGATGCAATGGGTCCTGTTCCATCGGCGTAAGTCATCGATAATCTGCGATTTTGTTGGCGAATCGAGCGCGGCCAACGGTTCATCGAGCAGTAAGACTTCTGGCTCGGTGATCAAGGTTCTGGCCAAGGCAACGCGCTGGGCTTCTCCCCCGGAGATTTGCTGAATGTTGCGCGGCGCCAGATGGGCGATATGAAAGGTCTCAAGCATCGATGTGACGCGTTGGTTTCGCTGCGCTTCATTAAAATGGGCCAGACCATAAGCGACGTTCTGAGCAACGGTCATGTTGGGGAACAGCGCCAGGTTTTGCAGAACGTATCCGGCGCGACGACGAGCTATTGCAAGGTCGATCTGCCTCGACGAATCAAAAAGGACGCGCGCGCCAACGGAAATGCCTCCCGAATCTGGCGTTGTTAGGCCAGCGATGCAGTCGAGCAAAGTTGTCTTTCCGGCTCCGGAAGCGCCAAAGAGGATGGTGAATCCTGGAGTTGCGTCGAACGCGAGGTCGAGAAAGAAATCGCGATTGCTTGTCCGAAGGAGTTTGCGAAAACGGCAGCGTAGGCGCGGATCACCCTCAGAGACCTGCGGAATCGCAGTGACCGGTTCCACGTCAGGAGTCCGCGTCTCGTTCATCCGTCTATTTTATGGGATCGATGACCCAAGCTTTGCGATTCAGGCCGTAAACCAAGACCAACAGGGCAAAACACACGAGCAGCAGGACCAGAGCTGTCTGGTTCGCGCCAGCATAGTCCGAGGATTGGACGCGGTCGTAGATATCGATCGAGACGGTGCGAGTCACGCCCGGAATATTGCCGCCAACCATGAGTACGACGCCGAATTCTCCCATGGTGTGGGCAAACGACAGAGCTGTACCCGTGATAAGCCCTGCGCGGGAGAGCGGAGCAATGACACGAACGAAGGTGCGAAACGAAGATGCGCCGAGCGTTGCGGACGCAGCAATGAGCTTGCGGTCCACAGCCGAGAATGACGACGCGAAAGGCTGCACTGCGAACGGAAGGCTGTAGAGAATGGATCCGATCACCAGTCCTGAGAATGTAAAGGCCAGGGTGTGTCCCGTAAGGGAAATCCACCAACGGCCGAGCGGACTTCGCGGGCCCAGCGCCACCAAAACGTAAAAGCCAAGCACGGTGGGCGGAAGCACGATTGGAAGCGCGACAACGGCCTCGATCAGAAATTTCCAACGCGATCGGGAGAACGCGATCCAGTAGGCGATGGGCAACCCGATCAGGAAGAGAATCGCTGACACTGTGAATGCCAATTCCAAGGTGAGGCGAAATGTTTGCCAGTCGATGGCCATGATCTGGACTGATACGAACGAACGCGGAGTCTACCTGCTGGCAGGTGGAATGATTCCATTCATGCGTAGATATTCCACCATCTGCCCATAGTGATCATATCCGTGGGATGCAACTTCACTCGCCAGGCCCAATCGCGAGACCCATCCTTCGCCGAATGGGCTCCTCACCGTTCCTGTCAGATTTGATTCGTTAATCGTGGCAATCGCTTTGTGTACGTATGCGAAGGAATCTTTGAGGTACTTGAGAATTTCGGCCTTGGAGGTGATGGAAGCCGGACCTGACTCGTCGCCGATGTCTACGGGCGGCTTTTGCTCGAGCAGCGCCGCTCCGAGTTCGTAATTTACGGCGGCCACGTGTTTAATCTGCTGCGCGAATGTGCGGACGCCTTTAAATTCACCATTCGTGGGTGCGAATCCGTACTTGTCTTCGGGCATCGCTTCGGCCGCCGGGACGAATTCACTTTCGAGATTGCTGACGGTGTGATCCAAGATCATGGTGACGCTGCGGCGTTCTTCTTTGGGTTTGGCAGCTTGAGCAGCGCAGATCGTTGCGAGCACCAGAAACGCAATCACTCCCGTCTTTTTCTTCATAGGTCCCCCGTAACGCATTAGTCCCTGACGACTGCCGGAGCCATCTCCAATTCTGTCGCAGTCAACCGATGGCGACGGATCGTGGCCAATCCCAATACCATTGCCAGCGCCGACCAGGCAAGCGCCTCAGGCACGCCGCGTCGCGTTGCGACGGCTCCCCAGAGCGCGCTGCCGATGGCCATGCCTCCCTGCAGAACCAGCAAGTACATCGAGAGCGCCCTAGCGCGCATCCACGAGGGGCACATAGTCTGTGCGACCACGTTGAAGCAGGCTAGAATGCCTATCCATGCGGCACCCGCCGTAAACAATACCAGACAGAGCCATTCAAAGATATGCACCTGTCCGGCAGCGAAGGTCAACAGCGCAAAAAGGATAGTAGCGCCAGCGACGAGGCCGTCCACCGAGTACTGCAGGCGCAGACGAGGCAACACTGCCGCTCCTGCCAAGGCGCCGAGTCCGAAACAAGTCAACAGAAATCCGTATCCTTGCGCGCCATGCGGCTGGCAAATGACCGGCAAAAGGGCAAGCAGCGAAGCTGCACCAAAGCTGAAAGCGCCTGTGCGAATCAGCACCGATCGGACCTGTGGGGCGCCGCGCACATAACGGAACCCTTCCGCGATGGATTCCCGCACCGTGCGCTTGGGAGGTGTGGCCTGGGGAGCTTGCTTCCAGGAATAGAGAAATAAAATCACCCCAAAAAAAGAAGCAGCATTCAAGAGAAACGACCAACCGGCGCCAGCCGCCGCTACGACAATCCCGCCCAGTGCCGGACCAACGGCTCGGGCCACGTTGAATCCCGCGGAGTTGAGGGCGACTGCGGAGGCATGACGCGGCGCAGAGATCACGTCCGGCGTGATCGCCTGCCATGCTGGATCGTTCATGACCGCGCCGACTCCCATGAGAAACGTGAAGACCAGCAGCATCCAGGGAGTGACCGCGCGGAACTGAGTCAGAACGCCGAGAGCGACTGCAGCCAACACCATCCAACTCTGAGTGAACAAGAGCAGACGGCGGCGATCGACCATATCGGCGAGGGCCCCGGCTGGAAGCACAACCAGAAAGACTGGAACGGCGGCAGCGGCTTGCACCAGGCTGACGACCAGCGGCGAAGTCGTGAGCTCGGTCATAAGCCATCCTGCGCCGACGTTCTGCATCCATGTGCCGGTATAGGAGAGGACCGCAGCGATCCAAAGTGATCGGAATAGCGGTTCACGGAGCGGCGCCAGCGCGGAGTCAGCCTGACGGCTGCCAGTGCCTCTCACCGATGGAACTGTGATGTGATCCGCCATCGCGTCGCTCGTCGCTTGTTACACCTTAAGGCTTCGTAAGAATTGTTTCGGGAACAGCCTTGAAGGGCCATTCCGAATACTTCCAGGATCGAATCATGAAAATAATCAGGCCAGTCAGCAAAATTACCGCGGCGTAGCGAACTTCTTTCTCCCAGTTCGGACGTCCGAACAGTATGTAAAGAAATCCTGCGCTGGCCAGCACAACAGGGACGGGATAGAACCACATGCGAAATGGACGAGGCAGATCTGGCCGGCGAATCCTCAGCACAATCAGGCCGACTGCTTGCACCAGAAACTGCAAAATGAGACGGATCACGACCAGAGCAGCGATGGCGTCTTTCAAGCGAAGAAAACAGAACATCGCCGCGACAACTCCCAGTGCCAGCAAAGACACGTGCGGGAACCGATATACCGGGTGGACTTTCGCGAATGCCTTGAAGTAGTTGCCGTCTTTGGCCGCGGCGTAAGGAACGCGCGAGTATCCCAGCATCAAAGAAAAAACGGAAGCAAAGGCAGTTGCGATCACCAGGCCAGTGACCAGCCGGGCGGCCCAAGGACCGTAAACTCTCTCCATGAACACCGACACAACATACAGACCTGTATTGTTCTGGCCGATTTTCAGCATCTCACGCCACGGGACGACGGCCAGAATGCATACATTCATCAGTAGATATAGACAGGCGACGAGCAGAATGGAAAGCAGCATTGCCCGGGGAATGTTCTTTTCGGGTTCTTTGATCTCGTCGCCCAGGAAGGCGACATTGTAATAACCCCAATAATCGTAGGTCGCGACTAACATGGCCCCGCCGAGCCCGCTGAAGAAGGCGGGAGAGAGGTTAAAGGCTCCGGGAGGAAAGTCGAACACACGCGCTGCGCTGAAGTGGGTCAGGCCGGCATAGATGATCCAGCCAATCGTTCCCATCACTCCGAACCACAGTATCTTCGAGAGTCGGCCGATGGCGGTGATGCGTCGATAGAGCAGCAGAACGGTGAAGAAGCAGATCGCGACGGCGAGTGCGGTTCCCGGTGTGACGATCCAACTGACTTGCAGCGTTCCGGCCCACGGAATATGGAGTCCCGCCTCGTGATGGGCATACACCGTTTCGAGTTCGGGCCAGTAGTAAGCGGCGTATCCGGCCAATCCGATGCAGCCGCTGGCAATGGAGAGGGGGGCGCTGAACGACACTTGCCAGATGAAGAGGAACGAAATCAGGCGTCCCCATTTCTGGGAGCCGTAGCTTTCGCGCAAGTAGCGGTACGATCCTCCGGATCCGGGCAGGGATGCGCTCAATTCCGCAGAGATCAGTCCGTCACAGACAGCAAGCCCCGCGCCCAACACCCAGCCCAGCAGCGCTTGCGGACCGCCCATCGCGGTCAGCACCAGAGGCATGGTGATGAACGGGCCGACCCCGATCATGTCGATCATGTTCAGCGCGGTGGCGCTGCCCAGACCCATGCCGCGGATAAGGGTCGGAGAACCTGACTTGGAGTCGTCGGAGGATTGCATTCGTTATTGGGTGGCCAATCGTAAGCGGTGAATGTCCGGCGATCTGGCTCGTGCTGCGAACCGATCGCCGGCAAATTATGGCTTTTCGTGCCCTGCACTGAGAATATTCACATACAGCCGTACCGCTCCAGGAACACCAGCGGGCAACTGGCGGAAGAAAGCGTACGCCGCATAGATATACGTACCCTTGCCATACTGTGCCCGCAGCAGGCCGCCTTTTTGTGGATCCTCCCCAGGATCATGGCAGGCGAGCAGCGGCGTGTAGTGATCGTCCCACTTGCTCATGAAATACAATCCGCGCTCCTGAACCCAGCCGTTGAAATCGGCGTCGGTGATCGTATTCGGATAATGAAAGACGGAATCTTGCGGGGCGAGGATATCGACCGGTGCCTCTTCCACCGACACTCGCGCCCGACTGAGATCGGCAGGGTATGGCGTGAGTTTGTCACTGTTGAAGTCGCCAACGCTGGTGTTGTATTGCACGACCAGCGTTCCCCCTGCGGACGCGAAATCAAGCAACTTCTTGTTGTTGGTAACGACATCTTTTTGTGTGTCGTAAGCGCGGATGCCTAGCACGATTGTTCCAAATTTGCTGAGGTCTGCGCCGGCTAACTGCTCTGCTGGAATCAAGGTGACATCCATCCCCAACTGCTTCAAAATCGTCGGAATGTCGTCACCCGCTCCCATGATGTAGCCGATCTTGAGGTCGTGCGGTACTTTTACGTCGACGATGCTGACCCGCTGCCTGGCCGGTTGGTAGTAATAAAAGCTTCCGAGGTCCTCACGAGCGACCAGCGTGTAGCCTGCACTGTACTTCTCGCCGTCGGAATCGAAGATTGCGCGAATAGTCGCGCGTCCTGGCTGCAATGCGGCAGGGAAGACTTTGAAATGTGAATCTTGTTTCTCGCCCCGATGCTGCAGACTGAGAGGGATTTGATTCGGCTCGGAGCGCCAGCCCTGCGGAAGTTCCAGACGCAAATTGCCGTTCACTGGACGAAGCAGATTGCTGGTTACGCCGACCGTGACGGTGAAGTTACTTCCATTATGAGTGGGAAATACCTGCGTGGCGGGTTCAAGCATTACGGAAAAACTTGGGACGATCGCCAGAGTTCGCGAGTGCTCTTTGCCTGTGTCGTCGACATAAGGCGTGACGACGGGCACCGTGATGCCATTTCGTGTTGCGGGTCCTTTTGCCTCTTTTACCGCATACTCGATTCGAGCACGCAGAGCTGGTGGAGGGAAAGGAAGCGTCGCGTACTTCTCGTTGTCGATGTGATTGATCGCTTCGGTGTTCGGGTCATCGCGGTGCCAATAAGGACGCGTGTATGGCGTGTCTTTGGGTACCCGCAGACGAAAATCCGCGTGCAGATCTTTGCCGGGCTGAACAGTCTCCGGCTTGGTTTTGCCGTTGATGGTGCTCCATCCTGCAGGAACGTCAAGCTTGATCTGATCAATGGTTAGAGGCAGCTTCGAACCATTGTGGAAGGTCATGCCAATCACGAACTCCTGACCAGGGGAAACTGCGGTGAGAGCGTCGGCCTCCTTCGGGAACTCCTTGACGCGGCCATCGTTTGAGTTGACGTTCGCAGTCAAGGTTACGCCGAGGGCAAGATTCAGCGCAGTTTCGGCCTGCTGTTGTTTCTCAGCAATGCGCGTGAGCAGATCCAGCTTTGTCTCCATGCTCAGGCTGCTGTCCCGAATTTGATTGACGGTACGATTCAGAGCTGCGACCACCTTCGTCAATGGAGCAGCCGCGGCCGATCCGTCGTTTCCTTTTGCTGCGCCTGAGGCTTCGGCAACGAACTCGCCAATTTTCGTGAATTCGAACTTGAGTCCGGGAAGCTTGGTCTCGGCTGAATCGAACCGAGCCGCAAGCCCCGGCCATGTAGTGTCGATTCCGTCAAAGAAGCTGGTCTCATGTCCTACCTTCTCAGCGCCTCCGGGAAGAGTGGAATCCACGAGCTTGTAGAACGTGAATCGGTCGCCGGGCTCAACCGTCCAGTTGGCCAAACCCTGCGACATCTGATGACGCAGTCCTTCCATCGCGAACTGAACGTAAGACATGCCGAGATTCGGATCGCGTTCTCCGGTGTTGAACTTTACGGTCCAATCTTTGTCGGGGCAGGTCGCCGATCCCCAAGGGCAGACGTTTCCGATATACAGCTTTTTTGCCTGCCAAGGCTCGAGGCCTTGAGCGATCTGTTCCGGAAAGCGCTTGGGATCGGCGGCGGCGCGGAAAGCCTCTTTGGTGAGAATGCCGGACGCCTGATGATTTCCGTGGCCGTCGCGCTCCGTACCGGAAAAACGTGCCACCAGAACGTCAGGACGGAATGTGCGGATGACCCGCACCATATCCGCGAGGGCGATGTCGTGACCGCCCCATTTCTGGAAAGTTTCAGCGGCGGTCTTTGAGAATCCAAAATCGGCTACGCGGGAAAAGCGGTCTTGCACCCCGTAATGTTGATCGGCAGCGAGCAGTTCCTCGGTTCGCAAAACGCCCAGCACGTCCGACAAATTGCTGCCGACTTTGTTTTGACCACCCTCGCCCCGATTCAGCGTCATCAAAAGCGTGCTGACGCCGTGTCCACGAGCTTCGAGGGTCAGCAAGCCGCCGTCTTCGTCGTCGGGATGGGCCACCACTTGCATCAATCGGGCTGTCGTGCCGAGCCGCAATAGTTCGAGGCGGAGTCCTGCGATACCTTCGTCCTGGGGAATCGGCGCCGGAACTCCCTGATACAACAGTCCTGGGGGATCAGCATTCACCTGCGGCGCGGAGTGGTCCTCTGCGCCAGACTTGCTACTCTTTGACGGAGCCTGTGCTGGCGCCGCCAAAGCGCAGATCACAAGCAAGCAGGCGAACTTGAGCCCGAAAAGGTGAAGGTCTTGAATAGGTTTAAGGAAGCCGCGGCCAATGCCCCGCGGCAGGCTGGCAGGTCCGGAATGTCTCACGCTACAAGGATGGGGCCTACCCCCGCTCCGACGCAAATTCTTTCATCTGTGGCCTATGCTCGTTAGACTCTCGGCGAGGCTGATCGTTAGCGATTGCATGGGTTTCAGCCGCAGATGGCTGGTTTCACGCAATCAGGGTGATCTCAGACATCGCACAGATCCACAGCGCTACGCAATGACACTAGCGGATCACCTGTGGGCACGAATTCGTGGGCCAAGTATCCCTTAAACCCGGTATCGGCGATGGCGCGCATCACGCCGTCCCACTGAACTTCCTGCGTGTCGTCGAGTTCGTGCCGGCCGGGTACTCCGCCCGTGTGGAAGTGACCAATCCATTGGATATTCTGGCGGATCGTATCGATGAGATCGCCTTCCATGATCTGCATGTGATAGATGTCGTAAAGCAGTTTCACCCTAGGCGAGTTTACTTCCTGAACGACTCGAACTCCCCACGCCGTGTGATCGCACATGTAGTCGTGATGATCGCGCTTGCTGTTGAGCAATTCCATGCAGATGGTTACGCCATTGTCTTCCGCGATCTTCTTGACGCGATTCAGCCCTAAGATTGTGTTGCGCGCCCCTTCTTCATCAGACATTCCGGCGCGGTTGCCCGAAAAAGTAATGACGTTCGGCACCCCTGCTTTGGCGGCACGCGGAATGTTTGTCCTGAAGGCTTGTTCGATCGCGGTGTGATTCTCAACTCGATTCAAAGCATTACCAATTTCTCCTCCGCCCGCGTATCCCATGGTGCAGAGCAATCCATATCGGCGGGGAAGTTCGTACTGCTCCGGTTGCAGCAGATCCACTCCTGTGAGTCCGATCTTCGAGGCGTATTCCGCCAGTTGCTCGACGGGAATCTTGGGGTAGCACCATTGACAGACCGATTGGTGAATGCGTCCTTTGCGCGCGAGGGACGATGCAGCGCTGGACGGTAGCTGAGAGACAGCCACTCCCAACACCGAAGACTTCAGCAGCTCGCGACGCGTGAGGATGCGCATGGAAGGTCGGTTTATCTGCAGGTCTATGGGCGACCCTCTTTGAGTATCGCTTGGCAGTTGCTGGCAGCAGTCAGGACTTCGTTGAACGCTGTTTCTTTTCGTAGATCCTTCAGCAGCGGATCATCCAGCAAAGCCCCATAGCCGCAGTAGTTCTGTTGCACTGCTGCCTTCAACAGACGCAGCGCCGGCTCGTTCTGGCCACAGGCAGCCATCAGAGCGCCCACGTGGTACCAGTTTTCTGCATCGGGTTCCATCATGACCGATGACTCGGTCTCGCGCACGATCCTGGCTAGGTCCGCAGGCTTTTGCGGAGCCGTACAAGCTTCCATCAACTCGCGGTGATATGAGGAAGCCTTGCCCATACTCTTGGAGGCCTCATGGGCGTCCGCGACACGGCCTTCCGCCAAATAGATGTAAGGCGTGACCCATGCAGCCCATTCCGATCCAGCGTCGAGGTGGACGAAATCCATGGCTCGATCGGTCTTGCCCATCTCAAGGAACGACCACGCGCAGGAGCGGAAGCTGAAATTTCCGGGATCCAGCTGGCGTGCGGTGTTGCACTCCTGCGTGGATTGATCAAGCATCCCGGCATAGCGCAGTACGTAGGCCAGCGCAAAGTGCGCGTCCGCGCTCTGCGGACGGCGCCGGACAAGATCGGTAGCAGCGTCGTAGGCACGGCCCAATTCACCCCGTTCTACGCGATTTTCAATCAAACTGCTGGCCGCCATCACACGATTGGGATCAAGCGATACCGCTCTCTCATACGCCGCATTGGACCGCTGAAACATCTGTTCGCCACCATCCCCGTAGGTGGAACCGAAGTAATATCTCTGGCCGAGAGCTTCCCAGGCCGGGGCATAGGTCGGGTCAATACCGACCGCCCATTCGAGCATCTTGATCGCTTCCTTGTTCGGAGCCGGGTCATGTGGGACAGCTACGCTGCGCAGGTAGAAGTCATAAGCCTGCTGGTTCTTTGGACGGGACGCGGCTGCGTCCACGGTCCCGGCCGCCCCGCCAAGAATGGGCAAGAGCCCGTGCTGGACCTGGGTTGTCAGTTGCTCCTGGAGGCCGATCAAGTTATCGGCTTTTTCTGTCACGGTCGTCTCCCAGAGCAGACGGTCCGTGGGCACATCGATGGCTTCCAGCGTGACCAGCAACTGGTCGCCCTGCTTGCGAAACGAGCCGGTGAGAATGCGTCCAACGCGCAGTTCCTGCCCAACTTTCTTTGGATCAAGATCGAGGGCAACGTATTTCCGCGTAACCGATGACGGGCGGACTTCGAGGGTTCGTGAATAGGTGAGAACGCTCGTCAATTCATCGGCCAAGGCGAAGCGCAAATAGTCGACGTTGTAATCGCCGTTCATGTTCTGCAGTGGAAGCACAGCGATTGCATTGTGTTGCTCGGCGTTTGCGATTTCGCGATGCTTATACCACCATGTACCTACCGCGGCCAGCACGGTCACCAGAAGGGCGGCCGTTCCCAAAAGCAAATAGGTCTGCAAGCGCGTGTTGTGCCCAAACGTCCTGTTGGCGGCGCGCAGCATAGCCGTGTGGCTTCCAGTCTTCAGTTGGCCGGATTCAGCCTCGCGCTTGAGCAGTGCCAGGTCCGATTTCATCTCGGCTGCGCTTTGGTAGCGATGGTTGCGGTCCTTCTCCATCGCTTTTCCGATGATGCCTTGCAATTCGATGGGGATCTTGGGATTCAGTTCCTTTGGAGGCACCGGCTTGGAATGCAGCACCGCATCCAGCGTCACTAGCGAATTCGCGCCGGTGAACGGTTTCTTGCCGGTCGACATTTCGTACAAAACGACACCGAACGAGAACAGATCACTGCGTGCGTCGACAGTCTCACTGCGGGCCTGTTCCGGGGACATGTACACG
This sequence comes from Terriglobia bacterium, assembly GCA_963823085.1. GTDB lineage: Bacteria > Acidobacteriota > Terriglobia > Terriglobales > Acidobacteriaceae > Sulfotelmatobacter. Next base: position 45,944 of record CAWGKF010000023.1, on the reverse strand, counting down.
GCTGTGCCGGGAATCACTCCGATGGCGGTGAGGGAGTTATCGGCCGCGGGGTCATCTTCCGTTCCGAGATTGTGTACGAGCTTTGCCAGTCCAAAGTCGAGGACCTTCACCTGCCCGCTGGGCGTCAGGAAGATGTTGGCCGGCTTGATGTCGCGGTGAACGATGTTCTTGGCGTGAGAGGCAATCAAAGCGTCGGCGACCTGGACGCCGACCTCTAGCACTCTGTCCACTTCCATCGGATGGCCGGCGATATGCTGCTTCAGGCTCTCGCCTTCCAGGCGTTCCATCACGATGAAGGGATGCCCGTTGTTGTCCTCAATGCCGTGGATGGTGCAGATGTTCGGATGGTTCAGCAGGGATGCGGCGCGGGCTTCTCGCGTAAATCGTTCCAGCGACTTGGGATCGCCGGTAAGGTTTTCGGGGATAAACTTCAGGGCCACGTGCCGGCCGAGCTTCAGATCTTCAGCCTCATACACAATGCCCATACCACCACCCCCCAGCTTCCCGAGGATGCGGTAATGGGATACTTGCTGACCGATCATAAGAAGGCGAGACGCTGCCCGGCGTTAGTCGCGGTAATGTTAGGCTGACCGCCGACTCTGGTCAACTGCCTAATCGCAGGTCTGCCGGGCGTAACGGCTGCACTCTGACCGGCTCTGCGAATTCCGTTTATGAACGTTAGAGACCCAGTTCCCAAATCGTTATCCGGTACGTCCTTCAGTAAGATGCGAGGCTATCCGCTCTGGTTTGGATGAGACTAAATTAGGGAGTTAAGAAGTTCTGGAGAGTCAAATGGAGCCTGATTCGCAGTCTGATTTGTTCACCTCAGACAAGCCGCTTTCGGAAACTAATTTGCACGAGGCCGTACGCCGCCGCGCTGAGGAAATTTATATTCGCAACGGAAGACTTCCGGGCCGCGATGTGGAGAACTGGACCCACGCGGAGCTGGAAATCCGGCGCGAGGCCGGGAAATCTACCCGCCGCACGGCGATCATTGTCAAAGTGAATGGCATGCAGTACGTGGGAGAGTATTGTGCCGAGACGGCGGATGGCTATGCTCCGGGTGAGTTCACACCGGGATGTTCGGTCGTGGTGCGCCTAGACGGCAAGACGATGCTGGTGAAAAGGCCTAACGGGAAGGTACTACGAACCGAGGTCGTCCAAGAAATCGGTTAATACATTTCTTCACTAATACACTTCTAGGGATTGCGTGACGATCCAATTGATATATTGCGGAGATGCTGTTCCTGCTCGCGCCGAGACGAACGCCGCCCACTCACCAGACTCTCTTTTCCAAGCTCCACCATTTAGGCGCGGTGGGTTTGTTTTTCCTGGCCATCCTGGATAGCTCGCCCTTGCCCACTTTCGGCGGTCCTGACATTCTCACCGCGATTCTCGCGGCCACCCACCGCCCGCTTTGGTATGAGTTCGCCGCCTGCGCAACTGCTGGATCAGTGCTTGGAGCCTATTTAACATTCCGGCTGGCGCGAACCGCCGGCTCCGCCTATCTCGACCAAAAATTCAAGAAAGGAAGGGTGTCGAAGTTTCTCAAGCTCTTCCGCCAGTGGGGGACGGGCACACTCGCGGCGTCCACCTTGATTCCACTGCCTACCCCTACCAGCGTGTTCTTCGCGGCGGCCGGTGCCGGCGACTATCCGTTGGGAAGATTCATCGCGATTGTGACAGTCTGCCGTGGGGTCCGATATTTCGGCATCGCCTTCATCGCCGGGCACTATGGACGGCACTTCCTGCGCGTGCTTCGACATCCTTTACAACATTGGGGATGGTTGGCACTGTTCGTTGGTCTGACCATCTCTTTGCTGATTGGAGGAATTTTGCTCAGTCGCCGACTGGAAACCGTCCCAGCAGAAGGTTAGAGCCCAAGTAGCCCGCGCTCAATCCAAATAGAGGCCTGCCGACGCGCCCACCCATTCCATGTTTTTGTTGTGGTCCACGCCCATCATAAGACCACGCCCCATGCGAATGATCGTCAACACCGGCATGAGTTTCTCCATCCAGATGTACATGACCCGTACTTCCGCCTTGGTGCCGCCGAACGGCGTCTCAATCACCGGCTCGAAATTCAGACGCTCCTGCAGGATGTAATACGGCCGCTTGTCCTTTGGGATCGCTGTGACCTCTTCTTTTTTCGGAGCAATCACTACACCCAGCCCAGCAAAGGAATAAAGCGGCTTGAGCGCATAGTTTTCTAAATCCGGAGGAATGTCCTGAAGCTGATCGAGGAACCATGTCTTCGGGACGGATTCATGCTTGAGATAAGGAATGGAGAACTTGCTGATGCGGAAATACCAATTGGGATGCCCAGCCCACTCGACATCAAGATCGTCGCGCCAGTCGAATGCAAGTTTGACGTTCTTGCGTTCCAATTCGTCGACGATCGCGCGGTTATAGATGCGGTGAATCGGCACGCGTTTTCCGTCGCGCTCGTAATACAGACGCGAGCCTTCTTTCTTAATGTCAGCGATATCGACCGCGCGAACGCCCATCATTTTTTCGGTGAGCAGGAAGTCCGGAAGCGTTTTCTGATGCTGAGGATCGATCTCCATGAGGATTACATTCTCCGGATCATGCGATCCGACAATGGCACGGCGCAGCAGCTCCCGGAAAGAGTCGGTCTCGAGTCCGCTCAAGAAATATTTCAGTCGCCCGCCAGCTGGAAGCCCGGATCCTGCCGCTCCGATCCCGTACACGTCGATATAAGCCTGGGCTAGCGGACCTTGATACGCATAGAGAGAAGGAAAAGCTTGCAGCTCAACCAGCTTCGGTTGCAAAGCTCCGTTTGCATCGCGCACCAGCCCAAAATCGACTTGGACAAACATCGGATGGGGCGCTTCATTCGGGACTTTGAATTCTGCAGGTACCGCCTCGTCGGACTTGGCCCGATATGCTGGACTGTCGACCAACTGCCGTATTAACTCCTCGCCGGCGACCGACATGCGGTCGATCAATTCTTTCGGGAAAAAACAGGGAGTCTCCGACACGCGAAACTGCACGTGCGTTCCGCAGGCGTCATCGACTCGATGAAGAAAGGTCTGATATTTCTCGGTCGTGAAGTTGTCGTTGAACTGCCTGCGCAGACTCGGAATCATAGGGAGGCAGTATGGAACGGTTTACTCGCGGATGTCCATGCTCCGAATCAGGCCGTCTTCTATCGTGTAGATGTGTTCCACCATGCGATCCAATAGAAGTTTGCCGGCTCGATCATTCACCACCTGGTGAACTCCCACGACGATTCGGCCGGATGCGTCGACGTCGAAAGTCTTGGGCTCGACATGTGGATCGAGCGTGCCCCACTGGCGCGTCCAGTACGCCCGAACGCCTGCATGGCCGTGGACGGTGCCGCCTTCCACACCGTTCGGCCACACGACATCTGGTTTCATTGTGGCGAGGGCTCCATCGATATCACGGGCGTTGAAGGCAGCGTACGCCCTTCTTAGCAGTTCCGTATTCGATGTTGTCGCTGTCGCCATCTTTGACCTGATGCGGCGCCTAAGCTTCTATTAAAAACTTGCCGTCTTGCATAATCTGCTGGTCATCAACCCATATGTTGAACTTCCGTCCGACGACGTCAATGTGCGTGGTGGAGTCCCACTCGGCGCCGGTGTGCGCGCCATAAGGGTTTCCAAATGCAATGTGTACGCCAGGATATTTCTCATCCTGCAGAATCTGACCGATCACTTCTTTTAAATCGATGTTTGTGCCAATCGCGAACTCACCCACACGGTCGCTGTTTTCGTCGGTGTGCGTGTACTTCCAGAAATCATCTTCCAGTTCGCGATTTTCGGAATGAGCCTCGGTCAGGCGATTGCCCTTCATCTGAATCGTCAGCGGATTCTCTTTGAGATTTCCAAACTTGGCGCACAGATAGTCGCCGACCACTCCATCGATCACGAAAGTCCCATTCACTTCGCCGGGAGTCGTGAAAATCTCGCCGCCCGGCAGGTTGCCCCATTTTTCAGGAGAGATAATGCCGCTCGTCTTCAGCCACTTGTAGTTCGGATTCAGATCAGCAGTCAGATCCGTCCCGGCTCCGGTCTTCGCGCGAATCTTCGAGGCCTTCCGCACCATTTCGACGACCTTCTGGCTTAACCGGTCGACGCGTTGGAAATCCGCGCGCATGCCTTCGAGCATGATCTGACGGTTGATGTTGACCATGTGGGCGTGGCGAATCTTGCGCCGGTTGACCACGTCGGTCATCTGGATGCGCGAGCGCAGTTCATTTCTTTGCGCCTGCACAGCGAAGATCGATACCTGACTGGTTTCAAGATCGTTGAGGATCTCGCGTGGCATGTCGGTCAAGGGACGAGCGGCCAGGTCTTCGAGGATATAGGCATGATAGGGCGCGTCCATCTTCTCGAGTTCAACCACGATCGCCGATGCGATGTCGAGCGTAGCTTCGTCGGTGATCACACACACTTTTTCATCCGGCTTCACCCGGAGACACACGTTGACTGCGTTGTGCGCGCCGGGAGTAAATCCCGGCTCGAACGGAATCTTGTGAAAGTCTTTGTGGTCGGAACGTACGGAGGTGGTCATCAAACGATTTTTCTTGCAGCGACTGGCTCTTCGCTTTCCGCCAGTCCCGCTTCTGTCTCCTCAATGATGTAATCGACTACCTTCTTCAGATCCCCAGTTTTTTCGAATACGCGCAACTGACGGTCGGCGCCGCTGCCGGTCTCCAGGATTTTGTGGATGTACTCGAGTTCCTCGCGCGAGTCCAGTTCGTCGACCACGTCGTCGACGAACTCCAGATACTCCCGAACCAGGTCGCGCGCGGGAACCTCTTTTTGCTTGCCGAAATCGATCAGCTTGCCATCCAGTCCATAGCGCGCCGCACGCCACTTGTTTTCCATGATCAAGGCGCGGCGATAGAGGCGAAATCCCTGATTTGCTGTATAGAGCTTGTACAGTTTCGCCACGGTAGCCTGAATCAACGCGGCAATCGCGATCGTTTCGTCTGCGCGCATCGGGATATCGCACACTCGGAATTCAATCGTATTAAAGAACGGATGGGGCCGTATGTCCCACCAGATCTTCTTCGCGTTATCGATGCAGTTGGTCTTGATCAATAGCTTGATAAAGTTTTCGTATTCACCCCAGCTGGGGAAGTAGTCGGGAATGTTGGTGCGCGGGAACTTGTCAAACACTTTGCAGCGGTAGGACTTCAAGCCCGTGTTCATCCCCAGCCAGAAAGGCGAATTGGTCGAAAGCGCCAGAATGTGCGGCAGGAAATAGCGCGCGTGGTTCATCATGTGGATCGCCGTCTCGCGATCTTCGATTCCGATATGGACATGCAGGCCGAAGATCAGATTGGCCCGGGCGACCAATTGCAGGTCCTCCACGATGTTTTTGTAGCGTTCGTCGGGATGAATTTCTTGCGTGCGCCAGTCAGAAAAAGGGTGGGTAGCGACAGAGGCGACTGAAAGTCCGTTCTCCCGCGCCAACCGGATAATCTCGCGCCGCAGGCCCTTCACTTCGGCCCTGGCTTCTTTAATGTTTTTGCAAATCCCGGTTCCGACCTCCACCACCGACTGGTGCATTTCCGCTTTTACGCGCTCCTGCAGCACCATCTTGCCTTTTTCCAGAAGTTCGACCTGAATGTGTGAACGCAGATCGCCCGTGACCGGATCTACCGTCTGATATTCTTCTTCGATCCCGATAGTGAAAGTCGGCAACATAAACGAATGAAGCACGGGCACTGACGCCCGCGGAAGCTAGCCTGGAATTGAAAGTTGGCCGCCCAAACCTACGAGCGAACGCGGAAATCCCCGAGACAGTATATCAATCACCGGGACGGCGACACGGCAACAGTCGGCTGAGTAGTGGGCGAAATGCATTTCGGCCACTGCCGTCGGCTGCTTAGTCCCACTCTTTATTTTCTTTGACCCGTGCTTTGACGATCTTCTTGAGCAACGCGTCGGGAAGAGGCTTGTCTGACGGAAATTGGATTGTTCCCTTGGAAGTGCGATACCCCTTCAGTTCTTTTGCGAACCGATCGAGTACCCCGGAGCCGGTTGGGAAAAGACTGCAGTGGTTGGCGAACGCAGCGTAGGCTACGAGCATGCCTTTGTACTTGAACATCGGCATCCGGTAGCTGATGACTTCGGTGGTCTCGGGCGGCACCACAGACCGAATTACCTTGCGGACATGTTGCAACGTGCTCCGGGCAGGTTCAGGAATGCCAGCCAGATAGTCGTCGGGTGTCTTCGCGGCTTTGCCGCTCATCCTGGAAGGTTTTGATTTCTTCAAGGGATCGCTCAGGCTTTGGATTTTTTTCGAGCTGTCGTTTTTGGGGCGATTTCCGGGCCATTCAGAAATCCGGCCCAGCGCAACTCCTTGGCTGGATTCGCTCCGCTCTGTGCCATCTTGATGGCCATTTCAGCCACTGCATTGATGATCCAATCGAAGTTTACCTGGCCGACCGAGTTCACGTCTGCATCGGGAGCGGGATTAAGGAAATCGATTGCATACGGGATGCCATTTTCCACGGCGAACTCAACGGTGTTCAAGTCGTAGCCTAAGACCCGGCACAGAGTCAGCGCATCCTTCTCGATGCGATCGCGGAGCGCGGGAGAAGACGGCGGCGGATTCCCCTTCACGTAGCGCTCGTGATGCGGCGCCTTGGGGTCGTACTTCATGATGTGGACTTTTTCCTGGCCCACAACATAGCAGCGGAAGTATTCGTCGAACTCCACGCCATGCTGCAGCGTCATGCACAAGTCGCCGGTCTGGTTGTAGTGGTGAAAGAATTCTTCCGGCGAGTGCACCTTGTAGACGTGCTTCCATCCGCCACCGGAGTAGGGTTTGAGGAAAGCAGGGAAGCCAACGTAGTCGAAGATCTCCTGCCAGTTCAGCGGGAAGATCAAATTGCGCATCGACTGATCAGTGGTTCCTTCCGGATGTTTGTTGTGCGGCAGGATGACCGTCGGCGGAATTGCCACCCCGATCTTGTGCGCCAACGAATAATTGAAAAACTTGTCGTCCGCCGTCCACCAGAAAGGGTTGTTCACGACAATCGTTCCGTGAAGCACGGCGTTTTTCAGGTAGGCGCGGTAGAACTGTATGTCCTGCGAAATACGGTCGATGATGACGTCGTACTTCTTCGGCTCATCCATGCGGATCCCGCCGATCTTCACGAATTCAGCGGTAATGCCGTCGACGTTCATCGAATTGATTTTTTCGACGATGGCCGGTGGAAACGTAGTTTCCATGCCAAACAGAATTCCGATCTTCTTCACAATGCCATCTCCAATCGTAAGCAGCTTCTTGGGCCCCCGCTTCCTTCGCAAGGAAGGAGGCCGCGTCTCATTTCACGAATTCGCCGGACCCACCGTGCGCCCACGGATCGTAGGTCAGACAGAACTGGACGCGGTCAGTAATGCTTGGGTGTGAGTAGAACAAGAAAACATTCAGCGGATTTGGATTAGGGTCTGCCAGATCCACCTCGCCCAACACCTGAAACGCCTGTGCGGCGACCTGCCCGGAGTCGGGCGTCAGTCCATGTGTTACTTCCAACCCGAACTGGTCGGCCTGATGTTCGAGGTGACGGCTGAAGGCGCTGGCGATGGGATTTGTCAGAAACAAGAATACGGACAGCAACAGCAGCAAGACCGGCAGCGATGCCCAATCGTCAAGACCCCGAATTTGCCATCCTGCACCCCAGCGGGCAAGGGTCCACCCAATCAACCGATATCCGATGTAGAAGAGTACCAGCAAAAGCACGGCGAAGAATGCCAGCCCCTTTGGCACGTGCTGCAAAACATAGTGACCCGTCTCGTGGCCCGCGACGAATACGATTTGCGCCGTGTTCATCTTGGCGATCGTGGTGTCCCAGACCACGATGCGCTTGGATGCTCCGAGGCCGGTGACATAGGCGTTGAGCCCAGTGGTTTTTTCGGCAGCTCCCATCCAGAACATGCGCTCGGGAGGAATGTTGACGCCAGCGCGCTGCACCATCTGTTCGAGAGCAACGGTGAGCGCCGGGTCTTTTTGTTGCAAGGGTTCAAACTTGTGAAACATCGGATCGATCACCCAAGGTCCGATGAAAAACAGGAAAATGCCGATAGGGAGCGAAACGAGCCAGAAATAAAACCACCATCGCCGCGGACTGCGCCGAATCACAATGTAAAGAATCCAGGTCAGCAGGGTGTAAATCACCACGCCGATCAGGAGCCCTTTAATCCAATCCCAGCTCCACGAGCCCCACCCCTGCACCGAGATGCCGAATCTTTTCTCGACCGTTTCAGAATAGACATCGAGAGGCAAAGTAAGAACCGCGATAGTCAGCACGAGCAGGGGAGAAAAGATAACAGCCTGCAAGAAACGGCGGGCCGAAGCCTTTTCTGCCCAGTCGCGATATTTGGCTGCAAGTTTCCAGTGCAAGATCGCCCACAAAACCACTAATCCGTAGAGGAATCCGATCAGCGCCAGACGAAAATTAATGCGGCTGCGGTCGCGGGCCTTCGTGTAAAGATCGGGAGGCAGCGTGTACGCGGTGACGTTGTGAGTAGCCGGCTGCGAAGCAGCGGGAGTTGGGGCTGTTGATGCCGACGAGGTGCCAGATGGTTGCTGGGCATCGAGAGAGGCCAATCCTGATCGGGTGCCCGCTGCACACAGGGAAGATGAGAAGAGAGTGAATGCCAGGACTGCAAGAACGGTCCGGTGCTTTTTCATCGTAGCCCTCCAAAGGGTCGTCCCTGGTAATGAAGGAAACGAATTATGGACCTCAACGCGTTGAAAGATCTCACTTTTTTCAGCACAGGGCAAGGGGTTGATCGGACCAGGAATAACCAGAAGCCGGTTTTTCAAAAATATTTCCCCGCCATTCTCAGCCATAGTGGCCAGTCATGTTTTGAATTGTCATTCCACACGTCGAGCCAGTGCGGAATGGCTTTGCCATTCAATACTCCGGAGAACTTGATGTTGGCGTCCAGGCAAATATCCCAATCAGCCGACCCCAATACGATCTTCATCTGGCGATAGCGGCTCAAAAACCAGTCGTCCGACATATTCGGGATAAAGTCTGGGGGATTGTTGAAGTAGCAGTCATTATCGTAATAGCCGTCAAGAAACTGGTGAATATCAAACGCCCCGCTCATGCTCACGCAATGCGTGACCACATCCGGATGCTTCATGGCGAAATTCACGCAATGGTAGCCGCCGAAGCTGCATCCAGTAACGCCGAGCTGCCAAGCCTGATTCTTCCAGCGTACGAAAGGCAGGAACTCGTGCAGGATGTAGCGTTCATACTGCAGGTGCCGCAGCACCCGGACTCGTGGATGCACGCTCTTGTTGTACCAACTTTCGGTGTCGACCCCATCCGGGCAGAACAGTTGCAGCTCACCGCGTTCAATCTTCGGGGCAAGCACTCCGATCATCCCGCGGTCTTCATACTCGAAAAACTTCCCCATCGAGGTGGGAAACACGATCACCGGAGTGCCCGCATGTCCAAAGACGAGGGCCTCCATATCCCGGTGCAGTTCCTGGCTATAAGCTTTGTGGTATTCGCGATTCATTGAGTGAAGAGACCCGGCACTCGCAGCAGCCGAAGTATCTTACCCGATGAAAGGCCCGAAACCCTAGGGTGAAGCGGAAGGGCCAAGCTGAAGACGGAAGTCGAGGAGCGCGGGCGGTCCAGAGCGGCTCAGGCCCGCCCTCGTTGAAGGAGAAAAGAGAGACACCGGTTACTCCGATGCTTTGGACATATGCACGGCGATCACTTCCCACGCGTCGCCCTGTTTCTGGAATACCGTCGTCATGCGGATCTCTTCCGGCTTGGACGGAACCTGCATCTCGACTTGACCCATCAGGACGGCTGTGTTGCCGAAGATCCTGACGGTCGAATTTCTTAGCGTGCACTTGGGCATGTGGTTAGCGCCCATGCCTTCGGACGGAACAACATCGGTTTTGCTGAGCACGCCTTTGCCGAAAGATGTCCCCATGAAGTCGTCGGAGAAAAGTTTCTGGAGTAACGGAAGATCAGGAACCGATGCTGCGTCCAACCATTTTTGTTCCAGTTTCCGAAAATCGTCTTCGCTCATGCTGGACGTCGCTTCTCGCGGACGACCCGCTGCGAGCAAAGAAGCGCAAATCAAAAGACTCAAAACCGCTAGGGCTAGTTTCATGGACTACTCCTTAGAATTTGCAGGTTCGAACCCGGGGTTGCTGTGTCAGACACCGCTGCCCGCCGAGAAGTTCCCTCCGGGCGGATTCTCACCAACACCGTTCCGGGACGAAGCACAGATAAAAAGGCCCGCCCCGGGAGGAGCGGGCTCTGGATGGGGGAAGAGCGAAGGGATTTTATGAGCCGTTCGAGCAAACCCCTAACGACTCGCCTTGGAAGCTGAGCCAGTCGTTGACTGAGGTGCTCGTCGGCGCGCCGAAATAAGGCAGCGTCACCAGGTCCTGCAGGTTGTAGGTGAAGCCGTGCAGTGAATACTTGTAGGCTCCATAATTGGCGTTGCCTTCCAATGGATCGCCCACTTCCAGAATCCCGCAGGGAGTATTGTTTCCGTTGTAGTTGACGGTAAGAGGATCGTCGGCCCACTCGCCGATCTCATGGGAGAGCGCGGAGACGTCCTGCGAAAAGGCGCCAACATGATCGACATAGGTAGCTTCGGCATAGGCCTGAGGATTACTGATGCTGCCTTCCGAGCTGTGATATCCACCAATGCAGCAGCTTCCGCCTTGCGTGAGATACGTGTCGTACAGCAGGAAAATCGGGAATTGATTCGGCTGAATCCCCAGTTTGCTGATGAGATTCGGCACCTGCGAGTCGAACCAGTTAATGTCGACCAGAGCTGCAGTGAACCCAAATTCCGAGCCAGTCTTGCCATACGTGCGCGACGGGCTGAGCGTCTGTTCGGCCAGTACCGAGGTGCTCAACAGTAAATGCGAGTTCGTGTTCGACTTAACCGTGCCCCAGAAGTTGGCGCGTTGATAAGCGTCAATGTACTGGGTCGTTCCCACATCGACACCGCCCTGGGTGTAAGTCGTTGTCGAGTCGAACAGGGGCGAATCGAACGTGTTGGTGGTAACCGTATTCCCGTTCGAAAGCACGTGCGAGGGATCGTATGTACTCTTGGTCCCGTTGCGATTGGTGATGACGATCTTCACCGGAATGATGTACGTCGTGACCGTTGCAGTCAGGTTCGTGGACGGCGCTGCACCCACCATGTTGTAGGTATAGTTCGTTCCGCCATAGGTAAACGAGCCATTCCAGCTCTGCAAAGAAGCGGGTGGTGGAGCGAGATCATTCCGGAGATGCGGCGGCATCACGACATACATTGGACGATGAGTGTCGACCTGGGTATCCTGCGCCCGCGCGCTTCCCGTAAAACCTGGACATGTCAGAAGACACAGGACGGCAATCGTGCAAAGGCAGGCACAACTTTTTCTAGTCATGTTTTATCTCCTTAGGGTTTGCTTTGAACCAAGTGGCATGGACGAATCGCAAGTAACAACTATCCCCAGTTGGAAGGAATCGCATTCCTACTCCTGCGAGTTCGGATCCAGATTGTCTAGAGTGAGTAAAGCGCTAGTCAATGTGGAAAAACACTGAGATTGTGTTTTGTTCCATTTTCGTAACGACCTGCGTAGGGATGGCCCCAAGCCGCTTTTTTATGACAAGAAGATTTTCTTATGGGGACGATTCAGGGGGTTTTACAGAAGCTGGGATGATTCACCACGCAAAACCTCAGGCTCGCTCACGCACACTACGATCTGTGCAACGGGATTAAACCCACTGGCAAAAGATTACTTCGGCTTCTGGTACCAGAAGATTGCGAGAGCGACCAAGGCAACGGTGATGATCCAGAGCACAATATCTTTTGCGCGATTTTTCTCTTTGGGTTCGGCCATAGTGGGAGTACAGCATACACGAAATTGTGGATCAAGTGTCGCCCTGATTTCCCCTCGGAATCCTGGGCTTACTGCTTGGCTCTCGCCGAGTTCGCTCCTACCTTTGCGTAGTCTTTGAACTTCACAATCTCTCTCACGTGGATGGATGCGGCCTGAAAGTGCAGCGTGTCGTCCACCCGCGCATATGCCGGGAACCAGAAGCCATCGATGTATTGGCGGTATCCGACAAAGGTCGGCCGGACGTCCATGGGCTGATGTTTCTTCACGTGAATTTGGTCCGGAACGCTCTTTCCGCAGAGCTTCACTACCTGCAGATCCCGGTTATCGACCCAGATCTTTCCCTGGAAGTAACGCTTGTTCTTTTCTTCCTTGGCCGGTTCCACGTGGAAAACGTAAGTGTCCAGATCATCGACATGCTGTTGGCCGGCATACGTCAGTTTGTAGTCCGGCAGTTGATCCGAAGTGAGAACCCATTGCATGAAGACGCGGATGTCTTCCATATCCTCGGCGGAAATCTGGATGTCACGAAGAGTGGAGACTTCCGAAAAGGCAACATTTTCCACTCTTTTGCCCTTGTCGTCGTATGAAACTCGCGTGACCTCGTGCCACTGGCCGTCAGCGGCTTTATCGTTCAGTGTCTGCACCAGGACATCCTGCGTGTACGTATAGTGCGATCGTGCCTCTTTGACGCGATTTTCCGAGGCAGTGAACTTCTGGATCAATTCCTCGGGAGTCATGTTCTTCGGCGGTGCATTGTCCAGCGGACTATCCCCAACGGCGCAGTCAGTCTGTGCCATCGTCGGCGTCGCCACTGCCGCCAGTGCCATTAGGAGCGCCATAAACGTGATGCGAAGATCGGATTTTCCAGCCTTCGGCGTGAATGGCAATCACAATTGCCTCCCTGAATTGATCAGCGGGAAACATACACTCGCTGGACACGTCTGGGCAACGCCCGCGGCCACCCTGGGGATTTTGTGGTTTCCCTCAATGTGCAAAGTATTGCGTTTGACTTCGAGAATGTCACCTAACCTGTTCATTGGTAAGACTCATAACTTGGCAGGCGCCTTGCTTCTTACTCCTGTGGAATAAGGAAAACGCTATGAAAACGGTAATGCTCGTTTTAATTCTCTTCTGTGCCGCCGGCGCTTTTGGACAGGCTGCTTTGTCGAACCAGCCGATGGTGCTCGAGTTTCCAGACCACCCGCAACACGCATCGGTTACGCCAATGGCGTGCGAACACCCGATAGTGGGTGGAGGCGCCGACACCTACACTTTCGCTCACGGAGAACGGCCGCTGTGGGAGTTCGGGCCGGTGTCTGAGCCGGTTCCGCTGGGCGACGTCGCGCGTGCTTATCGCAAGGAGAAGGTGGTCGCCAAGAAGGCTGGGGTCGTGCTGGAGAAGCAAGGATCTTAGCTGCGAGTTTGCCCTTGTGTTCGAGCTTTGTTTGCGGGGCGGCTTCCTCCTTCGTGGCGTTCTCATCAGCCGCCCTGCTTGATGCACAAAACGATTCCTCTCGGTTCCGCATCCCACCAAGCAGCATCACACAAATACAATTAGAATCTTAGAAACCACAACCGCTCGGTGTCGGCTTATTTCGCGGAAGTGTCTACTTTCCGGAGGAAACGCAGGGATGAAGCGCTGCAAAACGCTGCTCGTGTGCGTTTGTTTGATTTTCTTGGCCGTGGTTCCAGCCTATTGTCAACGAGGGACCTTTGGTATTGATGTTGGCGACACCGCGGACCGGTTCGATTCTCTTCCTTCGGTCAACGGTTTGGAATTCGGAATTGATGGTCAAGTCGCCGTTCTTCAGGCGAATCCGAAGACCGCGCGCCCCGCCATCGTCGCAGGAGGTGAAATCCGTCTTCCCACAGATACGGGGAATCACTCCCGCGAGTATGCCGTTTTCGGTGGACCGGAATTCAATGCCCACAACTTCGTTTTCGGCGTGCACGTGCAGATTCGCAAAATCGTTTTGCCCGCCGCCAACGTCGACAACCAGGTTTTTGCCCGTGATAGTTTGCGACTCGTGGAGCTGCCGATTGTAATCAAGTACAAGTTCGGGCCTGGGAAAAAAGCCTTCGCTGAACTTCAGGGGGCTCCCGAATTCAGCCCGCACTTCCGCCATTCTCCCGCCTCACTAGTCTCGCTGCCAAATCCAAGCTTCGATCATGGATACTTCGCGAGGGGGAGTCTGGGATACACCTTCGGGAACTGGTATGCCAAGGCTACCTACGAGACTCGATATTTCAAGTTCATCGAGAACGCGGGCAATCCCAGCAATCTCTACAACTGGAAGAGCAACTTGATCTCTGGCGGGATCGGTTTCTCGTTCTAGCGCCTTTCAAAAGACGGCCGCAAAGATAGAGTACTGGCGGGTGCCGGCGATTTTTCTCAGGAAAGATTGCTCGGCCAGCACGCGCTCGATCTGTGGATTGTGGTAGAGCACATACGCAGGTCTGGGATGCAGTTGCAGACCGTTTTTCAGATTCTCGACGGTACGCCGGACACCCGATTCCGGAAATGGATTGAAGAGATAAAGCAGAAGTGGTTCCTCCGGAAGAGGGAATGAAGTAGCGTCGGCACAGAAAGACTCGAGAGCGAAACAGCGCTGCGATTCGCTCTTGTAACGGGAGACATTCTCCTGAGCAATCTTGTGAAGAGAGGGAAGCAGTTCCACTCCAACGATCCGGCGAAAAGGATAGTCCGAAGCCATCAGCAAGGTGCGTCCCTTGCCGGATCCGAGATCAATGAACGTGAACTCATCAAGATTCAGATTCCTCTTTTCCTGGAGCGTTTCGATCATTTCTTTAAACGCCGACGGCTCGGTCGGCTGATAAAGCGAATAAAACGTGCCCAGCAAGCGATCGCGCCAGCCTACGGCGCCGCTCGTGGTATTCACGCGATAGTCCCAGTCGTAGTCCGCGTCTCCGAAACGTGAGCGCAAGCGTGATGGCGTGGAATCGCGCGCAAATTCCCACACCGAGGCCAGCAAGTCGCCAGTCCCTCTGAGGAATCCCCGCTGCAATCGCCGTTCCTTCCAATAGGTGTGCGCTGCCACGAGAATGCTGGGTGGCTTCTGCGGTGAGTGGCTCACAGCCAGCATTTTTTCAGAAATTGACGCAGAAGGATAATCCGGAGATGCTGAAAAATGACCAGGTTCACCGATTGCGGTGCGCGGCCAGCCTATGAGGCCGGAAGTTTGGTGTGGAACTTCGGTGGCCCCGGCTTATATCCCGGAGGCGTTCCCTTCGTGATGAATGGGAAGTCGTCAGGGTTCGCAACCAGCACCTGGCCGTCGAGAGAAAGTTCGTAGGGAACTCCGTCGGGATCCACCGGAATGCCCCGCAAATGCTGTGCGGCGGCAATCTCCCACAAGCTCGTGGGAATTCGCCCATTTTGTTGAACGAAACCTGTGACGGCATTCTGCAGGTTGGTCACATCCTCGTCGACCTGAATGGCGCGCAGGTGCTCCAGCGCATTTTGCCGGATGTTGGTCTCGCTGCTCGACTGATACGCGGCGCTCCACAACAAACGTGCCGTATTAAAATCCTCGGCGTGCTCCGCCATCACAGCGGCCAAAATCTTCAGGAACGGGTGGGCGTTCGGGACTTTTGATCCTTGCGCAAAAACCTCGGCCGCCTTTTTGTAATCCTTGAGTTCGGTGTAGTAGATGAACCCGAGGTCGTAATACATGTGCCAGTTATCCGGATTGTGCTGAATTCCGTACTGAATGAGCCGAATTGCACGTTCCGGTTGACCCGCTCCGTTGGGTGGAGCGGGAGCGAGGAAATTGGCCCCGAACTGGTACGCGGGAAGAAGTTGCGGGTCCAGCGAAGTTGTAATTTCCAGAAGGGGCGCCAGTTCGTTGTAGCTGCGTTCGCGAAGGAAATGCCGATGACCGAAATACTGCACAGCTCGCGTCCAATAAATGCAGGCCATCAGGCCGTTAAAGCCCAGGCTGGCGCGTTCTACCAGTTTCGGGGAGGCGATGTACAGGGTGTCGTCCACGATCTCGCGCGGACGGATCTCGTCAATGTGGTGCAAGAGGAGTACGCTGCTCGCCATCGAAAGGACGAGGACCGCCGCGGCGAAGACCGTAGTGCGTTGCCGCGAACTCATCTACTCCAACTCCGGATTGCATTCCCCAACATCATTTCAAATTCCTGCGCTCGAAAATGAGCACAGCCCCGCTCAGCGCCATCGCGGCGTAGAGCAGCGCATATAACGTATTCTGCAAAATCAGCTGAAACCCAATCGCCTGTTCATGGGCAACTGCGCTGATCACGTTCAAGGCCGAGAAGTTCGGCACCAGGTACGCCGCAGCCGTGGCGATCCAGCGTGCGATGCCGTGGGTTAGCCCAGCGAAGCCTCGAAGGTCGTCCGCAAAGCTCCCAATGATGAACAGCGAAAAAGCAAAGATCGCCGAAAGCAGCGGAGACGAGAACGACGAAAACAGTAAAGCCAACGCGCAGATAATCAGGAATTGCAAAACGATGAAATAGAGCGCGATCAGGATGCGCGCGTCCGGCCCAGAGAATTTGTGGGCCACATACAAAAGGGCGCCGAAAACCCCAATTCCCATGAAAAACGTGTTCACCACCAGCGTTGCGGCGAGGCCAAAGAACTTTCCGACAATGAACTCCCACCGGCGAACCGGCCGCGACAAAACCGTGTACAACGTCCGCTTCTCGATTTCTTTCGAGACCAGGCCGATTCCGATAAAGATCGCGATTACGACTCCGAACAGCGATACAGCGGTTAATCCGAGGTTGACGACCACCAAGCGTTCAATCTCGATCGAAATCTGACCGACGAAGATGGCTGCGCCTGAGAGCAGCACAGCAAACGCGATCAGGTTGTAAAGAACGCGGTCGCGAACCGCTTCGCGAAAGGTATTGGACGCTATGTGAATGATTCGGGCGCTCATTTCGAACTCCCCGCGGTCGTCTGAGAATGCTGCAGCTTTTCCACGAAATAAGCTTCCAGCGAGGTGCGCAATGGCGTGAGGGCAATCAGGCGCAAGCGTTCGCGGCGTAGCGCATCAATCGTGGCATCCTGCTGGCTTTCCGGGATGATCGCGCGAACGGTATCACCGGTCACGTGGCACTCGGCTCCAAGCGCTTTCAGCGATGCCGGAATCTGCGTGCCTTTCCAGATCACTTCGACCTTGCCTTGAACCGACGCGGTCAGTTCCTCAATCGCTCCAACGCCGCGCAGTTCTCCTTTGTGAAGGATGGCCACACGGTCGCAAAGCGCTTCAGCATCCGAAAGAATGTGGGTTGAGAAGAATACGGTCTTGCCCTCATGCTTCAGTTGCTCAATGAGGTCGCGAACCTCGCGCCGGCCAAGCGGATCCAGGCCCGACATGGGTTCGTCAAAGAACACGAGCTTCGGATTGTGCAGAATCGCCTGCGCAATTCCTGTGCGCTGCAACATACCCTTGGAAAATTTCCTGAGCTGCATTCCTCTTACGTCGGTCAATCCCACGCGCTGCAGCACTTCCTCAACCTTGTGCTTGCGTTCTTTTGCCGGAACTCCCGAAAGCTGCCCGTAGTAGTCGAGCAACTCGTGCGCGGTGAGGTAGTCGTAGAAGTATGGCTGCTCGGGAAGAAATCCGATTTGTGCTTTCACTTCCGGATCGGTCCACTCCTTCCCCAAAAGGCGAGCACTTCCTGCTGTCGGGAAGACCAGGCCCATCAGCATCTTCAATGTCGTGGTTTTCCCGGCGCCGTTGGGGCCGAGGAATCCGAAAATCTCGCCTTCTTCTACAGTGAGATGCAGGGGCTGAAGGGCCTGCTTGGGCCGCTTCCGCCAAAATCCCACCATGTAGGTCTTTTCCAGACCCATGATTTCGATCGCAGCCATGGTCGTTAATCGTTCCTGAAGAGCCGTTACGTGACGATTATAAGCAATGTTGACGGCCCTGAAACCACATCGCCGGTTACGACGGTCACGTTTGTGGCGGCGTTCGTCAGAATGAATTTCGAAACTCTGATTTCGAACCTCTCAGGGGCTAGAAAGCCCCCGTTGATAATAGCCGCGGTTATCGCAGCGCTGAAGCGCGGCGAGAGAACTGATCTTTCGCCCCGCTGGGGCTTTGCGATGTTTCACTTTTCCCACGGCTTGCGCAGTGGGCTGCATTCTTTCGCCGCTTCGCGGCTAAGAGCGGATACCAATCGATTTTTTTTGATCTCAAACCGTAAATTATTGCTTTCAAATAACTTGCGCCGCTTGGATATGCTTTGATCCGTGCAAAATCTTGAATCTATTGGACTTAAGCGTAAAATCCTGGCAAATAAGGACTTACGTTTCGGCCAATCCAGGCGCGGTCGCCTTGCGGCTGAGGCAATGATGCAACAATCCGGCTGTGGACGGAAAGGTCAGATGTCACACTCGGCTGTGAAGAAACTCCGTCCGCACCGCAGAGACGAGCGGAAACGCAAGCCGTGGAGCAGTCGACGCTGCTCCACGGGTGGCGCAGGAATGTCCGCAGGGATTACTGGTTCAGCGGATTGAACACCAGAATGCCAGCTTCGGTATTCGAGCACGCCCCGGCGGGATCGACGCGGATGACCGCATCCTCCTCAGCGCAGAATGCTCGAATGCCCGTCTGATTGATTGTGATCGGAGCGGCCAGGATTGTAAATCCGGTGTTTACTCCTCCGGCGTTCGCGCCCGTTCCAGTGGTGAACTTGTAACCGCTCTTGCCACCGCCGGCGGGATTGCCATCGTTAGCCAAGACCGAATCGATCAGGCACGCTGTCGTCGAACTGGGAACGCAGGCGGCACTCAGCGGTCCGCCAAGGTTCACGAGAGCGGGTGCATAGCCCACCGTGGGATACGTACTCTGATAGGTGATTTCTCCGGTGGTAACGGTGCGGACCGATGCGACAGCCGACGATTCATTCGCAGCCATGCGGGCACGCAACAAGTTCGGAATTGCGATGGCGGCAATAATCAGAATGATCGCTACCACGATCAGCAACTCGATTAACGAAAAGCCTTTTTGTTTTCGCATATTTCCCCTGGGATCCTTAAAGTCTGGAATTGCTCCGAGCAGAGGCCGCAGGTTGGGGGTAAATCAGTTGCGTCCTCAACAACCGGAAGCGAGGCTGGATTCCAGATAAGGTGAACTACCGCGCCCAGCACGGCGCACCGCGTATTCTACCGCTTAATTGCCCGGTGAGGGCAGAAATACGGCATTGCAATTTCTTGCATCCCCACCAGCGTTGATAGAACGGGGTAATGGGGAAGACTTGCAAGGATTCTGAGTGGCGGCTGAGTTTGAAGTCCAGTTTTCACGAGGCGTCATCCTGAAGGACCGCGCTTTCACTGGCGGGCCGAGGGATCTCCCTAAACAAGGATATTGCGCTGGGAGATCCCTTGCTCCGCCTGAAACCCGGCTACGTTCGGGGACGCCCGACGAGGGTGCTGAAAAACTCCTCTTGCCCCACGATGCCGCATCAGCGGCTCAAAGCCGCGATTCATTTTGCATTCGTGCGGCACCGCTGAAGCGGTGCCCTGATACGAAGCTTACGGCGCAGCGTGAAGCCGCGCCCTTTCAAAACAGGGCCGCAGTTTGAGTTTTCCAGCAGCCTGCTACTCAGGAGAATCGAACTGCGGCTCCGCTGGATTCCGGCTGGACGGCAGAAGACCCTGCGCGGAGCGAGATTCGGCCAAAAGAAAAAAGCAGCGAACGGGTTCGTAAACCCAGGTTCGCTGCTTCGTCACCTGTGAAGAACAGATTCTTAGTTCTGATTCAGCGGGTTAAAGGTCAGAATGCCGGCTTCGGTATTGGAGCAGACGCCAGCCGGATCGACACGAACCACGGCATCCTGCTCAGCGCAGAAGGCGCGCACGCCGGTCTGGTTCACAATCATTGGCGCGGCAAGCACCGTATAGCCCACGAGAATGCCCGCGCCGACCGTACCCGCACCAGTCGTAAACGAATATCCACTCTTTCCGCTATTAGCCGGATTGCCATTGTTGGCCAGGACCGAGTCGATCAGGCAAGCCGAAGTCGAACTTGGAACGCATGCGGCGCCCAGAGCGCCACCGATGTCAAGCAGGTTCGGAGCAAAGCCGACCGTGGGGTAGGTGCTCTGATAGGTAATCTCTCCCGTATTGATCGTTCGCAGAGATGAGACTGCGGACGACTCATTCGCGGCCATACGAGCGCGCATGAGGTTCGGGATGGCGATCGCGGCAATGATCAGGATGATTGCCACCACGATCAGAAGCTCGATCAATGAGAAACCGTTTTGTTTTCGCATGTCAGTGACCCCAAGACGAATCGACTTCGGGTGCTTAGCCCGCTGTGTACATGGCACTTGATATGCCAAACGGTTTCTACCTGGGTTCGTTGTAAGTTGTTGAAAATGATCTAATTAATGTTTTGCTTTGTAGCGCTCGATGGGGCGAGACCCTGCCATAAATTGGAGACTGCGACAATTTATGTCAAGTGGGGAAAAAGCAAAAAGGTTGGGGCCGTTAGAGATCCGGAACTTGTGTTCGGATCCTTCGGCCCCCAGTGTCGAGCGAGAGATGCGGGTTGAGATTATTGGTTGAGCGGGTTGAACACCAGGACGCCCGCTTCGGTGTTGGAGCACGCACCGGCTGGGTCGACGCGAACGACACCGTCTTCCTCAGCGCAGAACGCGCGAATACCAGTCTGGTTAATCGTGATCGGGACCGCCAGAGCTGTGTAGCCTACGTTGACGCCACCAGCAATCGTTCCGGTACCAGTCGTGAACAGGTAGCCAGACTTTCCACCGCCGGCCGGGTTACCGTCGTTGGCCAGAACGGAGTCAATCAAGCAAGCTGTGGTCGAAGCGGGAACGCAAGCCGCACCCAACGCACCACCGAGGTTCACCAGAGCCGGAGCAAAGCCGACTGTGGGATAGGTGGAGTTGTAGGTGACTTCAGCCGTGTTGATGGTACGGATAGACGCGACAGCAGACGACTCGTTGGCCGCCATGCGGGCGCGAAGCAAGTTTGGAATAGCGATGGCTGCGATGATCAGGATGATGGCCACGACGATCAGCAGCTCGATTAGTGAGAAACCCCTTTGTTTGCGCATAGACTTTCCTCTTTATTTTCTACGCCCCAGGTTTGTGCTTAGCCGATTGATTGATGTTGAACCGGCCGGGAGCTTGCGGCAAGTTACATAGATCCAGGTTGTGGGCTACTCGGTCTAGCTCGCGGGACGGGAATTTGGACAGGTTATTTTCGGCCAGGAGGGCAAGAGGTGACATTGAACCATTTGGCCGAGGAGTGCTCTGGGAGGCCGCCAAGATTTTTTTTCTGGGACCGGGGGTTTCCCCCGCGGCTATAAAGCCGCCACTGATCCCGCATGACTTACGGCGCGGCTGGAAGCCGCGCCCTTTCAAAATATAGGCGATCTACGGGTTTTTCCGCAGCCTGCCAGGAATTTTCGGAGCGCGAGGAGAAAACAAGCGAAAAAAAGAAAGGAGCAGCGAACTTGCGTTCGCTGCTCCTCGCTTGTACCCTCCACGGGTAGTTCGCCAACTCTAACGTAATTACTGGTTGAGCGGGTTGAAGGTCAGGACGCCCGCTTCGGTGTTGGAGCACGCACCGGCTGGGTCGACGCGAACCACACCGTCTTCCTCGGCGCAGAACGCGCGAATACCAGTCTGGTTCACAGTCAACGGAACTGCCAGGGCGACGTATCCAACGTTGACGCCACCAGCAATCGTTCCAGTACCAGTCGTGAACTTGTAGCCAGACTTTCCACCGCCGGCCGGGTTACCGTTGTTGGCCAGAACGGAGTCAATCAAGCAAGCTGTGGTCGAAGCGGGAACGCAAGCCGCGCCCAACGCACCACCGAGGTTCACCAGAGCCGGAGCAAAGCCGACTGTGGGATAGGTGGAGTTGTAGGTGACTTCAGCCGTGTTGATGGTACGGATGGACGCGACAGCAGACGCCTCGTTGGCCGCCATGCGGGCGCGAAGCAAGTTCGGAATTGCGATGGCTGCGATGATCAGGATGATTGCAACCACGATCAGCAGCTCGATCAGTGAGAAACCCTTTTGTTTGCGCATCTCGACTCTTTAATCTTTCTCCCAACTTCTTGGGAAACCCTGGAACACGAACGATTTGGACGCTATAGCTAGGGCACTCGCGGTGCCAAACGGCGGGATGCCTGGAGGTGATTGTTTGCAACGATCCGGCTCTGTGCGCGCTGATCGGAAACCGGGAATGTGCCAGAAAATAGTGAAGATCCGCCAATTAGTGTCAGTGAGCGGAAGTAACTCGATTTGGAAACGAAAGTTTGGGAAAGGTGTGGATTGGCACAAAAAACGAAAAGAGCAGCGAACTTGCGTTCGCTGCCCCTGGCTTGTACCCTCCCCCGAGTACTTCGCCAACTCTTACGTAATTACTGGTTGAGCGGGTTGAAGGTCAGGACGCCCGCTTCGGTGTTGGAGCACGCACCGGCTGGATCGACGCGAACCACACCGTCTTCCTCAGCGCAGAACGCGCGGATACCAGTCTGATTGATCGTGATCGGCTTGGCCAAGGCCACATAGCCAACGTTGACGCCACCAGCGATCGTTCCAGTACCGGTCGCGAACGTGTAGCCAGACTTTCCGCCGCCAGCCGGGTTACCGTTGTTGGCCAGAACGGAGTCAATCAAGCAAGCTGTGGTCGAAGCGGGAACGCAAGCCGCACCCAACGCACCACCGAGGTTCACCAGAGCCGGAGCAAAGCCGACTGTGGGATAGGTGGAGTTGTAGGTGACTTCAGCCGTGTTGACGGTACGGATAGACGCGACAGCAGACGACTCGTTGGCCGCCATGCGGGCGCGAAGCAAGTTCGGAATAGCGATCGCTGCGATGATCAGGATGATTGCGACCACGATCAGCAGCTCGATCAGTGAGAAACCCTTTTGTTTACGCATCTCTTTGTTCCCCTCGTTTTGTCTTTTTTTGAACTCTCTGCGAACAACGCAGCCGTTCCTGATGTTTGCATCTGCTTCGCCAAAGACGCCAGTTACCTTGGTTTCGGGGAGCCATCGACAAAGCGCTTTATTTTCAGTGGGGGTGCAAACTTCAGTCGCATGCGATTCCATGACATATCCCGCAAATGGCTGGCAAAAACCGTCGCGGCGCTGACAAATCCTGTCATCGCCTTTAGGGTGTCCCGTGCCGCTGCCCAAAGCGCCACGGAGCTTTGCTCCGTCGGACAGCCGGGGGCGGCTGTCCCCACACAAGCAGGACTCCAGGCCAGAGAGAATGGTTCAAACGAGCGCGGCCTGGGACGGCGTTCCTTTGTATAGAATGCTGGGTCGTGCCCCAGATTGAATTCTTGGCCGTATTGTCCTTAGCAAGGGAGTCACTCGAGCGGAGCCGTCTTTCAGGCGGAGCGAGGGATCTCCCGATACACAGAGCAGTTGCGCGGGAGATCCCTCGTCCCGCTGGTGAATGCGCGGGACTTCGGGATGACGTCGATATATGTGATATTTCAAACTGATGCTCTACGGAATGCTGCCGCGTCTCTGACTTGACCTCATCTCGTTAAACATGGATATCAGCGCCGACTTACTGAAGATCGATCCCGATATCGCACGCGCGTGGACTTTGCCGGCGGTGCTGTACACCGATGCGTCTGTGCTCGCCGCGGAAAAAGAGAAAATCTTTTCGCGGACATGGCAAGTCGTCGGACACGCGGACCAGGTCGCCAATCCCGGTGACTATTTCACGATCGATCTGGTGGGAGAGCCGCTCGTCATTGTGCGAGGGTCTGACGCGCGCTTACGAGGTTTTTATAATGTTTGCCGCCATCGCGCCGGACCAGCGGCGGAAGGATGCGGATCGCGCAAACTGTTTCGCTGCGGGTATCACGGATGGACCTACGGTCTCGACGGCGCGCTCCTCAGTGCAACGGAGATTGAAGGAGTTGAGGGATTTCGTCCCGAAGATTTTGCTCTCATGCCGGTACTCGTTGAGGAATGGTTCAACTTTGTGTTCGTGAATCTCGATCCTGAAGCTCCCGCGTTGCGCGAGTTCCTGGGAGAACTGCCGCGACAGGCTGAGAAGTTTCCGTTCCGGGAGATGAAGCTGTTCGAGCGGCGTACGTATGACATGAAGTGCAACTGGAAGACATACGTTGACAATTATCTTGAGGGATATCATCTGCCGAGCGTGCATCCGGGACTGAATCGTGAACTGGATTACAACGCTTACGTTGTCGAACCCTACGCGCGCCATGTTCGCCAGTTCAGTCCGATTCGTGGGGCGCAATCGGGAGACGCGACGCCGCGCCGCTATCAGGAAGCGCGTGAGGATTTGACGACCGATTATTTCTGGATATTTCCCAACTGGATGCTGAACTGTTATCCCGACAATGTTTCGCTGAACATTGTGCTGCCGCTTGAGCCCGAACGCTCGCTGGCGATTTTCGAGTGGTATCTCCCGGAAAAGGAACACAGCGCGCCTGCGGCGAAAGCGTCGGTGGAATTCAGCGACCAGATCCAGATCGAAGATGTGGGAATCTGCGAGACGGTGCAGCGAAACCTGCGTTCGCGCAGCTACTCACGCGGCCGCTTCAGCGTCAAACAAGAGAAGGGCGTTCACGCATTCCACCGCATGTATGCGGAGATGATGAAAGCCGCCTAAGTGGCCGA
Source organism: Terriglobia bacterium (assembly GCA_963823085.1). Lineage (GTDB taxonomy): Bacteria > Acidobacteriota > Terriglobia > Terriglobales > Acidobacteriaceae > Sulfotelmatobacter. Next base: position 21,420 of record CAWGKF010000023.1, on the reverse strand, counting down.
AAACCACCAGTCTTGGCTGTGGGTAGCCAGTTCGAGCTATTTTCATCAACGGCGAGCCATCTGGAGCCTGCTTCTGCATTGAAAACAAACGACTTCTGCGATGCCTTGCGATGGCCGTTTGGCATGGCAGTTGCCGTTCTATTACCGAGATGAATTGTCAAGAAATGGAAAAGAGTTTCAGGGTTTTGGGCCGAGAGGCGGATATGAAAAACCAACGGATCGGAAAATTCGCGATTGTGGTTTTCGCAGTATCAAGCTTCTTGTCGATGGGCGCTTGGGCGCAGACGACGCAGGAAGGTCCGGGACCTTCGGAGCAGCCCAGCGCTCCCATGGAAATTGGCCAGGGACAGAACCAGGAGGCTGCTCCTCCCGCTCAGCAGGGTATGGATCAGCAACCTCCAGATCAGTCCAATGATCAGATGTCCGGCGGTCAGGCGAATGAAGATCAGGCGAACGGTGATCAGCCAAACGATGCGCAGCCGACGGAAGCACAGCCCGGCGGGCCTTCTGGTGAAGCTCCCGCGAAAACCGATCAGGGCGTGGCACGCGTCAGCCTGATTCATGGCAACGTTTCGACGCAGCGTGGAGATTCCGGAGACTGGTCGGCCGCAGCCCTGAACCAACCGGTGATGACGGGCGACAAGGTCTCAACCGGCGAGGGTGCGCGCACCGAACTGCAACTCGATTTTGCCAACGTGCTTCGTTTGGGAGCGAACTCGAAGGCGAACATCGCCAATCTGACTCAGAAGAACATACAGATCCAGCTGAGCGAGGGGCTCGCGACCTATTCAGTTTCGAAGGACAGCGAAGCGGAGCCTGAGATCGATACCCCGAACGTTTCAGTGCATCCCGCTCATCACGACGGAGTCTTTCGGGTCGAAGTTCGTCTTGACGGCGACACGATCGTGATCGTGCGGCAAGGCGAGGCGCAGATTGCAACGCCGCAGGGCAGCACGGAAGTGCGCAGCGGCGACATGGCGACGATCCGCGGCAATGCGGATTCCGCGCAGTACAGAATCTCTTCCGCTCCGGACCGCGATGATTGGGATCGCTGGAACAGCGACCGCGATCACATCATCCGGGACGCCAGCTCATGGCGGCATACGAATCGGTATTACACGGGATCGCAGGATCTCGACGCCTATGGTCAGTGGCGCCATGTTGATGACTACGGCGACGTTTGGTATCCGAACGAGTCGAGCGACTGGGCTCCGTATCGTAACGGCAATTGGGTGTACGAACCGTATTACGGATGGACCTGGGTAGGCTACGAGCCGTGGGGATGGGCGCCTTACCACTATGGACGCTGGCTCTATGCCGGTGGCGGGTGGGGATGGTGGCCGGGACCTGCATACATCGGGTACCGTCCGTTCTGGTCGCCGGCTTACGTTTCCTTCTGGGGATGGGGCGGCGGATTTGGCTTCGGTTTTGGATTTGGCGGATGGGGCGGCTTCGGCTGGCTTCCTCTTGGACCGTGTGACTGGTTCCATCCCTGGTGGGGCGGATATCGCGGCAGGTATGGCGTCGTGAATGCTGACGAATGTTCACTTCAACAACTTCAACCGCTACGGCGGAATTGGTCCGCTGCACAATGGCCTGCGATATTCGAACATTGCGAACTTCCACAATGCGAATATCGGCCGGGCGATGTCGACGGTCAATGCGGCGCATTTCGGAGCGGGCCGGGTGAGCGCCATGGCGGCGAGCCGGACTCAGTTGGGCGGAGCACGGATGATGGCGGGTAACTTGCCTGTGGTTCCTACACACGCGAGCTTGTCTGCCAGCGGCCGCGCAGCCGCACCATCGACGATCCGGAACAGCGGTTCGCAGCGCTTCTTTGGATCGCACAATAATATGGCGCGACCGGCATCGTTCACGCAGCAGACGGCAAGCTTGCGTCAAACCATGCAGCAGAGCCATGTTGGGGAGGTTCCGGCGGGAGGACATACGAACACTTCCTTTGCTTCTGCTTCGCGGGGCACGATGCAGCGTCCAAGTGCGGGCATCCCGTCGAATCACGGGACGAGCAACTTTGACAATCGTACTTCGATGAATCAGAACTCGGCGGCGCAAAACCAGAACCGGGGTGAATCCCGATCCTTCAATACTCCGAATACCAACACGCGGACAGCTGCCCCTGGCAACTCGGGCTTCGGGAGAACCAATGAGGCTCCATCGAATGCGGGTTCGTCGAATATGAATCGAGGTGCGTTCCGGCCATTTACGCCGCCCTCGAGCAGCAATCGTTCGACGGAACCGAGCAGTTTCTCGCGGCCGAGCCAGTCTTACTCTGAAAACCGAGGCTCTGAAAACCGAGGCGCTGGAAATCAAGGAGGATTCCGGCCGTTTACGCCGCCATCGCACAGCCAAGTATCGGGCGGCGAGATGAATGGCAGTTCGGTCCGAGGAAACACGGGCAGCTACGGGAATAGTGGCAGCTACTGGAATCGCACGGCGCCGAGTTCCTCGATGTCACAACGCGGCTATTCCGGTAGTTACTCTGGCAGCTACGGACGAGGATCATCTTCTCGTCCGCAACTGGATATGCACCAGCCGATCGTGCGCAGTCCGTCCTACAGTGGAGGGTACGGAGGCTATCGCGGCGCGCCAAGTTACGGTGGATCTCGGCCTAGTTATGGCGGAGGCAGCCGTGCACCGAGCTATGGCGGCGGTGGCCGCGCACCCAGCTATGGTGGAGGCGGCCATGCCCCGAGCGGCGGCGGAGGGCACTACGGCGGCGGTGGTCACTCGAGCGGCGGAGGTGGGCACTCGGGTGGCGGTGGAGGACATTCCGGCGGTGGTGGTCATCGCTAATCGCAGGATGGTAATGAGTTGATGTAAACGAAGTGAAGACAGAGGCGAGAAGGGGCGTGCTTAACAGGCACGCTCTTTTTCTTATTCCTTGCTAAGAACCTCGAAAACATTCGGGGCAGATTCCCCATTGCAAGACCGTCTTTTAGGGACGAGCATATGCAGGGCTGTCCGGCTGGGGAGGATCGTACTCGCGGCCGTATTTGTTCTTGTGCGCCTCCGCAACGTCGGTCTCAGCCAAAGTAAAGTTCCCCAAAGTGGTCTGCTCCGGACCAACCGTTACCTCGTGAGCCAGGGCGTGCAGCGCGTCGGGTGCAACCGACGAGTGGAATACTTCCACTTGATAGCGGCCGGGTGGAACGTTCTCGAGGCGGACTTCTCCCTTTGCGTTTGAGATCGCGTAATACGGAGTGGCGAGTGCGATGACTACGGCGCTCATCTCGGCGTGAATGTTGCAAAAGATGAACGAGATTCCTGGCTTATCGAACTGAACGAAGCGGGTGGTGCCGCTCTCGTACAATCCCAGATCGAAGCGCTTTCCTTCGAACAGGGAGAAGACATTGTGGAAGAACGGATCGTGATTCGGAAATTCCACCTTACCTCCAACCGGAATGACCAGAAGGTTCGGTTGAAAGCTTTTGTTTACCTGTACCAGCTTGGGGATCTCGCCTGGTTTTTGCTGAGGAGTTGGAACCCGAGTCCCCATCGGAGTCAGCCACAAAACGGCCTGAGAGGCGTTCTTGGCTCTGTGACCGTTGCGTGTCAGTTCGACGTGCGCGCGAAGAACTTGCTGCGCATAGGCACTCAGGCTGAATGATCCCAAGAGCAGAAACAGGCCGAGATTGCACCAACGTCTCTTCAAAAAAGAATCCCCATGGAAAGATTAACCTGATTTGTGAAGCTACTGTTGCTATAGACGGGGAAGGTGCGCAGCCGTCTGAATTCTGCAGCGAGAATCAAGTCTGACTTTGGACGAAAGATGACATTGGCCAGTGCTCCACGATTTCTGCCCAGAATCGATCCGGAGTTGTTTTGATCCGTGGCGAAGCCCCGGACATCGTCCGCAAAAGCATTATCTTGCGCCACGACTCCGTTCAATTCCAGCTTTGGGGTTAACCGAAACTTCAGTTGCGTCCATCCCCCTGCGTCATTGAGCCCGCGAATGGGTGAGTAAGGATTCATGGGATTGCCGCCATACAGAATGGAGGTGCCGACGGCACCGCCCAGCCCGCCGATGCCTTTTCCGCGATAGAACTCTCCAGACCATGTGAGTCGCGGTGCAACGGGGACCTGCCAATCGGCCATTCCGGCCCACGCGTCCACATATCGGCCCCACGTCCAATTCTGGCGGCCATAATATCCTGCCGCTCCGAAAGTCATCGGATGTTCCTCGACCGGGCGCGACCACGCGGTTCGGAAGGCATACGCGGGTTGCCCGGAAAGTTCTCCGGCCTGCACGGTTCGATAAAAGCTGTTGTAGGGAGGCTCCCAGTCGAGGTTGTCGAGAACGCCGGCCTGCATGGTCAGGGTCTGCTGATCCGATAACGTAAAACGATGTTCCACGCGAAGCTGCGGCGTCCATCCCCAAAGGTTGCCGGCGTAGGCGAAAGCGGGAGTCGCCAACGACGCAAAGGAAGTGGGCGAGAGCGGGGAGAAGAACAAGCGAGTCCTGTCCGGCGACGACCGACGTGTGCTCCCAGTCAAAACGCAGACTTGCAGTTTGCAGCCTGACGATGCCGAAATTCACTCCATTGCCGACCGCGGGGAAGCCTCCGGCGAAATCGAGTTGAACGTCAGCCGAGGTTTTGGCTCCGGCCACAGTCGGACCGAAAACCTCAAGGCCAATTTCCGACTGACGCAGCGTCGCTCCGATGGTAGCCAGTGGAGTGCCAGCGGGCACTGGTTCAGCATAGTCGGGAAGGTCCAGATTGTTCGAGCCGCCCACGTTTCGAAACGCATTCATCAGCACAATCCCGTGCAATCTTGCTCGATACTTCGATGCAGTTTCGACCTTGGTCTGATATTGCTCGTCAACTTTGGCCCCAAGTAGGGATGTGGAGTCTTCCAACCTTTGCACTCGATCTTCAATAGCGCTCTGCGTGTCGGAGTAGCCGATGCGTTCGATGCTGAAGTACTGGCTGTCGGCTCTGACGGTGCCGCATTCGCATTCGCACCCTCCGGCCGTTCGAGAAGAGAGCGAGTTGCCTGCAAATCCTGCCGCAGTTGGTGCATCTCGGCGCGTGACTGAGCGTTTTCCGAGCGCATTTCGTCCACTAACGCCCGCAGCTGACGTACCTGATCCTGCAGATCCCGAATGTCTTCGGCCCTCGCGTTGTCCGAGGAGGGCGCTGTACTTTGCGCGAAGCCGAACATGGCTGCTCCGAGGATGGCTGCGAAAAGTGCTGAGCGGCAAAACTTTAAAATAATGGGGCTGTTCACACGGTCCTCCTGCGTCCATCCGGAGCCAGGCACATAGAAGACCGAAGACTGGCCTAGGGGCCCGGATTTGAAACCGAATTCTGTTTGGCACGTTTCTGCGGGGCCTGCAATACCGACGTTATCTCGACAGTCGCGACGGTGGCGGCACGCGATGCCTCTTGCACGCGCCCAGGAATAACCATACGAAATACCGTCTTATTATCTGCCGTACGCTCCACCGCGATCGTGCCACCATGGTCCTGGACAATCTTCTGAATGACGGCCAGCCCAAGACCGGTGCCGTTCTCTTTTCCGAAGCTAACAAATGGATGGAACAGACGGTCCCGAATCGACTCCGCGATGCCCGGACCATTATCAGCCACAGAGATGGATATTGCGCCGGAAGCCTCGCTCGCAGTGACTTCGACCTTTCCCCCCATAGCTCGGTGCCGCTTCGCATGCGTTCAGCAGCAGGTTATAAAGAGCGCGTTCGAGTTTGCGCTGGTCGAACCAACCTGATACTTGCGGGCCGCACAGAACGTCGATCACGCGAGCATGGTGGCGAGGGTGCAGTCGCACCGCCTGCACAGAACGTTGAATTGTTTCGGAGACATTCGCATAGGCAGGCGTCAAAGATTCCCGCGTACGTGCGAATTCCAGGAGCGAATCGATAAGATCCGTCATGAGATTCACGCCCGTACGCACTTCCTGATACAACTCTTCGCGCTGTACTGGAGTGAGGTGACTGTCGCACAGGAACTCGGAGTTCGCGACGATCGCCGCAAGGGAGTGGCGCAGATCATGGGAAATGGAACTTGCCATCCGGCCGATCGTGGCCAGTTGCTCCGATTCCAGCAGATCGCGCTGGCTTCGTAAGAGGCTGGCACGCATGCGATCAAAAGCGCGAGTCAACTCCGCGATTTCGTCTCCGCCGCGGGGATCGAGGGGATGATAAAAGTCTCCTTTTTCGAGCGCACGTACTCCGTCGACCAGGCTATAGAGTGGCCGCGTGAAGGTATGCGAGATGAAGAAGACGAGGCCACTGCCCACCAGAATTGCGGCGAATCCCAGCAGAAGCAGGTATTGATTGAGTTGATTCAAGAACCGTGTCGCCTGATCGTACGAACCAAGAACACTGAGCCGCACCGGTGTTATGGAAGCGCCGGACAGTTCCAGCGAAGTTGCGAGGAAACGTTCATTCGCCACTTCGATATCATGCGGTTCCTCCTGAACGGATCCGGTGAGCAGCACTCGGACGTCGCTGTCTTGCAACTTCGCCGGGGGGAGAGTGGTCGCCACGACATCGTTTCCGCAGGAAATCGCGACTTGGCTACCTGCAACTTTGCTGACCTGTTCCGCCAGGCGATTGTTGATTTCGTATCCGATGACCAGGAAGCCGGTCAGGGTACCTTCCGAGGGCGAGCCCATGTAAATGGGTTGAATGAACGTTTGATAGAGACGGTGTCCGCCCAGCCACCAGTGGCTGGTTTCCCCGCGATCTTCATTGAATGACTGTTGAAAGAATTTCTCGGCTTCCTCCCGGCTCATGCCCGGGCCGTTGGTATGGAGGGCGACGACTTTCCCGTTGCGATCCGCGAGCACGAACAAGTCATTGCGGGCGATTTCATAGACTTGCGGAGCGGCATCCTGAACGGTGGCAGGATCGGGAGCAGTCATGATGGATCGCGTGATCGGCAGGCTGGCCAGCAGAGCTACGTCACTGGTCAACATGGTCTCGCGCACCTGACGGAAATCCTGGAAGGCGGCGACGGAGTTTCTTAAATTCACCGCGATGCTGTTCCGAACGTTGGTTTCGACACTGCGGCGGACCAGCAACAGACTGGTGGTGGTGAGCCCAGCCGTGATCAGCAGCATCGAGAGCAGGAATCGCGTACGTAAGCGCAGTCGCGGCAACAGGTCCTGTTCCGATTCCACGGGTACGCGGGAAGACTGGATTGCGGACTCGGGTGACGGCTTCACGAGGTTCAGCGGACGAACTTATACCCCATTCCGTGCACGGTGCGGAAGTGCACCGGGCTTGAAGGGTCTTTCTCCAGTTTTTGGCGGAGTTTTAGAATGTGGTTATCGACCGTTCGCGTCGAAGGATAGTTCTGGTACCCCCACACTTCGTTCAGCAATTCGTCGCGGCTGATGACGCGATCCGCGTTCTGTACCAGAAACTGAAACGTTTTAAATTCCTGAGCGGTGAGAACGACGGGTTTGTCATCGCGCTTGACTTCCATCTTTTTGAAATCGACCGAGATTCCGTCGAAGCTGACGACTTGCGCCTCGGTGGGACGGGTCGTATGCCGCAAGGCCGCCCGCACCCGCGCTAATAATTCCCGCGGGCTGAAAGGCTTGGTGACATAATCATCCGCCCCAAGTTCCAGCAAAAGGACCTTGTCGGAGACATCACTGGCAGCGCTGAGCACGACGATTGGCATGGTCGGGGCGATGGCCTTGATTTCTTTGCAGACATCCCCGCCCGACACTTTGGGCAACCGCAGATCAAGAACAATCGCAGCCGGAGCAGAGGAGTGAAAACTATCGAGGGCCGACCTGCCATCGGACTGAGTCTCGACCGCATATCCTTCGGTTTCGAAGAGTCTCCTCAGCGCCTTCTGAACCGCCGGGTCGTCTTCGACCACCAGGATACGTCCGGTTGGCTTAGGAGTTGGCACTGGATTCATAGTTCGAGCGGTAACAAATGGCGTTGCAAGGTTCCCCATAAACGACCTTCCAGTCTTCAAGGAGGGAGTGCTTCCTTAGCCCCAAAATCTGCGGAAGCCTTTGACTACTGCAGCTTACAAGGTTTGAAGCATTGTAAGCCGACTGCTCCCCTGTTTTTGACATTCTTTTTACAAGTTCGTGACCGTCAGGAGAAGGATTACGGAAGTTTGCTTGCTCAGTAGGCTCGCTGGTCTGCTAGTCGTCTGATCGTGGCGGCTGGAGGCGAAGGTTCTGTGTCGTAAAATGTCCGCTTGTCCGCCTTGTCTGACCTGAGCAATCTGACTGTTGTCCTGGTGCGTCCGCGTAATCCGCTGAACATTGGTGCGGCTGCACGGGCGATGAGCAATTTCGGGATATCCCGTTTAAGACTGGTCAATCCCTACCGGCTGGCCTTCCGCGAAGCCCGGTCCGCGGTGGGCGCCTCGGACATTCTTGAGAGCGCGGAAGAGTTCCATTCGGTGGCAGAAGCCGTAGCCGAGTGCTCTTTGGTCGTGGGAACCACGGCGGTGCGAGATCGAGACTTGCAGAATCCGCTGCACCGGCTAGGAGAAGCAGTCCGCGGGATCGATTCGAAATCATCTGCGGAGGGATCGAGTTGCTCTGCTGTTTGGGTCCGAGAAATTTGGTCTTACAAATCAGGATTTCACGTACTGCCACTGGTTGTTGACGATCCCGACCTGCGAGGGGAACATTTCGATGAACCTGGGTCAGGCGGTAGCGGTCTGCCTGTACGAACTGGCTCGCGACTCGGCCTCGGCGCAGGATCGAGAAAATCGAGAGCCCGAGAAAAAAAGTCCGGCCAAGGTGGGGGAACTCGAACAGATCACGACAGGTCTCTACGAAGCGTTGAAGGTCAGCGGATATGTGAAGCCCGGTAATGACCTGGTGAGCGAGAAAAAAGTTCGACGCCTCATGCTGCGCCTCGGTTTCAGGAAATGGACGCCAAGGTATTCCTCGGGATGGTGCGGCAAATCGTTTGGAAGCTGCGCCAATTCGGCAAGGGCTAGCGCTTTACCCGCTGGGCCGACGCCTGTGTGGAATCTCGCCTGAATCGAAATTGGATGAGCCATGTACTCGCTTGCGGCTGACCACTTGCCTCAGGAGGAGAAAACTCCCAACGGTGTGCCGCACTGAGAGCGCGCTCCGCAAAGTATCGGCTTGATCCGGCTGACTTGAATGCCGCCGAAGTGACTTTGCCGGAAGCGTCCACCTGTGTCTTCACAACAACCTTAATCGTTCCAGTGATGGTGTTCTTCGCACTCTGCGGAATCTCGGGAAGGACCTGGTGGCGGACCTCGCCATCGGAGTTTGCGCTTTTGTTGGGCGCGGGAGCTTCAGAAGTCCCCGGCGTTGCGGGAGTCGGAGTTGGCGCCGTTGCTTGAGGCGTCGACTCTGGACTCTGGGCGGTAGGCTTGCTGCCATGAAAATAGAAGAACGCGAAGATGCACGCCAGCACGACTGCCACTGCGATCGTAACGGGGAAAGCTGGGCGTTTCCGTGGATGTGCCGATTGACCTGCTGAGATCGGGACTGCGGGCGCCGCGGCCGCCTCCTTTGGGGCCGGTTTGCTCGCCACTGCCGGGCTCGCGAGTGGTGCAGCCTTCGGGACTTGTCCCTTGAGCCGGGTCTCAATTTGCGCTATCGAGCACCGTTGTTTTGGATCCACATGAAGGCATTCGCGGGCAATACTGCGAAACGGTTCAGGAATTTCGGGCACGCTCGGATCGCGCGGCGAGTCGAGCTTGCGCAAAGCCAGGATTCTGCGTGAACGCCGCGACGATCGTGACTCCGAGCGACCAGATATCGCTCGCCGTAGTAATCATTCCCGCGACAGTCTCGGGCGCGTCGTAAACGTCGCGCCGCCCACGTCGCGAATTCTGATCGGTCGGGGACACAACTTGGTCCGTCGACAGCTTCAGCCGGTCGGCTGCGGCCAGCACATTGGACGGCTTGATGCGGCTATGCACTAATCCGCTGCGATAAATCGAAGAAAGCGCACCCAGCACGGGAGGGAGCAGGTCAGCAACTTCGGCGGACGACAACGCTCGCTGCGGAAGGATCTGCGAAAGATCCTCGTCGGCGAATTCCATCACCACATACACCAGGGAAGTTCCATCGATTTGGCATTGTCCTGCCTGAAACACACAAATCAGGTTGGGGTGGGAGAGCTTCGTCGTGGCGCGCAGGCGAGAGAGCTGACGTTCCGTCGCCTGTCCGCTCTCCGCCTCCATCAGCTTGATGGCGGCTTTCTGCGGCGGAGTTCCGGCGATCTCAGTAAGAAAGACCGCGCTGTGATCGGACCCGCCCAGCCATCGCTGCAGCGTCAATCCATTCACCACCCGGCCTTCCCACGATCTCCAAGTCTCAGGTTTACTCATGGGTTGCTAACCAGCGAACCAACATTCTATGCCAGCGGTAATGCGCCTGAGCAGGAACTTTGACTCGCGAGTGCAGCAGATTTCTGTTGAAAACTCAACGGCTCTTATAGCTAAAGGTGACCTTCGTCTCCTCATCCTGCACCAGCGCCGCACAAAGCTGAGCAAAATGCCCGCACGCGATTCATACGTTTTCTGAGCTTCTCTGCCGCGCCGATTCATAGAGCAGGATGCTGGCGGCCACTCCTGCGTTCAGCGACTCAACTTGTGGCGTGTGGGGAATTGCGACAAGTTCATCCACCTGTGCCATCACAGTTCGTGGTAGCCCCGACCCCTCGCTGCCGATGAATACTGCACAAAAGCCGGTGAGCCTCGCCTGATGGATAGGCGTTCCTTTGTGGGAGGATGTCGCGATCAGGCGTACATTCTCTTGCCGCAGTCTGGACGAAACTTCTTCGGTTCCGCTCGCAGCCTTCGCAACAACAAATGGCAGTCGAAAGATCGAGCCCGCTGATGCGCGAATCACTTTGGAATTAAACGGGCTCACCGTTCCTTCTCCCAGCACGACTCCGGCGCTGCCGAACGCTTCGGCAGAACGTAGCAACGTTCCGAGATTGCCGGGATCCTGCAAGGCGACGACAATCATCACGGGACCAACCTGAAGCCTTTCCAGAAGGTCATCGAGCGTAAATTCTCGCAGACGGACCAGCGCTGCCACGCCCTGGGGTGTTTCGCTGGGCACGGCCGCGTCGAAGATTTTGTCAGGAAGGAGCAGCGTTTCCACGTGCGCTCCAATTTGCGGCAGCAAACGCTCGGCCAGGTTCTGCGCTGATTCTTTGAACAGCACCGACTTGAACCGCAATCCGCTCCGGATCGCTTCTTCGACGATACGGACGCCTTCAATGGCGCACTCGCCGGATTCCGTCCGCTCCGCGTGGGCGAAGGCGAGCCGTACTTCCTTTACCAGCGAATTGTGCCGGCCTTCGATGCGGCGCAGCCGTCCCGCTACACTCGGTGGCGTTTCTGAGGTTCGACCCATACTTTAACCCTTCCCATCTAGCTTCTGAACCTGCATGATACTCTGCCGTCTCGGCTGGAGGGGTTTTGCCGTATTATGATAAGTTCAAACGTCAAAACCATCCGTAGCTTGAGCCAGAAGAGAAGGGAGCGCCGTGCGCGCTGAGATCGTAAAAATCAATTCTGAAAGTCCCGAATCGTCGCTCGTCAAATACGCAGCTGATCAGATCCGTTCCGGCGAAGTGCTGGGCATGCCGACCGACACGTTTTACGGATTAGCTGCCGATCCATTTAACCTTCGCGCGGTCGATAAGGTCTATGACATCAAGACGCGCTCTCGTCACAAGCCGTTGTCTCTTCTGATTGAGAGCGTCGATCAGGCAGAGGAACTGGCCAAGCCGCTGCCCCAAGAGTTTTACGCGCTGGCACGCAAGTTTTGGCCGGGACCTCTGACCATTATCGTGAAAGCCGGTTCACGCTTGCCTCTGAAAGTGACGGCGAACACCGGCAATGTGGCGCTGCGTGTTCCTAATGCCAGGATTCCGCGTGCCGTCGTTGCTGCCGCGGCGATTCCAATCACGGCGACCTCCGCCAACTTGAGCGGCGCCTCGGAGTGCACCAGCGCCGAGCAGGTTCGCGATCAACTGCAGGGTCGCATCAACATCATCGTTGACGGAGGAACTTCTCCCCGCGATGTTGCCTCGACGATTATCGATCTGAGTGATGAAACTACGCGCTGGCGTGTGATTCGGGAAGGCGCCATTCCCGCCGACGAGATTTCGCAGTTCTTCGCGCAAGGATGACGATTTGAGGATGACTGTCTCAGGATGAACGACGACCCCGCCAAACGGCATGGACCGGTGCGCTGGTGGCTTCTCCTTCTGATCCTCCTGGTAGTCGCATTGATGGCATATGTTGCTGAGACGGCTTCGCAGATCGTGCGAACCGCTTCGCTTCAGGAGATCACGCCAGCCGACGCCATCGTCGTTTTCGGAGCCGCCGAATATTCCGGTCGTCCGTCTCCGGTTCTAAAAGCTCGCCTCGATCACGCTCTTGACTTGTTTCATCGTGGAGTTGCTCCCGTCGTGATCACAACGGGAGGCGCCGCATCCGATCCTAAATTCTCCGAAGGCGGCGTTGGAGAGGATTACCTGATGCGCCACGGCGTTCCGGAGCGCGCCGTGATCGCCGAAACCCAGGGCAGCGACACTGCCGAATCTGCCGTGCGGGTTGCAGTCATCATGCACGCGAATGGGCTTCACAGCTGCGTCGCCGTCAGCGATGCCTACCACGTCTTCCGCATTCGCAAACTGCTGGAGCACGACAAAGTGTATCCAGTGTATGTTGCGCCCAGGCCGGATTCGCGCCCTCACGGAGCGATGCAGAGGTTCACTGCCGTGCTACGAGAGACGACGAGCTATCTGTTATGGAAACTAGGGATCACCTAGCGCGCGATTAGTTAGCGTGCTTCAGAACTGGTCAATGCCGTTCGTCGTCCGAATCTTGAACCAGTCGTAGTGCAGATTATTCATATTCAGCCCGTTGCGAACTTTCATAAACGCGTGCTGAATCCGCACCTCGAGTTGATTGTTCTTCATCATCTGAGCCTGATCGCTGCGGGCGCCTCGTTGCTCAGCCATTTGGCGGTTGTGGCATTGCTGGTAGTCGCCGCTTTCCTGGCAGAGTTCATACCCATTGGATGAGTTCGCGTTGCGCAGCACCATCGTGTCCTGGTTGTCCTGGATCGCGGCGGCGAGCATCTCATCGTAACGGTCGTACCAGACATGAACCGCTTGTTCGGTCTGCTCCGGCGTATGCGTCGTTTTGTAGAGGGCGATCGCCTTGACCACGTCGTCGGCGTTCTCTGCCCCATCCATCTTCAATCGGGGAAGCGGTCCCGCGGTCGCTTCCATGTCTTCATCGGTGAATACTTTCTTGGCGTGCGCGGATTTTTGCGCCTTCGACCCGCGAGCAGCGTCGGCCAGGGGTGATGCTGCATCGGAGCTCGGCGGAGCGCTCTGTGTCTGCGAACTTGAATTGGAATTCGAGTTGGAGTTTTGCGCAGAAGCGTCTACCGTCCCCACCGCGAAGGAGAATAGAGCAAGAAAGCAGAACGATAGCTTGCGTGACGACAACTTCAGCATGACGTGATCTTAAACAAGCATCACGGTGCAGAAAGGTCACCAAAGTTTTACTGGATGCACTCCGGGGTGATCATCTCGCGGCGGCCGGTGTGATTGCAATCACAGCATCGCAATCTTATTTTCTAATCTGGCAAGCCGTGGGTCGACGCTACCTCGTAGTGCTTTGCCTTGGCATCGTGCTTCGACAGGTATTTGCGCCGCTCCTCTGGGATGATCGACGCTTCGTAGTCCGGCCCGGTCATCGCGCGGATCGCCTCAGTCGAATCCCAGAAGATAATGGTGATGAACTCTACCTCTGCGCCAGCGTTCCTGCGCAGCAGATAGCTGCCACGATAGCCCTTCGCTTTGCTGATGCCCGGCAACAGCTCCGGTTTCAACATTGCCTCGTACGCGTCTGCATGCTCTGGCTTCGTGGATCCGTGCCAAACTCTTGCGATCATGATGCCGCCTCCTTACGGGAACGTTACCACGACATCCGCTTGCGAAGATCGGTGATGTGCGCCACGTGATGTTTCCCATGCCACGCGTACAGCGCGAGAGTTTTCTCCAACGTCATCGGCCCGAGGTCCGGATGGCGAAATGTTCGCTTCCATTCTTCTTCAGTGAGCGATCGCAACAGACGCACCCATCGGTCGTGCAGCGAGTCAAGGAGAGCCAGCGAAACCTCCACAGGAGTCGCCTTTGTATCCGCCAGCTCGGCCCACCGATCTTCCGCGTAGGGCTTGATCGTGGGATCGTCCTCGGTGAGTGCCAGCTTGAATCTCACGTAGGCGTTTAAATGGCTGTCCGGTACATGATGGATAACTTGCCGCACGGTCCAGCCTCCCGGTCGATACTCCGTGTCAAGTTTGGATTCTGAGAGGCCTTGCACTGCCGCCCGCAGTTTTTTCGGAGTGTGCGCGATCTCCTCGAGTAAGGATTGCTTTTCCTCATCATTTGGAGCTCCGTCGTAGCGGAATTTGCCGATGGGATACCGCAGGTCGTTCATAGTGTCTCCTGTGGGTTCGAAGTACAGATGATCGAGAGCAGGAGCTGGCTTCAGGGAAAATCTCCGCCCAGTCTTTCCCAGCTGACATAGGCACAACGCCGGAACCGAAACAGATAACCACAACGGCTGGTACCGCGAAGCTTTGCACCACATTTGGTGCAGCTTTAAATTTCGGTTCCTCTGCCCGCACATGACATTGGTTTCGTGCATCAAAACAGCGTTCTAGGCTAAACTCTGAACGCCGTTGAGCTTAGCCATTCTCCCGGGCTTGGTTGTGGGCCGCGCCTCGGGAATGCCAGTGAGGGATAACGATGCCGTCATCGGTTTGGTCTGGTCACTTAACCTTCGGACTCATCTCCATGCCTGTGCGCCTGTTCTCTGGCGCCCGCAGCAGCGGCATCTCCTTCAACATGCTGCACCGACCCGACAAGTCGCGGCTCAAACAGCAATACGTGTGTCTGGCCGACGGGCAGGTCGTTGACCGCAGTGAGACCGTCAAGGGCTACGAGTTCCGCAAAGACGAATACATCGTCATCGAGCCCGAAGAGATCAAGAAGATCGAGCCCCAGACGGCCAAAACCATGGAGATTCTCGAGTTCGTCAAGGCCAGTGACGTCGATCCGGTCTACTTCGAATCTTCCTATTACATGTTGCCGGAAGAGGCTGGCCGTCGACCCTACGCTCTGCTGACGAAAGCGCTCGAGGAAAGCGAATATGTCGCCATCGCCAAGATCACGATGCACAATCGCGAGTACACGGCGTTTTTGCGCCCCAGTGAGGGCGGAATCATGCTGCACACCATGTACTACGCGGACGAAGTGCGTAAGGTCGAGGGCTTCGGCGCTCCAGACGTCGAGTTAAAGGAAGCCGAAGTGAAAGTTGCGCACCAGTTGATCGAGGCGCTGGCTGACAAATGGGATCCAGAAAAATACAAAGACACATTCCAGGAAAATCTGAAGAAGCTGATCGAGGCTAAACTCGAAGGCGGCGAAGTGGCCGCCGTCGAGAAGCCGAAGAAACTCGCTCCTGTTGTCGATCTCATGGCTGCCCTGAAGCAAAGTCTGGCTCAGATGGAAGGCAAAAAGAAGCCGGCGGCAACGACCAAGTCGGAGGAGCCGACCGTCGTACCCGCGCCGAAGTCTCGCCGCAAACGGGGATAGTCAACAGACCTACATACTTTGCCCCTGAATTAAGCGCGGACATCCCCGTGCATGGCAGTGTGCATCCGTAACGGAGAACTGACAATGAGTGCCGTTCCCTAGCGCATACGCGCTGCAACCGCTACAATGAACAATTCTGTCATCTGAACCTCTGTTATCTGAACCAGGAGTCTTCTTCGGGATGCCGATGAGTTTTCGACGTGTGGGCTGGCTTGCGGCAGCAGCAGTTTCCACCTTGATTTGCGTTTCTTGCGGTCAGGTATATCGGCCGGTTGTCATTCCAATCAGCGAGACTCCGCCCAATTCTGCGAATTTTCACGCTGTTTTTGCCATCAGCGCCAATGTTTCTCCAAATCCAGGCAGCGTGTTGCAAATCGACGTCTCCGGCGACTCGAACATCGGTATCGCCAATATGGGGGTTAATCCCACTCACGCGACAACTCTTCCCAATAGCTCGTTTGGCGCGCGGGTTTTTGTCGCCAGTGCAGGCAGCATCATTCCTGGATTTCCTGACGCCGTCTATGGATTTTCGCCCGCATCGAGCGGCTCCATAGCTACGGGCATCGGGACGTCCGCTATTTTTTCTCTGCCGAACGTTGGGCCCGATCAGTCTGCCAGCATTACTTCCATTAGTGAAGTTCTTGTCAGCCAAACCTCGCCTCCGCCGCCCATCTCCTATTTGTATTTGGTGACGGTCACACTCAGTTCGCCAATCGGCACTGCCACGGTCGGAGGGCAATTCGTCATCTCTGGCGTCAACGTCCCTGGATACGATGGGAACTTTCGGATTACTTCCATCAGCGGGACGACACTCCAGTACCAGTACTCGAGCACCACGCAAACGCAACTTCTTCCTCCGAGTTCCGGAGGCACCGCGACTGTTCCATTACCCACGTTCTGTTCGTATCTGCCGGACTTCGTAACCACTACGCAAAGCAATGCCGTTTTTGCTGCGAACTACGGGGCGGAGGGCGGAGCCAACTGCGCGTTCCCCAGCACCGACTCCGTGGCCTTGCTGAGCCCGGCAGACGGAAGCGTTACCAACATCGCCTATCTCAACAATCCCCCCAGCACAGGACCTGCACCGCACCCGGTCGCCATGGCCGAGACTCTGGACGCCCAAAATCTCTATGTGGTGAACCAGGGAAACGATACGGTTGTCGATCTCTCGCCGACCGACTTGTCGGCGATCGCGACTATACAGTTGCCAGCCGGCACGACTCCAATCTGGGCCGTCGCCCGCATCGACAATCAACGTGTGTATGTGCTGACGCAGGGAAGTGGAACGCTGATTCCCATTGATGTGGCGAGCAATACCATCCTCCCAAGCCAGACGAATCTGTCGGTGGGAGCGGGTGCGAATTTCCTGCTGTACGACTCCAATTTGAGCCGTTTGTACGTCACGAATCCGACGACTGGAAATGTATTTGTCTACTCGACCACTGGCGGTGTGGATTTGAGCGGCAATGCGAATGACACTCCCAAGCTGCTGGCTACGATCTCGATGTCGGCTGGCACCAATCCGCCATGTCCTGGCGGATGTTCTCCAGTGTCAGTGACGGCTTTGCCCGATGGTTCCCGCTTCTACGTGGCCAGTTATCGATCGGAAGCCGCGTGTACAGATGCGAACGTGGGCGGGACGGCTTGCATTGTTCCCATGCTGACGGTCTTCGACGCCCCCAGCATCAAGCCGAAGACTCCGGTTTCCACCATGTTGAAGGGGTCCTCGTCGCTGTCACTGCTGACATCTCCGCCGTTCTCGCCGACGCAATATGCGGTGACGCCGATTCCTTCTTGTGCGCCTCCGCCGACGTATGCTCCGGGTACCACGCGTTTCCGGATGTTCACCACTGCATCAGCCGACAGCAGCCACGTTTACGTCGGCATCTGCGACGCTGGCGCAATCGCGGATGTGACTACAGTGACGAATTCGGTTTCCCAGGGAACTAATTCTCCTGACACGCTTGTCACTGACCTCGTCGCTCCCTTCGGAGTTTGTTCTGGCGCCAACTGTAGCTCAGTTGCCCCGATTACCTCGTTTTCGATCACATCCAACGTCGTTACTTTCCAGGCCGCCAACAACTTCGTGCCCGGAGAGCAGGTCCAAATCTCGGGCCTTACAGTTGGCACATACCTGAACAGTCAAACGTTGACCGTGCTTCCTGCGGGATTGACCGCTGGCCAATTTGAGGCCAAGTTGAACTTCACTCACGCCAATGTAGGTTCGACCGCGGATTCCGGCACAGCACTGGGTTTGCAGGTGGCGACGATTACGTCGTTTTCCATTGCCAACAATGTGGTCACATTCGAGGCGGTCAACACCTTCAGTCCGGGAACGAAAGTTGCGATCTCAAACTTGGCAAGCGCAGCGGGTATCAACTTGGATGGTCAGACTTTGACCGTGATCGCAACCGGACTGTCATCGAAACAATTCGAATGCGTTCTCCCCATAAGTCAGTCCAACGTGGGATCGACTGCTGACTCAGGGGTTGCGGTGCCGCAGGCGCCTCCGCAAACTCCAATCTTCCTGCTGACGGGACAGTAAAGAGACCTTAGACTTTGGCGGGAACTTCTTCCTTCACATCTTCCCTCGCCGCGTAGTGCGAATCGACGTATTCATCGAGAATCCCGATGAACTCGGCCACAATGCGATCGCCCTTGAGCGTCGTGAACAGACGGCCATCGACATAGACAGGGGCCTTGGGCTCTTCGAAGGTTCCGGGCAGGGAAATGCCTATGTTGGCATGCTTCGATTCGCCCGGACCGTTGACCACGCATCCCATCACTGCCAGCTTCATTTCTTCGACGCCCGAGTAGCGGGTCTTCCACATCGGCATCTGCTCGCGCAGATACGACTGAATCTGCTCTGCCATCTCCTGGAAGAAGGTACTGGTAGTGCGTCCGCATCCGGGGCAAGCCGTGACTTGCGGCGTGAAGCTGCGGATGCCCATCGACTGCAGAATCTGCTGTGCGACGCGAACTTCTTCTGAACGATCTCCGCCGGGCGCCGGAGTCAGTGAAACGCGAATCGTGTCTCCAATGCCTTCCTGCAGAACGACGCCCATGGCGGCGCTCGATGCAACCACGCCTTTTGCACCCATGCCGGCCTCAGTAAGACCGAGGTGCAGCGGATAAGTACAGCGCGCAGCCAGTGACCGGTACACGTCGATGAGATCCTGCACACCGCTGACCTTGGCGCTGAGGATAATCTGGTCGGGTCTGAGCCCAAATTTCTGCGCCAGTTCCGCCGAGTTCAGCGCGCTCACTACCATAGCTTCCATCGTGACTTCACGCGCGTCTTTCGGTTCGTCCAGCTTTGAATTCTCGTCCATCATGCGTGTCAGGAGGACTTGATCCAGCGATCCCCAATTCACGCCGATGCGCACCGGCTTCTGATATTTCACCGCGACTTCAATCATCGTACGGAAATTCGAATCTCCGCCTTTGCCGATGCTGGCATTGCCGGGATTGATGCGGTACTTGGCCAGATCGCGCGCGCACTCCGGATACTTCGTCAACAGAACGTGCCCGTTGTAGTGAAAGTCGCCAATAATCGGAACTCGCACACCTTGTTTGTCGAGTTCTTCAACGATCCGCGGCACGGCCGCTGCGGCCTCGTCGTTGTTGACGGTAACGCGTACCAATTCCGAGCCGGCCCTGGCGAGCGCGGCTACCTGCTGCACGGTCGAAGCTACGTCGGCAGTATCGGTATTGGTCATGGATTGCACCACAACTGGTGCATCCGACCCTACCCGCACACCTCCGACGACAGCCGTAACGGTCTTTCTGCGATGAATTGTAGCCATAGTAGGAACTTCTAGTTTATCACGCGAAAAGAAGGCGTTCCCGGGGAGGACGGTCGACAGACTTGGCGAGGTCATGTGGAAGCCAGCGGCACTCGACTAGTGGCGTTTTCCGTCGCTGAGTTTTGCGAATTCAGACTTTCGGCTTTCGTAACCGCGCCAGGATTTTCCGTTGTCCCACCAGCATCTTGCCATCCTTCTTCGGTTGGCGATCAACTAACGGAGGCTGATACTTTAGCCGGGGCGTTTTGCGTCGGCGGCTTAAAACTACGGTTGGGCTTTCCCACTCGTCTTTGTTCGAAATCTCATATGCAGGAAGTGCAATGAATAAGCACGACAAAATTTCGCACCCCAAAAAGAAACCAGCATCTTCATCCCCTTCAAAGAAGGCCAGTGCGCAGAGTGTCCTGTCTTGGCCTAGCTTTACGGGCAACGCTCAACTCGTGGGAACCAGTCCGAGCGGCAGAGTCACCGTCTACGTCGATCCCACCCTCGGGCAGCAGGGATTGCAGAATGCTCAAGATCTCTTGAACGACGCGGACCGCGTCGCCACGGCGAACGACGGGATCTTTGGCACAACGGGCGGTGCTGTTAGCGTGATTGTTTTTGCCCTTGGCGGGCAGACAGACGGCACCGGCGGCGCCGATCACAGCGGATGTGACTACACCACCGGGAATGCAATCGAGGTTGATGCCTCGTTCGGCAACTCCACTCGCGTCTCCGCGCTTTTTGAAGCTGAACTGAGCGAGTGCTCGATGAATGGAAACCTCTGCGGCGAAAGTACCGGCGAAGCGCTATCTCGCTGGTGCGCCGCAGTCGTCGGCAACAACGCCTTGGCGGATTTCGCTACCGCGCCGCAATGGGTGCAGGACGGGATGGCGAACTGGGTTGATAAAACCGAAGACACCGATCAGGATGCGGACAGCATTGGTTGCGGCATGGCTTTTATTTCATGGCTCATCAGCCAGGCCCATGGCCTCGAGAAGATCGCCCCGTCGATGGTGAACCTCGGCGACAGCGGTACTCTGGCGCAACTCTATGCCGCACTGACGGGCGATGCAGTTTCCAATGCATGGCCGAATTTCCAGAACGCAATCCAAAACTTGCCGAATGGAGTGACGAGCGACGATCCATTCAACGGATTGGCTCAGCCATTACAGATGATGCATGTGTCGTCCCGCACAGCCGAACTAGTAGGGCGGATTTTTGCCTCAGTGGCGGCGGACCTAGCGGCGGGACAGACTATGGAGGAGATCGCCGCAAACGTGCATACGGCGATGCTTCCGGTGTACCGACCGGTTGCGCCGGCCATCTGCGCTCCTAAATCGAGACGACTTCTTCCCCCAACCAAGCGCCGTTAGAGGCGCTTGGCGCGAAGTGGGCCGGCAGTGATTTCAACGCCGGCCCATTTTATTGCCTTGAAAGTGTTCTAACCGTTTCGAAAGCAGAAAAGGAAAAGGGCCCGAGAACTGGCCCTCTTTATTATGGAAACACAATGTGGTTTTGTGACTTATGGCAGCTTGTCTGCGAGACCCGGAATTGTCTTCATCAGATCGTTGTAAATAACCATCACCGCGAATAGCACCAGGAATACAAATGCAGCCTGATAGACGCGTTCCTTAATATTCATGCTGATATCGCGCCGCATCAGCCCTTCGATTGCGAGGAACAGAATCACGCCGCCATCGAGGATCGGAATCGGCAACAAGTTGAAGATGCCCAGATTCAGGCTGATCGCTGCCGTGAGGCTCATCAACGGAGTCCATCCCTTGCGGCGAGCGGCTTCTCCGGCGGCTTGTCCGATTCGGATCGGCCCTTCAATCGAGCGCATCGAAATCTTGCGCTGAGCCATCTTCTTCACGAGTTCCAGAATCAGCAATGCATTTTGCCGATTCTCATGCAGCGATAACTTCAGTGCGTCGGCAAAGGGCAGAGTCTTTACTTTCATCTGCATGCTGCCGATGCCAATGCGAT
>CAWGKF010000022.1:0-479661 GCA_963823085.1 Terriglobia bacterium | reverse complement strand
ATCTGGATTCGTATCAGATCTGGATTCGTATCAGATCTAGATTCGTATCAGATCTAGATTCGTATCAGATCTAGATTCGTATCAGGGCACGACTTCAGTCGTGCCGTCAAATCGAGAAAAAAGATTCGCGGCTTTAGCCGCTGAAAGCTTTTGAATTCGACGCTAGTCTCTGGTTTGAAAGGGCGCGGCTTCAAGCCGCGCCGCTAACTACGATTAGAGACCGCGGCTTTAAAGCCGCTGTGGGAAAACTACCGCACCCGCGGAGAAAAATCCGTCAGCTCCAAAAACGTCGAATCCACTTTTTCCACGAGCTTTCCATTCGCCTCAGATTTTTCCCGCACACTCTTCCACTCCGGATCATCCTGAAACGCTTTCCAGTTCGCGGCCGCCGCCTCGCGGCTCGGATGCTTCAGAATATAGATCAGCGTGTTGCTCTTCTCCGGCTCATCGATCGGCGTCCAATAGGCAACGCTCTTCATGCCGTGACGGTCGAAAATCTTGATCGTGTGGTCGCGGAATCGTGCCTCCAGGTCGCCCAACTTCCCCGGCGCCGCATGGTAAACGCGCAATTCAAAAATGCCAGTCGTGGCCTGAGAAGAATCAGCTTCGCCTTGCCGACCCGCCGCCCAAACGGACGCCGGAAGCAATGCCGCCGCAGGAATCGCCTGTAACAATGTTCGCCGTTTCACGGCACGAATTGTAGCAGCAGCTCCGAAGGCTGTGCACCGACTCGATTGAAAGGGCTCGGCTTCAGCCGAGCCGTTCATGGCAATTAG
This sequence comes from Terriglobia bacterium, assembly GCA_963823085.1. Taxonomy (GTDB): domain Bacteria; phylum Acidobacteriota; class Terriglobia; order Terriglobales; family Acidobacteriaceae; genus Sulfotelmatobacter. Next base: position 478,885 of record CAWGKF010000022.1, on the reverse strand, counting down.
GGAACGGGGCTTTAAAGACTGCGTGAGACTCTTTCTGTGGAATCCTCGAGAATACCGTTGGTACCACCGTGGAAGAGCGGCGCTTTAGCGCCGCGCCAAATCGCTTGCTACTCGGGGCTTTAGCCCCTGAGGGAATCGAACTACTGCAGGATTATCGTAAGTAACTTTCGCCACCAACTCCGGCGCAGTAAACTCTTGTCGTTCCCCGGAGCTGCTATGCGCCTGCTGCGCATTCAAGAAGTCGAGATCGGCCCCAACGACCGCCTGTTCCGCCACGCGCGTCTGCGTGCTTTGATCGTCTGGCTTGCCGGATTCGCCGCCGCCACTGCCTTTCTCTTCCACGCCTACACCGCCAAGTGGAAGCCCGGCTACTTCTTCGGCCCGTTTCTGCTGCTCTTTCTCCTTCTAACACTGAGGATGGTGACCGCGCGCTTCCATCCTTCCAATTGGCTCGTCCGCATGAACCGCACGGGAATCTATGTGCAATATCGTTCTTATCTGAACTACGAGTTGAATCCGGATGACCCGTCGGTCGTTTTCCTTTCCTTCGGCGAGATCGCCTCCGCCCGCCTGATCAAAGAGCGCGTCCAGACCCCCGATATGGGAAACCCCGGCCGCACGCAAACCCAATTCCTGCGCCATGTCGAACTTGAGTTGTCCGGAGATCCCGCGCCGCTTGCCGACGCCTTGCAGACCGAGCTCGGTGAGTCGGCTCCAGAAGAAAAACGCTGGTACGGCACCAGTTCGACTCTTTACCGCGATTATCCCGTCGCCATGTCCGCTCCGGCTAGCGTTCGCATCCATTGGGACGTAGTGCCGGGCACACAAAAGTTCCTCGACGCTCTCCGTCCCTACACGGTCATCGCCGATCCGGTTTCCTTAAAGCAGGATTTCACGCACCTGAAAGCGCTCAGCCGTGAAGAGCAACAGAAACAACTCCGCGAACTCGTCGCCCGCGGCCAGAACATCACTGCCGTCTACACCGCCAGCAAACTCTACGGCTGCAGCTTAGGAGAAGCCAAACAGATGGTGGATTCTCTGGGCCAGAACAAAGTGCCGCAGTAACCTCCCTGAATCCTGTCTCGTCGCCATGCGCCCTGTATGATTCCGCGCTCGTGGTGTGGCTCACGTCGCCGTAGCCTTTTGTTCGCCAGAATCGCGGTCAACAAGCGTAATCGAGATTTCACAACAGCCATCCAAAGCCAGTCGGCGTGGAATCTCGAATGGTCACTATGATTCGGCCTGCGGTCAGCAATGACATCGATCCCATTCTACGAATGAACTCATCTGGTCCAATTGCCCAATCCAGGCGAGCCCCATTCCGCAGCGCGGTTGATGTCGCCTATGGCTAGGCGTCCAAAAAAGCGAGAAGCTGAAGGTGTTGGGCAGGGAAAACTTCGGGAGCATTCGGGCGTAGGACTGTTCAAATCTTGCTGCGACCCTTAGCGGATGCCGATTCCTGTCGACGGTTGGTTGGTCAAGGATCGGCCCGCCGAACGGGATTGAATCAGCGTCTCCACTGACGCCGCTCGCTGCCGCGCCAGTTCGTCTCCCGTGATCTCGAATTCTTTTTCGTATTCTGCCAGCGCCTGCGGAAGCAGATCTTGTCGTTGGTAGAGCATTCCCCACATCCAATGGAGTTGGGGAAACCGGTCGTTGCTGTGTTCGGCCTGTTCCAGAAGTTGTTGCGCGCCGGCCAGGTTTCCCAGGCTGATCTCGACGTGGGCCAACCATAGCAGCGTCGACCCTCGCCAGGCCGGGGTCAGTTGTGGAAACTGCAATAGATCCTTCAGCACGGTTTCGGCTTCGCTATATTTTCCTGCCGCAAACAGTCCACGGGCGAGAGAGAGCTTAATCTTCTGTTCGTCCGGAGCAATCTGGCTTGCTCTCTGGAGTTGTTCGAGTGCAAGGTCTTGGCGCCCTTGATCCAGGTAGACATTGCCGAGCAGTTCCATGGCAAACGTGTCTGACGGGCTGACTTCAATCACGCGAGCATAAAAGGCGACGTCGTCCTGGTAATACTTCTGCTGGAACATCGTCATGACAGAAAACGTCATAAAGACGAGACTCACAACAACGATCGCCGTTACTTTGGCTGGCCTCTCGAGAGACCACACTTTCTGAACAATCAGTGCAACCAACAGCGAAGCCCCCACCGACGGCAGGTACAAATAGCGGTCACTAGTGTATTCCTGCTGGTAGATCCGGATCACGGCCAGCGCCGGCATCACAGGGATCACGATCAGAGCAGCGGCAAGGCCGAAAAGCGACCGGTAACGAATTGCGAGCCACACGATAAAGGCAGCACCAACTACGACCGCAGACAACTGCAGCCAGAAGAGTGGAGTGGGCGATGCCGCTAAGCGGTTGACGTAGGTGCCACCCAGATTCCACGGGAAAAATAATTTCTTCAGATAAAAAAGAAGGATCGAGGGAGTACTGAAGACGACATTCGCCCAGCTATGCTCCGCTGTTGCGCCCCGCACATGGCGCATCACGGCCCACCTCACCACCAAATAGCCTGCGGTCACCACGCCATAGGGGAAGGCAGCTCTCCAGAGCCTCTGACTCCCGGCGACACGGTCTTTCAGTTGTATCCAGGCAATCGCCGGCAGAATCGCCAACATTGCCATTTCCGTTTCCTTGGCAAACAGACCCGCGCCGAACCACACCGCGCTGAGCCACACCCGGGAGTGGAAATTGTCACGACCGTCTTCTGCACTGCCATCTTTCTTGTCCTTGTCTGTGTCCAGCAATGGCGGGTCGAGCAATGTCAGCATAGCTGCCAACGCGGAGATCGCAAAGAGAAGCTCGCAACTTGCAGAAACCCAGCTGACGGCGTCGACGTGAATCGGGTGCACGGCAAATATCGCGGCCCCCGCAGCCGCGCCAGCATCATTCCCCGTCAGCCGCCGGCAAATCCGGAACACCAGCCAGGTCGCCGCAACATGCAGCAAGATGCTCGAAAGATGCCAAAACCAGGGAGCAAGTCCGCCGCAGGTGTGCAGCAACAACATCCACACGGAAAATATTGGACGATAAAACTGACCGGGCCGGTCGCTCAATTGACTCCAAAGATTGGAGCCGAGAAGTTTCGGCAAGTACTCCCACGACTGCACCTGTCGGTTGTTCACAATTTGCGGAAAATCATCACCTTCAAACCCGCAAAACAGCGAACGCGAATAAATGAGAAAGGCCACGCTGCAAGCGGCCAGAGGCAGACGCTCCGTGCGCAGCCACTGGAGCGGAGTTCGACGTGGAGCACTTTGCCTGCCGGTTTTAGGTTTTTTTCCTTTTGGCATGTGACTTCAATTGCGGGGGGGGAGTGAATCGACATTCGACTAGCCAGAATAGGGCGTTTGCCTGCAAATTCCAATAGACTACCGGGCTACACTCAGCGCGGAGAACTCGCGCGCGTGTGCGCGGGGCGCCACATTGTCCCGTCCCTTACAACGTCCGCATGCTGTTCCTCATCTCCGCCGGGGAGGGCCGGTGGCCCTGTCACAGGCCAATTGAAAGGGCTCGGCTTCAGCCGAGCCGTTCAGGGCCACCAAGGACGGGGCTTTAGCCCCCTGAGGGAATCGAACCGAAGCAGTGGGTAATTATCGGATGCCTTCGATTTCGAATGGGGCTCGCCGTCAATCTACCGTAAACGTCGCGGAGCTCACTGCCGTTCCACCTTTGGTCACTACACCAATAGGTCCTGTCTGGGCGCCGGCCGGGACGGTTGCCGTTACCTGCTTATCGGAGTTCACCGTAAATTGAGCCGGCACATCGCCACCAAAATCAACTTCCGACGTTTGCGTGAAACCGCTTCCGGTGATCGTCACCTGCGTCCCCACCGATCCGCCCGGCGGACTGAAGCTGAGAAGCTGCGGCGTCACGAGGAATGGCTGATTACTGGTCAGGGTAGTCCCATCCGTGGTCACGGTCACCGATCCGGTCAGTGCGCCTGCTGGTACTTTGGCCGTGATGAATGTCGCCCCTGCGAAGGAGAGGCCCGTTCCGGAAACTTTGGCGTCCTTGGCCCGCACGCCGCCGAACCGCACAATGGAAGAACTGCTGAACCCCTGGCCGAAGATGCCAATTGTTGCACCCTCCTTAGCGGATGTGGGCTCTACTTTCACGAACGGGCCAAGCCCAGTGGATAGGCTGAAAACTGTGCCGTCGCCTGCGGAAGTTGTTCCATAGAAGGTTCCGTTCGTAGCCTCCAGCAGCCCCCCTGTCGGTCCGTAGCCGTCACCGCGAGGTCCGAAGGTGAATACCGTCGACAATGTGCCCACGGTACTGATCGCGAAGATTGTGCCAACGTCGGCTGGTCCGGACGAGTACCCGAATGTTTCCCCGTAGAGGTTGCCATCGGTTGCCTGGACCAGCGGGCCGTAAGGGAAGGCACCATCCGTGCAGGTGTCGGTGCAGAAGTCGTGGAGTGTAGTCAGGGTTCCCGCAGGTGTGATTTCGAAAACCGTGCCGCACCCGTCGCCTGAATTCGATATGCAGTAGTAGCCACTGCCTCCAGCGGCTGTGACGCCATAAAAGTTTCCGTCGGCGGCCTGGATCAACCCGCCACTGGGGTCGTCCCCATCGGTCGCCTTGAAGCTGTAGAGCGTGGTCAGTTGCCCCTTCGGCGTAATCTTGAAGATTGTGCCGTAATTAAAGGTTCCACCCTTTTCGGTCTCCCCGTAGACGTTGCCGTCGCTGGCCTGGATCAGCGTACCTTGAGGCTGGGAACCATCCGCGCATTGCGGTCGGACAGAGCAGAAGCTGTACAAGGTGGTTAGTTTTCCCGCCGGCGTGATTTCGAAAACCGTGCCGGTGTTGTTCAGCTTGTTTCCGAACCGCGTTGTCCCGTAGAAGTTTCCGTTCGTGGCTTGCACCAGCCCTCCCGCTGGTGCGTTCCCGTCAGGGCACTTCGCGAGAACACAAAAGGTGTGGAGCGTGCTGAGCGTACCTTCAGGAGTCATTTTGAAAATGGTGCCACAACCGCCGGAGCACGATATGCCGCCATTTTCGTTGGTGACGCCGTAAAAGTCTCCGTTGGTTGCCAGCACCAGCGTTCCCAAAGGTCTACTGCCGTCGGGGCAGCCCGTTTGCGCGCAAAACTGATACAACGTCGTCAACGTTCCTGACGTTGTCACTTTGAAGATCGTGCCGCAGCCTGAAAACCCACAGACGTCTCCGCCATAGTAAGTTGTCCCGTAGAAATTACCGTCAACGCCTTGGATAAGAGCCAGATTGTCCGGCTCCTCGCCATTAGTCTGGTTGAAGGTTACCAGCGTGGTGAAGGTGATTTGTGCTTGTGAGCTTATCGCCGTCGCGGCACAAAGAAGACAGACCCAATAAATCCACCGCCATCCACGAACTCTCGCCATCGGAAATCTCCTGTGCACAAAATCCGCGCTGCTGGGCTCGTTCGACAAGGACAAATCGCCTGACCGGGAGGGGAAGGACTCACAGAGACGCGCCGGAGGCAAACTATATCGTCAGAGAAACACCAGGTCAAGGTGATCCGTGGCGGGCTGGCCCATCCTGCTCAGCGAAGAAAGCCATCCGGTTGCCCCACCCTTCCCGCGCTGTTCGCGGGAGGGTGGGTCGCCCGAAATGCCGAAACCATACACTTGGCTTCGCGCGCCGCCGGCCGTCGATGCACACTCACTCTCGACTCTGGTTTCCCTTCGCGTGGCCCTAAGTCACTCCAGCAGAAATCCACAGCCCCATGTGACATCTGACCTTGCGCACAGGCTTACGAAAAGAGCAAAATCACTCCGGCGAAAGCAGTCCGCCCACAGCTCTGACGAGCCGTTAAGTTCTTTGAATCCAAGATTTTACCCGCAAGTGATTGAGCGCCATAGATTACTTCGCGATTTCCCGCTAACTTGAACATTCCAGAGATTCGGGGGGGAGGGGGGATACCCCAGAAATCCAACCCATTCCCAAAATGGAACTCATGCGACCACGAAATTTGCGAAGCCACCCCTAAGAAAAAACCGCTCCTGCGCATCCTTCGTGATACTTCGTGTCCTTCGTGGTTTACGAATTTAGGCGAGGAAGCCCAACGCGAAGCGGACGTTTTTCAATCAACAATCGCCAATCGAAATTCTGAAACGGTTCAGCCGGTTTTCAATCACACAATCGACAATCACTCAATCGACAATGCCTTCAATCGATCCCGTGAATTCTCATATTCACCAGTTGGTCGATGCTCAGGTCCTTCATCCCGCGCGAGCGCATGTCCGCAATGTATTCCGGAGTGACATTGTGAATCCGCATCGTGATTAACTCGTCCGGATCAGGATGCGAATATCCCAGCCCTTGCACCTTCTGAATGAACTCCGGTGAAACTCCGTGAATGCGAAACGCGATCAGCTTCTCCAGATCAATGTGGTCATATCCGCGCTGCTTCAGCTGCGCAATCCATTCCGGAGTCGCGCCGTGAATCCGCATCGCAATGAGCGTGTCTTCGTCAGGCTTGTAACCCGCCTGATGCAGGCTGCGGATCATCAGCGCCGTCACGCCATGAATTCTGAATGCCACCAGCTTGTCGCACTCGGAAATGTTGAGTCCCTCGGCACGAATCGCTTCGATGAACGCTACATCCACGCCAAAGATGCGAAACGCGATGAGCTTGTCCGCATCGAGCCCGCTGAGATGTTCGCCCTTCATCTGCTTCGCAAATTCAAGGCTTACGTCCTGCACTGCCATCGAGAACTGCTTCTCTTCATCAATGGGAAATCCTAATGACTGCATTTGACCGGCATAATTCGAGTCCGGCTGAAAATGAAAGATGCCTGCGCCTTCGCCGTCCTTCAGAAATCCCTCGCAGTCGATCTTCCCCGCATCGCGGCTAATGGTGAAGTGGACATCCTGTCGTCCCGCCTTCGCGAAGTCCACTCCCTGAAACGAACTCTGCGGCCAATCCGACTGATGGCTCGATGTTCCGCCATGATGACGTTCGATGAGCGAGAACTCGACTTTCCCGGGCTCATCCGATTTGCTGATCGTCCAGTCGCCCTTGCGGACGTCGTCTCCCAGATCTGCAGCACGATTCTTCGTCACCACCAGAACAACGCACGACGCAAACACGATGTAAGCTAAAGTCCGGCGCATTCTCATAAATCTCTCCTCTGTTACTGCAATCCGAGCGGTAACACTTCTCCCTCGGCTTGTCGTGCAAGCCGAAGTCAACCCAAATGCTGACTAGATTTCCCCTGGGTTCTCTAAGATTCCGAGGCGTTTCAGTTCGATCAGTTTGTCGAGGGTCAGGTTTTGAAACCCATGTTTGTGTGCGAGATCGATAAATTCCGGAGTTAAGCCTTGTACTTTCGCGCCGATAACGTCGTCAACGCTTGGCTTGAATCCCGCCGATTGCAGCGTCTTGATGTAATCCGGCGTGACGCCTTGCACTTTCATGCCGACAATTTCATCTGCGCTCGGATTTAAACCTAGCGCGCGAATGTCACGAATATATTCCGGCGTCACTCCTTGCACCTTCATTCCAACAATATCGTCCGCGTCGGGTTTGAAGCCTTCATCCTGCAGGCCTTTCACGTACGCTGGTGTGACTCCCTGCACTTTGAGTCCAACCACGTCGTCGGCATCAACCTTCAGACCGAGAGTCCGCAACTCGCGAACGTATTCCGGAGTTATGCCCTGCACCTTCATCCCCACGATCTGATCCGCATCGGCGGGAATGCCGGCTTCTTTCATGCCGCGAACGTACTCCGGAGTGACTCCCTGCACCTTCATGCCAATGATCTCGTCGACATCTGGATTGAAGCCGAGCGAGCGCAACTCCTTCACGTATTCGGGTGTGACGCCCTGCACTTTCATGCCGACAAGCGAATCGGCGTCGGGATGTAATCCGAGTTCATGCATGCCTCGCACATACTCGGGAGTGACGTCCTGGACTTTCAATGCAATCAGATCGTCCGCCGAAAGATCGCCGAGGCCTGCCGATTTCATGCCGTCGATGTAGGACTGCGCGCTCACGGGTCGTTGATCAGGATGCGGAGCTTGAGCGGCGGAAGGTTTGGCAGCAGCACTCGGAGCAGCCTGTGGAACAGACTGCGCCTGTACGGCCGCTGATTTGAAAAGGTGCCCGATCGAACTGGTGCTCGCGTAAACAATCGGCTTCGGATGAGCGATTCGAAGTAGAGCGTTTCCCGCAACCAGAGCCGTTGTAAGAAAGATGATGCTGCCGGCGAATCCGACCTTGCGCATTCCTGCACGCGATGCGTTCAGGCCGAGCAGATGAAGGACGCGTTCCGAGAGCGGACCGCGATTCGCCGCCATCGCCAGCGCGGGAGCAGTACGCCATTCTTCCATCAAAGTCAGCGCCCTCGCATACTCCACGACGTCGCCGCAAACGGCTACGGCCGCTTCATCGCAGCAAAGCTCGCGCTCCGCTCGAATGCGTTTGTTGAGCCACCACACTGCGGGATGATAAAAGAGCAGCGTCTCGACGCAGACCTGAAACACGTTCACGAATGCATCGAAGCGCTGGATATGCGCCAATTCATGCGCAATGACCATTCTGAGTTGCTCCTCCGATAGTCCTGTCAACGCAGTCGCCGGCAGGAAAACGATAGGACGGAACCATCCAATGACAGCTGGAGCTTGCAGGAAGGCACTCTCACAATACTGAATCGCGCGCTTGAGGCCGAGCTGATCTTGCAGCGCGTAGCAGAGTTCGAGCACGCGATCGGCAAGAAGCGGCGACCTGCGACGGCGTTCCCGCTCCAACAGAACGAATCCGCCTGCCGAACGCAGGCTGAGAAGAGCGACGCCGATCAGCCAAGCCTCCACCAGCCACGGAAACGCATCGAGAGATTTATCGAATGAACGCGTAGCGCGCGTCCATGTGGTCGTTCCCCGTGCCGCGGTCTCGCCACTCACAATTGGCCAAGCGGCCGCGGCGAGTGGCGACGACATTGTTGGTGTCGCTGTGCTTGCATGCGGCTGGAAATAGAAAAAGAAGGTTGCCAGTGGCGAGAGCAGCATCAGCGCCAACGCGACCAGACCGATCCCATAGCGCGCCGACGGGCGCCGGAACACTGCCATCGCAGTCGCGGCCACAGCCGCCAGCGCGGTGCCCTGCCAGAGGAAATGCAGCAGAGCCCAGCCCAGCGAATGCATCGTTGCCGGAGAAATCCAGTACAGCGGATTGGCCGTCGCGGCGCTAACCAGTGTGTATGTCGTCATCGGCGGTTCCTTTCGTACTCATCCAGCATGCGCCGGAGTTCTTCGATCTCTTCCCGCGAAGCCTTACGCCCCGCCAGGGCGTGCATCATGAGCTGGCTCGCTGATCCCTCGAAAACCCGCTGCAGCATGTCGCCGGCAAACTGGCGTTTGGTTTGCTCCGCAGGTATCCCTGCTTCATAGACGTGCGCCCGCTGGGTTTCGTTTCGCCGGACGGTACCTTTTGTGGTCATAATCTGGAGCAGTTTCAGCACCGTCGTGTATCCCAGGGATTTCTTCTCGCTCAAGGCATCGTGAACTTCACGCACCGTGGAAGGTCCGCGGCTCCATAGGACCCGGAGAATCTCTAGTTCGGAAGCAGTCGGTTTCTGCGGAGAACGTGTCATGGGCAGGAACATACTACGAAGATATTCGTAGTGTCAACGAAAATCTTCGTAGATCGCAGACACATTGCTGGACTGGCTCCATGGCCAGAGTCTGGATTTCGCGGTGTGGACTGGCGCATTGATTCGCAGGCTTGAGGCGAGTAGAGTGGTCTGTCCCCATGACAGCCCAGCAGGACAACCCAGGAGATTCCCAATGCTAAAACGTTTCATTGTGTGCACTTTTCTGGTCGCCGGCTTTTCGATGTACGGATTCGCGGCCGAGGAAAACGTTTGTAAGGGCGATCCGAATAAATGGCAAGAACTCTTCAACGGCAAAGATCTGACGGGGTGGAAGCATGTCGGCCCCGGTGGCGACACGGTCGAAGATGGCTTGATCCGCACTCACGGCGGAATGGGTTTGCTCTACTGGACCGGCGGCAAGATCGGCAACTGCGAACTTCACGTCATCTACAAGATGCGCGATGAAAACGACAATTCCGGAGTCTTCGTTCGCATTCCCATTGAACCCCGCGAAGAGTGGATGCCCGTGCACTATGGCTACGAAGTACAGATCGACAACCATCCGGAAACCTCGGGTGAGGACGAGTACCACCAGACTGGAATGCTCTATTCCCTGACTAAGCCACTCGTCGACAAAGCGTGGAAGCCTGGTCCGGAGTGGAACACGATGGACATCACGCTCGACGGAACCCGAACCATCGTGACGCTGAACGGGCAGAAGGTCACAGACTTCAAAGAAGGCGACCCGGTCCCGGCCAAGAAATTCGACTTCGAACCACAGCGCGGACCGCGTCCAATGTTCGGCTGGTTCGGGCTGCAGAATCACAGCGACAACGACATCGTGTTCTTCAAAGAAGTCGCAATCAAGCCGCTGAAAAAATAACTAAGGATGCGAGCCGGTCACGCGACGCATGTAACAGAGATAAACGCGCCGCAAAGATCGTGGCGTGTGCGCGGCTGGCGCAGGTCCTTCGCTGCACGAAATACGCTTGTTCAGCATGACAACGGTTCAATTTCACTGGAGGGATTCGAATGAAACGCATTCTTTCGCGACGTGCATTCCTGCAAGGTAGTGCGGCGGCCGCAGCGGGCGGCTTGCTGGTTTCGAAAACGGTCCAACTGGAAGCTCAACCTTTACTGCGCCGGGCGGTGGCGCCAAGCGATCGCGTCCGCTTCGGGATGATCGGGATTGGCATGCAGGGATCGGGCCTGCTGGGCGGTGCCATCACGATCCCTGGCATCGAGTGTGTGGCCGCGGCTGACCTGTATGACGGACGCCATACGCTCGCCAAAGAAATCACCGCCAACCCGAGTCTTCCCACAACGCGGAAGTATCAGGAATTGCTCGATCGCAAAGATATCGATTGCATTGTTGCCGCTGTGCCGGATCATTGGCATCGCCGCGTGGTGGTCGACGCCTGCAATGCCGGTAAGGACATCTACTGCGAAAAACCAATGTCGCACAACGTAGCCGACGGCCTGGCGATGGTCGAGGCCGCACAGAAGAATAACCGCATCGTGCAGATCGGCTCGCAGCGCGTGAGTTCGGAGTTGTGCGCAACGGCCAAGGATCTGTACTCCAAGGGTGCTATCGGCGACGTTGAGATGGTTGAACTGACCTTGGGACGAAATGATCCGACCGGCGCGTGGGAATATCCACCCCCGCTGGATCTGTCGCCGCAGACGCTCGATTGGGATACGTGGCTCAACGACGCGCCGAAGATTCCTTTCAACAAGCTTCATTTCGCGAGATGGCGCTGCTGGCGCGCTTATGGGACTGGCGTAGCCGGAGACCTGATGGTCCATCTGATCAGCGGCATGCTGGTTACGCTTGGGATGGAACGAGATTCCGCGCTCGGCGACGGCAATGGGCGGCATTTTCCGCTTCAAAGATGGCCGCGATATGCCCGACTTCCACACTGTGCTCTTCGACTATCACGGCATTCCGGTTTACGTGCGGCTGGACCTGGGCTGTGAGACTCCGGAACTGGCGCGCTTCATGGGGCCGAAAGGCCTCCTCGAAGCGGGCGAGTTCGAATTGCGGCATTCTCCGCAGAGTGGTATCGACACGGATCCCAGCTACTACAGTTTCAGTTTTCCGGCAGCGATGCGCGCGGAATACGTGAAGCAGTGGCATGCCGAGAATGATCCGCCACTGGGCAAAGAACCGGTGCATGAAGACACGGTCTACAAAGGACACGATTGGGACGACGTGCGCCCGCACCTGAATATGTTCTTTGAGTCTGTGAAGTCCCGCAAGCCGGTCACCGAGGATGCGGTGTTCGGCAACCATGCTGCGATCGCGTGTCACATGGCGAATGAATCGTTCTTCCGCCAGAAGCCCGTGACTTGGGATGCAGCGTCAAAAACGATCAAATCGTAATCGCTTGGGAGGATACATGCGCTCCTCTTTTTCGTGCGGGTGGAACCGGAGAGTCGCTCCGGTTCTGCTCGCTGTTTTTGTTTTCAGTGTTTGGGCATTTGCGCAGGAACTGCCTGCGGCGAAACCGGAGTCCGTAGGGCTTTCGTCCGAGCGGCTGGAGCGGATCTCCACTGTCGTACAGCGCGACATCGATAATAAGCGGATCGCCGGAGCCGTCACCTTGGTGGTTCGTCATGGCAAGGTGGCATTCTTCAAGGCACAAGGCATGGCCGATCGCGAAGCCGGAAAGCCGATGCCCACCGATGCCATGTTCCGCATCTGCTCGATGTCAAAGCCGATCACCACTGTTGCCGTGATGATGTTGTATGAGGAAGGCAAGTTCCTTGCTGGAGGATCCAGTCTCGAAAGTACTTGCCGGAATTCAAAAATATGAAGGTGCTCGTTAAACCGGCAGAGGGCGAGCGCTACACGATCCCAGCAACGAAAGAGATCACGATTCGTGATCTCATGCGCCACACCTCGGGCATGACGTACAACTGGAACGTCGGATCTGGGCGCATCCTACGAGGCGGCCAACGTCGCCAGCGGACTGCTCCAATATGACGGCACCATTGGCGACAGCACCAAGCGCCTCGCAGGATTGCCATTGCTCTTCAATCCCAGCGAGCGCTGGGAATACAGCCTGAGTGTGGACGTGCTCGGCCGTCTGATTGAAGTTGTGTCGGGCATGCCGCTGGATGAATTCTTCCGCACCAGAATCTTTGAGCCGTTGGGAATGAAGGACTCATACTTCTTTCCGCCCGATAGCAAGATTGACCGCTTGGCAACTGCCTATACCTACTATCCCGACAAGGGCTTGAACCGCTTTCCGGACACCCCGATTCGTGAAGGAACTTTTGTTTATTCGGCGGACTATCCGACGAAGGGGCCGAGGAAGCTTTTCTCCGGTGGGGCCGGGCTGGTTTCAACCGCCATGGACTATGCTCGCTTCTGCCAGATGATGCTGGACGAAGGTAAGTTCGGCAACACTCGTCTATTGAGCCGCAAGTCCGTGGAACTGATGACGCACGATCAATTGGGAAAGATCGGGCCGGAGCAGGCTTTTGGGCTTGGCTTCGGAATCGATGGGGTGAAGACTCCGCTCTCGGAGTTAGGGACACCGGGCACGTATAGCTGGGGAGGATTCTTTTACACCGCGTTCACGATCGATCCGAAAGAGCAGATGATTGTTGTCTTCATGGCCCAACTGCACCCCACGGGCGACCTCGAGTTGGACCGTCAGGTTCACGAGCTTGCGTACCAGGCAATCAACGATTGAGAGCCGCTGTTGATTCCTGGCTATTGAATTGAATTGAAACACCTGCTGGCAAGACTTTTCACGCAGCGAGAATCCCTCTATCACAGTCCGCCGACGGGTATATCATTTTCTCTAAAGACGTTTGTAAATCCCCTTGGCAGCTTTCTCGCCCGGAGTTCGCAATGGCTACGCTCCGACTCGCAATCAATGGAAAAAGTTATTCGGTTGAGACCGATCCGCAGACCAGTTTGCTGACCGTGCTGCGCGAAAATCTTGACTTGACCGGAAGCAAGTACGGCTGCGGCGAAGGAATGTGTGGCGCCTGTACCGTGCTCATCGACGGCAAAGCGCAGCGCTCGTGCATCACACGCGTGGGGTCAGTCTCTGACAAGCAGATCACGACGATAGAAGGTCTCGCCACGGGAGAAGAATTGCATCCGGTGCAGCAGGCTTTTTTGGATGCGGGCGCGATGCAATGCGGATACTGCACCTCCGGGATGATCATGTCAGCCGTCGCCCTTCTCAAGAAGAATCCGTCGCCGAACGAGAGCCAGATTATCGACTTCATGGACGGCAACGTCTGCCGCTGCGGCACCTATTCGCGAATCGTGAGCGCGATCCAGAAGGCGGCGACTATGCAAGGAGTCCGCGATGGCGAAAGGGGCGAGCCGATGAGCGCGAAACAGACGAGCTCCGATCCAATGACCGCCGATACAACGATTGCCGAGCGGGTGACCGCCGAAACGAATTTCGAAATTCCCTTGGAGCCGGAACGCTACGAGCTCAGGGCCGGCGCTCCGTATCGTTTCGACCTCGACCGCCGTGACTTCTTCAAATTTCTCGGCGCTGGAATTGTGGTCGTTTCGATTCTCAAACCTGCAATGGTTGCACAGGAATCCGGGAGCGGAAGGCGCCGCGGCGAGTCGTTACCCAAAGAGATCGATGCCTGGCTCCATATTGGCGAAAACGGTAAGGTTACGGTTTACACGGGAAAGGTTGAGGTCGGCCAGAACATTCGCACTTCCCTGAGCCAGGCCGTCGCCGAGGAGCTCCATGTTCCCATCTCGAAGATTGAGCTGGTGATGGGCGACACCAAGCTCACGCCGTTTGACATGGGGACATTTGGCAGCCGCACTACTCCAACCATGAATTTGCAGCTGCGGAAAGTTGCGGCGGCCGCGCGAGATACGTTGATTGCGCTCGCTGCGGCGCAATGGAAGGTCGATGCGCAGCAATTGATTGCGTCGGATGGTAAAGTTACGGACCCGCACGGAAATCGATCGGTGGAATATGCCGCGCTCACCAAAGGCCAGCAGTTGACGCAATCGCTTCCCGCCGAAGACCCGCTGATTCCGGCGGCAGATTGGAAGGTGGCAGGGCAATCCAATGCGAAAGTAGATGGACGCGACTTTGTCACCGGCCAGCATCGCTATCCCTCGGATCAGAAACTTCCTGAAATGCTCTACGGAAAGGTGCTCCGCCCCGCGGCATTCGACGCAACTCTGACTTCGATCGATACCCAAAAAGCGGAGCAGATGGGGGCAACGGTCGTACACGATGGCAACTTTGTCGGAGTCGCTGCACCCACTTCCAAGCTCGCCGACGCTGCGCTCGCGGCGATTCACACCGAGTGGAAGGCGGATGAGCAGCCTTCGAGCAAAGAGCTGTTCGATTATCTCCGCAAGAACACGACCGAGGGCAACGATCCCACTGGTGATGGGGATCGGTACGATGTTGGTTCCGTCGATCCGGCGTTGAGTTCTGCCGATCACAAGTCGCACTCGACCTACACTGTTTCTTACATCGCACATGTTCCGCTGGAGCCGCGCGCCGCCCTGGCGAAATGGGATGGCGATCAGCTGACGGTTTGGACCGGGACGCAGCGTCCATTCGGCGTGCGCGGCCAACTGGCAGAGGCCTTCCGCATTCCGGAAGACCAAGTCCGCGTACTGATGCCGGATATGGGTTCCGGCTATGGCGGAAAGCATACTGGCGAAACCGCAATTGAAGCAGCGCGACTGGCGCGGGCTGCGAAACGTCCGGTGAAAGTGGTCTGGACGCGCGAAGAAGAATTTACCTGGGCGTATTTCCGCCCGGCGGGCGTTATCGACGTGGCCGCCGGAGTTCGCAACGATGGCACGATCACCGCATGGGAGATGCACAATTACAATTCCGGTTCGGCCGGCATTCGTACCTACTACGATATTCCGAATCAGAGAATCGTCTTTCATCCGGTCAAGTCACCGCTTCGTCAGGGGTCGTATCGCGCGCTGGCGGCGACCGCCAATCACTTCGCGCGGGAGTCGCACATGGACGAGCTCGCTCACGCGGTCAAGATGGATTCTCTGGAATTTCGTCTGAAGAATCTGAAAGACGAGCGTCTGCGCGCTGTCTTCCAGGCTGCGGGTAAGCAATTTGGCTGGGGCAAGAGCAAGAGTCCGGGACAAGGCTTCGGGATGGGCGGTGGCTACGAAAAGCTTGGCAACATTGCAACTTTCGCCGAAGTGCATGTCGATTCGAAATCGGGCGAGGTCAAAGTGGTTCGAGTGGTTTCCGCTTTCGAGTGCGGCGCGATTGTGAATCCCGACAACCTGCGGAATCAAATTGAAGGTTCGAATGTGCAGGGGCTCGGTGGAGCGCTCTTCGAAGCCATTGAATTCGACAATGGAAAGATCCTGAACGGAAGACTGTCGCAGTACCGCGTGCCACGCTTCAGCGACCTTCCCAAGCTGGAAACCGTTCTGCTTGATCGCAAAGACATCCCTTCCGTAGGTGCGGGAGAATGTCCGATGATCGGCCTCGCTCCGGCAGTTGCGAACGCGATCTTCGATGCAACCGGCACACGGCTACGAGCACTACCCTTGGTTCCAATCGGGCTTAAGACGACCTAGCATCGTTTTCAAATTGCGGTCCTCATTGTTCAGGAAACTTCTTGTCTCAGGAGAAACAGAGAGAAAATGACTGACTCAATTGCCATGAACCGTCGCGACTTTCTGGAAAAATCTGCCGCCGCTCTCGCTGGAAGCGCCGTTCTGCCCAGCACCGCCTTGTCCTATGCCCGCGTCATTGGAGCCAACGATCGTATCTCTCTGGGACACATCGGCTGCGGTAGCCGCGGCGGTGATCTCGATCTGATCGCTTCGAAGCTCAGGACCAGCCACAACGTCGAGATGACGACTCTTTGTGACCTGTGGGTGGGCAATCGTCAGAAGGCCCTCGCCACGAATACCGGATACTACGGCAGAGCTCCGCGCGCCGTGCAGCATGTCGAAGAGATTCTCGCGCTGAAAGATGTCGATGCGGTTCTGATCTCGACTCCCGAGCACGCGCATTCCCCCATTCTCAAGATGGCGATCGAAGCGGGCAAAGACGCGTACGTCGAGAAGCCGATGGGCAACGTTCTGGACGAAGCGAAAGCCGCGCGCGACGCCGTGTTGCAGTCCAAAGCCATTGTTCAGGTGGGCACGCAGCATCGCAGCGAGCCCTATCCTCAAGCCGCACAAAAGGTCGCGCGCAGTGGCGCGCTCGGTGATGTCAGCAAGGTTGAAGTTGAATGGAATTACCACGGGCCGCGGTGGCGTGGACGTCCGGAAGTAAAGCAGATTCGCGAGCAGGACACGGATTGGGCAAAGTGGCTCCTGACGAAACCGATGCGACCTTTCGATCCGCAGCTTTATTTTGAATTTCGTCTGTACAAAGAATTCTCCAGCGGCATTCCCGACCAGTGGATGAGCCACGCCATCGATCTCGTGCACTGGTTCATGGACGACAACTATCCGACGTCCGTCATGTCGCATGGAGGAGTCTTCGCCTGGCACGACGGTCGCGAGAATGCCGATACATTCCAGACGCTGTTGGAGTATCCCAAAGGATTTCTGGTGAGCTATTGCACCAGCTTTGGCAACGACGCGCCCAGCTTCACTCGCTACATGGGAAAAAAAGCAACCCTCATCAACATCGGCGGCGAAGGCAGCCCGCGATATCAACTCGTCGAAGAAAAAGGAACGCACGAAGATGACGCCGACGTCGACCGTAAGCGTGAGGCGAAATACATTCTGCCCCCGGGCGAGACGAAGATTCCGCCGATGGGTATCGACGACCTCACGCTCGGACACATGGCGAACTGGTTCGAGTGCATGCGTTCGCGCCAGCAGCCGCACTGTACCGTGCATGAGGGATTCGCGCACTCGGTGGCGTGCATGATGGCCGCGGAATCGTACTGGGCGGGAAAAAAGATCTTTTGGGATCCGAAGACAGAAACGTTTTCGGACAGCAAGCCTAGCTAACTCCGCAGGCTTTCGCGTTTCCCAGACACTGGCCGACCACGTGGGCGAAGTCGGCAATTGCGATCTCAGGATCTGTGAGATCCGGATGCCAAACCTTTTCCCATTCGAAGCAGTAGAAGCCCTTGTATCCGATCGACTGCAGCGCTCTGATCTGGCGCTCGATCGGAACGTTCCCTCGGCCGGTGAGCACGTACTTGCGGTCTTCGCCGCTGCCCACAGAATCTTTCAGATGGGTATGCCGAATCCATCGACCGAGTTGCTTCACTGTAAACTCCGGTTCTTCGTTCGATGTCGCGAAAGTATGATGCGCGTCCCAAAGCAATGCGACGTGATCGGAACCGGCCGCCTGCAGAACATCTTTTAGCGTTGTGGATGACGTGAAGTGATCGTGCGACTCGATGATTACGGTCACGCCCTTCGGACCTGCATATTGACCAAGCTCGCGCAAGCCAACGGCGACTCGTTTTTTCGTCGCGTCGTCCGGTACCGGATTCTTGTCCGACTCCGCTTTGCCGCCGAAGACGCGGACGTAGGGCGCTTCCAACGCTGAGGCCAAATCGATGAAGCGGCGAGCGTCGGCCAGTTGCTGATCACGCGTGGCGGGGTCGTCGAAATAAAGATTCGCTGAACTGCTCACACAGGCAATCTTCAAACCGGCGGACTGAATTTCCTGTTTCGACTGCTGGATGCGATCCGCTGCGAACACTGGATTCGCCGGCAGATCCATGCTCCCCTGCAATCCACGAAGTTCGATCGCTTTGAATCCGTGATCGCGCGCGAAGCTCAGAATCTTCTGCCATTCCCAGGCCGGGCAGGCAAGGGTGGAAAACGCCATCGGAACGCGGCTCGCTGGCTCGCCGTAGAGCAAATGTGGGATGGCCAACGAAACCATAGCAGCAGACGACATCTGTTTGAGAAATTCACGACGGTTGGCCATCGCTATAGCTCTCCTCTCTTCATCTGCCGGACGGCATAGTCGCAAGCCCGCGCCGTTAGCGCCATGTAGGTCAGCGAAGGATTCACGCACGACGACGACACCATGGCCGCTCCATCTGTAATAAAGAGGTTCTTGATGTCGTGCGCCTGATTGAACGAATTGAGAACCGACGTCTTCGGATCGCGCCCCATCCGTGCCGTACCCATTTCGTGGATAGTGAATCCGGGTGGATCATCCCCTTCGATAGGTTCGATTTCTTTGCCG
The DNA here is from genome assembly GCA_963823085.1 of Terriglobia bacterium. Lineage (GTDB taxonomy): Bacteria > Acidobacteriota > Terriglobia > Terriglobales > Acidobacteriaceae > Sulfotelmatobacter. Next base: position 460,134 of record CAWGKF010000022.1, on the reverse strand, counting down.
CCCACCGCAGCGAGCATTTCGGCCGCAGAGATCGCCATGTCTTTGCGCAAAGCGAGTTCGTTCGCGCTCCACGAGCAGTGAATCTTTAAAGTGGGAATTCCCCAGGCGTCGACCTTATCTCTATCGATCTCGACAAAGTTATTGTGGTTCGGCAGACATTCGCCAAAACCGCCGAAGCTGAAGCGCCACGGGCCCGGCCGGCTGATCGATTTCTTGAACTCAGCTCCGAACCCTGTTTGAGCGACACCGCGCGCCCATCCCTCACGGTGAGCGCCGCCCTGGAAGCCAAATCCGCGAATGAAATCCGGATGCTTCGTCTTCACGTTTCGAAAACGCGGCATGTAGATTCCGTTCGGACGTCTGCCAACCTCCAGACGATCTTCGTATCCGGGAATATAACCGCTGGCACCGCCAGCCTTCACGTGATCCATGACGTTGTGGCCGAGTTCGCCGCTGGAATTCGCGAGCCCCTTGGGAAATTCCGCAGTCGACGAGTTCAAAAGGATCCGCACAGATTCCAGCGAGGACGCACAGAGAAAAACAACTTTGGCGCGAAATTCGACTGTGTCGCGGCTCTGTGCGTCGATCACGCGCACTCCGTTGGCGCGTCGCGTCCTGGAATCAAAGCTCACGCTATGAACGACGCTAAAGGGCCGCAAAGTCATCCGGCCCGTTTTCTCTGCGGCCGGCAGCGTCGCATTCAAGCTGCTGAAGTAAGAACGCGTGATGCATCCTCGCTCGCATGGACCGCAGTAGTGACACGCTGCGCGCCCTTGGTGATCTTGTGTCAGAATCGCGCTGCGTCCGATGGTCAGCACGCGCTCGCCGCCGAAATGCTTGGCCACTTCGTCTCGCACAAATCTCTCGACGCAATTCAACTCCATTGGCGGAAGAAACTTGCTGTCGGGTAGCTGCGAAAGTCCCAGTGCCTCGCCTGAGATGCCGACGAAATCCTCTACGTAGTCATACCAGGGAGCGATGTCGGCATAGCGAATCGGCCAATCGATGGCGATCCCGTCGCGCAGATTGGCTTCGAAGTCGAGATCGCTCCAGCGGTAACTCTGGCGGCCCCACATGATCGAGCGCCCGCCCACCTGACGCCCGCGAATCCAGCGGAATGGCTTGCCGGGATTCGTGGTGTAAGGATGCTCCTTGTCGTTGATGAAAAATTTCGACGACCATTCATCGCATGCATAGCACGTACTCTGAATCGGCTGCTTCTCGGCCAACGAGCGCCGGTCGCCCATTCCTCGGAATTTCATCTCCCACGAGGGAACGTGCTCGACATAATCCTGCTCGGGAATGATCGGACGGCCCGCTTCGAGAACAAGGATCTTGAGTCCTTTCTCGGTTAATTCTTTAGCTGCCCAGCCACCGGTGATTCCGGAGCCAACCACAATCGCGTCGAAGATTGTTTGTTCGCTCACTTGTGCTCAGGAACCTCCTCGATTGCGGGTCTCGCTGGAGCAGGTTCTGCATGATTGGGCTCTGCATGAGCAGGTTCAGGGCATCCGCGGTATTCTCCCGGAATCATTTCGAAGTGCAGTTCGTCGGTCGCTCCCGCCTCAGAGGTGTAATAAGCCGTCAAAGTCAATCGCCGGAACATGGGATAGAAACTCGAATTGCGGGAATATCCGCGAAGAGACCGCGACCGTCCGGAAGATGAGAACGCCTTCGAGTCGTCCGTCATCTTGTCCCCGAGTACGGCGAGAATGTTCTCCTGCTGCGCTGGCGCACAATCGAAAAAGTCTTTGCCGAATAAGTTATTCGCGCGTGAATCGACATCGCCCAGACCGTCAAAAAAACGTTTCTGTTCGGGCTCGTCATACCACTCGCTCAGAACGAGGTCGATGAAGTCAGCCGTTCCTACATCAGTGGCGCCGGGCGTGTCCGTTCGCGGGATGATTATCTCCGCCATCACTTTCACCGTGTCGTACTGGTGAGCGTTCAATGTCTGCGAAGAGGTATGCGCCTGCACCAGGCTTCGCGCCTCCTGCAGCACTGCAAACAGCTTCGTGGGCGCCAGTTGCAGCACGGTCCCAGTCGCGAGCAGCCGAAGAATGTCGCGTCGTTGCATAGGAATGTTTGACATGGGCAGTGCCTATGTTACTCAATTCTGAGATGCGCGGTCTTGGAGATACAGTTTGCTCCTATGGAGTGAAATTGGCTCATGGCGGTCGCACCGGCCAGTCTCGTGCGCGGGAGATGTGATGAAACCTGAAGAGAGGTTCGACAATCAGAATCGAAGAGTTGGATGGTAGGCCCGAATGGATTCGAACCATCGACCTCTTCCGTGTCAAGGAAGCGCTCTAGACCAGCTGAGCTACGGGCCTGTTCGTTTGATTCTATGATGTTTACCCAATCCTGGCAATTTCACGGGCACTTGTCTGCTAATTCGCACCGCTTCATCTGGTCGCTTCTCGGGCGAACGGAGAAATCTCGAGTGCGGACAATATGAGCCGGTTCGGACGACCTATGATCCCGATTCGATAATCAGATACAGTGCATTCAAAAAATGGTTACCAAGGCTCCGCAAATCTGTTGACCACATCGGCCATCCAACTTTATGCTGCAGGTTAGCATGTCAGTTCAGAAGCATCATCGCCATCACCATCACGCGCATAGCGCGACGGCGGGGGTGCATCTGAGGTAATTCGCACTTTTGGAGTTTCGAGCCCGCTGAAGCGTAAACGCTCAGCGGGCTTTTTATTTCTGGAGATGACATCATGGATGATGCTGGCTTCGATTTCGACAAATTAGGCGGATTGATTCCTGCCGTGGTGCAGGACGCTACCGGCGGCGAGGTGCTGATGGTTGGCTTTATGAACCGCGAGGCCCTCGAGCGAACTGTCGCGGAAGGTTACGTCACCTTTTACAGCCGCACCCGCAATCGCCTCTGGACCAAAGGAGAAACATCCGGCAACCGGCTGCGCATTATCTCGGCTAGCACCGACTGCGACTCCGATTCTCTGTTGCTGCAGGTAGCCGTCGAAGGCAGTGGCATGGTCTGCCATTTGGGCACGCGATCTTGCTTCACCCAACCGGTTCCGCATCAGGCGGCGAATTCCTCCGCTCAGCCCAGCGCAGGGGAACTTCGATGAAGCTTCGCATCGGCATCCCGAAGGGCAGTTTGCAGGAGTCCACGCTGCAACTTTTTGCACGCGCTGGCCTTCCCGCCTATACCAATGGACGCTCGTACTTTGCGACCACAGCTGATCCTGAAATCGATTGTCTCTTGATTCGCGCGCAAGAGATGGCCCGCTATGTGGAACATGGAGCCATCGATGCCGGGCTGACCGGACTCGATTGGATTATCGAAAGCGGACTCGACGTCGTCAAAGTCAGCGATCTCATTTATGCCAAGCGTAGCCGCGGCAAAGTCCGTTGGGTGCTCGCCGTTCCCGACGATTCGCCTTTCAAAAGCGCTGAAGATCTCTCCGGACGCATCGTCGCCACCGAGTTGGTGAGTGTCACACGACAGTTTTTCAAGAAGAAGAATATCGATCTTCGGGTCGACTTCTCCTGGGGCGCGACAGAAGTAAAGGCCCCCATGCTGGCGGACGCCATTGTCGAGGTCACCGAAACCGGCAGCTCGCTCCGGGCAAACCGCCTACGAATTCTCGAAACAGTTCTCGAGTCGAATACGCAGCTGATCGCGAACAAAAGTTCCTACAACGATTGCGAGAAGAGGCGCAAGATCGACAACCTTGCGCTGATGCTGCAGGGCGCGATGGAAGCGCAGGATCGCGTCGGCCTTATGTTGAATGTGCGGCGGGAGGATCTGCAAGGCGTGCTCGCCGTCTTGCCGGCATTGCAAAAACCGACGATCTCTCATCTGAGCGACGAAGACTGGCTCGCGGTGAATACGGTGATCGACGAATCCGCCGCGTGGAAGGTGATTCCGCGGCTCAAGGAAGCGCGTGCGGAGGGGATCGTCGAGTATCCGCTGAACAAGGTTGTGTTGTGATGCGGATTCTCTTCGGCCGTCCGGCTGCGAACATGGTCCAACGATTGTCCGCGCGTGGCATTCAGCTCACCTCTCTGGAGCCGAAAGTGCGGACGATTGTGAATCGCGTTCGTCGCGGCGGCGACAAAGCTCTTCGCGGTTATGCGCAGCGCTGGGATGGTTTGGCTTCGAAGCAGCCTCTTAGGGTTCCAGCAGTAGAGTTTGAGCGGGCGTGGAAGTCTGCTTCTCCTCAACTCCGGCACGCACTCACCGAAGCCGCACGAAACATTCGCCGCTTCTGCGAATGGCAGAAACCCACGGCCTGGACGTGCACCCACGGCGGAATCTCCCTTGGACAGTTGGCAATTCCCCTCGACTCAGTGGGCTGCTATGTGCCGGGTGGTCGCCATCCCTTGGTCTCGACGTTGTTAATGACGGTGATCCCGGCGCAGTGTGCGGGAGTAAAGAACATCAGAGTCGCTTCCCCGAATCCCTCTGCAGCAGTGTTGGCCGCCTGCTTCATGCTGAAGGTCGACGAACTGTACCGAGTCGGCGGCGCGCAAGCGATCGCGGCTTTGGCATACGGCACGGAGACGATTCCACGTGTAGACAAGATCGTCGGCCCCGGAAATGCTTATGTCACGGTCGCAAAGAAACTGGTGTCTTTCGACTGCGCCATTGACTTTCTCGCGGGACCGACCGAAGCCGTAGTGCTGAGCGAGTCGGGAAATCCGAAGTTCATTGCGGCCGACCTGGTTTCGCAGGCGGAACACGATCCCGACGCGCTGGCTGTATTCATTACGACCTCACGCCGTTTGGCGAAGGCTGTCGCAGAAGAAGTCTCTCAGCTTGCAAACACGAATGTGGTCGCAAAGGAATCATTGCGACAGCGCGGAGCCATTCTGCTCGCCCGCACACGCCCGCAAGCGCGGGAGTGGGCCAACTTGCTTGCGCCCGAACACATCACCGTCAGCGAGGAAGATGTGCCTTACATCCGAAATACAGGATCGGTATTTGTTGGAGACTATTCGCCACAGGCCGCTGGAGACTACGCGTCTGGCCCCAATCACGTGCTGCCGACCTCTGGCCAGGCACGCTTCCGAGGGGGACTCAGTGTCCTGGATTTCGTGAAGCTGGTGACGGTGCAGAAGCTTTCGAATCGAGGCCTGAGGCGAATCGCGGGCACGGTTGAATACCTCGCAGAAATCGAAGGCCTGCAGGCGCACGCGGAATCGATTCGGGTGAGGTGCCAGCATGCTTAAGCCCAGAGATGCAGTTCACGCAATTCCTACGTATCATCCGCCGCTGGCAGGCCGAAACGGATTGCGGCTCGATTTCAACGAAAACACGGTCGGCTGCTCGCCGCGAGTTCTGGAGCGCCTGCGTCAGATCACCGCAGACGATCTGGCTCGATATCCTGAGAAGCAGCTGGCGGAAGAAAAGATGGCCAACTTTCTCAGCGTCGCTTCTTCAGAATTGTTGCTGACAAACGGAGCCGACGAAGCCATCCACTTGCTTTGCCAAACATATTTGGAACCCGGCGAGCATGCCGTCATCGTTGTGCCCACCTATTCCATGTACCGTATCTATATCGCGGCCGCGGGAGCCGAAATCACAAGCGTGCCGGCCGGCCGCAACTTCGAGTTCCCTTTTGCAGGAGTGCGGGACAGTCTCACGCAGCGCACGCGGCTCGTCGCCGTGGCGAATCCGAACAACCCTACGGGGACTTTAGCGCCGGTGAAGGATCTGTTGGATCTGGCTGCATCTGCGCCGAATACGGCGGTGTTGGTCGATGAAGCATACTTCGAATTTTCTGGGCAGACAGTTCTTGCTCGCCGCAGCGAGTGCCCTAATGTTTTCTTGGCGCGGACCTTTTCGAAGGCCTATGGCCTCGCCGGGTTGCGCATGGGCGCGCTGATCGGCGACGCAGATCAGATGATGGCAGTCCGGCGCGTATCTTCGCCGTACAACGTCAATCAAATTGCTTTGGCCTGCCTTCCCGTTGCGCTCGATGACCGCGATTACGTGCACACCTATGTCAGCCAGGTCATGGACTCGCGGCAACGATTGCAAGATGCTCTGCGAGCCACCGGCATCCATTTCTGGCCAAGCGAAGCAAATTTTGTGCTGATTCGCGTGGGCCCGGCCCGCGAAGACGCAACGCTCTTCACAGAACGAATGCGCGCACGTGGCATTCTCGTGCGAGATCGCTCGGCTGACTACGGTTGCGAAGGGTGCGTCCGCATCACGCTTGGCCCGAAAGACCATACGGACAGACTGCTCACTGCGCTCTCTGAAACGGTGGAACAGCTCGGCATCGCGCAAGAGGCCCGCCAATGAGAAAGGCGTCAATCAATCGCATCACCAAAGAAACGCAGATTCAGGCGTCACTCGATATCGATGGGCGCGGCAAATATGAGGTCTCGACTGGCATCCGGTTCTTCGATCACATGCTGGAACTTTTTGCGCATCATGGCGGCTTCGACCTGAAGCTCAAAGCTCACGGCGATCTTGATGTCGACCAGCACCACACCGTCGAGGACGTCGGCATTGTGCTTGGTCAACTTTTCGACAAGGCTTTGGGCAGCAAGCGCGGCATCCTGCGCGCGGGATATTTCCTGATGCCGATGGACGAAACGATGGGAATGGCCGCCGTGGACTTTTGCGGGCGAACCTCCGCGGTGATTGACACAAGAGTACGCACGCTACTGGTGGGCGATCTGCAGGCAGACTTGGTGCACGATTTCCTGGAGGGCTTCGCCCGTGGAGCACGTGCGAACGTTCACGCCAAGGTGCTTTACGGGCGATCAGGCCATCACAAGATTGAATCCCTATTCAAAGCGTTTGCACGCGCCATACGTGCGGCGTGCTGGCGTGATCAGCGAATGAAGCGACTGCTGCCATCGACCAAGGGGCTGCTGTGATGATCGCGGTCGTCGACTACGGCGCGGGAAATCTTGTCTCGGTAAAGAAGGCGCTGGATTGGCTCGGGCAGGAAAGTGAGATCACCAGCGATCCATCGCGGATCCGCGTCGCGTCGAAGATCGTCCTCCCTGGCGTGGGACATTTTGCCTCGACGCAGGCACTCGCAAATTCTGGCGCGCAGTCCGCAATCAAGGAGAGCATCGAGCGTGGCGTTCCTTTTCTTGGAATTTGCGTCGGAATGCAGTGGATGCTCGAGGGAAGCGCAGAATCGCCTGAAACTCGGGGCTCCGGTATGTTTCGCGGAACATGCGAGCGATTACCAGATACAGGAAAACTACCGCACGTGGGCTGGAATCATCTGGCGATCGCTCCCGTTTCAAGGCTGTTTCGCGGCGTCCCGCAATCGTCACTCGTGTACTTCACGCATTCCTATAGCATTCCGCTGAATCAATGGACGGTCGCCTCTTGTGAGTACGGTGAGAGTTTTTCAGCAGCAATCGAGCGCGACAACTTGTTTGGCGTGCAATTTCATCCGGAAAAGTCTGGGGACGTAGGGCTCAAGCTGCTCTCCAACTTCTGCGAAATCTGACATGTTGACCAAGCGCATTATCGCTTGCCTCGACGTACGCGGCGACCGGGTCGTCAAGGGCGTGCAGTTTGAGCAACTGCGCGACGCGGGCGATCCCGCGGAGCTGGCGAAAAGGCATAGCCAGTCGGGGGCGGATGAAATCGTCCTGCTCGACATCTCGGCCGCGAACGAAGGCAGGGCCACGCTGCTCGAGACTGTATGCCGTACGGCAAGACAAATTTTCATTCCATTCACGGTGGGAGGCGGTATCAGGACGCTCGAAAATGCAGCCGCGGTCTTTGCCGCCGGCGCCGACAAGATCAGCGTGAATACCGCAGCTCTTGCCGATCCATCTTTGATCACTCGCATTGGGGACCGTTTCGGCTCACAAGCCGTGGTCGTGGCGATCGATGCGAAACGCTCGACTGACCATGCGCACTGGCAAGTTTTCACACATGGAGGCCGGAGAGGCACAGGACGCGATGTGCTGGAATGGGCACGGGAAGCGGAAACGCGGGGCGCAGGCGAGATTCTGCTGACATCTATGGACAGGGATGGCACTGCCACCGGTTTTGACTGCGAGCTGACGCAAGGCGTGTCCGATGCCGTCCGCATCCCGGTCATTGCTTCGGGAGGCGCTGGAGGGGCCGAGCATTTCGTGGAGGTGTTCCGCGACGGACACGCGGATGCGGCGCTCGCAGCTTCGATTTTTCACTACGGCCTGCGCGACTTGGGAGAACTCAAGCAATCCCTCAGCACTGCCGGGATTCCAGTGAGGTGGCCATGTTGATTCCATCGATTGATCTTATGGGTGGCAAGATCGTGCAACTCGTCCAGGGATCGAAGAAAGCACTCGAATTCGAGAATTTCGACGAATGGATTGAACGGTTCAGTGGATACCCGCTGGTGCAACTCATCGATCTCGATGCTGCGATGGGCGCGGGAAATAATCGGAATCTAGTCGGTGAGATTGCTCGCCGGCTTCCATGCCAGGTCGGTGGCGGCATTCGATCGATCGAGTCGGCACGGGAGACATTGGCTGTCGGTGCGCGCCGCGTGATCCTGGGATCCTCGTTGATTTTTGAGGGGAAGATCAATTCTGATTTCGCTCGAGAAATCTCGGGGCAGTTTGGAGCTGAGAAGCTTGTATTCGCGGTGGATTCTCTTCGCGGCCGCGTGGCCATCAAGGGATGGAAGCAAACAACGGACATCAAGCCGGACGACATGATACGCACTCTCGAACCGTTTTGTGGCGCATTCCTCTATACGCACATCGACACCGAAGGCCTGCTACAGGGAATTCCCCTCGACGTAGTACGAAGTCTGCGATCCTGCACATCCCGCCGATTCATTGCCGCGGGAGGGATTCGGAGTGCAGAGGAGATCGATGCACTCGATAAGATGAAAGTCGACGCGGTCGTCGGGATGGCGATCTACCAGCGGTTGCTGCCTGTGTGAACATGGCGCTATTTGGCAGGCGTAAGAGCCCGAGTCGAAACGCGGCGGTAAAGATCTGTGGCCCTGATGCGAGTGCAAACCTTCTCGAACTCGGGACGTGCTTTCTCCCACTTCAATTCGTCGACTGAATCGAAAACGGGAGCGTCAAGGCGCAAGGTAGCCAGCGTGCGGAAAAGAACGGCGTCGTCCCACGCTCCGAAGAGCGATTCAGCCAAAGCGCGACCACGTTTGATCGCAGGATTCCATTGGCGCCAGTCTTTCGGAGTGTCCTCGATATGCGGATATCTCGACAGCACGGCCGCTGCCGCTTTCGCGCCCCAACCGGCGATACCGGGATAGCCATCGGCAGAATCGCCCGTCACGGCCAGATAGTCGGGGATCGATTGAGGCCCCACTCCGAACTTGGCTATGACCCCAGCCTCATCGCGGGTGATTTCGCGGCGACGGTCGACCTGAACAACTCGCGTTCCAACCACACACTGGCTCAGATCTTTATCGGGCGAGCAGATCAGAACCTGCGTGACGCGAGGGTCTTGCGCCGACTTGGCCGCGGCGGATGCGAGCGCGTCATCTGCTTCAAAATAGGTCATGGGCCAGACCATCACTCCCATGGCCTGCAATGCTTCTTCGAGAATGGGGAATTGCGAGAGCAGTTCGGGGGCGACTCCTTCACTCGTCTTGTATCCGGCGTAGAGTTCGTTGCGGAAGGACTCAACCACATGATCGGTCGCGACGCCGATATGGGTCGCTCCGGCTTCGATCATCGAGAATACTGAGCCCAGAACGCCACGGACAGCGCCGATCTCCTGTCCGTTCTCATCTTTCGCGGAAGGCACGGCGAAAAAGTAGCGGAAGAGTTCGTAGGTTCCGTCAATGAGATAAACATTCATGCGAGTGCGAAAGCGTTGATGCTCGATGGTACACGTTCGGGACTAGGCTTTGTCCATCGCCATGAATAAGTTGTTCAGGGACTCCGACAGGGTCGGATGGGCATAGGTGGCATCGCGAAGCGCAGTGTAGGGCAACTTGCCCATCATCGCGGTTTCCAATACCGACATGACTTCGCCGCCCTCGATGCCGAGCACAGCAGCGCCGAGAATCTGATGATTGTCGGCGTCCACAATGGCTTTCATGAATCCGCGCGTTTCGTCGACCTCCAAGGCGCGCGCAACAGACGACATCGGCAGTTTTGCCACACGAATGTTGCGGCCTTGCTGGCGCGCCTCAGTCTCGGTGATGCCGACGCGGCCGAGTTGAGGATCGATGAAGACCGTATACGGAACGAAGCGCCCCTTCGTAGATGCATCCTTATGTTCAATCAGATTCGAACGAATAATTCTGAAGTCGTCGTAGGAAATATGGGTAAACGCCGGGCCACCTTTGACGTCGCCCAGAGCGTAAATTTCGGGAGCGGTGGTTTGCAGGTGGTCGTCTACTTTTATGAATCCCTTCTGGTCTGTCGCGACCTGCGCGGCGGCTCAGATTGAGCGTATGGGAATTGGGCGTGCGGCCCGTCGCGACGAGCAGATGCGAGCCGGAAAGCGTGCGAGGGTTCTCTCCGATTCGAACCTGCATCCGAATCGTTCCCTGTTCGCGATCGACGCGTGAGGTTGTGGCGTTCAGCAGAATTTCGATCCCATCTTCGCGAAGAATTTTCGTTACTTCTTCGGCAATGTCCGGGTCTTCGTGAGTCGCAACTGGCGACCAGATTGCACGATGGTGACCTGGCTGCCGAATCGGCGAAAGAGCTGTCCGAATTCAAGTCCGATGTAGCCACCACCGAGAATCAGCAAATGATCCGGGACGTGATCGAGTTCCATAATCGAGACGTTATCGAGCGCTGGCACCGCTTCGAGCCCTTCTACGTTCGGTTGCGAGGCACGGGTCCCGACATTAATAAAAACCTTGTTGGCGGAGAACGACTCCTGGCTGCCATCTTTCAATTTGACTGTCAGAGTTTTAGCGCCGTTGAAACTCGCCTCCCCGAAGATTAGATCGAGATTCGCGGTTTTCTCCACACCCCGTTGGCTGCCGGTGCGGAACTTGTCGACGATGTTCCGTTTGCGCTGGCGGACTTTTTCCATATCGATGCTGATGGTACCCGTTCGCACGCCGTAATCTGCGCCACGGCGGGCCAGGTACGCGACACGCCCGCTTGCAACCATGGTTTTCGTTGGCGTGCACCCCTCGTTGATGCACGTGCCGCCTACATGCTTGCGCTCGATCAGGGCCGTGCGCATCCCCGCCTGTGCCAGCGCGACGGAGAGCGGTGTCCCGCCCTGGCCCGAGCCGATGACGATTGCGTCGTAATGCTGAGAGTCTTTCATGAATGCCTCAAAGAGTGATTGATCGCGGCCGAATAAGATGCGATTTCTGAGGAATGAAACCGCTCAGAATCGCGAAGTAAGGAATAGGCCCAACCCGATGGCGATCGCATCCTCGGGCAGAGCAATAGCGAAATCAGGAACGCGCAGTCCGCGGACCAGCCCCACCCGGGCATGATAGCCACCGAAGGCACCGACCACGGCTCCGATCGCACCAACTACGGCGCCCATCCCGAGCGCGGCGCCTCCAGCCACAGCGAGTGCTGCGCCGGTGAGAGCTCCGGTCACAATCCGCGCCGAGAGCCCAACCGCCCCCGTGCGTGGAGGAGTTGAAGGCAACTGATCAGCCACCAATTCGAGTAGAGCGAGAATAGTGAAGATCCCCACACTCCACTTCGAACCCATGAAGGCGAGGACCGAACCGTGGAGATTGATCCATCCCAGATGCGCGGCCCACGCCACAACCGCAGGGGCGGTGAAAGAGCGAAGTCCCGTCACCACGCCAATCCCGAACGCGAGCAAGAGGGTCAGTCCAGAATTCATCGTCTCACTCCCTTTTCAGATTCAGATAGAGCCTACCGAGCGGAAGCTCCAGCGAGACCATAAGGACTTGCGCCTAGCCAGAGCCTTGCGCTAACGGCAGCCACACCTGAAAGCGTGTGTCTCCGGTCTTCGAGCGCACTTGAATGTTGCCGCGATGTTTCTTCACGATTCTTTGTACGGTGTCGAGGCCGAGCCCAGTGCCTTCTCCCACGCCTTTCGTCGTAAAGAACGGCTCGAAAATTCGTGGCAAAACTGTAGGAGAGATGCCGGGCCCGTTGTCGCCGATCTCGACGACGACGCAATCGTCCTCACGATAGGTGCGAACATTCAAATCGCCCTTTCCGCCCATCGCGTCGATCGCGTTATCGATCAGGTTTGTCCAGACCTGATTAATCTCACTGCCAAACGAATTCACCAGCATGGGAAGCGGCTGATAATCGCGGTGCACTGTTACGCCACGCTTCAGTTTGTGGTTGAGAATCGTGAGTGTGGTCTCCAGCGTTTTAACGATGTCGACGTTCTGCACTGGAGCCTGGTCCATAAAGGTGTATTCCTTGATGGCCTTCACCAGATCAGAGATACGCGACGTACTGCTCTCGATTTCGTTGAGCAAGCCGGCGACTTCTACCAAGGCGGAGATTCTCACGAGTGCGGCCCGGGCGGTAGGTGGATCGAGAATCGCGAACAGATGTTCCAGATCTTGCGGCTTGAAGTTTTTCTTCGAGAGATCGGCAGCGAGTTGCCACAGATCGTCCTGCCCATGGCTGCGGAGCAACGAGTCAAGCTGATCTTCGAGCTCACTCGCGGCCAAAGCATTCAGCGGAGGAGCGTCAGCCTGCATAAGCGAGGCTTCCATCCGTTCGATTTCCGACTTTTGTGACGCGGTCAGTTCGCGGCGGCCGAGATCGTGACTGGCATCGCGGATTCGCTTCAGCATCTCGCGAAGTTGACTGGAAGCGCGCTTCGCAGCTGAGGCTGGATTATTCAGTTCATGGGCGAGCCCAGCGGAGAGTTTGCCCAATGCGGCGAGGCGGTCACGCTGCTGCTCGAAGCGAGTCGCCTCGCGGATTCTGTCGGACATCAATCCGACAAGCCGGGTGGCGAGCTCGGGCATCTTCTGCACAAGTTGAGGAAAGAGCGCGGCGGGAAAACGCAAGACGCGTCCATCGGTCAGAGCGCGCCCGCCGAGCGTGTATTTCTTCATGCGAGAGAACGGCAACACGCCCGTGACATCACCCGCTTTGAGGTCGACGACCAAGGTTTCGCCGCTGAACTCGCCGCGCCACTGGAATTCGCCTTCCAGCAGCACGGTCATAGCGTCTGCCGGGTCGCCTTGCCGTGCGTAGGTGTCCCCCGCCTTCACGCGTAGGTCCTGGGCCTGACTGAGAAACCAGTCGATCTGATCGTCGGGTAGTCCTTCGAATGCGGGGACGCCCCGCAGCAGTTCGCGTGCTTCGGCCATTTAGACCTTGCTCAAATACTGATGAATGAATTGAACTGCCACAGATCCTTCGCCCACACCGGAAGCGACGCGCTTGACTGATCCATGGCGCACATCGCCCACCGCGAAAATGCCCGGCACATTCGTCTCCAGAAGAAACGGATCTCGTTCAAGCGGCCATTTCTTCGGGCGCTTGTTGTCCCCTTGGATCAAATCCGGCCCGGCAAGAATAAAGCCACGATCATCGCGTTCGATCGTGTCACCCATCCAATCGGTACGGGGTAAGGCTCCGATGAAGATGAACATCGAACTGGCGGGCACGCGCTCCACCTTGTTGGTGTCGGAGCACAGCACCGATATTTCTTCCAGATGAGTGTCGCCATGCACTTCCGCAACGCTGGCGTGCGTCCAAAGTTGGACGTTCGGAGTCTCTTTGATCTGGTCGATCAAGTACTGCGACATCGAGCTCGACAGAGAATCTCCGCGCACCAGGATGACGACCCGTTCCGCATACTTCGAGAAATTCATGGCAGCCTGGCCGGCGGAATTTGCTCCTCCGATGACGTAAACAATCTCGCCTTTGCACGAAAGAGCCTCGGTTGCTCCGCCGCCGTAATACACACCCGCACCCTGCAAGCGATCGATGCCTGGAGCTTCGAGGTGCCTCCATTGCACGCCGGTGGCAATCATCAAGGCGTGACAGGAAATTTCGCTTCCGTCGGCCAACTTGATGATCCGGTAGGGACCTTCGACGCGCAACTCCACCACAGTTTGTGGCGCAAGAATTTCAACGCCAAAGCGACTGGCTTGTGCGACAGCACGCCGAGCTAGATCGCCTCCACTGAGTCCGGACGGGAAGCCGAGATAGTTCTCGATGCGCGAACTCATGCCGGCCTGTCCCCCGGGGGCCTCGCGTTCCACGATCACGGTCTTCAGGCCTTCGGAGGCGCCGTACACGGCCGCCGCCAAACCGGCTGGACCTCCGCCCACAATCGCCAAGTCATAAAAACTAGTTTCGGCGCGCGTGCGAAGTCCGACTTTTTGAGCCACTTCCGCCGGCGCACTATTCAACAACTTCCCACCGTCGGGAAATAAAACCACCGGCAACTCAGACGCGTCCGGGCCCAAGGCTTCAAGAAGCCGCTTGGTCTCGGGATCGTTGGCCGAACCCTCAACGTCGATCCACTGATAGGGCACGTGGCTGCGAGCGAGGAAATCCCGCAATTCGTAAGAACGCGGGGACCAGCGGGTTCCCAACACTCGAATGCCCTGGAACGCAGGATGATAGGACGCCTGCCAATCATCGAGCATGTCGTCGAGTTGCGGATAGAGATGCTCGGACGGCGGGTCCCACGGCTTCATGAAGAAGTAATCGATGCTCGCCGTGTTGATAGCGCTGATCGCCGCATTCGTGTCGGCATAGGCGGTCAACAACGCACGCTTCGCATTGGGAAACATTTGCCGAGCGGACTGAAGGAAACCGACGCCATCCATGTGCGGCATGCGCTGATCTGCGAGAAGCAGGGCGACGCCATCATTCCGGACTTTTAATTCCTTCAAAAGATCGAGCGCGCCGACAGGCGAGTCGCTGCTCAAGACGCGATATTCCGCGCCGTACTTCGAACGCAGGTCGCGCTCAATGGCACGCAACACGTCGGAATCGTCGTCGACCGTCAACAAAATGGGTTTTGCCATATCGCTCTCAAACCGGCCAGAAAAGTAAGGATGAAAATACCGGCGCGAACAAGCTGCTTAGATGTACGGGCGGCGTTCCGGTCGCAAAGTTACACTCCCCGCGCTAACATCCGCGTCCGGCCCCGCGCACCGAACGGTGGACAAATCCAGAGAAGCGTTCCGCCTAGAGTTCGCCGGCCTCGACCTGATCCACGTAACACCATATCCACGACTCACCCGGTTCAATGGAGCGAATGAGCGGATGGTGATCTTTGTGGAAGTGTTTGGTCGCGTGTTTATTCTTCGAGGAATCGCAACAACCCACATGCCCACAGATGAGGCAAAGGCGCAGGTGAACCCAGGTGTCGCCGGTCTTTACGCATTCTTCGCAGACGTGCGTGCTGGTGGTCTTGATCTTGATCTGATCGAGGTGGGTGCATCCGTTGTGCATTTTTCCTCCTCCGAATACTGGCGCGCTAGAGTCAAGTGACCTTGGTCATCTTACGAAGGTCCAACCTCCGAAAAAACGGGCTGCCCGTGCTTCACAATAGATCCCGGAGGTCTTTTCATACGTGCTGGGTCTTAACTACCTTCGTCTTGATTATATTTCTTGCGTGCTGACGATTGCTTCCACAGTGCTGATCGGACGGCGCTGCTGGGAAGGCTGGGTGCTATGCGGAATCAATAGTGTTGTTGTTTGTGTAATCGGTTTTCGGACAGCGCAAATGGGATTCATACCGGCAAACGTGTTCTGCGTGGTGGTCAGCGCGATCAATCTGAATTCGTGGCGCCGATCAAAACTGTACTGATATCCGATTATTATTCAGCAATCAGTAGATTTTCGGCAAACGGCCACTCTTCGTCGATCCATTGAACCTCGCAACGGAAGCCCGCGGTCTCGGCGGTATCGAAGATCTCATCGGGCGAATACTTGTGGCTGCTTTCGGTCCAGATGGTTTCGCCTTCCTGGAACTCCACCACGACTTCTGCTGCGGGGATACTTACAATCTGCCGCCGCTTTGACTCCAGATGCATCTCGACACTTCGGGCCTCAGAATTGATTCTTGCCAGGTGTTCAAACTGAGCGAGATCAAAGTCGGCGCCCAGTTCCCGATTGATGCGGGCAAGCAGATTGAGATTGAAGGCTGCCGTCACACCAAGTTCGTCGTCGTAGGCTTGCACCAATTGTGAGCTGGACTTTTCAAGATCTGTGCCCAGCAGCAGAGAGTCGCCCGGTTGCAGAATGCACCGGACTTCCGACAGGAATTTCACCGCTGCGGCGCGATCAAAGTTTCCGATAGTGCTGCCCAGAAATAGCACGCAGAGATACTGACCCGCCTTCCGGTAGGCCGCGACTTCGAGCAAACCATCGAGGTATTCTCGCTCGAAACCAACGATGCTGATGGCATCGATGTCGCTAAGTTCGCGCTGGCACATCACCAACGCAGCGTGCGATATCTCGACGGGGTAGTACGACGTTCTCTGCCGACGGCAAAAGGCTTCCAGCAGCCAACGCGTTTTTTTCCCGCTGCCGCTCCCCAGTTCCGCCACGGCCACGGGCCCGGGCACGCGGTCTACAATCTCCGTGGCGTGACGCCGCAGTAAACGCTCATCGGCCCTGGTCAATCCGTATTCCGGAAGATGGCTGATCACCTCAAATAGAGCCGATCCCACATCGTCATACAAGTACTTCGAGGGAAGCTCTTTCTGATCGGAGCGCGTGAGTCCTGCGCGCACTTCGGTGGCGAATTCATAGCTGGCATTGGTCGGAATCGCGTGGACAAGCATCATTACTCCTCCGGTTGAAGATTCACGCAACGAAATCCGGCGTATACGTATTGGTAATGGCCCTGAAACCAGTTGCGGAATGAAGGTCGAAGCATGCAGGCGGCGGTACGCGCCGACCCGCCTTTTATCACGAAGTGCTTCCCATCAAAAAAATCAGCGGAGTAACCACGGTAAAAAGGAAATGGCTCGAATCCGGGAAAAGGGGCGAAGACGCTGGATGTCCACTCCCACCCATTGCCCAGCATCCCTTCCACGCCGAGCGCGCTGTGTCCCGCAGGATGGGCGTTTACGGGCTGTGGATCCCAGTAGTGGAAATCAAAGTTGCCACGAGTTGCGTCCGGAGCCTCGGAGCCCCATGGATAAAACCACTCGGTTCCATCAGAAGTTCCGTAGGCCGCATGGTGCCACTGCGCTTCCGTCGGCAGCGCTTTGCCGGCCCAGCGCGCGTAAGCGGCGGCTTCGGCGTGGCTCACATAAACCGGCCAATCCGCCGGCAGCGGAATTTCGTCGAACATCGTCCGGTAAAGCCAGGAGTCACCGTTCTGTTTCCAGAAAATCGGATGCGAAAGATTCAGAGCGCTTTTCCAACTCCAGTCCTCGTCATTCCAGAGGCTACGATTCTGGTATCCGCCATCTCGCATGAACGCCAGAAATTGCGCATTGGTAATCATGTAACGGTCGATTTCAAAAGCGGGTACGCGAACACGATGCGATTCAAATTCGTTATCCCATCCGAACGCCTCGAGATTGCGGGAGAGACCAAGAGTCGCTGCACCAGCTGGTATGTGGATTGTGGAATAGGAAACCTGCGAATCGGACGGGGAAGCTTGCTTGGATTGCGGGATCTTGCGATCGAGGGATAACTGATGAAGCATGTAGGCCAAGGTTTCTACATGCATCAGCCGGTGTTCGATGGCAACGTTGAGCAAAGTCTCGAGCGAAAAACCGTTTCGGGCCTGAACGCCGGCCTCTGAATCTGCCGACATTTTTTCGTCCAGCTTTTCATCCAGTGCCGACCGGATGTTCCGCACGTACTCGCGAACCTCAGTGAGCGAAGGCCAATCCGATGGCTGGTCCGAAGGCAGTCCTCCGCCTACCGGATCAATGCCGAACGCGAACAGACGATCGAACTCCGTATAAAAGCTCTTCAGCCCGAAAACATTCTCGTGCAGCAGATTCCAATCGAAGGCCTCGAGGTGTCCAACATAAAAAATGATGCGATGCCGCTCGGGGATGGGGCGGTCGTACATCGCATCGGGTTTCACGATAGCGAAAAGTGCGTCGCTTTTCCGGCGCGCATCCCAGAAACGCTCCAGCAGATTGTGTCCGACAGCGGCATCTCTCTGAGCAGTGATCATTTGCCCTCCAAATTGAGCTGCTTGGGATTAGTCGATGGCTAACTAAGTCTTGTCAGTCCCGATTGCGTGAAGTTGGCCCTTACCATTCATGATGACTAAAGAACTCCGCGGATTCTGATTCGCAGTAAAATCGATCTGGTGCGGATACCGATCTTTCACGTGAATGCCTTTGCCGAGGGTCCTTTCAGCGGCAACCCCGCGGCGGTCTGCCTTTTAGACTCGTGGTTAGATGACGGGTTGCTGCGCAAAGTCGCTGCAGAAAATAACCTTTTCGCTACGGCTTTTCTGGTGCCCGCCGAAGACGGCTACCAACTCCGTTGGTTCACAACACGTTGCGAGATAAGGCTCTGCGGCCACGCCACGCTGGCTGCGGGATTCGTAGTCCTTAACATGCACGAACCGGGGCGAAATATGGTGCATTTCGAGACCCGCTATGGCGGACCTCTTACCGTGCGGAGGGACGGAGAGCTGTTCGCCATGGACTTTCCGGCTCTGATTCCGAAACGTCTTGAAACCCGGCCGGATGGACTCGCCCAGAGTCTTGGACTCAATGTAGAGCCGTCCGAAGTTCTCGAGGTAAACGAAACGTACATCGCTGTTTTGGAAAATGAAGATATGGTTGCAAGCGCGGTGCCAGATTTCCGGCATCTTGAAGATCTTCATCCCTTCGCGGTGGCGATCACTGCTCCAAGTAAGCGCTGCAGATTTCGTCTCACGGTATTTCGCCCCCAGCTACGGAGTTCCCGAAGATCATGTGACCGGCTCGGCGCACTGCACTCTGGCCCCATACTGGTCGACAGCGACTCGGAAAAACAAACTTGCACGCCCGGCAGCTCTCGGATCGCGGCGGTGAATTGTGGTGCGAAGTTGCGGGCGAGCGGGTACTGCTGAAGGGAAGGCGGTTCTCACCATGCAAGGAACGCTTAGTATCTGATCGTTTGCGAACCCCGGCGGTTATCAAGCAAGCGTTCAGCGAGTCAGGGGATGAGCTTTTTCGCTCTGAGAAAGTCCCGGACAACGTCTGCTGTATCGCGATGCTGAGCATCGACCGCATAATTCATCTGTTGCATCTCAGCATCTGAGATTTGCCCGTCGAGTGCGGCGAGCGCCTCCGCAACTTCTGGATGCTCGCGGACGGTCTGCTCACGAATGATCGGTACCGCCTCGTACGGCGGGAAGTAGTGCTTATCGTCCGGCAGAACAAAGAGGTCGAGGGCGGGAATCAAACCGTCAGTCGCATTTCCACCGGCGAAGTCGATCTGATGATCCTTGAGCGCACGCGCCAACAGCCCGAGATCCATGATGCGCGGCTCTCCGGCAAAGTGTAGTCCGTAAGTTGCCACCAAGCCGCGGTATCCATCGGGACGCTCCATGAATTCGTAACCGAATCCGGCCCGCCATTGCGGCGCAAACTGTGCGGATTGGGACAGAGTCTTCACATTCAGTCGCCGCGCATCTTCGCCGCGAATCTCCATGGCAAAGGTGTCATTAAAACCGAAGGCCGGCCCGAGGGTGAGTCCGAAGCGATCTTCGTATTCGGCCTTGACGCGTTGATAGACCTCCGCCTTGTCGCCCGCAGCAGGCTGCTTGAGAACTGCCGTCAGCGCAGTGCCGGTGTACTCCGGATAGACATCGATGCGTCCGGCGAGCATTGCCTGCTGGCAGATGTAAGTTCCGGCCAGGTAAAAGCGCCGTTCGACTTTGAGGTGAGTGTGCGCTTCGATCTGCTGAGCAATCAGTTCGCCCAGGATGAAAGACTCTGTGAAGTTTTTCGAGCCTACGACGATGCGATCCCCGTGGGAAGGAGAGCAGGACAACAACATCAACAGGGAAAGAACGACGGCAAGTACGGCAGGAACGCTGGCGCGGGACGTTGACTTTTATTCGTCAGTTCACTTTAGGCTGGTCACCTTTTCCGTTCACCGAGGACGCAGCCGCCGCTCCAGCCATCCCACGCCGAAGTCCGCGAGCAAGGCCAGAATCGCCGCCGGAATGGCACCGGCGAGAATGACTCGGTCATCGACCATGGCTAGTCCGCGGAAGATGAATTCTCCTAGTCCGCCGGCGCCGATCGCGGCAGCAATCGTCGCGAGTCCGACAGAAATCACCACGGCGATCCTGACGCCGGAGAGAATTACGCTGACGGCAAGCGGCAACTCGACCTGAAACAACAACTGTGATTCGGTGAGTCCCATACCTTTGCCCGCTTCTATGACGGCTGCGTCGACTCCGCGAATTCCCGCATAAGTGTTCCGAATAATCGGCAGCAATGCGTACAGTGTGAGCGCCAGGATCGCGAGACGATCGGAGCGCGCCCCCAGCCACGGCACCGGCAGAAGGAAGCCAAAGAGAGCAAGACTTGGAATTGTCTGAATGATATTCGCGCTGGCCAACACAGGCTTATTCCAGCTTGGACGGTGCGCGATGATAATTCCGAGTGGGATTCCGATCAGCATGGCGAAGGCCGTCGATAGGCCCACCAGCCAGAGGTGTTCCAGCGTCAATTCCAGAACCTGCGTGTGATTCTGCAACAGGAAACGAATCACGTTCATGACGTGCCTCGATTTACAGCCGATTCCAGACCGTCTCCAAAAGCCCGAACGTATGCCGACGCCCACGGATCGTCGGATTTCACGAACTCGCGCGGCGACAGCACGGTAACGAGCTTTCCGGCTTCCATCAGAGCGATGCGCGATCCCAGGCGCAATGCCTCGCGCAGATCGTGCGTCACAAAAACTACAGTCTTATTCACCCTTCGCTGCAGCGAGAGAAATTCGCGTTGCAGCTCATCTCGCGTCAAAGGATCGAGCGCGCCGAAGGGCTCATCCATGAGCAGAATCGCCGGATCGGCGGCCAGCGCTCGTGCCACGCCCACACGTTGCCGCTGTCCACCAGAAAGCTGATGCGGATAGCGATTGGCGATCTCCGGCGAAAGACCGACGAGCTGCAAGAGTTCCTGCACTCGGGCTTGAATTCGGTCGTCGTTCCATCCTTCGATTTTCGGAACCACTCCAATATTTCGCGACACGGTGAAGTGTGGAAAGAGTCCAACTTCCTGGATCACGTAGCCGATTCCGCGGCGCAGGCGGATTACGTCGACATCGGTGTGGGTTGCGCCGTTCACCAGCACTGCGCCGGACGTCGGCGAGACCAGTCCGTTCACCATCTTCAACGTTGTTGTTTTTCCGGAGCCGCTGCGTCCCAATAGAACCAGGGTCTCGCCTTTCGCAACTTGCAGGCTCAGTCCGCGAAGCACGTCTGTGCCTTGCACCCGATAGGAAACGTCACGAAACTCAATCACCGGATTGGCATCGGTACCTTGCATGTCCGCTCAGCATACCGGAGTCGAGAGCTTCACCCAAATTTTGGATTGCGTAGCCGATGTCGTTATATGACGCCTTGCCATTTGCAATGCAAGCTTCTCCCCGGCGACAATCTTGGCATGGGAACGCTTGGGGACAGGGATCCAGTGGGGCACGCCGGGCTCAAGGAACCTTTCCTCCCCGGCGCATTAGTAATCGCGACGCTATCGAACCCACGTGAAAAATTCTGGGGAATGATTCTAGCGCTGGCTCCGGCTGGGCTGAGTCTGACAGGTGTGGAACTTGCCTCTTTTGAGGATCTAACGGTGATGGTGCGGGATGGCGAGCCCTTCACACCCGCCGTGGTCTTTTTCCCGATGCATCGCATCGAGCGCGTTGAACTCGATATGCCGGATGGGAATCTGCCGTCTCTGTCGCAGCGTTTTCTGGCAAAGACCGGCCTGGAGCCTTCTGTCGCGCTGGCGCCTCAAGCAGCGGATCGCGCGTCAACGGCCATTGGGCACACGCGTAAAAGTTCGGAGGAGCAGGCTTGAAGCTCTCGCAAGTTTTTACCGCTCCCAACCAACTCACACTCCTGCGGATGATCTTCGTCCCGTTTATCGTGATTCACTTGGTAGACGGCCACTATCTTTGGGCCCTCATCGTATTCGTCATCGCAGGTTTCAGTGACGGCTTAGATGGGCTGCTCGCCCGCACGCTTCACCAGCAAACTATGCTCGGACAATATCTCGACCCCATCGCGGACAAGCTTCTGCTCAGCACGATTTTTCTGGTTCTGTCGATCCTCCATAAGATTCCGTGGAAGTACACGGTGGTTGTTTTTAGCCGGGATATTTCGATTCTGGCAGCCAGCGCGGTGCTGTTTGCGATCGCCGGGCTGCGCAATTTCCGGCCCAGCATTTTCGGAAAAGCCAACACGGTCTCGCAGATCGCTGCGGTCTTTTTTGTACTGCTGCTGCAAGTTCATCCCCAGCGCTGGATCTGGATAGCCCGCACGGTTTTCCTGCGCGCGACTTTTCTCTTCACAATCGTTTCCGCGCTGCATTATGTCATCCTGGTGCAGCAACGCTTGCGCGAGCACCAGCATGCCTTGCCGCCGCATACGCCGGCAACGTGAATTTGACCGGTCCTTTCGCCGGACCCTAAAATCTTAGGTTCGTTTCGCGCCTTTTCAACTCACAATGGCCCTTCGTCTCTTCAATACGATGTCTTCGCAAGTGGAGGAGTTTCACCCCCTCCGCGACTCTGAAGTACGCATGTATGCCTGCGGTCCGACCGTCTATGACTACGGGCATATCGGCAACTTTCGCACATTCATCGCCGTCGATCTGCTGCGCAGGTTCTTGCGGCAGAGCGGATACACAGTCCGGCACGTCATGAACATTACCGACGTGGACGACAAGATCATTCGCAACTCCGCGCGAGACGGCGTCAGCGTGCAGCAATACACGGCGAAATACGAGAAGGCGTTTCTCGAAGATGCCGCCATGATCGGCATCGAGCAGCCGATTCTTGTGCACGCTACCGATCACATTCCCGAGATGGCCGAGTTTGTCGCAAAGTTGGTCGAGAAAGGACTTGCCTACCGCACCGACGATGGTTCCTACTACTTCCGCATCGCCAGGTTTCCGGAATACGGCAAGCTGTCAAAGAAGGATTTCTCGAGCATGCTCGACGGCGCCCGGGTTGATGTGGATGAGTACGACAAAGACAGCGCTCGAGACTTCGCTCTGTGGAAGGCTCCCAAGCCTGGCGAGGCTTTTTGGGAAACAAAGATTGGAGCGGGTCGTCCGGGCTGGCACCTCGAATGCTCTGTGATGTCGATGGAGGAACTTGGCGACAGCTTCGACCTGCATGCCGGAGGTGAGGACCTCATCTTTCCGCATCACGAAAACGAAATCGCTCAATCCGAGTCGCTGACCGGAAAGCCGTTCGCCCATTTCTGGTTTCATGCGCGCTTTCTTCTGGTGGAAGGCGAGAAGATGTCGAAGAGCCTGGGAAATTTCTTCACTCTTCGTGATCTCGTCTTAAAAGGGCACAAGCCGTCTTCACTGCGATACCTCCTCACTTCGGTTCCTTATCGCAACCAGCTGAACTTCACGTTTGACGGGCTGAAGCAGGCTGCGGTTTCGGTAGACCGGTTGCGAAATTTCCGGCTGCGGCTGAGCGCGGGGAACTTCGGAGAAGGCTCCAACCCGCAAATACAGTCGCTGGCGTCAGAGGCCATCGACAGAATGCGTGCGGCGCTCGATGACGATCTCAATACGGCACAGGCGCAAGCGGCAATCTTCGAGATGGTACGACAGGCTAACACCGCATCCGATAGCGGATCAGTAAAGAAGGACGACGTCCCGGCTCTGCTCTCAGCTTTGACCAAGTTCGACGAGATCTTCGCCGTGCTTGAAGACGACGACGCAGCGAAGATGAAGCGAGTTTACGATTGGGCAATCGCAGAGGGACACGAAAAGGATATCAGTGACGAATTGCGCGCCGCGGTCGAGAGTGGACAACTCTCCGACGGCAAAATTGAGGCAAAGATTGAAGAGATGAAAGCCGCCCGATCCGCGCGCGACTTCAAGAAATCCGACGCAATCCGCGCCGAACTAACGGAAGCCGGCGTCCTCGTGGAAATCACGAAAGATGGGATTCGTTGGCGTAGAAAATAGTCCTCCCGAATGCCTCGTCATGCTGGCGATGTTAATCTGAAAGCTGACAGCTGATCGCTGAAAGCTCTCTCGTGAAGTCCTTTGATGAATACCTCCGCGATGCTGAACAGGCCCACGGACATATCTGCGCGGGGCAGGTTCTGGGCGTCCGCCTTGCCATGTACGGTCTGCAGAAACTCGGCATCGAAGATCCGCAGGGAAAAGACCGCAAGCGACTGGTCACGTTCGTAGAAATCGATCGTTGCGCGACTGACGCCGTGGCTGTCGTAACAGGTTGCCGTCTGGGAAAGCGCGCCTTGAAGTTTCGCGATTGGGGAAAGATGGCCGCGACTTTTGTCGACGTGAGCAGCGGCAAGGCGATCCGCATCGCGGCGAAAGAATCTTCGAAGAGCCTGGCCCGGCAAATGCATCCTGAGATTGAAAACAGGAATCAGCAGCAGATGCTCGCTTATCGGGAGATGGCCGACAACGATTTGTTCACATCGCAATGGGTGAAAGTCGAACTGCCGCCGGAAGAATTTCCCGGATACAAGGGCGAGCGGATCTCGTGCGAAGAATGCGGCGAAGGGATTAACTTCCGAAGAGAAGTTCACAAAGAAGGCAGAGTTCTTTGCCGGGCCTGTGCCGGTGAACGGTACTATGAAGCGTCAGACGAGCAGCCTTAGGCCTGCTCGTAGGCGTGAGCCACACGAAGAATGGTAGCTTCATCGAAGTGCTTGCCGAGAATTTGCAGGCCGATCGGCAGTTTCTCTCGCGTCTCGCCGCACGGAATCGAAATCCCCGGAATGCCCGCCAGATCCGCGGTGACAGTGTAGATGTCGGCGAGGTACATGGCCAAGGGATCGTTCGATTTCTCTCCGAGACGAAATGCAGCCGTCGGACTCGTCGGTGTGACGATCGCATCGACCTTGGTGAATGCCTGCTCGAAGTCTCGCGTCAGCAGTGTACGCACCTTCTGGGCTTTCAGGTAATAAGCGTCGTAATATCCGGCGCTTAACGCGTACGTTCCAAGCATGATCCGCCGCTTTACCTCGGCTCCGAATCCCTCGTCGCGACTGCGGCGGTACATTTCCGAAAGCGTCTTTACCCCGCGCGCGCGATGACTGTAGCGCACGCCGTCGTAGCGCGCCAAATTCGACGAGGCTTCGGCCGTAGCGATCAAATAGTACGTCGGTATCGCATACGGAGTGTGCGGGAGTGAAACGGGAACGATCTCGCAGCCAAGCCCTTTCAACTTTTCAATGGCTGCCTGAACTGCCTGGCGCACTTCGTCGTCCAGTCCTTCACCGAAATACTCTTTCGCGACGCCCAGTTTGAGTCCGCGCACGGGCTTCTCCAGCTCGGCAACATAATCCGGAACCGGAACGTCCGCCGAAGTGGAATCCATCGGATCCCGGCCGGCGATCGTTCGCAGCACGGTGGCGGCATCTTTCACGGTCTTCGTCAAAGGACCGATGTGATCGAGGGACGAGGCAAACGCAATCAGCCCGTAGCGCGAGACGCGGCCGTACGTCGGCATCAGCCCGACGACACCGCAAAATGAGGCCGGCTGTCGGATCGAACCTCCGGTATCAGAGCCCAGTGTGAACACAGCCATGTCGGCCGCAACTGCTGCGGCGGACCCACCCGACGATCCTCCAGGTACTCGCGTCAGATCGCGCGGATTGCGCACTGGCTGGTAAGCCGAGTTTTCGTTCGACGAGCCCATGGCAAACTCGTCGCAATTCATTTTGCCGAGCACCACAGCGCCGGCAGCTTCCAGACGTTGCACCGCGGTGCAGTCGTAGGGAGGAATGTATTCCTCTAGATATTTTTGAGCCTGCGGTCGTGCGCACGCCGCGCGTGCTCATCACGTCCTTGATGCCAACTGGGACGCCCGCCAACGGAGGCAAAGGCTTCCCTTCCGCAGCCAATCGATCGATGCGGTCCGCCTGCTCCAGTGCACGTTCCCGCGACAAGGTGAGATAGGCACCGATCTGACCATCTTCTTTTTGGATTCGGGCATAGTGCGCTTCGGTAAGTGCGAGTGCAGTCGTCTTACGCTGCTCGACGGCGGAGCGGGCGGCATCGATGGTGAGAGAGGTCAGATCCATTCGGTATTCGGCTAAAAAACCAGGCTGAGCTCTGCGCATCTATCGTTCAATCACTTTTGGTACTCGGAAGAAATTTTCGTCCGCATCCGGCGCGTTCGCGAGTGCTTCCTCGTGAGGCAGAGACTTCCGCAGGCCTTCCACGACATCTTCACGGCTCGCATAGGCAAAGCGCTCGCTTCCCTGGCTGGCTGGGTCAACTCCGTAGCGATCCGAAACCTGCGCCATCGGCGGGACATCTGACGTATCAAGTTCATTGAGGCGGTCGACGTAATCCAGAATCGAATTCAGATCGCGCACCATCCCGCGTCGCTCCTCATCCGTGAGGTCGAGATTGGCGAGATCGGCAACGTAGGCAACGTCTTTTTCCGTGACTTTCATGAATGAAGGCTGCTAGAGAGAACCCTTGTCCGGATTCTCGGGAACGATTACGAACTCAATTCTCCGCACCGGTTCTGCCGTATAACGATTGATCGATGCAAGGTAACGAGGTGCAAGCGACTGCAGTTCCGATCGCCATCCTGCATCCGCCACGGCAACCCGCAGCACGCCGTCGAGGAAACTCAGGGCCCGGGTACGCTCGGCGACGGCCGAGCCGCACACAACGGGCCATGCCATCAAAGGCGCCTGTCCGGGAGGCGCTTGCCGCAAAGATCGGGCTACGATTTTTTCCAGGTCGGAACCAGCTAACTCCAAACCACGCTCCTGTCTCTCTGGACAAGGTCGTGAGAGAACCTTGATTTTAACATCCGGGAATATGTCGTTCGTCGCTCGCGCCCACTGGAAATTCCCGTCGCACAAACTCAAGCGCGGCATCGCGCGACGGCAAGCGGCCCTCCAGTTGCGCGTCTTCGACGGCGTTTAGAATCTCGCGAAACTTGGGCCCGGGTACGTGCCCCGCCGCAATCAGATCATCTCCAGTAACGAGTGGCAAAGGCCGCACCTCTTCGGCAGGAATTTCGGCACGCTTCTCCCGAATGAATTCATACGTCGCCAGATTCCGGTGGCTCGCCAAGCAATCGGCGCGGTGCAAGGCCAGGTGTTCATCGAATTCCGGCAAGCGAAGAAATCTCTTCAGCGTGGATTCTTTCATTTTCCCTACGTCGCCGAATCGCATGTGGTTATCGACGAGTGCCAGAGAATCTGCTCCGTATCGTCGTTCGAAAAACGCAGATCACGACAAATCCTCTTGCGCCATCTTTACGCCCACATCCACGTGGCCGTCGAAACGGATGCGATCGGGCGCAACACGAAATGTCGGGGGCTTGCCCACATCGTGCAAGAGCGCGCCCCACGCCAAAGTTGGCGGGCAAGGCTGCGGCAGATTCTCCAGGAGCAGCAGAGTATGTACAAAGACGTCGCCCTCGGGATGAAACTCTGGCGGTTGTTCAACGCCTTTCATTGCCGAAATTTCAGGCAGCACCTGCTCGAGCAACCCACTTTCGTCGAGCAGCAAAAATGCTCGCCGGGCGTGTCCCTCGATCAGCATACGGGTCAGTTCATCGCGCACACGCTCGCGCGAAACCACCCGAATCTGGTCGGCAAGTTTCTTCATTGCGCTGAAAGTCTGCGGTTCGATCTCGTATTCAAAGCGTGCCGCAAACCGGACCGCTCGCAACATACGCAATTTGTCCTCGGCGAATCGCCGCTCCGGATCGCCGATTGCGCGGATGAGTCCGGCAGCGAGATCGCTGCGGCCGCCGACATAATCCAGAACTTCTCCGCTAACCGGATCGAGCATCATGCCATTGATGGTGAAGTCGCGCCGCGCCACATCTTCCTGGGGATCCTGGCTGAATTGCACCTCGTCAGGATGCCGTCCGTCGGAATAGCCGATGTCGCTGCGGAATGTCGCGACCTCTATAGCATGCGGTCTCGCGGAATCCTTAGGAACCTGTTCCTCGTCAGGCGCGGGAATCAGCACCACCCCGAATTGCGCGCCGACTGCGTAGGTCTCGGGAATAATCTGCATCACCTGCTGCGGAGTCGCATTTGTGGCGACGTCATAGTCTTTCGGCTCGCGACGGAGCAGCAGATCGCGCACACATCCGCCGGCCAAAAAGGCTTGGAACCCCCGCTGGCGCAGGGTCTGGATGATCGAGGTGGCGAACTCCTTCAGGTTTTCCATGGTGCCCTTGTCGCGGTTTCCTATGATACCGCTCGTTCTGCGTCTGAACACCGCAGGAGGCATAGCTGACACAGTGATTTTTTGGTCGATCCCCGCAAAATATTACAGGGGAATGACTTACAGGTTTCTAACCCCTTCTATAGCTCGTAAAATATTGCAAACAAGGAATTTATACACAAAATATTGCGAAATAAGGACTTACGTACCCTCTTGTCAGTCGTTATTTTCTGGAGTAGTCCGCAAAGTATTGATTCCATGGATGTTACTGGAGAATGATCGACGGCATGCCCCGCAAAATATTGTCAAAGAATGACTTACACGCAAAATATTCCAGAATAAGGACTTAGCAGAGACCGAGTTTGAGCCCATGCTTTGTTCCAGCGACTGGAAAATATGTGGTGCAAATGCGCACGCTTCCATTCTCCGTTTCTGGAAACGAGGGTCAAGGTTGCATGTCACAACGAGTGGATCTTAGCTGTGGAAAAGTTCCCCGGTCCGGAGCCGTGACTCCTGAGTTCCGAGTCGAATTTGGTAACGAAGGCTAGGGCCGCCGTGGGACCGTTATGCAGCCACTCGTGAGTCCAATGTCCGAGCGCTGGGCGCTGGAACTAGCGGACGGTCCAGGCGCGTTGATATGCATCTGCGACGATGCTCGAGACCGCTGCCCGATCAATCTTCTCCCGCAAGGTCGACCTTGCAGACAGGTCCTCGCATTCTTTAAACAACTCCTGAGCAAAGGTGAGCACCTCGCTCGCGGAGTACTTGCCCGTACGAACGCGTATAAGAAACTCGCGCTCCGGGCGGGGCAACGTGATTGTGCCTTGCGAGACGATCTCCTTGCACTCATAAAGCAGTCGCAAGGTGTGCATCGCGGCTTTCACGTCGTAGCCGTATTTCTTCTCAATCTCGGGACGCTGACCTTTTTTCCCTCGTCCCTTCTTTCCCGTCATTCGCTTGAGTTGGTCGTCAGCGAAGCCCAGAAACTGCTTGGCACAGTTTCTTGCCAGGAACGCATCTTTGTTCGCAACGATGTGTCTCCACACCCCGTTTCCCATCACACCGTCAGCAAATAGAAAATGCAGGGCGGTAGGGTTGCCTTTGCACGCCAGACCCGCCCACTTCCTTAGGGAGTACAGGGTTACGTCTACATCGTTTGGTCCGTTGCGACGGTCATCTCCTGCTGTCGACCAAACGAAATGCGGAAGCGAATCGAGTCCTAAAACCATCTCAGGCGGCTCGACATATACGCCGTAGATATCGAGATCATCGGTCCCATGCACCTTGGCTCCGTGGAGTTCCGATCCGCCCACAAACAAGTGGATCACACGCTCCGGAAAAGGAAAGCCAGCCTTCCGCACTTGTTCGAGTAAGTCTCTCATGAGAATTTCTAATAATATATCGACATGCGCGACGCTTACATCCTCGGCATTGAGAGTTCGTGCGATGAGACTGCGGCAGCCGTCGTGCATTCGGGCGAGCAACTGATCTCGAACGTTGTCGCCTCTCAGATCGCGACCCACCAGCCTTATGGAGGCGTTGTCCCGGAACTCGCATCTCGGGAACATCTCCGGGCGATTGTCCCGGTAGTGCGTCAGGCGCTGGCAGAAGCGCAACGCGGCTACGATTCCGTTGACGCCATCGCGGTGACCCAGGGCCCCGGTCTTGCCGGAGCGTTACTGGTAGGTATCAGCTATGCGAAAGCGCTGGCCTTCGCGCTCGAAAAACCGCTGATCGCAGTGAATCATCTGGAAGGTCACATTCACGCGGTCCTGCTGGAGGAGCGGCAGAAAGGAAATCACGAGTTGCAGTTTCCAGTGCTCGCTCTCGTCGTCTCCGGAGGGCACACTCACCTCTATCTTGCTTCTCAAAAAGGCGAGGCGTGGACGTACGAAAACATCGGCCACACGCGCGACGATGCCGCCGGAGAAGCATTCGACAAAGTTGCGAAACTTCTCGGCTTGGGATACCCGGGCGGCCCGATCATCGATCGCCTCGCGTCGCACGGAGATCCGAATGCGGTGAAGTTCCCGCCGGCCCAGATCAAACATCGCGATCGCCGGGGCAGAACTGACGGTCGAGTCGTCGATCCGAACGATGATCGGCTGCGATTTGATTTCTCCTATAGCGGCATCAAAACAGCCATACTGCGATACGTTGAAGCGCATGGCATGCACGCGGCGGTGGAGGCGCGGCGCAAAGCTCTTGTCGAAATTTCGAAGCCGACGCTCGACGACTACCTGGCCCATACCGACAAAGCCGCGCTGGATCTCGTGGCGTCTTTCCAGCGCTCGATCATTGGAGATCTGGTGGGAAGAACCTTGGCCGCGGCCGATGCTTACAACGTGGCGACTCTATTCGTCACCGGAGGAGTTGCAGCCAATCAGGAACTGCGTCAGACCTTCGAACGTGAGGGAGCGAAGCAAGGCCTGCCGGTTTATTTCCCGTCGCGTCCGCTTTCAACCGACAATGCGGCGATGATCGCGGCGGCGGCATATCCGAAATTCTTAGCAAAAGATTTCGCGTCGATGGATTTTTCAGCGGAAGCAGGACTGGTGTTGCGGTAAGTCGCAACTGTGTGAGGGAAGGTTACTTCGCGGCCGCTTGCCCGTGTGCGGAATCCGATTCGCCGATCACACTGAGTGCCTTCTCCAGTTGGGCATCCACGTCAATATCTTTGGAGATGGCGAAATTGGCGCGCTTATCGCCTTCCAAAAAGCCGCTGGCGCGGCCGGTGATCACAATGATGGGAACTTTGGAAGTCTCCGGATTGCTCTTCAGGACCGTGATCAACTCACTCCCCGACATGTGCGGCATCTGCATGTCGGTCACGATCAGATCAGGGCGTAGCCGCGCCAGAATCTCGAGCGCTTCCTTACCATTGGTAGCCGCTTCTACGGTAAATCCACGCTCCTCGAGAAAACGGGAGACTGTGTAGCGGACCAGCATCGAATCGTCGACAACCAGGGCGACTTTCGGCATCACAAACCAAAGAGGGACGCAGCTACCCTGATCCCCGCTTCGCACAGTAGCAAGGCGGCTTTCCCGAGCCAAGCTTAAACGCGGAAGTTAGGTTACCTGGGTCACGGCCAGAGTCAGATCTCGCTGTCGGGGGTGGTCTCTTCGATATTCATGTCCTTAAACTCGCTGGACTCGAAGATCTCGCCGCACTCTTTGCACTCGACGAATTCGGCATCTTCGTCGCGGCTGACGATTTGCACGCGCGGATGTTTGCAAGGCTGCTTGATACTTACTTTCTGCGGGGGGACGGGCGACTTAGGCGTCATATCTCCGGACTACATACGAGGAATATCGGTTGAGGGGTGGACGATTTCACCGGAATTTCCGGTATTTTAGAACGGCTTTGCGGCTTGTCAAGCCCCCAAGCGCAAATCTGTCGTGAATTTGTAACAGACATTCTCTGGGCCCGAGATGCTGGTCGGCTATAAAATACGACCGTTTTGATCGTATAGCTATAAACTGTTTAGCTCTAGGGAGTTACCGTTCACTGCGTGTATTCTCCGTTCCCTGTTGCGACTTGCGGGAATGGCCGGCAGTGCCGTAAAATGAATGGCGACGGAAAAGGTCGGAGTTTTGTACGACTCAATCGGTCGGATTTGCAAGAGGAGCAACTGCCCTGCTGAAGCTCACAAAGAAAGCGGATTATGCGCTGATGGCGATGAAGCACCTCGCCGAACGCACCAGCCAGGGCTCACGCAGTGCGAAGGATGTCGCGGATGAGTACGGTATACCTCCTGAGGCATTGGCGAAGATTCTGCAGCGCCTCGCGAAGGCAGGGCTGCTGCAGTCGCAGCACGGGACGAATGGCGGATACACGCTGGCCCGTCCAGCGCACACGATTTCGGCTTTTGAGGTGATCCAGGCGATTGACGGTCCACTTTTCATCACCTCGTGCATTACGGTGCGCGGCGAGTGCGACCAGAGCGACCGCTGCAATATTCGCGAACCGCTGCGCAAGGTGAACGAAAGTATTGAGGCGGTATTGAAGCGAATCAAGGTCTCGCACATGCGGGAAGAACCCGACGGGGCGAGCGCGGAAGCTCCCAAGGCGAGCGAGTTAGTTACGATCAGCTGAAGCGAATGGAACAGAAGGTTCATCGAAATCATTAGCAGGTAGGAGAGCAATCAATGAGCACGGATGTAAAGATCCCCCAGGCAGAGGTTGAGACGCTGCACACGAACGGCAAGGGTGTGAAGCTGCCGATTTATATGGACAATCACGCCACCACCCAGATGGATCCGCGGGTGCTGGAAGAGATGCTGCCGTACTTCATGGAGAAGTTCGGCAACGCAGCCAGCCGCAATCACTCGTTCGGATGGGCTGCAGAAGAGGGCGTCGAGACGGCGCGTGAGCGCATCGCGAAACTGGTCGGCGCGACCACAAAAGAAATCATCTTCACCTCGGGCGCTACCGAGAGCGACAACCTTGCCATCAAGGGTGTCGCCGAGATGTATCGCGAGAAGGGCAACCACATTATTACTGCGGTGACCGAGCATAAGGCCGTGCTCGATACCTGCAAGCGCCTGGAGAAATACGGCTACCGCGTCACTTATATGCCGGTGCAGAAGGACGGCCTGATCGATCTCGACGATTTGAGGCGGGCGATGGATGACAAGACGATCCTGGTCTCGATCATGTTCGCGAACAATGAAATCGGAGTGTTGCAGCCGGTCGCGGAAATCGGCAAGCTCTGTCACGAGCGTGGCGTGATCTTCCATACGGACGCGACTCAGGCGATCGGCAAGGTGCCGGTGGATGTAATCAAGCAGAATATCGACCTGGCATCGATTTCGGGACACAAGATGTACGGGCCCAAAGGAGTAGGCGCGTTGTATGTGCGGCGCAAGAATCCGCGTGTGCAGGTCTCGGCGATCATAGATGGCGGTGGCCACGAGCGCGGCATGCGTTCGGGAACCTTGAATGTTCCCAGCATCGTCGGACTGGGCAAGGCATGCGCCATCGCCCAGGAAGAGATGGCGCAGGAATCGTGCCGTCTGGCCGGACTGCGCAATCGCTTGCGCGACCGGATCATGAACCGCCTGGACGAGGCCTACATCAACGGTTCGACGGAGCATCGTCTCCCCGGGAATTTGAACATCAGCTTCGCCTATGTGGAAGGGGAGTCGCTGCTGATGGGAATCAACGATATTGCAGTTTCCAGCGGATCGGCGTGCACCTCTGCGACGCTGGAGCCATCTTATGTATTGAAGGCTCTCGGCACGGGTGATGACCTGGCACACAGCTCAATCCGCTTCGGCATCGGACGTTTCAATACCGAAGCTGAAGTCGATTACGTGGCCGATCGCGTTATCGAGACGGTGGAGCGTCTGCGCGAGCTTTCTCCGCTTTACGAGATGGCGAAAGAAGGCATCAATTTGAAGGATGTGAAGTGGGCAGGAGAAGCGCACTAGAGACAGTGTCCAGTACTGGGTACCGAGTACCGAGAGAAAGCACAAGATCAAGTTTAGGAGAAACGAATGTCTTATAGCGATAAAGTGATCGATCATTACAATAATCCACGCAACGTCGGGTCCATGGACAAGAGCAGCACCGACGTGGGCACTGGCCTGGTCGGCGCGCCCGAGTGCGGCGACGTCATGAAACTGCAGATCAAGGTGAATCCTCAGACGAACGTCATCGAGGATGCGAAGTTCAAAACCTTCGGCTGCGGCTCCGCGATCGCATCGTCGTCGTTGGCGACCGAATGGGTGAAGGGAAAGACGGTGGACGAAGCCCTCGCCATCAAGAACATGGATATCGTGAAGGAACTTTCGCTTCCTCCTGTTAAGATCCACTGTTCTGTTTTGGCCGAAGATGCCATCCGTGCTGCCATCGGCGACTGGAAAAAGAAGCAGGAAGCTCCGAAGCCGGTAGCAGCGGAAGCAAAATAGCTCTGAGCTTCGAGTCGCGAGCTTCGAGCATGAAAGGTATTATCGAAGCTCAAAGCTCGTAGCTCATAGCTGGGTTCATATGACGACTGCAACCGAAAACGCAATACCGCAAGCCACCGCCAAGGGCATCACGGTCACCGAAAAGGCGATCGCGAAAGTCCGCAGCGCGATGGCGAAGGAAGGCATTTCGCCCGAGCAGGGCGGACTGCGTCTCGGCGTGCAGGGCGGCGGATGTTCCGGTTTGAGCTACAACATTCGCTTCGACACACAGCCGCGGGAGCGCGACCGCATTTTTCAGTTCGACGATGTCCGCGTTTTTGTCGATCCGAAATCGTTCATCTATTTGCACGGCATGATCCTGGATTACCAGGAAACGCTGATGCAGCAGGGATTCGTATTTGTAAACCCGCAAGCGACGAAGTCCTGCGGCTGCGGAACTTCGTTCTCCGCCTGAGCTATGTCGCGCGGGGACTTCTGCCCGCGACCGTTTGCGCCACCCAACAACGTGGGCCGAGCCTTGACGCCTGAACGTTTGGTGCAAGAGAAGTAGAACGCAATGACGAAATCATCTCTAACCGCGATCAGCAACAAGCCAGTCCCAGAGGATACGCATAGCTGCTGGTCCTGCGGTTCGATGCGTGCCGCGCATTTCTGCGAGTCCTGCGGCAAGGTTCAGCCGCCGAGTCCAGTCGACTACTTCACTTTTTTTGGTCTGTCGCCAAGACTAAACGTCGACGTGGCGGCGCTGGAGAAGGATTTCTACGAATTCAGCCGGAAGCTGCATCCGGATCTCAACGCCCGTGCCGGCAGCCAGGAGCAGGAATGGAGCCTGGAGCAGAGCTCGCTGCTGAATGATGCGTATCGCACCCTGCGCGATCCCATCAAACGCACTGAGTACCTGTTGAAACTCGAAGGAGTCGAACTCGAGGAGCAATCGAAAACCGCAACGGAGCAAGCCCGCGCGACCGGGGAGATAAAAAAACAGATCGTACCACCGGATCTGCTGGAAGAAGTTTTCGAACTCAACATGCAGTTGGAAGAACTCCGGATGAACCAGAAGATGGGCGACGATGATCCGGATCTGACAGCTGAAATCAACAAGCACAAGGATGCTCTCGAAGCCAAACACGAGTCGCTGCTGCAGGAATTGCAGACACTGTGGAAAGAGTGGGATCAATTGATCGATCGCCAACTAGCCAATCAAGCACAGGCGCCAGACCAGGCCGAGCGCACGCAGATTCGCGACAAGATGGTGGACGTGTTGAACCGCCGCAACTACATCCGCAACCTCGTGCGCGATGTAAACGCGGCGATGGAAAGCTGAAGAGGATCGAGACCCGACGATGCGGATGAACGAATACACAACTCTCGGACGCTCCGGCTTGCGAGTCAGCCCTCTCTGCCTCGGCACGATGACCTTTGGAACCGAGTGGGGATGGGGAGCGGAAGAAAACGTCTCGCGCGCTCTGCTGGATCGCTACCTGCAAGCAGGTGGGAATTTTATCGATACGGCCGATGGCTACACCGGCGGCAAGAGTGAAGAAATGCTGGGCAAGTTTATCGCCGAGCGGAACTTGCGCGATCGCGCTGTGCTGGCGACAAAATTTACTTTTAGCGCTGATCCCACGAATCCGAATGCCGGGGGGAATGGCCGCAAGAATATTCATCGCGCGCTGGAAGGATCGCTCCGCCGGCTGCAGACCGATTACATCGATCTCTACTGGCTGCACGCGTGGGACACGATCACGCCGGCTGAAGAAGTGGTCGCGTCGCTCGACGACCTGGTTCGGCAGGGGAAGATCCTGCACTACGGATTCTCCGACACTCCTGCGTGGTACGTTGCGCGCGCGCGAACGCTGGCGGAAAAGGATGGGAAAGAACCTGTCATCGCCCTGCAGCTCGAGTACTCGCTGGTGGAGCGCAACATCGAGCGCGAGCATATTCCAGCCGCGCAGGAGCTCGGCCTTGCCGTTTGTCCATGGAGTCCACTGGCCAACGGGTTTCTGACGGGCAAGTACAAGCGCCAAGGAACGGATGGCAAGGGCTCAGGGGACGGACGCCTGGAGAAACTAAAGGACTCGGCAAACCCAAGCCTTAAGAAATTTACGGATCAAAATTGGAAGATACTCGACGTCCTGCTTTCGGTTGCGAAGCAGATTGGCCGTCCTCCGGCGCAGGTGGCGTTGAATTGGGTTGCCACTCAACCGGGAATCACGTCAACGATTCTGGGCGCAAGCAAGGTATGCCAGCTTGAGGACAATTTGAGCGCGCTTGACTTCTCGATCCCAGTGGAACTGAGGAAACAACTGGACGAAGTCAGCGCGCCGGCGTCTATGCATCCGTATGTATTTTTCGAGCCGTTCCTTCAAAAGTTGATTCAAGGCCAAGCGCCCGTATCAGCCTGGGAACCGGCTCGCCGCGTGGAGACCGTCGCGGACACTGGTGTACCCGAAGCAGCAAAGGCGTCATAACGAACAAAGCATGCCTGAAGAACGCATAGTCGGAATAGATCTGGGCACGACGAATTCGCTCGTGGCCTTCATGCAAGGAGAGACGCCCGCGGTGATCCCGGGCGACGACGGCTTGAATTTAGTGCCGTCGGTAGTGGCGCTCGACGAGAACAGCCAGCCTATCATCGGCAACTCAGCGCGCCGGTTCCTGATCGAAACACCAGAGCGCGCCATCTACTCGATCAAGCGCCTGATGGGACGAGGGGTCGAAGATGTTCAGGAAGAACTGAAGCTCTTTCCGTTTCGCCTCGCCGAAGATATGCAGCCCGGCGAGGTGCTTCGCATCACATTGGGCGATAAGACCTCGACTCCTCCAGAAATTTCGGCACTGATTCTCCGCCAGTTGAAGCGCAACGCAGAGCGGTTTTTCGGAGGCCCGGTCACGAAAGCGGTGATCACGGTCCCCGCTTACTTCAATGACGCACAGCGGCAGGCCACAAAAGATGCTGGACGAATTGCCGGTCTCGAAGTGCTGCGCCTGGTAAACGAGCCGACGGCGGCCTCACTCGCCTATGGACTCGACAAGAAGCAAAATGGAATCATCGCGGTCTACGACCTTGGAGGCGGGACCTTCGACATTTCGATCCTCAAGCTGCATGACGGAATCTTCGAGGTCATTGCCACCAATGGCGACACGCACCTGGGCGGCGATGACATCGACAACTTACTCATCACGATCGCGCTCGACGATATCCGCGGCGATTTGGGACTCGACCTGCGCCGCAACGCCGAAGCGGTTCAATCCATCCGCAAGGCGGTGATTGAAGCGAAGATCGCTCTATCGTCGCAAGCGTCAGTCAAGCTCGACATCGAATTGCCGGAAGGCAGGCGCTATCAGCGCGAGATCACGCGTGAGCAATTCGAGAAATTAATTCAGCCGATCGTCGATCGAACTGTCGGTCCCTGCAAGCAAGCGCTGAAAGACGCGAAGCTCAAGCCTGAACAGATCGATGAGGTCGTGCTGGTGGGCGGATCAACGAGAATTCCGAAAGTTCGAGCGCTGGTCAAAGACCTCTTCCACCGGGAACCGCATACCGATCTCAATCCTGATGAAGTCGTCGCTCTGGGGGCGGCCGTGCAAGCCAACATTCTTGGCGGAGGCTCTGAGGCTACCGAGAACATGCTGCTGCTCGACGTGACGCCGCTTTCGCTAGGCATCGAAGTTGCGGGAGGCGTCACCGATAAAATCATTCTCCGGAACTCGACGATTCCCGCCTCGGCCACTCAGTTCTACACGACGCAGATCGATGGCCAGGCGAATGTCGCGATTCATGTATTACAGGGCGAGCGGGAACTGGCGAAGGATTGCCGCTCGCTGGCCCGCTTCGACCTCAAAGGTATTCCGCCGATGGCCGCGGGAATTCCCCGCGTCGAAGTGAAATTCCTGATCGATGCCAATGGCATTCTCAACGTGTCGGCTCGCGAACAGCGCAGCGGCAAGCAAGCCGAAATTCAGGTTCAGCCGAGTTACGGGTTGACCGATGAGCAAGTCGAAGGCATGATTCTCGACTCATTCGATAACGCGGAAGAAGATTTCCGCCGCCGTCAGTTGATCGAAGCACGCAATGAGACTGCCACCATCGTTGCGGCTCTCGAGAAGGGCAAGAAGAGTGCGGCTTGGGGTCATTTGACTTCCGACGAGAAAAAGCAGATTGCAAAGCTGGAGAAATCTCTCGCGGCAGTGAATGCGGAAGACGACTACCAGGCGATCCGCAAAGCAATTGACGCACTGAATCAAGGAACGATGCGGCTGGCCGAGCTGATGATGGATACCGCCGTTTCATCTGCCTTAAAAGGCAAGAACATGGACGAGGCGGACATGGGCGAAGGGCCCACCGCGCCTCATCCCATGGCGAAAGCAGAATTTAAATGAACTATTCGTGTTGTCATCCTGTGCGGCGTTATTTGCCCGAATTGGGCCTATGCAAATCCTCGGCTTTAAATGCATAGATCGTTCACTTTCGCATAGGACGACGATAGCTTGAGGTGCAAGATGTCAGACGACAAAACACAAGGCGCCGGAACGGCCACCGAAGAAGCCCCAGGTGAAAACACGGTTCAGATCACGTTCCTTCCCGAGGGGAAGACTGTAACGTTCGAGCACGGCAAGCTGCCGTATGAAGATCACGGCAAGGAAGAATCGATTCTTGACGTGGCTCTGAATTTTGGAGTGACGCTCGACCACGCCTGCGGTGGCAATTGCGCCTGCACCACCTGCCACGTGTGGGTGA
This sequence comes from Terriglobia bacterium, assembly GCA_963823085.1. Classification (GTDB taxonomy): domain Bacteria; phylum Acidobacteriota; class Terriglobia; order Terriglobales; family Acidobacteriaceae; genus Sulfotelmatobacter. The sequence goes on along the minus strand of CAWGKF010000022.1, from coordinate 421,251 downwards.
AAGAAGGCGCCGAGAATCTGTCTGAGATGGACGACGACGAAGCCGACCGGTTGGACATGGCGGCCGATCTCCAGCTAAACTCCCGTCTCGGCTGTCAGGCGCAGATCACCAAGCCCGGCAAGGTTGTGGTAGAAATTCCTGCATGGAACCGCAACTATGTCTCTGAGGAGCACTGAGAATGGCGAAGAAACTGAACTGGGACGACGCAGAAGACCTCGGTATTCTTCTCTCCGAAACGCATCCGGAACTCGATCCGCTGGCGGTACGCTTTACTGATCTGCACCGTTACGTCACGGAACTGCCCGATTTCGAAGGGGATCCGAAATTATCGAACGAAGGCAAACTCGAAGCCATACAGATGGCATGGCACGAGGAATATCAGGACCGGACACAAGCCTGACCCAACTCGTGCAATGTGAGGCGGTGCAATTCGCCCCATTTGCAATCTGACGAGATTCTTATCACGGCAAGCCATTTTCGGCCACGCCCTACCGCTTCCTTTCGGAAAGTGTCCTCAGTCGAGAATCGATTGCCCGGTCTAGCGCACCGACTTGCCCAAAGCGGCAACCGCATGAGCTGGAGCAAGGCGTACCGAAAATCTATCATCGTGTCCGCAACTGATAACGGTAATTTGGTTGGGATATTCCCTGACCCAGATGACTTTTTCGGGGTTCACGAAGACTTCCAGACCGTCCACATCTTCAAACATCACAAACTCCACATTGCCTCCTTTTAGCTATCCCTGGGACGCATCTTCACGGTCCGCTATTTCATATAGAACGTCTGCAGTGTATAGGAGACGTCGGCTTCCGCTCCTCTCGATTCAAGCTCACCCATTTTGCCGGGCAAGGCGACGCTGGACCACAAACACAGCCACAGTTTTTACATGGACGTGACAAATGATTGTGGAGGAAGAGCTATTGTTTTTTCAACAAGCCACGAATCTTCGTGGTTTTTCTCTCTCTCCGGCCAAACTGGAAAGGGCGCGACATTAAGCCGCGCCCTCTTTTTTGGGGAATCTAACCCGCTTAGCCGACGGACACGGGAGTTGCTTCTTCCACATTTGCCTCACGCAAGAACTTCGCTGCCTCTTCCGGCGGAGTGGGATTGATATAGAACCCTGTGCCCCATTCGAATCCAGCCGTCTTGGTCAGCTTCGGCATGAACTCGATGTGCCAGTGATAGTGATCGTTCGTCGGATCCTGCACCGGCGAGCTATGAATCACGAGGTTGTACGGAGGATTGTCGAGCACGCGATCGGCGCGTCCCAGTAGATTCTTCAATGCACGCGCCAGATTCTCGAACATATGCGATGACGAATTCTCAAACGCCGACTCATGCTGCTTCGGCAGAATCCATGTTTCGAACGGAAAACGGGGAGCGTAAGGAGCAAGCGTCACGAAATTCTCATTCTCGCCCACCACCCGAGTGCCACCATCCATCTCTTGCCGGATAATGTCGCAGAACACACAGCGCTCCTTGTATAGGAAATACTGCTTGGCACCTTCGAGTTCTTGCGTCACGTTGATGGGAAGGATCGGCAACGCGATCAATTGCGAGTGAGAATGCTCCAGCGATGCCCCGGCGGCCTCGCCATGATTCTTGAAGATCAAAATGTATTTAAACCGGCGGTCCTTCTTCAGGTCGAGAATGCGATCGCGGAAGGTCCACAAAACATCTTCGATACGTTTCGGCGGCAGGGATGCGAGGTTGGCATTGTGGTCTGGGGTCTCGACGATCACCTCGTGCGCGCCGATGCCGTTCATGCGATCAAACATGCCTTCGGCCTGCCGGTTTAGATTTCCTTCGATTCCAAGCGCAGGAAATTTGTTGGGGACCACGCGCACGGTCCATCCCGGTGTATCCCGCTGCGGACCGGGTCCGCCATTCGGATTCGGACGATACGCTTGAATTTCAGGAGGCGTCTTGCTCTCGTTCCCATAACAGAAGGGACAAAAACCTCCCTTAATCTTCATATTTTCCCGTACAAAATCGGTTGGGCGCTTCGCCCGATCAGTCGAGATGATCACCCACCGTCCAACAATAGGATCTTTTCTAAGCTCCGGCACTATTGAATCCTTTCAATAGGAATGCGCAAACTTCATATTTTACGCCGCCAGGGAGGCATTGCGAAACACTTCGATCTGCGGGCGGGAATTACTACCATCATAGTATACGCTCACGACATCGAATCTCCACTGACAGGAAGGTGGCATCCGCCTTAAATAATCCCGCACCACCTGCGCCACTTCCCGTCTCTTATGCCGATCGACAGCAGCTTCGGCGGTCTTCCAATTCCGCGAGGTTCGGGTTTTTACCTCAAGGAAGCACAGCACCTCCTGTTCCCAAGCGATTAAATCAATTTCTCCGCGGTACCTGGGCGAGCGATAGTTTCGGGCCACCACGGTGTATCCCGCTTTTCGTACAAAGAAATACGCATCCTCTTCGCCACGCATACCCACGCGCAAATGTGTGGGCATCTGCGAATCTGGAAGAATGCGGCGCGCACACCAATCCAGCGAGCGGATGATGGCAGACGTCAGGACTCGGAAAATCATGAGAGAAAGAAGCAGCTTATCGTCGGCAACCTTAATTGGCTGTGACTTCCCGCACAGATTCGGACAGAATTCAACGTGCGTTCTAATTTGGGAAGCAACCCTTTCTCTCTTGGCGGCCCCACCGAATTGTTTTGTCCGCCCTAAGAATCCCCGATCGACATGACTCATGTCCTACCAAACCGACCCCTTGCAGGGAACACCTGATGGCAAGTGCTAATCGACCTCAGTACTCTAATGAGTACACGCTTTGCAATTTTCGCAGTAGGGGAGGGTGTTTTTTCGCGAGAAGCAGCGCGAGAGCAGGAGGAACGGGAGAGGAAGCTCTGCACTTTCTCTCGACAAATTTATTTCTTGAGGCCGGAATGAGAATTGCACAAGTCGCGCCACTTTATGAAAGTGTTCCACCCAGGCTGTATGGAGGCACGGAACGAGTTGTTTCGTGGCTGACCGAGGAACTCGTCCGTCAAGGTCATGATGTTACGTTGTTTGCGAGTGGCGACTCTCTAACCAATGCGCGACTGATTCCCGCGTGCTCGCGAGCGCTTCGTCTTGATCGGCGCTGCATCGATCCGATGGCTCACCACATACACCTTCTGGAGCGAGTCCTGCAGGAAAAAGACGAATTCGACATCATTCACTTTCACATCGACTATATGCACTTCCCCATCAGCCGGAGAGAGAGCCTGCCGCAACTCACTACATTGCATGGACGTCTCGACATTCCGGATTTAGTTCCTCTCTACCGTGAGTTCTCGGAGATGCCGGTGGTGTCGATTTCCGATTCGCAGCGTGCGCCTCTGCCATGGATCAACTGGCACGGCACCGTTCATCATGGAATGACCGAAGGCATTTTCAAGCCGCGTTTTGAACCGGGGAAGTATCTCGCGTTTCTCGGCAGAGTCTCTCCAGAAAAGGGGCTCGATCGTGCGATTGAAATTGCGCTGCGTGCTGAAATGCCGCTCAAGATTGCCGCCAAGGTCGACCGCGCCGATAAAGAATATTTCGAGCATGACATCAAGCCTCTTCTCGGCAGTGACCTCATAGAGTTCATTGGTGAAATCAGCGACCTGGAGAAAAACGAATTCCTGGGAAACGCCAGCGCTTTCCTGTTTCCGATCAACTGGTCTGAACCTTTCGGCATCGTTCTGATTGAGGCATTAGCCTGTGCACTCCCTGTTGTAGCCTACCCGCTCGGATCGGTTCCGGAAATTATTGATGACGGAGTCTCCGGGTTCCTGGTAAATAATGTGGACGAAGCGGTAGAAGCCGTCACGAATATCGCAATCATCGATCGCAAGAACTGCCGCCGCTCTTTTGAACAGCGCTTCTCGGTCAAGCGCATGGCGCAGGATTACTTGACCATCTATAAACGGATCGCCAAACGAGAACCCGAAACCATTGCACTCACAGATGGAGATCTACGTTGGATGAAGTTGGAACCGCCCAGCAGTACTACATAGCCGCAGGGTCATCGCCCTCCGACGACCGCGCACGTGTGCTGAAGTACGGCAAGTGTTTCGCTGTCTTCAACCGTTATGGGGATATCGAACCGCTCGGCCTCGGCGAACACGGAATTTTTTTCCGTGGCACCCGGCATTTGTCTGAACTGGTTCTCGGAGTCTGGGACGCTCGTCCACTGCTCTTGAGTTCCACGGTAAAATGTGACAATTTCGTTTTTACAGCCGACCTGGCGAACGTTGATGTTTACCACCAGCAGCAGGTCAAGGTGCCGCGCGGCACGGTTCATATCGTGCGTTCTCGATTTCTGTGGCACGATGTCGCACACGAAGAAATCCGCATCGTCAATTACGGCCTGACGGCATTGCAAGTTCCGTTGAAGCTCTCGTTTGCCGCGGATTTTGTCGATATCTTCGAAGTTCGCGGCATGCGTCGCGAGCATCGTGGCCGGCGCCTTGAGGATCAAATCTCTGCGAATTCGATCCTGATCCGTTACGAAGGACTGGACGGCGAACTTCGCCAGACTCGCATCGAGTGCGATCCCGACCCGGTTGAGATCACTTCTTCCGGACTTCAGTTTGAAGCGGATCTCCGGCCCGGTAAGTCCACGGAGTTCCATCTTTCGATCGACTGCCATCCCAGGAGTCATCACCGATCCATTGGTTACGATCGCGCCATGGCCGGAGCTGAAACGGAACTGAAAGCTGCTTCTTCGAACCTGTGTGAGATTTCCAGTTCCAATGACCGTCTCAGCCGCTGGGTGCGGCGATCGATGGCCGACGTCGAAATGATGACGATGGGCAATCCGGAAACCAATTATCCCTATGCCGGCGTGCCCTGGTTCAGCACGGTTTTTGGCCGGGATGGGATTATCACCGCGATGCAGACGCTCTGGATCGCTCCGCAAATTGCGAAGGGAGTCTTGCAGTACCTGTCTTCGACACAAGCCACGGAAATCGACGATAAGAACGAAGCCCAACCGGGAAAGATCATTCACGAAACCCGCGGCGGAGAAATGGCCAACTTGGGGGAAGTCCCGTTCGGACGATATTACGGCAGCATCGACAGCACGCCACTGTTCTTGATGCTCGCAGGCTCGTATCTTGATTTCACCGGCGATATCGCCCTGCTCGACCACCTGCGGCCACATATTGAACTCGCTCTCGAATGGATTGACCGCTATGGCGACGTCGATGGCGATGGTTTTATCGAGTACGCTCCGCATGGCGACAAGGGACTGGTCCAGCAGGGGTGGAAAGATTCCAATGATTCGGTCTTCCACTCCGACGGAGAAATCGCTCAGGCGCCTATTGCTCTCTGCGAGGTGCAAGGGTACGTTTACGCGGCCAAAATGGCTGCGGCGCGGATATTCAGCGCCTGGAAAGATCCGCAAAGACAATCACAACTGGAAAACGAAGCCGCTCAGCTGAAAGAACGGTTCGAAGAGGCTTTCTGGTGTGAAGAGATTTCCACGTACGCAATGGCGCTCGACGGGCAAAAGAAGCCATGCCGCATTCGCACTTCCAATCCCGGACATTGCCTGTACACGGGGATAGCCAGCCCGGAAAAGGCAAACCTGGTGGCGCACACTCTGGTCAGCCACGACCTCTTCAGCGGATGGGGTATCCGCACGGTGGGACGGCATGAAGCCCGCTACAATCCACTCTCCTACCACAACGGCTCGGTCTGGCCGCATGACAATGCGATCATTGCTGCCGGCATGGCACGTTATGAATTCCGCGAATTCGCGGGACGCGTGCTCATGAGTTTGCTTGATCTCAGTAGTGCAGTCGAACTTCACCGATTGCCGGAACTGTTTTGCGGAGTCGACCGTCGCCCTGGGCAGGGTCCCACGCTCTATCCGGTGGCATGCTCTCCGCAAGCTTGGGCTGCGGGTGCGGTCTTCATGCTGCTGCAAGGCTGTCTGGGTATTTCCGTCGATGCCAAATCCAAACGCGTCGTGTTTGATCGCCCATTTCTGCCGCAAGGCATCCCGCAGCTCTCGATCAATGACCTTCGCATCGAAGACTGCCGCATCAGCCTGTTTATGGAACGCGACTCGGGGACGGTGCGGATCCAGGTCGTCGAAAAGCACGGCGAGATCGCGGTAGTGGTGAAATAGATCGCAGCATTCTCAGGCGTCGTTCAACAAAAAGTAGAAAGCCCAACTCTGAGAGCTGGGCTTCTCAACCTATTCAGGAATAGATGTCTATGCGCCCTTGCCTACGGTAACGATGCACTCTTCCAGCACATCGATCGCGACATCGGCTTCTTCTTTTGTGACGATCAGCGGCGGACACAGCCGGATCGTGCTCGGCCCGCAGCCCAGGAAGAGAATGCCTTTCTCGAACGCCATTTCCACGATGCGATCGCGTTCGACATTGGCGTACTCCTTTGTGACTTTGTCTTTCACGATGTCGACACCGATCATCAGGCCGCGCCCGCGCACGTCACCCACCAGTTTCAGCTTGGAGGGCCACTCTGCCATGCGCTTCATGATGTGATTGCCCACACTGGCCGAGTTTCCCAGCAGATGCTCCTTCTCGATTACGTCGAGGGTCGCGAGCGCTGCCGCGACGGCTACAGGATTTCCGCCAAAAGTCGACGCATGCGACCCAGGAACCCAGTCCATGACTTCGGCTTTCGTCATCGTGATGCCCAGCGGCATACCTGAAGCCACGCCCTTCGCCATGCAGACCATGTCGGGCTCGACGCCAGTGTGCTCGACAGCCCACCACTTACCCGTGCGGCCGACACCGCTCTGCACTTCATCAACAACCAGCATGATGCCGTGACGATCGCAAATGCGTCGCAACTCCTGCATGAACACGGTAGGAGCGACGACGTATCCGCCTTCGCCCTGTACCGGCTCGACAAAAATAGCCGCAACTTCTTCCGGAGCGAGCGTGGTCTTGAACAGCTTCTCTTCAATGAATCGCGCGCAGCCCAATGCGAATGCTTCCGCTTCCTGCGCGCCACCCACGCAACCGCGGTATACATCGGGATAGCGCACATGGGTCACGCCGGGCACCAGCGGAGAAAACCGTCGCTTCTGCTGCGGCTTCGAAGCAGTCAACGAAAGCGCGCCCATGGTGCGTCCATGAAACGCGCCAAGGAACGCAATGATGTTCTGACGCTTGGTGTGATAGCGCGCCAGTTTCAGCGCACACTCAATCGCCTCGGCGCCCGAGTTGCCGTAGTAGATCTTGTGCGGCCCCTTCATCGGAGCAATCTTCGACAGCCGCGCCGCCAGATCCACCATGTTCTCGTAATAGAAATCGGTTCCGGACATGTGGATCAGTTGGCCCGCCTGCTTCTGAATGGCGGCCACGACATCCGGGTGGCAATGGCCGGTTGACGTTACAGCGATGCCGGCAGAGAAGTCGAAAAACTCGTTGCCATCGACATCGGTCACCACGATGCCGCGTCCGCTCTTTGCGACCATCGGATACGAGCGCGTATAGGACGGCGAAATGTATTTCTCATCAGCCTCGAGCACGCGCTTGGCGTTCGGCCCGGGCAGGGCGGTCTTAATCTTGGGACCGTGGGTCAAAGAAGTTTCGACGGCGGTCATGGTCTTAGTAGTCATTGGAAGTTTCCTCCGTACTGCAGCAGGCAGTGGTTACTGGCCAGTTGTCGGTGAAACGGACCTCGGGGCAGCTCTGTTGAAGCTTGCGCACTTGCAGAAAAAAGCCGAGGTGGATCAGGTGGAGGAAAAACTAGTCGCTACCGAACAGGCTGGGACGCAACCGCGATGGCAGATTCGCCCGATACCGCCGTGGACACACCAGGCAGTGCAGCCAGCACTCGGGCAGATGAGAATTGGAGTTCTTTGTCAGCATCGCAGTCGAACGGCATTACCTACTGATTATAGCTGCGAAGCTATGGCTCGCGGAACCCCCTTTGTAGTGACCGAAGTACGATAGAAGCATCTAGGGTCGCCGCCATTTCCGCAGCTGTTTCCAGGCCTGCACCAGTTCCTGGACGGCTCGTGGCGAAGGAAACGTCTGCGAGTTGATGATGGCGCACTCGCGATAGGCCCTCTGGTAGAACTCCCGCACGCCATGCTCGCTGAGCAGGGACAGGTTGTGCATGATTTCGTCCAGATCCTTGCGACTCCAAATCTCTTCGCGTTTCCCGAGATCCGGCCGTCGCGCCATAGCAGAAACATCTTAGCATTTTCGCTTTTTGTTCGCTATCGACAACTCCCGACCCCATAATTTTTGATGCTGGGCGGAGCGGGCAGGTGCCCCCACGAAGCCGAACCGTCCCTGCCACCACGACTGATCTCTTTGACTTCGCATCCTCATACCCGTAGCATTACTGCCACCACCGGGGACGGACCACTTCGCTTGCTCGACCAAACCATCTCTCACTATCGGATCGTCGAGAAACTCGGCGGCGGCGGCATGGGCGTGGTATACAAAGCCGAAGACACCCGCCTCGGCCGTTTCGTTGCGCTGAAGTTCCTGCCCGAAGATCTGGCTCAGGATCGCCAGGCACTTGAGCGATTCCGCCGCGAAGCCAAGGCCGCCTCAGCTCTGAACCACCCCAATATTTGCACCATCTACGACATCGGCGAAGAAGGCAACCGCACCTTCCTCGTCATGGAATTCCTTGATGGCGCCACGCTGAAGCACCTGATCGGCGGACGTCCGATGGAACTTGAAACGATCCTGTCGCTGGGCATCGAAATCGCTGACGCCCTCGACGCAGCGCACGCCGGGGGGATTGTCCACCGCGATATCAAGCCCGCCAATATCTTTGTCACCAAGCGCGGACACGCCAAGATCCTCGACTTCGGTCTCGCCAAAGTGAAATCGGAACCGCGGTCTTCGTCGGAGGCCGTTGATGTTACAGCTCCGACAGCGGTCGTGGTCGAAGAACATCTCACAAGCCCGGGCTCGACACTCGGCACCGTTGCCTACATGTCGCCCGAGCAGGCGAAGGGTAAGGAGCTCGACCCCCGTACCGATCTCTTTTCTTTCGGCGTGGTTCTCTATGAGATGGCGACGGGTACGCTTCCTTTCCGTGGCGATACGTCGGCCCTGATTTTCGATGGAATCCTGAACCGGGCGCCCGTTGCTCCCATTCGGCTGAACTCCGAACTTCCACCCAAGTTTGAAGACATCATCAACAAGTCGCTGGAAAAAGATCGCAATCTGCGGTACCAGAGCGCCGCCGATATTCGCGCCGACTTGCAGCGCCTGAAGCGCGACACCGACAGCGGCCGCGCCATCGCCCAAAGCTCGGGATCGATCCAGGCCGTCGCAGATTCGGCACCCCAGCGCCTGACTCCGCCTTCAGCCTCAACCATGCCGGCGCAAGCCTCCGCCTCATCGCACACGGTTGCGGCCGTCGCACCGCCGGTCTCGTCCATCCAGCCGGAATCGCGCAAATCGAAATCGCGATGGAATGTCATCCTGCCTATTGCTGCCGGAGTGCTCGTGGTTCTCGTCGGCCTCGGCATGTATCTCCGATCCAACCGATCCTCGAAGCTGACGGAGAAAGACAGCGTCCTACTCGCAGACTTTGTTAACACTACCGGCGACCCGGTGTTCGACGGCACACTGAAGCAAGCGCTGGCCGTTCAACTTTCCCAATCTCCCTATCTGAACATTCTTCCTGATTCGCGGGTGCAGCGCGCTCTTCGTTTCATGGGGCGTTCGCCCGACGAACGCATCACGAAAGACGTTGCTCGAGAGATCTGCCTCCGCGAAGGCATCAAGGCCATGCTGACGGGCTCGATCTCCAGCCTCGGAAGTCACTACGTCATCACACTCGAGGCTGTGAACGCGCAAAGCGGCGACTCGCTCGATCGCGAACAGGTCGAATCGGAAAGCAAGGAACAGGTCCTGAAGTCGCTCGACCGGGCCGCCTCGAATCTTCGTGAGAAACTAGGCGAATCCATCGGCTCGGTTCAGAAATTTGCCACCCCACTGGAAGCGGCTACTACTTCCTCCCTCGAAGCCCTCAAGGAATTCAGCCTGGGCGAGGCCGCACACTCAAGGTTCGATGAAGATGCGGCCCTGCCGCACCTGAAACGCGCAGTCGAACTCGATCCGAATTTCGCCATGGCGCTTGCTACTCTTGGCGTGGCCTACGGTAACTCTGGAGATCCTGAGCACCGTTCGGAGTACTTGCAGAAAGCTTTTGACGTGAAAGACAGGGCAAGCGAGCGGGAGAAGTTTTACATCTCCTCTCACTACTACGGCACGCTCCGGGGACAGAAAGACAAGGACATCGAAACCCTCGAGCAGTGGAAACAGGCTTATCCTCGAGATACGGTTCCTCTGAACAACCTGGCCCTGACGTTTCAGGATATCGGTCAGCATGAAAAAGGCTTGGCCAACGCCAGCGAAGCGCTGCGGCTCGATGCAAAGGATCCCTACGCCTATCAGAACGTCGCCGCTGCGTACGTATACCTCAATCGATTTGACGAAGCGCAGGCAGTGGCCGAGCAAGCAATCGCGCAAAAAGCTGAGCCCTGGTCGATTCACATGACTCTTTACTGGACAGCCTACGCCCGGGGTGATCAGGAAGCATTGCAACGAGAGGTCGCGCAGGCAACGGGCAAGGTCGAAGAGCCCATCATCCTTTTCATGCACGCCGAGGGTCAGTGCGCGCAAGGTAAGGTCAGGCAAGCGCGAGAGACCTTTGCTCGTTCTGCAGCAGCCGCCCAGAGTCGTGGAAATAAGGGCTGGGCTTCCTGGAACCTCACTGGGCAAGCCTACTGCAACAGTGAGACGGGATACGCTGCCGAGGCACGCCAATCGATCAACGCTGCCCTGGCGATCTCCGACGATCGAGACAGACGAGCCGACGTCACACTCCCGTTTGCGCGAATTGGCGACGCGCCTCGCGCTGAAAAACTCATTGCAGATTTGGCTAAGGAGTCACCTTTCGATACGCTTCTCAACAACGTCACCCTTCCCAGCGCGCGTGCCCTGCTCAGCCTCCAACGTAACCAGCCTGCTCAGGCCGTAGCAGCGCTGGATTCGGCAACACCGTATGACCTAGCCGCGGACCGGGCTCTCCTCGGCACATATCAGGCGATCTCGATTCGTGCCGAGGCCTATCTTCGTTTGCGCGATGGCGCCAAGGCCGCGGCTGAGTACCAGAAGATCGTCGACCATCGCGGCCTCGGTGCGACCAGCCCGCTTGGCCCGCTGGCGAAACTGGGACTCGGCCGAGCCTACGCATTGCAAGGCGATAACGCGGCAAAGGCGACGCACTGCGTATCAGGATTTTTTCGCTCTGTGGAAGGACGCCGAACCCGACGTTCCGATTCTCAAAACCGCAAAAGCGGAATACGAAAAGCTGAAGTAGCAGCGGTAGCTCCCGATCTCGCGTAGATCGATGAGCGCAAATATTCAGCAATTCCCAACATTCATTAATCGGAATTGATCTCGAACTGCAGTGGCGGCAGCGCCGGCTGCTCGGGATGCTGCGGATCTTTCCAAAACACATGAAAACACTCGCCGGTGCTTTGCGGTTGCCACGTGCTTCCATCCTGATATTTCACCGAACTTGGGAACAACACCCAGCCTAGAACTTTCTGTGCGCTGGCGGCCGGAATACCGGGCTTCTGCAAAACTCGCTGCTCTTCCGAGGAGATCGGCCCGTTCGAGTGCCAATTGCCGTTGTAGACAGGACGCAGATCCTGAGGAGCCAAAAACATTTCCGAGGTGAGATTCAGGCTTTCGATCGGCTTGCGGCTCTCATTCTTAACGGTTAAAGAAAACTTCTCTGGAGTCTTCCAGAATTCCCCATCGACAAAGCTGACCGGGCACGATCGCGTTGCCGGCGGATAGATCGTGAACACCGCCATCATTCCCGCTTCCATGTGATCTTCGACGTGGCAGTGGAACATCCAGGTTCCGGGATTGTCGGCGAGCATATCCACCGTTTTCATGCTTCCCGGAAGAAGTTCGATCACATCCGTATGGCGGCCTTCGTCGGTCACCGTTTCTCCATGCCAATGCGGACTGTGCAGGTCAATCTCGTTTCCCATGCCCAGCAGATGCCAGCGCACGTTCTCTCCCTGCTTCATGTACAGGCCGGGAAGATTGCCGAAAATATATCCATTGATGGAATAGAACTGTCCCGCGGGCTTGCCTCCCATTTCGTCGAAGATCATGAAGGACGTGACAAATTCTCGGTCAACATCTTTGGGCGATCCATCGGGCTTGGCTTTGCCTTTCGCCGTGACGATGATTGGCCCCAGCAGTCCCGCGTTGATCTCCCTGGAGGGATCGACGTGTGCGTGATACCACCAGACAATCGAACTCGGCTGCCCCGGTCCCGGACCGCTGGCCGCATTCGCAAGCCAGTGATACGTAAAGCGTCGCCCGGGCGCTACGCGGTCACCTTTGCCGAAGGGAAGATAGACGGAGCCTTCGTTGTCCTTGTCATAGTGCAAGCCATGCGGATGCATGTCGTGCGCAAGGCGAGAGCGATTCAGAAATTCGACGACGATTTCGTCGCCCACTTCCGCGCGAATCACTGGACCGAGAATTCCAAGCCAGTCTGGTTGCGGCTTCTTCGTGGTAAACGTGTCGTCGGTGTATTCGATGAATCGAGTTTTCTGCCACTCCAGCTTGAGCCACGGCTGCCGTATGGGCAGCGCATTCAGCAGATTGATGCCGCTGGGCGCGTAATTCCACGTCACATCTTCAGCGGCGATGTAGTAATGCCGGGTCGTGCCAAAGCTGGTGATAGCGGAAGACAGTACGAGGCAAAGACCAAAGGCGCGAAAGATTCTCACGAAGTCATTATCCCATTGCCGGGATCAGTCAGAAATGATGCCCCGGCGACTCCCGGGGCACCTCAGCTTCCGCGGACTAGAAACGGTTTTGAGCCGCCGCCCTGCAGGCCACACTTTCGCTTTACGGCGTCGGCGCAGCCAGACTGCAAGTTCCGTTCGTGTTCTGCTTGGGCGGGGTTGGCGGCGTAGCCCACGGCACATTCACGAAGTCGAAGAATTCGTCCATCGTCGCCCCAGCCGTTGACCAATATGCGTCACGCGCAGTAAGCGCTGGGACATTAAACCGCTCCTCGATCAGGTTGAGCCATGCCGTGCTGTCTCTCACAACATGCGAAACAAAATTCTTCTTGGCGAACGGAGAGATCACGATCAGCGGCACGCGATAACCGGTCGTTCCGAAGCTGCAAACGCCGGTGGTCTGATCCGCGCCGTCACATGCGTCATTCGGCTGCAGATCAATCGGATATTGGTTCGAATTGGGATCCGGCACCGGGACAGGCTGAGGCTGCACGTGATCGAAGAATCCTCCAGGCTCGTCGTACGTGAAGATCATCGCCGAATCTTTCCAACTCGGGCTGGTCATCAGCGTGTTGATCAATCCGGCAGCAAACTGTGCTCCCAACTGAATATTTACGGGATACGCGTCGGAATCGGAGGGATGCTCGTCCAGTCCTGCATCGGATGCGGGCTCGATGAGCGATACCTGCGCGAGAGTGCCATTCTGCGTGTCTGTGGTGAATTGCGAGATGGGAACGAAATTCTGATACAAAGCCGGGTTCCCTTGCACCTGCGATTCAAAGGTGAACATGTTCACGTACGACAGGTTCGCGAGGCATTGATTGAGCGTGCTACCGGTGTCGCCCGAACAGGGCGTACCGTCCGGGTCGACATAGACTCGCCACGTAATGTTCGCGTTCTGCAGAGACTGGAAAATGGGTGGGCTTGAGAAAGGAGCGTTGTCATTGCTGTTGCTGCCCGGAGGATACGCGTAACCATCCGAGGTCGCCGCCAGGATATATGCCCGGCTGAGTTGCGTGCGGCTCATGATCGGCGCAAACCAGCTGTCGGACGTGGCGAAGTCGCTCGCCATAAAGTAGTAATAATTCAGGTCGGCGTCGGTGAAGTATCCCATGGTTCGGTAACCGTCGATATCGTTTACCGGCGGATAGTTCTTCGGATATTGCCGGGCATCGTTCGCACCCGCTTCCACGAATCCGTTGCCAAGCCAGTCAATCGTATTGGGAAAACTGAAGGCATAATTCCAGTCCGTGTGAGCCTCGTTCCAGAACGGGCTCAACTCCTCCGTGCATATCGATTGCATATGGAACGATGGGACCGGCGGCACGTTAGGATCCGGAACGCAGACTGTAGGGCCGTCGGGATTCGACGGATCGCAGGCCGGATTGGTTGGAGTCAAAAGAGGATTACCGGGTGGCGTGAACTGTGGAAGTCCGTTGAACGTCTGATTCGGAATTCCGTTGTTCGCCCAATACTGCTGCATGTACCCAAAATAGCTGTCGAACGAGCGATTTTCCTGCGCGAAGAAAATGATGTGATTCAGACTTTGTAGTGTGCCACCCGGCGCGAATATCGCCGTCACTGCTGTCGGGGCGGTCAAGGTCAAGTTGCAACCGGCGGTACCCGTGCAACCGCCCGACCAGTTAGAAAAGACGTTGGGCGGAGTCGTAGTTTCGCTCAGCGTCACCGCGGTGTTGGGTGCAAAAATCGCGCTGCAGCCCGTAGTTGAGCCCGTAGTGCAATTGATTCCTGCAGGAGTGCTGGTTACAGTGCCAGCGCCGCTCCCCGACGTGGTGACTGTCAATGTGTCGCCAGAAGTAAATGTAGCAGTGACGCTTTGCGCTGCTGCAGTCATGCTGATGCTACACGTCGTCGTACCAGAACAAGCCCCGCTCCAGCCTGCAAAGTAATAATTAGCTGCCGGAGTCTCGCTTAGCGTAACTTGCGTATTTGGAGCAAAGGCAGCCGTGCACGTTCCCGGGCAATTGATTCCCGCAGGGCTGCTGGTCACGGTCCCAGTACCGTTGGGAGATGTGGAGACGGTCAATGTATCGGCAGCACTAAACGCCGCGGCCACATTTTCAGCTGCCGTCATCGTTACGGTGCACGTCGTAGTGCCAGAACAAGCCCCGCTCCAGCCTGCAAAGTAGAAGCTGGATCCCGGAGTTTCAGTCAGCGTCACTTGCGTATTCTGCGGAAATTTTGCGGTGCACGTGCCCGGACAACTGATTCCTGCCGGACTGCTGGTCACCTTACCAGTGCCGCTGCCTGACGTTGTGACTGTTAATGCAGCGCCAGCCGTGAACGTAGCGGTCACCGTTTCCGCCGCTGTCATGGTCAGCTTGCATGTCGATGAACCGGTACAGGCGCCGCTCCAGCCTCCAAAAACGTCGTTGCTCCCCGGGGTTGCGCTCAGGGTCACTTGCATGTTCTGCGGAAAGCTCGCGGTACAGGTGCCCGGACAACTGATTCCTGCCGGGCTGCTGGTAATCGTTCCCCCAGTTGCTGGCGATGCGGTAACCGCAAGTTGATACGAAGGAGCAGCAGGTGTGGACGGAACTAAACCTTGGCAACCCGCAAGCAGGCTGCACAAGGCACACAGCGTTACACAATAGACGAAAGGCCAGAACTTCATTGGAAAACTCCCAAGGGCGAGCGCTTCCTTCGATGAGGTCCGGCAAGGATTGGTTGGTTCATTGAGTAGTAAACTGGTCGCAAAATCGATCTGTTAGGGTTCGACCGTTACACTGCAACCTATTGCAAAGGCGCATTTTCCCCGGCTTCAAATCCACCCTGCCTGCGGTCTCGTCTGATATCTTTAATGTTCTCCCCGCTTCTCGCGACAATGCATTCTGCTCAACGCCCAAGCCGGTGGATGGTGATTCTCGCCTTTGGACTCGTGTACCTGTTCTGGGGATCGACCTATCTCGCCATCGACATCGCCGTCCAAACCATTCCTCCGGCACTGATGTGCGCACTGCGGTTCTCTGTCGCTGGAGTGGTGATGCTGGCCGTCTGCGCCGCAACTGGCCATAGAATCCTCTATTCGCCCAGGCAGATTGCGCTCGCAGCGGTGGTCGGACTTCTGTTGCTGATGGGAGGGAATCTCACGCTCTCCTATGCGGAACTGACCGTGTCTTCCGGCCTATCGGCATTGATCATCGCCATTACGCCGCTCTGGTTCCTCGTGCTGGATTCACTCTTGCTGGGCGACCATCACATCTCGGGTCGCGGTAAAGCTGGACTTGGGCTGGGTATTGTCGGCTTGTTCGTCCTGGTGTGGCCGGATTTACAGGCTGGCAGTCTCGGGCGCCGGGAACTCATCGCCTCCCTCAGCCTGATCGCCGGATCGTTCAGCTGGGCGCTTGGTTCTGTTCTTTCCAAGCGGTGGCAGTCGGGTATGGACGTGTTTGGCGCGACCGCCTGGCAAGTCACCGCTGCTGGAGTTGGTAATTTTGCCTACGCGCTCGTGAACGGCGATCTTGCTCACGTCACATGGGCACCACGCAGTCTTGCCGCCACGGGATATCTCGTGGTCTGCGGTTCCTGGATCGGCTACACCGCCTATATCTGGCTGCTCGAGCACGTTCCAACATCGAAGGTCTCAACCTACGCCTACGTGAATCCAGTCGTGGCGGTCTTTCTTGGCTGGCTGATTCTTCACGAGAAGGTCGACCGTTACATCCTGGCCGGAAGTGCGATCGTGGTGCTGTCGGTGATCCTGGTAACCAGCGCGAAGGTAAAACAAAAAGCGGCTGCTGCAGAATTGCCGGCAGTCGAAGCCGCGGGAGATTAGGGCGTGTTTCTTAGAGACTCAACCGCCCTCCCGCATACTGTGGCTACGCCACGCACCTCATCGCAGCCCTCAGTGCATGATCGTGACAAGGCTTCGTCATCCCGGACCAAGTTTTTTTGTCAGTCAGTTTGAATCACTTGGTATCATCTCGAAGCAGTTATTTTTTGTCGTCTCGTAGCGCAGCGGAGAGGTCTGTTTTCTTCCTTCGCTCACACACCTCCCAAGGAGACCCACATGGCACGAGTCACCGGAATTGGCGGCGTCTTCCTCAAAGCCCGCGACCCCAAAGCCCTTGCCGCCTGGTACGCCCAGCATCTCGGCATACAGATCGCAGACTACGGCGGTGCCAACCTCCTGTGGTCCGATGAAGTCCCCGCCGGTACCGGCCAAACCACCTGGATGCTCTTCCCCGAAACCACCAAACACTTCGGCACCCCGGCCCAGCGCGCCATGATCAACTACCGCGTCGACGACCTCGAAGCACTCCTCACCCGGCTCCGCGCCGCCAACGTACCGATCGATCCCCATCAGGAATCCGACCCCTACGGCCACTTCGCCTGGATCACCGACCCGGAGGGCAACCGCCTCGAACTTTGGCAACCACTCATCGTCGAGACACCATAAAATTGGTTGAAGTGGAAGCGTGACCGCGCGCCCGGCGCACTGTTGCTAGTTTCCTTCTTCTTCCTCCGCATCATTCACCACGTCCACCACATGCCCGCGAATGGCGAACGTTTGCTTCGCTCCAGCTGCTTCAAAGCTGACTCGCGCCGGTGCCCGCTGCCACACCGGCACAGGACACGCCGAATCTGCCGGCGCATCTTCCGGCACTCCTTCCGAAAGCGCCTTCTTCAAAACCGGTTTGCGCCGGCTTAGTTGCGCAACAATGGCAAACGTCTTCTTGCCGTCATCGGCTATTCCGCAATAGGCGACGTAATCCCGATACCAGCTCGCCGCAGAATAAAACGTGTCGAATTCCGGCAGATTCACGGCCGAAACGTGCCCGGTAACGCGATCGACCAGCATCCATCCGCCGCGTTGCCACTCCCATCGCGGAGCGGAGTCTTCGGGCAGACTGTCATTCACGCGGAAGGCGCGCCGCACCACAAACAGCCGGTCGGTCACCTCGTGTGGCACGCCGAGGACGTATTCCTTCACCCTGCCGTCGATCACTAACGCCCGAATTTTGATCGTGGCCGGCTTTCCTTCAACGTTGCCGGCGATCCATTGCACCGATGTCCATTTTCCCCATGCAATGACGTGGACTTTCACCACCGCTGCGGCGCACTCCGCGAGGGATATCGCCAGCAATAACAGCACACAGAATCGGAGTCTCGAAATTCGCTTCATACGTCTCAGGCTAGGAGCGAGAAATGCCGGAAGCAAGCTCGCTTTCACACTTTCGCGAGCTGAGTACCAAAGTGGGAATCGCAAGAACCTTTTTCTAGTGCTAGGGTTTTAAACACCTTGAGAGGCCACCGCAAAGGGCGAAATGGCGGTAGAATCTAGATGGCGAGTAATTGAAGTTTTTTTGACAGCTAGCTGGTTATGAATATCTCGTCTCCGCCTCGCGCTCCGCGCCCCAAACCGCGGACAACTGAGGACGGGAGAGCGGCTTCTTATCAAGTTATGGGGGAGCTTTTACCAAGGCGCCGCGCGCCGCGGATTCTTGTCGTTGATGACCAGCCCAGCATTGCGGGGCTGATGAGCCAACTGCTCTCGATTCGCGGCTACAGTGTCGTCACCGCTTCCAATGCTGAGCAGGCCGAAGCAGAAATTCGCCGACAGGCGCCGGACCTAATTCTTTCCGATGTCATGATGCCGGGCAAGTCGGGCTATGAGCTATGCCGCACTTTGAAAGACAACGCGGCTACGCGGCTGATCCCATTCGTCCTGATCACTGGACTCAGCGATAGCAGCGACCGGGTTCGCGGCATTGAAGCCGGAGCCGATGATTTCCTGAATAAGCCGGTCCTCGCGGAAGAACTCATTGCGCGCGTCAAGTCGCTGCTTCGCCTGAAGGAATTCACCGACGAACTTGAAACCGCCGACTCTGTTCTCTGTACGCTGGGCCTGATCGTCGAGGGTCGCGATCCCTATACCGAAGGGCACTGTGAGCGCCTCTCGGTCCACGCCGCCGATCTGGGCCGCCACCTCGGCATGGACGAAGATTCCATCATCGCCCTCAAACGCGGCGGGTATCTGCACGATCTGGGGAAGATCGCCGTGCCCGATGACATTCTCAAAAAAGGCAGCGACCTCACTCCCGCCGAATGGGAGATCATGAAGCTTCATCCCATCACCGGCGAGAACATCTGCAAACCTTTGCACTCCCTCAGTCTCGTGCTTCCTATCATCCGCCACCACCACGAGCACTCTGATGGCTCTGGCTATCCTGACGGCCTCACCGCCTCCGAGATTCCGGTCCTGCCCCGAGTTTTGCAGGTGGTGGATGTGTACGATGCCCTGCGAACCGCGCGCTCGTACAAGCCGGCCCTGAGTCATGAAATGGCAGCCCAAACGATGCGGGACGAAGCGGCCCGCGGCCTGTGGGATGCGGAACTGGTGGCTGAGTATTTCGAAATGCTCCAACTCAAGCGCCAGGTAGCATAAAGCCGGTCCCAGTTCTAAATTTCTCCGCCAGAAATATGATGGCAAGTTCGCCGATACTTCCGTTCGCGAAAATTGCGCGTCCTGCGAGTAGAATGTCCAAGTCCGCGAATCAAAGCAGCCAAACCAAATTTTCGAGCATCTGAGGTGTCTTTGGGAGCGGAGAACTGATTTGGAGCCCACTTACAGCATAGTTATTCCGGCCTACAACGAGGGCGCGCGTATTGGCGCGACCTTGGAAAGGGTCCTATCCTACGTCCACGCGCAAGGCTGGGACGCCGAGGTCATCGTTATCAATGATGGCTCGCGCGACAGCACGGCAGAAATCGTTCAGTCCTTTGCCGCAAAAGATCCCACTCTTCAGCTCATCGATAACCCCGGCAACCACGGTAAGGGATACAGCGTCCGCACTGGAATGCTGCACGCCCGCGGCCGCATTGTCCTGTTTAGTGATGCGGATCTTTCATCGCCAATTGAAGAGTCATTAAAACTTTTCGCCGCTCTCGAGTCAGGCGCCGACATCGCCATCGGATCACGCTGGCTTCGCGCTGAACTGCAAACACAGCGCCAGCCGCTTCACCGCCAGCTTTTCGGACGCATCTTCAATATTTTGCTGCGCACTACGCTTGGGCTTCAGTTCGCCGACACGCAGTGCGGATTCAAGGCCTTCAAACGTGCGGCAGCCCAGGCGATTTTCCCGTGGCAGAGAATCGAGCGCTGGGGATTCGATCCCGAGATTCTTTTCCTCGCGCGGAAGTTTGGATTCAGGGTGCAGGAAGTTCCCGTGGCGTGGGGACACGTTGGGGACGCTCGCATCAATCCGGTCGTCGACGGCGCCCGCATGTTTCAGGAGATGTTGCGCATCCGCTGGTACGATCTAACCGGAAAGTATGACGGCACCGATGCGATGGCCGCGAGTAAGGCGCGCAGCACACCGCGCCTGCCATAAAGAGTTTTTTAACTTCCCTCTACGCCGACTAACCTGCGACCGTCGCGCTAACCGCCTCTACTACCCTGTTCCCCATCTCGGTCGTAGAGATCGCCGCGTGCGTCTTCCCTGCCAAGTCCGCCGTTCGCGCGCCATCCGACAACACGGCCGAAACCGCCTGCTCGATTGCGGCTGCCTCTCGCTCCAATTGGAATGAATGCCGGAACATCATTGCCACCGACAGAATCGCTCCCAACGGATTCGCAATGCCTTTACCCGCGATGTCGGGAGCAGATCCATGCACCGGCTCGTACAGCCCCACCGGACCACCAATACTTGCCGAAGCGAGCAGACCGAGCGAGCCCACCACGCCTCCAGCCTGGTCCGACAAAATGTCGCCGAACATGTTTTCGGTCAGCACGACATCAAAGTCCGTAGGCCGCTGCACCAGCAACATCGCCGCGGAGTCTACATACTGGTGTCCGAGCTTGACTTCGGGAAAGTCTTTCCCGATCCGCGTCACCACATCTCGCCACAAACGCGAGCACTCGAGCACGTTCGCCTTGTCGACGGAGATAACTTTTTTCTTCCGCTTCATGGCCAGATCAAATGCCACTCGCGCGATCCGCTCCACCTCATGCTCCGCGTAACGCATGGTATTGGTGGCCACGCGCGAACCCGGCTCGCCCTCGATCGACCTTGGCTGCCCGAAATACGCGCCTCCCAGCAATTCGCGGACGATCATGATATCGGTGCCGCGCACGATCTCCGCTCGTAGCGGAGAGCTATCTTCGAGCGCCGGGAAAAACACTGCGGGACGGAGGTTGGCATATGCGCCCAACTCCCGCCGAATTCGCAGCAATCCCGCCTCAGGCCGCAGATGGCCTGGATTTTTGTCGAACGCCGGACTTCCCACCGCGCCCAGCAGCACTGCCGATGACGACAGGCATGCCTGGATCGTATCGGCCGGCAGCGGATCGTTGGCTGCCGAAAGCGCTGCCCCACCGATCGCCTTGCTCTGTAGTTGCACTTGATGGCCGGACGCGCCTGCTACCGCCTGGAGCACGCGCACGGCCTGTTCGGTGACTTCGGGACCAATGCCGTCCCCGGGAAGAACTGTGATCTTTAATTGCATGGATGATCGCTCGCTGATGAAGTAATCGGTAATTCTATGCGGGAAAAAAGAAAGCCGCCACTGAAGGCGGCTCTAAGATTTTTCAATGACTAAATGTCTCAATGACTCAATGTCTGAATCCCTAGACTCCCCACAAATAATCTTCCTGCTGCGTCTGCTCGTGTTGCGAATCGGACTGTACCGGCAACGGCACGCCAAATGGATTCGTATCCGACGTCATGGCGTCGGGGTCCATCGCAGGAGCGCTGACCACAGCCGCATTGGTTGCGTCGATGATCGGCTCGATTAGCGGAGTCGCAGCCATCGTCGGTTTATGCGTGTCGCGAATCAGTTCCAGCAGATGATGATCCTCGACATGCTTGATCTTGTCCGCCAGCCGCACAAATCGGCGGTAAATGTCGTCCAGGGCCCGCCGGTCGAACGAATAACCCAGTTGCTCGCAGCGAATGCTCAGCGCATGACGGCCCGAGTGCTTGCCCAGCACCAGCTTCGAATCCGGCACGCCCACGGATTTCGGCGTCATGATCTCGTACGTCAGCGGATTTTTCAGCACGCCATCCTGATGAATGCCCGCCTCATGCGCAAATGCATTGCGTCCCGTGATGGCCTTGTTGGGCTGCACTGGCACACCCGTGACCTCGCTCAGCATCTGGCTGGCGGCAAAGATCTGCTCGCTGGCAATTCCGGTCTCGTACGGATAACGGTCGGGCCGCACTCGCATCGCCATCACGATCTCCTCCATCGACGCGTTACCCGCCCGCTCGCCGATGCCGTTAATCGTGCACTCCACCTGCCGCGCCCCGGCGTTCACGGCTGCCAGCGCATTCGCGACCGCCATGCCAAGATCGTTGTGGCAGTGGGCAGAAATCGTCACCTTGTCGGCCCCCTTCACGCAGCGCCGGATCATCGCAATCAATTCCCCGAACTCCGCGGGAACGGTGTAGCCGACGGTATCGGGAATATTCAGGGTGGTTGCCCCGGCCTCGACGACCGCATCCAGCACCCGGCACAAGAAATCGGGATCCGTGCGGGTCGCGTCCTCGGGCGAAAACTCCACATCATCGCAGAGGGACTTCGCGAGTTGAATCGCTTCGCGCGCCTGTGCCACGCACTGATCGCGCGACATCCGCAGTTTGTATTGCAGGTGAATGTCCGAGGTCGCAAGAAACACGTGAATCCGCGGATGCGCGGCATGCTGCAGCGCTTCCCACGCGCGCTCAATATCCGCACGGCAGGCCCGCGCCAGGCCGGCGATGATCGGCCGCCGCACGGTCTGCGCAATCGCCTTCACCGACTCAAAATCGCCCTCCGAGGCAATCGGAAATCCCGCCTCGATGACGTCCACACCCAGCCGGTCCAACTGCTGGGCCAGACGCAGTTTCTCCTGCTGGTTCATGCTGCAGCCAGGGGATTGCTCCCCGTCGCGAAGAGTAGTATCGAAAATCGTAACCCGCGCTCGTTCTATTCCCATAATTGCTTTCCTGCCTGCCTCCGGCACCGCGCCGGGCTTTATTCCAAGCGAGACGAATTTGCCTGGAACCCTCCGCCTTGTGCTGATCTCTCTATGGTACGGAGAATTCAGATAGAAGCAAAACTTATATTTCTTCACAAAGCATTAGATATTCTTGTAGTATAAGCATTACTAATACTAATCAAATTTGCATTAAAGGAGCCCGGATTGGAATTGTCCCAGCTGGAAGTCTTCCTCGCCGTGGCTCGCGAACGACGCTTTTCGCGCGCAGCGGACAAGCTGTTCCGCACCCAGTCCGCCGTCAGTCAGACCATTCGAAAACTCGAGGACGAACTCGGAGAAGCGCTCTTCGACCGCTCTTCGCGCGAAGGCGTCCTCACCGATGCGGGAAAGGTTCTCTACGAATACGCAGAGAAACTGATCAACCTGCGAGGCGAAGCTGCCGAATCCCTGTCCGAACTCCACGAACTGCAGAAGGGCAAACTCGTCATTGCCGCCAACGAATTTACCGTCCTTTACCTTCTGCCGGTCCTCGCCGAATTCCGCCGGGTGCATCCCATGATCAAGATTACCGTCGAGCGCGCACTGGGCAGCCATATCCCCGACGAGGTGTTAAGTTATGCGGCCGAATTCGGTGTCCTCTCCTATGAACCGCAGGAAGCGAACCTGCATTCCGTCGTCGTGTTTCTTGACGAACTGGTTTTTGTCGTCCCTCCCAAGCATCCACTTGCCCCGGCCCGGCAAGTCAGCATCCGCCAACTCGGGGCCGAATCATTCGTCGCGCATATCGTTAACTCGCCATATCGCGAAAAAGTAATTCAGCTTTTCAAGAGCCATAAAACACCGCTCCACATGGATCTCGAACTCCCTACACTGCAGGCCATAAAACAATTTGTTGCCATGGGAAATGGAGTTGCTTTGATTCCTGAAATCAGCGTGGAAACCGAACTCGCCCGCGGAGAACTGGTGCGCATTCCCGTGCGGGAGCTGCAATTGAAGCGCAAATTGCGGCTCATTTATCGGAAGGGTGCGAACCTGTCCCACGCTGCACGCGCATTCTTGAAGGTGGCCGAAGCCTTCGCCATCGAGCGCAAGGGTCGATACCGGTTCCAGCGCGAAAACTAGCGCGCGCAGAAATAAAGATGAGTCGCGCAGGGACGGACACTCTTGTCCCCAATGCGCCGCCGTCCGAAAGCCAGGCCAACGAAAGCACGTCAGCGGCACCGTGGAAGAGCGGCGCTTCAGCGCCGCGTTAGCGGCAGAGGAATCGGGGCTTTCAGCCCCTGTGGCGCAGCGTGCATTTCGTCCCAAAAAATAAAAAAGGAGCAAAGACGGCCTTTGCTCCACGGTTGTTCTCGGAACCGATTAGAGGGAATTCAATAATCCGCGCAAACCCGTTCATGCCGGAACGACTCCAGCGCGCCATCCAGCGTGGAATGCACCTCCAACACTGAGTTCAGGTTTGTGAGATCAAGCAGCGTTCGCACCAACTCATTTGCGCCCGCGCATTTCAGATCCGCGTTGCGTTCCTGCGCCCACGTTTGCAGCAAGGCCAGCTCGCCGATGCCGGCGCTGTCGATCGACGTCACGCCGCTAAGATCGAGCACCAGTTTGCTGCCCCCATGCAGAACTTCTCCAACCACGCGCGACAGCGCAGCGGCCTCATCGCGATACACGATGCGCCCCTGGCAGTGCACGATGATCACATCGCCTCGACTCCGTGCTTGTACGCTGAGCTTCAACTTCGACTCCTTATACTCTTGAAAAGCCGCCGGTACTGCTGGCTGCTGCCACGTTTCACAGTTTGCGTTCATAATTTGCATGTTAGTAGATAGACGAGGGCCACTTGGTTTTGGCACCATGAAAATCCCATAAATTTTCGTCAAATTGTGTGTCTATCAGCGAACAATCCCTCATAGGTATAACGTTCCAAAGACAAATTTTGTCACGCGATACATCTTGGCCATCCGGTACACTGCATCTAACCGATTTCATTGATTACAATGCTTGTTTGCCGGCCCGAAGGCCGGGGAGGGATATTTCGTGTCGAAAACCGCTGCCGCCGTGCTGGCCTTTGCAGGCCTGCTTTTGTTCTCCATTCCGATGTCGGCACAATTGAATGGCCTGCTTCCCAGTGGAAACGTCTACGGCGGCGTCGCCTACGGCCAACTGACCAACGTGGTAAACAAGCAGAGCTACAAGGGCCTGAATGTTTCGTTTGAAGACCTCCCCTTTGCGCGCTTTCCTCGCCTGGGACTGGTGCTCGATGCCAGCGCTTTCACTCGCAGGGGGGTGAAGCAATACAATGGTGTAGGCGGCGTTCGCCTCTCCACCAATATCGGACGGTGGCGCCCCTTCATCCAGGCCATGGCTGGCATCCGCCACTTGAACTCCAGCGGGTTCATCTACAATCCCCTCCTTATTGATGTCGGCGGAGGCGCGGACTACAGACTCGGCTTCAAGAGTTTTTCGTGGCGGGTGCAAGGCGACTACATGCATAGCCACTACGCCAGCGCCTATCAGAACGATTACCGCGCCTCCACTGGAATTGTCTGGCGCTTCTAAGCCGCTCCTACGACGTCGCACAACTGGTTTGCTACCGATTTTGCCGGTCGCGCATCCAACAACTTTCTGTGTGTTCTTGGGTTTTGCAACGCAGAAGGAGGAAGTACGTTCATGCGCACGATCGTTGTAACAGCACTGCTAGTGTTTGTATTGGCAGGTCTCGCCTCGGCCCAGATTCCGACCTCGGGAAATGTTTTCTTTGGATACTCCTACTACAACTCCAGCATCAGCGGACAGCGCACCAGCCTTAATGGATGGGAAGGGTCGGTCGAAGGAAAGGTGCTGCCGTTCATCGGCATCGTTGGGGATTTCAGCGGTTACGACGGCTCGCAAAATTTCACGACTTGCACTACTCCCATTCTCGATTGTGTCACCTTCAACAATAACTTCACGGAACATAACTATCTGTTCGGACCCCGGGCATCCGTTTCCGTGGGAAAAATCCGTCCCTTTGCCGAACTGTTGGTCGGTGCCGGGCACATTCATGTGAACGGAGGAGGCTCTGACACGTCCTTCGCCACGGCCGTCGGCGGAGGCATCGATTACAAGTTGATGCGCGTCTTGGCTTGGCGACTTCAGGGCGATTACATTCATACGACCCTGTTCAACGTCGCCCAGAACAATGTGCGCATCTCCACCGGAATCGTGTTGCGCTTCTAGCGAAACTGCCACAAACAAAAACAGGGTTCAGCTGGTTGGCTGATCCCTGTCTTCCGTGGCCACAACAACAAATCGCTGAATCTCTCGGTGCTTAAAAATACATCCCTAGGCGTGCGGCATCCCATCCGCTTCATTCGCCCAATACTTGTGATCGCGTAAGAAAAACTTTTCGTTCCAGAAATTCATTCCCGTCTTCAGGAACAGCCATCCAACCTTCAGATGCCCCATGCGCTTGAAGCGCCGATTCGTCGTATAAACGCCGCCGCGCACAATCGCGAATCTTTTCCGCTCCACCTGCTGGCTCAACCGGTAGTCCTCGGCAAAAAGAATCTGCTCGTGGAATCCGCCCAGTTCCCAGAACTTTTTCCGCTCGAACAGCATGAACATCCCGGTTGCAAATGGACGATGCAGGTATGACAGATACTGGAAGACATCCATGCTTGCATAGACCAGCTGGTCGATCCAGCTTCCGTCTCTGCACAAGATATTCGTGGTCACGCATTGCAACTGCTTTGCCTGCGCCTTCTCCATGCAGTGCCGGATCAGCGACTTGTCCGCAAGTTCGACGTCGGCATCCAGAAACAGAACGTATTGACTGTCCGCCTGCGATGCGCCCTGGTTCCGTCCGACCGATGGCATGCCGCCGCGGATCACGCCCACATTCAGGCGATCGCGAAAACTCATGACGATCTCTGGAGTTCCGTCCGTCGAATTCGCGTCAGCGACCAACACTCTCGTACTCGACATCTTCGAGTAATCCTGATTCGTCAGCGAAGTCAGTAGCCGCGGAATCAACTTCGCCTCGTTCTTCGCCGGAATCACGATGGTCAGCTCGCTCTTCGTATTGCCCTTTGTCGAATTCATGCTTGTCAAAGTCATGGATTTGCACCCCCGTTTCGTCGATCGTCAGATAAGTGAGCCGTGAGTCGACCCACCCCCCAGAGTTGTAGTAACTGATGCCATCTTTTTCGACATGCAGCGCATGATGCGTATGCCCGCAGAAAATTCGTTGCGCCTCATGATGCTTCGCGTATGCGATCGCTCCTGCGGACACCTTCGTCGACATGCGCAGCCAGCGCGTATTCAGACGGTCGATCATGCGCGCAATCGGCTTGTGCTTGAAGTCCATCTTCTGCAACTGCAGATACAGCGAAGTCCCCAGCCGGCTCAGCCGCATGTTGCTGACCTGAAACCCATCAAACTGATGCCCGTGGATCGCGATATGTTGCAGGCCCTTGTACTCCCAGCGATAGTCCTGGTAGACGCGCACCCCGACCAAATGCGACATGATGTTCGCCAGTCCGTGGTCGTGATTCCCTTCCACCCACACCACTTCAATGCCGCGCTTCGGATTCGAGAGCTTCCGGATGCTCCCGAGGAATTTCCAATGATCTTTCGTCAGGCGGGCAAAATTGAGGTCGGCAAAAATATCACCCAGCAGGATCAGCCGCTGAAACCGGTTCTCTTTCAGCACGCACGTCGCTTCCCGCGCATGGCTGGTCTCAGCCCCCAGATGCAGGTCCGAAAGGATCAGCGTGTTGTACGCATGCGGACCCATGCTTCGGTTGTAGCAGCAGATTGTTACTGTCTGATTAACATTGCATCAATATTGGTGCATAAGAGTAACTACAAAAGTAACGTGAATACTGCTTATTCAGGCGAAGAGGCGAAAGAAAAGACGCCGTCCTGCACGAAAGCGCGCGTCAGCGCAGTATTGTCTGAAGGAGCAGAAAGGTCCAAGATCTGAAATCTACGGTCGCTCGGGCGGAAGCCGGAAGCCGGCTCTTAGGGCGCCGGCGGCACATACTCCTTCGGCTTGGCTGAGCCCTCGCCGAAGAAAAACATCTCCAACTGCTTCACGATCACTTCCTGATCTTCGCGCCGCGCTGGATTTAGCCGGTACTCATTTAGCAGCATCTTGCAGTGTTCCGTCCACATCCGCCACGCATCTTGCGAGACGTTGTCATACACCTTTTTCCCCAATTCGTTATCGAACGGAGGCTCGTCCAACCCCGGCAGATCTTTCTGCAGCTTCACACAATGAACCATATGCGCCATAAGTCCCCCACACGATGAAATCACCCGCCAACGGCGGAACTTCTATCTTACATCTGCGTTCGTTGTGCAGACAGCAACCGGAGAGATGCGACTCTAGGATGTGGGGTGAGCACCCCCGCTTACTAATCTTGCGTTACCCGAACCCACCGCCTCCCGATCGCACCAACTACGCCCCACATCGCCAGGAGTGGAATTAAACTCGCGATCCCATGCAGACCCATCGACTGCCCAAGATTAAACGCGCCATACCCACCGCCCGCTTCGGTTGCCAGCAACATCGATTCCCGGTTGCTCGCCACTTCTCCGGCCCAAAACGCCGGCCACGACGAGTGCAGAATCGGACAGCTATCCTGCATGGCCAGCTGTGACGAAGTCGACACCACCATCAGCGTGATAAACACGCTGAAACCCGCCAGCGCAATCATTACCCAACGCCACGGGGTCGAAGCCCGGGTCCATGCCACGCCAAGACCCAAACACAGCAATGGAATGCAAGCTCCCGCATACCGCGGCCCAAACGTCAGCCCCGCCTTCCACCAATAGAAGGACGCGTTGAACAAGAAATAGTAGGCCACGATCGCGCCCGCAACCCACGCCGCAGCGCGACATCGCTTTCCTAATAACCACAAGCCCACAAAGGCTCCCGCCAGTACCGGCGAGGCAAAGAGCAATCCCCGCGAGCATCCAAACAACAGTTTCAGCAGCCGGTCCGGATGCGGATACGTCAGGCCCATATACCCTTGCTGCTGCATGAACGAAAACGAGTTCGGATCGTAATACGAATAGCTCGGACGCAATGCTCCGAACGCGGCATACAGATATCCAAACAACACACCCGCACAAACGGCAGCCCCTATTCCGACTCCGAAAATAACGCGCCACCGAGCCGCAGCACCTCTGCGCCAAACTTGTCCCAAAGCGAAGAAAGCCAACAAAGCCGAGACCGGAGCGGCCGGATATTCCGTGACCGTAGCCCATCCAGCAGCCAGACCGACAACCAGCGCCCACCAGAACTCGGCCCGCGCATTCGAGCCGTCTCCTACTTTCATCGCCGCCGCGAAAGCAAACACCAGACACGCTGCCACGAGTGCATGCGCCCAGAACAAACTTGCGTACGCCAGCATCGGCGTGCCGATCGCCATTACAACAACTCCGAACGCAGCCCCACTCACGTCTGTCCCAAATCGCAATGCCAGGAAGAACAGACATACCCCCGCCAGCGCCGTCGGCAGGGCCACCGCACAGGTCGTCACGATGTAGGAAAGCGCATACTCTCCGCGCGCCGACTCCGGATCGATTCCCGCCATCCGCATCCCGGCACGTGCCACTAGCGCAAATGGCACCGCAAGAAACACCAGCCCCGGCGCCTTTTCCGAATAGTAGTGTCCCCGGAAGTGAGCCTTATCCCCGGTGTTCGTCTGGTAAGCATCAATCTGCAAGGTGTGTCGCTCGACAATCGCGCGCAGCAGATCGAAGCGGGAGTTCTGATTCCATCCCCCGCCTTCATAGAAATAAATAAAGGAAAGAAAACAAGCGACGCCCAGCAGAGAAGCCAATCTCCACTGCGTCGCAGGATGTGCCGCCATCGGCTTAATAATAAAGCCTGAGGCGAAAACGAGTGACCGTAGCTAAGTACCGGCTTTAGGCCCCGGAGATGCCTCTTCTACCGCTCCGCGGACGCCATCAATCCCGCGACGATCTTCTTCGTCTCGTCGTCCATCGCGTCCATGGGATTCTTTGTCCCATTCGACGCATTCATCCCTTTAATTCCGACATATACGGCGTCGTAAGGCGTGTCGCCGAGATTCTCGACCTTGTGATGAAATGGCGGATACCACCGCGCCTCGCCCGGCTTCGAGAACACTTCCCGCACTTTCCCCTTCTCGTCCGTGAACCGCAAGTGCGCCTCGGTAAGGATCACCACCACTCCACCGGGATGCTCATGCATTGCCGACTTCTCATGCGGACCGTAGTGCACCGAGACCACCTGCACTTTGTCGTTCTCGAAATCCAAGCGGTAATGCTTCGGCTCAACTTTCGTGGGATCCTGCGCCATGCTGGCACCCGCGGTCAGACACACTAACGCCCCCGCCCAGAATAGCTTCGACACCATACCCGCCTCCCCCTCAGTTCTGTATCGTCTGGAACTTCGTTTCCGAGTCCTCGCCGACTCTATGTTCGGTTCCCTAACACTGTCAATGTTAAGCGGTCCGGCGTCTCACCGTAGTAACTCTGCATGACCACATGATGGCATGGTGGTCTGACCGCAAAAACGAAAGCCGCCGAGTTCCCATCAGTGTTGGATATTCACAATAGAAACTTTCAGGCCGGGTTGATATCAAGATTTGTATCGATCAAAGATAAATAGTCAACGAGTGAGGACTAAAACGCGCACGCGCGCTCTGCTCCTGGCGGGGCTTTGAGGCTAATACGCTGACAGCGTCACTGATCCCGCTCTGCCTCGGAGCGAGTCATGCTAAAGTGCCCTGTGCAAAACGGAGGATTCCTATGACCGAGCCACAAGGCGCTAGCGCTAGCAAGCGACCTACGATTCACTACTTAATATTCTTCGCCTTGCTTGCAATTTTAGCCTTGCAAATGGGATTAGCGAACCGGAAGTATGACAAGATTCTGAGCGAGTACCGCGCATTGAAGGCCCAATACGATCGACTCGAAACTCAGTACCCGGCGCTGAAGGCGCAGTATGAGGCGCAATGCTCGCCCCTCCAAGTTCAATACGACAAACTGGAGTCGGAATATGCCGGGCTAAAGGCGCAATATGAACGAATCGACGCACAGGCCCGAACAAAAGCTAAATGAACCCAGCAGATTGACAAGGCAGATCGGCGGCGGCAGCCTGAAAACCTTGTCAACTGTTTGCAGTTCTGGTGGGCCCACCAGGATTTGAACCTGAGGCGATCAGCAGGCGTGAGGCGAACGCAAGTGAAGTCGGGAGCCTGCTGCCGAAATCCTGAGCGTCAGCGAAGGACCTCTTCCCTTCACGAAATGAACCGGCTTCTTGGTGGGCCCACCAGGATTTGAACCTGGAACCAACAGATTATGAGTCTGCTGCTCTAACCGTTGAGCTATGGGCCCGGTGGGTGCTCTCGCCCTGGGAAGTGCGGCAGTCGTCGGCTGTCTTGACACGCGGGTCACGGTGGCGGTGTCCACTCATGGGCACTTTATCAGTTGGACATTGCAGGTGTCCATCGGTTTTGGACAGCGCCATCTGGTGTTCGCGTCTTCGATTCCACAACGGGAATGGGCTACGCTCTCAGGACGTGCCGAGGGTTCGGCAGCGTGTTGATTGGGCGGCAGAGGTCATCGGTGGGCGCGTCCCGCGCGCGCGTGGCAGGGGGAGGGGGGTGGGCGTTTTCACTTCTTGCGGCGGCGGGTTTGCCGCCGCTGCCGGGGCGGGGCGATCCCGAGCACCGGAGCGCCGCGCGCATGGTGGCCGGCGTTCGGATCGTAGGCTCGGGCTGGCGCGAGGAGCGGAGTGGCCGCACCGCCCTCGTGCCGTTTTAAGTGTAATGGCGATTTATCGCCAAGTGACCCCAAAAGGCTTTGATTACGGCACCGCCGAGCACGGTGAATGAGGGGA
Source organism: Terriglobia bacterium (assembly GCA_963823085.1). GTDB lineage: Bacteria > Acidobacteriota > Terriglobia > Terriglobales > Acidobacteriaceae > Sulfotelmatobacter. Next base: position 389,626 of record CAWGKF010000022.1, on the reverse strand, counting down.
TAGGACGCTGACGAATGGCGACCGAGAGGTTAGGTTGGCATGTTGCGATTCGATCTTTTCAAGAGTGAGATCGGTTGACAAAGCAATGTGCGGACCGTCTGATGAGGGGAGGCACGCCGCAGGGCCTTATCTATTATGCAACGGTGACAACTCGAGTGGGGGCTTCGTGCGAAAAAGACTTATCTGGGGAACCGTTTCATTGGCGATCGTCGCCATGGCATTTGGACTATGGGTATTCCTGCAAGACAAGCCAGAGAACCTGCAGATTCCGAGCAAGGAGTGGAGGGAAGATCTGAGATATCTTGCTCGCGAACTGCCCAAGCATCATGCGAACGCATTTCATTACACGTCCCGCGAGGAGTTTGAGGAGTTTGTCACCCAACTAGACGGGCCGTTGCTGCACTCGGATTCCGATGCGGCGTGGGTTGGGCTGCAGCGGCTGACAAGTCTGGTTGGCGATGCCCACACCTACCTGCAGACTCCGCGGGACAGCGCCGACCTACCAATTGATATTGCGCGCTTTGGGGCGGAGTGGCGGGTGGTGCGCATCGATCCGGGATTGAAGAACGCAATTGGTGCGCGAGTCTTGAAAATTGGCGGAGTTCCGATCGAGCGTGCGTCGGAGATGGGCCGCGAGTTATTTTCCCGGGACGAAAATCCGACGGCAGGGGACTCTTTTCTGAACTCGGCGTTAACGACGGGCGCGACCCTGCACGGCCTCGGGATTACTCCCAACCGAAACGTATCTCAATACACACTCGTTAATGACGAAGGCCGAGAATTCACGCTTGACGTGCATTCTCCCGGCAGCGGCGCTGATCTCGTAACGGCTTATGGAGAACCTCCACTTTACATGCAGAATGCTCCGGATCGATTTTCGTGTACGTTCTTCGCGGAGGCAAGCACACTTTATTGCAATGTTCGCGACATTCTCGAACTGAAAGAGCCGACGAAGGCGATGCTGGCGAAGATTCGCGAGAAAAATCCGCAAAAACTAGTGATTGATCTGCGCCGGAATCGGGGCGGCGATTACACTCTGGGCGAGAAATATCTGATTCATCCGATTCGTGACCTTCCGTCGATCAACCGAAAAGGACATTTGTTTGTGCTGATCAGTGCGAACACTTTTTCTGCGGCAATGAACAATGCCGCCCAGTTTCGCACGCAAACCGCAGCCTTGCTGGTGGGTCAGGAAATCGGGGAGAAACCCAACAGCTATCAGGAACCTCGCAGCATGACATTGCCCAATTCACATCTAACCGTGCGTTATTCGACCAAGTTTTATAAGTTCGTGGACTCAGGAGAAAACGCCGTTCGGCCCGATCAGGAGATTGTTCCGACTTGGGCGGATTACAAGGCCGGGAGGGATCCAGTACTGGAGTGGGTGTTGAAGTCTTCCTTGCAGTAATTCAACACAGCTTCATTCGGTAGCATAAGCTCTGCTCGACTGTTCGGTAATGACATGTGAGTGAACATACAATGGAAAGTTTTCATCGACCCAACACCTTAAGTTGGCGTTAGCAGGCCATTGCACTCAAAACCCCTGTCGGGGCGGGTCAACCCTTTCCCAACCAACCCACCTCTCCCGGTTTAATTCGCACACGGAATGCCCCGCCCTGTCCACCGGGGCGTGGAGCGGGCGACGCGCTGTCCCTTCTGTTCTGCCGCTTGTGGTGAGAGCAACGAGGCACGGAGTAGAGCGGCTGCGTGATAACTGCTGGCTGAGGCGCAGCTTGATTCGCGACGACTCGTGGCATAATTTCTAATTCAATGGACAGACGAACCTTCTTAAGACGATCAGGAATGGCGGCGCTGGGTCCGCTGTGGGCGCGCAAACTATGGGGAGCGGCAACGAACCCTGTGCGCGATGGAACTGCGGACCTGCCGACTGCGACGCGTGTTCCTGCGGCGATTCGGCGGCGGCCGTCCGATGCGAATTGGCCCTCGCAAGCAGCGTGGAAGCGGCTGCATGAAGAGGTCGATGGTAATTTAATTCCGGTGGAATTTCCCATCGAGGCCTGCGTCAAAGACGCAGGAAGCGCGGCCTGTCAGAATCTGCTCGACAATATTCACAATCCTTATTTCATCGGAGACCAACCCGGGTTGACGCAAACATTGGGATGGGTGGACGCGTGGGTGAGCCAACCCAGCGTTTACGTCGTGGCGGCAAGCAATGCCGATCACATCGCAGCCGCAGTGAACTTCGCGCGGGAAAACGATTTGCGGCTGGTGGTGAAGGGCGGCGGGCACAGCTATCAGGGAACCTCGAACGCTGCGGATTCGCTGCTGGTGTGGACGCGGCACATGCACGACATCACCATGCATGAAACATTTGTGCCCCAGGGATGTAACGGCAAGATTGCCTCACAACGTGCCGTGACACTCGGCTCGGGTGCGATTTGGATGCAAGCATACGACGCGGTTACGACAAAAGGCGGCGCGTATGTGCAAGGAGGCGGCTGTACTACGGTCGGCGTGGCGGGCCTGGTCCAGAGCGGAGGCTTCGGAAGTTTTTCCAAGCATTATGGAACCGCGGCCGCGGGATTGTTGGAAGCGGAAGTCGTCACCGCGGATGGGCAAGTGCGGATCGCGAATGCATGCACGAATCCAGATTTGTTTTGGGCACTGAAGGGCGGAGGAGGCGGGACTTTCGGCGCAGTGTCCAAAGTGACCCTGCGCGTTCGGGAATTGCCGGAATTGTTTGGCGCAGCGATTCTTGCGGTGAAGGCTGCGTCGGATGACGCGTTTCGACGTTTGCTGCGGTACTTCGTCGACTTCTATCGCGAGCATCTTTTCAACGATCACTGGGGCGAGCATGCGCGCATTACGAGCGACAATGTCCTCGACTTGTTGATGGTGTGCCACGATTTAAGTACCGAACAAGTAAAGAAGACATGGCAACCGTTTCTCGATTGGGTGGCACGCTCGCCGTCCGCTTACACAATCGAAAGACAACCGATTCTGGTCAGCACGCCGGCCCGGCATTGGTGGGACGTGGAGTGGACTAAGCAGAATCACCTGGCAGTTTTTGATCTGGACCCGCGTCCGGGAGCAAGTTCAATTAACGCCTGGTGGACCGGTGACGGGGGACAAGTAGCGTGGTTCCTTTATGGCTACGAATCGTTGTGGATGCCGGCGTCTCTGCTCGAAGATGATTCGCAGGAGCGGCTCGCCCATGCGCTATTTGCCGGGTCGCGCCACAAAACCATCGAATTGCATTTCAACAAAGGGCTGGCGGGAGGGACGCGCGAGGCCATAGAGGCGACGCGCGATACTGCGACCAACCCCGCAGTGCTGAACGCGTTTGCACTGGCCATCGTAGGCGACGCAGGCGGCGGATACCCCGGCGTGCGCGGCCATGAGCCGGATGTTGAGGCCGGACGAAAATCCCGGCAAGAGATTCATGCGTGCGTCAATGAGTTGCGCGCTATTGTGCCGGACGACGGAGCTTACGTTTCCGAGAGCAATTTTTTTCAGGAAAACTGGCAGCAGGCATATTGGGGAAGCAATTACACGCGCCTGGCGTCGGTGAAAAAGAAATACGATCCGACAGGATTATTTTTTGTGCATAACGGCGTGGGCGCGGAAGAGTGGAGTGAAGATGGGTTTGCGCGGAAAGCCAAAAGTTAGGTAGTCGAAAATCGACAGTCGCGGCGCGGCAAAGCAAGTGGGGCAGTCGATGAGGCAGATCTACTCGAGGCGGAGCTATGGGGGCCGCGACCTCAATCTCGCACAAAGAACGGGGGGTCAGAGATCAAGAGCCAGAGTTTCCTCCAAGCAGCCTTGCGCCCGGATTAACCCTCATCCCTGACCCCTGATCCCTGAGCCCTGACCCCGGTTTTGTAAGCTCCGATGACTAGTCCTCTTTCCCAAACTGCTTAATGTCATCGGCCACTTCGCCGACCGCAACCGGTTCTTTGCCTTGCACCAACTCTCGCACTGTTTCGACCACGTCCGGATTGGCCAGCGTTGTGATGTCTCCGGTCGCCCCCCTGTTTGAGATGGAGGCCAAAATCCGGCGCATCAGCTTGCCGGAACGCGTCTTCGGCATATCGGGAACAATATGGATTCGTTTCGGCCGGGCAATCTTGCCAATGATGGTTTCGATTGCCTTGTTTACTTTCTCCACGATCTCCGGGCTGGGCTGCAGTCCCGGCTTCAGCGCGACATAAACTTCCGGCACGCGGCCCTTGATGTCGTCCACCACTGGCACGACCGCCGCTTCTGCGATCTCCTCCACCGTCAGGCATGCGGACTCGATTTCCTTGGTGCCCAAGCGGTGGCCCGCCACGTTGATCACATCGTCCACGCGTCCCAGAATTCGGAAATACCCGTCCACGGCAAGCACCGCTCCATCTGCCGCAAAGTACGGCCAGTCGCGCCAGTTCTTGCTGTTGGTATCTTTGCAGTATTTTCGATAGTACTGGTTGACGAAACGCTCCTTGTCGCCCCAGATCGTCTGCATAATGCCCGGCCAGGGATTACGGATGACAATGTTTCCCGCCTTTCCCGAGCCCGCGAGGACGACCTCTCCCATTTCGTCGAGGATCTCCGGAAAGATTCCCGGCATGCCAGGTCCAGCGCTGCCCGGCTTCATCGGATCGAGTCCGGGTTTCGTGCTGCACAGGAAGCCACCGTTTTCCGTCTGCCACCACGTATCCACAATGACCGCCTCGCGCTTGCCGACCGTCTCGTAATACCAGCGCCAGACTTCTGGTTCGATCGGTTCTCCCACCGTGGTCATGTGTTTGAAGTGGTAGTTGTACTTTGGGGGCTCGTCGTGGCCGGCTTTCCGCAACATACGAATCGCGGTCGGCGAAGTATGGAAGATGTTTACGTCCAGGCGCTCGGCAATCCGCCACACTCTCCCAGCGTCCGGAAAAGTTGGAACGCCTTCGTAGATCACGCTGGTGGCTGCCAGTGCCAGTGGCCCATACACAATGTAGGAATGACCAGTGATCCAACCGATGTCAGCCATGCACCAATAAACGTCCTCGGGATGAATATCCTGAATGTACTTTGAGGTGCCGGTCACATAAGCGAGGTAGCCGCCCGTACGATGTTGGCATCCCTTGGGTTTGCCCGTGCTGCCGCTGGTATACATCAGAAACAGCGGGTGCTCCGCATCCACTGGGAGGGGAGGCACGATCTCACCCGCGTAGTTCGGCAAGAGTTCGTCGACCCAGAAGTCGCGGCCTTTCACGAAGGGCGAAGCGGAAGCGTTCTGGCCGGCGTGCCTTCTCCACACGAGGACCTTATCCAGTTTGTGGCCTTCTTTGGCCGAAACCTCGAGCGCAATGTCGGCAGATGCTTTGTGATCGAGCAGCTTGCCATTGCGGTAATAGCCGTCCATCGTGATAAGGACGTGGCTTCTGGAATCTGCGGCGCGCATGCCGCAAGCCTCGCCGCTGAAGCCGCCAAATACGACCGAATGAATCACCCCGAGGCGGGCGCACGCCAGCATGGTGACTGGCAAATCGGGAACCATTGGCATGTGAATGGTGACGCGATCTCCCGCCTTAAGCCCGCAATGGTCACGCAGCAGGGCCGCAAATTCATTCACTCGTACATAGAGTTCGCGGTACGTTACCGATACCGGCGCCTCACCTTCCGGCTCCGGAACAAAGATCAAGGCCGCCTTGTTTTTGTACTTGGCCAGATGCCGGTCCACGCAGTTGTACGAGGCATTCAGCTTGCCGCCGACGAACCACTTCCAGAATGGCGGATCGCTGGTGTCGAGCGTGGTGTGCCAATACTGGTCCCAGCTCAGCATCTCGGCGTATTCCCGGAAGCAATCCGGAAACTTCTCCTCACTGAACCGGTTGAGAATGTCGGGATCGGTCAGGTTCGCCTGGCCGATGAACTTCGAAGAAGGATAGTAATATTCTTCCTCTCGCCAATGGACTGCGATTTGTGCTTCGCTGGTCTCAATCACTTGCGGTTTCTGACGAATCTCAGCCATATCAGTTACTCCTCGCATTCGTTGAATTTGTCCTGCCCTGCAGGCAGCAGTCCGCTGGCGCTTTATCCACCACGGAGTCAATCAAACTTCGCACGTTGAGACTAGGGGCGCTCGCAGCAGAGCGCCCTCCTTATGTCCGCGACTGTCGCGACGAGCCGTCCGCTGCCGGACCGCAACTTACCGTCCAAAACTAAGCCGCCACGGTCGCGCCGGTTCGTGCCGCGCTTCCGACTGGTACTGCCGGACGCTTCGCCGCTAACTCGCAGAGCAGCGCCACCACCGCCAGGACCGCTGCGGAGTAAAACGCCATCTGATAGTTCTTGTACTTGTCGAACAACACACCGGCGATTCTGGGTCCAATGATTCCTGCCACGCCCCACGCGGTGAATAACATCCCGTAATTGATGCCGGCATTCTTGGTGCCCCAAAAGTCGGAGGTGGTCGATGCGTTCACCGAGAGCTGGGTGCCATAACACCAGTACACGACGAAGACCACGACGTACAGCGGCCCGACACTCCCGCCCACGGCATAAAGAACAGGCATGGCGATCATCGAAATGGCGATCATCAGCCGCAACACGTTCAGACGGCCCAGCGTGTCCGACATCCAGCCCGAGAGGATTCTCCCGGAAGCGTTGCCGACGGCGCCGACGACAAGTCCCATCGTCGCAATCGCCGCGCTCGCAATCCCAACGCTCTTGGCGAACGGCACCAGTTGGCTGATCACCATCAGCCCGGCCGAGCAGCCTAGCGCGTAGGCAATCCACATGAAATAGAAAGCCGGCGTGCGCAGCACTTCGCTGGGGCTGAACTCGTAGGTGGTCGCGGCCGTCTTGGAGGCTTTTGCCGGAACCCAACCTGCCGGCCTATATCCCGCCGGCGGGTTCTTGAGCAGGAAGGCGCCGAAGACTGTCATGACGAGAAAAATCGCGCCCAGGATCATGAATGTGGTGTGAACTCCATATGCGGGAATGAGCTTCAGGTTCGCCAACGGACCGAAGATGGCCGAGCCTCCGCCGTATCCACCGACCGCCAGTCCGATCGCCAATCCGCGCTTGTCCGGAAACCATTTCGCCATCACCGGAATCGGAGTGGCATAGCCAAAACCATTGCCCAGTCCGCCAATCACCCCGAAACACACATACAGATAGTTCAAACTGTGAGTGAATGCACACAGAAAGAAACCGAGGCTCACCAGGATGCCGCCAGCCAGCGACACCTTGAACGGCCCAAATTTATCCTGCAGCCGGCCAGCGAGAATGAAGGAGAGCGCAAACACTACCACCGCGATCGTGAATACGTTGGAAGTCTGCGCGCGCTTCCAGCCGAACTCCTTTTCCAGGGGCGCAACGAATATGCTCCAGGCATACAGCGTGCCCAACGCGATATTCATCGACATCCCGCCGACTACGCGCCACCATCGGTTGATTCCAGGATTTGCTGAATCCGTAGTAGCCACAGTTTTTCTCCTTTACAAAATTTTCGATTAAGAACACCCACGCGATCCTTGTACGAGAGGTGCCATGGTACGAGCGGCGAATTAAAGACCACATGCTTCTCCGCCTTTCAACATGCGCTATTGGCCTTTCTGCAAAACAGCGTTCACTGATAGCTCAGATCCAACAGAAACTGTGAGTTGCCGCTTCCACTGCGCAAAGCCCGGCAGCGATACTTCCACAGAATGATTCCCGACGTTCAGGCTCAACACCGACGGCGTGCTTCCGACATATCGGCCATCAACACTAACTTCCGCTCCCAATGGAGTCGAACTGAAACTGCATTTCACGGAGTCAGTGCCTATCGCCTGCGCTGCAATTTGACGACTCTCCCTGGTCACCGGAGTGGCATCCGCAACGGAAGCCGTCGCCGGAGTCGCACCTTTTGCTCCATCGCCAGCCTCCGGTGCGGCCATCGTGTACAACTGTTTCCTCAGTTTTCCGTTGTCATCCACGAAGTACACGAGCAATCCGCGTTTCTCGCGCCGGGCATCGTAACTGGTCCCTCTCTCCAGCGGCATGCATCTCGACCACTTCGTGTCCACGTTGCAGCTGACGCGGTACGGAGGCCGGTCGCCTTCCTGCACGAGTAAGATATTCGTCACTTCTGAAGTCTTGCTGTTCAGGCAATAGGCGTCGAAATTGACGCCGTCACAATTCTTCGGTACTCCGCTGCCGTCGAGGGTGACGGAGTGGGTTTCCGAATCCAGAACCGTGATGCGGATGGAACCGTTTTTCACCTCCGCATTGGCCGGCAACACGAGCAACAAAGAAATCATTGCGACGAACGCGATTCTGTACTGATTCATGAAAATCTCCACTGCGTCCTGCTGTTTCAAAAGCGATACGCCGGGTGTGAGGGAATGAAAAACCCGGTTCCGGAATGAGGCCAACATTGTGCTCCCGGAACCAGCCTCACGCAATCGTTCTTTCCTCGCCGGCTCTGTAGGAAGACGGATTCCGGTCCGCCTTCTCTACAGAGTCATCTATCCTGTCTCCTCTGATCCTCAGAACGCCGCATCAGAACGTGAAGATCGGCCCGAATTCCGTGCGATGGTCTTGCCACTCGTTGGAGGGTTGTCCGGCAATCGTGTATGCCGGGATGCCATCCTTGATTCGAGTCGCATAAATCGACTGCTCAAATGCGAACGTGACGTTGGGGTTGAGCTTGTAGTACATGGTCGCTGCCACCAACTTGCCCATCGAAAGAGGTAAGGGTGCCAACGTATTGGCGTTCGCGCTGTAGCCGGCATAGTCGAGGTCGTGATGGTTCACCTGATCCTTGCCAGCGTGCAGATAAAGCTGCCAGCCTGCGTTACGACCCTTCGGATTAGCATTGAACCAGCGCGACAGCGGCAGTCCCAGATTGATGAATCCGCCGTACGCCCGGATCGCTCTTTGCGGAGCTACTGCCACATTGCCCCTCGGGCAAAGAGCGGCGGTGGCGACATTGATGTTGCAGCCCAGCACGGCCCCGCCCGCGGCAACCAGCGGTCCACCGTCAAGAGTCGCGAATCCCGCGTTATAGCCGGTGACGCCGGCGTTCGCTCCGCCAACAATGTTGCTTAACCCGCTGGTATCGGTGGCGTACGAGTTGACCTGGCCGCCGAAGAAGAAGCGCAGATCACCGCCGCGGTAGATGCTCGCCACGAGCGTGAACCACCGCGTCGGAAGTTGCACCGCCCCTTGCAGGCCATAAATATTGCTGGAAGCGGTGAACCCGTTCGGAAAGGCGGATACATAGTTGGCCGGAGTCAATCCTGCGCCGCACGTTTTCACGCTGGTGCAGTATGACGAGTTAGGAACAACCGAACTGCGCCGCCCGTCCAATCCGGAAACAATGATCTGTGCCGGAGCAACAGCCGGGGCTTTGTCGAGTTGGAACTGCAACGCGACTCTGCCTTCGAGTTCGGGACGACCCGAGTCGGCGCCCTCGCGCTCGGCCTGTGCGATCTGGCCCTGCAGACCCAGGCTCCCCAGCTTTTCAATCTGGCTGCTGCTTGGCATCATGATCGCGAAGGTGGGTGACAACTTTACATTGCGATCACTACCCAATTTCTGCACCAACCCGAACTGGAATTGCGGTGAGCGTTCGTAGACGTCGCCGTACCAATACCCGAGAGCAGTGGTTTCCAGCAAATTCGGCAACGCACTGGAACCAAACAGCGTCCAGTCCTGCCCGCCTTCGAAGTAGATATCGGTCTTGTCGGTGGCTGCATAATCCAGGCGACCCCAAGCCTGGCGGAAGGAGAACATGCTGCTGCGAATGGAGGAGACGTCGCGGTTGTCGACTTCGCTGAAGTTGCCTTCAAAATCTCCTTCAATGCGGCCGGTAATCGTGATCTTCGGCGAGATGTCGGCGAATTCAAAGTTGGCTCCGATTCGACTGGAACGCGCCTTCAAATGAAATTCAGGATCCTTCGAGGGGCCTGTACTTGTGACCTGCGGCGTCGCCAGGAACAATCCCGGGAACGGCATGTCGTCGCCGTTGGGATTGCTGGTGTCGTACACACCGGTCGCTTTCAAGAATCCGTAGGGTGTCATTTTGACGGGCCCCATGCTGAAGGCTGCCTTCAGACCGTCCTTCACTGGCGGGTCCACCGGCAATACTCGCAACGGGGCGATGGCTGCTACGACTGCCGGGCCGGGCGGCTTCGCCTCCTTTGGCGCATGAGCCACCTGTGGAGCTGCTGCCGCCGGTACCGCCGCACTCGCATTTGGAGTCGCTACCCTCGCAGTGGCCGGACTGGCCGACCCTTCGTGACTTTCGAGGGTGGGGTTGTTAGACGTCGATGGACTCGCCACGGTCAAGTCCGTCGCACTCACCACGCCTTTGCGCGTGAGTGCCTCCACCAGCAACTGAAATTCGGCTTCTGGTGCGGCATTCCGAATCGCATTCGCCTCAGCCGGCGCGAGGACTCCCTTCATCACCAGCACGCCCAGTAGCGCAGTCACATTGGCTCCGCCCACCGGAGTCAGACTGGGATTCGCCCCCGCAGGCGCTGCGGAAGCATTCGCGGTAGCATTTGCCGCTGTCTCTGCGGCTGTCTTCGTATCAGTGGCACCCTTCGACCCGGCAAAGGCCGACCCAACCGACACCATTGCAAGTAGTGAAATACCGATCATTCGATTCCACTTCGACATGATTGCTCTCTCCTCCTGCCCCTGGAGTTCTCGCCAACGAATCACTGCACTTTGTCTCGGAAACCTGATTAGTACTTGATTAGCGCCGCATGAGCGCTGCGCGAGGTGATGCTGTTCGAGCTGTCGCGCTGCCGGTCCCAGTTTGGGACCGCAAAATCTCGCCCTGGTTGGGACGCAATGGCATGCCACAGTAGGCTGGGAATGAATCTTGACGATGTGCTGATACGCACGCCTAGTAGTGATTTGCGTCACGTAGGAACTACTTTTGCTAAATCCGAACGATCGTTCGCTCGCTTTTCTGGAAGCCAGAAATATCGATTCGGCACCCTTATGCTTATTGGCTGCCGCATCTTGACCCAGCCTCGGACTGGCAGCTCTGTTCTTTCGGGAGTTTTTTTGAGGTCACTCGCGGTGCCCGCGCACGAGCACTCCCCCATGTGATGGCAATCACTGCCCACAAATCTCGCTCGACGCAGAATCCTCTTCATCTTTGCGCAGTCGACCGCACCGCAGGAGGTTCCGATGAGTGCGCTGTCCGTCTCCAAGCCCGAAAATATTTCCAACCTTCTCAACATGGACCAGGAGTACGCCGCTCCCACCGTCGTCTCTCGCAGTGTTCTGCAGCGTGATTGGAATGGTGCGCGCGAGCGCGCGGCGAAAGATCCCGAGGGCTTTTGGGCGGAGTACGCGGAAGAGTTCGAATGGTCACAGCCCTGGACGAGGGTCCTCGACTGGGACGGCATCCATCACAAGTGGTTCCTCGGTGCCAAAACCAACATCACCATCAATGCACTCGATCGCCACGCGAATTCCGAGAACGGCAATCGCGCCGCGTTCATCTGGCTCGGTGAGGATGGCACCGAGCGCATCGTCACCTACCGGCAACTGCATCGTCAGGTTTGTCGCTTCGCCAATGGCCTAAAGTCTCTTGGCGTGGTCAAAGGTGACCGTGTGATCATCTACATGCCTTTGACCATCGAAGGCGCAATCGCCATGCTGGCCTGCGCCCGCATTGGCGCCATTCACTCCGTCGTCTACGCCGGACTCGGTCACGCCGCCCTCCGCGATCGCATCACCGACGCGCAAGCCAAAATCGTCATCGCTGGAGATGTCGGTTACCGTCGAGGGAAAACCGTCGCCCTCAAAGCCATCGTCGATGAAGCGCTCGAACCGCTCGACTGCGTGGAAAAAGTCATCGTGTATCTCGCGCGCGAAAGCCGAAATTCATGCGCCGCGCGAAATCGATTTCAACGATCTGCTGAACTTCCCGTCCGCCTGTCCTGCCGAGCCCATGGATTCCGAAGATCCGCTCTTCCTGCTCTACACCTCCGGGTCCACGGGAAAACCGAAAGGTGTTGTTCACGTTCACGGCGGATACATGGTGGGCACCACGTATCATCTTGAAAGTTTTTTTGACGTCGGCGCGCGCGATGTTTTCTGGTGCACCTCCGACATCGGATGGATCGTCGGACACTCCTACATCGTCTACGCACCGCTCTGCGCGGGCGTCACGACTCTCTTCCGCGAAGGCGCCATCGACTATCCCAATCCCGGGATCGCTTGGGAAATCGTTGAGCGCTACGGCGTCACCAAAATGTTCACCGCGCCCACCGCGCTGCGCATGTTCATGCGCTACGGCGAAGCGTATCCTGCGGCGCACGATCTCACGACTCTGCGCGTGATTGCTTGCGCCGGCGAACCCCTCAATCCCGAAGCCTGGCGCTGGGCGCAAACTCATCTGGCGGGCGATGGCAAGTGGGGATACGTCATCGACAACTGGTGGCAAACGGAATTAGGCGGACCCGCACTCGGTACTCCGCCGTCGATGGCAATGCGTCCCGGCAAAGTCGGTGTCGCCGTCCCCGGCGCCGAGGCTGACGTCGTTGACGAAGACGGTAAGCCTGTTCCTCCCAATGTTGGCGGACGCCTCGTCCTCAAGCGCCCTTTTCCCTGCATGCTGCGCACCGTCTGGGGTGATCCCGCGCGCTACGAGCGTGACTGGCAATATTTCCCGGGATGCTACGTCACCGGCGACGTCGCCATGAAAGACAAAGACGGATACATTGCGGTCCTCGGCCGCTCTGACGATGTCCTCAACGTCGCCGGACACCGCATCGGCACCGCCGAAGTCGAGAGCGCGCTGGTATCGCATCCCGCCGTCGCCGAAGCCGCAGCCATCGGCGTTCCCGATGCGTTAAAAGGCGAGACGATCAAGGCGTTCGTGCAGGTACGCGCCGATCATGTCCCATCAGACTTGTTAGCAGCGGCGCTGATCGAACACGTCCGGCGCGAACTCGGCCCCATCGCTACGCCTTCGTCGTTGGAATTCGTAGCTTCGCTTCCCAAGACGCGCTCCGGAAAAATCCTCCGACGCTTCCTGAAAGCAAAAGAAGCGGGAGTAGACGCCGGCGACGTCAGCACCATGGAAGGGTAGAAGGTCATGGGCGCACTTGTCCAAATGTCATTCTGAGCGCACTTCACCATGCGGAATGCGGACGAAAACGCAGTCGCAGGACCCCTACGCGCTCAACTGATACCGAACGTCTCAGGAAATCCTCCCTGTGCGCTCAAAATCGAGAATCATTCCATCGCAAAAAGGCGTCCCGCAAGGGACGCCCGAAAAACCTCGAATTCTTGACGGCTCTAACCTTTCAAACCCCATTGCTAAACCTTCGCCGCCTTCGACAACTTCACGCCCGCGGCCGCTAACTCCGCCAACGATGGCACCGATTCCGGCGTCGTCGTCTTCTTCTCCGGTAAAGCGGCGCCGCTCTTGAAGTGCTCGACCAGCATCTCCATCGCAAGATCCGTATTCGGACGAATGAAAATCGTCGCCGCCAGCGTTCCATTCTTGACCCAGGACTGGCCCGTCTTTGGCATGCCGTCGCATCCGGTGATCGGGATCTTCATCCACCGCGCCCGATCTCCTTCGGCGATTTCGCTGAACGCTTTTCGCGCGCCCATCGCCATGCTGTCATCCTGCGCTCCAACCAGGTCGATCTTAGCCTCCTGCGAAGTTTGCAGACGCAGCCACGAACTCACCGTCTTATACGCGCTCTCTTCCGTCCAATTCGCGCGCATCGTCTTCACCTGGATGTTCACTGGCTTGGCGCGATTCATTCCCGTGCTGCGCTCTTTCGCCGCCGAACTGTTCGCCGGACCCTCAATGTAGAGCATTGAACCGCCATTGGGCAACAGCGCCGCAAACTGTTTGCCCTGGATCATTCCAATCTCCACGTGGTCGGCGCTCACCGCAAACACCGGAACTTTGTATAGCCGACGCAATTCCAGAATGTAGTCCGCCTCATGATTCAGCACGACCCATCCGATGCCCGCGGCCGCCGCCGCACGCGCCACCTGCGGAAACGCTGTGCCGCCAGCCGGTTCAAACAGAATTGCATCCGGTTTTGCCACCGTCGAATCCTGTATGTAGTGCAGCAACTGCTGGCTCTGCGCCAATGCGTCGTTGTTGGCATGGATTACCGTTAGGTCGACGCCCAGCCGCCGTGCAGCCTTTTCCGCCGCAGCCGCTTGCTCCTGCTGGTAGTCGTTATCGTTGTTGGTCAGTGAAACCAGAAAGCTCAGCCGTTTCATAAGGGAATATTCCTATCCTTCGCATCATAGGCTGCTTCCCCATCGTAACCAACGTGACTAGGGTAACCGTCCAGGGCAAAAACTCTGATCCGCACTCCGACCCCTACTCAGCTGTTATCCTGAGCGAAGTTCTCGTCCGCAGAATGCGGATGAGAACGCAGTCGAAGGACCCCTACAAGCTCAACTAGTGACGGAATGATCCCGGGAATTTCCCCCTGCTCCCGACCTCTAACGATCGCATCCAGGAGGAGACAAAAAAGAGCGTCCCCAAAGGAACGCCCTAAACCCCATCTGAAATGTGACGAATCCCTACGCTCCCGCCGCTGCTCCTTGAGCCTCGCCCAGAAACGACTTCAACTTCTCATCCAAAACTCCCCGGCTCGATTCTGCCAGATTCACGAACCGGAACGGTTGCATCCATCCCTGCGTGGCCCACATCGGAAACAGCATCTGCGCCTTGCCGCGAATTGTCGCCTTTTGCAGATGGAAGATCAACTCCACTTCCAACTTCTCATCAAGCGGCTTTTCAAAATGAATGACTCCACCCGACGTCGACAGCTGATGGATCGCCGCTCGCACCGATCGCTTATTTGGCAAGCGCACCAGCACTAGCACCGAACCGCGCAACTTCACGCGAAACGGACGCTCGAATGCCTTGCTCGCCGCCGGTTTGCTCTCGGCAGGCTTGCTGAGAACCGCCGGCTTGTTCTCAACCGCGGGCTTGTTTTCGACCTGCTTCTCTCCCGCTGCGGGCAGCAGTTGCAGTTCGGAGATCTTGTGCTCCTCTTGGCTCTGGGACGCAAGCTTGCTCTCTGTCAATTCAACTGCAGCCGCAGGTATATTCTCGGCTTGCTTCTCTGCCACGGCGGGCAGCAGTAGGATCTCGCGGACCTTATTCTCCTCTTGGCTCTCTGCCGGCTGAGTCTCTGCCGCAGGTTTACTATCCACCTGCTCCTCTCTCGCAGCAGGCAGCAGTAGCAACTGAGCGACCTTATTCTCCTCTTTGCTCTCTGCCGGCTTACTCTCAGCCACAAGCGTGCTGTCGGCCTGCTTCTCCTCCGCAGAGAACAGCAGTTGCATTTGGGAGACTTTATTCTCCTCTTTGCTCTCTGCCGGCTCACTCTCAGCCACAGGCTTACGATCAGCCTGCTTTTCTTCCGCAGCGGGTAGCAGTCGCGCCGATGATTCGAATTCGTCTTCCATACGCTATGCCGAAAGTATGGCAGGCAAACCAGCCTCGGCGAAGTTACGGAAGAACAAGACCGACCATCGTTCGACGAAGCTACAAAGACGTCACGCGGAAACCTACATCACACGTAGTCATTCCGAATACAGGCACCGCGAGAATCTGTCGTTGGAATGCGCCCCAACACAGGTCGTGTTGGGGGATCTTGGCTTTCTTAAATTGCGCTAGCCTGCTCTGAACCGGGGCTACTTCCGCCCAAGATGCACTTCCGCGCCTTCCGCAAACAAGTTATACGGCCAGGACTTCTTCTGCACGGTCAGTTGTTGAACACCTTCCGTCGCTGGAGGCGCGGCCACTGGATCATTCTTCGCCGCCACGTTCCAATCCTCCGGCGCGTTCGCGATCCCCCACACATTCCCGTGCGTATACAGGGCAGCTCCGATCAGAAAATATTTTCCGTCATTTCCCAGCGGCAGGCAGTTTGCCACACGGGCGGTCACGCTACCTCCGCCTGGCAAGCCGCTCAACATGATCGGAGTCTCGACTTGTAACGCCTCCGAACTGCGAAATCCGCAGCCTTGCGCGCTCACCACAAGCAGCAAACACTTCTCGCCAAACGGACGCAGCCGGTCCAGGCTGATCACACTTACTGGAATCTCCACACGCAACCGTGTGCTGCGCCGCATCGCCTTGGGTGTCAGGACTTCCATAAATACAGAGGGATAAAGCTGGTACGAACCAGCATCGCATCCTTATTGTGTCAGATTCGCCGCCGCCGGAGACGGTAACAAAGGTAACCATCACCACGTCCCGTGTGGGTATGGGCTACCACAGCCCCGTGTTTGAACTGCCGGCTCGACCCGTGTATATGGAGGGCCGCGCGGCCCGTGTGGGACGGTCGCCCCGGCCGTCCGGCGGCCCAGTCGTATCGGGCCGCCGAGCCTGTGAGTCCTCTGGAAGAAGCCACGACCATTCCCGTGGTGCGGGAAAGAAGCCCGCGATATTCCCCGCGGCCGGCACAACCGTAAAAATGCCGCCCTTCATATTTAGCCAGATGCCTCTGACTCTTCGTGGGAAGAAGCCCGCGACATCGCCCCGGCCTGCGCAACCGTAGAAAAGCCGCCCTTCATATTTAGCCAGATGCCTTTGACTCTTCGTGGAAAGAAGCCCGCGACATCGCCCCGGCCTGCGCAACCATGGAAAAGCCGCCCTTCATAATTTAGCCAGATGCCTTTGAATCTTCGTGGGGAAGAAGCCCGCGACACCGCCGCGGCCTGCGCAACCATGGAAAAGCCGCCCTTCACATTTAGCCAGATGCCTTTGACTCTTCGTGGAAAGAAGCCCGCGACATCGCCCCGGCCTGCGCAACCATGAAAAAGCCGCCCTTCATATTTAGCCAGATGCCTTTGACTCTTCGTGGGAGGAAGCCCGTGACATCCCATCGGCCTGCGACGACCGTGGAAGAGCGGCCCTTTAAGGGCCGCGACAAGGCGCCAGTCACGGCCGGTGCTTTAGCCCCTGTGGTCGTCGTAGCCCTGCCCAAGCCTTCTTCTCATGTGCCCGCACGCGATCATTCCTGTTGATTTCCTACAGGAACCAGATATATTCCATGTTGGCAACCAACAGATCACGACAATGAAACAAAAAGATATTCAACAGGGCACCTTGGCATTGATGGTTCTGAAAACTCTCGACGTACTGGGACCGCTGCACGGTTATGGCATCGCTCGCAGAATCGAGCAGATCAGCGGGGACCAGCTGGCTTTGAATCAGGGGACTTTATATCCCTTGCTGCTCAGGCTGGAGCAGGAGGGCGCGATTGCATCGGAGTGGGGCCCATCGGAAAACAATCGCCGCGCTCGCTTTTACCGGTTGACCCGCACCGGGCGGAAGCAGCTGCAGGCTGAACTCCACGATTGGCAGCAGACCACCGAGATCATCGCTCGATTCCTGGCGATCAACCCGGAGACACGCTCATGAAATTTCTAAGACGTCTCGCAGCACGGATTCGCAACCTGCTCTCGCGGCAAAACAACGACGACCGCATTCGCGAAGAAATCGAACAGCATCTCTCCCGTCAAACCGAAGAGAACCTTCGGTCTGGGATGACGCCCATCGAAGCACGGCGCCAGGCGATATTGAAATTTGGTCCAGTCGAAGCGATTCACGAGCGCTACCACGCCGAAAAAAGCCTGCCGCTCATCGAAAGCATCGTCAGCGACATCCGTTATTCTTTGCGCCTCCTTCGCAAGAATTGGGGATTCACTGCAATCGCGGCGACCTCGTTGGCCCTGGCGATCGGTGCCAACACGACCATCTTCTCTATTACAAAGCGCCTGCTTCTCGACCGTCTCGATGTTCCACACGCCGAGCAACTCCGCCTGCTCCACTGGCACGGGGACAAAAATACCGCCGTCACCAACATGTGGGGCGTGCCTGACGACGTGACGGAAGGAATCGGTGCAACATCGTTTTTCGTATCCCGCATTTGAACAACTTCGAAGCGATAACCATGTGCTCGAAGATCTTTTCGCCTTCAAAGACGTCGGGAGGATGAACGCAACGATTGACGGCAATGCCCAGATCCTGGAAGGCGAATTGGTGAGCGGGAACTACTTCGATCAGATTCAGGTTCCACCGCAAATCGGCCGTCCGATTCTGCCTGCCGATGACATCCTCGGCGCGCCAACTGTTGCGTTGATCAGCGCAGGCCTGTGGCAACGGGCATTCGGAGCTTCGCCCTCGGTCCTCGGGCTCACGATCAAAGTCAACATGGTGCCGGTGACGATCATCGGTGTGACGCCGCCGGGATTCACTGGTACAAAAAGCGTGCAGTCGGCTCCGGACTTGTTTCTTCCTTTGAGTTCCCAGCCGCTCGTCGCGCCGCGTGGAAAAAATGGATCGCTGCTCGGCGCATCCAGTCCACAAATTTGGTGGCTCAATATTATGGGCCGCGTAAAACCCGGCGTCTCGGATGCTACGGCGCAAGCCTCGTTGGACGTGTCCTTGGCGGCCGTGGTGCGCTCTTCCCTGCGGCCCGACGAAAACACCACCATTCCTCGACTCACATTACTGGATGGCGGCCGCGGATTGTTCCGCTCGAAGCAGATCTTCGCCAAGCCGGTCGAAATGCTGATGGCCGTCGTGGCCCTCGTTCTTTTGCTTGCCTGCTCGAACATCGCCAGCATGCTTCTGGCACGTTCTGCCGCCAAACAACGGGAGATCGGCGTACGCCTCGCGCTGGGAGCAGGACGACTTCGTGTCTTGCGCGGAGTCTTGACCGAGAGCCTGCTTCTCTCTGCACTCGGGGGAGCGCTCGGCATGGTTGTGGCCTTTGCCTGTTGCCATATATTACCCGCGCTCCTTGCGAATCGATGGGAAACCGCACAGTTCACCATTCCTCTGGACTCGACAGTGTTGGCTTTCACAGCCGGCGTCACCATGCTCAGCGGATTGCTCTTCGGACCGGTACCGGCATGGATGGCAACCCGAAGCAATTTCGGAGTTTCTCTGAAATCGGCCGCGCCAGCCGGTTTGCGACGGCACACCGGACTTACCGGCAAGACGATCGTGGCTTTCCAGGTAATGCTTTCGACCTTGCTGGTCGCGGCGGCGCTTCTCTTTCTCGGCACGCTCTATCGCCTCGCTCACGTGAATCCCGGATTCCGGTCGGATCATCTTGTCCTCTTTGCGATCCAGCAGCCCGAGTCTCGCTATCCGGCGCCCAAAGATCTGGAACTGCATCATCGAATTGAAGAGCGGTTACGGACGTTGCCCGGAGTGAGAGATGTGACCCTGTCGGAGGTCGGCTACATCTCCGACAGCATGGAAAACACGAACTTTCTTCCGGAGGGCGAAAAAATCGACCCCGAGAAAGATCAGTCTGCATGGAATAACGCAGTCGGCGCGGGGTTCTTTCACACCATGGGTATTCCCATCGTGGCGGGCCGGGACTTCAACGAGCGCGACACGGCTACGGCACCGAAAGTCGGCATCCTCAGCGAGAGCCTGGCGCGCAAGGCGTTCCCCGGCCAGAATCCTGTCGGTAAGCGTTTCCTCGCGAATTTTCATCCGAAAGAAGGGAAACCGGGTGACTTGATCGAAGTCGTCGGCGTCTGCGGCGATACGCGGTACTGGTCGCTGAAGCAGGACCCAATCGGCATGTTCTATCAGCCGTACCAGCAGACACCGAACCTCGATTTTGGAGCGACCTACGAAGTACGAACCAGCCTTCGTCCGGAGTCGATTGCATCCTCGCTTCGCACGGCCGTGCAATCCATCGATCCCGACTTGCCCTTGCAGGACATCCGCACCCAACAGGAGCAGATCGATGCCTCCATGCAACAGGAGCGCATCATCGCTGCCCTGACCACATCCTTTGGTGTGCTCGCCCTGGTCCTTGCATGCGTGGGCGTCTACGGCATGATGGCCTATTCCGTTGCGCAGCGCACCAACGAGATCGGAATTCGTATGGCGCTGGGCTCACTGCCGCGGCAGGTGCTCACCATGGTCTTGACAGAAGCCGGATGGATCTCGCTCGGGGGAATCGCCTTTGGTGTCGGCGCTACTCTTTTACTGGGACGATTGGTGAAGGCGCTTCTCTATGCCACGCAGCCGAACGATCCACTCGTTATATCCGGATCAGCGCTGCTGCTCGCGGCGGTGGGACTCGCGGCAAGTTGGATTCCTGCTCGGCGAGCGTCAGCTGTAGAACCGATGCAGGCGTTACGACACGAGTAGGGAATGAGTCTGTCACCCTAAGTGCAGGAACTGGTTCGCGGTAGCGAACTAAAGCTCGATCCATCGAAACTACCTCTTCGCATTACGCCGGCACTGCTCTACCCCCGCGCGAATTCCCTTCTCCACCACACGTGCATATCCAGCTTTGTCCATCGCGGCCATGGTCGCCGCCGCGATCCCGCCCGGCGTGGCCGCTTCGTGCAACAGTTCATCAAGACTCAATCCACTCTCCCGCCAATAATGGATACCGTCACTCAACGCATGCGCTGCCGCAATCAACGCAACCTTGCGGTCAAGACCAGCGTCCTGCGCTGCCTTCGCCAGTGCGGCGAGGGCATGATACCCATGGGTCGACGAGTGCGTTGCTGTGATGGCGTCAAACTGACTCTCAGGTAAATCCAGGACAGGCCCGACGCGTTCAAACAACTCGCGCACGCGCACCCGGTCGCTCTTCGCCACGCCGTGGTCAAACGTTACCGGCGTCAAGCCGCGTCCGATGCGGCACACCGGACTCGGCATCGCGCGCGCCCAGCGCACCGGTGCGCCAAGCCACTTCCGCAAATTCCGCAGCGGAATCCCCGCCGCCAGGCTCACGCATAGTCTCGGCGGCGCCGCGCCACAAGTCGCAACCTCCCGCAACGCCTCCTGCACCGACGCCGGACGCACCGCGACAATCAGCATGTCAGCGCGTTCGACGGCTGACTTCAAATCGCGCGCGATTTCCACCTGCGACTCCCGCCGCATCGCCCGCAACTTCTCCGGATGGCGATCATAGACAACAATCGCCCGCTGATCCCCCGCCAGCCGCAGACCAGCATAGCAGCGCCAGTGATCCGCCCTCCACCAAGAAACACCGTAGCTTTCATGAGAAGTTCACACGCACGATGTTCAATCGCAATGAAATAGGTCCACTCCAGTTGCACCTTCAAAACGACGCCCGTATCGCCGTGGAAGAGCGGCCCTTTCAGGGCCGCGTTGAGCGATTGCAGATTGATGGGCTTTAGTGTGTGCGTGAGAACTAGCTTGTAATTGTAATGAAGATGGGGCAGAAAGAGAGGTATGGGACGATTTCTGCCGTATCAACCGGATCAGGCGTACTTGGTGCCGCCGAGTGTGAAGGACGAGTTGGGAGAAGATCATCTGTGCTTCTTCATTCACCGGGCGGTAGAGCACATGGACCTGAAGAGTTTCGAGCAGGTGTATGGAGAAGAAGGAGGGGCGCTGTACTGTCCGGCGCTGATGTTGAAGGTGTGGTTGTACGCCTACGCGGTGGGGGTCACGTCGGCGCGGCGACTGGAGCAACGCATCCGAGAGGATCTGGGGTTGCGATATCTGGCGGGGGGAGCGCGGCCGGACAACTGGGCACTGAGTGCGTTTCGGCGGCGGCATGGGCGGGGATTGAACGACGTGTTCACGCAAGTGCTGGAGATGGCGCGGGCGATGAAGCTGGGGCGGTTGGGACAGGTGGCCATCGACTCGACGCGGATCCAGGCGGCGGCGTCGCGCAACCGGCTGGAAACCGAGGAGCGGCTGCGGCAGGAGCGGGCGCGGCTGCGGCGGAGCATACGGAAGTGGCAGAAGCTGTGCGATGAGGACGATCCCAACGAAGGGGCGGGCACGCGGGTGCATCTGGAACAATGGCAAGAGCAGTTGCAGGCGATGCCGCGGCGGCTGGAGAAACTGCGCAAGAGCGGGATGAAGAAGCTGTCGCGAACGGATGCGGACGCGCGTTTTCTGCGGGAGCGGGGCGGGTTTGTGCTGGGCTACACGGCGGAAGCGGGAGTGAATGAAGATCACCTCATCGTGAGCCAGCGCGTGACGCAGAATGCGGCGGACAATCACAGCCTGATCCCGCTGGTGGAAGAAGCGGAACGGCAGAGCGGAGCGAAGGCCGAGAAGATTTTGGCCGACGCTGGATTTTTCTCACTGGAAAATATCGAAGAGTTGGAAGGTCGCGGGTTGGAGGTATACCTGCCGGATTCGAATCTGGCGCGCGAGTTGAATACGGGGCAGCGATGTCCGCGAATCCGGCTGAGCGAAACCCAGCGACGCATGCGGCAGAAACTGCGCGGACCGACCGGACAAGCGGTCTATCGCCGACGTAAGGCTTTAGTAGAACCAGTTTGGGGAACACTTAAAGAACAACGCGGAATGAGGCGGTTTCGGTTGCGAGGATTAGAGAAAGTGAAAATCGAGTTCACCCTGGCCGCCATCTCGTTCAACCTGACCCGGCTCCTGGCCCATCGCCAGCCCGGGCCGATAACCTTAACAGCAACTGGCTAACCGACCGCAGACTATAGCCGTTCTCACGCGCTCTCTTTAGCCCCCGTGATCACCGGCTCGCCAATCCTCCCGCGGTCTCCCCTCCATCCAGCGTATAGACATGTCCCGTAGCGAAGGCCGCATCATCCGATGCCAGATACGCAAACAGCCCCGCAATCTCCTCCGGCGATGCATGTCTCCCCATCGGGATCTTCCCATTGACTTCCGCCAGCATCGCATCGGAATACTCCGCCCGCTGCATCGGCGTAAGTACATATCCCGGAGCGACCGCGCACACCCTTACCTTTGGCGCTAACTCCAATGCCATCGACTTAGTCAGTTCGATTACTCCAGCCTTAGTCGCGTTGTAATCCGCATAATACGGATACCCCATAACTCCATTCGTCGACGCAGTCTGCAAAATCACGCCGCTGCCGTTTTCCCACATATGTCGTGCCGCCGTCTGCGCCACATAGAACACGCCGGTCAGATTCACGGCAATCACGCGCTCCCACTCTTCGGGCGTGATCTCCAGAAATTTGTGCCGGATGCTGATGCCTGCGTTGTTAATCAGCACATCGACGCCATCCATCAGACGCAGCGCTTCGGCAAACGCCGCCTCCACCTGCATCAGATCGGTGACGTCGGCAATGATGGCCTCAGAAACGCCCGCCTCGCCCAGTCCCGCCAGTTCGTGTTTGATCCGCTTGCAAGCCGCATCATCGCGGTCCACCACGCAGACGCGCGATCCCTCTTCGAGAAAGCGCGCCGCCGTCGCCGCGCCAATCCCCGAAGCACCTCCAGTGATGACAACTCGCTTACCTTTTAGCCCTCGCATGGATTCTCCTCTGCAGCCTCGAACTCCGGGCAATGAGCCCCGAGTCAACTGCTTTTGCTCGCAACTCGCGGCTCATGGCTCCGCTCAGCATCCCGCGGCTCTCACCGCAATCGTATGCGGCACACCGCGCAACTGCGCCATCAACTCCGCATCACACGAACGATTAATGTCATAGATCGCGTATCCCAGATTGCCGCGCGTGTTCAGCGACTGGCGCTCGACGTTGATGTCACGATCCGCCAGGATGTCGTTAATCGCCCGCAGAATTCCCGGCACATTGTGATGGATATGCATCAGCCGGTACGACCCTTCCTCATACTCCAGATGACACTGCGGCATGTTCACGCTCATGGTCGAATCGCCCGTGCGCACATAGTCAATCAGCTTCGCCGACACGAACTGCCCAATATTCTGCTGCGCCTCTTCCGTCGATCCGCCAATGTGCGGAGTCAAAATCACATTCGGCAATCCCCGCAACGCGCTCTTGAAGTCCCGCACCCGACTCGGGTTCTGAAGGAAACACATCGATCGCCGCGCCCGCAACCTTGCCCGACTTCAGGCATGCCGCCAGCGCGTCGTGATCCACGACAAACCCGCGACTCAGATTCAGGAAGCACGCTCCGTCTTTCATCGCCGCGAATTCTTCCTCGCCAAACAGATTCTGATTCTGCGGCTTGCCATCCACGTGCAGCGTGACCACATCCGACATCTCCAGCAGTTCGCGAAAGCTGACCGGACGCGCGTTGCCCGCGCGCCAGCACATGCGACACATCGTAGAACACCACGCGCATGCCCATCGCCTCGGCCAGGTCCGACAGCTGCGAGCCGATCTTGCCGTATCCCACAATGCCCAGCGTGAGCCCGCGCACCTCATGCGCGCCCGCCGCCGACTTGTTCCACACGCCCGAATGCATTTGGGTTGACACCGCAAAAGTACGCCGCAGCAGCATGATGATTTCTCCCATCACCAGCTCGGCCACCGACCGCGAGTTCGAGTGCGGATCGTTAAACACGGCGATGCCGCGCTCGCTCGACGCCGCGCAATCGATCTTCTCCACGCCGATGCAGAACGCGCCGACCGCGACCAGGTTTTGGGCTGCCTTGAGCACGTCCGGCGAGACGCGCGTCTTCGAACGCACTCCCAGAATCGAAGCGCCGCGGATCTTCTCGATCAACTCGCGCTCCTCGAGCGCCACCTTCAGCGACTCCACTTCATATCCCGCATCGCGAAACACCTGGACCGCGACCGCGCTGATGTTCTCCAGCAACAGGGCTTTCAAGCACTCCTCCAGTGTGGGGATCAACTTGTGTGGATCAAACAAGGATTATCGCAGACGAGGGTTGTCATCTCAGGGGAGCAGGATCGAGGACCAGGCAAGCCGAACTGTGCTCGGGATCACAGATGAGAGAAGTTGAGGCTGGCCAGCCGCGGAGAGAGTTAGAGCTTTTTTGGCTGGTTCTGTTTTGGGAAAGTTTACTGGTTAGTACTCCCCACCCCCCCTCCCCCGGTTCTTTGGAATCATGGAGTTAGGGGAAAATCGCGAAAAAATCCAAGGGCTGCAATAGCTTGCGGGCAAAATCTTCAGGAACAAAGGAGTTAGTCCGCGTTTCGCGAGAGGATGAGAAAGAACTATACATAGGATTCCGCGAACAAAGAAGGAAGTCAATCGAAAAGCGCGCGATGCGTCGATAGGCATTCCCATTTTGGGACAGGGACTGGTGGGCAAGGGCTATCTAGATATATCTAGATTATGCTTGACACTACAAGAGACCGTTCTAAAATAGATGGCAAGCGGGGAAACACACATGCCAGCTACAAAGACCAAGAAAATTGCTCCTGAGATCGATGCCGAACTGTGGGACGAGTTTGTAGCCGTTGCAAAGCAGAACGGCCAATCGCAGCGGTACGTTCTCGAACAGGCGCTGACGCACTACTTGCGCAATGTAGTGCCCTCGCAACATCTGGTGCGCCCTAACGTGATGTCAGTTTTCAGCCGTGTCGTGGACCGCAACCGCGATCTCCTTCGAGCGTCTGGCGAAGTAGATGGCGGACGTCTATCTGACCGTCGCCGAAATCTACCAGATGCAGCATTTCCTGATCGACAGCTTCGGCGGCCTGCACGGCGTACGCGACAAGAACGCAGTCGAGGCCGCCGTTTTTCGTCCCCAAACTGGTTACTACGATTCGCTTGAGGCCGAAGCTGCCGCCCTGATGGAATCGCTGGCAAATAATCACGGCTTCATCGACGGCAATAAGCGCATAGCATTCGCAGCGGCGGCAACCTTCCTCGAACTCAATGGCCTCGTCCTCGAAGTTACCGCGCTTGACGCTTATGAATTCATCGACGGCTCGATGGAGCGCCACGAATTCCGCTTCCCGAATATCCTCAACTGGATCCGCCAGCAGACGAAGCCTGTCGGCTAGCACATTTCGTGCAATTTGCATTTACCCTCACGCCGCAGCCAAGGCAATCTCCCAAATTGGGACAAACGCGAAAATAATCGAGCCGGGAAGGGTGCGACTTCAAGTCGCACCGCATTAAGCTGGCTTGAGGTGTGGCTTTTAGCCGCTGAGGCCGACGGCAAGATGAAACCTACTCGACTGATGTCTCCTCCCGGGACCTATTTCGTGACGTTTTCGACTTTTCAACGAACAAGGCTCTTCATCGTCGAATCCTATGTCCGGCTTTTTTTGAAGACTCTTTACTGCTACCGCCGACAGGGAAAATTCCAACTGCATGCATTCGTGCTCATGCCCGACCACGTGCACTTGCTCTTCACGCCGGCTGAAGCCCTCACGCTGGAACGCGCCATCCAATTGATCAAGGGTGGATATTCGCATGCGGTCGGTCAACAAATCGGTCACCGAGGAATCTGGCAAAAGGGATTCACCGATCACAGGATTCGCGACGCGAAGGATTTCTTCGGTCATCGGCTGTACATCCATCAGAATCCAGTGATGGGAAAGCTGGCGGCGAGCCCAGTCGAGTATCGCTATTGCTCCGCATTCCCGGGATTCAAACTGGACGCGTGGCCCCCAGCGGCTTAAGCCGCGATCTCTTCTGCCTCGAATTGGCACCCTTCGGTCGCTGCGCTCTCTCAGGGCAGGCTCAACGACTGTAAGTCGTGCCCTTCCCGGTTGTGCTCGTGAGAATCATTCGAGATCGGGACAACTTATTACTCCCACGTGCCACCCGCTGGCACATTCGTGCAATTTGCATTTCCCACTTACTCCATGTACAAAGGACGCGTCAGGACGGGGGTCCCTCGGCAATAGTGCCGGAGGACCCCTTTTTTGTTGGCGAAGCCTGACAAATTCTGACGTGATGGAGGGCCGATGCGGATATTTTTGGCGGTGGCTCTTGTATGCACATCAATCTGCGCTACAGCGGGACGAGGCAGGAAGGACGTCCCACCGGCCCCTCTTCCTATGGTGATCATCAATGCTCAAAAGGCTTTCATCACAAACGGCGGAGGAAGTGACCTGGCGTATGACGCGTTCTACGCCAAGATGAAAGATTGGGGGAAGTACCAGATCGTCGGTTCACCCGACGATGCTGACCTGATAGTCGAACTCGCCTATCGCGTCGAGCATGGCGGGACGCGCGTCTGGAGCTCGACGAATACCTATAACGGTACGACACAAGTCCACAGCGCACAGATCGTCGACCCGCAGCTTGTCCTTACAATCTACGACGCGAAATCAAAAAACTCGCTCTGGTCAACGATTGATCACCGTCGTTTGGCACGAATGGAGAAGAACCGCGAAAAGGAGACTATCAACTCAGCAGAGCGCCTCGTTGATGAGCTCAGAACCAGAGCGGCTCTCCCGCAATAGCTTAGGAGACAAGCCGTCCAGTCCCCAGGGACCCACTTGCCTTGCTGACTACAACGATTCCGGCGCAGCGCGATCGACCGATTCAACTTGAGCTAGAATTCCCGTTTATGAAGGAAGCAAAGAAAAACATGCCAGAGAAGAGAGCGCCCTCCTACCCAGCTCTGCTGCTGACTCAGAATAAACACAGATTTTTCTTTTCAACCATTCCAGTCGACGATTTGTTCGAAAACTGTTTTGTTGCACGCAGGGAGGAAGATCCCCAGAAGGGATTTCAGCGAGCACTGTCGGAGTCTCGCGCTGACGACATCAGTCGTTATCTGTCCTCGGGAAACGGCTCGATACCGACTAACGTCGTACTCTCTGCACAGCCCGAGGCACATCTTGAATATAACGCTCGCTCAAAACTACTCTCGTTCGTGCGCGTTTCTCGCGCATTTCTCGTGCTCGATGGTCAACACCGACTATGGGGTTACTCCAAATGCCCCACGAGACATCGCGTTCCGGTCGCCATTTACGATGGCTTGTCCCGCGCCGAGGAGGCGCGGCTCTTTATCGACATCAACACGAACCAGCGAGGTGTACCAGCTGCCCTGCTGCTGGACATAAAGCAGCTGGCCGAGATTGAAAAGACTACGGAGACCCTTCTGCGCACAACCTTCGATCAACTTCAGATGGACTCACTTTCGGCTCTTCATGGGAAGCTAAGTCCCGCGAAGTCGATTAGCAATAAGATCTCGCGCGTAACCTTCAACCGTGCCCTCAGCGCCGCGCTAAAGAGCGAGGTAGTGCGGGGTCTGAAGCAAGAAGATCTATACAAGCTTATGCGCAACTATGTAAACGCGTTCGATGCGGAGCTGCCAGATAAGAAACTCCTAGTGAAGGCAGCATACTTCGAAGCAATGTTTGAAATGTTCGACGAGGTCGTACGCGCCTGCATGACGGCACGCGAAAACCTGAAGCAATCGTCCTTACAAGAAGCCGTTAGACCCATCGCTAAGTTGGACTTCAGCGGTAGGGGATCCCTGACTAAGAAGGGTTTTTCAGAACTCATGCAAGCAGCGTTTAGAAAGGGTGCGGCAGTTTCCGCAGACATGCTGTGATGCCCCAGGGAACAGGCTGGCAACGCCTTCGTTCGAAGTGTTTTGACACAATTCCTGCGGGAACCGGCGTCTACCACACGCGGGCTGTCCCACTACATGAGTGGCGAGAACGCGGTGCTTTCAACGTCGTTCTCTGCGACCGCCAACAGATCATTCTGGAGACGGCCGGCGCTGAGATAGGAGCCACCCTTGTCGCCGATGCGGAATACCTCCTAGACAACTCTGCCGAGCACCAGGCATCTCTCCACGATGCCGTGGAGGGGAGCAGCTGGTACAGCCCTGCTTGGTCGCTGATAACAGCATATTACTGGTCGTTCTACGCGACGCTTGCCCTCACAAGACTCACAGGAACATCAACATGGTTCCTTGACCGAACAGCGCTGGCCGCATTCAGGGACCTTGCAGGCGCCTCCCAGCAGCCGCCGGCTGGTGCAATGCGACTTCGACTGGGCGTCTTCGTGAGCGCGGCAACCCGAGAAATGACACTCGAGGCTACTAAGGCACAGCTTCATGATGCCGTGTGGAGGATTTTCAGAGAACTCGCCAACGACGTTCTCCAGAAATCGGATCAGGACGCCAACGGTCTTGAATATCGGCTGTGGTGGGCGCTAAAGAGAGTCGGCGACCTCTGGGGAGCCGCGTGGCCGAGCAAAATCCGGAACGCGGCTAACTACAAGCCTGGGAAGGTTTACCGGGAAGTTGTCCGCCAGGGTCGATTCGATACACTCAAGCTACTTAAAGACGTGACGCCGATTAGTCCGACAGGGCTGATCGAACTACTTGAAGATAGAATCGTCTCGATCACGACGGGGCACAAACCTGAGGACCCCATCGAGCAAGGCAGCGCCATACTCCTTCTGTTCGCGATAACCGTTAGTGCGATAACTACGGACCTGCATGCTGAACTTGTGGGCCGACAGACAGGCGATCAAAGATGGCTAGGACTCCGCAACAGATTTCAAAGCCTCAGATGTGAGGCCTCGTCAGGGTCGATCTGGCCCTTAACAACGGATAAATAGAGCGGCCAAATGCCTCACTCCGCGTCGTCTGTAGCGCTAAAGCCGCGTAAGAGCGTTGTTTTCCACCGATCAACACGATAAGAATCTCCTTTCCTATGACATCTGACCTTGACTGAGAAATCGAAAAGAGGCAGGTTGGGAGTATGTGGCGGCGGGCATTCGGCGAGTGCAATCCCATCCGGCGGGAGGAGTTGGACAGGGTCGCTTCAGCGGCTTCTGCGACTCGCTTCCGGCTTCCTCTTTGGGTCCTCGCTTCAGCATCGGGACTGCCACTGACGTATGGTCCCTCGGACCCGCTTGCGCGGGCCCTCAGGATGACATCACGTTGAGGGATCGTAAGTCCTTTGAATGGAATATTTTACCAGCAACTGATTGAGCGCCTAGGATTACTTTTCGATTTCCCGCTAAGTCGATGATTCCAATAGGGTGCCCCCGGGGGGGGGGGTATATACGTAACTAATCAGTAAACATCCTCAAGAACAGCGCTCCCGTCCCACTTTCGCTCACGAAAAAACGGAATACGCCGTCCCTGAGCCGGCATCGTTCCGCTTCTTTCCCACCTGCACTGCAACTGTCGGCTGACGTAGGGTCCTCGACTGCGCTACCGCGCCGCCTCAGGATGACAAGCAGCACGAGGATAACAAAGCTGGCGTAATTTCAGGATGACAAGCGGCGGGAATGACAAAGCAGCACGCGAACGCTACGACGCGAGGATGTCAAAGCTAACACCGCCTCAGGATGACAAAGCTTTTTAATTCCCCAATGACTCAATTTCCCAATTTCACAATTCCGCGTGTTCAATCGCTCAATCACCCGATCGCTCAATGACTCAATGATTAAATGACTAAATGTCTAAATGATTAAATGGGTCTGCCCTTGAAGAAGTAGATCAGCTCGATGATCAGGATGACCACGACCATCAGCTCGAGCACGAAGGCGCGGGACTGGTTGAATTGCTCGATCATGAAGCGGTACAAGGTCTTCGGCGGTCTGCAGTTTTTCTTTGACCAGGTCTTTGTAGTCTGGGACGCCGACCTTTTGGGCGCACAGCTTGTAGAGCCGTGCCGAGAACATATCGCTCAGGAACTTGATGGCATTGTCGGCGCGCTCGGTGAGTTCGCTGACGTCGAGCAGCACGGTATGCAGTTTCGATGCGGCGCGCGCCGTGCGCCAGCGCGACCACAGTCCCGTTTTTCCTGCATCGAGGAAGTCGTAGACGTCCTCCAGTTCGCTGGTGAGCAGCTCGTCGTAGTGGCGGAATTCGAGGAGCTGCGAGTTGGCGTATTCGAGAAGCTGGATGGCAGTTTCGGCTCCAGCCTGCGTGTCGTAGATGAAGGCCGCGTTCCATCCGATGACCGCGAGGTCGCTGGGATAATACGAGATGCGCGAGTGCAGGATCTCCTGGCGCTCGCCTTCGCTGAGCGTGGCCGTCTCTCCGCGGACGACCTGCGAGATCTGGTCGCGCCGCGTGGCGAGGAGTTCTTCGGCCGTGGGCGCGCCATCGATCTCGCGTACATGGAAGATGAAGTAATCTTCCTGCAGCCATTTCTCCTCTTGATAGGGCTTGATCAGCGCGGGCGCGGCGCGCTCCAGACGCTGACGCACGACGCGGGATGCGAGCTTTTCAAACGTGGTGTCAGAGGTCCAATGGGCCGAAAGTTCGACGAGCTTGTCCCAGTCGCCGGAAAAGGGCAGCTCGAACACGAGGCTGACCACGCCGTAGTCGTAATACTTGATCTCTCCGGCAAGGCGCTCGCCGGAGTCGAGCACGAGTGGCTCAAGCCGATCGACCGCCGGAGGACGCTGGTAGCGGACGTATCCGGGAGCCTGGCTGCTCTTGAAGGTGGCCTGCGCGTGCCGCGCCTGCAAAAGCTGGCGGATCACGTCAAGACGGATCTCTTCGCAGACATCGTACTGAATCAGGATCAGGATGGAGCCGCGCAGCGGACAGACGGGGGCAACCTGCGTCGTCTGCTGCACCTTGACCGACAGGTCCCGTGCAACGTCGGTGCCGACGATGGTTGTGACTTCGCGATCCATGGAAAACCCGTTCTCAGTTGCCAGTTGTCAGTTCTCAGTCGAGTTGGCCGAACCGGCGCAGCGGAAGATGAGAGCGGAGAACCTATCTGCTGCTTCTATTGTCCCAGATAAAGCAGGGTTTGGGGTAGGTTGGGTGTAAGTGGTTGAAAGTAGGGGACCAAAATCCGAGTCCGCCGTCTGGACAGCCGATGGCGGCTGTCCCCACACGAGCTTTTGAGATGTCAGCGTCTGCGAGTAAAGGCCCAGGCGAGAAGGCCGGCGGCGGCGAGGGCTCCGACCCCGATTCCGGCGCGCTTCATGGACGCATGGATTTCGGCTTCGCGTTCGCGGATCATGCGGGATTCGGGATAGGGATCGTCTCTGTCGAGGGCTGAAGGCTGCAGCACCATCTGGAGGACCTCGGCAAGATGGAGCGCGTGACGTCCGGTGCCTTGGGCGATCTGCTCGCGACAACTGAATCCGTCGGCGATGATGAGCCAGTCGTCGGGAGCGCTGCGGACGGCGGGGAGAAGCTCGAGCTCGCCGATGGCGGTGGAGATGTCGTAATGCTCGCTGTGGAAGCCGAAGGATCCGGCCATACCGCAGCATCCGGGAGCAGGCGACTGGAAGTCGACGCCGAGGCGGCTCAGGAGCGACTCTTCGGCCGTCATCTTCATGATCGACTTGTGATGACAGTGTCCGTGGAGCAGGGCTTTGCGCGGAAGTTGCGGGAGCATCGCGCCGGCACCAAGTTTTTGTTCAAGGAATTCGCTGAGCAGGAAGGTCTGCTTGCTCAGGGCCTGGGCGCGCTGGTCGTGAGGAAAGAGGTTGATGAGTTCGTCGCGGAAGACAGCGACGCAGCTGGGTTCGAGTCCGACGACCGGGATGCCGGCTTCGATTTCGGGCTCGAGTTGGTCGAGGATTTCGAGCAGAAGCCGTTCGGCGCGATCGAGCATGCCGAAGTCGTAGAGGGGGCGTCCGCAGCAGAGGTTCGCTTGCGGCACGAGGACGCGGAATCCGGCGGTCTCCAGAACTTCGACGGCAGCCCGGGCGGTCGCGGGCAGAAAGTAGTTGTTGAAGGTGTCGGCCCAGAGAACGACGGGCGGAGCGTCGACCTCAGGGGCTAAAGCCCCGTCATCATTGGCGCATTGACGCGGCCCTGAAGGGCCGCTCTTCCACGGGTCTGTCGGATTTCCATCCCGCTGCGCGGAATCTCGCGTTCGCTGCGATTCGCGAGGTGCGACGGTGCGTCCGCCCATACGCAGATTATCTCCGCTAGTGCGACGGAACCATTGTTTGAACGTTTCCGGCGCGAAGGCCGGGATGCGGCGCTGGGATGGGATTCCGGCGACGATTTTTGCGATGTCGCGCAGAAATGGGAGTTGGGTCGTGAGATTGACGAGGCCCGGAGCGTTCGAAGCGAGGCTCGCCCAGAAGTCGATATTTCCGAAGGCGTAGGCGTTCAGGGGCCGCATGCGGCCTTCGTAGTAGTGCGAGAGGAATTCCGCCTTGTAGGTGGCGACGTCGACGCCCACGGGACAGTCGCTTTTGCATCCCTTGCAGGCGAGACAAAGATCGAGTGAATGTTTGACCTCTTCGCTGCGCCATCCGTCGCGGATCACCGCGTCGTCGCGATCGAGGTTCTGAGTCATCTCCCAAAGAAGATGGGCGCGGCCGCGGGTAGAGTGTTCTTCCTCGTGTGTGGCGCGCCAACTGGGACACATCACACCGCCTTCTTCGCGGCGGCACTTGCCGACTCCGACGCAACGCAGCGTGGCGTGCGAGAGGCTGCCGTGATCGAGTGGAAACTGGAAGTGCGTCGCGGGTTCCCACGGCGCGTAGTCCGGGCCGAGGCGAAGATTCTCGTCGAGCTTGTTGGGCTGCTTTCCTGGCAGACCGATGAGCTTGCCCGGGTTCATCTTCCAGTCGGGATCCCATGCGGACTTGAATTTGCGGAAGGCCTCCATCAGCTCGGGGCCGAACATTTTCGGAAGGAGTTCGGCGCGAGACTGTCCGTCGCCGTGCTCGCCCGAGAGCGAGCCGCCATAGCTCACGACGAGGTCGGCGGCTTCTTCTACGAATTTCCGGTACTTGGCGATTCCCTCTTTCGATTGGAGATCGAAGTTGAGGCGCGTGTGCACGCAGGCATGGCCGAAGTGTCCGTAGAGCGAACCCTTGTAGCCGAAGTCCGCCATCATTTTGCGGAGATCGCGAAGATATCCGCCGAGCTTCTCTGGATTGACCGCGGCATCTTCCCAGCCTTCCCAATTCAGCGGCTCGCCAGGAACGTGGGATGTAGCACCGAGGCTCGACTCGCGAACTTCCCAGACGCGTTTGGCTTGTGCGCCTGAATAGAGTTGCACGGCTGGAGGACTTGCGCTGTGGTTGAGCGCGTCAATCAATTGCAGGGCCTGCGATTCGGCTTCGGAGAGAGTCTGGCCGCCGAACTCGACCATGAGCCATCCGCCACCTTGGGGGAGAAGAGAGAGTGCTTCGGTGTTGATGCCCTTGACGCGCTCGTAATAGACCAGAAGGTCGTCGAAGCCTTCGAGCCCGATCGGTTTGTGCGCCATGATTTCTGGGACCGCATCGGCGCACTGATAGATGTCAGGATAGGCCACAACCGCGAGCACGCGCTCGGGCGGGCTCTCGACCAGGCGGCAGGTGGCTTCGAGAACTGTGGCGCAAGTACCCTCGGAACCGACTAACGCGCGGGCGATGTGGAAGCCGTTTTCCGGAAGAAGATAGTTGAGGTTGTAGCCCGAGACACGGCGAGGAATGTTGGGGAATTTTTGCCGGATTAGATCGGCGTAGGTATCGGCGATGTCTTTCAACGACGCGTAGAGGTGATCGACGCGAAGTGCGCTGCGGCCCGACAATTCCGGGCCGCCGGACGGGCGAGGGCGCCCGTCCCCACATGGTTCATCTAGGCCGCCAACGTTGCGGATGAGATCGCGGCCAACTCTCAGACGGACGCCGTCGTAGGTGACTACTTCGAGTTCTTCGATGTTGTCATCGGTCTTGCCGGCCATCACCGAGTGCACGCCGCAGGAGTTGTTGCCGATCATCCCTCCGAGTGTGCAACGATCGTGGGTGGCTGGATCAGGCCCGAACGTCAGGTGATATTTTTCAGCAGTGTTGCGGAGATGGTCGAGGACGACTCCGGGTTGGACGCGAGCAATGCGACGTTCGGGATCGATCTCGAGGATCTGCGCCATGTACTTTGAGAAATCGAGAACGACCGCGACGTTACAGCATTGGCCGGCGAGCGAGGTTCCTCCACCACGGCAGAGCAGGGGCGCTCCGAACTCGCGGCAGAGAGTAATCGCGGCAACAACGTCATCGGCGTCACGAGGAAGCACGACCCCGATCGGAACCTGACGATAGTTCGATCCGTCAGTGGCATAAAGAGCGCGGTTCTGATTGTCAAAGCGGACGTCACCGCGGACATGCTTGCGCAGGGCTTCGGCCAGTCCCAACGGATCGGCGACAGAAGATGGTGGGGCTGGGGCGATGTCTGCGACCTTATCGTGCATTGAGCCTTTGATCCAACGGAACACTCTTATTTGTTTTTATTGGTAACGCTGCTGATCTGGAACTTTGAGCCGCCACCATTGGGCTCGACATTTATCGTGATGACGTTGGGCGGGACGGCGTTTGAAACGATGGTGCAATGGTTTTCGTCGGAAGTGCTGACCGTCGCGTTGGGGAATTTTGATTTGTAGAAGCTGCAAACCTTGTCGACGGAGTCTAAACTCTCGAATGTCGCGTTTACGGTACGGAGATTACCGAATGAGGCCGAAGCCGCGCCGTCTTTCTGCACCTCGGCACCGGGATAGATATCGATTCCGAGATTTTTGGCGACCTGGTCGGGATCTTTCGAGCTTTCCACCGTGCCGAAAGGCGTCTCGACTTTCACACGGTCGCCTTCGTGGCGCACCCGGGTGTTCTTGGCAATGTGCAGACCGACGACGGTCAGCACTCCAATGCCTAATGCGCCGATCACAATGATGACGCCAATCACGATGAGAACAATTTTGAGCGCATTGTTGTTCTGCGGGGCCGGAGTGATGGATGGAGGAGGCGCGGCCGGAGTTGCTGGGCCAGGCTGAGTTGTCCCGGCTGAGGTGTTGCTGGCAAATCCGGAAGCAAGAATGGGAGCGCCGCACTTGCTGCAGAAGCGTGTACCAGGGGTAATGGATGTGCCGCAGGAATTGCAGAATGCCATAAATTACCTCGCGATGAAATTCATCCTGACGCGCGAGTATAACGCAGATGGAGACTGCGAGGCCTAAAGGCCATTCGGGTCTTGGCCGCAACGCGGCCCTGAAGGGCCGCTCTTCCACGGTTACGGTTACGGTTACGGTTGCGGTTGCGGTTACGGTTGCGGTTACGGTTGCGGTTACGGTTGCGGTTGGTTCGGCTGAACAGCCAGGGGCGTCTGTCTGAAGAGGCCTGACTGTCTTTTAGCTGTAGTAGCGAGTGCCGTAGTCGAACATAGAGAGCGCAATCAGGAGCATGAGAAAGAAGAGGGTCGAGATTACAACCAATTTCAGCAATTTGTCGCTGGCGCCTTTCAGGTGCATAAAGAAGAGGGCGACCAGAAGCGCCTTGGTCGTTGCAATGATGAGAGCCACGGCGGAATTGAAGCGGCCGAGGTCGATCAGGGAAGCCCAATAGGTAAGTCCGGTACCGAAGAGGAGTGCGATCCACACGGCAAAGTATGTTTTCAAGGGCGACGATTTTGCGTGATCAGACATTCAATAACCTCGAGCGTCCAGTTGCTCCACACGCGAGATCCCTCGCTCCGCCTGAAATGCGGCTCCGCTCGGGATGACGCCGATCTAGTTTGGAGATGTTATCCAAGCTGCTCTCACGGGTGACGGTCAATCAAATACAGCAAAGGAAACAGATAGATCCAGATAATATCGACGAAGTGCCAGTACAAGCCACCGATTTCGAGCGGGGTGTGATAGTGCGGCGTGA
Source organism: Terriglobia bacterium (assembly GCA_963823085.1). GTDB lineage: Bacteria > Acidobacteriota > Terriglobia > Terriglobales > Acidobacteriaceae > Sulfotelmatobacter. The sequence continues at coordinate 353,442 of CAWGKF010000022.1, read as the reverse complement.
AGTACCCTCTCCACGCCATGATCAAGAGCCAGGTAAAGATGCCGAGCCCTACAATCATGTGCAAGGCATGCAGTCCGGTCATGATGAAGTAAAGAGCAAAGAAAATCTGGGCATGGCGCGGGTTGGCGTATTGACCGGGATGGCCGGGGATTTCTTGATGCTCGAAGCTGAAGCTTGAGCCCGGAACGTGATGCTCTTCGAACTTGTCTTTGTACTCCTTGCCTTTGATGCCCAGAAAGCCGAGACCGAAGAGCATGGTGAGGATCAGCATTGCGATCAGCAGTCCACGACGAGCGGTCTGCGCGGCCCAGATTGCGAGGACGACGGTCAAGCTGCTGCAGATCAGAACGGCGGTGTTCGTCGCGCCGAGAGCGGCGTCAATGGACTTGCTGGCGGCCGCAAAGTCTCCAAAGTACCAGCCGCGGTAGATCAGATAAGCGCAGAACAAGCCGCCGAAGAACATGACTTCGGTCCCGAGGAAGATCCACATGCCTAAGTTGGAAGCGTCGCGCTGCTGCTCCTCGGTGGCAAAGTGATGCAGCAGGGCCGGGTTGTGGAGACCCTCGTGTGCTTGAACGGCAGTTGGGCTATCCGGCAACGCGGACCTCCTTGTGATCTTTGTCGATCTCGTCGTAGTTGTAGGCTTCCCAGGTCACGACCGGCTCTTCGGGAAAATTAAAAGTTGTGGGCGGAGACTGGGTCTGCCACTCAAGTCCGGCGGCGTTCCAGGGATTGTCGGGCGCTGGCTTGCCGTAGCGCATGGACCAGAGGAAGTAGATCATCGGCAATAGATATCCGATGCCCAGCACGGTGGCTCCGGCGGTCGAAAGCACGTTGAGCACCTGGAATTCCGGCGGATACTGGTAGTAGCGGCGCGGCATGCCGAGGTACCCGAGGATAAATTGCGGGAAGAAGGTCAGGTTAAATCCGAGGAAGACAATAAGAGCGGAAAGCCGTGCCCATCCTTCGGGGTAGAGCTTGCCGGAAATTTTTGGCCACCAGAAGTGCAGACCCCCGAGGTATCCCATGAGCGCACCGCCGACCATGATGTAGTGGAAGTGGGCGATGACGAAATAGGTGTCGTGGACATGCATGTCGACGCCGAGCGCAGCGAGGAACAGGCCGGTGAGACCGCCCATGGTGAACAGGCCCAGAAACCCGAAAGCGTAGAGCATGGGCGCGTCGTAGTGGATGGATCCTTTATATAAGGTAGCGGTCCAGTTGAAGACTTTGACGGCCGAGGGAACGGCTACAGAGTAGCTGAGCATCGAGAAGATGAGCGCGGCGTAGACAGAGATTCCCGCGACGAACATGTGATGCGCCCAGACCAGAAATCCGAAAACCGCGATGGCGATCGAGGAGAGGGCGACGAAGTTGTATCCGAAGATGCGCTTGCGCGAGAAGCAGGCGATGATCTCGGTCACAACGCCCATCGAGGGCAGAATCATGATGTAAACGGCGGGATGGGAGTAGAACCAGAACAGGTGCTGAAAGAGAAGCGGATCGCCGCCCAGTTTTGGATCGAAGATGCCGAGGTGCAGGGCACGTTCGGCGACGACCAGTACGAGCGTGATCGCGATGACCGGAGTGCCGAGGATCTGAATGATGCTGGTGGCGTAGTGCGCCCAGATAAAGAGAGGCAACCGCGACCAGGTCATTCCCGGCGCACGCATGCGGTGAATGGTGACGACGAAATTCAGTCCGGTGAGAATGGAGGAAAATCCCGAGACGAAAATCGCGAGTCCGGCTTCGATGACCTTTGTATTACTGAAGGCAGTGCTGAAGGGCGTGTAAAAAGTCCAGCCGGTGTCGACGCCGCCGGTCAGCATGCAGTGCAGCATCATCATGCCGGCGATAATGTAGAGGTACCAACTCAGCAGGTTGATCCGCGGAAAGGCCAAGTCTTTGGCGCCGACCATCATCGGCACGAGGAAGTTGCCCAGCACCGCCGGAATCGAGGGGATGAGGAAGAAGAAGATCATCACCTGGCCATGCATCGTGAACAGCTTGTTGTAGGTGTCAGCCTGAACGAGGTCGCCGGCGGGCGTGAGCAGTTCCAGGCGGATGAGGAGTGCGAAGAATCCGCCGATGAAGAAAAAGAAAGTGATCGAGATCAGATAGAGGAGTGCGATGCGTTTGTGGTCGGTGGTAAGCAGCCACGAACCAACGCCATACTCCTTATTGAGATAATTCTCGCGCTCGACCGCTGGTACCGTTGCTGTCGCCATAACTATTGCACCTGACTTCTGCCGCCCGAAGCGCCCTGCGGCGCGGGCATGGATTCACTGGTCTTCACTCCACCTGGCTCGGGAATGCCCAACGATTTCACATAGGCAACCAGCGCGTTCACTTGCTCTTCACTAACCAATCCCTGAAAGGTTGGCATGACCGGTTTAAACCCTTTGACGACTTTGGCTCCGGGATCGAGGATCGATTCGCGAATGTAGTTTTCATCCGCGGTCACGATGCGACCATCTTCGAGTTGCACGGGCTTGCCGAAGACGCCCTGCAGATTCGGGCCCCGGCCCTGCGAATCCATTCGATGACATGTGGCGCAGCCGAGTTCAGCAAAAATCTTTTCACCACTCACCGAGAGCGGCCCGTTAGACCCGCCGCTCATCCAGGCTTCGTACTGCGCGGGTTCCATGACAATGATGCTGCCGATCATTCCGGAGTGCTGCGTGCCGCAGTATTGCGCGCAGAAAAGATGATAGGTGCCCGCTTTCGTCGCGCGGAACCAGAGCACGGTATAACGTCCGGGAAGCACGTCTTGCTTCATGCGGAATGCGGGGACGAAGAAGCTGTGGATGACATCTTGCGAGGTCATGATCAGCTTGACGTCGCGGCCGACGGGGACGTGCAGTTCGTTAATCTCGCGCTGACCTTCGGCGTGCTCGAGCTTCCACATCCACTGCTTGGCGACGACGTAGACTTCGGTTGCGTCTCGAGGTGGTGTACGGCTCTTGAAGTAGACGACGGCGCCCCAAGCAAAGATCACCATGAAGACGCCGAGAGGAATGATGCTCCATGTCAGTTCCAGGGGAACGGAGCCCTCGACCTGCTCGGCCAGAACGCCTTTGCGATGGCGGTACCGCGCAGCGAAGTAGACGATGGCGCTGAAGACCAACAACGTCATCAGTCCTGACACTATGAGCAGGAAGATGAACAGGGCATCGACGTTGCCCGCCGTGCTGGAGGCCCTTTGCGGCCACAATGGGAAGTTATCGAACATATCGCGTGTGTTTCAGTTCCGATTTATCCCAGCCCTGGTGCGGCGCGGCGCGATCCAGACGGATGAGAATAAAGAGCAGGCCGCCAACGAGTAAGATGGTCAGGCCGCCGCCAATCTTCAACATATTGCTGACAACCGCGCCATATTTTCCTACAGCGGGATCGTAGTGATAGCAGTACAAGAGCACGGCGTCGACGGCGTTGCCGATCTTACGCTGCGAGGCCTCGACCAGCCCCAGGCGCAAGTCTTTCGGCGGGAAGTCCACGCCGTAGAAGTAGCGCGAAATCCGGCCTTCGGGCGTTAGCACCGTGATGGCTGTGGCGTGCGCGTACTGGTCTTTGGACGCATCGTACTGATACTGAAATCCGACTGCCTTGGTCAGGGCGTTGATCGATTCCGGCGGACCCGTCAGGAAGTGCCAGCCAACAGCGGCGTTGGGCCGTCCGTAGCGCTTGAGGTATTCAATCTTTTTTGCGGCGGCGATTTGGGGTGTTTCCTTTGGATTGAAGCTGACGGTCACGACGTCGAACTGATTGCCGACGTCGAACTTGATCATCTTCATCGAGGCGCTTAGTCCCGCGAGTGCCTCACCGCACAGCATCGTGCAGTTGTAATAGACGAGATTAAGGATGAGCGGCTTCTTGCCGAAGTAGTTTCCGAGTTTGACAGGATGCCCAGTGTCGTCGACGAAGGCGAGGTCTGGAGGAACTTGTGCGTCAAGATGCTGCTCGATGCCGACGTTGGTCAGATATGGAGGACGAACGTTGGCCGGCGGCGACATGATGCCCGTGGTCATCGCCTGCGAGAAAGCGGTGGAAGCCAGGAAAGTGAAGAGCAGCACAAAGATTGCAACTGCACGACATTCGCGGGCGAGTAGTCCTGCGCGCGAGATCCTTCGCTCCGCCTGAAAAGAGGCTTCGCTCAGGATGACGCCGTCCGGAGTCGCATACGACAGCGTTAATAGTGTGACTGCGATCGAATTGTGTTTCTTGTATCTCACTACTTCTTTCCCTTGTTCTGCTGCGGCTGCGCGGTCGAATGTTCCGCGGACGAGGCGCCGCTGCTTGCTGTTGGGCGCACGGGAAGACCGCGCTGAGCGAGAAGGTCCATGGCCCGGTCGATGGGGATGCGGACGGTGCCGGCATTCTTGTCGACGTAATCGTAGGTGCTGAGGGTGTTTTCCTCGCGCAAGCGCACGTCATTCAGTTCGGTGCGCTCATCGGTTTCGAGTTGCGGCGCGGGAAATCCCTCTTTTAAATACTCCTGGTAGTTGTTTCCATATTGCGGGGGGATGCGGCGCGTGTCCTGCGGAGCATTGTTCACCAGTGGGCTGACGGGAGCTTGCTCGGCTTCGAAGTGCTTATCGAGGAAATGGTAGACGCCATCGACGAGGAAGTAACTAACGGTAATAAAGACGGCGAGACCGACCAAAAAGTAGACGACCGCAGAAACACTAATATCCTTGCGCTCGTAGTCAGCGTGTCCGTTCGATTTCGAAGGATGGGTCGGATTGCTCATGTGTTCTTTTCAATTCCCGGCGGATGGTTCGGATCTGGTAAGAAGACGTCTCCGGCCGAGACATCATAGGCTGGCAGCAGCGGAAGTGCGGCCAGGTTGCGGCAGAAGAAAAAGATCCAGATGCAACCGATGGCCATCGGCACCACGATGTCCGCGATGGTTACCGTAAAGTTTCGAGAAAAATTCGGCTCGATGATCCAGAACAAATCGACGAAACGCATGAACAGTAGCCAAACGGCGATCCATACAAGTTTACGGATGTTCCGCTTGAACGGCCGCGAGAGCAGGATGACGAACGGGACGCAGAAGTGGAATAACGCCAGGAACACCGCAACGTATCCCCAGCCGTTGTTGATCCTCTTGAGGTAGAAAGTAATCTCGTTTGGCAGGTTGCCCGCCCAGATAATCAGCCACTGCGAAAAGCTAAAGTAGGCCCACAGCATGATGAAGGTGACGGTCCACTTGCCGTGATCGTGGACGAACTCAGGCTTAAGCATCTCGGACATCGGCTTATAGTCGACGAGAATGCGCTCCACCACAATTGCGAAGCAGATTGCCGACAGCAATTCACCAGCGAGAATGATCAGGCCAAAGATGGTCGAAATCCAGCTTGGGTCGAGCGACATGACCCAGTCGATGGTGGCGAAGGTAATAGTGAATGCGTAGAGGATGAGTCCAGGCCCGGCAACCGCTTTAAATTTTTGCGTGTTGTCGGGAGCGCCGGGCTTATCGGTCTGTTTCGACCACATGGAGAGCAGGAACGAGAGCAGATTCCAGATCGCCAGATAGATGATTGCGCGAATGATGAAGCCGGTGGGATTCAGGTACGCGGCCTTGATGAAGCTGTGCTTCTCGAGATGCTCGCGAATGTGGGCATCCTGGATCGCATCCAGGGGCATCAGCCATGGATAGTTTCGATGCTGCAGCACACCAATGATGATCGGGATGAATAGAATCGCCAGCACGGGGAGCGTGCGCATAGCCGCGCCAAGGACGCGGCGGATAACGGTGCCCCATCCACCACCGGTGAGGTGGCGAATCATGACGATGGCCATGGAGCCAAGCGCCACTCCCAGCCAATCCATGTAGCCGAGCAGGTAGCCGCGATAAAACTCGTCCGGACGCAAGAACGCAAGCGCCAGTGCGCCGATGCTGAAAAGTGCGCCCACGATCAGTGCGCGCTGCCCGATCGTCTTGACGATTGGCGGAGGCGTGAGATCGATCTGTGTTGCAGGCACCGTGCTCATGGTTTTTCTTTCCCGGTTCCTGACTCGGAGCCTCTTCCCGATTCCGGCTCTGATTTCGTTTCATTTACAACTCTCGGCAATGTGGCTCCCGATCCGGGTTCGGCGAACTTCGGCGGCTCGGAAGGAATCTTCTGACCGGGTGGAACGTCGGCCATGGTTGCATCCTGGCTCAACTGCAGCGCACGAATATAGGCGACGATCTTCCAACGATCTTCGGGCGATATCTGCGATGCGTAGTCAGGCATGATGCCGAAGCCATTGCTCATCACGTCGAAAAAATAGCCCAGCGGCGCCTTCTGCAGACGCGGAATGTGATACGAAGGCGGCATACGCGAGAAACCACGAGACGGGATGAATCCCTTGCCGTCACCGACGCGCGAATGACAAGGAGCGCAATAGATGTTGTAGCGCTCGCGTCCGCGATCGAGGACTTCTCTGGTGACTGGGAAGGGCATGACCTCGCCGGGATTCGTACCAGATTTGCCGGTATAGAAATAGGTGTCGGCATCCAACTGGCCGCGAGCGACTGTGCCTTCAACCGGCGGACGCTCTGAACGGTGATCCGCATAGAAGTCGCTGTACGACAGGGGATTCTGGCGTGGCTGCACGTGCATGTCGAGGCGGCAGGCAGAGGTGAAGGCGATCAAAATGGCCAGGCCAGCTAGCGAAGTTCGTGGAATCCCACCCTTGCGCACAGAACGCGCAAGGATGGGGCACCCGCACATGAGTTTCGCTGCACAGGAAACCGCTGTCGAGCTTCGCTCGACTAGACGGGCGAGGGCGCCCGTCCCCACACGGGCACTGCTCTCAACCTGGCCGGCGCTTCCGACTCGAGCTTTGCCACTGCCTGGATTCACTTGACGGAGGTGTCGCATCTAGCTTGGCACCTCCGAGACTGAGCGCGCGTCGAGGTTCTTCGAGGAAGCGGCGAGTTTCAGCAGCGTTGTACTTCTTATCGGACGAGAACACGATCAGGAAAAATCGGTCTTTGGATGCGAACGCGAAACGCGGCACATTGAAGACCGGATGGTACGGCATGGGCAGACCATTCAAAGCGAGCATGCCAAGTACAGCTGAAATTCCTGCGAACAGAATTGTCATTTCGAACGTGATGATGATGAACGCCGGCCAGGAATGCGGCGGCTTGCCGCCGATGTTCAACGGATAATCGACAGCTGCCATCCAGTACTGCATCAGGTAGCCGGTGCATCCGCCGATGATGCCGCCGATCAACACGACAAGAGGAACCTCGTCGTGATGGAATCCGATTTCTTCCGCGAGGCCTTCGATCGGAAACGGGCTGTAGGCGTCGATTTTTTTGTAGCCGGCCTCGTGCGTCTTCTTGGCCGCGTCGACGAGGGCCTGCGCCGAATCGAACTCGGCCATGACGCCGTAAATGGGATCGCGTTTCGCCATTACTCTTTCACCTCCGCCTCGGGCAGGAGGGTGCGCATTTCAAAGATCGAGATTGCCGGCAGGAAGCGCAAGAACAGGAACATGGCGGCAAGGAACATTCCGATCGTTCCGAAAAAGGTCATATAGTCCCAGCGCGTGGGGTAGTACATGCCCCAGGACGATGTCAGAAAGTCGCGATGCAAGCTGACAACGACGATGATGAAGCGCTCGAGCCACATGCCGATGAGGATGACGAATGACACGAAGAACAGCGCGATGGGACTGGTGCGCATCTTCCGGATCCAGAGCAGTTGGGGGATGAAGATGTTGCAACTCAGCAGCGCGTAATACAAGAAGGCATAGGGACCGTGCAGGCGGTTCCAGAGCGTGAACGCATCATAGCGGTCGCCGCTGTACCAACCCATGAACGCCTCAATGCCATAGCCATAGGCGACGATCAATCCCGTGGCGAGCATCACCTTGGCGGAGTTTTGCAAATGACGCTCGGTGATGAAGTCTTCCAGCCCGTAAATCTTGCGGATGGGGATGGCGAGCATCAGCACCATCGCAAATCCGGAATAGATTGCGCCCGCAACGAAGTAGGGCGGGAAGATCGTGGTGTGCCATCCCGGGACGATGCCGACGGCGAAGTCGAAGCTGACGACGGTGTGAACTGACAGGACGAGCGGCGTCGCCAGTCCGGCGAGCAGCAGATACATTGTCTCATAGCGATGCCAGTGACGAGCCGATCCGCGCCATCCGAATGAAAGCATGCCGTAGATCATCTTGATCCAGCGCTTCTCGGAGCGGTCGCGCAAGGTGGCGAAGTCGGGAATCAGTCCGGCAAACCAGAAGAGAGCCGAAATGGTGGCGTAAGTCGAGACCGCGAAAACGTCCCACATGAGCGGGCTGCGGAACTGCGGCCACACCCGCATTGTGTTGGGATACGGAAAGAGCCAGTACGCGAGCCAGGGACGCCCGACGTGCACGGCAGGAAAGATTCCGGCGCTGGCCACTGCAAAGAGCGTCATCGCTTCGGCGAAACGATTGATCGAGTTGCGCCACGATTGGCGCAGCAATAAGAGGATGGCGGAGATCAGGGTGCCAGCGTGGCCGATTCCGATCCACCACACGAAGTTGACAATGGCGAAGCCCCAGCCGATCGGGATGGTGACGCCCCAGATGCCAACGCCTTTAAGGAAAAGATATCCGAGGGCGAAGAGCAGCATCATGGTTGCCATGAAGGCGATGCCGAAGCCGATAAACCATCCGTTGGTCGCCGGGCGCGTGAGAACGATCGCGCTGATTTTTTCGGTGACGGTGCCGAAGGTATGGCCGGGTTCAATGACCGGCGCTCGCTCGATCTCGGTCGACGTTTTGTATTGCTCTGGCATTCTGTCTAAATTCCACCGGGGCTAAAGCCCCTTCTTCCCGGAAACCCATACGCGGCCCTAAAGGGCCACTCTTCCACTAAAACCTTCTCTGCGGCACGGCTAAAGCGGTGCTCTGATACGAACCCTATCCTTCTAATTCTGGGTTTGGGTTGCGAACTTCCGCCAAGTACGTTGTGCGCGGGCGGGTATTCAATTCGCCAAGCAGGCTGTAATTGCGGGCCTGCGCTTTCCACTTGGAAACGTTGCTGTTCGGATCATTAATGTTGCCAAAAACGATGGCATCGGCTGGGCAAGACTGCTGGCAGGCTGTCTGCAACTCGTTACCGATAAGGATTTCTTTGCCTTCGCGAACCGACGCAGTCTCGGTGTCAATCTTCCGTTCGCTAATACGCTGCACGCAGTAAGTGCATTTTTCCATGACGCCGCGGCTGCGCACGCTGACGTCAGGATTGCGCATCATCTTGTATTGTGGCGTGTCCCAGTCCTGGAAGAGCAGGAAATTGAAGCGACGCACCTTATAAGGACAGTTGTTCGAGCAATAGCGCGTTCCCACGCAGCGGTTGTAAACCATGTCGTTGAGGCCTTCGCTGGTGTGATTGGTAGCGCCCACCGGGCAAACAACTTCGCAGGGCGCATTTTCGCACTGCATGCAGGGGACCGGCTGGAAGAATGCTCGCGGGTTATCGCGATCGCCTTCGTAGTAGGCGTCGATGCGAATCCAGTGCATGTGGCGGCCGAGGCGAGTCTGCTCCTGGCCGACGACCGCGATGTTGTTTTCCGACTGGCAGGCCAGGATGCAGTTGTTGCATCCCACACACTTGTTGAGATCGATCGCCATACCCCAGGCATAGGTCTCTTTTTCATACTCGTACGGCGGATAGAGCGTGGCGTCCTTCGCGGGCTCCGGCTCGTCCTCATGTGCGAAGTTCGGATTCTTCTTGTATTCGTCGAGAATCGTTTCGCGGACCAGCGGACGAACATCGCCGTTGGGCGTCTCCATGGACTGCATGCCTTGCGTGGAGGCTAGTTCGTATGTGGCGCCAGTCTTGCGAATCTGCACGCCGCTGGCGATCCAGGGAGCCGCGCTCGTGCGAAGGGCGTACGCGTCGAATCCAGTAACCGGTGCCGACGCGTCCGGCGCGCTTGCGCCCATATCCCAACGTGATGGTGACCGAGTTGTCGGGATGTCCCGCCTGAATCCAGGCTGCGCCGCTGATCTTCACGCCGTTCAACTCGAGCTCAAGAATATCTTTGGACGCAATCTGCATGCGCTCGGCCATCTTCGGGCCGATGCTGACAACGTTATCCCAGGTGAGCTTGTTGAGCGGCTTGGGGAGTTCCTGCAGCCAGCCGTTGTTGGAGAACTGCCCATCGTGGATGGTGGGATCGCGGCGGATGTTGAGTTCGATGGAATTGGGAATGCCTTCACGAACACCCGATCCGAATTCGCCTTTGACTGCTGGCTGCGAGGATCTTGTTGCGAATGTGGTGCCTTCGATCCATCCATCGTGCAGGGACTTGCGCCAGAACTGCTCGAAGTCGGCGCCGGTGTGCTGCTTCTGCCAGTAAGAGCGGACGAGATCGTAGCCAGTCGCATCGGCCTGACCTGAGAGCAGCGCAACGAACTCAATAGCACTCTTGCCGCTATAAAGAGGAGCGATCAGCGGTTGAATAATGCTGACCGTTCCGTCGTAGGCACGGGCGTCGCCCCACGATTCGAGTTCGTGAGTTGCCGGGACGTGCCATTGGCAGAGTTCGGCGGTTTCGTCCTGATAAAGACCGTAATGCACTCGGAGCGGAACCTTGCCACTCTTCATCACGTCTGCGAAATCCAGATCGTGAGGTGCGTCATAGACCGGGTTGCCGCCGAGAATAATCAGCAGATCAACCTTGCCGCCTCGCATGTTGGCGACGAGTTCGTTAAGGGATTCGGTCTGGTTGATCGGATTGGCATCGACGGGGTCGGTGTAGAAGACAGTCTTACCGACATTGCCGAGCTTGGCATTGATCGCGTGAACGAGAGCGTGAACAGCTGGAGGTTGGTGATCACCAGCTATTACGAGGCTTGCTCCGCTGTGGGACTGCAGGTCATCCGCAATCGCTGCGAGTTCTCGATTGTTTCCCCGAGTTCCCCCAACAAAAGCGAAGAGGTCCTCGGCGAACCACACGACTTCCGACGCTTTCGCTGGCAGCCGATGATCCGCCTTCACGCCTGTTGAACTCGGCGTGCTCTCAATGACATATAGCCGGTTCATGTTGCTGTCGGGGTTGCGACGCGCGGCGAAGTCGCGGATGTAGCGCGTATTGCCGGGGAATCCGGCGTACAGGAAGTCGGCGTCCAGGGAAACGATGACGTCGGCTTTCGAGAAATCGTAGCGCGTCTCGACCGGCTCTCCGAAGGCCATCTTTGCGCCGTCGAGTACGTTGTCGCGATTGACGGGCTCGTAGACGTGCCACTTCGCCTGCGGGTAGAGCTTCTGGAAACTGCGAATCTGATCGGCAAGTGTCGGCGACGAGATCGTCGTCGTGAGAATGCGAATGCCCGCCCCCTGCAGAGCCTTCTGCGCACCGAGCGGCCCTCGAATCGCAGAGAGAAAACCTTGCCAGGAGCGAACGTCGCCCATGGAGTTGACCGTCTGCGAGCGGTCCGGATCGTACATCCCAAGCAGCGACGCCTGCGCGAAGATGTCGGTGCCACCCATCGATGCGGGATGCTGATCGTTGCCTTCGATCTTGGTTGGGCGTCCGAGATGGCTTTCCACCAGCAGCGGGTTAGCGTAGCCGCCGAGCGTCATCGCAGTGGCGTAATACATCGGGCGGCCGGGGATGACGTTTTCGGGCTGACGAACGTAAGGGACGATGGGTTCGAGCGGCAGCTTGACGCATCCGGTCATTCCGGCCAGGCCAAGCGATGCTCCCATAACCTTGAGGAATCCGCGGCGCGAGGCCTTGTCGAGCCATTCGGAGGCGCCTTTGGGAAATTCGCGGTGCAGGGCTTCCTGGAACGCGGGGCTGCCGGCAAGTTCTTCGAGAGAACGCCAGTATTGCGGACCAGCCTTGTCGTTCTCGGGTGAACCGGCATCGTGTGCCGTGGCGGCGTCCATTTTTTCGCGGACGGTCGCGAGGTCCAGCTTCTTGCTGGGGCAAACGTCTTCGCGAATCTTGATCTGGATCAATCCGCCGTGATTTTTTTCGTCGTTGGTCATGCGTAGTTCAGGGCCTAAAGCCCGATCTCTTTTCTGCTTTCAACGCCCGGCTAAAGCCGGGCTCTTCCACAAGAACCGTATTACTAGCGCGGCCAAAGCGGCGCCCTTTCAATCCCTTCTCACCTGTGGCACGTACTGCAGCTTGTAATGTCGCTCACGCTTGTCTGGCCGTCGGAGGTCTTTATTCTTCCGACGCGAACTTGATATTTGGTGATCAGGTAAGCACCAAGTGAGTCCTGATCGGTGAAAGTGTGGCCGTCCATCGCGACGGGACTGCTCGTCGATGGCGGCTGGTAGCGCATATTGAAAACCTGATCCCGAGGACGAAGATTCTTGCCCGGATCGCGATGACAGCCGAGGCACCACTCCATCTGGAGCGACGCCTGCTGATACATCAGGGGCATCTGGTCGACTGGACCGTGACAGGTATTGCAGCCGACCCCCTTGGCGACATGAATGCTGTGATTGAAGTAGACGAAGTCAGGAAGCTGGTTGACGCGCGTCCACTGCAGCGATTCGCCGGAGCGATAGCTGGCGCGCACGGGCTCGAGCAGCTTGGCATTGGTCCAGATCTGCGAATGGCAGTTCATGCAGGTCTTGGTGGGAGGAATGCCAGCGAAGCTCGAGGTCTCCACCGAAGTGTGACAGTAGCGACAGTCGATGCCCAGTCCGGTGACATGATGTTGATGGCTGAAAGGGACCGGCTGGGGCTTGCGCACGCCGGCATAGGTAATGTACGGCGAGCCCTGGATCTCGTAAGCGACCCATACTAATGCGGCAACGACAAAAACTGCGCCAAAGATAGTGGCGCGGGACAACGCGTTCGTGCTGCGATTGAAAATCTGCGACATTCTCTTATGAGATCTGGCTTGAAGAGATCCGGCGGAGCATCTTTAATCCTTAGAAAAGCCCGTGCGTCAGTTTTGGTTCAGAGTAGAGAAACCACCCACATGGTTTCCAGTCATTTGCGAAACTGGAAATTATAAATATTTCTTCCAGCTTTGTCGCGCGTTTTTGAAAATTCGCAAAAGAAAAAAGTGTCGAAGAGAACGTTACTGGAGAATCGTTGAGTTTTTCAACGTAACGTTCAGGTTACGTCTCGGAGTGCGACGCGCTGGCGAGCGGGCTAGCGCAGATTCATGACCAGCAATTTCGGTTCAGTCATTTCTTCAATGGCATAGCGGAGTCCTTCGCGGCCCAGGCCGGAATCTTTGACTCCGCCGTAAGGCATGTGATCGATACGAAAAGAGGGGACGTCTCCAGCGATGACGCCTCCGACCTCGAGCTCCTCGTAGGCTTGGAACAGCAGTTTCACATCGCGCGTGAAGACGCCGGCATGCATTCCATAAGCGCTGTTATTCACCTGACGCAGAGCCTGATCAAAGTCCCGGTAAGGCTCGACGGTTACGACGGGGCCAAAGATTTCCTGGCAGTTCACCTTCATGTCGGGCTTGGTTCCGGTCAGAACCGTGGGCTCAACGACGAGACCGTGGCGGCCGCCGCCACAGAGGAGGCGCGCTCCAGCCCGCACCGCTTCCTCAATCCATGTAATGGTCCGAATGGCATCGCTTTCGCGGATGAGCGGGCCGACGTCGGTGGATTCATCCAAAGGATTGCCCGCCTTCAACATCTTCACGCCTTCGACGAGAAGATCGGTGAATTTTCCATATACCGAGTGCTCAATAAAGATGCGCTGGACGGAGATGCAGGTCTGCCCTGCGTATCCGAAACCGCCGTTAATGCAGCGCTCGGCGGCATACGCGAGGTCGGCGTCGCTGTGGACGATGACAGCCGCATTGCCTCCGAGTTCGAGAACGACTTTCTTTTTTCCGGCGCGGCGCTTGATATCCCAACCGACGGGAACGCTGCCGGTAAAACTGATGAGCTTAATTCGGTCGTCGGTAACGAGAAGACCGGCATCTTCGTTCGAGAGCGGCAGAACGTTGAGACCGCCATCGGGCCAACCCGCTTGTTGCACACATTCCGCCAGAAGTAGCGAGCAGAGCGGCGTTTGCGGTGCCGGTTTCAGGACCATGGGGCATCCGGCGGCAATCGCGGGAGCAACTTTGTGGGCAACGAGATTGATGGGGAAGTTGAAAGGGGTGATGCCGGCGATCGGGCCAAGCGGAAAGCGGCGTACGATGCCCCAGCGTCCGGCGGTGAACTCCTGCCAATCCAGTGGGAGGAATTCACCATAGATACGAGTGCTCTCTTCAGCGGCAACATTGAAAGTGAAGATGGCGCGTTCGACCTCGATGCGAGCGGCTTTGATGGGCTTGCCGGCTTCCTGTGCGAGCGTGCGGGCAAACTCCTCTTTGCGCTCGACCATAAACGCGGAAATCTGACGAAGAACGCGCTGACGTTCAAATGCGGGCAGACGACGGGTGGTGCCGAACGCCTTTACTGCCGCAGCAATAGCGGCTTCGGCGTGCTCTCTACGTCCTTGGACGACACGGGCAATGAGATTGCCGTCATACGGGGCACGGATGTCGACGAGGTCGCCGTCCTCTTGCCACCGGCCATCCACAAAAAAACCGTGGGTCGCAACAGGCGCGATCGTCAGCTCAGCCATGATTTGTTCTTGCCCCCAGGGAGACGACTGACTTTCATTATAGGACTTTTGGATGCTGGCATACCCATAGAGGGTTGAGAAAAAACAGGACCACAGTGGGTACAGGGGATCACGAGGGAACTCCTTTACAATGGCTCGCGGCTATGACGGACTTGGCGACAATTTCGGAGCTTGCACAGCGAGTGCGGCGAAAAGAAGTCTCTCCGGTTGAAATCACCCGCGAATGCCTGGTGGGAATCGAAAGGTGCAATCCTGCCCTTAATGCGTTCATCACTGTGATGGCCGAGTCCGCAATGACCGAGGCTCGTACCGCAGAGGCCGAGATTGGCCGCGGGGAATGGCGAGGGGCCGCTGCATGGGATTCCGATTGCGCTGAAGGATTTGATCGATGTCGCGGGAGTGCGCACGACGGCAGCCAGCGCACTTCACGAGAAGAGAGTTCCCGGTGAGGACGCCGAGGTCACGCGGAAGTTGCGCGAAGCCGGGGTGGTGATCGTCGGCAAGAATAATCTGCATGAATTTGCCTACGGAGGCAGTTCCCTGGTCAGCCACTTTGGAGACGTACACAATCCATGGGATGTGGCGCGCATTGCGGGCGGATCGTCGGGCGGATCGGCGGCTGCGGTGGCCTCGGGAATGGCTTACGCGGCGATCGGCACGGACACCGCGGGATCGATTCGCGAGCCCGCCGCGCTTTGTGGATGTGTCGGGTTGAAGCCGACCTATGGGCGGGTGTCGGGCCGCGGAGTGATTCCGCTTTCGCCGTCGCTCGATCATGTCGGACCCATTACTAGAAGCGTGTCCGATGCTGCGATCGTGCTGCAGGCGATTGCGGGATACGATTCCAGAGACATCACTTCCGCCGATCTACCGGTTGCCGATTATGTGTCTGCCCTAAGAGAAGATGCGAAATCACTGCGAGTGGGTGTGCCCCGGCCCTATTTCTTTGAAGATCTTGACCCAGAGGTCGCCTCGGCCATGGAGTACGCGCTGCACGGGATCGAAACCCTGGTTGCACAGGTAAAGGAAGTGCAGCTTGAGGTGCCGATGGACCGAACGCTGCAGGCAGCGGAATCGTATGCTTATCACGCTGAGAATGTCGCAAGGCATTCTGAGTTATACCTGCCTGAGACGTTGCGGCGCATTCGCACGGGAGAAAAGGTCACGGCGGCGGAGTACATCCAGCTGTCGCCGTGAGTTAGAGGAAGCCCGGCGGCGGATTCGTCAAGTTTTCGCGGAAGTGGATCTGCTGGTAACGCCGACTACTCCGATTCCGGCTCCCGCCATTGCCGAACTCAAAGCCAGTCCCGATGCGCTGCGACCGGCTGAATTGACGCTGCTACGCAATACGCGTCCGTTCAACGTCTGGGGTCTGCCGGCGATTTCCGTTCCTTGCGGATTTACACAAAGCGGATTGCCGATCGGATTACAGATCGCGGGCCCACACTGGCGTGAGGATCTCGTTATCCGCCTGGCGCACGCATACGAGCAAGCAACGGCGTGGCATAAGCGGCAATGGCGCCCGGCGAATCCCTGAAGCTCTGAGTGACCTCTTGCCGCCCCAAACGTCTAACCGAGCGGCGTACACTAGTGTTTAATTACTCAGTTGACCCTGAAACTGGCCATTCCGCGGAGTCCTAAATGAAACGAATTTCTGCTCTTTCGGAGTATGTTGTTGCGTGCCTTTTGCTCTTCGTCCTGGTCCTTGCTGCTTCAGCGCAAAATACGGCGATTCAGGAAGTACACGGGATTGTTGTCTCCAGCATTGATCCGTCCGTTAAGCCCGGGGACGATTTTTACCACTTCGCGAACGGCAATTGGATTCAGCGGGCGAAGATTCCTCCAGATCGCGCCGCCATCGACGTATGGACGAAGCTTGGCGACCTGAGTAATCAGCGGACGGCCGACCTGATCAAGGAACTCGCGGCATCGAATCCGCCCGCTGGCTCAAACGCGCGCAAGGTGGCGGACCTTTTTAATTCATATATGGATGAGGCTGAGATCGAAGCGAAAGGACTCGCACCGATTCGCCCGCATCTGGAGGCCATTGCCGCCATCCACGACAAGAAACAGTTGTCACGTGCCCTGGGCGAGACGCTTCGTGCGGATGTGGACGCGCTGAACAATACCAATTTTTATACGCCCAATCTTTTTGGGCTCTGGGTTGCTCCGGGATTCAATGATTCCGATCACTACACACCCTACCTGATGCAGGGCGGCATCCAGTTGCCAGATCGCGAGTATTACCTCTCCGACAGCGAAACCATGCGGAAACTGCGCGAACACTATCAGACGCACGTCGCCGCGATGCTAAGGCTCGCAGGATTTCCCGACGCCGATGCGCGCGCGACTCGCATCATTGAACTGGAGACGGCCATTGCCAAAGTGCATCGCAGTCTGCCCGACAATGAAGACATTAAGAAAGCGAACAATACCTGGAGCCGAGCCGACTTTACGACGAAAGCTCCAGGACTCGATTGGGATGAATATTTCCACGGGGCGGGCATGAGCCATGTCGCCAGTTTCATCGTGTGGCAGCCGGAGGCGTTCACAGGAGAGTCGGCGCTTGTCGCCTCGACACCACTGGAAACCTGGAAAGACCTGTTGGCTTTCCATCTTATCGAGGGATACGGAGGTGTCCTTCCAAAAGCATTAGCGGACGAACGTTTCGCGTTTTTCGGCAAAGAGCTATCAGGAACCGAGCAACAGCTTCCGCGCTGGCAGCGAGGCGTGTTCACAGTAGATCAGTATCTGGGCGACGCGGTCGGGCAAGTTTATGCGCAGAAGTACTTCCCGCCAGAAGCAAAGAAGAAGGCGCAGGAGATGGTGGCGCAGCTGATTGAGGCATTTCGCAAACGGATCGAGGCGCTGACCTGGATGAATCCGTCAACCAAGGCGGAGGCGGAAGCAAAACTCGGCACGCTGTATGTGGGCGTCGGATATCCCGAGACGTGGCACGATTACTCCAACTATGAAGTGAAACCCGACGACATCTTCGGGAATGAGTGGCGTGGGCGGCTATCGGAGTATCAGAGGCAGGTCGAGCGACTGGGCAAGGCGGTGGACCGCAAAGAATGGTCAATGACGCCGCAAACCGTGAACGCGGTGAATCTGCCATTGCAGAATGCACTGAATTTTCCGGCCGCGATCTTGCAGCCTCCGTTCTACGATCCTCAGGCTCCGGCTGCGACCAACTATGGCGCGATCGGATCGGTGATCGGACATGAGATCAGTCACACATTTGACACTGAGGGCAGCGCGTTCGATTCGCAGGGCCGCGTGCGGAACTGGTGGACGCCGGAGGATCTGAAGCACTTCGAGGCGGCTACCGCACAATTGGCGGCGCAGTACGATGCTTACAAGCCGTTCCCGGATCTGGCGATCAACGGCAAGCAAACGCTGGCCGAAAATATCGCTGACGTAGCCGGACTCTCAGCGGCATGGGACGGATACAAGGCTTCTGGACAGGTCGCCCCCACTGTGGACGGGTACACGAGCGACCAGCAGTTCTTCATCGCCTTCGGACAGAACTGGGGAGAGAAGTCGCGCGAGGCGGCACTGCGTCAGCAGGTGATGACTGACGAACATTCTCCGGGGGAGTACCGCGCCGACACCGCACGTAACATTGATGCGTGGTATAGCGCTTTCGACGTGAAGACGGGAGAGAAGCTGTACCTCGCGCCGGGCGAGCGAGTGAGAATCTGGTGAGGGAAAAACTTCCAGATTTCAGAGTGATGAGTTTCAGATCCGATACAAGCTTGAGACGTTGACGCGTCAATTGGCCGCGGCCAGCAGTCCATTTACATCGTTCAAGAGTTTCTCGGCAGCCTCGCCTGGATCCTGACCGGCGAAGTTGTCGTCGAGCGCGAGGATCTGCACATCCGGAACAATTTCCTGGAAAGCCTGCCGGATTGGCTTGCCGCGAACAATCTGCATACGCGCAGAAGCTACTACCAATCTTGCTTTCGTGGCTTTCAGCAGGATGGGCGCGTCTTCAATCGTAGTCGTCGTAAGCGCATTGAATCCGGCCGCACAAAGAATCTCTCGCAAGAACGTACACACATCGAGAGACGGATAAACGCAGATCATGCGCGGGCGCGCGTCGCCCGTCTTGCCTCGCGAATACCGTGAACCGAGATAAGCAGCGGTGATCGCCTCTTCCATGCAGTCATAGATTTCAAATTGTGACAACAGATGGGTGAGCTCGAGAACTTTGCGGGTTTTCGGAGTAACCCCGCAGAGCTTGAGGTCGCCGCCTTTATCCCTTGCGGCCTTCAGCAGACGCATCATGGCTCCCAAACCGCTGCTGTCGATGAACTCGACTTTCTCCAACTGGAGCACGACGTCGCCGTATTTTTCGACCGCATCCTGCACCTGGGAATGCAAAGTGAAAACTTCGTTGCCTCCGATGATCCGCCCATAGCATTGGACAACGAAGACCTCACCGATGGGACGACTTTCCAGACGAAGTTGCATCGTGCCTCCGCAAATTGGCGGGAATGTTACGTTACCCGAGTAGGCAAGTCAACGAATGCTTGCATCCATTCGCCCCCAAGGCACTAACTCGTTTCAGACTGCCATCAATGGTTTTGAGTGCGCTGGGAAGACCAGGTTTATCCCGATCCATACATCGGTTACTTTCGATGCAGACCGTCCGGAAGATGTCCTGTCGCCCCTCCGGACGAGATAATTGAATTTCTCCCGTAAAAACTGCATGCGATCCTGCGCCTTTGAAGCAGGGGGAAGTGGGTATCTATGGAAACGGGATTTACAAGTTCCACATCGAATGCGGGACAGGCCGCTGCTTCTGCACGTGCCAGCCAGGGATTTGATTTCAGCGAGGTCGAGCAGTGGCAACGGCAAGTTGCGCAAGCGAATTTCACCGGATTGCGTCAATTTCTGACGCAGAACCGCCAGAGCCAAGATTGGCAAGACCGCTACTTTGTGCTCGATGTGGTCGCTCCTTCGATCCAGCCAGGTTCGCTCGACAAACTTTGCGCCAGCGAACCACATGCCGCCGACCTTCACCTGATTCGGGGCGTCCACCTGTTCAACCTGGTCAGCAAAAGCCGCGGGACCAAGACAGCCGATCGCACGACCGAGCAGCAAATAGCGCAGGCCGAGCAATTCATCAAGGCGACAATTGCGAGTTTGCGGCAGGTCATTCAGATGGATGTCGCCGATCCGACTCCGCATGTGTTCGCGATGCGCTCGTTTCAAGTCTTTTCGGAACTTAACAAACATCTGCAACAGGCCTATCAGCAAGCTGTCCACCTGGTGCCCGACTTTGTTCCGGCCCATTTTGTGATGGTGAATGCCCAATCGAAGAAGTGGGGAGGGTCGCACGGCCAGGCGTTGCAAGTGGCTCGCGCGGCGCTGACGCACTTCAAGCCGGGCAGCGATACAGCAGCATGCCTTTTTCAGGCGCACATTCTTGTATGGCAGTATGCGGCCTTGTTTGAGAAAGACAAAAAGCGGGCAGAGGACTACGCGCATGATGGCAAGGTCACGCAAGAGTTGAATGACGCTTTCGACCGTTGGACGGCATCTCCCTACCAGACACGCCGGTCGAGCGTTCCGTACCTGCATCATGCCGCGTATTGGTTTTACCAGGCGGCCGACCGTACACGTTTGCAGCAAGCGCTGTCCAAAATCGCGGGCAAGCCTTGGGAGAAGGCATGGTCGTTTGCCGGTGATTGGCAGAAGGCATATTCGTCCGCGCTTGAGTATGCGAAGACCGGAATCAAGCCCGCCGGAAACGAAAAGAAAGGTGGCCTCTTCGGGTGGCTGAAGTAAGCGACATCGTCCGGATTTCCGATCTCACCGCGCGACCGCCGGACCTGATCGCCCGATTGTGGCAGCGTCTTCAGGATCTCTTTCCCTTATTGCATTCACAGTATGTTCAGGTCTTGGTCCTCGTCGTTATCCCTCTAACTCTCCTGCTCGGAGTTCTCTTAGCGGATCTGACATTTCGTCGCAGGTCACAAACAACGCCCGGCACGGCAGTCTCTAGTCCCAGCATTGCAGTGCGGTTGGCATGGATGGTTGGAATTCTCGCCCTAGTCGCGAATCTTGTTTCCACTCGTCATCACTGGATCGTTGTAGCGGCGAATGTGCTCGCGCTGATCGAACTGGTACGTACGTTCCCGCGAGAACTAGTTGAAACACCCGAAGGTGTGCGGTGGTGCGAGATTTCAGGGCAGGTTTCATTGACCTGGGAAGAGATTTCTCGTTTCGCGCAGAAACGCTCGCTGTTCGGCATCGAATGCAAACTCTGCAGCAATGACGGACGAGGGTTCGTGATCAACTCGATGATCTTTCCTGGATGGAAGCAGATGGTTCGGCGTATCTCGCTAAATCTTGCTCAGCGTCATCTTGTACCCAACGCCAAAGCAGAACAAACCGCATTGGATAGAGCGCACAGAATTCTGGCCCCCGCGTGCCTGCTACTCATCGTGCTGGGAGATCGCTTCTTCCGATGATCCGGATCTCTAATGATCCGGAATTCCACCCGGCATACAGGGAAATTGGTATGCGAACTCCTGAGACCTACAAGCTTCCCTGTATTCGATCTATGCTGTTTCTATACCAGCCAGACCGAGCCAGGTAAGGAAATCCCACGCATTTGTTGCGTCCTGAACTGGCCAAGATCGAAGCAAGACCCAGCTTACTTCTCTCTTGAGGGCGATGTGTCATACAAAATCACAGCAGTGTGTCTACTCGTGTTGTCGTTTGTCGCATGTGGCTCCAACCCCAATTCGCTCGAATTTGAGCTCGACTCCGAATCCAATTTCAAATCCGAATCCAACGCCGAGTCCGAGTCCGACACCGAGTCCAAGTCCGACTCCGCCACCGGGGAACCCAACGTTGACGCCAACCACGACGCTTGCCGCGCAGACCGCGAACAACACCAGCGCGTCGAACAATTTCGCCAGCCAGTCCAACGGCAACCTGGGCGCAAGTAATGTGAGCAAGGTCAACATTCATTCCCTTCTTTATGCGGGAAATACGACTAAGGTTCTCGCGCATTACCTGCTCTGGTTCGGCCAGGGAGGCCACATGGATGTGGGATACAACTCGAACGATCCGGCACAGGTACAGCGACAGATTGAAGACATGATCAGCCGCGGCATCGATGGTGTGATCGTTGATTGGTACGGACCCCAACAACACCATCGATCAAGCCACACAGTTGGTCATGCACGAAGCGGAGAAGCATGCTGGCTTCTCATTCGCAATCATGATCGACGCCGGGGCCGTGGGCGCAAATGGCTGCGACAATTGCTCAGCGCAACAGGTCGTGATCAATCTGATGCAGTATGTCGAGCAGAATTACTTTCCTTCGAATGCATACCTGAACGTCAACGGGCAGCCAGTGGTGACGAACTTCAACATCGACTACGCATTCAACATCGATTGGGAAAGCGTAAGCAATGCACTAAAGGTTCCTCCGCGCTTCATTTTTCAAGACAACGCAGGATTCGGGTATGCCATGAGCGATGGCAGTTATTCGTGGGTAATGCCGGAGGCTAACGATTACGGATTGGGCTATCTGTCGAATTTCTATTCCGCCGGTCTCGGCTTCTCCGACAAAGAGACCGTGGGCGCGACATACAAGGGATTCAACGATTCGCTGGCGTCGTGGGGTTCGCATCGCGTAATGAATCAGCAATGTGGCCAGACATGGCTGAAGACGTTCTCTCAGGTCAATTCCATATACAACCAGGGAACGCAGCTGCCTTATCTGCAATTGGTCACGTGGAACGACTACGAAGAAGCCACAGAGATTGAGAGCGGCGTCGACAACTGTTTCTCGTTACAGGCTTCGGTTTCGGGAAATTCGCTGCAGTGGCAGATCAATGGCGATGAGAGCACCGTCGATCATTACAGCATCTACGCGAGTATAGACGGCCAGAATCTGGCGAAGCTCGCCGATATGCAAACGGGAACCTACTCAGCCGACCTATGCAGTTTGTCTCTTCCTCCTGGCAACTATCAGCTGTTCGTGCAAGCTGTGGGCAAGCCTTCGATGGCGAACCGAATGCCGGGGCCGGTGAGTTACAGCGGAAGTTGCAGCGGGCAATAGGAAGAAATTCGAGAGGATGATGGAACTCGGGATCCTCTCGAAAGTGTCTAGTGATTTTAAGCGCTTGCACGAGTTAGTCTACGGTGCGTACATCGTCCGGCAAGGTCAAGATGAACTTGCAAGTGCCAGTCGCGACCGAGCAGGAGACGGTACCGCGGCGTAGCACCTTCACTGGCGTGTCATCAGGAAAGGTAAGATGATAGTCGGCGGTGCGAAGCGCGTCGGTATAGGACTTCAGCTTCTCGTCGCCGCTGACGAACTTCACCGCATCCACCTTCGCCACTTCGCCGGCGCCACCGCTCAGCAGGATGAAGAAATCGGCGTTGCCGTTCTGCGTGGCCTTGCCTAAATCAACGGTTCTGAGGCGTTCGAGTTCTTCCTTAAAGTGCGAGACAGCGGCGTCAGCCTTTGTGTCGCCACCGGCAAGTGATGCCAATCGCTCTCGAGTTTCTGGAATTGGGCGCAGGCCATTCATCGAGAGAGCATACGTGCGCAGTGCGCGATCTTTTTCTCCGCGCTTCTCATAAATCTGGCCAAGATGATCGCCAACTTCGCCGTGATGTCCGAGGGACCAAGCCGCGGCAACATATTTCTCGGCCTTATCCAGATTGCCCTCGCTGAATTCAACCCAACCGAGAGTATCCCAATAAGCGATGAGCGACGGAACGAGAGGCAGATCTTTCTGTGTAAGGCGGTCGAGCGAGATATTCCGTAACGCCGCCGCCGTAGCCGATACAGCAGACTCGGCATATTGCTGCGCGCGATCAAGATGAGTCTTCTTCAACGAGAGCTGGTAAGCAATGTTGTTCCAAACCAGCGGCGTGGCATTGAGCTCCACGGCATGATCGAAAGTGGAGAGAGCTTTCTGATCCTCACCTAAATTCAGATAAGCATCGCCAAGCGTAACCTGTATTTCGGCGTTATCAGGATTTAGGGAAGCAGCTTTCTCCAGTTCGGGGGCAGCCAAGTCATACTTGTGCCATTCCGCGTACATGGCACCCAGGTTGCTATGGGCGAACTTGTCGAGCGGGTTATTTTCCAGTTGCTTGTTGAACGCCTTGACTGCCTCGTCGTATTTACGCTCCTGCCAGTAAACGCGGCCGAGATTATTGTAGGCAAACTCGTCGTAAGGATTGACTTCGATCTGCTTCTGGAAGGCAGCAATGGCCAGATCGTTCTCGCGCGTTTGCAGGTAGATGAGTCCCAGGTTGTTCCAGGCGAACTTGTTTTTCGGATCGACTTCCGTAGCGCGCTTCAGCAACGCTTCGGCGACTTGCAGGTTACCTGCGTCAGCCGCTGCACGTGCACTCTCAAGCAGATCGTCGGCCTTCATGTCCGCGGGTGGGACAATGCCTCCGGCAGAAGCGTTCTCGACAGCCAACGTCTGGCCTAGATCGGCGCCGACAGCTCGACGAAACGATTCATAATCCTCGACGCGTGCCATAGGAAGTTCGTCCTGATGGAGCGTCAGCTTGCGGCCTGCAGTGAAGACGCCGTTCGCGAGCTGATACGACGCGTCATATTCTGCGTAGTCACGCTTCATCGAAAAAGCGAGGGGAGCGCTGGCAGAATATTTCGCCGGAAGCTCCAGCTTGATCTTGTATGAATATTCACCCTTTGGACCAAGTTTGATCGGATCGGCGTCGGGGTCCGTGTCATCGGCATCAACATCGGGAAGGCTAAACTGCACGAGCGGAAGAATGATCTGGATCTTCTTCTTCGACCAGTCGAGGAAGTTCGGCTTCGAAACATCATAGGAGAGCCTGAAAGGCTCTCTGGTCGCGGCGGGATCACTGACGATCAAGTGAGAGACATCGCCACCGAGTCCGCTATTGATGTTCTCCACAACGCGCTGCCAGTTGGCCTGCGGCACGCGACGAAACACAGATCGCAGCAAAAGCTCTTCATCCCCGCGAAACTCGTAAGCGACGTGCGCATCGAGTTTGCCAATTTCATTGATTTTGCCGGTAATCTCGGAGCCCTCATAATCGGGCATCGGCGTATCGGCAGGAGTGGTTTCGAGATGCGGCGGCGGTGCGTTGGCGAGATCCGCCGGAGGAATCACGAGCGCCTGTTTGTTGCGTAGTGTATAGGCCAGCAGCCGGAAGGGCGCGACTTCCGCGGTCGCATCCATCCAGACTTCTTGACCGTCCAAAGGCAGCATAGTGATGACGTGGTCAAACTGAGAGGGGGACGGAACATCCGGATCGAGTTTGCGGGATGAATTGATTAAGACGGAATATGCGTGCAGACCCTCGGCCTGAAGCAGAGATGCCAGCAACGTGTGTTTGTCTTTGCAGTCGCCGTACTGATCGTGAAGTACGTCGGAAGCCGCATGGGGCTGATATCGGCCAACACCCAGCGAAAGGCTGACATAGCGGAAATTCTTCGCGACAAAGTCGTAAAGCGCCTCGGTCTTCGCGATATTGCTGTTCAGCCCGTGAGTGAGCTCCTGCGCCTTTGCCTGGACGTCAGAGGTTGGCGCACGACGATCCTTTTCAAGGCTGGCATACCAGCGTCCGATTTGTTCCCAGGTTTCAAACGTGGTCAGTTGAATGTCGGGACGATCATCATCGGCATGATGCTTTTTCTGTTTCTTCTCTTTGTCCTTGGCGTCCTTGTCATCATCGTCGCGTACCAGATGCGTGTGGGCCCAGTGATAGACGCGGCGACCGTTCTGTTCCGTGATTTTCGCTTCCATGCCGGGCTTGCATTTCAGCTTGAGAGTGCGTCCGGCAGGAACGTCGACGTCGAGGGTTTCGTCAAGATTGATGTTGTTCTTGTCGAAGTCGTATTCTGCCCAGAATTGTCCGGCCGCCAGCGGCGTATGAATCAGCGTGACCATGTCGTATTCCAGAATCTCGCCTGGGCGCAGTCCGGGAACGGTGATGTGCTTCTGGCGGTAATCGGTATAGACCGGCGCCTCACGCTCGATGGGCGCGCTCAGATCTTGCACGGCATCTTCGCCGGCTGTCACGACCGACCCGTCTTCTTTGCGCACGCGGACATAAGGAATTTCGACACGTTCGTTGGCGGAGTTGTAACCTTCCTGCAACTGTCCCCACTGCTGCACGCCGGCTTCGCTCTGTACGCGGATGCGGGCGATCGTCTCTTTGCGGCCCGTCCCGTCTGCCTCGAACCTATAACGCGAATGCATCTGCTCGATGACGAAAGATTCCTTCGAATAGTCGTTGGCGGGCTTCGGCGATGCTGCTTCAGCTGGCACGCCAGCAGACTTGTCCCCGCTCTTGGTTGATTGGGGCACGTTGCCAGACTGCCCCGGCGCAGGCGTGGATTGCTGAGAAGCGGCGGCGCCCAGCAGGAAGCAGAACATCCAGGAAAGCAGAAGGCGATTGCGCATAAGTGGGATCGATCTATTATCCCATGCGGTTGGGATGCAGAAGAGCGACCGGAGCCTAGAGGGGTGGTATCCGGCAGCGATAAGGTCCGTGGATTTTGCCTCGTCTGCTCGAATCAGGCTCTTCTTAAGAGAGAAACGATCGCCGTATTTTTCTTATCACGCAATTTATTTTAACTATTAATCCTGTGATTTTGATCACATTTTTCTGTTTAGTGATTCAGAAACCGGGAGTAAAATCGCGCTCAGATGGTCCTGTCCGCCGAGACGCGGGCAGGCGTGACGCATAACGTACATTGCGCCACGATCTTTCCGCTGGAGGTTTTGCATGGAAGATCGGGCCCCCGTCGTCTCTCCTACCGAGCAGTCATCCACCACAACTACTTCGATCAAAAAGCATGAAGGCCGCGGTGCTTGGGTTCTGACCGCATACGGCATTTCCGGCTTAGCGTTGTTCGGAGTTCTCGCCTACTTCTTCTCGGACTTCATCGCCCACTAGTCCCAGGGATGCAGTCACGAACGGGCGCGCGCGTCCGTGGAAGAAGTTGAAGTGTATGCACTCGAATTGGGGGCTGGCAGCGCAGTTCCGAAACGACCCGATCGAACGTGCTACAATGAGCGGCCTTAGGTAGTTGCCTTCGGCGCTCAGTCGTTCATCCCACGTAAACTGCAGAACAGACGGAAAGAAGCTGTGCCCAAAAACCCTACGCCAGTCCGACGCCGATCACCTACGCAGACGCCGGGGTGGACATCAGCCGCGCCAATCGCACGAAACAACGCATCAAGTATCTCGCGCACAAGACCTTCACCAAGGGAGTGCTCAGCGAAATTGGCGGCTTTGGCGGCCTGTTCGCGGTCGATCGGATTAAATACGCAGATCCGATACTGGTCTCAAGCGTCGACGGAGTCGGCACAAAACTGAAGATCGCCTTCGAAATGGACCTCCACTCCACCGTGGGTGCAGACCTCGTAAACCACTGCGTGAATGATATTGCCGTGCAAGGCGCGGCGCCGCTGTTTTTTATGGATTACCTGGCGACCGGCACGCTCGATCCGGCAGTTGCCGAAAAAGTGGTGGAAGGGATCGCGGATGCCTGCAAGCACAATGGCTGCGCTCTAATAGGTGGCGAGACGGCCGAAATGCCGGGCTTCTATCCCGACGGCGAATATGATCTCGCCGGATTCATCGTTGGCGTTGTGGATCGGGAAAAGATCATCACCGGCAAAGACGTGCAGATTGGCGACATCATTCTCGGGCTGTCTTCGAATGGACTGCACACCAACGGGTACTCACTCGCCCGAAAGCTGTTATTTGAGGTCGCGCACTACTCGCCGGAGACCTACGTCAACGAGGTCAAGAACAAAGTCGGCAACGAGTTAATGCGCACCCACAAGAGTTACTGGCCGGTTTTGCGGAAGTTAATCGACAGCCAGTGCGTGTCTGCCTTGGCGCACATTACTGGCGGGGGGATTACCGAGAACTTGCCTCGCGTGCTTCCGCGCGGGACGGCAGCAGTTATCGAGCTGGGCTCCTGGCCGGTTCTCCCCATATTTGAGCACTTGCAGCAGCTGGGAAATGTCCCGCAGGACGAAATGCTGCGCACCTTCAACATGGGATTGGGGATGTTGCTGGTCGTTCCTTCGGCCAAGTTCAAGAAAGCGCAATCGGTGCTCGAGCGTGTTGGTGAAAAAGCTTACACCATCGGACGGATCGTAAAAGGCGAGCGGAAAGTCACCTACAGCTAAGACGAACTCCTTAGATCTCGCCTTCGATTTTCACACACTTTTAACATTGGCTTACTCGTGTGGTCATCCTAGAGGTGATCTCAGGAGGAGTGTGCCTTATGTTTTCCTTTCAAAAGTCCCGAGCAGCATCGTGCGCAATAGTCGTCGCCACAGCCCTAACACTCGCCTGCAACTCGTCGAAAAACCAGACAGCCCAGAACAACCAGATCATCGGAGCCGGATCGACCTTCATCAATCCGATTATGACCCACTGGATTGCCGATTTTCAAAGCAGCCATCCCGGTGTGCAGATCAACTATCAGTCGATCGGCAGCGGTGGAGGAATTCAGCAACTCAAGCAAGGACTGGTCGATTTCGGTGCCAGCGACGCCGCGCTCGATGATCAGCAACTGAAGGAGATGCCCGCGTTGCTCCAAATACCGGAGAGTGCCGGGCCGGTCTGCATCACCTACAACCTTCCAGAGCTAAAAGAGCCCTTGAAGTTGAGCGCGGCGACACTCGCGGGAATTTATCTTGGTCAGATCAAATCGTGGCAGGATCCGGCGGTCACGAAAGACAACTCCGGAGTCAGTCTGCCGAAGCACGCCGTAGCAGTGACGCATCGCTCTGACGGCAGCGGGACGACAAATATTTTCACGACCTATCTCGCAAAGGTCAGCCCTGAATGGGAGAAGAAAGCCGGTAAGGGGATCTCCGTGAGTTGGCCCGTTGGTCTTGGTGGCAAGGGAAGCGAAGGAGTGACCGGATTGGTAAAGCAAACGCCGGGAGCGATTGGCTATGTCGAGTTGTCGTACGCGAAGGAGAACAATCTGCCGGTCGCGCTGATCCGAAATCAGGCTGGAAACTGGGTGGAACCGAGCGCTAGTTCGACGACCGCTGCCATCGAAGCATCAAACGCCGAATTGGCGAAGGACGTTAGGAGTCCCATCGTAGATCCGCCCGCTTCGAAAGACGCGTACCCAATTTCCGGGCTGACTTTCTTACTGGTGCCGAAACAAGGCAAGAGTCCAGCACGGGAACAGATGGTGAAAGACTTTGTGCAGTTCATCATTACGCAGGGACAGAATTCAGCCGAAGGTTTGCAATATGCGAAGCTGCCACAGAGCCTCGAGGAGCAGGATCAGAAACTGCTGGGCGAAATTGGGGGTGGACAGCAGACGTCCAATAATCAATCGCCGGCACGCTAGCGCAAGGGACCCGAACCGTGGATTATGATGTGAGGCTGACAGCTCGAAGCTGAGAGCTGAAAGCCTCCATGAAATCTATAGGCATTCTTCTCTCCGGACGCGGCTCAAATTTCGTGGCAATCGCAAATAGCATTGATGCGGGCCGCATTCCGGATGCGCGGATTGTAGTCGTTATCTCGAACAAAGCGGACGCGCCCGGAATTGCGACAGCACGACAACGCGGGCTGACGGCTGTGGTGATTCCATCCAAGGGACGCTCGCGCGAAGAGCATGATCGCGAAGTAGTTAATGCGCTCAAGCAGCATAAGGTGGATCTGATCTGCCTGGCCGGATACATGCGTCTGCTTTCGCCGTGGTTCGTGCGCCAGTTTCCGGATCAGATTTTGAATATTCATCCGTCGCTTCTACCGGCGTTCCCCGGGCTCGAAGCACAAGAACAGGCATTCGCGTATGGCGTGAAGATCTCCGGGTGCACCGTGCATTTTGTCGATGAGGAGCTCGACCATGGCGCCATCATTGTGCAGAAAGCCGTGCAGGTTCGGGATACTGACGACGAGCACACGCTGGCGGAGCGCATTCTGGAACAGGAGCATATCGCCTACACCGAAGCCATAAAGATCGTGCTGGAAGGAAATTTCGATGTCGTGGGCCGCCGGCTCAAGCAAAAGATAGCTGCGCTCACGACCTTCTGATTTCTTTCGCCATTCTCAGAATTGCGAGAACTTCGCCATTCCCGAGGGGAGCGCTCTGCTTCTCAAGTGCGACATAGCCTTTGGCGCGATAGAAAGGGACTCCCGTTAAAGTTGCTCCCATTTCAAGGCGCGTGAATCCCGCGTCGAGAGCGGCACGCTCGCAGGCGTCAAGAATGATGCTGCCAATTCCGCGACGCGCCCAGTCGGGGTGCACGAAAAACGCGCGGATCTTCGCGGCGTCACGCGTAGGATCGAGCAGCGAATCCTCGCGCCGGGCGTACTGATCACCTCCGTAGAGCGTCTTTCGCTTGCTCCAGCCACCGCAAGCGATGATCTGCCCATCTTGCTGTGCCTGGACGGCGAAGTATGTTCCGTCTTCGATCAGTTGCGTATCCACGCCATAGACGCTGCGCAGTGCTCCTTCGATCTGTGCGGGCGTGTAGTCCTGCGCCTGCAACCCGCGCACAGATTCCTCAATCAACTCTCGCAGGCGAGGAATATCGGCTGCAACGGCCTTTCTTAAACGAAACTCCATTAGCGTCATTTTACGAGGCGGCTCCGCCTTTCGCGCCGCGTTCCTTATAATGTCTGTTCCCATGTCGAACTTCGCTCCGGTAGACGAACAACTCACGTATCTGAAGAAGGGCGCGGCGGAGATCATCCGCGAGGCCGATCTGCGCGCCAAACTCGAGAAGTCGCGCGCTACGGGAAAACCGCTACGCGTGAAACTTGGGATGGACCCGACCGCTCCCGACCTGCACCTCGGCCATACGGTCGTTCTGCGGAAATTGAAGCACTTCCAGGACCTCGGACATACAGCGATCTTTTTAATCGGCGATTTCACCGGAATGATTGGCGATCCAACCGGACGTTCGGCGACCCGGCCTCCGCTCAGCCGCGAGCAGGTCGAACAGAATGCCGAGACCTATAAGTCGCAGGTGTTCAAGATTCTTGATCCGAAGAAAACGGTGATTGACTTCAATCGCCGATGGATGGGGGCGTTTACCGCTGACGACTTCGTGCGACTTCTGGCGAAGTACACCGTCTCGCAATTGCTCGAGCGCGAGGACTTTCATAAGCGTTTTGACGACCAGAAGCCCATCTCCGTGCACGAATTGCTGTATCCGCTGGTGCAGGGATACGACTCGGTCGCACTCGAAGCGGATGTAGAACTGGGCGGCACAGATCAGAAATTCAACTTGCTGGTCGGGCGCGAATTGCAGCGCTCGTACGGACAAGAGTCGCAGGTTGTGCTGACCACGCCGATTCTCGAGGGACTCGACGGCGTGCAGAAGATGTCGAAGTCACTGGGCAATGCAATCGGCATTCATGAGCCTCCGCTGGAGATGTACGGCAAGATCATGAGCATTTCCGATGAGATGATGTGGCGCTATTACGAACTGCTGACGGACGTGCAGGTCGCGGAGATCGAGAAGATGAAGCGCGAGGCGCATCCAATGCAGGCGAAGAAAGATCTGGCGCGGAGGATTGTGGCCGACTTTCATTCGGCAGAAGCTGCGGCAAAAGCGGGCGAGGACTGGGCAAAGCAGTTTCAGTTCCGACAGGCACCAGCCGCAGTACGAACTAGGTTAGTGCACATTAATTAACGAGGACATCGCGGTCGGGCTGGTCCCCAGGGTTCAATGCAGTCTCCCTAGACTTACGACGGTCCCGTCAGAAACGGGTCGATAAGTTGATCCACATGGCTGGGATTTCTCGCTGCTTCGGTGAGTCCCTGAGGCTTCGAAGAAGATTGCGGCAGGATCATGTGAAGATAGACGATGTTCCAGTTAAGAATCCAATTCATCGGTTGGGCAGTTCCACTTTCCCTAAGACTTCTAACTGCTTCAGCTTGGGAGAAAGCTCGAGAAGCTCACATTCGCGGACCATTCGCCACGTAGCCCAGCAACTACGCTCCGGGACAGCCGCGGGCGGCTGTCCCCACATGAACCTGTCGTCTCATGAACCTTGCCAGCTTCCTCTTCTTCAAGTTGATGACAAACCGCATTTTGTAACTTTCTGTACCGATCGCCGCTGGATGCTTCCTGACGAGGCTCGGTCGATTGTTCTGGGCTCATGTCTGCACGACAACGGCATGCAGTTCGATCTCAAAGTCGCTGTCGTCATGCCCGATCATATCCATCTGATCTTCACTCCACTGATCGACTACGAAGCGATGGCAGTTTATTCCTTGGCGAAAATCATGGATGCTGTTAAGGGCGCATCCGCGCACAAGGTCAACCAAGCGCTCTGCCGGAAGGGACGCGTTTGGCAAGCCAGAATCCTTCGATCATGTTTTGCGCACATCAGAAAGTCTGGATGCGAAGGTTGAGTACTTGCTAGAAAATCCCGTACGACGTGGCTTAGTCAGCGAATGGCGAAGGTATCCATGGTTGTGGCTGAAGCCACATGTGAAACCTTTTGGTCTGAGCTAGGTTCTGAGCGGAGCTTTGCTCCGCCGGACAGCCGAGGGCGGCTGTCCCCACATTAACCCTCAATTCTGCTACTCTCATCCGCGCACGATGCGCGCCGCGGCTATTCTCGGGCTGGGATGTTCCCCGAAATCCCTAAGACCCTTTCAAACTGACAAAACTGTCGAATGGCAACTGGGGATGCCCGCGAACGAGGATCGGGCTGAGATCATTGTGATATTCGGCGGCGACGGAACCATTCATCGCCATCTCGGTCAACTCGTCAGGCTAGGACTGCCGGTGCTTGTCGTGCCGACGGGAAGCGGAAATGATTTTGCGCGAGCGCTTGGCCTGCGGAGCGTTCGCGATTCGCTATCCGCCTGGCAGCGATTCAGCAGCGGGGCCGGAAACGTGCGGCCAATCGATCTTGGGGTCGTCTCCGAGATCGAAAGCGCCGAGGAAGCGTCGACGCCTCGAAAGCAATATTTCTGCTGCGTCGCCGGTGTGGGACTGGACTGCGAGGTGGCACGTAAAGCCAATCGGCTGCCGCGCTGGCTGCGAGGAAACGGCGGTTACGTGTTGGCTCTGGCGCCAACCATCTTCACGTTTGCTCCATTTGCCATGAAGATTCTGACTCCCCCCGCAGTTCCTTCCACCGGTAACTGGACCATCCGCTCGAATCAGCCGATCCTGTTGGCCGCATTCGCCAACACTCCTACATTCGGTGACGGAATGAGAATCGCTCCGCAAGCAAAGATGGACGACGGACTGCTCGACATCTGTGTGGTTGGCGGCGTCGATCCTTTCAAGCTGTTTTGCATGTTCCCGACCGTGTACAGCGGCAAGCACTTGGGCATCCGCGAAGTCGAATACTTCCATTCACCCCGAGTTCGTGTTGAGACAGAACATCCGCTTGATGTTTATGCCGATGGAGAGTACGTCTGCCGGACTCCGGTGGAAATTGGTCTTCAGCCGGCTGCGCTCCGTGTGGTTATGCCCTGATTCTGTGGCAAGTAGCATCGACCATGATCACCACCGACTTCACTCGGTCTGCCCAAGTGCTAAACTTTTCCCATGTCTGAACGACGCTCGCACACTCTTCTCTGGATTCTGATTGGCGGCGGAGCATTTTTTCTCTTCGTGCTGGCTGTCTTTACTCTCGTCTATCTCACACTGCACGCTGGCACTGGCGAGGCCGGGCTAACGAGTTTTGGGGACCGGATTGGGGTGGTCGATCTCGATGGTGTGATTCTGTCACCACAACCGGTTGTCGACCAGTTGAAGAAGTTCGGCGACGATTCGTCGATCAAGGCGATCATTCTGCACGTGAATTCTCCGGGCGGCGGAGTCGCGGCGTCGGAAGAGATCTATCGGGAAGTGAAGCGCGTTCGCGCCGAAAAGAAGAAAAAAATCGTCGTCTCGATCGAGACCGTCGGTGCCAGCGGCGCGTTTTACGTCGCTTCCGCCAGCGACAAGATCTATGCGGACAAGGGCAGCATTGTGGGTTCGATCGGAGTCATCGCGGAGTGGGTCAACTATGGCGATCTGCTCAAATGGGCAAAACTGAAAAATGTTGTCATTAAGACGGGCGAATTTAAAGACACAGGGAATCCCGCGCGCGATCTCACCCCAGCCGAGCAGGCCTACATGCAGTCGCTAATCGATAATATGTTTGGACAATTCATCCAGGCGGTTGCCGACGGTCGCGGCCTAAAGTACGACGACGTGAAAGCCATTGCCAACGGCAAGGTCTGGACCGGCGAACAGGCACAGTCGATGAAACTGATCGACAATATTGGCGACTTCCAGGCCGTGGTGACCGATACAGCCAAGTCGGTTGGGATCTCCGGCGAGCCGACTCTGGTGCATCCCGAGAAAGACCGCCGCACGCTCATGGATCTGCTGCTCGGCGACGTGTCGCAGTACATCCCCAGCCGCGAGAAACTGATGGAGCGGCAGGTCGGCTTCTACTACCTGTGGAAGTAGGTTTTCGAACGGCGAGGATGATCTCGCTGTGCGCCGACCATTTTCAGCACCATGGCTTCCAACTTCCCCGCAGCGGGTCCGACGGCGGTTTCGGCACTAAGGGTGAGGTCTCTAACCCGTAACTTGCATCCAAACCCTGAAATTTGAGAGAGTTATGGGTACTGTCACGGGGCCCGGCCTCAACGGGCGGCTTCGCTGGACAAAACATTAGAAATTGTTGGGACGAGAGGGGCACTATGACCAAAGCCGATTTAATTGATGAAGTCTCGCGTTTGGCAGAACTTACGCGCAAAGATAGCGAAGTGATTGTGGAGACGATCTTTGATAGCGTGGTGCGTTCGCTGCGCGCCGGCGACAAGATTGAGATCCGCGGCTTTGGCAGCTTCCGCACACGCCAGCGGAAGCCCCGCGTGGGACGCAACCCTAAAACCGGCGAACGCGTGGAAGTTCCCGCGAAGAAGATTCCTTTCTTCAAGCCCAGCAAGGAATTGAAGGATCTGGTCAACGAGGCCGCCGCCGCGGCAGCGCCTGCGGCAGCAGCGCCACCGGCCACGCCTGCGCCTCCGACGGCGTAGCAGCAGGCTCGGTGGCGTCGGCCTTATTCCGAGCCAAACGTTCGAAACAGAAACGTGCTCCGGGTCTTTCCCAAGAGTGGCTTGCCGTTAACAGTTGCGGCACCTCTGGGATATCCACCAACCACATACTTCCAGCCGAAAGTAATTCCACCATTTAGCCGGATGCGGTAGACCTCGCCGGGCCTGACCTCGACTCCATCCTCCGGAAGTAAGAACCTAACGTGCTCGCAATCTGCCGCCTGGACGATTTGGGTCGTCGACACCAACTCTGCTCCCTTTTCATCCAGGATGCTTAGGGTCAGTTCGTCTTCCGACGCATTTAGGTTCCCGGCTACAAGTTCCACCTCCACAGCCGACAACCGCGGTAGCGATGGTATGAACGTCTGTTCAACAACGTTGACCAGGTTTGTCCACGCTTTGTTCCAACCCTCAGTATTGACCTGGTCGGATTTCAACTCTCTCGAACCCGCCCCAGGAACGGCACGCGCAGGCGTAAAGGACAGGGTGATGATCCCCAGCACCAAAACCCATTTGAGAGTCATAACGCTCCTTTTCGGCCGCTTCTCGGGTGGAACGATCAAAGGGGATTCCTCTTGCGTAGTTCCGGTTGGCAATTGTGCGAATGTCAATGCCGCGGAATCAAGAGACATCTACCGCTTACTGCTCAAATACAGGTCGACGATCTTCAGAGCGAGTTGTTCCGGGTCGACGTCCGTCCGATTGGCCAACACGATCGCCGTTAAATTTTCGTCCGGAAAGCGCTGGATGGTCGTGCGGAAGCCTATGGTCTCGCCATCATGCCACATGCGCCTATATCCCTTGTATGGATCGAGGAACCATCCGAAGCCGTAGCTGACAGTGTGTCCTTCAGAAGTAGGAAGACCGTCGGCCACGTGAACCGGGGTGAGTGCAAGACGCATTTCAGCTTCACTAAGCAGCGTATGCTCGCGCAAGGCGCGATCCCATTTCTGCGAGATCATCAACTAGACGAATAGATGCCACCGTCGCCCAGCACTGCGGACGTCGGGCTCTGATCAGTCTGCTGCAATCCTTTATCAGTTTTGCTGTAGCCATAGGCACGGTTCGGCACGTCGTTCTTGCCTTTTTCATAGGCCAAGGTGTTTTCCATCTTCAGCGGCACGAAGATTCTGTCATGCAGGAACTGGCCGAAGGGTTTGCCTGAAACTTTTTCCACGATCATCGCCAGGACGGCGTAGCCGGAGTTGCTGTACTCCCACTTCGATCCAGGCGGAAAGTTCGTGGAAGTCTGCTGTTCCATCAGTTTCAACACGCCGGCATCAAGAATCTGCGGAATCTTCTCGGGCGGCGTGTCGGGATACTGCTTCATCAGGATGTCTTCGTAATCGGGCAGTCCTGAAGTATGGTTGAGCAGATTACGGATGCTGATCGATTTCCCGTAGGCGGGGAATTCGGGAAAGATGTCGGTCAGGCGCTCGTCATAGTGCAATTTGCCATCGCGCGCCAGCAGCATGATGCACATCGCCGTGAACTGCTTGGTGAATGATGCCAGCCGGAAGTTCGTTTGGGGACCGATGGAATGAAGGCTACGGAGGTCCGTGACCCCGTATCCCTGGCGGAAAACGGGTTTCCCGTTGCGCACGACGAGCACCGCAGCGCCAGGCGCGTTACTCGACTTCAGCGGTGCAAAGACTGTGTCGATTTGGCTGGAGGAAACCTGAGCAGAAACCGGAACGGGCACAACGATGAGGGAGAGCAGGAATGCGTTCGTAATCAATCGCTTCAAGGTACATGCCTCAGAGGGCTTCAAAATCGAACCTCAGCGAGACAGCATACCTGAAGTCAGGAGCTATCACTCGCTGTCGGGTTTGGCTCCGGGCAGACGCTTCCTCAGGAACTTGATCTGTCCGTTGTGGTTCGACTCGTGCTCGCAAACGTGAAACCACTTGCAGTAATTGTTTGTCGGGCCCCAAGGCCAGTTTTTATCGACGGCCAGCAGCCAGTTGTCGTCGCGCTTGCGAAACTCGGCCAGCGTCTCCTCGCGCGTTTCGTGCAGGATGTTCAGGTAGTAATCGAGATCGTGCCCCTTGATTCCCTTTCGCGCCGGCTCGCCAAGCTCCATGGGCATTCCCCATTTCTCTTTGAAGGCCTCGGGTAGCTCTTTCATGGAAATACCCTGAAACGTAATCGTGTTATAGAACCGATCCGTGGCCGCGAGGTGTAGAAGTAAAGCCCCGATGCTGTTTGCATTCGCATCGATCAGGTAGTCCAGATCTTTCTGCGACATTCCTTTCACGGAAGACAGCATGGTGGAGCGCATCCAGTCCATCATCGAAACCAGGGTGCCAATCTGAGGAGAGTAGCCTTTCTTCGGCCCGATGATGTTGAGGTCGGCGTCTTCAGAAAAGGCCGGCTGGGGCACGAACGCGAGACTGGATACTCCAGTGGTAAACGCGACGGCTGTTTTCAGGAAATTGCGGCGGGTGCGTGCGCATTCGGCTGGGAACATAGACAACTCCGTTCTAAATGCGTTGGGCCCTAAACTGGAAACTTGGGGATCGTATCACAAGGCTGGGCTCTACGATTGCGCCGGCTCACGCCGTACGGACGAGCCTGCGCCCATCAAAATGAGAGCCCGTTCCGCGAATGGAGCATAGAGCAGAATCGCGGTGAGCCCCAAAGCTAACCCGTAACCGATCTGCTGGACAAGCAGAAAAGGAGCGAGCGCCCAGAGTTCGTCGAGTGGGAAGATGACCGCAAACAGAGCGAGGGAACTTGTCTTTCAATCCCGGAGCTTTGAAGGCGACGGCGGAAATCAGATAAAGGCGAATCGGAATGCCGACGACCGCTGTCACAATCAGCACTACGATGACCCAGATCGGGTGCGCAACCATCCCAGCCACAATCTCTTCCACCACATGCAACCGAGCCAGCGAGATCAAATAGAAGGACAGATACATCACTTGCAACAGAAGAAATAGCGCGCGTACTAACGAGTGCGAGGCTTGCGGGATCTCGTGGGAACCGGTCAGCAGAGTTTGCGGAAAAATTGATTCAGGCTGCTGCTCTGCCGGACCGGAATTGATCGCAACTGGGCTTGGCGCGGCGTCGGGCGGAGAACCGGACCATTGCTCCCCACCCTCAATCTGAACCGGGGCGATGAAGCGATATCCCCGGCGCGCCAGGGTTTCGATGAAGCGAGGACTCGCGGCCGAATCTCCGAGCACGTCCCGAATCTTGTTCACCGCAGTATTCAGGCTGTGGTCGAAGTCGACAAATGTACCGTCTGGCCAAAGGCGCTCGCGAATCTGAGTACGGGACACCAGGTTTCCAGACTGCTCCAGCAACATGATCAGAATATCGAACGGCTGCCCCTGCAGCGGCATACGGCGACCCTGCTTGCGGAGCTCTCCGGTGCGCTGATCTGCTTCGAATAGGCCGAAGCGGAAGAGCTTTTTCTGCGGACTTTCCTCCATTTGCCTGATTAGTCTACAACTGAAACTCACATTCTCGCGCCGATAGAGCCAGCTAAACGCCACATTGACAGCGATTTAGCAGATGAGGACGAATTGACTTCGGTTTGAGCGTCGATCCATTGATTTTCATCTGACCGCGGTGCATCCTGCGCACGTGACGCGAACAGTACTTAAGACCGCGACCGGCACCATGCGGATTCTGACATTATTACTGCTCGCAGAAGCCGTTCTTGTCGGCCCAGCAATCGAACACCACTGAGGCATTTAACCGCTATCTGACGCAAGCGGAAGCCCGCATCTCTCGAGCCCGAAGCCGTCCTGAAACGTTCACTGCGCTCGAATCGCTTCCGGCAAATCAGCGCGCGGACACGCTCGGGCGCCTTCATCGGGGAGAAGTTGTCATCGAGAAACAGGGGAACACACCAGAGCAGATTCCGGGCGGACTGATTCACGACTGGCGAGGCCTGGTCTTCATCCCCAATGCGACCGTACCGCAGGTCATCGCTATGGTCCGGGACTACGACCATCTTGCCCGATATTACTCGCCGGACGTGATGCAGTCGCGGCTTATCTCAGCTCGCAGAGACGACCTGCACGTCTTTATGCGGCTTAAGAAGCAAAAGGTTGTGACCGTCGTGCTCGATACAGAATACGAAGTCCACTACGGAACACTCGACGCCACTCACCAGTACAGCGTCTCCCGCAGCACACGGGTAGCGGAGATTGAGAATCCGGGAGAGCCCAATGAACGCCCGTTGCCCACCGGACACGATCATGGCTACATGTGGCGACTCAACACGTACTGGGCGTTCGAGCAGGCGGATGGCGGCGTGTTCGTACAATGCGAAGCGATTTCGCTAACCCGCGATATTCCCGCGGGACTTGGCTGGCTGATCGGGCCTTTCGTGAATAGCATTCCGCGGGAGTCGCTACAGTTCACGCTCGATGCCACTCGCAACGCGTTCGCAAAACAGGCACATGTCAGAACACAAGCAAATTAAGGAGATCGTATGGCCGCCACCACAAGCATCAGTAGTCCATCGCGCTCTGCTTTCCGCAATGCCACACGAATTCAGCAGGCGATCACCGCGCCGGTGGAGCGCAGGGTCCTCGCGTGGTTCGCGGCGCGGACGCCAGACTCGATCTCGCCTGATCATCTGACGGCACTTGGATTCGCCGCTCAGATGCTGGCTGGCGCTGCCTACGCGCTTTCCCGCTGGAATAAGTATCTCTTGATTCTGGCGACATTCTTCATTGCGGTGAACTGGTTGGGTGACAGCCTCGACGGTACGCTCGCACGTCATCGGAACCGACTGCGTCCACGTTATGGATTTTATGTGGATCACATGACCGACACGTTTGGTGGAGTCTTCCTGATGTCGGGTTTGGCGCTCTCAGGATTTCTGCATTGGCAGATTGCCATCGGAATGCTTGTCGGATTTCTCGTGCTCTCGGTTGAGTCTTACCTGACCACCTACACGATCGGCAAGTTTCGCATGTCGTACGCGCTGTTCGGGCCGACGGAGATCCGGATTCTCCTGATGATCGGCAATGTGGCATTAATTTTTCGACCGTACGCCCACTTGGCTGGACACAAGTTTCTTTTGTTCGATGTGGGTGGCGCGATTGCAATTGTAGGGATGCTCACAATGGCCGTGGTCGCAACCGGAATCCACACTACACAGCTTTATCGCGAGGAACGCCTCTCGTGAGCGAGCAACTAACGTGGACGTCGTTTATGCGATGGATGAAATTCAACTTGGTAGGGGCGGTCGGGATTGCGGTGCAGTTGGCAGTACTGTGGCTGCTAACCAGCCTCAGCCTGAATTACATACTCGCGACCGCCATCGCTGTTGAAACGGCTGTACTGCACAATTTCTTCTGGCATGAACGCTTCACCTGGATCGACCGTCAAAATCGGGGTCGCGGCTCTACGAATCGATTGCTACGATTCAATCTCAGTAATGGTCTGATCTCGATCGTCGGAAATCTCCTATTTATGCGCTTGTTGGTCGGAGAGGTCCATCTCCGTCCTCTGCTCGCGAACCTGATCAGTATCGTTCTCTGTTCCCTGGTGAACTTTCTTGTGAGTGACCGCTGGGTCTTTCGCTCCGCCGCTTGAGCGGGCTTGTTGTGAGTGCGGCACGACCTCAGCCGCGAATTCCCGCAGCCGCCATCATGCGTCCTGTCTTGCCTTTTTCTGCGCGGTAAGAAAACAACAACTCTGGATGGCAGTTTGTACAAAGGGGCGATGACTCAATGTTTTTCTTGGGCACTCCAGCCGCGATCAGCTGTTGGCGGTTGGCTTCGACCAGATCAAGGAAAATCTTCTTGGGCAGTTCGCTATGTCCGGGTGCACGCGCAGTGAGGAAGAGCAGAGGATATTTCTCGCGTACGGGATCGGAATCTTTCACCTCGTGGAACAAACTAGCCGCATAGGCGAATTGTGATTCGAACTTCGTCCGCACCTCTTCGCCGACCTCGAAGCAGCAAGCTTGAATCCCCGGACCA
The DNA here is from genome assembly GCA_963823085.1 of Terriglobia bacterium. Taxonomy (GTDB): domain Bacteria; phylum Acidobacteriota; class Terriglobia; order Terriglobales; family Acidobacteriaceae; genus Sulfotelmatobacter. The sequence continues at coordinate 312,871 of CAWGKF010000022.1, read as the reverse complement.
ATGGCGGCTTTCATATCTCGCGGACGGCTGCCAAAACAGCGCACCATCTCTCCAATGCCTTTTTCCACGATACGCTTCAGCGTGCCACGCCATCCCGCGTGAAAGACGCCAACAGCGTGGCGCTTCGTATCGACAACGACGACTGGCAAGCAATCGGCAGTCTGGATCGCGAGCAGCAGGCCCGGTGTCGCAGTAATCAGTCCGTCGCCGACGAGCAACTCTTTATTTTTTGAATCGGGATCTTTTGAATCGGGAGCCGAATCGATGCGCCAAATGACGTCGGAGTGAACCTGCCGCAGTGCGATCAGCGGCCACAACGACTCAACCGGCTTTCGCGAACCACGCCGCGGTCGGTGTGTCGCTCCCAATCCTCGTAGAAACGCTGCCCGATTTCGTTCAACGGCGGAGCGGGAATCATCCTTCGTGTAGCCGAGATTCAGTTCGCCCTTGCCGAATGCACGGGAAACCCCGCCGACGCGAGTGGAAAAGCCGTGCACCAGCCATGGAACATCCTTCAACTGCTTCGCTCGAAGGATGTTCAATTTGGCCGTGACGATTGTTTTCGAAGGAGCCCCAGATGCCACGCTTCCATGTTACAGGAACTCGATCCTTGCTCGACGGATAGCCGGGAACGCATATCTGCGCGGTCATTCTCAGTATTTCCAGCTCTTCAGGTCGGATCCTTCCGGCGCGGTCTGCTCCATGTGCTTCACCATCTCGGGGAAATAGTGCTGATTGAGGCCAGCAGCTGGGTCTATGTCCCCCGCATAACAGTGGGGCTTGCGCACCCCGAAATCGAAGCTGCCGCGATAATAGGGATCCGTCGTCGTATCCATGAAATCTTTCAGCAGGTGCACGGCGCGGTCGAGATAAAACGTGTCCGCCTCTCCCACGTATAAGTGAAGTTTGCCAGCGAGCTTCGGACCGAGCGTCTTCCAATCGCGTTGCATGATGGCGCTCAAATCGTAGTGCTCCTTCCAGTATTTCGCGACCTCGTGGTCGATCACGCCCGTACGCTTGTTGAAGATGCGCTTCGGATATCCGTCCTCGCCTACGGTGCTGAAAACGGCTTCCCACGTATCGAGTTGCTCGCCCGAGCGGCTATGCGTCCCCTGCACCAGTTCATAACGGTTCATCTGCTCCATGGTGGAGAGCACGAGCCCATCAGGTTGACGGACTGAAGGCCGCGGGACATTCCCGAAAGACCCGTCGACCCAGAATGCGTTCTTGTCGTCATACAAATTCATGGTCATGTAAGCGCGGAAATCGACGACATCAGGACAGAAAACCCACGCTCCGTTGTAGAAATCGGGGTAGAAGACCTGAGATGCCAAGCTTTCCCATCCGCCCGTGGAACCGCCGTAGACGGAACGCGCCCATCCCTGGCCGATTCCGCGGTACGTCTTTTCGATGTAAGGGATCAATTCCTTCGTGATCGCATCGCCATACGGTCCGACATTCTCGGAGTTCACCGCGTAAGAATCGTCGAAGTACGGAGTCGCGTGCTGAATGGTAACGACGATCACGCGCGGCATGCGCCCGGCAGTCCAATCCTGGTAAAGTTTGTATCCATTCTGCGCGACCCTGAGCTCTCCGCCTTTGAGGTCAGGGCTCGGAGGCGTAGTGCGGAATGCGACAACGCCGGGCAGATCGCGATGAAAGTGATCCTGCTCAACGATGACAGGGTAGTGGGCATCGGGATGCTCGTCCCATCCATCGGGCAGCAAGATCACGGCTCCGACGTACGTCGGTCTTCCCCAGAATTTGGTCAGCAAATCGCTTTGAATCTTGATGTGCTTGACCCACTTGTTGTCCACGATCCTGTGATCATCATTGGCGCCGCTCCAGCCGGCCATTTTGTCGGCGAGTTTGGGGTCTGCCTCGACCGTGGGATTCTTTTCTGTGAGCGAGATGCGAAACGTCTCCGGAGCCTTCGGATCGAAATGCACCTTCTGTGGTTTGCTGTACAGATTCCCTGGTTTTGTCTGCCAGTGCTGGCCCTCGCCCCTGTCCGGAGGAAGCTTTAACGTGCGGCCATTTCCCAGGTGAAAGGTCTCGTAAATGTTTAAGACCGCCTGCACCCAGTAATCGCCTGCGGGGATGTCGTTCAGACTCTCGGCGGGATAGCCAAGAGTTGAGGCGTCAACGATGGCGGGAGTTCCGGGCGCAAGGCTGTCGACATCCACACCAAAGATCTGCTGCGACTGGGCCGCCATGAAACTGATCTGAAAACGCGGCTCGCTGTCGTTCTTGTTCGCAAGGACCAATAGCACGTGCCCGTCGAGAGGGGCGGCGCTCATCTCTTTCGGAAATGAAACCTCAAAGCGCGGACCGGCGGGCTTGGCCGGGAGCTTTTTGTCCGCGGCGAAACTAGAGGTGGACAGGAACAGAAGGGCAAGGATAATCAGGCGCGGGCAAACGATCTTCACGATAGGCTCCTCATTCGCGAAAGGCAGTTATGTATATCAGCGCTTGCGAAGGATGGTCAAGAATCTCGCCCTGGTTTGCGAGCACGATAGCGGGTCCGATATAGTTTTATTCATGTTTGAGAACTTTACTGCCACGGATCGCTGGACGAAGAAACCAGTCCATTGCGCCTATCAATGCCAGATCGTGGCGATCGCCACGCGCCACGCGGACGCCGTCGATTACAAATTTCTGGTGGGCGGAAAAAAGGTTTGGGTCGCGCTGCCGCATCCGGCCTGGGTGGAGTACCACAAGTGCACCGGCAAGATGATCACCGATTCGCTCGCCGTTGAGATCGCTGGGCATTATCTGAAGAAGGCGCTGGAGTCCGGCGAAGGGCTAGGCCGCGAGATGTACTCATTGACGGTGGAAGAGACGCTGGCTCATTTGGACGCTGCGGTGGCGGAGATGGAAGCACAGCCAGCATAGGCACCTCCCAGTCGCCTTCGGCGACTGGACAGCCGAGGGCGGCTGTCCCCACATGGATCTCTAAATCACCACTGCTTCTTTGTATTCCCCAAAGACTCGCCGCATCGCATCGGAAATTTCTCCTACTGTAGCGTTCGCTTCTACAGCCGCCAGTATTTGCGGCATGACGTTCGCTCCCGTGCGCGCTGCATCTTCCACCGCCGCTAGAGCAGCTTTCCACGGACCGGCATCGCGCTTGGCGCGAAAGGCACGCACGCGTTCTACCTGTTTCGGCTCCAGCGCGGGATCGATCCGCTGAATCGGGATCGGTTTTTCTTCTTCGACCTCAAACCGGTTCACACCTACGACGATCGATTCCTGACTGTCGACCTGTTGCTGGTACTCGTAAGCCGCGTTTTGAATCTCCTGCTGCACAAATCCGCGCTCAATAGCTTTCAACATCCCGCCGAAAACTTCGACCTTACCCAGATATTCCGCCGCCCGCTTTTCGATTTCGTTGGTCAGACTCTCGATGTAATACGACCCAGCCAGCGGATCAATCGTCTGCGGCGCGCCTGATTCATAGGCAATGATCTGTTGCGTCCGCAGAGCAATGCGCGCGGCTTGCTCCGTCGGAAGAGCAAGCGCCTCGTCGAATGAATTGGTGTGCAGCGACTGGGTTCCCCCGAGCACGGCTGCCATCGCCTGAATCGCCGTGCGCACAATGTTATTCTCCGGCTGCTGTGCCGTCAGGGTTGAGCCTGCCGTCTGTGTGTGGAAGCGCAGCATCCATGAGCGCGGATTTTTAGCCCTAAAGTGCTCGCGCATGATCCGCGCCCACATCCTTCGAGCAGCCCGGAATTTCGCGACCTCTTCGAGAAAATTACTGTGTGCATTGAAGAAAAACGAAAGTCGGGGCGCGAATTTGTCGATATCGAGGCCGGCTTTGATCGCCGCCTCCACATAGGCCATTCCGTTGCCGAGCGTGAATGCGACTTCCTGCACCGCGGTAGAGCCCGCCTCGCGCATGTGATATCCGGAGATCGAAATGGTATTCCACTCGGGCACGTTCTCATTCGCCCAGGCGAACATATCGGTAATCACGCGCATCGCCTGTTGTGGCGGATAGATGTAAGTTCCCCGCGCGATGTATTCCTTCAGAACGTCGTTCTGTACGGTGCCCGAGAGCTTGCGAATGTCTGCGCCCTGGCGTTGCGCCACCGCAACATAGAGAGCCAGCAGGATCGATGCCGTGGCATTGATGGTCATCGAGGTCGAGATCTTCGTCAGCTCGATTCCGTCAAACAGCCGCTGCATGTCTTCGATGGAATCGATCGCGACGCCAACCTTTCCGACTTCTCCCACCGCCAGCGGATAATCGGAATCCATGCCGATCTGCGTCGGCAGATCAAATGCTACTGAGAGGCCAGTCGTCCCGTTTGCCAGCAGATATTTGTAGCGTTTATTGGATTCCTCGGCGTCGCCCATGCCAGCGTACTGGCGCATGGTCCAAAGGCGTCCGCGGTACATAGCTGGCCTGAACGCCGCGCGTGAAGGGATATTCGCCGGGATATCCGACTTCGCTTTCGTAGTCGGAACCTTTGAGATCCGCAGGAGTATAAATCGGCTTTACAGGAATGTGAGAGGAGGTTTCGATTTCCGTCGAAGCGTCGGGACTGGACTTCAGCTTTTCCATGATGGTCACCAATCCTGCTGGATCGGTTGCTGATCAGATCAGAGTCTTCTAGCGCTGGCCTTTCCTTCGCACCCGCCAAAACGAACTGAGACCGAACCAAGCGAAGGCCACCGCACACACAACTGCGACAGCCAGCCGGCCGCTGCCGACCTGACGCGCATGGTACTTGCCGTATTCTTGGAACGAGGCCCCGGCAAAGGCGAGGGCCATGACGATAAAAAGCAGTCCCGTGACTTCGAGCCAGAGTTGGTGTGCCGCGCGTCCGAAAGAACGCGCTGTAGTGGTCACGGCGCTGATCACGGCAGTCGCGGTACGACTGCGCCCAGCCTGCTCTCGCGCTACTTGCGCAAACACACCCAACTTTCGTAAGGCAGAAACTTTACTCACTGCTCGATTTTAACAGCCTTAGGGCGATACAATGACGCCACGGAGGCTCGGCGGCGAACCGTTCCGCCGCAGTCGGCATCTGATTGAGTAGGCGGCCGATTTTCTGGGGGAGGCTCAGTGGATCCACAACTCAAGCAGCTGATGAAAGAGCTCGGCGATGCCATCAACGAATCTCTTTCCGATTCCGAGCAGATCTCCGAGGTCGTGTCCCGTATCAAAGAAGGCGGATACGACATTTTCCTGGTGCTGGAAGCCACCATCGGGGTCAGCAAACAGGGTGAAAAGAATACTGATAAGACGTCTCTGGTATCGACGATGTCGAGCAATCCTGAGCTGAAAATCAGCGATCAGGACCTCAAATTCCTCAAATCCCTCCGCATCAAGATTGACGAAGAGAAGCACGATAAAGACAAATAGCACTCAGCCGCTCAACACCTGATCCAGCAACTGTCCCACCGCCCGGTTCGCCTCGATGATCGAGGATTTGTGATCGGGCATCCCCGAGAGATCCACGTTCGCGAAAGCGATCCTGCCGAACGGCGCCCCACGAAGAACGTCTCCAGGCGCGGGTTTTCCGCCTTTACCGAAGTAGAACCCGGGAGCGGGGCTGGCGTAGGCGTGTCCCCAGCGGTTCAGTATGATTCCTGCGATGTCTTGCGTTGCGTCGAAGCCGGTTCGTGCGAACATCTCCGTTAACTGCTCGCGAATCTGACGCTCGTACTCACGGAACGGCGTTGAGATCATCTCCGCGCGTCCCATGTGGCCTTGCTCTTCCGTGGTGTGCCCCGGGCGCGAGTAGACAACTTTCAAGGTGATGACCACAGGCGAATCCGGACCGATGGTCGATGACGTCAGTGCCACACAGCGCCAGCTTCCGCAGCTGCAGGTAAGTTCCGAAACCCTCATACCACTGCGCGCCGGAGATCCCCATCTTGTAAAGGAATCGCCAGTTTCTTACAGCGACATTGGCAATCATGCATGGTGAACGGTAGAACTGGGCATATGCCTCTTTTCGGTCCGTAGGAAGATCGCGGACGATGTGCTTTGTGGTCCAGCTTCCGCCAGCCATCACGACAGAACGAGCCCGCACCTGATAGAGCTTGCCGCCGCGGGTATAGAAGATCGTCACCACCTGGGATTTCGCAGGATCGCCCTCATGCTTCACCCAAACCGCGGTAGAGTCGAGCCGGATGCGAGCGGCTGCACCGGGCTGATCGAGCGCGGCAAAGTTTATCGAGTTGCGGCAAACGTCTTCGAGAGAATGCTGCCCGCCGATTGCATCCGGAATCATGGTCTTTACGATCAGGCGCGCAATGCCGCTGTTGCCGTCGGGAAACATCTGGTTTTCATCGTCGAGCGTGGGACCGAAGGCATCAAATGCGTATGCGGTATAGCCGGACAGTGCGTCGGGACCAAGCCCAAATGCGCTACCTTCGTCAGGCGTAAGAAAGGTGCGTACCGTTTCGCGGCTGATGCGGTACTTCTCGATCAAATGGTCCTCAAGTGTGATGGTGTCGAGCCGCCGCGAGATGGCGTCACCACGATACTCGGGCGCTTGCGCTGCCGACGGCGACTGCGTTCGCAGCAACTCCTCGCGTGCCTTCGCCGATAGCGGCGCCCCTTCCAACTTCTTTCCCCATGGGTCGGTCACCCACACGCCCTTGGGTTGGCCGAATTTCGCCCCGAAATACAGCCCATAAGGTGCCGAACCCAAATACGGCGTTGTAGGGAGCGGGATCTCCGGATCGGGACTGCCCCATTTTTGATATTGAAGCCGTGGAGTCTTCAGGCCAATCGACTGATAGAAGCGCTCGATGAAACTGTGAGGATAGTTCACTTGAAACAGCGCGGAGCCTTGATGCGCAAGTAAGCGGTGGCCGTCCACCAGAAACTCATTGCGCTTGGCCTCCCCACCGAACACAGGATGGTTGTCGAGTACCAGGCAGGTTTTACCCTTTCCTGCCTTACGCTGAAAAATCAGGGCCGCCGCGAGTCCGCTGATGCCCCCACCCACAACCACGCAGTCGTAGATCTCCCCCGTATCGACGAAGTCTGACGGCGCGGTCTCAAACTCTCCGTCACGAATCCGATGGCCGGCTTCGAAAACTGCGGTCGTGTTGCCGTTGGAATTCGCATAGTCTCCAACGCCGCCATAACCGTTCCAGTCATCGATAAACGAGTTCTTGTTTTCCGCTTTTTGTGCCAACAACTGCGCCGGCGACATGGAACTCAGCAGCGCTCCGCCCGATGCCAGCAAAGTCGAATTCAAGAAGTCCCTGCGGGTGATGTTCTGCTCAAGACCCAGGTTCTTGTCGAAGTTCGCACAAGATGGGCTGTTCCCATTACCCCTCGTGATAAGTCGCTTTTTGTCGCCCAATTTTGCTCTCCCTCTGTGCCGCACCACTCTCGCAGCATTATACGAATGCATTCATTCGCTTGATCCGGCAACCTTATAGGTCTGTGCTAACATCTAGTGTTTTCTTCTCGCAGCTGCCGTGCGAGAGGCGAAGATTCCGGTGGGGAAAGCAAGACAGTGGCCGGAATCTGAGGGTCAGTAATGAAAGATACTCTCGGGGTTCTCTTGGCAGGCGGGGTGGGAGAGCGCCTTTATCCTCTCACTCGCGATCGCGCTAAGCCGGCAGTCACCTTCGGTGGCATCTACCGCATCATCGACATCACGCTTTCAAACTGCCTTAATTCCGACCTGCGCCGTGTATACATCCTCACGCAATACAAGGCGCTCTCGCTCAATCGTCACATTCGCGAAGGCTGGAATGTGCTGGGGCGCGAAGTGGAGGAGTTCATTGAGGTCCTGCCTCCCATGAAGCGCGTGAGCGACCAGTGGTACCAGGGCACGGCCGACGCCGTCTACCAGAACATCTATTCCATCGGGTCGGAACAGCCGAAGCACGTGCTGATCCTTTCCGGAGATCACATCTACAAAATGGATTACGGGAAGATGCTGAAACAGCACAATGACTCGGGCGCCGATATCACACTAGCCACGATTCAGGTCGATCCCGATCAGACCTATCAATTCGGCGTGGTGGATGTGGACAAGGACGGCCGGGTCAATGGCTTCGAGGAAAAGCCCAAGGTCACCGAACTGCGCTCTCCGCTGAATCCAGAAAAAGTCGCGGCATCGATGGGCGTCTATCTATTCAACGCTGATGTGCTCATTCCTGTTCTCTTGAAGGATGCCGAGAATCCTCAGTCGAGTCACGACTTCGGCAAAGACATCTTGCCCAAGATGGTCGACGATTATCGCGTCTACGCCTACGACTTCGTCGACGAAAACAAAAAAGAAGCCTTGTACTGGCGCGATGTTGGCACCCTGGAGGCCTACTACGAGGCCAACATGGATATCGTGTCAGTGTCGCCTATCTTCAACTTGTACGATGAAGAATGGCCGATTCGCACCCACCAGCGCCAGTATCCGCCGGCCAAGTTCGTGTTCGCCGAAACCGGACGTACGGGCTCTGCTGTTGACTCCATCGTTTCCAATGGCTGCATCGTATCTGGCGGCATAGTGAAGAATTCCATCCTCTCCCCCGATGTCCGCGTCAATTCCTACTCCGAAGTCGACAGTTGCATTCTCTTCTCGCATGTGAGCGTAGGCCGCCGCTGCCGTATACGAAAAGCGATTCTCGACCGTGACGTTCACATCCCTGAAGGAACGACCATCGGTTACGACACAGAGGCCGACCGCCAGCGCTACTTCGTTACCGAAAGCGGTATCACCGTCGTAACGCGCGATTACTCACTATTTGAGAATCCAGTGACGGTGGATTACTTCACCACTGAGTAACGCAGAAACGCTGCGTTAGCCATCGCCGAGGTGCGCCGGACAGATCAACACTCACCACCGAGGCACGGAGTCACAGAGAGAACCATAAGAAAGAATTTCTCTGCGTCTCTGTGTCCCTGTGGTGAGACGATTTTGACGCGACCTCTCTATATCATCAATCCGCTGATGAAATGCCGCGGATGGTGAAAATTGTGCGTCAATTCGCTCCGGACCGCATGACCCGCCCACTTGCGATCTCAACAGAATCCGCGATACGATTCTGCCCTGTCCGCTGGAGAGTGCGTTATGTCCATCCGGGCCCTGTGGTTTGCCTCCGTATTGCTTTTTCTCAGCAGCTTTTCCTTTTCGCAAGACGTACCAAAGGTTGCGCCCTTGCCCAACGATCCGCTGGAACTGGCAACAGGTCCCGCGCTTGTTCCTGATACTCCGGAAAAGCGCGTAGCCGTTCTGGACCTGCTGGAGCGCGCCCGGCAGAACAGCGCAATGCACGCGCCGGGCATGGCGCCTTTCGACATCAAGGTATCGTTCAATTCGATCGGCAAAGACTCGCACAACACCGGGTACGGAGAAGTGGAGGAAACCTGGCTCAATGGTCAGATTTGGCGCTGGTCGGCGCGTTTGGGAGACTACTCGCAGCTCAGAATTTTCTATCAGGGCTCCGCATATGACGAAAAACCAAAGGGGCACATCCCGCTGCGTATTCAGATGGTGCGAAACGCTGTCTTCTGGCCCATCGTGGGCAGCTTCGCCGGTTCAGTTCTGCGCATCGCAACCGCCAAGTGGGAAGGCACTGATCTGGCTTGTATCCTGATCTCACGAGGCACGAGCGACGCAGTTGACACTCCTGGACGCCGCTGGGAAGAAAACGAGTATTGCATCGACCCCAAAACAGGTCTGCTGCGCATTATGTCCGAAGCTCCAGGGATTTACTCCGTCTATGACTATGACGGCGGAGTTCAATTTCATGGCCGTGTGTTGCCGCGCCGCACCATCATCGTCGAAGGTGGCTCCAACGTGTTGGAGATCACGCTCGACGGCTTGCAAGATCCGAACCGCGATCCCAATCAGTTCGTCCCGACCAAAAAGATGATCTCGCACGGACCCGGCGCGATTATGGTCGGCCCCTTTCGCTTTCCCGAGATAGTTCGCTCACCTGCAGGTTATAGCGGCATGATTCAGCCGGTTATCATCCATGCCATCCTTGATCAGAAGGGCAAGGTACTGGATGCGGAGGTCGTGCAGGCCTCCGATCCCGCACTTGCCACTACGGCGCTCGATGTCGTTTGGCACTCGTCATATCTTCCCGCGCCCGATCGCGACCGTCCTTTACAGCGCGAGGCATTCATCAACGTGAAATTCACGCCAGCTTCTTAGCTGGTGAACACAAATGATTTCATCCGAGCATGAAAAAAGGCATCCCGGGTTACAGGATGCCTGTGAGATGAAGGATCGTTCCGACTCTATTGGGGCTTCTTTTCTTCCTCTTTTGGAGGTTTATTCGGCGGTGGCGCCGGGTGACTCGGAGCCGTGGATGATTGTTCGGCTGAGTTGCAGGTGGACGATCGTTGTGCGGTGCGGGCTCCGCCGGACGGTTGTTCTGAGGTTGCGGCGCTGGATGGTTATTCGGCTGCGGCTGATTCGGCATCGGCCGATTATTCTCAGCAGGACGGTTGTTCGGAGCAGGTTGCGGCTCCGGACGGTTGTTCGGCTGCGGCTGATTCATCGGCCGATTATTCTCAGCAGGCCGGTTGTTCGGAGTTGGTTGCGGTTCCGGACGATTGTTCGGCTGAGGCTGGTTCATTGGCCGGTTGTTTTCAGCGGGCCGATTATTCGGAACTGGCTGCGGCTCGGGACGATTGTTCGGCTGTGCCGCCGCAGGACGATCATTCCGCGCCGGCGGCTCAGCTGGATGATTCGCCGGAGCAGGCTGATTCGGCTGAGGCTGATTTGGCTGTGGATGGTTGGGCTGCGCCGCGGGCACGGCACCGGGACGGTTGCCTGGCTGATTCGCCGGAGGCGTGACGGGCCGGGACGGTCGAGACGGCGCCACCACATTCACGCGCCCTGCTGGCGCCGGCGGAGCCATCTTTGCCAGTTGCTGTCGAGCGACGGGTTGACCAGGATGCTGCGCTAACACCTGTTGCCTCGCCGCAAACGAAGGCGGTGGCGGCGGTGGTGCTGTTTTCGCGAATACCTGGCGATTTGCAATCGCTGCGGGCGGAGCAGCCACGTGAACAGTCAGCATTGGCACGTGGGCCCAAAACTGCCTGCGGAGCGGGAGCGACAGCCGCTCTGGTCATCACTGGAGCGTTCGCAAACTGTCCCGCGACTTACCGGGACCGCAACCCTCGAAACTGGCTGTGCGCTGGCAAATGCTTGCTGTGGCACCGCCGTAACGGCTCCCTGGACATTGCGATTGGCGTAGGTGACGTTATTGATTGTCGTGTTATTGTTGATGATTGTCGTGTTGTAGACATTCGTAACGTTTGTCTGGCTAACGTTCGTGTTCGAAACGTTGACCCGATTTACGTACCCCTCGCTCACGTGGTATGAGGGCACGTAGACTTCTCGCGGTCCAAGGGGAACCACGCAACGTTGCCTCCCGCGCCGGGTCCACCGCCTACGAAAACAACGAGGGCTGGCGCATACACTGGACGAACTTCGGCCGGTCCCGGAACCCATCCCCAGCGCCCGTAGACATTGACCCAACGCCCGTAGTGGAACGGCGCATATCCCCATCGTGCGTCATCAACCCAAGTCCATCCCCAGGGATCAATCCAGGCCCAATGCCCGTTGTGATACGGAGCCCATCCCGGCTCCACTCGCGGAAACCACACGTTTCCATATTCCGGAGAGGGCTGCCAGTCGCCGTTGTCGTCGAGGTCTTCGAATCCAACTACCTGGCGTGAGCAATAACGCGCAGAAGGTGAATCGTCGTAACGATGTTCGCGGCGCTCACTCCAGTTGTCGAAATCGTCGGGAGGACCAATCTGCTCCATATCGGCATTCAGAGAGGTTGTTCCGCGGAAGGTCGTACGCTCACCCGCATGCAGCGTGTAACTTTGCCCATTGCCGCTGGACTCGCCCGCACCCTCGCGAATGGTCACCACCGAGTAGTCGCCGTTTTCCGAGGTTTCGATCCGGTAGCGCCCAGGTTGCTGAATCGTTAACGCCTGATTCGGCGTGTCGATTTCAAACACACTGTCCTGTTCCATATGCCACACCCGAACATTGATGGCACCAGCAGTGACTTCCATCTGCGACGTGCGGTCGTCGAGGTTCAGGAACGAAAAACCGGTATTCGGAGCCACGTCGATGGTCGAAGATCCCAGCTGAATTTCCGCACGCGAATCCCGATCGACCCAGAGCTTGTCGCCGGTGGTCATGGGACGGTTGGGCACGGCTCCCACCCACTCGTTTTCGCCGGCCGGTTGAAAAGAAACCTGGCCTTCCATGTATCCCAGCCGCGCCACCCGGCTCGGAGGATCATCCTGATCCTGCGCTTTCGCATTTTGCGTGAAAGCTCCATTGATCATTGCCGCTAGTGCAAGCGCTAACCCGAGTTTCAACGCCTGCTTGCTACGCCCTAGTGTTTTCGTAAACGGTTTGTCCATTGGACTTGATCACCTTTTCTGGACGCGGAAATCCCCTTAGAGAATCCGCCACGCCCCTTTGCTGGCTGGATCCAGCTTGCTTGTCAAAACAATATAGATTTACGAAACGCCCACCAAGTCTATGGTTGGATGCCTCTCGCAAGAGCAGATATGCCTACGGCGATTTGCGTAGCCGGAAAAGCGGCGGCGCCTCGCTGCTACAATGCCGTGTTCACACAGACTTAGGGCTGGCCTCGAACTTCCGGGCCTACAGAAACGTACTGTCTTGTGGAGGGGTTGGGTAGGTCTCGTTCGTCCAAGCCCTTTGTCTCAGTCGAAACCTAGAAATCCTCCGGGGAGAGCAAGTGGAAGACGTCCAGGTCGTTGCGATGCTGGTCCGGCGCTGTATCGCTGGCGACGCCGCCGCTTGGGAAGAAATTGTGCAGACCTATAACCGGAGGATATACAACATCTGCTACCGCTTTGCTGGATCAGCCGACGACGCCCAAGACCTCACCCAGGAGGTCTTCATCAAGATGTACCGCACACTTACGAGTTACGACCACTCAAAGGGGGCTTTCGTTACCTGGGTCACGACCATCACCCGCAACCTGCTGGTCGACCATTTTCGCAAGACGAAGCAGTACCGCATAACGGACTCCATGGACTCTACGGCCTCCGATCATGAGGACGCGCAGCCGCTCAGTGAGCAAATTCCTGACCAATCTGCGCCCCCGGACGCCCACGTACGCAGCCGGGAGGTCTCGGAGAGCGTGCATCAGGCCCTGGCCAAACTTTCGCCCGAACTTCGGGAAGCAGTGATTCTAAGGGACTTACAAGATATGGATTACAAAGAAATTGCCACCGTTTTAAGGGTTCCGGAGGGCACCGTGAAATCGAGAATAAATAGGGGTCGAGCGGAACTTGCTAGGCTCCTTCAACGTACCTATAGGCAGGTGATGTGATGCCAGACCACACCAGTAACGGAATGCATTGCAACGAGTTCGACCTGCTCCTTTCGGACGCGCTTGATGGCGTCCTCAGCGGGACCGGACTCGACCGTTTCGAGGCGCATGCCCGCGCCTGTAAGACCTGCGGGCCGCTGCTCGCCGAAGCGGAAGCAGGCCGTCAGTGGCTGAAAGGTCTCACGGAGGTGGAGCCTCCAGCCAGCCTGGTCAACAACATCCTGGCATCCACGACGGGCGTTGACACCCAACGCCTGCGGACGACGGCGCGCGCTCAGCAGCCACGCATTTCGTGGCTCGAGCATGTACAGGCTTCCTTCCTGGAGCCAATCTGGGCGATGGTTCGCCAGCCGCGGTTTGCCATGTCCTTCGGCATGGCATTCTTCGCGCTGTCGGTGAGCTTGACGATGGCCGGTGTGAAACCCGCCGACATCAGCCAGATCAGTTTGAGGCCAACTGCGATCCGGCGCACGTATTACAATGCGCAAGCCCGGGTCGTCCGCTATTTCAACAATGCCCGTTATGTTTATGAAGTCGAGGCCGCGCTCCACGGGATCAAACGCAATCTGAATCCCGCGGAGCCGAGGAGCTCGAAACCGAATGAACATAAGAACGACACAACACAACAGCCCGAGCAGAAGCAGGAGCGCAATTACAGCCAGACGGGGGAACAAATCATTCTGGCTAGCGTTCCGCTGGGTCCATCTCTTCGCAATCTGCCTGTAGTGTCGGTGACCACGTACAGGAGGTTCGTATGAACTGCGCCAATCACAGCGATCAAGCTGCGGTGGCGTTCTGCCGCACTTGCGGCAAGCCACTTTGTAACCAGTGCACCCGCGATGTTCGCGGCGTGATCTACTGCGAAGCCTGCCTTGCTGCGCGCATGGAAGGCACTCAATCGGCGCCCGGCTATATTCCGCCGGCGCAAAATCTGTATCCGCCCATCGGGACTCCCCCGCCTTACTCGGCGGTCATTCCGCCGGGCCAAGCCGCTCCAAGGGGTGTGAACGCAGGGCCAAACCCAACCGTAGCGGGTATCCTCGCGGGATTCTTCCCTTTTGGCGTCGGGGCCGTGTATTGCTCTCAATACGCCAAAGGACTGTCCCACCTGGTCATCATGGTGCTGTTGATCATCGGCGTCAGCTCCGATGTGCCGTGGTATGTGCACATGGTGCTCGGCATCGGTATCGCGTTCTTTTATGTCTACCAGATCATCGACGCGGTTCGCACCGCTCGAGCGATTCAGCTCGGAGAGCCTGCACCCGATCCCTTTGGTTTGGCTTCGATGTTCGGCAGCAGCGGGAGTGGAGTGCCTGCCGAAAGAGCCGAAAGCACGACGAAAGTTCCCGTTGCAGCGGCAGTTCTCATCGGCCTCGGCCTACTCTTTCTGTTCAACACGGCTTTCGACTTCAGCCTTCACCGCTACTGGCCGCTGCTTCTCATCGTGCTGGGCGTGTATCTGTTCGCCAAGAATTGGGGACTCCTTGGAGGATATCGGCCCGGATGTGTTTGCGAGCGTTGCCGAACGCGAAGGCTGATGGGCCCGGCCATTCTGGTCACGCTGGGCGTGCTGTTCCTGCTCGACAATATCTCGAGCGTGGACTTCGGCAAAACCTGGCCTGCGATTCTGCTCGTGATTGGAGTCGTCAAGCTTGTGCAGAGCAATGCTTCCTATACCGGTCACGTCGGCCCGCTGCCTCCTGGAGCATCGGGCTATCCGCCCAGCGCACCGCCACCTGCCGGAATGCCAGGAACCTTCTCTGGCCCGAGCTCAGGGACGACTGCAGGATCGGGCTCAGATGCCACGTCTTCTGGGGAGGTGAAGAATGTCTAACCCCGTCACCACTCCACAGTACTCGCAGGTGCCAGTTCCTCCTCTGCCCCCGCGGCAGCGGTCGTTCGCGGGCCCGATCGTTCTCATCATCCTCGGAATTGTTTTCCTGCTTGGGACCATGCGCGTTTTGTCAGTCGGAAAATTGGCGCATCTGTTCGCCAGCTACTGGCCGGTGCTGCTGATTCTCTGGGGCGTGATCAAGCTCATCGAGCATCAGCAGGCGCAGCGCCATCACACTCGTGCATCGGGCATCGGCGCTGGAGGAGTTTTTCTTGTCGTCATGATTGTTGTCTTCGGCCTCATCGCAAACCAGATGGAGCGGGTGAACTGGTCCGGACTGCGTGACCAAATCGGCGACGACAGCGATTTCCCGAACATCTTCGGCGAAAGTTTCAACTTCAATGACAACCTCGAGCAGGCGTTTCCCGCCGATGCCAGCCTGAAAGTGATCGACAACCACGGCGCAGTCAGCGTACACGCCTCCGACGATAACAAGATCACCGTCGTCGTCCGAAAGCGTGTGTCAGCTGAAAATCAGGACGATGCTGACAAGTACGATCGTGAAAGCAAGCCGATTATTACCGCCATCGGCGGACTCGTTACGGTCGATGCCAAGACCGATGCCGCCGGAGATCACTCCATCGAGACTGACCTCGACATTTCGGTCCCGCGAAAGGCCCCGGTCTCTATCGCCGCTCGCCACGGAGATGTGAATGTCAGTGGACGTAGCGGCAACGTCGACATCTCAGCCCAGCACTCGGACACCTCTGTTGACGATATAACCGGCAACGTCAAAGTGAGTCAGGAAAAGGGATCGCTAAAGGTCGAGCAAGTCACGGGAGATGTACATCTCGACGGTCGCGTCAACGAAGTCAGCGTGACCGATATCAAGGGCTCCGTGCAACTCGATGGTGAGTTCCAGGAGAGCATCAAACTCGAACGCATCGCGAAAACCGTCACCTTCAAGTCTTCGCGCACCGACATGGAATTGTCGCGCATCGGCGGCTCGCTCGATCTCGATTCCGACGAGCTCCATGCCGAGGACGTCACCGGCCCGCTGCATCTCACGACACGCTCCAAAAACATCCGCCTCGATGGCGTTTCCGGAGATGTGCGTCTGCAGGACGATAACGGCACGGTTGAGGTAGTGATGCACGTGTTGGGCAATGTGCAGATCGACAATCGCAACGGTGACGTACAGATCAGTGTGCCCGAGAAAGCTGGATTCCGGATCGATGCCCGCACACGCGGCGGAGAAATTCAGTCCGACTTTCCGGAATTGAAGGTCAATAACGACGAGCACGAAGCCCATGCCAGCGGCACCGTTGGCAATGGCGGGTCGCACATCGTCATTAACAACGAGCACGAGGGGATCGAGATTCGGAAGGCATCGGCAACGCCGACGACCCGCCGGCTCCGGCAGTTCCAGCGAAACCAGCTAAGGCGCTTCCGGCACCGAAGACAGACGTGCAGCCATCGGAAAACTGAGAGGGATTGAGTCATCTGAGAGAGTGAGTCGATGGTTCAACGAATTATCGAATCATTGAATTATCGATTCAATGATTCAATTTCCCTTTCACCAGTTCTTCCACTCGCGCCAATACATCGTCCTCACTCATCGCAGCTCGAATTGATTACGACCGCGTCGTCCGCCGCTACCAGCGGTGATGCCGCCCTGGTGCGGTCTCGGCGATCGCGCTCGCGCAGATCGGCCGCAACGTTGGCCGCGACTTCGCCTGAAATTCTCTGCTGCGCCATGCGTCTCTGTTCGCGCACCACCGGATCTGCATCGAGAAAGATCTTCAAGTCGGCGTCCGGAAACACTTTCGTCCCGATATCCCGGCCTTCCATAACCACGCCACCGCCCGCACCCATTGCCCGTTGATGCGATACCATCCATTCCCGAACTCTCGGATGCACCGAAACCTTCGACGCTCCCTCGGTGACATCGCGCTCGCGAATCCGCGAGGAAACATCTTTTCCGTCAAGCAGCGTTCGATTGCCGCCTAGAGTCGGTTCGAGGCGGATATTGGATCCGTCCGCCAGCTTGACCAGAGCCACTTCGTCTTCGAACGAAGTGTCGCGATCGATCGCTTTGAGCGCCAGCGCGCGGTACATCGCGCCGCTTTCGAGATTTACATACCCAAGTTTTCGCGCCAGGCGGGAAGCAATTGTGCTCTTGCCCGCGCCGGCCGGGCCGTCAATGGCAATGATAAGTTTTCGAGGATTCTGATCCGCGGGGTGTTGGTTCATGTCTCGCAGCAAGATTGTACACGGACCGCAGTGAAGGCACTCTTCCCGAATCGATGGGCCTATTTTCTGAGCGAAAGATCATTTCCCTCTCGTACCTGCTTCGGTGTCCATCCCATTTCACGCAACTTCCGAATACTCAGGGCATCGTGCCGCTTCGCCAGTCTTACCCCTGAATCGTCGCGCACCAAGTCACAATGAAAATAGCCAGGGACTTGAAGTCCCAGCGCACGAAACAGCAGGATTTGCCGCGCGGTTGACTTCAGCAGATCAGCCCCGCGGACAACTTCGGTAATTCCCATCGCCGCATCATCGACCACGACGGCCAGCTGGTACGCCGGGACGTCATCCCGCCGCCACACAATGAAATCCCCGAAGTCGCGCCCGGCGACAATTCGCTGCGGCCCCAGGTGCAAGTCCGTGAAACAAATCTTCCCGCCATCCGGCACACGAAACCGCCAGTGAACCCCGGCAGGTCCGTGTGGGACCGGTTCTTTAACCAGGTCGTGCGGAGGGAAGCTCCGCTCCTTCGTCTCGGGCCGGCACTTCCCCGAATAGACCGGTTCATCATCGCCATCATTCGGCGCGCCCACCGATAACGCAACATCTTTCCGCGAGCATGTGCACGGATAGATCACCCCAATGTCGCGCAGCCGTTTCCAGGCTTCCAGATAGAAATCCCGCCGCTCGCTCTGCGTGTACGGACCAACCGCTCCGCCGCAGTCAGGCCCTTCCTGCCAGGAAATTCCCGAGCCAATGCAGATCCTCGATCATCGCGTCCAGGAACTCAGCCCGGCACCGCTGCGGATCCAAGTCTTCATTTCGCAGAATTAGCGTCCGCGACGTTCTGCCGCGCGTTGTGCAGCGGTCCAAAACGTCCGCGCATGCCCAACGTGAAGCAGGCCGGTTGGTGAAGGCGCCAGCCGTCCGCGATATTTGGCAAGATTGGATGGATGAGACAAGGACGAATTCAGATTAAACCACTATCGGGCGGCGCTTCGCGACGCTGGCGCCACCATCACTTTCTCCGGCGTGATCTGCAGCATCGATCTCCCGCCCACATGGACAAAGCTCAACTCCCGCGCCGCCAGTAAAGCATTAACCGCTTCCTTCACCTTCGACCGCGCGATGAAATTTCCGAAGAAGATCTCAAGTTCTGCCTGCTCCACCGCGACAACGCAATCAAGATACTTAGACACCAGCGCTGAAAGTGCCTCAGGAACGGAAAGACCGACACCCTCTTTGACCGCGTCCGGCGCCCAGCGATACAGCAGATCCCACACCGAACCTTCACTCGGGCTATAGTCCACGCGGGTAATGCGCAACTTCGACCATAATTCCGCCAGAGCCTTGTCGAGCGCGGCCAGCGACACGCTCCCACCCAGGGCCTCCTGCAGTTTCTGTTTCGACAGAGCGCCGTCGCGCTGAATCAAAGCGAATGCGTCGCATGCCAGCGCGGAATACGCAGATCGCGATCCCGCCTTCGGCGCCTGTTTCGGATTACGCTCCCCCATCAGCGCGTAAAAATATGGGAATACAGACGCCGCGATGAGGAAGCCGTTGTTCTCCTCGAACAGATTCGCTTCGAAGGTTGCCTTTTCGCGGAGGAGTCGGACCATCATCTCGGTAGCTAGCGCCGCTCGTGGATCCTTAAACGCGTGCTGCCATTCCGGCAAGCGGTCATCGGATCCCACGAATGCGCCTATGAACGTCGGCGCCAGCAGCGCTGGACGTCGCGGATACATCAGGCAGAATCCCACGTCCTCCAAAAACGAGCGCGCCTCCTCGATCGTCCGGATGGCCTTTCCATCCAGCCGCCACTTCTCGCGCCGCAGTTGTTGAAGTTCAAGATCGGTCATAGGAACAGCTTCGAGCTGCGAGCCATGAGCTTCGAGTGAAATCCAAACCGAAGAGACTCGGGGCTCGTAGCTCGTAGCTAAATTCTCTTAAACGCCTTCTGAATGTCCTTCACAGAATACCGCAACACGACCGGCCTTCCATGTGGGCACGACATCGGGTGGTCGGTCTTGGCGAGTTCGGCCAGCAGCCACTCCATCTTGTTCTGCTCCAGCGGCATGTTCACTTTGATGGCCGCGTGGCAGGCGATCGACGCCGCAATTCGGGTACGTACCTTCTCCAAATTCAGCGACTGCTCTTCGCTCGAGAACTGATCCAGCAATTCATGCAGCATATCCTCGACCGCCGCTGCTTCCACCCCCGCCGGAGCGATCTTCACCGCAACGCTGCGCGCACCAAATGGCTCAGCCTCGAATCCATTGCGGGCAAGTTCATCCGAAATTTCCTGAAACACCGCCTGCTGGGCCGGAGACAACTCCAGCACGATCGGCATCAGCAATCGCTGGCTTTCCACTTTCATGGCTGCCCGCTGCTTCAGCACTCGTTCAAACAGGACTCGCTCATGAGCGACATGCTGATCCACAATCCACAACCCGTCTTCATTCACTGCGAGAATAAAGGAGTTCCGGATCTGCCCCAGCGGCTTCAGCGTCCCGAGAGCCGAAAGCGTCGGCTCTTCTTCACTTACGTCGAGCGCCGGGGAACATCCATGGTCGGGTACTGCTTCGAATTCTTGAATGAGCAAATTCTTCACGGGTGAGAGTTGCGGCGAAATCCGGTGCGATCGGAACCGATTCCAGTCCGCGAGCTACGGGGATCGCGGCATTGGCCTCGACGGCGATGCCGCCATCAAACTGGAATCGCGCCGAGATCTGCGGCTGCATCGGTTCTTGCAGTGCAAAACGACCATCGGCCCCCGGCTCCGGCGCACCGGCGCCCGGAAGCCGAGAGCCAGAAGCCGAAAGTGCTCCCGACGTCGGCGCCCATTCCGCTCCCGGCGTCAACGCCTGGCTGGCCGTCGCATGCGCCCGAATTTCCGTCACGAACTGCGGTACCGGCCGCGCCTTCATCAAAGCTGCGCGTACCGAATCGCGCACAAAATCGTGCATCACACTCTGCTGGCGAAAACGCACTTCCGTTTTTGACGGATGAACATTGACGTCCACCTCGGCGGCCGGCAATTCCAGGAACAACAACACCACAGGATAGACAGTCGGCGGGATGATGTTCCGATACGCTTCGGTCAACGCGTGCTGCACCAAGCGGTCGCGAATGAGCCGTCCGTTCACAAAAACAAAAATCGAATTGCGATTCAGCTTCTGGATCTCCGGCTTCGAGACGAAGCCATGCACTCGCATCTCGCCCGGTTCCCGCGATACGACCTCTTCGCCATCTTGATCTTCTACTTTTCGTCGCCACGGAGGAGGCTGCGGCAATCCCACGTGCGCGAGCGCCTGCCGCGCCGCGACTGGAATCAACTGATCAAGCGTCTCTTTGCCAAACACCTGGTACACGCGCTCGCTCTGCCCCGCCACGGGCGGCGCCACCAGCATGGCATTCGACGCCGAATGCAATTCGAAGTGTTTCTCTGGATGGGCCAGAGCGTAATGAGTGACCAGCGACGCGATGTGTGACAGTTCCGTGGACTCAGCTTTCAGAAACTTTTTTCGCGCGGGAGTATTGAAGAAGAGGTCGCGCACGGTAATCGAAGTTCCCAGCGGCAGCCCGGCCTCTTCGACGCGCGCAATCTTCCCGCCATTGATTTCAATGACCGTGCCGGCAGGATCGTCAGCAGCACGCGTTTCCAGCCGCAAACGCGAAACTGAAGCAATCGAAGGCAGAGCCTCGCCACGAAATCCGAGTGTCGCCACGCTCAGCAGATCTTCGGCATTCTTGATCTTTGAAGTTGCGTGGCGCTCAAAGGCCAGCATGGCATCGTCGCGCACCATGCCGCATCCGTTATCGATAATCTGTATGAACTTCTTTCCGCCCGCCTCGACGCTGATCTTGATCCGCGTTGCCCCGGCGTCCAGCGAATTCTCGAGCATCTCTTTCACCACCGACGCAGGGCGTTCCACAACCTCGCCCGCGGCGATCTGATTGGCAACGGTTTCGGAAAGAACGTGAATGCGGCCCATGGGCTTGGTGGACAGTGATTAGTTGGTCAGTGGTCAGTTTCGCAGAAGGAAGGGAAAAAACAAAGGCGCCCCCAAGCGGAGCGCCTTCTTCGACCGGCTAAAGACTCGATCTACTGCACGTTCAGCGTCAGCTTCACGGAGCTGGTCAGAGGACTTGCCCCGCCGGTTGTGGCGTTTATGGTGATGGGATAGCTGCCCGTGGGCGTTCCGGGATTCTTATTGCTGCTGGAACTTCCGCCGCAGGACGTCATCCACAGCGCCGACACGATGAGGAGCGTAATCAACACCAGCATACGCATGGCATTTAGCGAACGCCTGCGTGCGCCGAGGGTCACGACAATTCCCAACAGTCCCGGGAACAGGACCGCGTAGAAGATGCTCGGACCACGATCGAGTGGCCGTATCAGCTTGCCCGTCGGAGCCGTCGTCGTGATAGTCAAAGAAACCGACAGTGCAGCCGTTGTGCTGCTCGGAAGAAAGTTGCATGTCGATTCGCTGGGAAGACCGGCGCAACTGTAGGTCAAGGGCAACGCCGTTTGCGAACCCGAGACGAATGGCGGCGTGCTTGTACTCGATACGGTGAGGTTGACGGGTCCGCTGGTCTGCCCTTGCGTTACAGCCAGCGAAGCGTTGGAACCGAGACTCGACGTGAGAGAGAAGCTCTCCGTAGTCTTCGTGACGCTGAGATTCACGGTCGTCGTCTTCGCTAATCCCGACACTGTGTCGGTGGCCTGCACGGTCACCACGGCATTTGAAACCGCGGCCATGTTCGCCGCCGTGTTAATCACAAGCGTACTTGAGGTCGAGTTCACCGTTGTGAAAGTACAGGTTGCGCCGCTAGGCAGACCCGAGGGGCAGGAATAGGTTGCGGGGCCGGCGTAGTTCTTAATGGGAGTGATGGTGATCGTTGTGGGGCTGGTAGATTGTCCTGCCGCCACTGAAACCGACGACGGACTCGGCGACGACACTGAAGTTCACGTAAGTCGCCGCCCATGCCACAGCGAGCTTATTGGCATCGACCGATCCCAGTCCAGTAACCAAGTTGTATCCCGTGGTCGCATCGGAGGTCGAAGCACTGAAACCGAAAACTCCTGCTGGTTGGGACACTGGATTGACGTCGGCATTCCGGTCGGCGTATTCGGTGAACAATAAACGTTGTTGTCGCCAACATTGATTTTGTTAAAGGCGCCATTGGAGGAGTTCGCCGCCAGTTGATACAGCTTCGGATTCACGTTTCCGAGGCCAGGGGTTGATGATATCGCCATCGACGAGGAGGTACTGATTCATCAGAGCTATCATGCCCGCAAAGATCGGAGCCGAGGCTGACGTCCCGCCGATAATCGGAGGCACCGGTAACGTAAGCGCATTAGCGATGCCCGATGCGCAAGCGCTACCGGTTCCCGAGTCGCCCGGCAGTTCTGACAACTCCGTACAGAAGATGTATCCGGGGAAATTAGGGGTCGCCAGGAACGAAACGTCCGGAGAGTAGCGAACGCTCGGCTGGCCAGACAAGGTTACCGTTTGCCACGAAGGCTTGGAAAATCCGGCTATACAGGTCGAGTTATCGGCGCTTTGTTGGGCACAGTTGCTGGGTCCGCCGCCGGTCGATGAGATTCCAATCGCATTTTGTGCGGTCGCCTCGGAGGTAATTGGGACCCCTGTGTTGTTGCCAGTCGTGCAAAAACTAATGTTATTTCCCTGGCAAGCCTCGTAAAACTCAAGGTCATCATTCCAGGCTTGCTCGGGGATGTAGCTATTAGCAACCACGGAGTTGCCGTCCGTGCCGTTCGTCTGAGTCCAATAATTGGTCCCGAAATTCGTGATAGGAATTGCGGTGCCGCCGACTCCTGTTACTTCTGGGCTGCTTGCGGGATAGCCCAGCGCGAGTCCCTGCGTCGCAAGTTGGCCAGGACTAATAAGTGTGCCGTTGGTGCCCCCAAAATCGCACTCGGCCGCTCCAGTGTCACCCGTCGAGTTCACAAAGGTAATTCCTTCGGAGTTCGCCTTTTTCAATTCCACCTCATCCGCGCCTGCGGTACCGGTGGATGTCAGGACATTGTTATCTCCGAATTCGCAGGTTCCATAACTCAAGCTGATCACAGGAGCCAGATTCTGGTCGACAGCGTAATACCACGCCTCCCATACACCACCGCTGACCAGGTTATTACCGTTGAAGGTAGCGGGCGCGTTGACAAAGACGATCTGTGCGCCGCGTGCAACCGCAGTCGATAGCTCAATGTCGAGATCCGCCTCCGACAGGTCACCGCTGAGCGTCGTGCCTGGGTCCTTCAGTCCATCAGCAACCACGTAACTGAAATGAGGATCGCTGCACGCAGTGATGACACCGCTGGCAGTGGTGCCGGAGCAGCTTATGGCGGACAGTCCGAAACCCCGTGCGGAAGTTCGAGATGTCCGCGACATAGATGTCAGTCTGGCCGATCACGGCGAGTTTCTGTCCGGTTCCGTCAATCGCAGTGCTGCCGTTATAGAGAGCATTGATGTCGTAGATCGTGGCCAGATCACCAGGGGCAATAAACTGCGCCTGCAATGTTGAACTGTAATAATTCGGACGAACCTTCGCTCTGGGCCGGAGGTGGAAATCATTAAGACCACGAATGCCGGTCACAATTCCCGCCAGAGCTGCAGGAATCTTGGGAGCCGTCGCATTGGCAACGTGCATCTCCCCCTTCACGCTGTAGCGGTGGAGCTGGGTTCCGAACGTACGGGCGACCTGCGCCGCAGTTCCGCTGACCACAACCCAGTTGCGGCCGCGCGCCACGTTCTGAACTGTGAATCCTTGAGCCTTCAGCCACGACGTGATCTGCTGTATGTCATTGTGGCTCAGTCCAAATTGGTCTGCCCACTGTTCCGGCGTAAGCCACTTGTGGTATTGGGGAGACTTGGGATTTTGCTGATCCGCAACCAGTTGCGACAAGGCTTTCTGCTGTTGCGCCGTCGGCACGGTGAGCAAAGTGATCGATCCAAAGAGCATCGCGGGATCGACGGGCCCGGCATCATACTCGGGCAACGCGTTGCGGTGGACATTCCCCTTGAGCGCAATTGTGGGACCTGCGCTCAGTGGATGGGTAATGCGGTCCGCGGTTACAGCGTGGCTCGATATGGAGATGCCGCCAACCAGGAATAATAGACACACCAAGGCCCTACTCTTCGACATAAAACGCTCCCAAGCACCAACTTCTGTGCTGCGTCTAAGCTTATAACGGCTTATGCCTCTTCGATCAAGTGTGGTGTACCGAAGGTTGTATGAGGCAAACACTTACGGGTGACGAAAGTTCCGGAAAACCGTGAGTTCGTCGGGGAATTGACAAAGCTGCCGGGCGAAATGGGCAAGAATGCAGGGTAATGACATTAGTTTGAATCTCAGGTATAGCGGCGTCATCCCGAAGTCCCGCGTTTTCACCAGCGGGACGAGGGATCTCCCGCGTAAAAGCTCTGTATAGGGAGATCCCTCGCTCCGCCTGAAATACGGCTGCGCTCGGGATGACGCCCACTCCAGGGGCAATGCGGCTATCTGCCGTATACTGCCCAAGTTCCGTCACATGAGCCCTGTTGCCGCCCAAAAAACCTCGGCTTGCCTACATCGACTGGATGCGCGGGCTCGCCTGCGTGCTCATGTTTCAGACCCATTGCTACGACTCGTGGCTCAGTGGACAGGCTCGCCATGAGCCGCTTCTTTATGTACTCACAGCTGGGAGGGACGTTTCCAGCGCCACTCTTTCTATTCTTGGCGGGCATCTCTTTTGCCTTGGTCACGGAGAAGCTGCGTCAGAAGAATCTCGCGCCGAACCAGATAGCCGCCAGCACCATTCGCCGCGGAGCGGAGATTTTCGGCTTTGGGCTGCTCTTTCGCATGCAGGAATATCTTATCGCCTGGGGATGGGCCCCAAAGAGCGACCTTCTACGCGTCGACATCCTGAATACCATTGGCCTTTCGATGATGCTGATGGGTGTGCTTTGCTGGATCGTGCTGTCGCTTGCGAGGTCCCGGTGGGGACAGCCCCCCAAGCCTGCCCTGAGCGCAGTCGAGCTGTCCTGCCGGGTGAAGCCCGGCATCCCGGATTGACTCGTCTCGCAGTCGAAAGTATCTAATCGTCGCGGCTGGCTGGCGCCGCACTTCTCATCTCGCTTCTACAGTCCCCTGCTCTGGACCACGTGGCGCCCCGACTGGCTGCCTTGGCCGATCGAGTCCTACATCAACGGAGTCCACAATCTAGGCAAGCCGCAAGCAGGGCTATTTCCCATCTTCCCATGGGCCGCATTCGCGTTTGCGGGCCTGGCCGTCGGATTCATCTTACAAAGCCACTGGGCGCGCACCCGCGAGGCGCAGACTTCTTCATCTCTCGGTGCGATTGGCCTGCTGCTGATCGAACTCTCGCGCTGGCTCGACGCGGAGCCGCGCCAACTCTATCCGGTCTATGATTACTGGCACACTAGTCCTGAATTCTTCCTGATCCGCGTCGGCATGCTGATGGTGATTCTGACTGGAAGTTATGCCTGGTGCCGCTGGGGCCTGGGTCAGTGGGGATTCAGCCCGTTGATTCAACTTGGACAAGCATCCTTACTTGTTTACTGGGTACACGTCGAATTTGTCTATGGAAGAGTGTCCATTCTGGCGAAGCACGCGCAAAGCATCGGCGGCGCAAGCGCCGGGCTGCTGATCATTTGTCTAGCGATGCTGGCTCTGGCCTACATCCGAACGCACTACCAAGGATGGATGAAAGAAGGCTGCATGGGCGCGGATTCTGCCACGGCGCCAATTTCTCCGGCTGCGCATGTCCCACAGCCTCGCTGACCACTCGGACTTTACGGGCCGGCAACCTGTCTGACGAACTCCACGACTTCGCGCTCGGCCCAGCGGCCGTCGTATCCATCGCCATCGGGCTCACCCACAAATGCGCAATGACCGCCATCAGCGGTCTCAACATATGTAATGTTGGGATTCGAAGCGATGCGCTCCAGGGTCTCGGCCCGAACGACGGATGAACGGATCATTCGCCGCGTGAATGATCAGTGCAGGCACGGCGATCCGGTCCACCACGTTCGCCGCAGCGGCGCGCTGATAATAGTCGACGGCCCCGGCGAAACCACAGTAGTAGGCCGTCACGCGATCATCGAACAATCGCAGGCTCGACACACCGCGCAACCGCCGCACATCGAAGTCGTCGGGAAACATCTTCGCCTTCCCGCGAAAGCGCCGAAAGAGCTGCAACAGGAAATACCATTCGTAGAGGCGGTTGGCCGGTTCGTGCAACGCGTCGGCTGAAGCCGCCAGATCCATCGCAGGGCAAACAGCCGCCACGGCCCGGAACTCTGGCGGATGATCGCTTCCCCACTCTCCCGCCAGCTTCAAAACCAGATTGCCGCCCATGGAAAATCCGACCAGCGCGAAGCGCGAAATGCCATCGATCTCGATCACGCTCTTCGCGACGGCGGCAACATCTCCAGACAGGCTGGAGTTGTAGAGGGTCGGCGCACAGTGATCCATGCCGCCGCAATTGCGCTGATTCATCAGTACAACGTTCATCCCGGTGGCGAGCCCGTTGCGTGCCACACCGGTCATGTACTGCGACTCCGACGAGCCCTCGAGGCCGTGCACCACGATCAGCGTCAAGGACTTGCTGCGATTCTGCGGCTGCCAGTAACACCAGCAGCGGACCTTTACTCCGGGCGCAACTTCGACCAGCCGCTCTTCCGCTGCGGGCAAATGAATCCTGCGAGGCATGAAGAAGCTGGCGATGGTCTGGACGTGCCCACCGCCAAGCCACCGCCGGGCGTGGAATGGTAATTGCACTTCCCACTTCGTCGGATAACAGCCAGCAGGCGAGGAGGGCTGGGCTTCAGACTTTGGGACGCCAGACTTTGGAACCCCAGACTTTGAGATTTGCGAACTCCCCACAAATTGATTCTAATAGGTATCGGAGTCGCCTATGCCCATTTACGAATACATCTGCAAGGAATGCAACCACCAGTTCGAAGCGCTCGTGTACGGCAAGGAGAAGGCTGAGTGCCCCAAATGCCACACGAAAAAGCTTGAGCCGCAACTGTCGGTCTTCGCCGTATCGGCCAAAAGTGGATCGAGTTCGCCCGGGCAGGCTGGACCCTGCGGATCGTGCGGCGATCCCCGTGGCCCGGGCTCCTGCGGCATGAATTAGACTACGGTTGCACTTGTTGTCATTGTTCCTTCGCGGCTCCGTAGCTCAATTGGATAGAGCATCAGTCTTCGGAACTGAGGGTTGGGGGTTCGAGCCCCTCCGGGGCCGCCAGCAATTTAAGCAACTTCAGAAGTTCACGCGCACACCCAACTGCGCGGCAAACGGAATTCCCACCGTCGTCCCCGGGCCGAAGAAATCTCCCAGACCTCCTGCCGGAATCGCTAACTGTTGCAGGCGGGTAATCGGCGTGGTGCTGGCGCACGCAGCATTCGCGCACAGGCTGGTTATGTTGCCCGCTTGCGCCTGGGCGGCCGGAACATTCGGCAAGGCGGCGACATTAGCCACGTAATTCGCCCCAGGATTATTGCGATTGAAAAGGTTGAAGAATTCCGCAAACGGACGAACCTCCCACCGATCGCCGAACTTGATCGGACGGCTCACCCTCAAATCCATCTGGATATAGGGCGTTCCGCGAAACGCATCGAGCGGAGTCTGAACGCCATTCACCGAAATGCGGTTGCTGTTATCGGCGGTCGTAATTGTGAAGGGCCGCGCGCTCTCTGCCTGCGTCAACGTCGTGATCTCGATTCCGCCCGGAGCATAGATCGTTCCGGCCAGCACAAACCGATGGCGCACATCTTCTCCCGACGGCCCGTAGTCTCCTGGGCCGAACGCATTCAGCGGATTGCACACGCCATTTACGTAATCGAATAATTCGCCCAGCACGCAGCCCCAAGTCTCGGCTTTCGAAAAGGTGTAGTTCGCCACCAGGTTGAATCTGCGCGAGACATTCCCCTGCAGGTGAAGCATCAGCGCGTTGTAGCTCGACCGATTGTCCGAGCGGAACACATTGACGTTCGGAACAACGCTTTGCTGATCCGTATCGAAATTCGGATCGGAGGCCGGAATCAACGGACTGAAGAGATTCACGCCACTGGTATAGCTGTACGCGCGATAGCCGTGATTTCCCTGCTCATGCGTATAGTCAGCGCTCACAGTCCAATTCTGATTGAATGCGTGCTGTACGCCGCCGCTGATGTGAATCGCGTAGGGAGTCTTGTAATTGGAGCCGATAATGTTTCCAGTTGCTCCCGCTCCGCCCGACAGACAGCCGCTACCGATAAGTGCGTACGCTCCGCTCGCGCCGCTCAATGCGCATTGTCCGGTCACGGCATCCGTGGCATTCACTGCTTGAAAAGCCGTGGCCCATCCGTTCTGTGCGAGATCGTTATGGAAGATGCCGAATCCCGTACGGAACACCGTTTTGCCGCTATCACCAGGCGAGTAGGCAATGCCGAGACGGGGATCGAACTGCGTACGGTCATCGTGCGGCACGCTGGGGATCAATGGAATCTGCAGTGCTTGCAACGTAGGAAACGCGGCATTCTGATGCTGGGTTCGCCCGGAACCGGTGAAGAGTCCGAAGGTACTCTGCCAGCGGAGTCCATAGTTCACCGACACGTGCCGGGAGACGCGCCACGAGTCTTCCGCGTACAGCCCCAACCGTTGCACGCTTTGCGAGAAAGTACCATCGCTGGCCGGAGTCGCCGAAGCTCCATTTGCGTAGTCCATGGGAAACTGCGACAGATTCGCGGCGTTCTCCGTATAAAACGTCGGATCGTTCGGGAACGAGTACAGCGTTTCCTGATTCCCCGGGAAAGCTCCCGCCAGCACGGGCTCATGGATGAAATTCACTCCAAATTTGAATGAGTGATCTCCGGTCACGTGATCGATGTCGTATCGAAGCTGATATTTCTGCTGATTGCGGAGCGAGGGAAATAGCGAGATCGGCGTCGCAAACTGGTTGTCGCCATAGGTCTCGAACCCGGACACAGTCAGAGACGTCGAGCTGAACGGAAACGCCAACGCGAAGCCGAGGGTCGAGTTTCGCTCCTGCGTCAGATGTAATTCGCTCGCATCCAGGACAAGAGTTCCCAGCCACGAAGGCCCAAACGTGTAACTGTTGCTGATGACGCCATTCCAATAATTGTTATGCGTCGTCAACCCGGTCGAGGGTAGTGTCGCCTGCTGCACAAGATTGTTATGCGTGAGGTAGCTGTCTTCGGAAACGCGCACGAACCACTGCGAACTTGGCGACTGCGCCCAATCGAACCGCAGCGAACCCAAATAATCGCGAAATGGGATTGGCACGTTCGAGGGCACAGTTATTGAAAGCACGCCGGGGATCAGACCATCGGCCGCGATCTGCGACAAAGCATTGAACTGCGCGATGCTGGCCGGACTATAGGCGATACTGGCGTTTTCGCGAACGTACTCCATCGAGGCAAAGAACCAGACCTTATCGGGCTGCACGGGTCCGCCGAGAGCGCCTACAAAATTCTGGCGCGAAAACGGCTGCTTGGGATTCGGCGCCGGATTCTCGATCGGAAACCGGGCGTTTAACGCCGATGCGCGCTCGTAGAAGGCCCCAGTCCCGTGCCAATCGTTCGTACCGCGCTTCGTGGTGATCACCACCGATCCCGCGGTTGTACTTCCCGTATCGGCATCTTCATTCGCGGTACGCACGGCAAATTCCTGAATCACATCGGGAGAAAAGTTCTGAAGAAACCCGCCGATCCAGTCGTCGGAATTGTCAGCGCCATCGACCGAGAGTTCGTTATTCAATCCCGAACTGCCCCCGGTCGAAACCGCGGTGATGCGCGCCTTTGTGGGATCAGACGGTTCGACCGGCTCTGTTCCCGGAGCAAGGTATGCGATGTTGGCGAAGCTGCGGGCGGCCAGGGGTAGCGTGCGCAAATCCTGGCTGCTAATCACCCCCTGATGAACCACGCTGACGAGATCGATCGGCTGAGTGGTAATCGAAGAGGTCTCGCTGTGCACGTTGACGGTCTCAGCCGCCACTACCGCCTTCAGAGTGACCGTGACCTCGCGAACGGAACTCACCGCAATCGAAACGTCGGCCTGAGCTGCGCTGAATCCCGTCGCATTGACGCTGATGTGGTATTCGCCGGCAGGCAAATCATCGATGCGGAACTCGCCACGGTCCTCGCTCCGCGCCTCACGCCTTAGCGATGCGGTGGCTGCCTGAACCACGATTTTTGCAGAAGGGATTCGAGCGCCGGTGGCGTCCTGAACGGCGCCTCGCAGTGCCCCGCGCGGGTTCTGGCCCAGAAGCGCGGCGCACACAATGCACACCACCACTGCCGGCAGAATCCATTTTCTGGACAAAGTATTTCTCGCTTTCGCAATCCTCGTAATGCAGTCGTGTTGTCGAATCGGCGGCTTGCGCTCAGTCAAAACAGCGTTCAGTCAGACCAGCTCTGGGGCGTGCGGTCCCAACGATGCTTCTTTAGTTCCGCCAGCAGACCGCTTATCGAGCGGTCCGGCGTCGCTCGCCGCTACATTCTGCCGCACATGATCTGGCTTCCGCATCCCAGGGATCGTTGTGCTCACCGCCGGATGCGACAGAATAAATCTCAGCGCCATCTCCGGAAGCGACATGCCCGGCGGCAGAATCTCCTTTAGCTTTTCCACTCGGCGGATTGTTTTTGGCAGATTCTGGGGCCCGAAATATCCAGCACGCCAATCGCCCTCAGGAAACCGCGTCTCCAGCGTCATCTTGCCGCCCAAACTACCTTCGTCAAAGGGCACGCGGGCGATGACTCCAACATTTATTTCCTGGCAAAGCGGGAACAGTTCATCTTCCGGGGCCTGATCGAAGATGTTGTAGATCACCTGCACGACATCAACCAGTCCGGTTCGGATCGCCTTGATTCCGTTCTCCGGCTGCCAGCGGTTGATGCTCAGCCCAAAGAACCGGATCGTCCCATCTTTCTTCAATTTTTCGACCGTCGACCGAAAGTCGGGCTTGTCGGTCCAAGCGTCGTCCCAGACATGAAATTGCAAAACATCGATGGAGTCGGTTCGAAGTTGCTTCCGAATCTGGTCGGCATAATTAAAAACGTGCGCGGGCGAAAAGACGTGGTGATACTTGTACTCGGGCAGCGCCGGCCAGCGGTCGTTTGCCGGCGGGATCTTCGAGGCCGCATACAACCGCTTGCCCGAGTTCCGCTGCATGATCTCTCCCAGCAGTCCATCGCTTTTGCCCTCGCCATATGCCCAGGCAGTGTCATAGAAATTGCATCCCAGGTCTACGGCGAGTTGCATAGAAGCCAGCGATTCCCGGTCGTCCGAACCGGTCCAGCCACTCATTCCCCAGAGTCCGTCTCCCATTTCGCTCACTTCAAATTTCGTACGGCCCAGCTTGCGATATTTCATGATTTCCTCGGATGAATACCAACCGATCAGGATATATCGAAAAGGCTTCCTAACGCCGCCTCGCCGACTGCTCTCCGGTTGGCGTTTCGCACCTTGAAAATGGCGGATTTCAGAAATTTGGGAGCGGTCTTACGCCTCTCGAGCACCTGCAGTTTTTTTGATGGCAATCATCAAAATTATTGCGGCCGCAAGGACCCTATGGAGGTGTTTAATAGGCGTAGATCATAAAGATGAAGGAGTTTCCCCAATGAAATCCGAATATCCTTATACTTCGACGCCTGGCAAGAGTGACGAGAAGATCGCGCCTCCTTCGCGCTTCATCGATGAGAAGATCTCTGACGAAACCGGTGCGGAGACGAAATCTGACAGCGCGCTCGCGCCCGCTGGTTTGAAAAATCCTTTCTGGAACTAAAGCAGACCTGAAGCCAAGAGAGCGCTGGCCGACTTGGACGGCTGACGCTTACTTTTTCCCTCAACAATTTGTCGAGCTAGCGAAGAATCAGCTACCGAAGAATCGGCAGGCAGAGGCATGGCCGCAGAGCGAAGTCCAGCCCCGACATTTCCTCGAGTGCTGGGCGAAGCTGCGAATCGGAGCACGGTTCAAGCGTGATTACGAAGGGCAATGAAGCTTTTTCGAATCCCGGCTTCTGCAGAAGCGAATCGATGTTCAGACGATGTTTGGCCAGAATCTGAGCTAGCCGCGCCACAATTCCCGGCTGATCGCGCACGAAGAATCGCAAGTACCACGCCGTTTCAAAGTCGCCACAGATTGCTTGGTGTGGAGACGTAGCTTGCTACGGCTCCATTGTCACGCGCAAAACTCTCAGCCACAAACATCACGTCCGACACAACCGCAACCGCGGTCGGATCGCCGCCGGCTCCAGCACCCAGAAACGCCATGTCGCCGCCGTATTGCCCCGACGTCAGGACCAGGTTCAGATTGCGTTGCACGCGCCCGAATGGAGAATCGGCGGGGACCAAGCATGGTCCGACGTCGGCGAAAAGCGTGTCGCCTTTTAACTCTGCACGGGAAATCTGGCGGATCGTGCATCCCAACTCGGCCGCATAATCGAAATCCACCACATCCACGGAGCGGATCGTCCGCGCGCGAACCGATTCGGGTGCAACCCGTGTATGCAGTCCCGCGAGTGCGAGGATGGTTAACTTCGCGCGTGCATCACCCCCATCGAGATCCTCGGATGCATCCGCTTCGGCATATCCTTTCGCCTGCGCCTCCTCCAGCGCCTCGCTGAACGGCACTCTCGCGTTCTCGATCCGGCTGAGTATGTAGTTGCAGGTGCCGTTGAGAATGCCGGCTATGCCATGCAGCCGGTCTCCGCACAATCCGGTGCGAAGTGCGGGCAATACTGGAACCCCTCCAGCAACCGAAGCGCCGAATTCCAGCTGAGCCCCGTGATCTGCGGCGAGCCAAAGCAGGTCTGGGCCGCAGCGCGCAATCAGCTGCTTGTTGGCAGTGACCACCGATTTGCCGGCCTCCAGAGCGCGCCGCACGATCTGTTCGGCGGGAGACAACCCGCCAATCAGTTCGATCACGATGTCCGCATCGGAGTTCAGGACCGAATCGACATCTTCGGTCCAGATAACTTGGGCAGGAACCCAATCCTGCTTCTTCCTTTGAATGTTGCGATTGAAGATATGGCTGAGTTGAAGCGAGCTATCGCCGCGCTCGCAGAGAATCTTTGCGACCGCACGGCCGACGGTGCCGAACCCGAGGAGCGCGACCCGGCACGCGGAAGCATCTTTGCGCTGCGCGTCTTTCTGCGGCTTCGACGCCGGATTGGCGATGATGTCCATCAGCTTGAGAAATGGGAACCATTATCATACGTGCGGCCAAGAGATCCGAAAACCATAAAGACTCGTCCGCAAGATCTCTCGTCGGGCGAGCCGCGAACGCACTCAGTAGTGGCATGGGCGGCATCGCGGGCGAACTCCGCATCAAAGTTGATAATATGGAGCCTGCCTGCTGCGAGTGCAATCACGGTGGGACCATGCGGACACGCTCTTTTCCAGGCGCTTCTCGCTTCGAGCGTTGAGCCCCGCAATTACGCCCGGCAGCGGGAGGAGAATGAATGATTCGAAAGTTCGCAGGGATTCCCCGACTCGGGATCGTGCAATCGGCAGTCCTCATAACGATCCTGATGGGAGTCGCAACTGTCCAAGCCCAACAAACCCCAGCGCAGCAGCCGTCCGGCGACCAACCACAAGCGCAGCAAACTCAAACCCAGCCTTCGAGCACAGGCCAGGAATCGAGTAGCAGCCAGGAAGCCTCACCCGAAGAAATTGCAAGAGAACGCAGAGCCAAGACACACAACTACAAAGATTGGGTGTTCAATGTCGGCGGTGGCGCGAGCCTGACCAGCGGCACAACGAAGGAATTTGTACGCAGCGGGGGCGGTGTCGGAGCGGCAGGAGTGGCGCGCAATGTCAGCAAGTACCTCGGGCTGCGGCTCGACTTCCAGTTCGACAGCCTGCCTTTGCGGACTACGGCATTGCAAGCCGGGCAAGCGACCGGAGGGCATAGTCAGGTTTACACGCTGACTCTCGATCCCATCATTAACATCCCTGTTACCCAGGTTTGGGGTGGCTACATCGTGTTTGGCCCCGGCTTTTATCATCGGACGGGAAAGCTTGATTCCTCCACGGCGATTCCCGGCTCGGCCTGTAATCCGTTCCAAACATGGTGGGGACACTGCTTTAACGCGAGCCTTCCGATCAACGGGCACTTCCTTAACTCAAGCGAGAATGAGTTCGGCTACAACTTCGGCGGAGGTGTCACGCGCAAGATTCGTCCGAATATCGACTTCTACGCTGAATTCCGCTTCATGCACGGCTCGCACGGCGGCATTACTACCGACTTCCATCCGATTACAATCGGCATCCGCTGGTGAATGTATAGCCACGGATCGACACCGATTTCCACGGATCTGACGCATGATCATTTACTGAGCATCAGTGGAGATCGGTGGCTTTACTTTCCCGTTTGAAAAGGCGCTACTCGGGATTTTTGCGGTAGCTCCAGAGCTCGGCGTTCACCTTCTGAAGTTGGACGAATGAAGACGAGCGCATTGGCTGTTGTATGGCCGCACTCGCGTTTGCCTCGCGCACGGCGGTCTCGACGAGATGATGTGCGGGCGCGAGCGAGCACACGGGATCGGTCACGTTCGCATCTCCGGCGAGCAAGAATGCCTGGCAACGACAGCCTCCGAAGTCTTCGCTACGGCGGTCACACGTGCGACAAGGCTCCAGCATCCACTCTTCCCCGCGAAAGCGATTGAATGACGACGACCGCTGCCAAATCCATTCCAGTGTCTTCTCGCGCACATTCTCGAATGACAGGATGGGAAGTGCTTCTGCCGCGTGACACGGCAATGCTCTGCCCGATGGATTGATGAGCATCAACCGCTTTCCCCAACCTCCCATGCAGGCCTTGGGATACTTTGCATAGTAATCGGGAACGACCGAGTCGATTCGAATCTTGCCTGCGAGGCGCTGTTCGGCTTGGGAAATGATTTCGACTGCCTTATCCAATTGCGTGCGAGTCGGCAGCAGCGAAGCGCGATTGGCGAGAGCCCATCCGTAGTACTGCGCGTGAGCGATCTCAACCCGCTCGGGATTCAGTTGCTCGATGAAGGCGATCATCTCTTCGAGATGATCGAGATTCTGCCGATGCACGACCAGATTCACGGTGAAGGCAATCTTGTGCTTTCGAATGGCGCGCGACAGCTCGGTCTTGTGGGCATGCGCCTTGGCTCCGGCGATCCAGTTCGCCGCATCTTCCCGCGAATCCTGAAAGCTGATCTGGATATGATCGAGTCCCGCGTCAATGAGAGATTGGAGTCGTGGTTCGTTCAGACCAATTCCTGAAGTGATGAGATTGGTATATAGACCGGCAGCGCGTGCTGCAGCGATCAACTCTGTGAGGTCGGTGCGGGCCAGTGGCTCTCCGCCGGTAAAGTGCGCATGGAGCATGCCTAATTTGGCCGCTTGCTGGAGGACACTGGTCCACTCAGCGGTCGAGAGTTCCGACTCCGTTCCAGCCAACTGCATCGGATTCGAGCAGTAGACGCAGTGCAGCGGACAGCGGTGCGTCACTTCGGCAATGAGAGCGAGAGGGCTGGAAATCATTTAGTCATTTGGCCGATGAGTCAATGAATCATTGGGTGATTGGGCGATTGTGTCATTGAGTCATTCTCCGAAGTGTTCGAACAATGCCTTGGCTCAATCACCCGATGACCCAATCACTCAATGGCTCAATTCCTCAATAGTCTACGATTCGCTTTTTTTGTAACTGCTCGAGGAACATGCCGATGTCCGCGCGAATCTTCTCCGGATTCGTCTTCCCGAAGTCTTTTTGCAACTCCGCAATGATATCCCCGAAAGTGCGCTGGCCATCGCAGCGTTCGAGCACTTGTCGACCTGTTCCCTGCAGCTTGATCGCGCCTTCGGGAAAGAGGATCATGCGAATCTCTTCCGGTCCGGCGGCCGGAGCCCAGCGACATCCGGCGGCTAATCGCGGCTGGCTCGCATCTGTCGGCGGAGGCATTACGGTTTGTCCCCAATCTGTTGCTCACGGATGCGGAACGCTCCCGGAGGAGGCCAACCTGGCTGCACGTAGGCGAAGTATAGGGCATCGAGCTGTGCCCAGAGAATGTCGCACTTGTCGCGCAGCGCCTGGATTGCGAGTTCCTGCTCTGGACGCGTCTTCGCCTGTTCGCAGACGTATTCGATCGCGAACTTCGCATCTTCGGGAGCTTGGGTCAGGCGAGCCTGGAAATAGTCCAGTCCTCCGGAGAGCCATGGATAGTGTTGGCGCAACTTCTCCATACGCAGCGAGATAAGGTCGCGCGAGAACAATTCGGTCAAAGACGATGCAACGGCCTCGAGCAAGGCTGCGGCTGCGAACGATATTCAGATACTCGTTGACGGCGAAGCGCGTTGCGGGCAGGATCCCTGTTCCTGCCCGCACTTGATCGGTGCTCAGTCCGGTGGCTTCGGCAAGCTTCAACCAGCGTTGGATTCCGCCGTCGTTATTCGTGGCTGCATCTCCATCGTGATCGATGACGCGCTTGCGCCAGGCGCGACGAAACGACGGTATCCGTTCCGCGGGACAGGATGATCGAGTCCTTGATCGGGATGATGCTCTGATAATAGTAACGATTCAAAGCCCAGGCCTGCAGCTGTCCGCGGCTGAGTTTCCCTTCGTGCATCAGGAGATGGAAGGGATGCTTGTGGTGATAGCGCTCTTCGCCCACAGCGCGGAGTTGCGCACGCAGCTCGTCATAGGTGAGCAAGCTCTCGGAATTGGCTTCTAGAGTTCGAACTGCCATCCATCCTCCGCGATTTCCCAGCCGGCTTCGCGCGCCTGACGATACTCCGGCGAATCCTGGTTCAGCATGGGATTCGTGTTGTTGATATGCAGATAGATTTTACGTGGGTGGCGCAGATGAGCCAAACGAGCAAGGCTTCCATCGGGTGATGAGACGGGAACGTGTCCCATCTCGTGAGCGGTTTGTGCGCTGCCTTGAATGCGAATGAGTTCATCATCGCTCCAGAAGGTGCCGTCGAAGAGCAGCACGTCGGCAGATTCGATGTCCTTCAGCAAGACATCGTCGATGTGTGGAACTGCAGGCATGTAGGCGAGACGTTTTCCGGAGGACGATTCGACGATCAATCCAAGCGAGGATTCCACAGGAGAGAGTTGCTCTCTTCGAGGTTTGGAAACGTATGGTGGAAAGTGAGTTCCGAGCGCAAGAGCACGGCATTGCAGTCCAGATTTTGTTCCTGTGGGAGCGAGCAAAGAAAAGAATGTTTCAGGCGTGAACTCGCTCCAACTCACTTGGTTGGGAACGCGTCGCAGCATGGTAAACATGGAATTGTCTTCAGTGAGGATGCGGCGAACGGATTTTGTGGCGTGCACGCGCAACGGCTGGAGCTCGCGCAGCAGAAGCAGTCCGAGAACGTGGTCGATGTCGGCGTTGAGGAGAACGGCTCCAACGATGGGCGAGTGACGAGTTGAGTTGCCGACAGCTTGCGGGTGTAGTTCTGGAGTGGCTTCGATTTGGGCGCGCATATCTGGAGACGCTCCGAGTAGAAACCAATGTTCGGAATCGGCGCTAAGGGCGAGTTGCGCTTGGGTGCGGGGTTTGCCGTGGAAGTTTCCGGCGCGAAGCGAGCGGCAGTTGGGGCAGGTGCAATTCCATTGGGGAAAGCCTCCGCCAGCGGCCGAGCCGAGAATCTTCACGTGCATGAAGGGAGTTTAGCAGCGGGCGATTTTGCGTTTTGGGAATATTACTGTTTGGTAACCCCACCCCCCTCCCCCATGGATCTTTGGAATCATGGGGTTAGAGGAAAAACTAGAAAAAATCCTAGGGCTGCAAGCGGTTAGGGGCAAAATCTTGAAAACAAATGAGTTAATACCAGTTCCGTCTTCGGGAACTAGAAGCAACACAATGCTTAGCATCGAACGAAACTCAAGCGAAATCAAGGAGAAACTGAAAGAAACGGCGAGGGTATTCCCATTTTGGGAATTTGCTTTCATCCAAGCCGCCTCTCATTGGAATGACAGGGGACATTATCGAAGCCTATGTGGACCGACACGTGGCAGTTGCCGGACTTGCTGGTCCGCTTCTCGTACTCCAGGTTTGGGAAGACCTGCTCGCCGCCCTCGTACTCTTCTCGGCCAACTTGGCGAGTCTTCTTGTGCTGTAGCACGGTCTGGAACCAGCACATCCGCTCGTTGAACTCCTCCTCCGCCTCCGGCGAGTCCAGGTCTATCTGGACCTCGTGCGGCCGGGCAGAACTCGACGTAGCAGTCGAACGACTTGGCCTTGTGCTCCAGGGCAGAGCGGTCCTCGTCCACGCCCTCGTAGACGTGCGCCTATGTTGAGTCTTGATAATGAGTCTTGATCATAGGGATCCTTCGACTGCGTGGCCGCTCGCTGCGCTTACGTCCACTTTGCTCAGGATGACAACCTTTCCCCTCTGCTTGAGCAGCCCTCCTGCTCGCGCATAAAGAAACCTTCAATGGTGCCGCAGCATCTGTAAGGTCTCACTTTTTTTAGAAAGCTCATCGGCCCGAGAGAAAGAATGACTCCTCAAACTGCGGAAGACAGATCAGCTACTGGGGGAGTCAATCCGTGGCTGGTGGCCATTGCGGTGATGCTGGCGACCTTTATGGAAGTGCTGGACACTTCCATTGCCGCGGTCGCCCTTCCTTATATTGCCGGAAGTCTCTCGGCGACGAACGACGAAGCGACCTGGGTGCTCACCAGTTATCTGGTGGCGAATGCGATCGTGTTGCCGGCCAGCAGCTGGTTCTCGCTGCGATTCGGTCGAAAAAGATTTCTGATTGCGTGCATCGTGATCTTCACGGCGTCATCGTTCGCTTGCGGTGCAGCGACGAGCCTCGCGCTCATCCTGATCGCGCGGGCGGTACAGGGCGCGGGCGGAGGAGCGCTACAGCCGCTTTCGCAATCCATTTTGCTGGAGAGTTTTCCCCCGGAAAAACGCGGCAGCGCGATGGCACTGTTCGCCCTCGGCGTGGTGGTGGCTCCAGTGCTCGGGCCAACGCTGGGAGGCTGGCTGACGGATTCTTACTCGTGGCGTTGGGCGTTCTACATCAACATCCCTGTCGGTATTTTCGCCGTGTTCATGATCTCGCGGTACGTGAAGGATCCGGAGTATATAAGAGATGCGAAGCCAGGAAAGTTTGACGGCATTGGCTTGGGATTGTTGGCGGTGTGGCTGGGTGCTCTGCAGATCATCCTGGACAAAGGGCAAGAGGATGACTGGTTTGGGGCTACGTGGATTCGCTGGGCGTTCGCGATCCTGATCGTTGCTTTCGTGCTGTTTCTGATTCGCGAATTCCGGCACAAGCAGCCGCTGGTGGACCTGCGCGTGTTTCGGCACAGAAATTTCGCACTGGGATGCGTGCTGATCGGATTGTTCGGCGCCGCGATCTACGGGTTGGTGACACTGCTGCCGCTGTTTTACCAGGAACTAATGGGATACACGGCACTGGCGGCAGGTTGGGCGGTGAGTCCGAGGGGCATCGGGGCGATTGTTGCCATGCCGATTATCGGATACATGACTTCGAAGATCGATAATCGCTGGCTCATTATGTTTGGGTTCACGCTGTTCGGAATCTCGGCGATATGGTTTGGCGAGGTCAACCTTTCGATCGGGCAATGGACGTTCTTGTGGGCGATCCTGATCAGCGGGTTTGGCTCGGGTTGCGTGTTTGTTCCGTTGTCGACGACGGCGATGGCGTTTTTGAAAAACGAGGAGATCGGAAATGCCAGCGGACTTTATAACCTGCTGCGGAATATCGGCGGCAGCATCGGAATTTCGGTGGTGAATACGATCGTATCGCGTCACGAGCAACTTCATCGCAATGAGCTAGCGGCGTCGCTGAATCCAGGCAGGGTTACGGTGCAACAAACAGTTCACGGCCTGCAGAGCTATCTTTCGTCCCAAGGGGCGTCGCCTGCGGACGCTCTGCACCAGTCTTACGGACTCATCGGAGAGGCGCTTTCGGGACAAGCGCGGCTGTGGTCGTACGTAGATGATTTTCGCTATATGGCGCTGATGTGTTTCGGCTGCATTCCGATCGTCTTCGCCCTCAAGAAAACTGTGGGAAGAAGGGGCGCGTTGAGGGCCGGGCACTAACCTCATCCGCAGGCTCATCCCTCAGCGGCTAAAGCCGCATTAATTTTGCGGCACTTACGGCGCGGCTTGAAGCCGCGCCCTTTCAAAACAGATTCGGAAGCTGAAGTTTTCCGCAAGCTTCGAAGCGATGTCCTGATACGAGGCATGGTTTATCAGCAGTCTGAAACGCTCGGAAATTCCGGGCGTTATTTTTTTGCTTTGACATATTCCTATATCGGAATATATATTCTGTTGATGGCCAGAGCAGCAACAACATCAGATCCTTTCAATGCAGTGGCCGAGCCGCGCCGCCGGGAGATTCTGGAATATCTGGCTGAAACGGAACTTCCCGTGGGCGACCTCGTGGTGAAGATGGGGATCGAGCAGCCTTCGGTCTCGAAGCATTTGAAGGTGCTGCGCGAGGTGGGGTTGGTGCGAGTGCGGCGGAATGGACGACACATGATGTATCGGACAAATCCGGAGGCGATCCGTCCACTGTATGAGTGGACGAAGACGTTTGAGCGGCTGTGGGCGCACCAACTGTTGCGGATCAAGGAACGGGCGGAGGGGAAAGAGAAAGATTTAAAGGGCTAGCAAGCCGCGCAGGGGCTAAAGCCCGGCCCGGTCGTGGCCCCCAAACGCGGCGCTAAAGCGCCGCTCTTCCACGGTTGGGTCGCATGTTGTTCGTTGCGGCACACTTTGGTCCCGGCGTTCCAGAACTTATGGGCAACGCATTAGCTACCCGAGAGAGCCCTCGCTGGGTTTAAAGAACGACTCCGCTCGGGGCTACGTGGTATCGCGAAGGCCGCGGTAAAGTTCGAGAATTTCGTACAGGAGGAAGCATGAGTATCAGTCCGACAATGATGGGAATTGAGAGTTTGACGTTAACGGTGAACCAGGAGATCCGGGTGAGGGCGAGCCTGGAGAACACATTTGCTGCGTTGCTGGAGCAGATGGGTCCGGAGAACGAAAACCCGCAGGGCAAGATGCCGATGAAGCTCGAGGCATGGCCGGGCGGGCGATGGTTTCGCGATCTCGGGGACGGCAACGGGCATTTTTGGGGACTGGTGCAGGCGATCAAGCGTCCGACGCTGCTGGAAATCACGGGGCCACTCTTCATGTCGTATGCGGCCGTGTCGAACCTGCAGTACCGGCTCACGGAAGAAGGCGGCGAGACGGTGATCCGGTTTCATCACAAAGCGTTTGGAGTGATTCAGGAAGAACACCGGCGCGGCGTGACTACGGGATGGAACAGTTTGAATCAGCGGATCAAAGCGCGCGCGGAACGGGCGAGGTAAAGTCGTCGCTATGGGAAGATGGCCCGCGTGGAGATCCCTCGGCCCGCGAAGCAAAGCGCGGGCCTTCGGCATGACGCCGATGTCTTTGACAGGAGGAAGTATGTGTCCAGCATGTATTGCGAGTGCGGGAGTGGTGGTGGGCAGCGCGGTTTCAACCGGAGGGTTGACGGCGCTGGTCGTAAAAGTTCTTCGCAAGAAGAAGGGTGAGAAAAACGATTTGAAGGAGAAGGAGTAAGCAACATGACGACAGCAACAATCGAGAAGACAGCAGCGAAGGTGGTGAGTCCGGCGGAGTGGCTTGCTGCACGGAAACAGTTACTGGCAAAAGAAAAAGAATTCACACGCTTGCGCGACGAACTGAGCCGGCAGCGCCGGGAAATGCCTTGGGAGAAAGTCGAAAAGAAATATGCATTCGAGGGCGCGAACGGGAAGGAAACGCTGGCCGACCTGTTCGACGGACGAAGCCAGCTGATTGTGTATCACTTCATGTTCGGTCCGGGATGGAAGGAAGGATGTCCGAGCTGCTCGTTTCTGGCGGATTCGTTTGACGGGGCGACGATCCACCTGGCGCAGCGCGATACGGCCGTTGTCGCGATTTCGCGAGCGACCCTGCCGGAGATCGAGGCGTTTAAGAAGCGCATGGGGTGGAAATTCAAGTGGCTGTCATCGAACGGTAGCGATTTCAACTATGACTACCAGGTCTCGACGGGAAACGGCGAAAAGGCGGACAGTCCTGTGTACTACAACTACACGCTGACCCAATTTCCATCGGACGAGCGGCCGGGCGCTGAGCGTGTTCTTCAAGAAAGATGGGGATGTTTTTCATACTTACTCGACGTACGCGCGCGGACTCGACATCCTGCTGCCGACTTACAACTTGCTCGATATGACGGCGAAAGGCCGTGATGAGGCGGGGATGAAGCCGCATGCGATGGCGTGGGTACGGCATCACGACCGCTACAGCGATGGGAAGATTGTCGATGTCGGCAAGCTGACAGCGAGGTAAGAGCGCACAGGCCTTCATGCGAAAATCAACGGATGAGACGGAGACTGTCCTATGCTGGACTTGTGGCGATCGTAGTTTTGGCAGCGGTTAGCGCGGTTCCAGGACAGTCTTCTTCACCGGGGAGTAGCAAGCATCCGCAGGAGTACACCTTCGAGGTAGTCGCCCAATATCCGCACGATCCCACAGCGTTTACCCAAGGATTCACGTTCTACGGCGGCTCGTTCTATGAAGGAACGGGGCGGCAGGGACAATCGTCACTGCGGCAGGTGGAACCGAAAACTGGGAGGATTCTGCGGAAGGTGGCCTTGTCGCCGGAGTTTTTTGGCGAGGGCATCGCGATTGTTGGAAATGAAGTGATCCAGTTGACCTGGCTATCCCACACCGGATTCGTATACGACCTGAAGGACTTTCGCGAGTTGCGGACGTTCAAGTATCCGGGCGAAGGTTGGGGATTAACGACAGATGGGCGCGATCTTTTCATGAGCGATGGAAGCGCCGAGATCCGTGTTCTGGATGGGAGCACGTTCAGCGAGAAGCGGCGGATCAAGGTACGCGACCAAGGAAAGCCGATCGATCAACTCA
Source organism: Terriglobia bacterium (assembly GCA_963823085.1). Lineage (GTDB taxonomy): Bacteria > Acidobacteriota > Terriglobia > Terriglobales > Acidobacteriaceae > Sulfotelmatobacter. The sequence continues at coordinate 269,504 of CAWGKF010000022.1, read as the reverse complement.
ATGAAGTGGAATTTGTCGAGGGAGAGATCTTCGCCAACGTTTGGCATAGCGATCGGATTGCACGCATCTCTCCGCGGACAGGCGAGGTTCTGGGGTGGATCGATCTCACGGGATTGCTGGGGCCTTTCTACCAACGTCAGGCCGAAGCGGTTTTGAACGGGATCGCTTATGACCGGGAAACGAAGCGATTGTTCGTCACCGGCAAATTGTGGCCCAAGATTTTTGAGATTCGAGTTGTAGCGAAGAGTTCTAAATAAGGAGCGGAGATGGACAGCGCGATGCTGAATGAATTTCGCGAAGAAGCGGCATTGCGAAAACGGGGAGCGGATGGGGTGGGAAACGGGAATCGAACCCGCAACCGCCGGAGCCACAGTCCGGTGCTCTGCCAGTTGAGCTATTCCCACCGCAGGACACTAATTATACAGGGGATTGTACCGTCAGTTGAGCCGATGTCGTCCATGCAAGGTCATTCGCGCGCATCGCTCGGCTCGACTCCGGCTTCAAACTTTGCCAAGAACTCCGATTTCAGATTTCAGACCTCAGAGGCTAAAGCCCCTTTTTATTCGCGATTCTCACGCGGCGCTAAAGCGCCGCTCTTCCACGGTACCTTGGGCGACAGTAAGCCGAAGTTCTACCAGGAGCGTCCCCGCGCAGGACAATGTGACTCTGAGATTTGCGGCATCGGTGGCCGAACCACTGTGCGGAGCGCGCTGAATGTGACCCGAAAAGGAGAGCCGGGCCGACAGCAGAGGGTGGCTGGCCTCACATGGAAATTTTCAGTAGGAATTTGTGATTTAGCCGCGGCCAACGCCGACGTATTCAAAGCCGAGAGCGCGCAGCCGACTGGAGTCGAGCAGGTTCTTAGTGTCGACGATGACGGGGTTCTTGAGAAGGTTCTTGATGCGATCGAAGTCGAGCGCCCGGAACTCAGGCCATCCCGTACCAACCACCAGAGCGTCGGAGCCTTCAGCTACCGCATAGGCCGTATCACAATAGCGTACCGTGCCGTTGAGGTGCGCTTTGGCTTCCGGCATGGCGACTGGGTCGTAAGCGCGAACGTGTGCGCCCCTCGACAGAAGTGTTTCGGCCAGCCGGACGGACGAAGATCCGGCAACGGAATTGGTGTTGGGCTTGAAGGAGAGTCCGAGAATGCCAACCTCCTTGTTCTCGACGGAGTTCAGCGCCAGGGAAATTTTCTCGACCAGACGATCCGCCAGCTGGTGATTTACCTCTCGGGCAGCGCTCAGAACTTTGAGCGAGACGCCTTGCGATTGCGCGAGCTGGGCGAGTGAATCCATATCGGACTCGGCGAATACGCCACCCATGCCGGCACCGGGCTGCAGGCAACGCGGGGCGATCTTCTTGTCGAGACCTAAGGCCAAAGCGAGATTGACAGCGTCGGCGTTTACGCGCTCACAGAGGGCAGCCACTTCGTTAATGAATGAAATCTTGGTCGCGACGAAGGCGGTAGCAGCCTCGCGCACGAGTTCGGCGGTAGCCTGATTGGTGACGATCACCGGAACGCCACGCATCACAAGCGGGTGATAGATCTGCTTCAGAAGCTGGACGGCTTCGCTGGAGGAAGAGCCAAGGATCAGGCGGTCGGGCCAGTTGAAATCCTCGACTGCGCAGCCGTCGGTGAAGAACATAGGCTGGGACACGATCGTAGCCTGCAGTCCGATATCGCTGAGGGCTTTTTCCAGAGCATTGGCGGTGCCGACCGGAACTGGAGTCACAATCGTCAGGATCGGGGGCTTGGGCGCAAGCCGCGCGATGCGGATCGCAATGTCGTTCAGATTTTCGGCTTTGTCTTCGGCCAGGAAGATTATGCCGGTTTTGCGGGCGAAGGATTCGATATCGGTGGAGTAGGCGAGGCGTCCAGCGCGAACGTTCCGGCGAATGATTTCCTTGAGATTCTTTTCGAAGAACGGGATATTGCCTTGGGCCATTTCCACCATGCGCGAGCGATCCGGGTGGCAGCAGGAGACGGGAGTTCCAAAATCTGCAAGGCAGGCCGAAATCACTGTTCCCATGTACCCTGAACCGTAAACTCCGATCTGCATGTGCTGTCTCCCGTTCGTGGCTGGAAACCCGCGTCAGAAGTGGCGTTTCGCGCGTTCTCCGGAGGATTGCCTACTCTTTATCTACAGATACGCAGTGGGCTTTTCAATGCACGGGAGTGAGATGTACCTAAAACCGACGCCATCTGACTGAGGTAACCCGGTACGTCAGGGAGTGGGTCAGCGGGAAACCAGGCGTCGGCCGAGCAAGACGGGCGCGAGGTCGATCCAACAATTTGGGGATTCTTCGCGTACAAAAGTCAGTCTTTCCAACAAGATCCGGCGACTTCCGGAGTAGTCTTGCCAGCGCTGGCGGGCGGTCTCGTAAGCAGCCTGGGCGGACTGTTCGGCTCCCATTTTGGCGATGGTAAGGTGCGGGATGTAGGGCCACTCTTCGCAGAACTGCAATTCGTCGATACTGAGCTTGCGATGGAGTTCGCTCATGCGTTGGGCACCGGCTTCGATGCGGATGAAGACGGTGGGCGTGACGGGGATGAATGTCTCGACCGACCCGAGTGAGACTTCGAAGGGCTCTTCGGCACCGCAGATGCGCTCAAGAACCTGCAGAGCGGCATGTTCGGTTCCGCGGAGGGTGCGGGGAGGAAGAATGGTGAGATGGGCGGCCAGTTGTGGCAGGTCGGGATGAAGATCTCGCCGCAGGTTCTCGACAAACTCTCCTGCAGGGCTTTTCACATAAGCCACCAGCGCGTAACGCGGAATCGCCATCCTGACTGGAGATTATACCGCCCCGGCCAAGCGAAGGATAAGGAATGCTGGCGGATGACTGGGTCGGGCCGGAAGCGGGAGTGGAACGGAGTCTCATTTATAATCAAATGTAGTCGGGGCGTAGCGCAGCCTGGTAGCGCACCTGCCTTGGGCGCAGGGGGTCGTAGGTTCAAATCCTATCGCCCCGACCAATTAAAAACTCAGTGGGTTACGCGGGTTTCTCTTCCGGGCCAAATACTAAGGCAGGTGAGCAATCAGCGCAAGGATTTCTTAGGCTTTCCGTGCGTCTTTCGGTGCTCATTCCACCAACGCAATTTTGCTTCTCGTCTTGCGGGGTCCGCACATTCTGGTGAGCAGAATTTCTGGCCTTTATCCTCCCGAAAGAAATATGGCGCGGCACATAATGGACCTGGACAGCGCAGCATGAGTTTTTGGTTGAGTTGTAGCCAGTAAATGGCAGCTTCAAACGGGCATAGTTTGGGAACGTCTTGAAGTGCGTAATCCGTGAGCCTCTTCGGCGTGTCTGGCCCGCCCCACAAGGAATTTTCTTCCCATCCATCAAGGTGGCGCACCATTTGTCTGTGCGCATCCCGCAATCTGTAGAAGTACCAATCACGTTGGCGTGCGTCCGGTTCGGCCCAGAGGCGACACAAAGTAGTGCGGATTACTGGAGCGAATAGTTCAAGCTGCTCTTTTGGAATTGACCGTGGGTGCCATTTCCCGTCCTCATCTTCACTATCGAATGTAAACCAACGCTGCCATTTCCGCAGCCAACGTTCAAAACGATCTCGGTTGTCACGGGGATAGTCAATAGGGTTAGGGAGGTTCACACAGTCAATCAGGAATGTCTTAGCTTCCGTGACCGACAACAACCCTAGAACTTGATTCTCAGTTTTTTCCGGTGAGTTCATACACATCTTGACGGTGGTGCCGTTTGTCGCTAGTCTGCTACTAGACGTTAATTAATATCAACGTCTAGAAGGATTCTAGCATGCCACGTCAAGGAAGATCAAGCAAAGACAGGCTGCACTCGGTTGAATCCGCCGCTGAATTTTTGGGTGGTGTGTCCTCGTCCACCATTCGAGCGTGGCTCACACAAGGGCGTTTGACGCGGGTAAAGATCGGACGCCTCACGCGAGTACGTGAGTCAGAACTTCTCACGATGATTCACACCCAAGAGATTGTCCCGGCTGATGTACGGCCCGGCAAGGGGCGGCCTACCACAGCCGCCCCAACCCCCAAAAAGGAAGTGAAGTAATGATTCCGCCACTTTCAATTGACGTTTACCCCGCTAACACATTGGAAGGAATGATTGCCCGCGAGTGGGTTTCGATGGTGGGGGAATGTGATTGCCTTCTGGAAAACCCTGATGACTCATTCGGTCTGGTCGTTAGGTGTGCCCGCGAATTAATGCGCAATGCAGGATGGCCCGCCGCGTATCAGCACCTTTTCCTAGTCCAGCTACGCAAGGACCTAACCGAGCTGACAAACGGTCATCCCGTGACGCGGCAATTTATCGAAGTCTTAGACCGAGAACTGGAGTCAAACTGATGCACGCCACTTTCCGCAATTCGTTTTTTGCGCTGCTTGAATCATTCACCCCGCAACTCCTGGCCGGACCCGAGGCCCGCACATCGGCACAAAAACAACCGAAGTTGGCAGCCGGGCAGGTTGGCGTCTTTGGTGTCCTCGGTCAGAACGATTGGTTCACCGATACGGATTACGCGGACGTGCGAGCCAACATTCGCCGCGCTCTAGCGGACCCATCCGTGCGAACGATTGACCTTGTAATTGATTCGCCTGGAGGCTCTGTGCTCGGGCTGCCTGAAACAGCGGACGCAATCCACGCGGCCAACCGGATTAAGCCCGTGCGTTCGTTTGTGAGCGGCATCGCAGCGAGCGCGGCCTATTGGCTTGCTTCGCAGGCATCCACAATCACGCTCACGCCAAGCGGTGAGGTTGGATCTGTGGGCGTGCTGGATCTTCACGCGGACATCAGCAAGGCACTCGAAAACGCGGGCGTCAAAGTCACGGCAGTCACAGCTGGCGAACACAAAACCGAGCGTGCGCCGTTCACTCCGCTCACCGATTCCGCAAAAGAGTACATGCAGGCGGGCGTTAATCAGTGGCACGGAGATTTTCTCGCGGCCATCCGGCGCGGGCGTGGTGTGCGTGTGGCCCCAAACAGCAATTATGGCGGTGGCCGGATGCTCAGCTCACGGGAAGCCCTGAGCGCGGGCATGGTGGATTTTGTTTCGAGTTTCTAAAGGGGACTTATGAATCTGATTGAGCTGTCTTATCAACGTAGGAAAGCAAAGACCGAAGCAACGGGACTGCTTGACCGTGCTGTGACCGAATCCCGCTCGCTCACGATTGCCGAGCAGGTACATTTTGACGCACTAACGGCGCGTGTCCACGAACTGGACGTTGCAATTGCCAAGCGCGAATCCCTCAGAAAGTTGGCGCAATAACATGGGACTCATCAGGCTCAATCTCCCGAATCCCCCCGCGCCAACTGGCAAGCAAGCCGGTTCGCTACCTTTCGGTGCGCCGTACAATCTCGGCACTCTCACATCAATGTTTCAAACCGTGCGGTCCATCAGCGGGCAATACGTCACACCCGCAACGGCCTTGCGTGCGTCCGCCGTGCTGTCCTGCATACGCATTCTGTGTGAGGACTTGAGCGCACTGCCCTTGAATCTCTACCGGCGCACACCACAAGGCGCGGTACTCGCCACAGATGACCCGCGATTCCGCTTGCTGCATGACTCGCCTAATTCGTGGCAGACATCAATGGAACTGCGTGAGTCCCTGATTCTGGACACGCTGTGCTTTGGTCAGTCTTTCGTGGAGAAAGTTATCGGGCCTGATGGCATCAGCGAATTGCACCCGCTCAGCGCGGGCCGCATGGTTCCGATGAATCCGCTTGATTTGTACATTCCCCCGCCCGTGCCTCTGTTTTGGCGTTATGCCGACCCACGGACAGGCCAGCGGGTGTTGATGTCTGATGATTTGTGGCGAGTGGGCCTGCTTGCGCCCGCTGGTTACTTGGAGGGGCAATCTCTCATCCTGCTTGCGCGTGAGGCCATCGGCCTGCTACTCGCGGCAGAGGAACAAGGCGCACGGCTGTTCCAACAGGGCGTCCAAAGTGACCTAGTGCTTACGGTACAGGAGTGTCTTGACGATGCAGCACGGCAACAGCTTGTGCAAGCTGTGGATGCTCGTTATTCAGGCAGCCAAAATTCTTGGCGGCCTCTACTACTCGAAAACGGCCTGGACGTTAAGAGGATTTCTCTCACCGCGCAAGAATCACAGTATATCGAGGCCCGTCAATACCAGCTTGCGGAGATTGCGCGGCTGTTCCGCATTCCCGATGTACTACTCGGAATCTCACACGGCAGGACAGCAACGTTTGCCTCTGCTGAGCAGTTTTTCCTTTCTTACACCAAGCACACGCTACAGCCGTGGTGCACGCGCATTGAGCAAGCGGCACAGAGGGACTTGCTCGCCCCGAGCGAAACCGACCTTTTCGTAAAACATGACCTCGATTCGTTGATGCGGGCAGACCTGCAAACGCGCTACTCCGCACACGCCTCGGGAATCGCGGCGGGGTTCCTGACGCGCAATGAGGCCCGGCGGATGGAAAACCTCCCCACTCTGCCGGGTCTTGATGAACCACTGTCCCCGCTCAATATGGGCAGCGGTGGAAAGATCCCACCAGCTCAAGGCGCGGGTGCCCGGCTTGCTCATCAGCTCGCCAAGAATGCGGTGCAGCACGAAACGAAGTTGCTAGCCGATGGCAAGACCCGCGCCGATGTGTACACGAAACTGCTACCCGGCTATCTCACAAGCAAAACGGGCTTGTCCGCTGTGCAGTGTGCCGAGTATTGCCAAGCCCGGCTATCACAGCCGGACGCGGGCCAGGCCGAAGGCATTGAGCTGCTTGCGGGCTTGCTCGAAAAAGTTTGATTCAGGGCCGGACCCTGGATATTCGCAATCACCGGCTTGGACCGGCTACAGCGAAAATTTGCAGTACGGAGCACTTATATGACGTTAGCTGAAATTCGCACCATGCGGCAGACGTGCCGGGCCAAGGTAGAGGATTTGCTTGGCCGCACTGCGAGCCGTGAGATGTCCACCGAAGAAACACAGATGCTTGCCGACCTGAAAGCAGAAGGCGAGCGGCTTGGAACTCTCGAATCCCGCTACGCTGTTCTGGAGTCTTTCGACAGTGGCACCGCTCGGCCCATCAACCGTCAACCCATCACACCAACCAAGGCGGATCGTGTGGCCGCGATTGAGAAGGGCCTGGACGGATTCCTTCGTACTGGCACGATGGCCACTGATACGCCTCTGCAAATTCAGCAAGCACCCTTGAGTGGCGCGGCGGCGGCGGTCCCAACAGACGTAGTTAGCAGCATCATTCAGGGCATTGACGATTTTGACATTCCAATCCGTTTGGGTGTCCTGGACTTTGCACGCGATACCACTAACCCTCTCGTTGTCACGATGCAGACCAGCGCACCGGCTGCGGCTGTGTTCGTTGAAGGCGCAGCGCCCACGCAATCCACGCCCCCAACCTATGCAACCGTCACGCTCGGTGGCGCAAAGTATCAGAACTTGACCAAGTACAGCATTGAGTCACGCATGAATCTGGGCGTGCCTATCGTGGCCTCGGTTCTGAAGGCTCTTGCGCTCGGTCAGATTCAGTCACAGAACGCGGCATTCATGGCCGTGCTGAAAGCCGCAATGCAGGCCAACAGCGCGGCATTGGTGGACAGCTCAACGGACTCCCCGGCGGACCCCTACAGCTTTGTGTCACGGCTGAAGTATGCGCAGGGGTACTTCTGGCAGAACTCTCCCAACAACAAATTTCTGCTGAGTCCCTCGGATCTTCAGAAAATCAAGAACGCCCGCAACACCTACAACGAACCGCTGTTCAATGACGCGGATCAAACCATTCTGGGTAAGCCCTACGCTGTTCACCCGGATGCTGACCGCGTGTACTACGGCGATTTCTCGGTGTCGGTTTGCCGTTCTCGCACTCCGCTGTACATCCAGACTTTGCTTGAGCTGTATGCACAGGCCGGACTGATTGGAGTCACGTCCTATCAGTTCGCGGACTGGAAAGTCTTTGCACCGCCGACCTATCAGCCGGTTGTGTTCGGCAACCTGGACGCGAGCGGAGCATAAACGAAATTGGCGCGGGGTCTTTGTCCCCTATTGTTAGCAGGGTCCTGCATGTGGCCGCGCCACCCGCCGTTCACGGGCATTCATCCATATGCAGGGGAAAGCTAGCAGAACGGGGCTGCTGTTTCAGAGTGAGGCAGCAGCCCGAATTTTTTCGAGGTCATTCACATGATTGATGCAATTGATGAATTAGTGGCGCGTGCCAAAGATCATCCCACCCTGAGAGCGTTTCACAGATTCCATAGGAAGCATCCCGAAGTGTTCGATTTTCTCGCGCAGGAAATTCAGTTACGCATTGAGCACGGTTTTTCCGCCTTTTCGTATCACAGCCTGTGGCAGTACGCCCGGTGGAAACTGGAAATGGAGAAAGGGCCGGGCGATACGTTCCTGATGAACGATCACGCCGCACCGTTCTATGCGCGTGCAATCACAATCCTGCATCCCGAATTTAATGGGCGGGCAGAATTTCGCAAGTCCAAAGCAGATTCCATTTTCGGCACACGCATTGAACCTGCCCCGGAGAAGCGGCCAAAGAATTACGCACGGCGGCTGCAATGGGAAAACGGGGCTTCAATCGAGCGCGGATGGCGGCCAACTGTCCCGCACACCGTCCACGCGGTTTTACGAAAGGCGGACATTCACGGCAGGGGCGAGTGAGTATGACCGTTGTAGAGTTGCAAGAGCAGCGGCGGTGGGTACTGTGGCGCTTTGTCCAGAAGCCCGGCAAAGACAAGCCGGACAAGGTGCCCTTCCAACGTGATGGCAAGATGGCCCGCACTAATGATCCGTCCACTTGGGCCACACATACCGAATGCGCGGCGGTGGTTTCCCAGTTTGACGGTATCGGGCTTGTGCTTGGCGACGTGGATGGCGTGTCTGTTTTTGGCCTCGACATTGATGCCTGTTGTGATGCACTCACCGGCAAGTTCACACCGGAGTCTCGCGAGCTGGTAATTCTGGCCAACTCTTACGGAGAATACAGCCCGAGTGGAACCGGATGCCATGTGTTCGGGCTTGGCAAGTTGCCCGGTGATGGCAAGCCAGTTGTGCGCCCATTCCCCGGATGCAAGCAGATCGAGATTAAGGGACGCGGTTTTTATTTCACGCTCACCGGCAGGCACTTGAGCAAAACGCCGAAGGACCTGATGGAGCGGCAAGGCGAATTAAACGCGCTTTGCGAGCGCGTGCAGGCCGCGTCACGCTCGAACCTGACCGTGTGCATTCCACAGGATGAGGAAGAGAAATTCCGCAAACTGTGGGCCGGTGATACCAGCGAGTATGACGGGAACCACAGCCGGGCGGATCTGGCGTTATGCTGCATACTCGCACGGCGATTCCACAATGATGTGTTCAGAATTGATGATGAGTTTCGCAAGTCCGGGCTGTACCGCGAAAAGTGGGAACGTTCCGACTATCGCTCACTCACAATTCTGAAAGCTATCAAGGGTGAGCCGATTTTCGACAGCAGCGATGATGAGCCAATCGAGGATGACGGTCCAACCGAATACCTTGTGGACGCGCTGCCCGAACCGATGCATGAAGGATGGTTTCCGAAAGGCGAAGTCTCACTCATCGGCGGTAGTAGTGGCGCGGGCAAGACTTCATGGGCAATGCCGCTGCTCGAAAAAATAAGGAAGGGCGTGGATGTATTCGGTCACAGTGCGAAGCAGCGTGACTATCGCGTGCTGTTGCACGACCGTTCCAAGAAAGCGATGCAGCGCACCGTGAAGTCTCTTGGACTTTCGGCGGAAGCAATTGAGCGTGTGATTCGGTTGACTACAGCGCAGCAATCCCGCCCACCCGCCGAGATTCTGGAGGCCGCTATTGAGCGTGAGCCTGGAGTCGAATGCTGGTTTATCGAGGGCCTGGACCTTTGGATTACTGACCCGAACAAGATGGAAGTTGTTGGGCCGGTTATCGACGGCTTGCAACGAATTGCCACGCGGCGCGATGTGGCCGTGCTCGGCACAGTAGGCAGTCCCAAGCAGCGCGGCAAGGACAATAAATATTTCGGGCGGGACTCGCTATTCGGCAGTGCGGCCCTCGCCCGCAAAGTTGAAACGGTCGTGTTGATGCAATTGCACAATGAAGATGACCCTAACAGCGTCCGACGGTGCACAGTACTACCGAGAAACGGGCGTGCTGAGACGTTGTATTTTGAGTGGCAAGCAACGGGGCTGTGCCTCACAACCGAACCTCAGCCGGTGCAGGAAGCGAGAGCGATTGACCGGATGGAGCAGCGTGTCTTTGGTGTCGTGCAACCGGGCGAGGAAGTGCGGTGGCAGCCGGGTTTCGGGAATCGCAATTTGTTTTTCGACTGGAAGAAACGAGCCGAGACACAGGGCAAGGTCACGCGGTCAAACGGAAAGTACTACCGGGCATTCCTAGAGAAAGAAATCGTTAATTAGTAATTTTTCGGCAATAATCGCCGTCGGACGTTAAACTGCGGGGCATACAAAGTCTGCGCGACGCGCTCAGGAGAGATTTGGCGATGAAAGCACTCTGGCACAAGGTCGAGCCAATCCTGTGGGGTTTGGCAAGTGTTTATCTGCTGCTAGTGGCTTATGCTTTGCTGTTGTATCCGGCGAAATTTTGGGCTGCGCCCCTTTGGAGCCGCTTGTTTGTATACATCGTAATTGCCTTTTGGTGGAGTGGTTTCAAGGCCCGCCTAGCGAAGTTCCTGCGGGAGAGCCTCCGGGGGATGATCTCCGAGGAACTTGCGGAGAGCCGGGTGGCGCTCGTCACATGGATGCGCGAAGACTCACCGTGGCGCGTTGAGAAATCGGGCTAATCGAGTTAACGCACACTCGCCTATCGCGTTACTGCGAACACGAGCCAGAGATAGCCAGAGCAGAAGCACAATAGAGTACCGAATCCAAGAGCCTCGCTTCGCGCATACTCTAATCGCGTGTGTGGATTTCCGTGCTGAACGTTCTCATAGTTCAATATGAGAAGAGCCATGAACAACAGCCCATACAGAACACAGAAGGCGAGCAAGATTAGAGGTGATGCGTACACCCACGGTAAATGACCGGAGGCGCGAAATGCGGATGATCCCACAAGAAGAACAATCGAGCTGGTTGCCAGCCCAACAAGGAACTCAGCCAATCTGATGTACTTCGTAAGCAGTGGATCAAAAGCGTTGGGTTGGTCCTGCGGGTCTAGATCATAGGCTTCGTACTCCTTCAGCGAGTACGAGGCTACCCATAGTGTGGGAACACTGAAGGATCCGATAACAAGACCAGAAAAACCCGCGAATGGGTGCAACATCTAGCGCGGATAATAGCTCTCGGCGGCGCAGCAGAATAGTTCCTACATCGGTACGCACACACTCAAAATCAGGTGTGTGTGTACCGATGAAAACGCCACTTGCGCGGCTCACAACTGATTGAAAACATTAGACACAGTGGGCTTTACCTACGATTGTGTTATCAGTACTACTACTCTCAATTCTGTGAGTAGTCGTACCCACCCACACACTCGGGGGTGGGCAGGCAAAATGTTAGGGCGGGTACGCTACCAAGCACGCATATTCAAAACTTTTTACAAACGGAAATGATCCGAAATTGAGAACTTTGGCGCAAACAAAGGCGATAGCGAACAAAAGGCGAATATAGTAAAATCAGCCCCGCGATGCCCGATCAACCCCTGAGTCGGTCCGAAGTTGAGGCCTTCCAGCGGCAATTATCGCTCTTGAGCGAACCTGCCGTCCGTGATGCCTACGTCCAGGCGCACGCTAGGTGCTGCCTTGGGCGCGGCGAACTGCCAGACCCGGCAGATGTCCAACGGTTTCTGAGTGCTTGGAAGGTCTTGTGGAAATGGGGGCAGAACGCGCCTCGCAAGTGACATAATGCGAGTGGTATGGAAAAACGGTATCAAGTCTTCATTAGTTCAACCTACGCCGACCTGAAAGAAGAACGCCGCGCCGTCATCCAGTCGGTCATTGAATTGAACTGCATACCGGCTGGAATGGAGCTTTTTCCAGCCTCCAACGAAGAACAACTTCAGTTCATCAAGCGTGTAATTGATGACTGTGATTATTACCTACTAATTATTGCCGGGCGTTACGGTTCGGTTGGCTCTGACGGAGTCAGTTACACAGAAAAGGAATTTGACTACGCTGTTAGTCGTGGTTTGCCTGTCATCGCTTTTCCGCACGAAAATCCCGATGACATTACGTTGGGAAAATCGGAAAAAGACCCAGCGTTCAGAAAAAAACTTGAGGAATTTCGGAAAAAAGTCTGTTTTGGCCGGGTCGTGAAAATGTGGAAGAATCCGCACGAACTACCGGGATACGTCGCTCAGAGCCTATCCGGTGTTATTCACCGGCACCCTGCTATCGGTTGGGTTAGAGCGAACAGGGCTGCAAACGAAGATATTCTCGCGGAGATTAACGAACTTCGGAAACGAAACGCCGATTTGCAGTCAGCCCTAGTAGCACTGAAACCGGCGGTTGCTGCAATCGGAGATTTGGCGGGTCTTGACGAGAGTTTTACTGTCTTCGGAATGTATTACGTGCCTTCATATAATCGTAATGATCGTTGGTCGGTTGGAGTGAGCTGGCGCGAAATCTTTTCGTACATTGCGCCATACCTAACGGAACATCCCAGCGAGAAGACAGTCAGGGATGTCCTTCGAGACGCGCTTTGGACGCGATTTAACTCGACTTATGGTGGGAAGAGCCCCGAAATTGATTCTCAATGCTTTAAAACCATCGGCATTCAGCTCGAAGCACTTGGATTGGTCAAGATTAGCTATTCGCAAACCGTTGCCGGAGGTATGGCCCTATTTTGGTCGGCTACTTCTAGGGGCGAACGCCTAACTCTAGAACTCCGCACCGTCCGCACTAAGTCCAAGAAGCCGGAGGACGTCCTACCCGCGAGCTAGTAGGCTGACCCGCTCGTGCACTGCCTGCAGGTCTTCCGTCATCAGGTTTGCATATCGCCGCGTCATCTCCAGCGTCGAATGGCCCAAGCACTTTTGCAGGTGGAACACGCTCCCACCACGGCGAAGGTAGTTGACCGCGAATGTGTGCCGGAAGCTGTGTAGCGTGCGCGATGGGGCTGTGAAGCCGAGCCGTTTACATAGCAACTTGACATCGCGGAGCATCACGCGCCTGCCTAGTTGAGTCTCATTTCTGCTTGCCAGCAGAAGAGATTCCGGCTTGCGTTTGAATTCTGTGATGTACCGGAAAAGGGCCTTCCTCAGTTCAAACGAAAACGGAACAATACGTTGTTTCCTTCCCTTGCCATCCAAAGTGATTAGCATGTTATCAATGTCAATCTCGCGCACATGCAGTGTAAGGGCCTCACTGATGCGGCATCCGGTGTCCAACAAAATCAAGACGAGCAGATGCAAACGGCGGTGTACCTTCCGTTTTGGTTTCCACTGCACAAGCAACTTGGTTTGTTGCACTGTGAATGTGGGCAGCACAAGATCGGGCTCTTTCACCCTGGGCACGCGAAGGTGAGGACAACCCGGCCCGCATTTCGTTTCCGTACCTGCACTGCTCCAATGCAAATATGCGTTAATCGCGCGGATGGCACAATTGCAGCCAGTAGCCTTAAGTCCCCGCTCACGCATTCGCATAACTGCATCTTTCAATTCTTCTTGCGACGGAGATTCAGAGGGCAGCCATTTCAGGCTCTGCTTGTACCACTCGACTGTGGCCGGGGAGACGTTTGTGAGGTACTGACGTTCACGGATGAATTGCTGAAAACCGGGCATTTTGGATTCCTCCAGACATGGGGTCAATTGCGGAGGAAATCCGCGTATATACTGGGTTTTAGCGCAGCCTGGTAGCGCACCTGCCTTGGGCGCAGGGGGTCGTAGGTTCAAATCCTATCGCCCCGACCAAATTCATTTTTCTTTCTTTTTTCTGATTCCAGCCCGGAAAATCTCCTGTTTAGCATCAGCACCGAACGCCCACCTTTTGCAGAGAACGCACAGGTGTCCACCCGCCAAACAAAACCTCTCAGAATCAGAGCTTCCGGTCACAACCTGATGTGATGCTGCACACTGACAACCCTGACGGCAGAGTATTGCGTAGAACATAGGGAACGCTAGTCCTTAGTTAAGCTGTCGGCTGAGCAACCGACTGGCAGCCACAATGGGCAGAGTCTTCGAAGCCGTTGTATTTCTCGGGCTGCTTTTGGGCGTCTCGTCCAGTGGGCTAGCTCTGTTCCAGAATCGACCCGAAACTGTAACTGACCTGCCTCTGCCATCCGTGCGATACGCAATCTTGATTGGTGTCGAAAAATACGACGACGTTAATATTCCGCCCCTTACTGGTCCAGCCAATGACGTGGAACAGATGAAAGAGGGCCTGGAGACATATGCCGGATTTGACGAAGGCAATATTTTCGTTCTGACGACGAGTCCGGCGGCAAATACACCGACGCGCTCCCACATCCTGACCTCTCTTTCACGAATCAGGAATATGGTCCCGACAAATGGTTTGCTTTTGTTCATGTTTTCCGGACACGGTGTAAGCAAGGGCGATATCGCATACCTGCTCCCTAGTGACGCCCATCAAACGGATGACGTCGAACTTTTGGCCGATACCGCTCTGCCGATTGATCTAATTCGACAGAGAATTGCTGCGACTGGCGTAAAACAGGCAATCGTGTTTTTGGATGCGTGCCGTAATGGATTGGAATCGTCGAAAGGTGAGGGTGACAATCCGTTAACAAAGGCGTTCAAGGACGAGTTCGATTTTTCGCGTCTGAACAGGGAAATAGAGGCATCGGTGGTGGTTTACGCGACAGCTCTTGGTAGCAGAGCTTGGATAGATAATGACAAGCACCTCGGATATTTCACGGAAGCGATCACCAGCGGCCTTAGTGGCAAAGCGGCAGACAGCCAAGGAAGGGTAACACTCAGAACTCTGCTAGATTACGTGCAATCGAGCGTCCCACAAATGGTCGCTCGAGATCTAGGTCCGTCAAAAGAGCAGAAACCATTCTTTGAGCTGTCGGGCTATAAACCCGCAGAACTAGTGATAGCACAAACGAATGCGTTGAGTACGATTAAAGAAGGTTCAATTACTGCCACCCCATCAATAGATCCACGGATGCCAATCCCACCAAACGCGAGTGCGTTAGATTTTGAATCTTTGTTTAAACAATATGGGAATGATGAGATTCCACTACTGAATTTGGGCTCGGCTGCATTCGTTCGTGCTAACTACGAATGGACAATCAGATATTTGGAGAGGGCGAGGGCAATCTGGCAATCAGGAATTGACTATTCACATCATGGAGCTTGGACAATTGGGTACCCTTATTTAGCAGCCGCGTATCTTTTCGGTCAGAATGATGAGGTTAAGTTTAGGTCGACTATAGATGAGATGATGGGCGCGATGCGCACTCCGTACTCAGGTCTGAATACCGAGATTGCGATTAAGAAGGTTGTAAGAAATCTAGAGAAGATTCGTGCTTTTATGCCCCCATCAGATTCCGAAGTCGTCGATAAGGCCATAGACCAAGCGTCGACCTACGCTGCGACCCTCATGGCCCGCTCACCTGGAGAAAACGTAAATGTCTGCTCATTCGCGGGAGAGGGAATTGCGGGTGGACCGGCTTACCAGAAGAAAGAGACCTGCATAATTCCATACGTCGACGAGGTTGATACTCGATACAAACAGGACGACGATCTCAGCTCATTTTCCGGTGGGGGCGCAAAATCCTCCATCGCTTCCTCAGACATTCCTCCTGGATTACATATCCAGGGTATGGGAAGGGGGTACTGGTCATTGCAAGGGCTAACACTGGCTTCAGATAAGTTAAGCATAATCACAGCTTGCGTCCCCGGCCCACCTGGGGGTGCCGGTTGTGAGGTGAGAACCTATATCACTGTGCACTACAAGAGGTAAGCGCTCTGATGGAAAAGTGAAGCCTAGACAAGGCTGGGTGCTGTGATTCTGGTCGCTGAAAGGAGCGCCAAATGAATACGGATCGTAGGGATTTCTTGCAATATTCATCGCTCGCCGCATTAAGTCCGACGCTGTCATTGCTCAAGGCTGACGCGTCCCCGCAAGATCAGACTGTTCTTAATCAGAATATCGTTGACTACTGGATGTCTAGGGTTAGCGCTCCTTACCATGATTTCTTGAGCCCCAGCGAAGCAAAGGGAGTAACGAAGCTGGAGCCCAGAAACTCGGTTTTCCTTTTCCCGTCCGTCACTAAGGGACTCGTTCCAGCGGGAACGCTAGACACCTCCGACATCGCCAACTTTCCCGAGGACGGCAACAAGGACGTGACAATTCGCGTGGAGAGATTCCGTCCGTCCCCCGCGGATAGCACTACTTTAGCGAAACTACAGTCTGGGACACTTCGCATTGACGTGAAACAAGTGACGCCGTTACCTGGCTTACCGGAGGCGCTTGCTTGGACCGCAATGGCGACGTTAGCTTCCAGAGATAAGAACCAGTCCATTCCAAGTCTAAACAACATTAAATTCGACCCCGGAACGGTGTGGGGACAGTTCCAAAGTATTCCCTTGACTGATGGTCAAGGTTTTTGGTCTTGGAATTTTTTCATGAAGAAAAGAGAAGGCTTCTGGGGACAACTGCTGGACACGCTTTTCAAGACGTTGGATACTGCGCAACCCTTGTTACCGATCTTGGGGCTGCCTGGAATTGCTGTGTCAGGATTGAAATATGTCGATCAGATTGTAGGCGGCATTCAGGCCCAAGGTGAATCCCAGTGGCTTTTCAGCGGCCTTGATATCGCAGTTTGTGCCACCAAGAAAAGTTTCGACTCGGCAGGAGCCAAAGGTGCCAGAAAGCTCCCATTGACGACTGGCAGCTACGTAATTATGCCGGAAGATAATGTAGGTGATGTTCAAAGCGATTGGGTGATTCAGGATGGACTGCTGGTGCACGGCAACACTGATCCTAGACAGATCTATAACGATGCAAGAACCATATTGCCGAACGCTAGCTATATGACAATTTCAGTCGCCGTATCTGATTCCAAGACCAAATCAGCGGATACCACAAAAGGAGCAAAATGATTGAGCAGCAGACAGACAGTGCACCTTCCGAAACTTAAGAGCCTAATAGAGGAGCTGGGTTTTCGACATCTATCAATTTGGTTAAAGTCCGCACAATGGAAAAGCGACGGTGACCTCTTTAATATCGGCACGGAAGCTAATTGTTATCGGCTGGCCTGCATGTTGTTGAAACTACGTTTAAATAGTGATTCAAATCCTATCGCCCCGACCAGCTCCCTTTTCCTTTGTTTTTTCCGATTCCGGTCCGCGAAAGTCTCCTGTTACTATCAGCAGCGAGTGCCCGCCCTAACCCGTGGCCAATCCTCCTGTGTTGCGAGCCAATCGCACCTTCTTATTGCGTTTCGGAACGCTCTGTCTGCTGGCCGGACTTATCGCTCTGCCGCCAGGAGCCTCGGGTCCATCGATACTTTGGGCTCAGCACGTTGATACCAAAGCGAAGCGGCCGGAACCGCCTACGCGAGATCCTAATAGTCCAGGTTACGTGAAGGCGAAGGAGTTGCCGGACGGGTCGATTCCGCCTGCTGACGCGGACGGAAATTTCATCGTCGGGCCGAGCCACCCAGTGGCTGCTGAGATGTCGGCGGACCATCTATCGAATGGAACCGTGATTGCTTTCACGATGAAGTCGTCGGATAGCAAGATTTATCCGGGTATTGCTCGCGAGCCGAACACCTTCGGAATTGCAGATACTGCAGACCCGGCGAAGCTGGTGGTGACGACGAGTCATCCTGCTGCGTACACCAGGAATGTTGCGGTATACGTTCCGAAGCAATACGTACCGGGTAGTGACGTGCCATTCATCATAGGGACCGATGGGCCAGACGGACGATTGTTTACCGCGCTGGATGCCTTGATTGTCCAACATAAAGTTCCGGTCATGATTGCAATTTCCGTTGGCAATGGAGGCGGAGACGCGCAGGGTAGCGAGCGTGGGCTGGAGTACGACACGATGTCCGGAATGTATGCGGACTTTGTAGAGACGGAAGTTCTGCCGGCTGTCGAGAAGCAGGCTCACGTACAACTCGCGAAAGATCCGGAGGGTAGAGCGACGATGGGTTACAGCTCCGGCGGTGCTTGCGCGCTGATCATGGCCTGGTATCATCCGGAGCTTTATCACAGGGTGCTGACGTATTCGGGAACATTTGTGAACCAGCAATGGCCTTACAATCCGCAGACGCCGCACGGGGCATGGGACTTCCACGAGAAACTGATTCCAAACAGTTCGATGAAGCCGATCCGGATCTGGATGGAAGTGGGCGACCGGGATCTTTTCAATCCGAACGTAATGCGCGACAACATGCACGATTGGGTGGTCGCGAACGAAGAGATGGCAAAAGTACTCGCGGCCAAGGGGTACCATTATCAATTCGTGTTTGCCCGGAATGCCGTGCACGTGGATCGGGCTGTGGTACAACAGACGCTTCCTGAAGCGCTGGAGTATCTGTGGCAGGGATATCGGTCTTCTGTCGGGAAATAGGATCAGTTCCGCGTTACAGCGCGATGGTTACGCGGCCTTGGTGCGCGGATCGCGCAGCGTTTCTTTGTAGGCGATGTCTCGTTCGCAGAAGGCACGCCAGCTTCGCCAGATAATGTGAACAGTAGCCGCTACCGGAATAGAGAGAAACACTCCAAGAAAACCGGCGATTTCCCCTCCTGCGAGAACTGCGAAAATGACGACAAAGGGCTGCAGGTGGACGTTCTCGTGCATCAAACGGGGGGAATTGAAGTAATCCTGCAACAGGCGCCAGCAACCGAGAAATACAACCAGCAAAATCAGATGATGAAAGCCGGTGAGAAGGGCGACCGCGAAAATCATGGCGGCGGCAATCGCAGGACCAACCAGGGGAATAAACTCCAAGGCTCCGCCCACGACGCCCAGTACGATTCCGTACTGCAAGTGTGAGGCGACGAGCACGACCGTGTAAGCGACAATTGCGAGGGCCGCCAGTGTCAGTTGTGTGCGAATGTAATTTGCGGCCATGGAATTTACGTCCTGCAAGACAACTTCGGCAAAAGTGCGCGCCTGCGGACGCAAACGCAAGGCGCTGAAAATGAACTCAACGATTTCGGGGGCGTCTTTCAGAAATGGAATCGCGAGAATAGGGATCAGAACGATCCAGAACACCTGTGCGACCAAAGCACCAATCTGGAGGCCAAACTGTTTGATCCAAGCGAGTACGGCGTCTTTGTGTTCGACAAGCAGGTGCTCCGCACGCACTTGAGTCTCATAACTCCAGCCGCGGGTGAACCCTATTTTGTGGACGATCTCGCCAGAACCCAACTTGTCGAGCAACGACGGGGCGGCAGAGATGAGTTGGCGTCCATCAGCCGCGACGCGAGGTCCGATTCCCAGGATTAGTGCGGTAACGATCAGCGCAAGGATGACGTAAACCTCGGCAATGGCCAGCGCACGCGATCCACGAGAAATGGGTCTCCAGCGTTCCACTCTGGAGACGAGCGGGGAAACGAGATAGGCAAAGAAGATCGCCATCAGGAAGGCGATCAGAGTGTGACGCGCTCCGTAGACAAATAACACAAGCAGGGCAAGGATCAGGAGAGTGCGGGTGACACTAACGGTTCGCGGGTCGAGAATGGGCATACGGGCTTGCTTCGGTTGGAATGGATTGAGGCGATCCCGAGGATTGGTTCGACGAAGTCGCCGGGCTGGGATGGTAGTTGAAGTATGTTTCATCGTCCTGCGAGTGGTGAGGAACGACGAAGAGGACTTTGGCGGATGCCTTCATCGCGTAATGTGTTGTCAGCCAGATATCGCCCTGGACAGGCGCCTTTTCGAGTTCAAAGCGGGTACCGGGTTCGACCTGGGCGAGAAATCCCTCAATCGCAACGGGATGAATGACGTGGGCTTCGACTTTCACCCATTGATAGGTGGCCTCATCGATCCAGAGCCGGCCCTCCATGCCGGGCAATACTTCGGTATCGCGATCGGGAGGATGGTATCCGCGGCGGGGTGTCGCCTTGAGCATATAGACTTTGCGCCGGCCGATTTTCTGCTCTCCCTGAAGTTGGAAATCGAAGGCTTTCGTGAGTTGTTCTAACATTTCGTGATCGCGCTTGCGATCGGATTCGAACTTGGCAATTCGTTGCGCTCGCTGTTCAGGAGTCTCGGCACGCCTTTGTGAAAGCATCGCGTCGAATTTCTTTTGCTCCTCGTCCCTTTGTTGGGCGCTCAAGGGTCTGCCGTTGATCTCGATCAGCCGCTCGTAGGGAGATCCGAGTATGTTGTTCACTTCATAAGTTTTGGTGCCGTCTGGGCTGCGATCGCGCTCAAAATAGTCGAAGCTGGGATCGGCCTTCCAATCGCGATCGTTCGCTTCTACCGATTTCCGAATGATGGTGGCAACGTCATTGCGAGCAGTGGGAGCTTGGGCGACGGCCCAGCCAGATCCCAAAAACGGAATCAGCCCGAAAACGAGCTCGCAGTTCAAGCTTCTGATGAACCATCGAAACTTCAAACCCAACTCCGGTCGCTTCGGCGGCTTATGAGAAGAACACGTGCTCCGTTCTCAAATATCCAAAGTCGAAGCGCTTGAACCCTATGCGTTAGATGGCCGACAGGCTAGTGCTGTTTTCTGCTAAATGTGGGGCGTGATTATAAGTGGCCGGTTTCGTGCTGATTGGGGCTGCTCAGAACGTATTACCCGGGGGAGCACTTAGAAACCGGCAGCGCGCCTTTCGATCATTTTGGATGGGATCGGAAGAAGATCACTTAGGAAGAGGGCTGGCGCCTTCTATTTCGCAGAACCTGCCCGCGTCGTCGTGCGCCATTGGAGGGGGGCTGCGCTCCGCTCAAAACCAACGAGCAGAGACGGTCCACGAACTCCGGGGTTAGCCGGTCATGCTGTATCAAGAAGCGCATGTAGATCGGGCCATAGAGGGAATCCAGGAGCAGGTCTTGATCGATATCTTTGCGCAACTCGCCGCGACGGATGCCGCGTTCGAGTGTGGCATAGGCTTCTCGCCTGCGGGGCCAAAGGAAGCGGTCGCGGAAGGCGGCGATCAGGTCTTTATCGCTCTGCCCTGCAGCCAAGATGGCAGCCACGATGCGGCCCCGGCGGCTGCGAAACACCGTCGCTAACTGGCGCATCTGGCGACTCATGTCGGTATAAACCGAGCCCGTATCAGGAAAGCGCAATCGACGCGTGGTGCTACTGGCAAAAGCATCAGCGATGAGAGCGCCTTTATTCGGCCACCAGCGGTAGACCGTAGCTTTTCCGACTGCGGCGCGATCAGCAACTTCTTCAATGGTGAGATCGGCAAAGCCATTCTTGCCCAAGAGTCCGAGCGTGCTTTGAAGAATTGCCTGTCGGGCTCTTTCACTGCGTGGGCGCCCGGGAGGCCGTTTCCCGCTACCGTTTTCACTGGATGAGGCGGCCAACAACGTATGGCGCATAACCGTAAGCTACCATATAATTCAGCCAATGTATTTAGAATCCGATACGGCGAGTATCGAATCTAAGTTGACATTGCCGGGGTGTTCTGGGCCTGCAGCGCCCCGCGAACCAAGTATCATTTTCGGCTTGGAGTTGATAGCACTCAATGTGGATTGTTGCTCTAGCCCTGCGGCGTCCTTATACGTTTATCGTGATGGCGATCGTCATCCTCATTCTGACGCCGATCACGATCTTGCGTACGCCCACCGACATCTTTCCTGACATCAACATCCCAGTCGTATCCGTGGTTTGGTTTTATACAGGTATGTCGCCGCAGGATATGGCCGACCGTATTGTCTCTAATTCTGAGCGCGGCATCACGACAACCGTCAATGATATCGAGCATATGGAATCCCAGTCGGTATACGGATTGGGAGTTATTAAGGTTTTTTTCCGTCCCGGGACGAACGTGCAAGGCGCGATCGCGCAGATAACAGCCATCTGTCAGACCAACGGTGCGCCAATTGCCGCCTGGGACAACTCCTCCGCTGATCATTTCTTATAGTGCCTCGACGACGCCGATCATTCAACTCGGATTGAGCAGCAAGACCCTGCCGGAACAGCAACTATTTGATCTTGGTCAGAATTTTCTGCGGAACTTCTCTGGCAACTGTGCCGGGAGCAGCGACTCCGTATCCCGTACGGAGGAAAGCTGCGCCAGATCCAAGTTGATCTCGACTTGCCGAAGTTGCAGGCGTACGGCCTCTCGCCGACCGACATCGTGAACGCGGTCAACGCGCAGAACATTATTCTGCCGACGGGAACGATGAAGATGGGGCCGCTCGAATATGACATTGAGATGAATGGAACTCCGCAGACGATTGCGGAGTTGAACGATCTCCCGGTCAAGACGACGAATGGGTCGACGTTGTACATGCGCGATGTGGCGCATATCCGCGACGGATTCGCGCCGCAAACCAATATCGTGCGCCAGGATGGAAACCGCGGCGCGCTGATGTCGATTTACAAGAATGGCTCGGCGTCGACGTTGCAGATTGTCGCTGGCGTCAAGAGCATCGTGGACCAGGCGGCGCAGGCGCTGCCTCCGGAACTTAAAGTGTCGCATCCTGTTCGACCAATCGCTGTTTGTCCGCGCATCGATCGAGGGAGTAGTTCGCGAGGCTCTTATTGCCGCGGCACTGACGGCATGCATGATTTTGCTCTTTCTCGGCGACTGGCGACCGACGATCGTGATTTCGATTTCGATCCCGTTGTCGATTTTTGTTTCGATCATCCTGCTCGGAGCGATCGGCGAAACGATCAACATTATGACGCTCGGAGGACTGGCACTTGCCGTCGGCATCCTGGTAGACGACGCGACGGTGGAGATCGAGAACATTGAGCGAAATCTTGCCATGGGGAAGGAGATGCGGCAGGCGATTCTGGATGGAGCGCAGCAGATTGCAGTTCCGGCGTTCGTTTCCACGCTTGAGTATCTGCATCGTATTCGTCCCCATGTTCTTCCTCAGTGGCGTGGCGAAGTTCTTGTTTGTTCCACTGGCGGAAGCGGTCAGCTTCGCCATGCTGGCCAGTTACCTGCTTTCGCGAACTCTAATTCCTACGCTGGTGATGTACATCATGCGCGGGCACGAACATCGGGCAGAGGCTCCGACGTCTGTTCTTAGGACGGTTCCAGCGGGGATTTGAGACGGAAGTTTGAAGACTTTCGACGAGGCTACGAGTCGCTGCTAGAGACTACTCTGCAGCATCGCGGGCTGTTTGTGGCCAGCTTTCTCGTGTTCTGTATTCTTTCGTTGGGGCTGTTTTCGTTCCTAGGACAAGATTTCTTTCCGCAAGTGGATGCCGGGCTGTTGAGACTGCACGTGCGCGGACGCCCCGGATTGCGCGTAGAGGAAACTGCCCGGCTCTGCGATGAGGTTGAGAAGACCTTACGCGAGCAGATTCCTCAGGGCCAGCTACAGACGATTCTCGACAACATCGGGTTGCCGAACTCAGGGATCAATCAATCGTATAGCTCGAACGGTACCATCGGCAGCAGCGATGCTGAGATTCTGATTGGGCTGAATCCAGAGAAGCATCCGCCGACAGCAGATCTGACACGCCAGTTGCGTGAATTTTTGCCGCGTCGTTTCCCCGGTGTCGAGTTCTTTTTTCAGCCGGCTGACATCGTGACGCAGATTCTGAACTTCGGGCTACCGGCGCCCATCGACGTGCAAGTTGTCGGTACGGACCAGAAGAGCAGTTACGTGATCGCACAGCAAATTGCCAACAGAATGCGCCACATTCCGGGGACCGCCGATGTGCACGTGCAACAGTTGCTGTCGCTGCCAACCTTGCACATGGACATCGAGCGTACGCGAGTCACACAAGTCGGGCTTACAGCACGTGATGTGGCACAGAGCGCTTTGGTTTCCCTGAGCGGAAGCTTTCAGACGTCGCCCAATTTCTGGCTGAACCCGAAAAACGAAGTCACCTATCAGATGGCCGTACAGGCACCGCAGTATCGGATGACAAACCTGCAGGATCTGTTGAACATTCCCGGTAATTTCGCAGCAGGGGCCACAGTTGATGGGGAACCTGGTACAACTCACCCCGACGGTACAAGCTGCGACCGTGAACCATTACAACGTGCAACCCGTAGTGGATGTGTACGCGAGCACGCAGGATCGGGATCTCGGCGCCGTGGCTGCCGACACGGAGAAGGTCCTCCGGACGTTCAATAATAAACTTCCGCGCGGAACTCACATCGTAGTGCGTGGACAGGTCGCAACCATGCGTTCGTCATTCATCGGATTAGGCGTTGGACTGGTGGGTGCGATTGTTCTGGTGTATTTGCTGATCGTGATCAATTTCCAATCGTGGCTAGATCCTTTCATCATCATCGCGGCATTACCGGGCGCTCTGGCGGGAATCTGCTGGTTCTTGCTCCTGACGCACACAACGTTAAGCGTGCCTTCGCTGACGGGCGCTGTGATGTGCATGGGGGTCGCGACCGCGAATTCAATTCTGATGGTGAGTTTTGCTCGTGAGCAGATGGATGAAGGGGTTCCGGCGGTACAGGCAGCCGTGGCGGCGGGCTACACGCGGGTGCGCCCCGTACTGATGACCGCACTGGCGATGATCATCGGTATGGTTCCGATGGCCCTTGGATTCGGCGAGGGCGGCGAACAGAACGCGCCGTTGGGACGCGCGGTGATAGGTGGATTGTTATTTGCGACGGTGGCAACCTTGTTCTTTGTCCCCAGCGTTTTTGCGATATTCCATAGCCGGTTGGAAGCGCGGCGAGCACGGGAGCAAGAAGCATAGGACTTCGTTCTTGTACATTTTTGGAGCGTAAATGAGAGCGGATAACGAGGAAAAACAAGAGCAGCGACAGTCAGATCGCGGCGCCGAAGGACAGGGACAGAATCCTCGTCCGGCACATGGAACGAAGCGGGATGTGGATGAAGAAATTAAGGCGATGGAGGAGCAGTCTCGGCATCAGACCGCAACGCTCCAGCCTCCTCCAGAGATCCCGCCTGCTCCGCCCCGTCGCGCCTTGATGGTAGTTGGAGTGGCGCTGCTGGTGTTGCTTGCAGCTGGCGCGATCACTTTGATCACCCGTGCAAGCCATGAACGGGCGCTCGCCAAAGAAACGGAGTTGGAGACGATACCGACCGTAGCGGTAGTCCATCCTCTGGCAGAAAAGCCGGATGAGGAACTCGTGCTTCCGGGCTCTTTGCTGGCGTTCGAAGAATCTCCGATCTATGCCCGGACGAATGGCTACCTGATTCGCTGGTACAAAGATATTGGGAGCCGAGTAAAAGAAGGCGAATTGCTGGCGGACATCGACACGCCAGAAGTCGATCAAGAATTAAACCAGTCACGCGCGGCGCCGCGAGCAGATCGTGGCGCAATTGGAACTCGCGAAGATCAGCGCCGAGCGCTGGGAGAACCTGCGTAAGACCGATTCTGTTTCGGCGCAGGAAGCCGATCAGCAGAGCTAGCGGATACAAGCAGGCGCAGGCTAACCTCGCGGCGGCCGATGCAAACGTGAAGCGACTGGAACAGCTGGAAGGATTCAAGAAAGTCTATGCGCCCTTTCTCCGGGGTGCTGACCAAACGCAATGTGGATCCTGGGGCGTTAATCAATGCGGGCGCCGGAGCTGCGGGGCGCGAATTGTTTGACATCGCGCGAGTGGATCCCTTGCGTGTGTATACCAGTGTTCCGCAGGCCTACGCGCCGTTCATTCGAGCGGGCGAGTCGACGGCGGTAACGCTGCAGGAGTTTCCTGGTCAGAAATTCTCGGCCAAGGTCGCCCGGACCGCAGAGGCGATCGATCCCAACACGCGCACGTTGCTCACGGAGGTGGATGTACCGAATAAAGATGGACGACTGCTACCGGGGTCGTTCGGTGAAGTGCACTTTGCCGTGGGATCGAACGTGAATAAGGTAACGGTTCCGGTGAATGCGATGCTCTTCCGCTCGGAGGGCGCGCAACTGGCGGTGGTTGGTCCGGACAAGAAGATCCAACTCCGCTCAATCAGCATTGGCAAGGATTATGGAACAACGCTTGAAATTCTGGGCGGCGTGACAACGGAAGACCAGATTGTGATCAATCCTCCGGACTCTCTCGAAGCGGGCCAGCAGGTGAACCTTGCACCGCCTTCGCCCGGTCAGGGAGCGAATCCGTCGCCCGCGCAGCAGCCCGCCATCTCCACAGAGCACGCAGCAACAGGAAAATCTTCCAGAGGACAGCAGCAGAATACGCAGAGCCAGCCTGGATCGCAGAACGGGCAGCAAAATAAACCGACTAGTCACAAAGGAAGCAAGTCAGTGAAGAAGAGCATGATGGCGCCACTTTTGATGTTACTTGTGCTCGGCGCGGGATGCACGGTAGGGCCGCGTTATGTAAGGCCTTCGGCTCCGACTCCGGCCCCGGACGCGTGGAAAACGCAGCCACCATGGCAGCAGGCCGCTCCCAAGGATGCAATCCCCAAGGGAGCATGGTGGCAAGTGTTTCAGGATCCCGACGCTCGACGCCTATGAGCAGCAATTGCTGCAAGCCAATCAGTCCTTGATCGCGGCACGGGACAGGTTGAACCAGGCACGTTCGCTGGCGCGGGTTGCGACCGCCGATTTCTTTCCACAAGTCGCGGCAGACCCTTCGGGAGTTCGTGAGCGAGGATCGGGAAATCGTCCTTTAAACGGATCTACGCCGGTCGTAACAGCGAACGGTACGCAGCCAGTGACACCTTACACGCAAAGCGTCTACACGATTCCGTTCTCGGTGAATTATGAAGCGGATCTATTCGGGCGGGTTCGTCGGAATGTGGAAGCGCCAAATGCTTCCCTGCAATCGAGCGCTGCCGACCTGGGGAACGTTCAACTGGTCTTAACGGCTGAGCTGGCCGCCGACTACTTTACCTTGCGAGAACTTGACGCGGAATATCAGGTGGTGGTGGAGTCAGCCACCGACCAGCGCAAGGCTTTGGACCTTCTGAATAATCGCCATGCGGGCGGAATTGCCAGCGGGCTGGAAGTTGCGCAACAGGCGACGGTGCTCGATTCGACCCTCTCGCAGGCTGCATTGGTACAGGAGTCGCGCGCGATCAGTATGAGCATGCGATTGCAGTGCTGGTCGGACAATCGGCGTCAACATTCAGTGTGCCCATAGCACCGCTGAAAACGAATCCACCGCCTATTCCTCTCGGAGTTCCGTCCGATGTATTGGAGCGACGGCCTGACATTGCTACCTATGAGCGTGATATGGCATATGCGAACGCACGTGTCGGACTGGCATGATACGGCGTTCTATCCGCACATAACGCTAAGCGGATCTGGCGGACTGGAGAGCGCAGCCCTCGGTTCGCTGTTCAACGCTCCAAGCCTTTTCTGGTCGCTAGGCGGAGATGCGCTAGCAGCCTATTTTTCAAGGTGGGCGGAATCGCGCAAATCTCGCGGCAGCCCAGGCGACTTATGACGAGGCGGTTGCGAACTATCGTGAGACGGTGCTGACAGCGTTTCAGCAGGTCGAAGACGGAATCAGCAATCTGAGTACTTTGTCGCAGGCGCTTTCGACACAGTCAGCGGCCGTCGAGGACGCGCGAAAAGCTCTGGAGATAGCGAATAACCGCTACGTCGGCGGGGTCACGAATTATTTGGACGTGATCACGGCGCAGACCACATTGCTCAGCAATCAGCGCTTAGAGACGCAGTTGCTCGGGCAGCGACTGGTCAACACGGTCTATCTGGTGAAGGCGTTAGGCGGCGGCTGGGACGTTGCGCAGATCAAAGACGAGCAGGTTCATCCGAATCCGGGACAAATCCTTCAGCAATAATTCGTTCTGATTTATCCGATCAGCTTCGCTGGCTCTTGTATAGCCTGGGCGACATCTCTCAGGAATTTGGCCGCGCGCGCGCCATCGGCTACGCGATGATCGCAGGAAACAGTCAGAGTCATCATGGGCCGAACTGCGGGTTTTCCGTCTACAGCTACCACGCGATCGGAGATGCCGCCCACCGCGAGAATTGCGGCTTGTGGGGGTGTAATGATCGCGCTGAACTGATCGACCTGATACATTCCGAGATTGCTGATAGTAAAGGTTGCGTCCGCGATGTCGGCGGGACGTAACTTCCCCGCTTGAGCACGTTCGGCCACGTCGCGCCGCTGCATTGCGATTTCCGGAAGACTTGCCGAGTGCGAATTGTGGATCACGGCGGCTACCACACCGTCGCTCACAGCGATTGCGACACCCATATTGACGTGGTCGTGCAGATGAATGCCCCCTGCGCTCCAGCTTGCGTTTAGGCGTGGATGCTTGAGCAGAACACGCGAGACCAGAGCCACCAGCAGATCGGTATGTGTAATGCGGATTTTGTGGGACGATTCGATTTTGGAAAGACTTTGATCGCGATATTGATTGAGAGCGCCGGCATCGATTTCGCGAGTGACGAAAAAGTGCGGAACGGTCGTCCAGCTTTGAGTGGTGCGCTCGGCCATGATGCGGCCGAGCGATGTAGGCACCTCGACGATTCGCAGACGAACTTAGAGGTTGAGGGCGCGGCGGCTGGGACTGCTGCGGCAGCCTGCACGTCCGACGCGAGAATCTCTCCGCCCGGACCCGGTGCCGTGAATTGTCGCAATGTCGACCCCTAATTCTTTGGCCAGACGACGCGCCTTGGGAGAAATCTTCGCGGTCGAGGCCGTAGACAGCGAAGGGACTGAGGACTGTTGCAGCTTCGGCGCTACCTGCTCGGCCTTGGTGTGAGATCCGGCTCGTGCCGCTGGAGCTTGAGGCTCGGCGTCCGCCGGAACCGCCTCGCCAGGTGCGACGATCCAAGCGATGATTTGCCCGACAGGGATGTCAGCTCCCTCTGATGCCTTGATTCCAGCTAAAACCCCGTCTGCGGGAGCTTCGACTTCCACGACAGCTTTATCGGTTTCTATTTCGAGAAGAGGCTCGCCTTTGGAAACACGATCCCCTTCTTTCTTCCGCCAAGCGATAAGCTTGCCGGTTTCCTGCGCCATCTCGAGAGCGGGCATTACTACGCTGAAGGCCATAGTCTTGATTGGTCCGGGCGTGAGTTAGCATCGCCCTCCGGAGCCTTTCTTTCGCCCCTGCGGGGCTTGGTCATTCCGACCGACACCCACGGCTTGCGCCGTGGGCTGCATTCTTCCGCCGCTTCGCGGCTGGGCTCTCGCAAATTCGCTCACCCCTAGACTTGAATCTTCTCGGTTTTTGCGCTGGCTTCGATCATGTCGAGCACGCGCGAACTAGCAGGAGCTTCGCTTTCTCTAGTTGTCGGCAAAGGGCCGTTGACGGTGAAGTAGTGAGCACCGGCGACCAGCAATTCTTCGGCGGGGAAGCGCGTGATCACTTCGTGCCCGGTAGGCGTGACCACGATTTCTTCCTCAATACGCGCCGCACTCCAGCCGTCGGTCGAAGGCCAGAAAGTTTCGAGCGCGAAAACCATTCCGGGTTTGATCTCGACGGGATGATCGAAGGAAACCAGACGGCTGATGACGGGCTTCTCCCAGATGGCGAGGCCGATGCCGTGTCCATATTGCAGAGCGAAAGCGGCTTCTTCGTCGGGGAAACCAAAGTCTTGCGCTCTAGGCCACACTGCGGCGATCTCTGCTGTGGTGCGACCGGGACGAACCAGTTCGATGGCGGCGTCGAGATAATCGCGGCAGCGCTTGTAGGCGTCGACCATGGCATGCGATGCGTAACCGACGGTGAAGCAACGGTAATAGCAGGTGCGATATCCCATGTAGGAGTGGAGAATGTCGTAGTACACGGGATCGCCCGGACGCAGAACGCGATCGGAAAAAACGTGCGGATGCGGATTGCAGCGCTCTCCAGAGATTGCGTTGACGGCTTCGACGTATTCCGAGCCGAGGTCGTAGAGGACCTTGCTGACAAGTCCGACGGCCTCGTTCTCACGGAGGCCAGGTTTCATCGCGCGATAGAGTTCGTCGTAGGCGGCATCGACCATCATCGCCGAAGTGTTGAGGAGCGAGATTTCGTCTTGGGTCTTGATCACGCGAGCTTCCGACATCAGAGCCTGGCCGTCGACAACCTCGATGCCTTCTTTTTGCAGGGCGAACAGCACTGGCAGTTCGACGATGTCGATTCCGACTGGCTCTTTGTGCAGGCCGCGTTTTTCCAGCTCGATGCGAATTTTTTTGGCGACGTTTTCGGCGCGTCCCATTTCCGGCGTCATCGCTCCACGCAGCACAGAGATTCCAGAGTGGGAGCGACCGTCGAGCCAGGGGCAATTCAGTTGATGGTGTTTCGCGGCGGAACCGAAGTCCCAGAGGATTGGTTCGTCATTCTGCGGAAGCAAGGTGAAGCGGTTGGCTTTGTCCTGGGCCCACGTGCCGATGTGCGTCGCCGTGATGTAGCGGACGTTATTCATATCGAAACAGAGCAACGACCCCATCGACGATTTCTTGAGAAGATCTTTTGTCTTTTGCAGGCGTTCGCGGCGGAGCCGGTCGAAATCGATCCGATTCTCCCAATCGACTGCCATGGTGCCGTGTGTTTTGAGTGCCATGATCAACTCCTGAGCTTTGAGCTGCGAGCTATGAGTCTCTGAGAGTTCTCTGCTCCGAGCTCGTGGCTCGTGGCTCGCGGCTCGAAGCTCGAATTATGATTTGCCGCACATTTCTCTGGCGGCTTTGAAAATTGATTCTTCCGTTGGGACCGTGACGTCTTCCAGTGGCGGAGAGAACGGGATCGGAACGTGCATTGCTCCCATTCGCTTCACCGGAGCATCGAGGTCATAGAACGCACCTTCGGCGATCACGGCTGCGAGTTCGGCCGCAACTCCATAACGGCCGTAGCCTTCATCCATGATAATCACGCGCGAAGTTTTCTTGACCGAGTCGACCAGCGTTTTTTCATCGAGCGGCCATGTGGTTCGCGGATCGACTACTTCGGCGCTGATGCCTTCTTTTTCGAGGAGAGCAGCCGCCCCCAGAGCGACCTGCACCATGCTGCTGGTCGCCACGAGTGTGATGTCGTCGCCCTCGCGCTTTATGTCGGCGACTCCGAGAGGGATCGTGTAATCCTCTGCCGGGACGGGCCCCTTCAGCTTGTACATCATCTTGTCTTCGAAGAAGACCACCGGATTCTCATCGCGGATCGCCGTCTTCAGAAGGCCCTTGGCATCGTAAGGAGTCGAGGGCAGAACTACTTTCAGACCCGGGACGTGACTAAACCAGGCATGCAGCGACTGCGAATGCTGGGCCGCCGACCGCCGGGTCGCGCCGAGCGTGGTCCGCATCACCATCGGAACCTTCCAGTGGCCGCCAGACATATAGTGAGCTTTCGCAGCCTGATTGACCATCTGGTCCATGGTGAGCGTGAGAAAGTCGCCGAACATGATGTCGACGACGGGCCGCAGGCCGGCCATGGCGGCGCCTACGCCGATTCCGCTGAAGCCGGCTTCCGAGATGGGAGTATCTAACACGCGTTCGGCGCCGAATTCCTCGACCAGTCCAGAAAGAACCTTGAACGGAGTTCCGGCCTCGGCTACATCTTCACCGAAAATGCAGACGCTCGCATCACGGCGCATCTCTTCCGCCAGAGCTTCGCGGACAGCCTGCGCAAATGTAAGTTCGCGTTCAGGCATAGATATCTTCATTCACCTGGTCGACACTGGGATAAGGCGCGTTGATGGCGAATTTGACAGCCGCTTCCATTTCGTTGCGGGCTTCTGTCGTGATGCGTTCCAGCTCAGATGCGTCTGCATAATCATGCTCGGTCAGCCACTTGGCATGCAGCTGGATGGGATCGCGTTCGGTTTTCCAGTGCTGCTCTTCCGTCTTGGAGCGGTAGTACTCGCGGTTGATATCACCGACGTGATGTCCGCTGTAGCGATAGGTATCCGCCTGCAGGAAGGCTGGACCTTCGCCGGCGCGGGCGCGCTTGACCAGCTTTTCAGCGATAGCGTTGACGGCGCGAACATCCTGCCCGTCGACGACGGCTGCCTCGATGCCAAAGGCTGCCGCGCGTCCGAGGATCGTTCCGGCGGTTGTTTCGCTGTAGTGGGTGTACTCGTTGTAAAGATTGTTTTCGCAGACGTAGATCACGGGCAGCTTCCAGAGTTGCGCGAGGTTCATCACTTCATAGAGTGATCCCTGGCCCAGGGCACCTTCGCCGAAAAAACAGACGGCGACGCGTCCGTTGCCTAGACGCTTGGAGGCGAATGCTGCGCCGGTAGCGATTCCTACGCTGCCGCCTACGATTGCATTGGCACCGAGATTTCCGGTGGCGGGATCAGCGATGTGCATCGATCCGCCCTTGCCGCGGCAATATCCAGCTTCCTTGCCCAACAACTCCGCAAACATGCGATCGGGCGAGGCGCCCTTGGCCAAGCAGTGTCCGTGACCGCGGTGCGTGCTGGTGATGTAGTCATCGATATGCAGTGCTTCGCAGATGCCGACAGCGACTGCTTCTTCTCCGCTGTAGAGGTGTGCCAGGCCGGGCATCAGAGCGCGTGTATACAGTTCGTTCACTTGTTCTTCGAACAGGCGGATACGCACCATTTGCCGGTATGCGCGCAGCCACTTCTCTTTGTCGTTCAACGCCCCAGAGCTGGCCACAGGTTTGGAGGTCACAGTGGTCACTGCTTTTTTCCTCCTGCGGTGACGGGCGTGGTCACGCCGGACATGGCAGCGAGCACGTCGAACATGCAGGCGAAATCGTATTTCGTCCAGCCCATGCCGCGAGCGGCCGTCAAGAACTCGTTGCTGACGGCGGTCGTCGGCAACGGCACGTCCAACTGGCGGCCGAGGTCCATGGCGAGGACCATATCCTTCTGCATCATGTTGACGTCGAACCACGCTTCTTCGGGTTGTTGCAGTACGAAAGGCCCGCGGTACTGAATCATTGGGGAAGCAATGGCACTGTGAGTCAGCACATCGACTGCGACGTCGCGGGCGATACCACTCTTCTCTGCCAGCAATACGCCTTCCGAAAACGCCAGCATCTGCACCGCTAAGCTGAGATTGGTCGCGATCTTCATTGAGAGAGCCAGGCCGTTGTCGCCGACGTGCGTCACTTTCGGTCCGATGTCGAGCAACAGAGACTTGATCTTCTCGAAGGTTTCTTTTCGACCCCCAACCATCACCGACAGCTTGCCCTGCTGCAAAGTGATGACGCTGCCCGAGACGGGGGAATCCACCATATCGGCGCCGAGGGCACGGACTTTGGCAGCCAGCGCACGGCTCACGGCGGGACTCACCGTACTCATGTCGATAAAAATCTTGCCGGCGCTTAGTCCGGCCAGCAGTCCGTCGGGTCCCTCGGAAATCGACTGAATGGCAGCGGCGTTGGTGACCATGGCGAACGTATAGTCCGACGCAGCGGCCACTGCCCGTGGGGAGTCGGCCCAGATCATTCCTTTTTCGACCAGCCACTGCGCCTTGGAGCGAGTGCGGTTATAACCGGTGACGGCGTGACCCTTGCTGAGCAGCCGGTCGACCATGTTGCTGCCCATAACACCCAATCCTATGAATCCGACTTTCGCCATCCGCTCAATTGCCTCCGAACCAAAACTGGGACATGACTTCTTTAGTGAGAATTCTGTTTGCCGGGAAGGCGTTTCGCCGCCGGCGCTTTGCTGTCATCGCTTACCTGGGACAAATGCGCTCGCATCGCCTGACGTGCCTTCTCGGCATCGTGTTTCTCGACAGCCTCAAGAATTCGCTTGTGATGAACCTGGCCACGATCGGGCCCACCCGGTACGCGGAAGATGCGCAGCCGCTGTTCCCGCAGCAGCCCAACGATCGAGTCAAGCAAAGAAAGAATCAGAGGATTGGCTGCTCCCTCGGCAAGCGCAAGATGAAAATCAAGATCGGCCTCGATATAAGCCTCTGGATCCTGGCGAGCACGGTCCATGACAGCAACGGCTTCCCGCATGGTGGTGAGTTCCGGATCCTGGATTCGCGTTGCGGCCAGCGCGGCGATTTCGGGCTCGAGAATCGCGCGAACTTCGGCCAAATGATTGGACCCTTCCGGCTGCCCAATCTTTACCATAAGGTCAAGGGATTGCCGCACGGCTTGAGTCGTGCCATCGGTGATGAATGTTCCTTTTCCCGAGTAAGCCTCTACGAGTCCTTTTTCGCGAAGTGCCTTCACGGCTTCGCGCACCGCGGTGCGACTCACGCCGAACCTTTGCGCCAGTTCGCGCTCGGCGGGAAGCTGATCACCGGCTTTCAAATCGCCTTTAACGATGGATTCTTCGATCTGCTGAACGATTTGCTCGTAGAGCCGTGAGGTTCGAACCAGTTTGTACACGGGCCTGTCCCCTGCAGGAGTTAGGGAAAAACCGGCGACCGCATCGCCGATGGTCCGGCTACTATACCGCATATCCGCAGGGCGGGGACGAGGAAGTTGGAAGCTAGACATGGTATGCGGTATGGTGGTACGACCAATTCATTTTACCAAATGTTCCCCGTCCTGCAAGTGAATTGTGTCGGCTTAGGGACTTGTTTAGACGATTCCGAGGAAGTAGGCTTCCAAAACAATCCACAGCAAACTTGAATTTCCTTGACAGGGTTTCTCGGATGGTGGTATGGCTGTCGGACCAGAAAGTGAGGGGTTCTATGCTATCCGGTACGATCCTATCCCATGACGGACGGGTCACCTCGGCTGTTCGCGTGCTGTTGGTCATTCTTGCCGTCTGGTTTTGCTCCCTGGCTGCTGTCGCCCAGTCGACATCAGGACGGATTTTAGGAACTCTCACAGATCAGAGCGGCGCCGCAGTGGGTGGGGCCACGGTGACGGTGACCGATGCACAACGCGGTACGACGCGCACGGCTTCCACTGACCAGTCAGGCAGCTATGCCGTTCCTGACCTTCCCCCTGGAACGTACAAGATTCGAGTCGAGGCCAAGGGATTCAAGGCCGTAGAGCGACTGAACGTGCAGATCGAGGTGGCGAGCGATGTCCGCGCCGACTTCTCGTTGCAGCCGGGGCAAGTCACCGAAATGCTGACGATCACGGAAGAGGTGCCTCTACTCAACACCACGTCAGCAACACTGGGCGGCACACTGAGCAATGAGGAAATTAACGACCTTCCTCTGAATGGCCGCAATTACGAGAACCTGCTGCAATTGCGTCCGGGGATTATGCGTTATCCCGGGGGCGGATTCTCGACCACGAGTTCGAACGGTCTGCGGGCGGAGGACAACGCGTACTTCATCGAA
This sequence comes from Terriglobia bacterium, assembly GCA_963823085.1. GTDB lineage: Bacteria > Acidobacteriota > Terriglobia > Terriglobales > Acidobacteriaceae > Sulfotelmatobacter. The sequence goes on along the minus strand of CAWGKF010000022.1, from coordinate 234,401 downwards.
GGCCTCTTCAACAGCGAGCCATATTCCGGACAAGCCATCGTCAATGGAGCGGGCATAGCGGGAGACTCCGCGACCATCCTTCCTATTGACTCGATTCAGGAATTCAACCTTCAGCAGAATCCCCCGGCAGAATACGGTTGGAAACCGGGTTCGGTCGTGAACGTCGGATTGAAGTCCGGCACAAACACCATTCATGGGACGGCTTTCGGTTTTGGCCGCGATGGCGCAATGGATGCCCGCAACTTCTTCAATGCGGCGCCTAATCCGAAGTTGACACGTACTCTTGAACAGTTCGGAGGCAGCCTGGGCGGCGCGCTGATCAAGGACAAGGCATTCTTCTTTGGTGCGTATGAAGGGCAACGCTACAACGTGGGCAATTCATTCGGTGGGGTGACGAGTCCGTCGATGATGCATATCGGTGCGAACGGGAGTTGCGCGGGCGGATTTGCTGGGGACTGTGCCGACAGTATCCCGGATGCAATCGCCGATTTGACTACGACCGGAGTTCCAGTCAGCCCAGCTAGCTTAAACATTGCGGGCTGTGCCCTCTCGGGTGGGCAGGTCACGTGCAATGGCTCCGGGTTCCCGACGAACAATACGCAAGGCATCAACATCACGAACGGATTTAACAACAACGTCCATGTGGACAATGTGGTTGCAAAGCTCGATTTCAGACTTAGCGATCGCCACAGCATCAGTGGTACGTACTTCTTCGGAAATAACTCCGGTACCGTTGAAGATTTTCCCGAACTGCAGCAGAAATGGCTTTCGAAGATTCACACCCGAGCCCAGGTTATTGGTGGAAACTGGATCTATACCCCCGGTTCGCATTGGGTAAACGAAGCACGTGTGGGATACAACCGTCTTTATCAGCCCACTTTGCCCGGCGATCTCAATACTCCGGCGTCGGCTTACGCGTTGAATACAGGAGTGAGTGGGCCTAACACGGGCGGCCTGCCGCGCATTGGCTTTGGAGGATATTTCTTCCCAGGCCTGGGCGGGTTTAAATGGCCGAAATTCCAGGGGCCGGATTCGATCACGCAGTTCATCGATCACGTGTCGTATACCGCAGGCAAACACTCCGTGAAGTTAGGCGGCGAAATGCACTACGACCGAGTGAATAATGCGGCTTATGGAAACGCTCGGGGCAGCGTCACGTTCCTGGGTGGTGTAGCCATTGGGACCGGTGCAGGATCGACTCCGCTCGAAGACTTCTTCGCTGGCTTGCCTTTTAAGTCGTCGGTGGAAGTGGGCGATCCCTCGCTGCAGCTCCACAACTGGCAATACGCCGGATTTCTGCAGGATGACTGGCGGATCACTAAGAATCTGACACTGAATTTTGGCGTGCGCTACGAGTTCAGCACGGTTCCACAGGAAGCCCATAACCGACTGGGAAATTTCGATCCGAATGTCGGTCTCGTGCAGGTTGGACATCAGATCAGCAGCCTGTACAACCCCGATCATAAGAACTTTGGTCCGCGGGCAGGTTTCGCCTGGGATATTCTCGGCAATGGCAGGACGGTGGTGCGCGGGGGTGGCGGACTGATTTATGAAACGGTCAACTGGCAGTCCTTTATCGCCTTCAACAATGCGTTCGGGCCGGGAAGCGTTCCGACGGGATGGACCATCAATGGAGCCGCAAACACTTCCGGCGGCACGATCGATACCGGAAACGTCACCATCAAAAATTTTCTGAATCCCAGCTCCGTGGGATGCGGAGCCCCACTCTATCGACAACAACGGACTGAATACGAACAGCCCCTGTCCCATCATGACGGTGGATCGTGGGCTTACCACGCCTTATGTATGGAACTGGACGCTCAATCTGCAGCATGCGTTCACGCAGAATCTGTCGATTGAGGCAGCGTATGTCGGGAACCGCGGCTCAAATCTGACAGGGATTCGCGACATCAATCAGCCTCCGGTGGGATCGGGATGGCCGGCGGCGAATGTCGCGACCTTTACTGCCAACCTGTTGCCGAACGGGAACTATAACAACTCGGGCGCCAATGCCAACCCGGCCTGCCAGGTTGCTCCTGAAGTCGGCCCATTCAACACGAAGTTTGATTACCTTGCCAACATCTTTCAGATGTCAAATGTGTACCGGTCCAACTACAACGGGCTGCAGGTCACTCTGAATGCCCGAAACTATCACGGCCTAAACATGGTATTGGGTTATACCTACAGCCATGCGTCCGATGATGTTGCTGCGAACTGGGACTTTGGATACGGATCAGGGCTTCCGCAGAACGCCTATAACCCGGGCGCAGAGTATGCCAACAGCGATTTCGACATCCGTCACAGGCTGACTCTGTCTCTCACGTACGCGACTGCCAAGCCGCAAAGGGTATGGTCAGATGCTGGAAGGCTGGGAAGTGAACTCGATTACAACGTTGGAAAGTCCTCAGTTCTGGGGACCCATGGACGAGGGAACAGATGCAGCGGGAGTCGGGCCGCTTCCAGTGAGTCCGCCAGCGAATACCCCGATCCGCTGGAGTTTTTACGGCAAGACATCGGACTTCAAGTCGCGCGGCGGAGTTGGAATTCCATACTTCGGCGGGAATGATAATCCAACAAACCCCAGCGCGAATGCCAGTTGCAATTCGAAGGCTCTCGCATTGGATGGAGGCAGTCCCGGCGCGGCCACTGAATCCTTAGCATATTTCGGTTGCTACGCCCAAGGTGGTTCGATCATGCTTCCGCCACCTCTGGGTCACTTCGGCAACATGGGACGCAATATGTTCCAGGATTCCGGCTTTAAGAACTTCGATTTCTCGCTAGGAAAAAACTTTCATTTTGGGGAACGCTACCGTTTGCAGTTCCGGGCTGAGTTCTTCAACATCCTCAACCATCCTAACTTTGCTAACCCGTATGGCGGACAGAACGGGTTCGGTCTGAATGATCCGTCGGTACGGCCGTTTGGTTGCGGTTGTGCAACGCCTGACATCGCAGCGGCAAATCCGGCCGTGGGATCCGGTGGGCCCCGGTCGATTCAACTGGGAGCGAAGTTTGTTTTCTAATTAGCTTCGTGAGGGAAGCATTGGGCCGGACTCATTCCGTCCGGCCCTTTTTAGTCGGTATTCGACAACAACAGCGAGATGGGGAAATAGCCATGACATATAGAGGTCAACTTTTCTTACTAGGTATTCTGGCGGCTTTTGTGCCGCTCGTTGTGTGGGGCCAAGAACGTCGCGAGCGGACCATCGATGAAATCAAAGTGGAAGCCGTTCACCGCGCGGAAGTGGGTCAATACCCGCTGATCGGACTGGATCCCGCTGACGTCAAAGAGGCCTTCGAGAGCATCCACACAGCTGATAAAGACGAGTGGGCGGCAGGCTTCATGAAGGTCGCCGACCGCTACTTTAACGAAGCGAAGTCGCTGGAGAAATCTGATCCGACGAAGGCCAATGCCGACTACATCCGTGCATGGCGCCTGTATTCCTTCGGACGCTGGCCGATTCCGGCGTCTCCCGGCAAACAGCGCTCGTATGAGAAGGCAATCGAGGCGTTCCTGGACCACGCGAAGTTTTTCGATCCGCCGCTCGAAGTTGTGCACATTCCATTTGAAGGCAAGGAGATCATCGGCTACCTGCGGCTGCCCAAGAATGCGAATGGCCCCGTCCCGCTAGTGATCGCCGTGAATGGACTCGACAGCCGCAAAGAAGATCTGACCGAGAGCTTCGGAGCTATTTTGCCCTTTGGTATTGGATTTCTTGCGGTCGATGGTCCAGGCACGGGGCAGGCGCCGATTAAGGTGAGCGAGACCTCCGAGCGAATGCTGTCGAAAGTGATCGACTATGCGCAGTCACGGCCAGAGGTCGACAAAAATCGCATCGCGCTGCACGGGGTGAGCTGGGGCGCATATTGGGCGACGAAGATGGCAATTGTCGAGCGCGGCCGGCTACGCGGAGCCAGCGCACAATCACCGCCCATCGATGGCTTCTTCCAGAAAGATTTCCTGATGAATCATCTGCTGGGAAACCGCGAGTATCTCTTCGACCAGGTTCCTGCGCTGATGAACATTTTGGAAGGCGTGCACACGCTTGATGAGATGGGAGAGTTTCTGCCGAAGATGTCGCTGGTGCAACAAGGATTGCTTGGCAAGCCCATGGCTCCGATGCTCGTGATCGCCGGAGTGCTGGACACGCAGGTGCCGATCGCTGACGAGTATCTGCTGCTGAGCAAAGGCGATGTGCCGAAGGACGCGTGGGTCAATCCGCGCGGCGGGCATCTGGGGCGCCAGGTGGGCGTTTGGCCCGATCCGTTGATCTTCAAGCAGGTGATTATTCCGTGGCTCGTAAAAACACTTGAAGCGCCGCCAGCCGAACCAAAGGCGAAATGACGACGCCGTCCACAAACCCGCAGATCGAGAAATTACGCCGGAAACGCTGGTATTCATCGCTGTGGGTGCAGGTGAGCGTTGGAATTCTGCTGGCGATTCTCTTTGGCTACCTGAGCCCGGCGCGTGCCGTTGCCATGAAGCCACTTGGGGACGCTTTCATCCGCCTGATCACGATGATCATCACGGTGATGATTTTCTGCACTGTGGTCACGGGAATTGCCGGCATGCGCGATTTGCGCAAGGTAGGTCGCGTTGGGGGCAAAGCGCTTCTTTACTTCGAAGTCATTTCAACTCTGGCTTTAGTCGTGGGACTAATCGTTGGGAATGTCGTGCGTCCGGGTAGCGGGTTCAATGCCAACGTCGCGACGCTCGATGCGAAAGCGGTGGCGGACTATGCCGGACAGGCGAAGGCGCAGACGGTCACCGACTTCCTGATGCACATCATCCCGACAACGATCGTGGACGCATTCGCCAAAGGTGACATCCTCGAGGTGGTGCTGGTTTCGCTCTTGTTCGGGTCCGCCATGTCGGCCGCGGGTGCATACGCCAAGCCTTTGATTGAGATCCTGGAGTCGCTTACCAAGGTCGTGTTCCGTATGGTCGACATCGTAATGCGATTCGCTCCCATCGGCGCATTCGGAGCGATGGCGTTCACGATCGGTAAATATGGGCTGTCGTCGTTGGGGCCGCTGCTCAAGCTGATTGCCTCTTTTTGGACGACATCCATCGTATTTGTAGTGGTCGTGTTTGGCGTGGTGGCGTGGATGGCGGGATTCAGCTTGTTCAAGTTCCTTGTCCACATCAAGGAAGAGATTCTGCTGGTGCTGGCTACGAGCTCGTCCGAAACGGCGATTCCGACGTTGATGGAGAAACTGGAAGGCCTGGGCTGCTCTCGTTCGCTGGTTGGACTGATCGTGCCGACGGGTTATACGTTCAACACCGACGGCAGTGCGCTGTACATGACGCTGGCCGCTCTTTTCGTGGCGCAAGCGACAAACACGCATCTCACATTTCTGCAGCAGATGACGATTTTTTCCGTCGCGGTTCTTACGTCGAAGGGAGCGAGCGGCGTGCAAGGAGCGTCGTTCATCGCGTTGGTGGGAACTTTGAGCGTGATTCCGACGATTCCTGTGGCCGGCATGGCGTTGATCCTCGGAATCGATCGCTTCATGAGCATGTTCCGCGCCCTGGTCAACATGATCGGCAACGGAGTCGCTACGCTGGTGGTGGCTCGCTGGGAGAATGAACTTGGCCGAGATACGCTGCAGCGGAATCTTGCGTAGCGGCCTTTGCACTTCGTCAAAAGTCTTTGTAATCTCACTCCATGCCAACCAAAATCGCACTCGTAACCGGCGCGAATGGCGGACTCGGAACTGCCGTGACCAAGGCCTTGCTCGATGCGGGATTCCTCGTTACAGGGCTCGCTCCCAGGATCAGGCCGCAAGATTTCGATCATCCGCATTTCACCGCGCTACCTGCTTCTTTGAACAGTTTGGATGAGGCAAAGAAAGCTGTCGAAACGGTAATCGCGCACTTCGGCAAGATCGATCTGCTTGCCCACACGGTCGGCGGCTTCGCCGGAGGGCAGAGTGTCGCCGACACCGACGACGCCACCTTCCAACGCATGTTCGACATGAATCTGAACAGCAGCTTTCACATCTTCCGGGCTGTGATTCCGCATATGCGTGGCGCTCAAACCGGGCGAATCGTGGCGATTGGCAGCCGCGCCGCCGAGAGTCCGGGAGCGATGGTCGGCGCTTATAGCGCGTCGAAAGCGGCTCTGGTTTCGCTCGTCCGAACCGTTGCGATTGAGAACAAAAGTGTCGGCATTACGGCTAATGTCATTCTGCCCGGGACCATTGACACTGCCGCCAATCGTGCGGCGATGCCGGAAGCTGATGTTACTCAATGGGTAAAGCCCGAATCGATCGCTAGCCTCATCGTTTGGCTCGCAAGCGATGCCGCGAAAGACGTAACCGGTACGGCAATTCCTGTATATGGGCAAGGCCTCTAACCGGACCACGTAACCCTTTCGTAACCATCCGAAGTGCACAATTTTTGTTGCACGTTAATATTCTTGAAATATCTTCCATGTAACCTATGTTGAGGAGCGAACCCATGGGATCAGCCCGGATCGCGAAGTCCTTGCCGCTGCAAGTGGCTGCGGTGTGCTATCGGCGGCGAGGCACGGCCATCGAGTTCCTGCTGGTCAACACGAACGGCGGCAACAAGTGGACTTTCCCCAAAGGATCGACCGATCCGCGGCTGTCGCATAGTCAGGCTGCCGAGCGCGAAGCGGCAGAAGAAGCCGGTGCAATCGGGACGATCGAGCCCCGCCACTTTCACCTCTACATTCATTCCAAAGGCGTGTTCTGGCAGCCCAGCGGCGTGCAGGAGTTTGTGGTCAAGGCCTTTCTGATGGAAATCCATCAGATGCGGAAGCCGGATGAGAACAACCGCAAGCCTACGTGGTTTAGTCCCGAGGAAGCGAAGCGCCGCCTGGCCAAGGGTCGCGAAGTGAAGTATTTCCACGAACTCGAAGCGGTCGTCGACCGTGCTCTCGAGCGCATCCAGTTTCACAGCGAGTTATGGGGATCGTACCCGGGAGTGAAGAGACCGCTAGCGTCGCGCGAGCCACTGGCGGAAGCGATCTGGCCGTAATTGCTGACTTGAGCTGCCATTTTGGAGCGTTGACTCTGACCCGAAGCCCGGGTCCACTGTAGATTCGCCTCAGCTCTCCTTGGCAGGGGTGATTGTTATGTTGCGGAAGGAAACGTGCCCGGCTTCACTACCCTGTAAATAAATGGGGCCAGGTAGTCCTTCATGGCTGTCTAAAGCACCGCCCGTGATACCCGGAATTTCCTGGTTATCAATGATCGTCTGACCGTTTAGTACGACTGTGACCTGTCGTCCGACGAGGGTGATGTCGTAAGTCTGCCACTCTCCTGGCCGGCGTGGTGGCTCCGGCGACGGCGCAAGGAACCCGTACACTCCGCCAGTGCGCATCGTTGGGCCTTCCGGATCAGCATCATTCTCGATTTGAAGTTCGTACCGTCCACGCAAATAGATGCCGCTGTTCGCGCCCTTTTCGCAATTGAATTCAACGTGCAGTTTGAAATCGGTGAACTTGGCCGTGCTAATCAGTTCCGGTCCATGACCAGGACTCACGAGGATTCCGTTTTCCACGGTCCACTTGGTGGACGCATTGGGGTCGCTCATGGTCCATCCGTTGAGATCCTTGCCATCGAATAGCTGCACCGATTTCCCCCATTTGGGCGCGCGGTCTCTCTTGAGGCTCGGCGCTCGCACGCCTGTCCACTGCCATGGGGTACCATCGGGCCCGGTGGTGGTGCCTGAACGAGCCGTTCGCCGGAGAGTTTGCCTTCAAAGACCATGTCGTCTTTTCTTTCTTCTTCCTCTTTTGGAGAGACGAACAGGATGTGGCCATTCGAGATTTCAACCTTGGGAAGCGGGCGCGGGTGTCCCCAGCGACTTGTCATTCGCGCGTGGAATTGCCCGCCTTCTTTCGTGATTTCCAGCCACGACGGAGCCTCCTTCTGCGGAGTCTTCAAGGTCAGATCCCAGCGTCCGAGAAATGACTGGTCCGAGTTGCTGGTCTGCGCAGAGCTTTTGTTGGCGAGATAGGTCTGGGTCAAAAGGAAGAGAACTGCGTTCACTAGGATGAATGTGCGTCGCCGAGTCATATCTGTGCGAGTCCCTGATCGCCGACCCAGTTTACTGCAAAGGCTTCACCGAGATCATGCAGAGACAGCCGGGTACCGCTCGCGGAAGTGATTCGACCGTGATTCCCGATCAACGTTCCTTCGGACATGGGAAGTACAGCCTCCCTATCCCTGTAGGCGTTATAATCCACCTATGGAAGCGGGCGAACTGCTCAAACACGCGCTGACCTTGCCGGATAAGGAGCGCGCCGATCTTGCCTCCAGCCTCATCGACAGCCTTGATCCGAGTGTTGACGCCGATGCCGAAATTGCGTGGCAGGAAGAGATCGCCCGCCGTCTCGAACAGGTGGAAACCGGACAGGTTAGAACCATTCCCTGGGAAGAGGTTCGGCGCAAAGGCAAAGCACTGTTGAATGGCCAGTAAGCCTGTTCGCTTCCATCCTGAAGCCGACCGAGAATACCTATCTTCCCTGACTTGGTATGGCGAACGAAGCCCCAGTGCGGCGTTGGATTTTGAGGCCGAGTTCCAGAGAGCAATCTCAGCGATCACCAGACCGATGGCCTACGTATCTCTCTCACTGCCGCAGATACGTTCTTCGAAGATTTCCGTTTAGCATTGTTTACCACATTCGCGACGCTGAGGTGGTCATCCTGGCAGTAGCACACGGTCATTGTCGGCCAGGGTATTGGAGAAAGCGGGTGAGCCATTGACGCGTATCCGGAACATCGCCGGGGGGCAGCGATGGGGCGCCGTGCTGCTCTTATTCAATCTCATCGGCGCGATCATCTACGTATGGGCGGCTTCGCACGGTTGGGTCTTGCCACAAGAGCGAGGTTTGCATTCTGTCACAGGAGAGCCATATATCTGGGCACTTTTCATTTTCCCAATCTGTGTTGTCTTCTTCGCATTGAATCTGACTTGGGGAGCCTTCATCCTCGCTCGGAAGCAATGGCGAACTGGCATTTTCTGGCTGTCGACAATTCCGATCTGGCTCGTTGCAGTGGCAATCGATTTCGCGCATCACTAATCAAGGTTGGCGAACAAATCTAATTTCTCAAAACCATCCACTGATCTGTTGGCTTACCCCTGCTACGATAATTCCAGACCATGATTCAGCTCTCTGGCGCCGGAAAACGCTTCGGCCACAAACTTCTTTTCGAAAATGTCGACTGGCTGATCACCAACCGCGACCACATCGGTCTAGTGGGTGGCAACGGTACCGGCAAGTCCACGCTCATGAAAGTGCTCGCGGGCATGGACACGTTCGACTATGGCTCGCTGGTCGTCGCCAAAGGGACGTCTGCCGGATATTTGCCTCAAGATGGCCTGACCCTCTCAGGACGAACTGTTTTCGCCGAGTGCATGTCGGTGTTTGACGATGTGCGCGCGATGGAGCAGGAACTCGAATCGCTGATGCACAGCATGGCGGAGATCGATCATACGAGTCCGCAGTATGCGGCGGTCGCGGATCGGTATCAGCGGGTCGAGCATGAGTTTCGGGCGCGCGATGGTTACTCTATTGAGGCCGAGGTTGGCCGGGTCTTAATGGGGTTAGGTTTTACCAAAGAAGACTGGCAGCGCCAAACGGAAGAGTTCTCCGGTGGATGGCAGATGCGGCTGGCGCTAGCCAAGCTACTCCTGCAAAAGCCGAATCTGCTGCTGCTTGACGAGCCCACGAACCATCTTGATCTGGAAGCCCGCAACTGGCTGGAAGAATATCTGCACGATTATCCGTTTGCCTTTGTATTGATTTCGCACGACCGGTACTTCCTCGACGTGACCGTCAATAAGATTGCCGAGATCTGGAACAAGCGTTTCTGGTTTTACACCGGCAACTACGACAAATTTCTCGCGCAAAAGACGCAACGCAACGAACAGATGCAGGCCGCCTACAAGAACCAGCGCGACAGGATAGAGCAACTGGAAGTGTTCATCAACCGCTTCCGCTATCAGGCGACGAAGGCAAAGCAGGTGCAGAGCCGCATCAAGGAACTCGAGAAGATCGAGCGCATCGAGATCCCGCCGGAGGAAAAGACCATCCACTTTTCGTTTCCGCAACCCAAGGCCAGCGGACGGATTGTGGCGGAGTTTGAGGGGGTGGCAAAGGCGTATCAGAAGAATGGGACGCGCAAGGAAGTTTTCCGCGACGTCAGCTTCATGATTGATCGCGGGGATCGCATTGCTCTGGTCGGCGTGAATGGCGCGGGTAAATCGACCCTCATCAAATTGCTGGCCGGAACGGAGCCGCTGACGAAGGGAGAGTTTCGCCTCGGGCACAACGTAGAGTCCGATTATTTCGCTCAGGATCAGTACAAGGAACTCGATCAGGACGCCCGCATCATCGACGACCTTGGAGACGCCTCCCCCGCATCCGGCGAAACGGAACTGCGCAGCCTGCTCGGTTGCTTCCTATTCTCCGACGAAGATGTCTTCAAGAAGATCGGCGTACTCTCTGGCGGGGAGCGTGGGCGTTACGCGCTGTTGCGGCTTCTCTTGCATCCGGCGAACTTCCTGTTGCTGGACGAGCCTACGAACCACCTCGACCTGCGCGCGAAAGATGTTCTGCTGAACGCTCTGATGGAGTACACCGGCACCGTCGTCTTCGTATCGCACGACCGCTACTTCATCGACAAACTGGCGACCCGGGTTTTTGAGGTCGGTGACGGAAAGGTAGAAATCTTCCCGGGGAACTACGAAGACTATCTCTGGCGGAAGCAGGGTGGGCAGCACGTGGCGCCGACGCTGGATGATGTGCCAGGCATGGGACTGGTAGGGGAAGCGGCCTCGATTGCGGGGAAGAGTGAGGCTATCCCGCATCCGAAAAATGGCGAGAGTAGCCATCATCAGGCAACGGCGGTCGAAACACCGAAGAAGCGCTTGAATCCGATCAAGCGCAAACAGATGGAAGATCGCGTTCATGAACTCGAAGTTAAGATTAGCCTGGCCGAGGATGAGATCGCGCGTCTTGAAACTGCTTTGCAGAACTTCGTCAGCGCAGAAGAAAGCCAGCGGCAGTCGCAGGAACTGGACTCCAGCAAGGCATCTCACGCTGCATTGGTCGGGGAATGGGAAGAACTGGCCGCAACCCTGGAAACGGCGGAGTAATCGGCCCCAGCTCAAAAAGAGAGCAAACCCCAGGCGCTAAAGCGCGATCTGTTCCTGGAGCCGTACTTGCGGCGCGAACTCGTGCCCTTCCCGTTCCTCAGTGTTCCCACTTCTCCACAAGTAATTCCTTCCGCAGCCGTACATCACCTTCCGTAATCTCTCACACGCTCTTACGTCTGTGCGATATTCAGATTGGCCAAGTGGCCACGCACCGCCGCAGGCCACAAATTCAAGACCAACCGCTGGAATGGTGTCAGGCGCGAGCAGGGCGCCGGGCGGGAAACCCAAGGAAGGTCGCATGCTTCAGTCGTCCGATAACTCATTTCTGAAGTCCGGATCGCCGGCTTCGAACCCCAACACGTTCAACCCCATCAAGACCGTTACCGCTCCCATCGATCAGGCGACCATTGGCCGCACTCTGGTCATCAAGGGCGAAATCAGCGGCTCCGAAGCGCTTTACATCGATGGCCGCATTGAAGGCAAGATCATCATGCCAGAGAGCCGGGTCACCATCGGCCGCAATGGCAAGGTCGATGCCAGCATCCAGGCTCGCGAAGTCGTGATCATGGGTAAGGTGAATGGCAACATCGAGTGCAGTGACCGGGTCGATGTCCGCGCCGAAGGCTCGGTTTCCGGAGACATTTCTACCGTACGCATCAGCGTGGAAGATGGTGCTGCGCTAAAGGGCGGAATTCAGGTCCGCAGCGAAGGCAAGCAGAACCAGCAGCAGAACCAGGCGAAGCAGGAAGCGCCCAAGGCTTTGGCCGCTACTGCCAGCGCGTAAACAGAGTTTTGTCTAGTAGAACGAAAAGGGGCACGCTACGGCGTGCCCTTTACTTCTTGAGTCTCAGCAATAACTGAGTTTACTTTTTCTCTTCTGGCCTGAAATCCAACGATGCCGAATTCATGCAATAACGCAGGCCGGTAGGGGCTGGACCGTCCTCAAACACGTGCCCGAGGTGCGCGTCGCACCTCGCACAGCGGGCTTCGGTGCGTACCATGCCGTAGCTGCTGTCACGGTGCTCCACGATGCCCCCGTTCTCAACCGGTTCAAAGAAGCTGGGCCAGCCTGTCCCTGAGTCAAACTTCGTCTTCGAACTAAAGAGCGGCGCATTGCAGCACACGCAGTGATACATCCCGGTTTCGTGATTGTTCCAGTATTTCCCCGTAAAGGCGCGCTCCGTACCAGCCTCGCGGGCGACTTGATACTGCTCGTCGGTAAGCTGTTGCTTCCACTCGGCTTCTGATTTGACGATCTTTTCAGCCGTTGTTTTCTCCATAAGTTGAACCCCACTTTCGCTTATCTATGCACTAATTGGATGTTTGAAGGTCCCAAAAGTGGCACCGCCTACTTGTCCACGTCCTCTCCAACCTTACGGTATTTTCCTCGAAGGAACAGCAGCGGATCACCCTCGCGAACCACGACATCCTCGACCTCGGCAATGAAAATCGCATGATCTCCGGCCTCCTGAGACGATTGCAGACGGCACTCCAGATATGCCAGTGCGCCGTGGAGCATCGGCGTTCCATGGCTGGTGCGGTCAAAGCGGGCCCCAGCCTCAGCCTCGGCATGCTCGTGCGTCCGCTCGGGCCGAGCATAGTATTCCGAGATGGCTCGCTGATCTTCACATAGCACATTAATGCCAAATCGCTTCTTGGCATGCAGGTGCGCGTGAGTACGGGTGCTGTGGTCCACACAAACCAGCACCAGCATCGGATCGAGCGAAACCGACGCGAACGCATTTGCGGTCATCCCGTGCACTTCACCGTCGAGGTCGACGGTGATGATCGTCACGCCGGTGGCGAAACATCCCATCGCCTTCCGGAATTCTGCCGCGCTTAAGGTCATCGTTTTCTGAAGCCTACATTACCATGCCGCGCCGTTGTATCATTCGATGCAACGTGGCTGTCTCGCTCATCGCACCGGCCGGACGGGAAAGATTCATAGTAACGCTGGCCGACCTGCGCCCCGGCGAAGCTATCTCGCGCGCAGCGGCGCTACGGCTGATCGCTTGTCCTGATTCTGACTTGCCCGACCTGCTGTCGGCCGCGCGCGCGGCAAAAGAACGATTCAAATCCGGCGTGATTACTTACTCGCGCAAGGTCTTTATACCGCTGACCAATCTCTGCCGCGATTATTGCGGCTATTGCACCTTCCGGCGCGATCCCGGCGAGCCGGGCGCGCACACCATTACTCCCGACGAAGTGCTGGAAGTGGCTCGCGCGGGGGAAAAACTTGGTTGCACCGAAGCTCTGTTCAGCCTCGGCGATAAGCCCGAGTTGCTTTTTCCCGAGATGCGCGAGACCCTGCGGTATCTGGGCTATCGGTCAACGCTGCACTATCTTGAAGCAATGTGCGAACTGGTGCTGCGCGAAACGAGGCTGCTGCCGCACCCGAATCCTGGACTGCTCAGCGCCGAATGGGTCGCGCGCTTGGCCACAGTATCTCCCAGTATGGGGCTGATGCTCGAGACCACGAACGCGAACCTGCTCGCTCCGGGCGCGGCGCACGACAATGCCCCCGACAAAGTACCGGCTAAGCGACTGAAGACCATCGAAGAGGCGGGGAAGCAGAACGTTCCCTTCACCACCGGGCTACTGATCGGCATTGGCGAATCGCTCGAGGATCGCGTGGACACGTTGCTGGCTATTCGCGAAATGCACGAGCGTTACGGCCACATTCAGGAAGTGATCGTGCAAAACTTCCGCGTTAAGCCGATGATCCCTATGGCGAACTGGCCGGAACCTTCACAAGGCGACATGCTTCGTACCGTGGCGGTAGCTCGGTTGTTACTCCCTAACATCAATATTCAGGCTCCTCCCAATCTCTCTGCGCCATACTATGAGGAGTTGGTGGATGCAGGCATCAACGACTGGGGAGGAATTTCGCCCTTGACCCCCGACTTTATCAATCCGGAAATGCCCTGGCCTCATGTGGACCAACTGCGCACGCGGACCGAGGCCAAGGGATCGAAACTGCTCCAGAGACTGCCTGTGTATCCCGAGTTCGTTGCTGCTCTCACTGCTAAGCCTGGGCTGCTATCCGAAAAACTGCGTGCCTCCACAGGCGCTGACGGCCTCGCAAGAACGACGAGGGCGGCATGATCTGCGTCCTCAGCGGAGGCACTGGCGGGGCGAAGTTCGTCGATGGCCTGCGACAGGCCATGCCCGCTGAAGACATTACCCTGGTCGTCAACACGGGAGACGATTTGCTGTGGTGGGGCCTCTACGTCTCGCCGGATATTGACTCCATTACCTACGTGCTCTCGGGGATGTTGAGCCGCGAGCGCGGATGGGGCGTAAAAGGTGATACGTTCCTTTGTCTGCAGGCCATGGGACAACTAGGCGAACCAACTTGGTTCCATACCGGCGACCGCGACCTGGCGATGCATTTGCTGCGTTCGCGCCTTCTCGCGGAGGGCAAGACGCTCACCGAAGCGACAGCCGTGATCTCGCAGAAACTCGGCGTGAAGGCGAGAGTCCTGCCAATGAGTAATTCGCGCGTAGAAACGCGCGTGGACACACCCGCTGGCGAACTGAGCTTCGAAGAATACTTCGTGCAGCGCTGGTATCAAGATCCAGTTAAATCTGTCAGGTTTGCCGGTGCATCTGACGCCGAGCCCGCTCCGGGCGTGATCGATGCGATTGTCACCGCGGATGCGGTCATCATCGCCCCCAGTAATCCGGTAACCAGTATTGGTCCGATTTTGGCCGTGCCGGGTATCCGCGACGCTCTGCTGCGGGCGCGTGGAAAAATCGCGGCCATCAGTCCAATCGTGGGGAACGCGCCAGTGGCGGGGCCAGCAGGCATCCTGATGCAGGCGAGTGGGCTGCCCTGCTCGATTGCCGGTGTCGCGCAGGCTTATGAAGACTTTCTCGACATATTGATTTGCGACACGCGGGATGCCCGATCCGCTGACGCTCTGCGCAAGAACGGACTGCGCGTGCAGTGCGCCCAAACCATCATGCGCAACGCCGAAGACAAGGCTGGGCTGGCGCGGGAAGTCTTGTCTTCTCTTTCGGGCGGCTTGTCCGGCGCGGCCTCGGCCACCGATACATCGTTTCGGCGCCTGGACCCGCAGCCGTGATTCTCGTTCCCATCAAGAACACCAGTTCGGCGAAGCAGCGTCTGGCCGGCATCCTTGACCAGCCGTCACGGACGCAGCTGGCGCAGGCCATGCTGACAGATGTGCTGACGACCCTACATCAGTGGAAGAACCGGCCTTCGGTCGGGATTGTGACGAGCGATCCTTTCGCAATGCAGCTATGCCGGGAATGCAAATTCGAAGTGATTCCTGATCCAGACAATCCAGGCGAAACAGGAGCGATCGAGATGGCGACCCGGATCTGCGTCGAGCGTGGAGAAGAAAGCACGCTGGTGATTCCGGCCGACATTCCGCTGATTGAGGGTTGGGAACTCGAGGAGGTCCTGAAACACGCTCCATCCGAGGGAACGGTGCTTGTCCCCGCGGGCGATCGACGTGGCACCAACGCCGCCTTCCGCCGACCTGGGAACCTATTTCCGCTGCGTTTCGGCAACGATAGCTTCAAACCGCATCACGCAGCGGCGCAAGCGACCGGGAAACCTTGCGTGGTACTAAACCTGCCGGGAATTGCGGTGGATGTGGACAACCCTGTTGATCTGCGACAACTGCTGTCCCTTCCCGGTGAGACTCGAGCGCAACGGCTGGCAAGAAGCTGGAATTTGCCGGAGCACCTTTTCGCGGTGCAAACGGATACGGTATGACCAGGGCTGTTCGACGAATTGCTCGGTCGCAACCAAAAACAGGCACTGATGAGGTTCGGCTGATCCCAATTCGCGTTCGCGCGAGAAATCGTCCCTGGGGATTCCATCGCAGACCATTTGCTCGTAGCCTTGCGTCGCGGCCGCCAGCGCCTGCAAACGGGCGACATCCTTGTGGTCAAACACAAGATCGTTTCGAAATCGGAAGGCCGTTTGATTGATCTGACCACGATCTCTCCTTCGGCTGAGTCGATTGCCTGGGCCGAACAATACAACCTCGACGCGCGCGTGATTGAACTGGCGCTGCACGAGAGCCGTTCGGTAATTCGTCGCCGGAATGGCGTGCTGATCACCGAAACGCAGCATGGCTTTCTGTGTGCGAACAGCGGAGTTGACGTCTCTAACGTTGATGGAGGGAAGACTGCACTGCTGCTGCCGGAGGATCCGGACGGGTCAGCTGCGAATTTGCGCCGCGCTCTAAGAAAGAAGACCGGCGTCGCGGTTCCGGTGATCATCACAGATAGCTTTGGCCGCCCTTGGCGTGAGGGATTGACCGAATTCGCGATTGGCATCGCTGGTATGAAAGCTCTGCGCGACGATCGGGGACGACGCGACCCTCATGGTTATAAGCTGAAAGCGAGTGTCGAGGCGGTCGCCGACGAACTTGCGTGCGCCGCCGGACTCGTGTGTGGAAAGTTGAATCGGGCCCCGGCATGCATTGTGAGAGGATTTCCGTTCGCGTCCGGGAGCGACGGCTTCCGGCAACTGCTGCGCCCTGCTGCGAGCGACCTGTTTCGCTGAGAGTTCCGCTACACTGTACGGGTATGGTTGCAGCATTCCGCGCAGTCCGCCGGGATGATGTGGCAAGAGAGACGCAGCCAGCTGCGTCTCTACGGAGGAACCTATGCTCCGCGAAGTAAGACAGTCCGAACTCGAGGCCTTCCCGACGCTTGAATGGGAGGATATCTGCCCTCGACTCACCCGTAAGTTGCGTTCATCCCTGGAGAGAGTTCTCGAAACGCAAAACGGCGCCGACATTTCACTCGAGGAATCGTACGCCCTGGCGAGCGCGGACGGTGACGACTTGCTTGGTCTTCTGGTCGCGGCCAATATGCTTCGAGCTGAACTCGCGGGCAACATCGTTACGTACGTCGTGAACCGCAATATCAACTTTACGAATATCTGTTTTGTAGGTTGCAAGTTCTGCGCTTTCAGCCGCGGGCCGCGCGAAGCTGATACGTACTTCCTGACGCTCGACGAGATGGCGAAAAAAACCGTCGAGGCCTGGGAGCTAGGGGCGACCGAGGTCTGCATTCAGGGCGGGCTTCCTCGTAATCTTCCGAAGTTTCACTATCGCGACATTCTGCGTGCGGTGAAGAAGGCCGTTCCGCAGATGCACATCCATGCTTTTTCGCCGATGGAGATTGTCTACGGCGTCGAACTCACCGGCATGCCACTGGCGGATTACTTGGCGATGCTCCGCGACGATGGGCTCGGCACTTTGCCGGGCACAGCTGCGGAGATTCTAGACGACGAGGTTCGCCACATTCTCTCCGCCAATAAACTGACGACGGCGCAATGGATCGAGGTCATCCGCACCGCGCACCGCTGCGGTATCCGCACGACTTCAACCATGATGTACGGGCACGCCGAGACTCCCGGGCATTGGGTTCGGCAGATGCGGCTCCTGCGCGATATTCAGTCCGAAACCGGCGGCTTCACCGAATTCGTGCCCCTGGGGTTCGTGCACCAGAACACTCTACTTTTCCAGCAAGGTCTCTCGCGGACAGGTCCAACCCTAGCAGAACATCTCAAGGTTCATGCCTTGGCTCGTGTGCTGCTAGCCGGCTCGATCAACAACATACAAGTCTCGTGGGTGAAGCTGAACCGTCAGCTTTCGCAACTCTGCCTGCACGCCGGGGCAAACGACTACGGCGGCACTCTGATGGAAGAGAACATCTCTCGGGAAGCTGGGGCGACCGCCGGCCAGTACACCAGCCCGGAAGATTTTCAGAACCTGATCCTCGAAATCGGACGGATTCCGGCGGAACGCAACACCATATACTCGCGCATCAACATAAAAGTCCCCCTTGATGAGTACACGACCGAACAGGCGTTCGAGGCCGAGTTCGCATGAGCTCGAATCCTGTAACTCCGGTGAGGCCAATTGCCATAATCGGCGGCACCGGCCCAGCCGGGATGGGCCTAGCCTTGCGGTGGGCCCGCGCCGGAGAAAATATCATCATCGGCTCACGTGACGAAGAGCGTGCGCAGCAAACCGCACAGGCGATCCAGAATAAGGCAGGCGTTAACGCCAACGTGGCCGGGCTCGAGAACAGCTCCGCCTGCTCCGCAGCCGATATCCTTGTGTTGACCGTTCCATTCGAGGGCCAAGCACCTCTCCTCAGGCAACTCAAACCTGCAATCACGGAAGGCAGCCTTCTGATCGATGCTACGGTGCCACTCGCGGCCTCTGTTGGCGGACGCGCTTCGCGACCGCTAGGGGTCTGGCAGGGATCGGCGGCGCAACAGGCTGCTGAACTCGTGCCCAGGGGAGTCAGCGTGGCTGCCGCGTTTCACAATCTGTCGGCCGATCTGCTGAACGGCGACGCGCCCCTCGATTGCGATGTGATTGTGTGCAGTGATGACCCCGACGCCGCTCAACTCACCCGTGAACTCGCGGCGAAAATCCCGGGAGTACGGGCGATCGATGGCGGCAAGCTCGAAAATGCGCGCATCGTGGAACAGATCACCGCTTTGCTGATCGGCTTCAATATTCGCCACAAAGGTCACTCGGGCATCCGGATCACCGGGTTGCCGCCTTCTTCGTATCGCTAAGCGCCATCGCCCAGGAGCCGCTATTTGAGCGAAAACCACAACGTAGATGCTGCGCGGCAATATCACAGCGGAACCAAACATTCCTATCTCAGCATCCGCATGCATCCGCACGTTCTCGATTGGGAGAACAAGCCGCTGCTTTTCAAGATTTATCCCACGCTTGAGGTCACGCGACTTCCGCGAGACTTTCACGACACAAAGAAACCAGCGCTTGCGGCCATCGCGAACATTGCTTCGCCTCAAGGCGATGCCATCCCTGATTTCGAAACTCTGGCGCAGCTTCTGTTCTTCTCAGCCGGGGTCACACGCAACAAGAAGATTGCGCAAGGCGAGACCTTCTTCCGCGCGGCCGCTTGCACCGGCGCCCTTTATGAAATCGAGCTTTATGTCGTATGTACCGATCTGCGCGGCACGGGCACGAAGGCTGATGCCCCTCCGGCACTCGCGGCCGGCGTGTATCACTTCGGAGCGGCCGAGTTCGGCCTACGCCAGCTGCGAGCGGGGGACTTTCGTCAAGTTGTTGTAGATGCAGCGGGCGCCGATCGGTCGGTGGCGCAAGCACCAGTGATCGTAATCTGCACTGGAACTTACTGGCGCAATGCGTGGAAATATCACTCGCGTACGTATCGTCATTTTGGATGGGACAACGGCACTATCCTTGCCAATCTCCTGGCCATGTCTGCCGCGACGAATCTTCCAGCGCGAATCGTCACCGGTTTTGTGGACGAGCAAGTCAACGCGCTTCTTGGACTGGACACAAAGCGCGAGGTCGCGTTCTCTATCGTAAGCGTTGGGCGTGTGCAGAGTGCAGTTCCGGTCGCGCCCTCGGTTTCCCCGCTTGAGCTTCCGATCGTGCCTTACTCTGTGCAAGAAGTGGACTATCCGGCCATGCGCAGGTTCCATGCAGCCTCGTCTCTCGATTCAGAGAAAGAAGTCGCGGCATGGGGCGGCAGGACACCGGCTCACGAACTGCCCCCGGCACAGAAGACGACAACGGCATTACTCCCGCTCGACGACTCGCGAATTCCGCCCGAGACGATTGAACAAGTAATCTCGCGGCGCGGATCCACGCGGCAATTCGCGCGCGATCCCATTACCCTGCTGCAGCTTTCCACCATGCTGGACCGGGCCACGCGCGGCATTCCAGCGGACTTCCTGGATCCGTTTGGAAGCCATCTCAACGATCTGTACCTGATCGTAAACAATGTGGTCGGGTTGGAATCCGGGGCATACGTATACCACTGGGAACAGAAGATTCTCGAACTCCTGAAACGAGGCGAGTTTCGCGATAAGGCCGGCTATCTTGGGCTGGAGCAGCAGATCCCCAGCAGACGCGGCGGTAGATGTTTTCTTTTTGGCCGACCTGAAGAAGATTCTGGAGCGCTACGGAAATCGTGGTTACCGCGCTGTGCAATTAGAGGCCGGAATACTGGGCGGAAAACTCTATCTTGCGGCCTACGCTCAGAAACTGGGATGCAGTGGATTGACTTTCTACGATGACGATGTCGTCAGCTTCTTTTCGCCGCACGCTCGGGGCAAGAGCGCGATCTTCCTAGTCGCCCTTGGCCGCAGCGCCATCCGGAAGTAGGATTCGGAGACTTAATCTTCGGGCACAGGGTTCGTCATCTCTTCGGCGGGCTCCCCACCGGCCATCGCCTGCGCGATGATCAGCTTCCGGGCCTCGGCGCGCACTTTGGGCAATTGGATGCTGAACCACCAGGCGCCCAGGACTGAAGCAAATCCCCCGATGGCTACAGTCCAAGGGGCGCCGAGCCGGTCTGAGAGCGCACCGCCGAGTAAGGCTCCAATCGGCGCCATTCCCATGAACATCATGGAATAGACGGCCATGGTTCTTCCACGCAAAGCGTCGGGCACCATGACCTGAATCAGTGTGTTCGAGGAAGCCATTTGCAGCATGATGAAATATCCCACCGGGAGGAGCAGTAGCACCGAGAGCCAGAAGGACTTCGAAAATGCAAACAGAATCAGGCTGATCCCGAAACCGGCGCAGCACACTGAGACCCATGTGCCCAAACCCTTCACGCCGGTGCGTACGGCTAAGGTCAGTGCTCCAAGCAGAGCGCCGACGCCTGCGGCGCCCATTAAGATGCCAAGCCGGACCGCCCCAAGGTCGTGGGATCCGATCAAGGATGCAAGTTCCTGGCCGCCTTGATGCAAGATTTTGTCAGCAAAGATCGGCATCAGCACCACATAGGGCATGCCGGTCACGCTAACCAAGCCTAATAAGATCATTAAGGCGCGAATCGGCGCAGTACGATTCACGAATTGAAAGCCTTCGATAATGTGCTCCAACGGCGAAGTATGCGCGGATGCCCGGGCCGGAGCATGCACATTCATCATGAGCAATCCCGCGATGACCGCGATGTAACTCACACCGTTGACGAAGAAGCACCAACCCTCGCCCAGCCGCGCCACCAGAACTCCCGCAACCGCCGGCCCGATGACTCGTGCGCCATTGAACATCGACGAGTTCAAGGCGATCGCATTCATCAGGTCTTCCTTTCCGACCATATCCACAAGAAAGGCCTGCCTCCCCGGGATATCGAAGGCGTTCACGACCCCAAGCAGCGCAGCGAGAATGAAGATGTGCCAAACGTGCACCTTGTGGGTCAAGGCGAGTGCCGCCAGGATGAAAGCCAGTACCATCGAGGCCACTTGGGTCGCGATCACCACCCGTTGGCGGTTCGAACGGTCAGCTGTAATGCCTCCCAAGGGCGCTATCAGGAACACAGGGATCTGGCTCGCGAAGCCAACCGAGCCTAAAAGAAGGCCTGATCCGGTCAATCGATAGACGAGCCAGGATTGCGCCACGGTCTGCATCCAGGTGCCGATCAGAGAAATGAGTTGGCCGCCAAAAAAGAGCTGGAAGTTGCGATGGCGGAGCGCCCTGCCTGCTGATTGCCAGTTCAATTTGCGGCTCGGCGCGGCATTGGGGCTTGCCGGGGAGCTTTCTGGGATGGAGGTCTTTGATTCAGGCACAGTACTTTGTCTTGGATGACGCAGAGACATCCGAAAGATCACTATATCGTGAGCGCCACGGCCGCGCCGCGCCCACGGTAAACTGAGCGACTTTTCCACAGCTCGATGCATTTTGCAGGCGACAAAAAGACGGCTTTTCTCCTCCAACTGCAGGCACGGCAGCGGGTTGGAAGTTTTTCGAGCCTGTAACTAACTTGCAACTTCTTTTCCCAGCCATGCTGCGCTAAATTAATTGATGCGCTTTTGGTCCCGTGGTATGCGCACCGCTAGCGATACCTATGACCACTTCCCCAGTTCGAGTGGAACGCCGTGTCGGACAGCGGTTCCCCTACCTGCTTCCGGTTTCTTTGCGCCAAACCCTCACCGGAATTGAGAGCGTTGGGTTCACGCAGGACCTCAGCTCCAAGGGTGTATTTTTCTTCACTGATGCCGCGCTCGTAGAGGGAGCAGAGATCGAACTGACTCTCAGGATGCCGTCCGAGATCACCTTGGGAGAAAGCATGCCGGTTCGGTGCCGCGGACGCATTTTGCGAGTAGTCCGGCCAATCGCAGGTGTGTCGTGTGAGTCCTCGTCAACCCGCGCCGAGACGAAAATCGGTGTCGCGGTGAGGTTGGAAGGTTACGAATACCTTCCCGCCGACGCTTTCGCGGGCGCTCGAGTTTCTCCCCTTCACTCTCATCGTGAAGAGGACCGCCCGATGGCTCATTCCTCTTCGAGATCGTGACCCGCTTCAAGCCCGCGATGAAGAAGGGTTTCCCCCTGGTCTAGGATCTATACGGGGCGATCTGCTCTCGTGGTATTCCGTGACTTTTCAACAGTGCGGTTCTGGCTTACAATTAGGTCCAATTTGGATTCAGTAGTCCAAGGGTCCGCGGTGTTCGTCGAATTCCCCCTGAGGCAACAACGAGTCTTCGAACAGCTTGTCCGTTTGCGGACATGGCTGTTTAGTACGTGTTTCAGAGATTACCTAGGTCACTTGGCGCAGAGTACGTTCTCTTTTTAACATGCAGACACCGAGAGAAATCAGCGAGCACCGCGCTATGCATGGGATTGCAGTTGCGCTACTGACAGAGGACCGGGAACAACTATCTGAACTGCAAAGCCGTTTGGAAGCGACCCAGCTCGGGCGCGCAGTTTTCAGCAATCTGGGATTTCCCGCTGGCCCTACGGACGCGATCTTGCGCCAGCTTCAGGATGCCCATCCCGAAGTCGCTATCGTCGATATTTCTACTCGGGACCCGCAGCGCGCCATTCGCGCCATCGAATTAATCCGCGCTACCACACAGCAAATTGCAATCTTCGCCAACGGCGACATGACTCAGCCGGCCAATATCGTTGCCGGCATGCGAGCCGGAGCGTGTGAATATCTCGACAATGGGGCCGGTCCGGACTCTCTCCTGGAAGCTCTCACGCGGTTCAGTTCTTCACGCACCAGGAATTCAGGCGGCGTTGGGCGGGCCAAGGTTTTCACATTTTTGGGCGCCAAAGGCGGAGCCGGATGTACCACTGCCGCCGTTAATACTGCCCTGGCACTGCAGCAGTCGCACGGCGACGTTGCCCTGCTGGATTTCGCTCCCATCGGCCACGCATCGCTTCATCTCAATCTGCGTCCGCAGTTTGGAGTTCTGGACGCGCTGCAGAATCTGCATCGCATGGATGTGTCGCTGCTCGATGGCCTCATGACCGAGACCGAGCAGGGCATGCACCTTCTCGCCGGACCGCTGCAGCCTTATCCGACCGAGCCGACTCCGGGAGAGTTGGCGCGACTATTCGATCTGGTCGTCAATCACTACCGATTTGTTGTGGTGGATGCCTCCAGCCGCCTCGACCCAACGACGCGCCTGCTCTCGGACCTGTCCAATGCCGTACTGGTGGTCGCACAGACTGACGTAGTGTCTCTCTGGAGCAGCAGCCGGATTCACACCTTCCTGGAAGAAGGTACGGGGCGTGATCGGCTCCGGATCGTTCTGAATCGCTACAAGAAGATTCCAGGCTTCACGGACGAGGATGTTCAGCAGGCCACAAACTGCAAAGTCTTGTGGAAGATTCCGAACGCCTTCCAGCTGATTTCTCCATCGATTGACCACGGAACTCCGGTCGTGTTGCAAGAGGGATCTGAAATCAGCCGGTCGTACCGGGCTCTGGCGAAGACCCTGGCGGACGCGTCCTCGAATTCGGACGGCAGTTCTGACCTGATCTATGCGGAAGACGGTCTGCGCAAGAAGGCGCCGAGCCGCCTGAATCTCTCTACAGCGCGTGCCGGGCAGTAACAATTCTGCGATCACTTCCTAACAGTAGGCGCCGGTCCGGATTCCTGCGGAAACAACTTAAACGCGACTTCGCGCGAGTTCGAGGTCACTTTCTTGTTGGCGTCGCTTACGTTCTCGGTCAACGTTCCCTTCAGAAGGAAATAGGCTTCCTCGCCCGGATTCTTACCTTCCCCGCGCTCGAATGTGCCGCGAAAATCAAATGCAACCCCGTGCACGATCTCGGTTGTGAAGCTTAATTTGTTGCCATCGAGCTTTCCATTCTTAAAGAACTGATCGAGGAACGCGCCATTGTCACTCTCGCCGTCCCCGTAGCGCGAGACATACCCGGTGACGCTTCCTCCGTCTTCGACAGTGATCTGCAAGAATTCGCCATCCTTCAGAAAAGAATACATGCCCGAATAGGCTCGGCCGTCTTTGTCGGGCGTTGCTGTGGATCCTTGAGCGGGCTTAGCGGATCCGCCAGACTTGTTCGCATCTTGCGCGCGAATCTGTGCGGCAGGAAAAGCCGTGACGCCGATCGCGCAGAATAAAACAGCAGAAATGATCTTCATTACATCCACCTATTTCTTGGTCGCCGAGCAGCTTTAGCTCTACCAATCGCCCCAGTGCGCCGTGGTCATCTGCTGAAACTTCATCTTCCAGACATCTGCTTGCTTCACCCAAACTGTGCTGAAATGCTGATAACGCGGCGGTGGGCCCTGATCCTCGCTGGCCGGAACGCGCAGCACGACGTTGTAGGTGACAATCGCAACGTCCTCTCCCAGGGGGACAACCTTCATCTCATACGGCGACAGGTCCACTCCGCCTTGCGCGAACTGGTCAATCATGTCTTGTCGCCCATACAATTCCCCATCG
Organism: Terriglobia bacterium; assembly: GCA_963823085.1. GTDB lineage: Bacteria > Acidobacteriota > Terriglobia > Terriglobales > Acidobacteriaceae > Sulfotelmatobacter. Next base: position 209,562 of record CAWGKF010000022.1, on the reverse strand, counting down.
AAGGAGACAAATGAAAAATCACTCGTCAACGTATTCTTGAAGAAGGTTACATCACCTTTTTTCGCGGCTGTGATGAAACCTTTTTCGTCATTCATCAACGTCTGTTCGAACGGAGTTGCTGGTTTTTCGTCAGCTGCGCGACCGACTCTGGCGAACGCGATGCTGCTGCATAGAACAAGCGCGAATACTGCGAAGCCATGTTTCATTTGTGCCCTCCATCCAATAGATCTACTCGGCCAAACCGGGCAGGCCGTCCGCAAACCGAGAATTCCGCCCCAAGCTGTGTTTCAATTCGCGCGAATCTTTTCGGCGAGTTCTACTCGCGGGACCGAAACCTGCTCACCCGTCGCCAGATTCTTCAGCGCAAAGGAATCGGACTTTACCTCATTCTCGCCGACAATCAGGATGTACTTCGCACCCGCTTTGCTCGCAGCTTCAAACGATTTCTTTAACCGGAAGCTGTCATCGCCGAGTTCGACCACCAGATTGTTCCGGCGCAGTTCGCGCGCAAGCCGAGCCGCATCCCCATTCATTCCGGCCATCGGCGCTATATATACGTCCGGCGTGCGCAGTACGCTCTCCGCCGGAGTTTTTTCCTGCAGCGACATCACCAGGCGGTCTTCTCCAATAGCGAACCCTATGCCGGGGGCTGCGGGCCCGCCCAAGGCCTCTGACAATCCGTCATACCTTCCGCCGCCGAGAATTGCGTTCTGTGCTCCCAACGCGCCGTGCGTGAACTCGAAGGCGGTTCGTGTGTAATAGTCGAGGCCGCGCACCAGGCGATCGTTCAACGAGAACGGAACACCAACCTTCGTCAGGATTTCCTGCACCGCATCAAAGTGCTTGCGGGAGTCTTCGCCGAGAAACTGGGAAATACGCGGCAGGGTCTCGATGATCGGCTGATCCTCGGGCACCTTACAGTCAAAGACACGCAGCGGATTGGTGACGGCCCGGCGCTGGCAGTCGGTACACATCTGTCCGACAACCGGCTCCAAGGCCTTGCGTAATGCCTCGTTGAACAGGACACGGTCGGCGGGCGTGCCGACTGAATTCAATTGCAGATTCCAATCGGCGATGCCGAGACGATCCAGCAGAGTCGCGAGCATCTCCAGCACTTCCGCATCGCGCGCAGGGGACTCGCTGCCGGAAGCAGAAGGGCCGATCACCTCCGCATCGATCTGATAGAACTGGCGGTACCGTCCCTTCTGCGGCCGTTCACGCCGAAACATTGGTCCGATGCAGAAAAGCTTATTCAGTCCGCGATCCCCAAGCTTGTGCTCGATGTAGGCCCGGACGACACCCGCAGTCGCTTCAGGGCGGAGGGTAAGGGATTGGGAGCTTGAAAAAAAATTGCCCTGAAAGCCCTGAATCTCCACGTCATCAGTCTTGACCCAGGGAGAACTGCTGGCCGCCTCAGCGGGCACGACCAGTCTAAGTCGAATCGGCCTCTGGGCGAAATCTTGCGGATACTTCCTTCGAACGACCTCACGCGCGTTTACTAGTGCCTCCACTGCATCAGAGGAGACATTGGGCCTGAAGGCAACAAATTCCTCGTTGCTGCTCACCACGTTAAAGCTGACCTTGACACCGCGTAAGACGTGAAGCTGTACACCTAACCGATTCAGCTCCGATAGCCATGCGCCGGACCGATACACGTTGATGCGCCCGGCCTCAACGTGGGCCGGGTCATCGGTCTGATTCATCTTTATCCAATCGTCCATTATCTTTTTTTCGTTAAATCGCTCACCGTCTGCCCAAGTGAACATCTCTTTCGAAACGATGTCAGTCTCTTCGCCGACTCCGCGGGCGAACAACGCCGTTTCCTCGAAAATCGGAGTGCGAATCTCCTGGAAGTTGTAGGCGCGGAACACATCGCGCGCCACGGCTTCCACAAAATTCCAGAGCGCCGTATCCGGCGGCAAAAGATCTCGCGTTCCTCGGACTGCTTTGATCATGAAAAATCGCCTTCAGCTTTCAGCCATCAGCGCTCAGCCAAATCACACCAAGAGTCTTCCCTGCCCGTGCAGCCGCGCACTAATGTTCTTGCTGACCGCTGAGGGCTGATGACTGACCGCTTTCCTTCAAATACTCGTCTTTATAACCAAGATAATTGCGCGCGTAGCGCATGATCGTTTCTTCTTCAGCCGGGCCGAGCTTACGCCGGAACTTTCCCGGCGATCCCATCCATAGCGAACCTGGCTCGACGATCGCCTTCTCAGGAATCAGCGTTCCCGCCGCAATGATCGATCCTGCCCCGATGCGCGCACCATTGAGAATGATCGATCCCATGCCGATCAGACAGCGGTCCTCGATGACGCAGCCGTGCAAAGTTACGGAGTGTCCGACGGTGACGTAGTCACCGAGATAGACGCCCCATTGCTGCTTCATGCCGTGCAACACGCTGTTGTCCTGCACGTTGGAGTGAGCACCGATGCGAATCTCGTGCACGTCTCCCCGCAGGACAGCGTTCATCCAGACGGACGCGTGTTCACCGAGCACGACATCGCCGATAATCTGCGCCGACTCGTCCACATAGCAGGTAGACGGAATCGTCGGCCTTACGCCTTTGTAGCTTCGAATCACTCTGACTAAGTTCTCACGAATAGAGAAGGACACTCAACATATCAGATTTGACGGGCCTCGTGCTCCGCCCATACGTTGCGAGCATCGATTCGATTCGCGTAATGATCAATGTTCGCGACCGGTCAATTTTCACCCGGATCGAGTTTCAAGCGATCGTTTCGCGCGATTCAGCGCTTCTGACCATGCTGAACAAGTTTGTTACAGGCGCCAGACTAATCTCTGACAATCCCACCCGCTTTTTACACGGTCAGGACGAGAGCGTGACACCCGTGCGATGCCGTCTGCGTACGCTCAACGATGTAAAGCGGATTGCAATGCGGACGCGCGGCTCATTCAGCAGTCAAACAGCCGGTGAACCTACGGTTCTGAAGTCGATCCGAGTAATTCGCGAAGGGAGGAAATACAGTGAAGTTCAGTACGCTAATTTTCAGAACTGTGATACTCGGGTCGCTCGTAACGTTGGGTGCTTCAGCTTCTTTTGCCCAGCAGGCAGGCTACTCGCAAACCAATCTGGTCGCCAATACCGCCGGTGTAGCAAACCATACCGACGCGCAACTCTCGAACCCGTGGGGCATCTCGTTCGTCCCGGGACAACCCTTCTGGATAGCAAACAACAATGGCGGTACTTCCACTCTGTACGACGCCCAGGGCAACAAGCAGTCGCTGGTTGTGGGAATTCCGAGCGCATCGGTTAATCCTTGCAACCCGGGCTGCCCGACCGGCACGGTCGCGAATTCACTCACCGGCTATTTCGGAAATGGAGCATTCCTGTTCGATACCGAAGACGGAATTATCGCGAATTGGACGGGGCAAGGGAACGCAGCCACGGTAGTCGACAATTCTGCTGCAGGCGCGGTCTACAAAGGCCTCGCACTGCTGACGAATACGGAGGGCACATTTCTTCTGGCAGCTAATTTCAACAGCGGGAAAATCGATGTGTACGATCGCAACTTCAATGCGACACACCTTGCCGGCACGTTGACCGATCCGAACCTGCCTGCAGGATACGCTCCGCATGGCGTGCACATCGTCGGCAACATGATCATGGTCGCATATGCCCAGCAGAACTCCGCCAAGCACGACCCGCTCGTTGGAGCCGGATTGGGGATCGTCGATAGCTTTGACCTGGAGGGTAACTTCACTAAGACCTTCGCTACCGGAGGCACTTTGAATGCGCCCTGGGGAGTCGTCACTGCTCCTGCAACGTTTGGAGCGTTCGCGAACGATGTCCTGATCGGCAACTTTGGCGACGGGACGATCAATGCCTACGACGCTACAGGCCATTTTATCGGTCAGGTCACGGACACAGCCGGTCATGTGATCAGCAATGCGGGGCTGTGGGACATGGTCTTCGGCGCGGGTGGCACCGGGGATCCCAATACGCTCTATTTCACAGCCGGAGGCTCGAATCAGACCAGCGGTCTGTTCGCTACGCTTGTTCCCGCAAGTGCCGCGGGGACAAACTTCTCGCTGAATCTTTCCGCGCAGAGTGTCACTGTCACCGCTGGGGGGACGGCCGAACTGAAGATCGGATCTGCGGCAGTGGGAGGTTTCAACGGACAGATTGCGCTCTCTTGTGCGCCAGCCACCGGTCTGACTTGCACCTTCTCGCCGAGTTCGATCTCGCCTGGATCGAGCGCCGCGTCGTCAACTCTGACGATCGCCGCGGCAGCAACAGCTCCTGGTGGCGGCTACGGACACCCCGGAATGCTGCTGATTTCGGGCTTGGGCCTCTTCGGAACTCTCTTCACCGTTGGTAGCAGCAAGCGCGGTTCGACCAAAGGAAAGGGTCTGTTGTTGATTGGCGTCCTGGCGCTACTCGTTGCCGGGATGACTTTCACCGTTGCATGCGGCAGTAATAACTCCAGCAAGCAGGCGGCAAACAATCCAACAAACGCAAACGCAACCGTAACTGTGACCGGAACCTCCGGGGCAATCAGCCACTCCGTCCCGGTAACGGTCACCATTCACTAATCCAAATCGCCATGGCAGGAGTGCGCACTTGCACCCCTTGCATCCCTGCCATGGCACTCTCACCTCTCTGCGACCTTTTTTCCCACTCCGGGAACGATCCCAAAAAAGTTGCACGCGATCACAGTTTTGCTAGCGTTTGCGATGCTATACAGGTGTGGGTTTCTCCTGAACTGCGGAGGATGCGGGCTGCGCACCGTTTCAGCCGGGGCAACCGGCTTCTCCGCAGATGATCTGAGCGCGTCCGGTTAACGCGCGAGGGTCGTTCCTCCGAGCGCATCTTGCACTCTGAGGCGATCCTATGTCCGCATCGCGCCGCTGCTTTACCTGCTTCGTTGTCCTGCTCACGGGGCTGATATGCTCCGCCCCCCTGCATCCGCAGGACTCCGCCACCGGATCGATTCGGGGGACGGTACTTGACGCTTCGGGTGCTCGCATCCCTCAAGCGTCGATCGTCGTTGTCAACACTGCGACCAGCACGCGCTATGTGGCAGCCAGCGACGCGGAAGGACGCTTCGTTCTCGAATTGCTGCCGCCCGGAGATTATTCAGGCCGCGCCGAAGCTGAAGGGATGTCGCCCCAGGTTACCCCGCCCTTGCACGTCGATGTCGGTGGCACCGCTCAGCTTGAATTTCGCCTGTCGGTTGGCCGAACGCAAGAAACCCTGACAGTCTCATCCGCGCCGAATCTGGTTGAGACCAAGCCCAGCGCTGTCTCCACTCTGCTGGACGAGCGCGCGATCACCGACATGCCGCTCAACGGCCGCCGATTTTCGGATCTCGCGCAGTTCTCGCCTGGGGTCACGCAAGATCCGCGTGGCCTGACCTCGTCCTCGAATGGTGATCTTTCCTTTGGCGGCATTCGTGGTACGCAGAACACTTTTCTCGTAGACGGCGGCGACTACAACAACGCGTTCTTCGCCCAGGCTCGCGGACGGTATCGCGCCCCCTATCAGTTCTCAACGGAGGTCGTTCAGGAATTCCGAGTTTCTTCCAACGCCTATGGCGCTGAGCAGGGGCGCTCGGGCGGAGCGGTGATCAATGTCGTCACAAAGTCGGGATCGAATCACTTGCACGGCACAGCTTTCTACTACTTTCGCGATGGCTCCCTGGGCGCGGCTGACCCATTTTTAGCTTTTCGTCCTCACAATCGCCAGCAGCAGATTGGAGGCACGATGGGTGGGCCGTTGAAGCGCAACAAAATATTTTTCTTCGCCGGATTCGATCAGCACATTTTCCACGTGCCGGACGTAGTCGAGTTTCTCGACGGCAGTTCGAGAGTTGTGCCACAAGCGGGCGCCGGGCCGGCAACTCCGGGCGACTATGAGACGACCGATCAATCTCTCGTCTTCGCAGCGGCCGCGCGACTGACCTCGCTCGCCGGAGAATATCCCGCCGCCCAGATCGGCAATTCCGCCTACGGTAAGCTCGATATCAACCTCACGCCCCGGCACCAGCTTGCCCTGCGGATGAATACGACGCGCTATTGGGGAGCGAACAACGTCTTTCTGGATCCCTCCAGCCCCGTGACATATGACGCGATCGACAACAATGGGGAAGAGCGTGTCTCAACTGAAACAGCCAACATCTCGCTTACCTCCGCGCTCACACAGCGCTGGATCAGCCGCCTTAGGCTTCAGTTCTCGCGTGATCTGCAGCAGTCCTATAGCAACACGAGTGATGTGCTGGTCAAGATTCCGAACATTCTTGATGGCGTGGGCCGTTCCAATCTGCTGCCGCGTCAGACGCGCGAGCATCGTTTGCATCTCGCGGAGACGCTCAGCCTGGAAACTTCACGGCACTCGTGGAAGTTCGGCGGCGACGGTCTTTTCACTTACATCTACGATTTTTTCCCTAGCCAGCAAAGCGGTGAATACCTTTTCTATCCGGTAAAGGTCAATCCATTTACGTTTCAGCCGATGGAAGCCGGGATGCAGCTAACGCCCCTGCGCGCCTATGCCCACGAGGTTCCGCACTACTATCTGCAAAATTTCGGCAGCGCGGCTTCGCATCCCGACACGAAAGAATATGCAGCTTTCGCGCAAGATACGGTTCGCGTGACGAATCGGCTGGCGGTCAATCTTGGCGTTCGCTGGGACCTGCAAACATTCACGACTGCCGGACTCGTGTCGAACCCGCTGTTCCCGCCCTCCGGCAAAGTCCCGTTTCAACCGTATAACTTTGCACCGAGGGCCGGCCTCGCTTATTCGTTCGGTGAAAAGCGTCCTCTCGTGGTCCGAGCCGGTTACGGAATTTTTTACGTCCGTATCCCGCAGATTTATAACTCCGTGATCCAGACTCAAAACGGAATCACGGACTCGCAGGTTTTTCTTAATAATACGAATTACTACGATCACCAGGCCTTTCCGTCGTATCCCAATCCGCTTGTGAGGTGTCCCCTCTATGCAGCGTCTTGTACGCTCCCGGAAGGGTTCACCCAGGGAGTGACCCACGATGTTTCCGCATTCGCCCCCAATTTTGTAACTCCGCGGGTGCAGCAATCCAGCGTGACCTTCGAAAAGGAAGTTGTCGATCGCACCACGGTTTCCGTATCTTTGCTGAATGTGCGCGGAGAGCACCTGATTCGCGCCCTCGACGTCAACCTGTTGCCGCCGACTGCCCTTACTTATCCGATCTTTGATTCCACAGGATCGACCTTTCAAGGCGGATACTACACGGTCGATTCATTCGCGACCTGGCAATTCACCCGCACACTCGACTGTCCCTGGCCGCCCTGCATTAATCCTCTCGGGCGTCCCATTGCGCAGCTCGGCACGATCGACGAATTTCAGAGCGCAGCCTCCAGCAACTATAGCGGCGCAACGCTCGCGATCAACCGGCGAGTGGCACACGGTACGTACGCCCGCGTCTCGTACACATATGCTCGTGCCATCGACGACGGCCAGGACGCTCTGGTCGCTGGACAGCCAGCCACGGTACAGAATTCTTATGATCCCAACGGCGAGCGCGGGCCGAGTGTCACTGACCAGCGCCATCGTCTCGTCTTCGCGTTCTCACTCGAGCCGCGGCCATTCCATCGCGGGCATGAGCTACTTGGCCGCTTCTTCAACGACTGGAGACTTTCCTCGGTGATGAACTACGGGTCTGGACGCCCCGTGAACGCAACAGTCTCCGGCGATCCGAATCAGGATGGGAACGACCTCAATGATCGCCTGCCTGGCTACACCCGTAATGCGTTTACGGGTCCGGATTATGCCACGGCAGATATGCGACTGACACGCGTACTCCGCTTCGGGGCACGGTACAAACTCAACCTTGTCGCTGAAGCCTTTAACCTCACCAACCGGGACAATCAGCGCGTCGCTATTACTTCGAATGGAATGGTCACCACGGCGAGCACGTTCGTACAGAGTTCCGTTACCGCCAACATTGCGCCGTATCCCGGCTATTACGAATTGCCCTCGAATTTCATGAAGCCGAATGCTGCCTACGCTCCCAGACAGGTACAACTGTCGCTGAAGTTCGTCTACTAAGATTTATGTGACCACTCCACACTTTTGTCCGGTCGAAGGAGTGCTTTTCTAACGGCATGGCCTGAAGGCGCGAGGCCGCCGGCCAGCACGCGACATATAATGCTGCTGGCTCCTATCACCATGAACCTCCCGCAATCGAATCATCTTTCGTCCAGAGGCCTCGCCGTTCTTGTGGTATTCATTGTCTGTTGTTTGCTGTCATCTTTTCGGCTCGTCCACAATTCGCTCCACGCCAGTTCGCCCGACGATGTTGCGAGACTCTCGGACCAGCGCTTCGCCGCACTGAGAGACGCATTGCCCTCACGAGGAGTGATCGGATACTTGGGGGAGTCGAATGATTCTGCAACCCCCAACTACTATTTAACGCAGTATGCTCTCGCGCCGGTGATCGTAGACCGCTCCACAAACCACAAGCTCATCGTCGGAAATTTCTCGAGTACTCGCCCTCCGCGATTGCCTTCTGCGCTTCAAGTGGTAAAGGACTTCGGAAACGGAGTCGTGCTGCTGATAAACAAGGACGTTCACTAGATGCGGCTCGCACTGGCGGTCGCCCTCTGTTTAGCGTCGGGCGATCTCATCGTTCGGGTAGCTTGGCCGAGACTTGCAAAGGGAACAGACCGGCTACTGAAATGGTCTCTTGCTGTGGGGTTCGGGCTGGGATTCTCCTCCGCGACCTTCTTTGTTGCACGCGCATTGAATCTGGAACACTTCCTCGCTATTGATGTACTGTGCTTCGCCCTACTGCTCGGTTCGTATTCCTTCCTGGGCGGCGAAATCGGAAGCGCCATCGATTTCCCTCAGGCTCTCGAATCACAGTCTTGAGCTTCCGTCATGGCTACATCGTTTCTTGATTGTTACAGCCGCTGTCACTCTGGCGGTGGCTATTTACTCGTCCATTAAACTGGCCATTGCACATCCGCACGGCGACGGCTGGGACGCATACTCTATTTGGAATCTGCACGCCCGTTTTCTATTTCGCGGAGGGGGATATTGGCGCGATGGATTGAGCCCGCTGATCCCATGGTCGCACCCTGACTACCCGCTTCTGCTTCCCGCTTCCATCGCACATTTCTGGACCTATCTCGGCCACGAGAATCAGATCGTGCCTTCCGTCATTGGGCTGGCGTTTGCCTTCAGCACTCTGGGGCTTCTTTACGCTTCCTTGGCACAACTGCGCGGCCACAATGTAGCGATGCTCGGATTCATCACGTTGGCGAGCACACCGCTCTTCATCGAGCAGGCAGCTTCGCAGTACGCCGACGTGCCTCTGTCTTTCTTTTTCCTGGCGAGCATGACCTTGGTATCGTTGTATGATCAGGTCTCACGCGATGGCGCGGCGCGTGGTTTCCTCGTGCTGTCGGGACTGGCCATCGGATTTGCTGCCTGGACGAAAAACGAAGGGGCCCTTTTCCTGTTCGCGACGGTGGCCGCATTCTTGATCGTTTCCACTCACGGCAAGCGTCAAAAATCCCCCAGCAACAAATCCGAAACCCCAGCTTGGCCGGTCGTTGCCATGCTCCTTTTGTCTGCCGTCCCAGTTTTCGGATTGGTGCTCTGGTTAAAGCTCCTTGCACCGCGCGGCGATCTCTTTTCTGCGCCGCAGATCATGCTCGAGAAAATGCTTACCCCGGCTCGCTATTGGGCAATCGTGAAGTGGTATGCCAAAGAGTTCTTACGCTTCGGAAAATGGTGGCCAATTCCCGCGACCGTCCTTCTGCTCGTCGTATATTTCATCGCTGCGAGCGGGAAGACTGAGCCAAAGACCACCTCGCTGCGGATCGCCGTCTGGACGCTGACATTGACCCTTGCTGGCTACTTCGCCATCTACGTCATCACCCCCAACGAGCTGTATTGGCACTTGCGGTTCTCCCTAAACCGGCTTTTCCTGCAACTGTGGCCATCGGTAATTTTCCTGTTCTTTTCTTCCGTTTCCTTCCGATCCTTCAACAATGTCTCAAAATGAGGTAAATATCGGCCATTTCGCAGCATTTGTAGAGAAATTCGGCAGTTCCCCCCTTGACTTGCGGTCAAATCCTTGTAATAACTATTCGGTCCATCCGGACGAGTCTGGGGGTGTGTCGATTTGGCAGAAGTTCGGCTTCAAGAGGGCGAGTCGTTAGAGAACGCCCTGCGCCGCTTCAAACGCAAGGTGCAACAGGAAGACATTATCAAGGAGGTTAAGCGCCACTCCTTTTACCTGAAGCCCGGCGAAAAAAAGCGCGTGAAGGCTGCGCTGGCTCGCAAGCGAGCTCGCAAGAAGACACGCAAAGAACAGGATTAACGCAGGAGGGGCCGCTCCTTCCCGGAGCGGCTCTGCTCAACTGGCCCCCCACCGTGTTGGGTTGCAACAGGGATCTCATAATCGACATTTCTCCCGGCATATATATCGATAGTCTGTAACCCACGCGCCGTTCCCGGTGCGTGGTCGGGCCGAGTCCAAGGGGCAGTTCAAGAGGGGGGAGTAGTAAACGACCTGTCTTTCGGTGTTCCACCGCCGTTCTTTCCCCGCGAGTGGGCGCGACGGAAACGGGCTGAAGGAGCCATCCTCAATGGAATTTCAGGACAAGGTGCTGAAGTGTATCGACTGTGGGACTGACTTCGTCTTCACCGCCGGGGAACAGCTGTTCTTCCACGACAAGCAGTTCAAGAACGAACCTAAACGCTGCAAGGCCTGCAAGAGCAAACGGATCGCCGTCCTCGGTGCACCTCCGGTAGCCGGACAGAACTATCGTTACGCTAAGGTAGAGACGCAAGCAACTTGCTCGGGCTGCGGCAAGCAAACGACGGTGCCCTTCCGCCCGACACAAGGACGCCCCGTTTTCTGTCGGGAATGTTTTCAGTCCCGAAGAACACAGGCCACAGCCTAGGCGTAGCACCGGGAATCCAGGCGTGCGATACCATTAGGGTATGCCCGGATTTTTTGTAGAAAACTTTGGCTGTCGCGCCACCCAAGCGGATGGCGCAGCCCTCGAACGCCAGTTCGAGGAGCGTGGGCTTGCTCGCGCCTCCAACGCCAAAAATGCAGCTGTCGTCATCCTGAATACCTGCACCGTCACCACGGGTGCCGATCAGGACGCCCGAGCGACCATCCGGCGGGTTCGACGCCAGAATCCTGAAGCGAGAATTGTCGTCACGGGATGTTACGCGCAAAGAGCGCCCGAAGAAATCGCGGCTCTGCCCGGCGTCGACATGGTCGTCGGCAATTCGCATAAACATAAGCTTGCGGAGATTGTTGGCAGTTCTGGCCTCGGGATGCAATGGAATCTTCCCAGAGAGAAGGCAGAATCTCCTAGGCCCGCATTCGTTCCCGTCACCCAGTTGAACGGTTCGGCCGGAAGCCAGGAGCCCGAAGCCGGAAGCCCGATCTTCGTCTCCGACATCTTCGCCCACACTGAACTGCTGGCTGCTCCCGTGTTCGATGCCGCTAACGAACGCACGCGCCCCAATCTCAAGATTCAAGACGGCTGCGACAATCGCTGCTCGTTTTGCGTGATCCCGTATGTTCGCGGCCAGAGCCGCTCGCTGGATCCCGAGCGGATCGTCCGCGAAGTCAACACGCTGGTGACTTCGGGGTATCGGGAGGTCGTTATCAGCGGGATCAATCTCGGCCGATGGGGAAGGGATCTGGACCTCAGGCGCCAGACCTTGGACCTTAGCCAAGTCCCACCTGAAGATGCAGGTCTGAGGTCAGAGGTCCAGGGTCCAAGGGCTGTCTTCCGGAAAGCCGGAAGCCGAAAGCCGCTTCTCGTAGAGCTAATCCAGACCATCCTCGTCGAAACAGGCTTGGAGAAGCTTCGCATCTCCTCCGTCGAGCCCATGGATTGGTCCGATGAACTGATTTCGCTGGTCGCCTCGTCTCCGCGCATTGCCAAGCACGCGCACGTGCCCATGCAGTCCGGCAGCGACGCTGTTCTGCGGCGGATGCATCGCAAATATCGCCCGTGGCATTACCGCGAGAAGATCGAGAAGATTCGCGCTGCTATGCCGGACGCCTCGATCGGCGCCGACGTGATGGTCGGCTTCCCCGGCGAGACTGACGCAGAATTCGAAGCCACGCGGAATATGATCGAAGGGCTGCCCTTCACCTATCTTCATGTCTTCACCTACTCGGCGCGTCCGGGAACGCCTGCGGCGGAAATGCCGAATCAGGTCCCCGTGCAGGTGGCTCGCGAGCGGAATCGAATTTTGCGGGAATTGGCAGCGGAGAAGAAGCTGGCATTCATGCTCAGCTTCGTCGGAAAGCCAGTTGAAGCCATAACGCTGAATGTGATCGGCAGCGATCAGAATGGCGAATTCACCGAAGCCTTAACCGACAACTACCTGAAGCTGCGCCTCCGCGGCAGGCACGAGGCCAACCGCTGGCAAGCGGCGATTGTGGAGAACGTGGGGAGCGGATCCCTCATAGGGCCACCCTGCGCGGGTCAATAAGCTGCGGCGATATTTCGCCCAGTTATCACATCCCGTCGTGGTCTAGCACGGAAATCTCCGGCTTATCCTGCTGGAAGTGAACCTTGAGCTTTCGTTCTCTGCATTTGGACTCAAACCGCTCCACATCGTCTTCATTCGTAAATGTGAACGACTCGCTACCGTAAAACTCTTCGTCATGCACTTTGTATAGATAGCTCAGGCTCAACTTCCAGACTCCATCTGCATCGCAGCCTTGGCCGGTGTGCAGAACGAAGCCCTCAACAACAGGCCAATATCGTGCCTGCTTCAACACTCTCAATTTTCTCTCTTGCTCCTGCTTCAACATTCTCGCTTTTCTCAGGTCGACAATAGCGATAGCGGAAATCGTTATTCCCCACAATCCTATAAACGAGACGATCCACCACGGCTGTCTGAAGTGCCAAATAGCGAATGCGCAGTAAAGCAGATATGGGCCGATGATCTTCTTAGGTATTATCTTCGGAATCCAACGCTCCCATGGCAAAATCCAGAACGCAATTACGGGAATCGCTGGTATCAACGGAATGAAAATGAGAACGTCAACAGTATTGGCGCTCACAAGAATAGCCCCGTGCCGGGGATCCTAAAGATTATAAAGCTGCGCGGTTACTTGGTGGCGCTAACATGCGATAACGCTCGTTGAGTTCCGCCTACTTCACTTCTTGATCGAAATCCCCAAATCCCTCAACTGCCGCTCATCCACCGGCGTCGGGGCATCCACCATCAGATCGACCGCACGCGCTGTCTTCGGGAACGGAATCACCTCGCGCAGACTTTCCGCTCCCGCGAGAATCATGACGATTCGGTCCAGTCCCAGCGCGATGCCGCCATGCGGAGGCGTGCCATATTCCAGCGCCTCCAGGAAGAATCCAAAGCGTTTCTTCGCTTCTTCATCGGTCATACCCAGCGCCTTGAAGATCTTTGCCTGAATATCCTGCCGGTGAATACGAATCGATCCCGAGCCAAGCTCTGTTCCATTGAGCACGACGTCATAAGCCAGCGCCCGCACCGCGCTTAGAGTCGACTGCGGATCGTTCACCGAATCCACGCCCTGCTCGAGCAATCCCATATCCTGGTCATGCGGCGATGTAAACGGATGGTGCGCCGCCATCCACTGCTTTTCGCCCTCATCCCACTCAAACATGGGAAATTTCGTCACCCACAGGAACCGGTAGTCTTTCGCAGGATTTCCCGTCTTCTTGAAAATGCCATGCCGGTCCGCATATTTCTGCGCCAGCGCCAGCCGCAGCAATCCGGCAGAAGCATAAATCGACGAGCTCGGCCGGCGTAACTTTGCGATGCGAAGGCATTGCCGTTTGAGGGCCAGTTTGCGCCGATCCAGCTACGAGGACGATCAGATCTTTCTCCTCGGCTCCGCACTTTTTTGTTATCGCCGCCGCTGCCTCGGCATATTTATTCCCGATGCGCTTGAAGTCTTCGTACACTCTTGCGCCGCCCTTGGAGTGGAACATCGGCTTGATGTCATCGCGCTCCTTGCGCGACAACTCCCCAACGTTGGGCGTGCGGATCGCAATCACCGGCAAGTTTGGGTTGATTGCCAGCTCCTGCAGGTTCTCTGCTGAGAAACAATCCCTCACGTCGGTAAACGGCGGTATGCGAAGGTCGGGCTTGTCGATCCCATACAGCCGAATCGCTTCGTCGTAATCCATGCGCGGGAACGAGGTTTCGATGTCCTCCCCGGCCGCATGAAATGCCGCTTTCAGGAATCCTTCCACTACCTCCCAAACGCTCTCCGGTTGGGGGTAGGTCATCTCCAAATCGATCTGCGTGAACTCGGGCTGCCGGTCGGCGCGCAGGTCTTCGTCGCGGAAGCAGCGCACGATCTGGAAATACCGGTCGAATCCCGAAATCATCAGAATCTGCTTAAACATCTGTGGAGACTGCGGCAGGGCATAGAACGTCCCTGGCTGCACACGGCTTGGAACGAGATAATCGCGCGCACCCTCGGGCGTCGACCGAGTCATGAACGGCGTCTCAATCTCAAAAAATCCCTGCGACGAGAGATAATCACGAATCGCCTTGGCCACCTTATGCCGCGTCTCGATGTTGAACTGCATCGCATCGCGGCGCAGATCGATGTAACGATATTTCAGCCGTGTCTCTTCATTGGTCAGCGCTGTATCCGAGGGCAAGAACGGCGGGAGCTTCGATTCGTTCAGAATCCGCAACTCCTGAGCCACCAGTTCGACTTCTCCGGTGGGCATATTCGGATTGACCGTATTCGCATCCCGTAGCTTTACCGTCCCAGTCACGGCAATGACGTATTCATTGCGCAGAGTTCCAGCCTTGTCGTGAATCCCGGTGTCGGTCTCGACATTGATGACGATCTGGGTCACACCTGTGCGGTCCCGCAGATCGATGAATAAACAGATTGCCATGGTCGCGGCGCTTGTTCACCCATCCCATGAGCACGGCTTTCTTTCCGGCGTCAGATGCGCGCAGCGTTCCGCACATATGAGTGCGTCGTAGATCCCCTAAGAAGTCGAGCAAAGTGTGTCCTTACAGTGGAAAATGTGGCAGTATGCCGAGCCATTGATTATAAACGGTTTCCACGATGAGACTCGGTTCCGAATAACGAAATGCGCTGTCTGCATCCGGTAAATCGGCACTTTCGCATGCCCTTCCGGCTATGCCAAAGCGTTCGCCCGCATCTAGTATTGAGAGATGTCCGCAGCGCCACCGATGATCGACGGGCCGATGACCGATAACGTCAGGTTCCGCGCATATTCCGGAACTTCTGGTCGAATTGCCATCGCGACCCCGCGTCTTCTTCAGCAACCTGCGCGACCTGCTTCTTCCCACGTCGCTCTCGCACCGTTGGAACTTCGTTCGGCGCCGGCGGAGTTTTGGCCTGACGTCTTCGTGAAACGCAGCCTACCCTGGAGCAGATTTCTCCAATCCGCCGTCTACCATCTGCTGGCCGGCGACGATTCTCGTCGGACTCGCTCACCTATTCGCCATGCAGCCGCGGATCGTCGAGAAGCCGACGTTCGATCACTCGCAAGTGATTTACTACCTAGCTTCCGACTACCTACCACCACTCGACACCCGAACCGAGCCGTCTGCACGGCCAGAAGAAGGCCGATCCAGACCTCTCAAAGCAGCCCATCATTTCAGTTCCGCGCGAAGCGGATAATTCTTTGCAGACGATCGTCGCTCCCCCGAGCATCCGACTGAAGCGTAACCTGGCAATGCCGAATGTTGTCGCGTGGAGGGATGCCGCCCAGAAACCGCGTCTCGCGATCCCCGATGCGCCGTTGACTCCAGCCTCCGACATCACCCGTCTCGCTCCCAAGCTGGATAGTTCGATCGTGACTCCCCCTCCGGACGCCGCTCGCCTTTCCCAGCGGCGCAGATCGCCTGCGTTTCAGAACTCTGTTGTAGCTCCACCTCCCGATGTGCGGGCTTCGAATACTCACGCTGCCGTGCTGGGTCTGCAGCCGGACTTGATCGCGCCGCCGCCGACAGTAGACGGAGCATCGGTACGGCGACTGGGAAACATGAATATTTCTCCCAGTGCTGTGATTGCTCCCGCGCCCCAACTGCCTGTAGACGCGGAGAGAATGGCACCCGGGGGCAGACTAACCGGGGCGGTTGATCCGCAGGTCGTTCCTCCGCCGCCGTCGCTGCCGGCTTCGGGTTCAGCAGGCGCTGCCGGATCTCCAGGGCGCCTCATCGCGCTGAATCTCCATCCCGCCGTCGGTGCTCCGCCAGATCCGCTGGCTGGAAACCGCCGTGGCGCCTTTGCAGCCACTCCCGAAGGATACAGCGGAGCCTCGGGCACACCCGGCTCAACGACGGGGCTTGCCTCTAGCGCAGCGGGAAGCGCCTCCAGCACGAAGACGAACGCCAGTGTTCCCGCCGGACTTTACGTCGGCGCGCCTCCCGCGAAGCCGGCTGCTGTCGCCGGCAATTCCGCGGGTAAAGCCGTGACCGATTCGGTGAATCCGAATCTTATCGCCAGCGTGCGGCCCCCTCGCGTCAGTTCGGGTCGCCCGATGCAGCCCGATGACTCCGCCAAGCTTTCCGAAGCCGAGCGCTCTGTGTTTGGCGGAAGAAGGTTTTATTCGGTCATGGTCAACATGCCCAATTTGAATTCGGGTAGAGGCAGCTGGGTCATCCGTTTTGCCGAACTCAACCACGAGTCGGCCCCGCACGATTCCGAATTCCCCGGCACCCGAACTCTCACAGCCAATGGCCACACGCGAGGTAGATCCTGCCTACCCAACGCAACTGATGCGTCAGAATGTTGGGGGAACAGTAATCCTCTATGCAGTCATTCACGCCGACGGCAGCGTGGGGAACGTGCGGGTGTTGCGTAGCGCGGATGAACGTTTGGATCGGTTTGCGAGCGAGGCGGTTTCCCAGTGGAAGTTCGAACCTGCTACGAAAAACGGCGTACCCGTGGATGTGGAGGCGACGTTTAAAATCCCCTTCCGCCCCACGCATATGGGAAGTAATTTTTAGCTGCCTGCGCCCTTGCGTTTTTCCAAAGCTGAATAGATTCCCTGGTCGGTACAAATTTCGTAATACGACCGGTCCGTCCATCCTTTAATTGAGAAGTCGATCGAATCGATTCGCGGGATACGGCTCTCGCGTATGACAATCTTTCGAAAGATGTCCCGGTCGACGGGCACAGTCGCTGTAAACAGCTTGTACTCGCCTTTATCCGATGATGCCAGAGCTGCCGGTAACTTCACCTTAAGCGGCTCAAGTGTGATCTCCTGCTGCAATTTTGCGAAAGGCCGCCTCATTCATGCGGATGCCGCCAAGATTGAAGTTGAGAATCACATCCTCCGGATTTCCGTCGGCGTCCAATTCCGCAGACTGAAACGCATATACGTGAAAGGGCCCAGCCTGCGGCTCCATGACTTTGCGGACGCGCTTGTTGCAGGAAGATAGACGGTCGCTCTCGTTGAGCGCTTCCGAGATCATGATCTGGTGCTCGCCATCCATCAGATAGAGCGGCGCAGATTCCTGCAGCGTGATACCCAATCCGAGTTCCAGCTGCGGCATGCCGGACCGTTGCATCAGTTCGTTATATCCGCGGACAATCTCGATAATCTCGCGCGCCAGCACGCACATCCGGCTCACTGCCAGTCCAGGCTCACCTTCGCGCTCGAGAATCGCCAGAATGATGGCATCGCCCTCAAGAAAAACTTTCTGCGCCCCATACTTTTCGAGCAACTTATTTACTGGATCATAGAAATTCAGGCTGAAGTACGATGCCGGGTTCAGCCCTTTGTCCATCATCATCCGCGTCAGCCGGGTCGAATCGCGGACATCCGCCTTGAGCACGACGTGTCGTAA
Source organism: Terriglobia bacterium (assembly GCA_963823085.1). Lineage (GTDB taxonomy): Bacteria > Acidobacteriota > Terriglobia > Terriglobales > Acidobacteriaceae > Sulfotelmatobacter. The sequence goes on along the minus strand of CAWGKF010000022.1, from coordinate 191,738 downwards.
TACGCGATCTGATTCGGTTTCGCCCTGTTCTTCGGGAAGCAGGAACTCGTAGAGCGTTCCATTCACCCGTGAAAGCTCTTGCAACCGCTCGTTCCCCACCAGATTCACCGAGTCCAGAGCGGAGTTGAGCACCTCGAGACGGCGTAAGTCGCGGTGATATTGGAAAAAGTCTCCCAGGAACCGTGCGGCCACCTTGGCTCTTTCTGCACCCCGGCAACTCGCGACCTTTGCCACCGCAGCATAAAGACTATTTGGAGAGAGTTTCCCGCCCTCCTGAATCATCCGCTCGACGCGGTCGCAATCGGTACGGTCAATCAGGGCGTTTTTCAGCTGCTGCGGATTGATTCTCGGGGCATACTCACTGAGCAGTGGCACGACGTGATACGAAGCAATCACGTTTTCCATTACCCGCTCGTCTTCGAGCAGCCGCACCCACGTCGCCAGACGTTCCTGCTGTGCCTCGCCTTCTTCCGAATCTTCTGGAGTTCCCGTGCCCACCAACTCGCGCGCATTCTCGGGCACGTTCATCCACGCATCCATTGTCTCGGTGCTGGTATCCTCTCCGTAGAGCGACCGCAGAAAGCCGGAAACAACTTCGCGCATGCGCCCATAGCGGTCGGGATCGCGATCCCAATTGCCGAGCATCACATAGTGTTCGGCACACAGATAGTCATCGCGGCCGTCTTCAGAAAACAGCAGGCGATTCAGAAACAGCGGATATGTGAAGTAAGCTCCGCCACTGGTCTCTTCACCAAACAGCGAACGACGAGTACGTGCCAGAGTGCTCTTTTCCACCTCGCGCAGAGTCTCAAAAATCTCCTGCCCTGCCTTGCGCAGAATGATCTTCTTGCGCACCTGGAACGCCGCCATCTTCTCGCGGTACTCATGCGCCCTTTGCTGACGGGAGTGGTCGAAGGTCTTCAGTAGCACGCGGCAACGCTCTACAACCTGCGCAAACTGATGGTTCATTTCCGTGCGGAGGAACTTCGTCACGGCAAGCCGGGCCAGCAGATCGACCGAGAGCTTGAATTCTTTCTTGGCCCGATTCAGCGAAGCGACGTGCATTTCCGTCAGCGCTGACTTCCACTCCGCTGGATCGAGCTTTGCCTTCGTCGGCTTCCCCGCTTGCTGCCGCATCCATGAGGGTGCCTGCGACACGGTGGGAGCCTCAGCACCCAACAATCCTTCCAACTCGCCGTGACGCGCGATGAGTCTCGTGATCTGGGCTCGCGCCAATTCCACGAATCGCGGGCTCAGTACAACGTCATGGCGTAAGTTGTCTACTCCTACCATCAGCCCTTCAAGCGCAACGAGTGGGGTCGAAGCAGACAATTTCGGTAGCGCCGGTTTATCCGGTGAGCCGCCGAGACGGAAGATGGGTATTCTAGGCATCCTTACAAGGGTCTGTTCGGAAGTTGCTGATTACAAACCTAAATAACGAGGCTAGCAGGCGGTCGGGTAGGACGAAAGTTACCTCGGTTACAGGGCAAAGTAAGTGCTGTGGAATCAAGGTCGCGCGAGAACCCACTCTCGAGGACAGCTGAGGACTGGAAATGCGCAAAGAACCGGTCATGGCTTACTGCTGACTCTTCACCCGCGCCGCTTCAAACTCATCGCCCTTTTGCCATCCAACGAGTTTACTGAGGCTAGCCGCTTCCCATCCCAAGGCGAATCCGAACCGCGCCATTGCCGCATCGCCCACAAAATCCATCTCCGGGTGGTATTCATCACTCGGCTGGTGATAATGCTTCTCGACGTATTCACGCTCCTGCTCAACTCCCCACGAATCAGGATGCCCCTTAAATTTTGTTCCCTCGTTGATGGAAAAAGACGGGATGCCCACGCGTGCCATGCTGAAGTGATCCGAACGGTAGAAATTCCCTGCCTCCGGCCGCGCATCCGGACGGACGGCCAGCCGGAAGTCCTTCGCCATCGCCTCGACTACCGGATAAAACGTCGTGCGTTCTGCCCCGGCCACCTGCACTTCTTCGGGGGCTCCCAGCGGCTTCACATCGTCGTAGTTGAGGTCCAATGAAACCTTGCCGGTACTGAAAGGAAGATGCTTCCCAAGATATTCCGACCCCAGCAGCCCTTGCTCTTCCGCCGTAACTGCCGCAAACAGAATGGATCTTCTGGGCTTCGCCGCCCCAGTTCCGAAGGCGCGCGCCACTTCGAGCAGAATGCCGCATCCCGTGGCATTGTCGTTGGCGCCGTTGAAGATGTTGTCTCCAGGCATGTCCGGGCGAATGCCGAAATGATCCCAGTGCGCCGTATACATAACGGCTTCGTCAGAAACGCGGCGATCTAGGCCGGGTAAAACGGCAAGCACGTTATTCGACTCAAAGTTTCGGACTTTGCTGACCATGTGCGCTTTCAGCCGCGCCCCGAGACTCATCGGATGAAAATCCCGCGACTGTGCCGCCTGCATCATCTTGTCGAGGTTCATCCCTGATGCCGATGCCAGCCTGGTCGCGGCATCCAGATGGATCCACGATGCCACCTTCAGCGTCGGCCCTTCCAGCTTCAGGAACGACTTTTCGCCGGAATTCGAGTTCCGCACCACTTCCCACGGATAGCTGGCCATGGCCGCCTGATGAATCAGGATCACTCCCGCTGCGCCCTTGCGCAGACCTTCTTCGTACTTGTAGGTCCAACGTCCGTAATAAGTGAGCGCCTTGCCTTTGAAGAACTTCGGATCGTCCGACGGTGGCTCGTTCACCAGCATCAGGAGCACCTTACCCCGTACATCGACGCCCTTATAGTCGTCCCAGTTGTACTCGGGCGCTTCGATTCCGTAGCCCACGAATACGATTTCCGCGTCCACGTCCGACTCAGGCTGCTGCGTCTGGTTGTAGGCGACGTATTCATCGAGCAGCTTCAGATTCATCGTCTCGCCCTGCTTCGGGACGAGAGAAAACCGCGTTTCCGGCAGAGTTGTGATGCCTACGAGCGGTACCCTTTGCATGTAAGTACCGTGATCACCGGCTGGTTTGAGACCGTACTCGGCAAACTGTGTGGCGATATATTCGGCCGCCAGGTCACCTCCCCGCTGCCCTGTTCCGCGTCCTTCGAGGAGATCGTGCGACAGAAAACGAACGTGCCAGCGAATGTGCTCAGGATTGATGGTCTCAAGCGCGGCGAAAGCCGCGCCCGGCAGCCTGACGGATGGCCCTTTCGACCCTCCTCCACCGGCTCCGCCGTCGGCCCAAACGAACAGGCCAGCACACACGATCAGACACACCAAGGCAAATTTGGCCATTCGCTGCATGATTAGGCTTCTCCCCCAACGAAGCGGCGTCCGCTGGAAGGCTTGTTTTCTTTGAGTTTCTAAGCAGAATTGTAACGGAGTGAGTAGTTTCCAGTTGTACGGGAATTTAGACGTTACCCTGCACGAGAGTGCACCAACTATTGGAACCAGGACATGATCGAGGACCGTCCAGACAGTGACGTAGGGGTTGGACTGTGTTGAAAGCCGCCGACCGGCGGCTAGTTCTTCGACCCTCAACCGGCTTTGAAATCGCGAACGTCTTCTCCTGCCTTGAACATCACAGCCGCCGATATCTTCTGATGCTCGGCCATCTTACGGTTGATCTGCTCGAAGTCCGCCTTCACCCATCCCACGCTGGAGATTTCGATTTCGCCATCCTCTGCGACCAAAAAGATCGAGGGAACATTGGTCAACTCATAGGCGTTCGACACCGGATAATTGCCGACAGGGTCCATCAGCAGTGGAAATGTCACGCCGAATTCTTTAGCAAATGACGCAGTCTCAGTCGCGTCGTTTTGCGAGATCCCCACTAACTTTACGCCCTTGTCGCCATATGCCTTATGGAGCCTCTGCAGGAACGGAAACGCGTACTGGCAGGTCGGACAAGAGACCTTGAAAAAAGCTAGTACCACCGGACCGTGAGCAAGTTCATTCTTCAGCGAGAACCGCTTTCCATCCAACGTTTTCAATTCAACATCAGGAGCCGTCACACCCGCGGCCAAAGCTGCCATTGTTTTCCTCAAACCCGAACTTAAAGCTAACTCCGCTACTGCACCTTTAGATGATGCTGTCTGCCTGGTGGATTCTCTGAGTGCCATACCGATCAGCTCAGAACTTCCGCTTTCCGCAAGACTTTTCGCGACAGGCCGGTCAGCGGGATTTTCGAAAGCCGGCGGACAGCGACCCATTCTCCGGAGCTCGCGTCCAGTGGAGCACCATCCCAGATCCGTACGGTGTAATCCGTCACCGTAATTGAGTGGCGCACCGAGAACAAGAGTGTTCTGGTCCCACCATTTGCTTTGTCATTCCGAACCGAGCGAGGAACCTGCTTTTCCGCACCCGCCGGCACACCGATTTCGGGCAGTTCCCACATTCCCGCCATTAGCCGCGCATCGCGCGGGCGCTGCACCAGAAAGACCTCACCATCCCGGCAATGCAACGCGTAATCGATTTCGCGTTTGTGCTGCTTCTTGGCCTGATAGCCAGAGGCCAATTCACCACGCGTGGCGCACAGTTCCGCAACCGGGCACATCAGGCACGAAGGCGCACGTGGTGTGCACACCGTCGCACCTAACTCCATCATTGCCTGATTGAAGTCACCGGGACGATTGCGATCCAGCAGGCTCTCAGCGCTCGTCCAGACCTCCTCTCTGCCCAGGCGTCTTCCCAAAAGCCTTTGCAGCACGCGCTCGACATTCCCATCCACGACCGCGGCGGGATCTCCAAAGGCGATACTGGCGATTGCCGCGGCCGTGTATCTTCCGATGCCCGGCAGGGAGCGCCATTCTTCCGCAGTTCCCGGGAACTTGCCCTTTCGCTCGCGAACAATTATCTTGGCCGCCGCGTGCAGCATTCGCGCCCGCCGATAATATCCCAAACCGCTCCAAACTGAGAGGACGGATGCCTCTCGCGCAGCCGCCAGCTTCCGCACCGTCGGAAACCCCTTCAGGAACGCGTGATAATGCTCGATGACCGCGGCCACCCGCGTCTGCTGCAACATGATCTCGGAAATCCAAACGCGATATGGATCCCGGTCCTTGCGCCAGGGCAGGTCGCGCGCATGCGCCTCGTACCACGCCAGTAACCGCTTGCGGAATCCAACCGCGAGCGCATCTTCGAGAGGGATCACTTTCGAGGAACTCATGAGTAGAGTTTTGCATTCTACCGCAACCACGAAAGCTGATGAGCTATGCAAGATTAAGAGGAAAGCGGCACCCGAACCATGCCAGTCAGCCGCCACCATTGACCCCTGCCCCCGGGCACGAAATAATAAGCGAGCCTGGCATCCGCTGTACGCGTGAGCGATTTCACGCCCTATCATCGCGAGGAGTACCATGAACGACTTCAACCGCAAGGTGGAAGACGCATCGACGCGCATCAGTCAGACCATCAACGAAGCCGTCGAGCGCCTGGAAAAAGAGATCCCCGAAATCATCAAGTACCTGAACGACGAAGTCGTTCCCGCGGCTCGCACGCATTCAACCAAGGCATTGCGTTCGGCGTCGCAGAAACTGGCCGAGTTCGCCAACTACATGGAGCAGCACCCGAACCAGCCCAAGTGACGTTTCACCGGACGCCGCTCCGTCCGTCTCACTTCGGCAGCATGCCTATGCTCCTGATCGTTCTGCTCGCGATTCTATTTCTAAGCTCGTGCGGACATCCGAAGCAGGCGCACGTGAACGTTCCGCCGCCTCCACCACCCGCGTCCACTACCGAACCTGCCTCGACACATCCACCGGAATCGAACGTTCCACCAACGCCTGAAAACGGGAGCAAGTCTGGAGCTGAGGCGGATTTAGCCGAACCCACAATTCCCGCCGACGCCAAGCCACTTTCCACGGAAACAGGGCTAGCGAGCTGGTACGGCCCTCCCTATCACAACCGCCGCGGATCGAACGGCGAAGTTTACAACATGCACGCCATGACCGCGGCGCATCGCACGTTTCCGCTGGGATCAATCGCTCGTGTGACCAATCTCAAGAATGGTCACATGGCCCTCGTCCGCATCACCGATCGCGGCCCATTCATTCCGGGACGCATCATCGATCTGTCTCTCGCTGCCGCTCACAAACTCGACGTGTGGCTACCCGGGGTGGCCGAGGTGAAAGTTGAATTGATGGAGTCCGCCGCCGTTCCTGGGGCGCCAGGTAAGTGGGCCGTTCAGATCGGCGGATTCCCGGACGAAAAAGTGGCGTCAGAACTTGCCGACCATCTCACCCGGCGTTATCAGACGGCGAAGGTATTGCGCTTCAAGAGTCCCGCTGGTGATTGGTGGATACGAATTCGTCCGCTGGATGACGACCACGAACGCGCTAAAAAACTGGCCGCCGAAACCAAAACTCCTGAAGGCGCAGTATTCGTTGTGCGCCTGGACTAATCTCCGCTCGGCTGACAAAGTTGCCGCAGCAATGTTATCGTTTCGCCAAGGTGAGCCAGATTATGAGCGATTCGAATTGCCTCTTTTGCCGCATCATCCGCGGCGAAATTCCTGCCAAGAAAATCCACGAAGACGAGTACATCTTCGCCTTCGAGGACATCAATCCGCAGGCCCCCACGCATGTGCTCATCATCCCTAAGCGACATTTTGCGGGATTGAAAGAAGCCGAGGCCGCGGACGCAGAAATCATCGGCCGCTGCCACCTTGCCGCTGCGCAGATCGCGCGACAACGGCGAATCGAGCAGGGATACCGAACCGTCTTGAACGTTGGTCCGGGAGCTGGACAGTCAGTGTTTCACCTGCACGTCCATCTGCTTGGCGGACGACCAATGACTTGGCCCCCGGGATAGGACCCCTCGAGGAAAGAATAGAAGCTCGTATCAAGAGGATCGCGCGATCCACGTGCGTTGAGATCAGCAGAATAGCCGGTAGCGACAGTGGCGGACTGAATTGTCCGCCCCATCTGCTCATATTTCACTGAACCGTCGGTTCGGCCTCGTCTGGAGCACCGTGGCGGCGCAGCAATTGCGGCAGATTTTGCGAGAACGCAGAACGCGGCAGCACCATGTCGCACCCGACCTCGTGTGCCTTCTGCTTCAGATCGCCCTGCACGTGCGACAGAAATCCGATGATCGATGTGCCCTTTTTCAGTTTGCTCTTCAGCTTCGGAATCAGCGTCAGCGGCTTTACGCCTGCGTTGTTCAGGTCAAAAATGATCAGCGATGGCTTCTCTTCGCCGTTCTGCTGCATCTTTTCCATCAGGTCCTTATCCGATTTCACAAACTCAACCTTGACATTGAGCTTGCGCGCCGTTTCCTGAATCTTCGCCATGAAAAAGAGATCTTCAATAAAGGCAAAGATGCGCGAGTTCGTGTCTTCGCTGGAAGGCAGCGGCTCAGGCTCGGGCTGCGCATACTGCGTGTGGAATCCCGGCCTAGGACGTCCGCCATTGTGGCCGTTGCTCCCCCCGGCCAGTGCGGCCCGGTAGCTGTGATCCATGGGTGCGGTGTAAATGCCATCTTTGTTTTCACGGCTCAAGCCCGGTCCGGGGCGCTGGCCGCGCTGATGATGTTGCCGACGGCCGCGCCGCCGTCTTCTTCCTCCGCCACCGGAGTTCTTTCCTGGTCCTGCGTTCATAGTCCTCTCAGATGTGAACAAAGCTGCAAAGTTTTACAAAATCTCAATTGTCCAGGATGCGCGACATTGCATGCGCAAAGCAGAATCGCGCCTCGCACACTCCATTGACTCCAGCGCCGTTGCGGGTTGCGACGGAACACACTATGGAACCAACCCCAAGCTCTCAAACCAACCGCTATTCGCGAATGATAACTATCTCAGTTTCGATTTTCCGTGTATCGGATCCGTATGGCGCCGCCTCGGAATGGCTGGCGCAGAAGGCCTGCGCGGGAACGAGGCCTAAATGAGAACAACTTTATGGTACTCGTCCTTGCCTTGACGCGCAAGGCCCCTATACGTCCCTTTTTGCACAGTAGGCCATGGACACCCAGAACGGAACCGTAAGCCCTATTCCTGCGTGGAAATCTCACGAGCCCACTGCTGTGCTTGCCAATACAATCCCGCCGCTTCTTCGGGATCGAGCTGCAGGCCATCGCTCAAGGACGCGGCGGCCCGCCACTCTCCACTTTCATGGGCCAACATCAACTGGTACACCGGGCGCAAAACGCTTGTCCTGCCAAGCAGTACATACTTCGTTTCCCGGTCGAGCGAGATCTTCTCCAACACGGATTCCATCGGCATTTCAAGCATGGCGTCAATTAGAGATAACAAGCCGAGCAGAAACAGATCTGATTCCCCGTGGGGCACGCGTGGCGACAGCAGTTCCCCAAAGCGGCCGCGCACCAGCGCAGACAGAACAAGATCGCTGGTTTTGTTTTGTCCCGCGCCGACGGCTGCCACCAGTCGCACCCAGCGCCGCACATCGCGTTCCCCGAGCAGCGAGATCGCATGCTTGACCGAGTGAATCTCTTTTTGGAAGGCGAATGCTGCCGAGTTGAGGTAGCGCAACAATCGGTAGCAGACAGACGCCTCGGCCTTGATCAGCCTTTCCAGTCCAGCGAGGTCTAATTCCGGCCGGGAAACTTCCTGCAACATTCGCAGATAGTTCAGCTGGTTGGCCGGGAGATCGTGGGTACTCAACATTTCCGGCCGGCGGAAGAAATAGCCTTGAAAGTAGACGAAGCCCTGATCGCGCGCGCGCGCAAAATCTCCGTGAGTCTCAATCTTCTCCGCCAGCATGCGGCAGTAGGTTGATCCGAACTGCTTGACCAGTTCGGCGCGCTCCTCCTCGGTGGTCAGTTGCATTTCGACTTTGATGATATCGGCCAAGGGCACCAAAGCTTCCCGGCCGTCTCCCGCAACATAATCATCGAGAGCGATGGCATACCCCTGTTCTTTGAGATTGTGGCAGGCTGCGAAAACGTCTGGATCGGCGGGAACCGACTCAAGAATTTCCACCACGGTCGAGTGTGGTGGAAGAAGAGTAACCAGCCCTTTGATCAGAGTGTCGCGTGTGCAGTTCACAAAAGCACGGCGGCCATCGCAGAGTACATCGAGCCCCATTAGCAGCGATCTATCGAGAGTCGCGCGCGAAGCTTCGTCCAGATTGCCGCTGAAACTGTTCTCCAGGCCGTTGCGGAAGAGTAACTCGTAGCCAAATACCTTCTCGTCACGATCAATGATCGGCTGGCGCGCCACGTAGCGTAGGGGAGCGGCAGCCCGCGCCGGCGCAACACCCTGACCTGAAGAGATGTGTCCCACATAGCGTACTATCGGCGCAAATCAAAAAACCTAAAGCGCGGATTTCTGTCCCACAATTAGGAGATTCTGAGGTTACGCTCGCTGCGATCCGCCCAGCGCCGTCAGCGCCGCGACAATCTTCCCCGACCACTGCGCTAACTCATCGTCGCGCAGCGTTCGGTCGTTAGCCTGAAATATCACCCGCAACAGCATTGAATATTTTCCGGGGGGAATCGATCCTCCGCGAAAGATTTCGATTGGCTGAAGATCGCGCAATTCGGCAATCGATAACCCGAACACCGAATCATGAACTTGGGCGAAGGTCACACCTTCGGCAAATACGAAAGAAAAGTCGCGCTCCACGGCTGGATACTTGCCCAAGGCAGTGAACTTCACCGGTCGCAGGCCGACTTTGTAAAGTTGATCGAGGTCCAACTCGGCAAGATAAACGTCCTGCCGCAGTTTCCGCGCTTCCGCGACCGCCGGACGAATCTGCCCGAACTGACCCACCGGCACGCCATTCACGAGAGCGCGCGCTGAGCGTCCGGGGTGGAGATATTCCGCATCCGCCGGCTTGTACTTCACCTCACCCGCGAACGCGCCCAACAAATTCTCAATATCGCCTTTGAATCCGCGGAATACCTCAGCGGCCGCCGCATGCTCGCCTTTGCTCACATCGAGCGCTCCACTGGCGGGTAGAGCCCCACGGACGGAAGCGACCGTGGCTCCCAGACAGGCACGGCGTGGCTCAACGCGCTCAGCGCCCGAAAGCTCGTATATGCTGCCGATCTCGAACAGTCGCGCATCCTCGACATCGCGGTTCAGATTCCATGACAGCATGTCGAGCATACCCGGCACGAGGGACGTTCGCATGACCGACGCTTCTTCGCTCAGCGGATTTTCCAGCTCCAGCACCTGCGTGCCTGACGAGAACCTCTCGGCATCCGCATGGGAAATGAAGGTCAGCGACAGTGCCTCGTTGTAGCCCAGAGCCAGAGCGCGTTCACGCAATGCAGCATCGATTGGAGCGTGGGGCAGCTCGACCACGGCGCCACTGTAGGCCGGCAACGTATTCTCGAACTTATCGTAGCCATGCAGACGGGCGATCTCCTCGATCACGTCGATTTCGCGCTCCACGTCAAGCCGCCAGCTTGGAATGTGTACCCGGAATTGCGCATCTCCCTGGCCTTCGGGAATCAGCGTGAATCCCAGCCGTTTCAGCAGGCGGAAGATGAGGCCCGCATCCAGTCCGGCGCCCAGAATGCGACGCACCTCGCTCACGTGCAGCATGACGGGGGCCTGATCCATCTTTTTTGAAACGACATCGACGACATCGCCAAACAGTTCCCCGCCACCAGACTCCAGAATCATCTGTGCCACGAGATCGCAAGACAGAACGGTTGATTCGAAATCTGCACCGCGCTCGAAGCGATGCGAGGCGTCGGTGTGCAGCGCATGACGCCGCGACATTTTGCGAACGATTCCCGGATCCCACCATGCCGACTCAATCAGGATGTTCCGAGTCTTTTCGGTGATCATGGTGTTGTACCCGCCCATAATGCCTGCCAGTCCGACAGGCTTCTTCGCGTCGCACACAACGAGGTCTTCGGAGCTCAGCTTGCGCTCTACGCCATCCAGGGTCTTGAGTCTCTCGCCGTGGCGAGCTTTGCGTACCACGATCTTTCCACCTTCGAGCAAATCCATATCGAATACGTGAGTTGGCTTGCCGATCTGCCACAGAACGTAATTCGTAGCATCGACAGCGTTCGAGATCGGCCGCTGATCGAGCAATTGCAACCGGTGGACAATCTTCTCGGGCGACGCCTTGATGTGGGTATTGCGAATGACGCGAGCGGAGAACCGCGGGCAGAGAGAGGGTTCTTCGACAATGATTGGGAAGGGTGCATCGTTCGAGGAACTTGCTGAAGGCTGATGGCTGAGAGCTGATAGCTGTTTCAGCGGCAGATCGTAAATCGCAGCTGCTTCCCGCGCCACGCCGTAATGATTCATCGCGTCGGGACGATTCGTCCCGATCTCCATGTCGAACACAGTGTCCGCGCCCGTGCCCCCGATGCCCTCGACGCCGAGGCCCACATTTGTGAGGTCCTCAGCAAGACGACGGTTGTCGACCGTAAGATCAACGTAGTCGCGAATCCAATTGGCAGAAAGTTTCATGAAATCAGCTTTTGGCTTTTAGCTGTTAGCCCTTAGCTAAAAGCTAAGACCTTCTTTACAGGCTTTACAGGAACTGCTGCAAAAACCGCACATCGCCCTGAAAAAAGTACTGCAAATCATCCACGCCGTACTTCAGCAACGCGAGGCGATCTACGCCCATGCCGAAGGCGAATCCCGAAACCTTTTTCGGGTCGTAACCGTTGTCTTTCACGAACTCGAACACGTTGGGATCGACCATCCCGCAGCCCAAGACTTCGATCCACCCGGTCTGCTTGCATGGACGGCATGGATCCGATCCACGCTTCCCGCTTCCGCCGCAAATGAAGCACGTAACATAGAGTTCCGCGCTCGGCTCGGTAAAGGGAAAGAACGACGGCCGGAAATGTGTCTTCACCGACGATCCGAACAGCGCCTTCATCGCGTGATCGAGCGTGCCTTTGAGATCGCCGAACGTAATATGGGCGTCGACCGCCAGGCCTTCAATCTGATGGAACATGGGCGAATGGCTCGCATCCGGAGGATCGTTGCGATGCACCGTCCCGGGAATCACGATGCGAATCGGCGGACGCATTTTCTCCATAGTGCGAATCTGCACCGGAGACGTGTGTGTACGCAATAGCAACCGCTCGCGCTGTGGTTTTGACTGCTGCCCTGCGATGAACAGCGTGTCCTGCGTGTCGCGCGCGGGATGATTCGCTGGAAAGTTCAGTGCCTCGAAGTTGTAGTAATCCGTCTCCACCACGGGACCTTCGGCGACAGAGTACCCAAGGCGCTGAAACACGGACACGATCTCGTTCCTGGTCTTGATGACCGGATGCTCCGCCCCAATTAGCCGACGCACGCCTGGGAGAGTGATGTCGACGCGCTCGCTCTCGAGTGAATCAGTCCCACTGGCAGAGACATGCCCCGCCTCAACGAGTTCGGTGATGCGCACCTTCAATTCGTTTACGCGCATTCCCGCTTCGCGCTTCGCCTCTTTCGGCGCGCCCTTCAGCCACAGATCATTGATCTGCGTTAGGATACCGTTCTTGCGAGCCATCCAGCGATCGCGAAACGTTTTCAGATCGGCATCGCTGCGAACGTCGGCAGACTCCGCCGTACAGGCAGCAATGCACTCGTTCGAAGCCTTCTCCAGCGCCGCCGCCGAATAGTCCGTGAGTTTGGGAACGGTGTATGCCACGTCGGTTCTTTCAGTCCAAAGAATGTTCGCGTGGGGACAGCCGCCCTCGGCTGTCCGTCGGCTCGAACGAGCCGATGGTGTTGACTTGCAGTGCCTGCGCGCTGACACAACCTGTCTAATGTTCTATGCAGCTAAGCCGGGCTATGCCCGGCCGGACAGCCGAGGGCGGCTGTCCCCACAGAAACACTGCACCTGAAAGCTGAGAACTGACGGCTGAGAGCTTCTTCTACGCCAGCGCCGTTTTCGCCTGCGACGCCAGCCCCGCAAATCCCGCCGGATCGTTCACTGCCAGATCCGCCAGTATCTTGCGATCCAACTCAATCCCGGCAACCTTGAGTCCGTGAATGAACTGGTTGTAGCTCATGCCGTTCAGCTTGGCTGCGGCGCCGATGCGTACGATCCACAGCGACCGGTACTGCCGCTTGCGCTGCTTGCGCCCGGAATAGGCAAACTTGAGCCCGCGCTCGACGGACTCTTTCGCAGAACGGTACAGCTTCGACTTAGTAAGGAAGTATCCGCTTGCGCGGTCTAATATTTTTTTGCGTTTCTGGCGGCGTTTGGTTCCGCGCTTTACACGAGGCATGGTGTTCTCCTTTTGAACTACGTTTTATGGCGGCTGGAGGTAAGGAGCATTCGCCGTGGCGGCGATCTCGGGCCTCTTCACACGCCGGGATCGAATGATTGAGCGATTGGGCCATCGTGTGATTTGCAATCACTCAATGACTCAATCACAAAATCACTCAATCCTTCTCACTGGTACGGAATCATCCGCAATACTTTTCTAAGATCTCCGTCACTGACCAAAGCGCCGTGACGCAGTTTCCGTTTGTGTTTCGTTTCCTTGGACGTCAGGATGTGACGGAGTTTCGCATGTCCCCGCTTCACTTTGCCTGTCCCCGTCTTCTTGAAGCGCTTGGCAGCGCCTTTGTGCGTTTTCAATTTCGGCATAAAAACCTCTGCAGTTAGCAATTGGCAATTAGCCAAGACAACACCCCAGCTCCTGCATTCTCTCGACTGGCCAAATGCCAAAGGCTAAGTGCCGATTGCAATGAATTTTTGTAACTCGTCGGGAAGCCGCGCTACGACGCGGGCTTGGCGACCTGCGCCGGAGGCGGGCTCTGGCTCGACGTACTCTGTGCTGCAGCTTTCTCGGCTTTTTCAGCCTTGTCAGCTTTCTGCTTCTCCCGCTCGCGTTCCTTCTCCGACTTCTTCGGAGCCAGAATCGCGTGCAGTGTATTGCCCTCTTGCCTGGGACGAAACTCGACGATACTCATCGGTTCCACGTCCTTGATCAGACGCTCCAGAATCTGGCGTCCAAGCCCCGTCCGGGTCATTTCACGTCCGCGGAAGAAGATGGTTGCCTTTACCTTGTCGCCCCCATCCAGGAAGCGCAGAACGTGGTTTTTCTTCGTCTCGTAATCGTGGTCGTCCACGTTGATGCGGAACTTGACCTCTTTTACGGTGATCGTCTTCTGGTGCTTCTTTGCCTCGCGCTCTTTCTTTTCCTGCTGGTAGAGAAACTTCCCGTAATCCATGATTCGGCATACGGGAGGCTGCGCGGTGGGCGAAATCTCAACCAGATCTAGATTCTTTTCGCGGGCTTTTTTGATCGCTTCGTACGGAGGCAAAATCCCGAGCTGATTGCCCTCGTCATCAATCACGCGAATTTCGCGAGCTCGAATGCGATCATTGATGCGGATAAAACGCTTATCGATACTGTCCTCCGTGCTCTAAGCAACTGAGAATAAAGAATTATAACATGACGATCTGCCAAAGCTTTTCAATTCGAAACGCTCTCTCGGATGACACGCGACGCCAACTTACGCCAGAATAATTGAAGGCTAGCTTTTCACCGCAGAACTCGGAGGTCGGCTCCCATGTGCCGCAACATCAAAATTCTGTTCAACTTTGAACCTCCAGTCACCGACGACGAAGTCCGCGCTGCGGCCCTGCAATTCGTCCGCAAGATTACCGGATTCAGCAAGCCCTCGCAGGCAAATCAAGCCTCTTTCCTCGCTGCCGTCGAAGAAATCACGATGGTCTCAAGGCGTCTTCTTCTTTCGCTGGAGACCACCGCTCCGCCGAAGAACCGCGAAGAAGAAGCCGCTAAGGCGAAAGCGCGATCCCAGGTCAGATTCGGCGATTGAGACATTGAAGTCTCCCCTCCGTCTTGACATCGGCCCCAACCCGCTATAATCTCGCGAACCATCGCACATAGCCGTCCTAGTCGCTTTCCCCCTGGAGGCGAAGTGAAGCTCTCTTTGGAAACCCGCGATGTCGGCCGCGTCACCATCGTCCGCTGCAAGGGGCGCCTGGTCGCCGGTAGTGAAGTCGAAGCTTTGCGCACGCATATCACGTGGCTGCTGCGCGACCGCCGCGCCATTGTCCTCCACCTCGGAGAGATAGCTTTCATCGACAGTAGCGGATTGGGTACGATGGTCCGGACTCTGACCAGCACCCGCCAGGTCCGCGGCGACCTGAAGCTCTGCGATGTTCCCGAGCATGTACAGAAGGTTCTGCAACTCTCGCATCTGACCAAGCTGTTCGACTCTCACGCGTCCGAGGACAACGCTGTCGCCGCCTTCTACCGCGCGCCGACGCAGGCTGACCAAACAGTCTCGAAGGGAAAGAGCGTTCTTTGTATCGAGCGCAATGCCGATGTTGTGACCTACGTGCGCGAGACGCTGCGTCGCGCCGGATACGATGTGCACACCACCAACAACCCCAGCGATGCCCTGCTCCTGATGCGGGTCTCGCGTTTCGATCTGCTGGTCTTGGGCCCCGATCTGACCGCCTCGCCGGCAACGGATAAATCATTCCGTGATGCCTGCGCCAAAGTGTCAGTAATCGAACTCGGAGCCGATTTTTCAACTCTTGAGGCCGGACAGGCGGCATCGGAACTGCTGGCAAAGATTTCAACGCGGCTCGAATCCGCTTCCTAAACCTTCTTAATCGGTCCGCCCTTCGCAGTACGAATCCTTTAGAATTCTCCAGAACGCTGGGAACCCACACATGAGCCGATCGGAACGCATGTTTAGAAATTTTCGCGCCTCCATTTTCGTCGTCATCGCCGGATTTTGTTCTGTCTCCCTCTGTCCGGTTTTTGCGCAGCAAATGCCGAACGCCACCCCAGCAATACTGGAGCAGGGGAAATTCACGCTGCACAAATTCGAGCAACCGATCGGCGAGGAGACCTACGAAATCCGTCGCGACGGAGATTCGATCAACGCCAAGATCGACTTCAAATTCACCGACCGTGGATCGCCCGTCCCTCTTACCACCGCGTTCCGGGCCGCTCAGGATTTAACGCCGCGATCCTTTGAGATTAAGGGCAAGACCGCTCGTCCAGTCTCAATCGACGAGGCCGTGACAATCGAAGGAGGCACGGTCCACCTCCGCTCGCGCGACAAACAAACTGATTCCGCCGCGCCTTCCGGACCGTTTTTCACCATCGCGGGTTACGCGCCCACGACCATGCAGATGCTGATGGTGCGCTACTGGGCGAGCCATGGTTCGCCGGCACAGCTCACGACGCTCCCCAGCGGCTCGGTAAAAATCGAACCTCGCGGCCAAGATGCAATTCACATCGGCGACAAAGACGAAAAGCTCGACCGCTATACCGTCGAAGGCCTGATCTGGGGACGCGAGACTCTCTGGCTCGACGCCAACCGCAACCTGGTCGCGGCCATCACGACCGACGCCGAGTTCGATCACTTCGAGGCCGTCCGCGACGGGTACGAAACCGCTCTGGGAGACTTCGTCGGACGCGCCGGTGCCGACAACATGAGCGCCCTCGCGGATATTTCGAAAGGTATTCCCGGCAGTCATAGCACCACCATCGCCATCGTCGGCGCCACTCTCATTGACGGCACAGGAGCAGCCCCGGTCGCAGACTCAGCAGTTGTGATCAAAGATGGCCGCATTAAGGCCGTTGGCCCACGCTCCAGGGTCAAGATCCCGAAGAACGCCAACGTGGTCGATGCCAAAGGAAAGTTTCTTCTGCCCGGCCTCTGGGACATGCACGCCCACTTCGAGCAGGTGGAATGGGGACCGATCTATCTCGCAGGCGGAGTAACCACGGTACGCGATTGCGGCAACGAGTTTGAATTCATCACCGCCGTCCGTGATGCCATCGCCCAAAATCGAGGGCTGGGTCCGCGTTTGCTGCTCGCGGGAATTGTGGACGGCACTGGTCCGATGGCACTCAGCGTACAGCGTGTCGACACACCCGAGCAGGCCCGCATGTGGGTCGACCGCTACCATGCGGCCGGCTTCCAGCAGATGAAGATCTACAGTTCGGTCAAGCTCGAAGAAGTCAAGGCTGTTGCCGACGAAGCGCATCGCCTGGGAATGACGGTTACCGGCCACGTACCCAACGGTTTGAATGCCTTCCAAGTGATCGAAGCCGGACAGGATCAGATCAACCACATTCAATACATCGTCGATATCATGCACACGCCGTTCCCCAAGGACATGAGCCGGCCCGACCGCATGAAGGCTATCGCGGATCTCAATCTCGACACCCCTGAGGCGCAGAAAGCAATCTCCTTTCTGAAAGATCATCACACGGTTGTCGATCCGACGATGGCGCTCTTTGAGCTTTTCACTGCGACGACTGCCAAGCCGCCAGCCAGCTTCGAACCGGGCGTGGAGAAGATCGCTCCAGAGTTGGCCCAGCAAATCACCGACGTAGAGTCGCCTTCGGAGCGGTCCGAAATCGCCGACAAAGTATTTGCCAAGGAAATCGAGCTCGTAGGAGCTTTGCACCGCGGTGGAATTCCAATTGTCGCGGGTACCGACCAGTCCGTGCCCGGTTACAGCCTGCATCGCGAAATCGAACTCTACGCACAGGCCGGATTCACGCCGATGGAAGCAATTCAGGCAGCAACCATCGTCCCGGCCCGGGCGATGAAGGTAGACAAAGAGTTAGGAACAGTCGAAAAAGGCAAGCGCGGGGATCTGATTCTGATCAACGGTGATCCCCTGCAGGACATTCACAACACCCGCAATGTGGAATATGTCATCACAAATGGAACGATGTATCACACAGCGGAGCTCTGGCAAAGCGTGGGATTCAAACCGTAAAGGTCGTGTGCTAGTCTGCCTTTCATGCCAGCTCGCACTACCAAGCGCACCAAGGACCCGAAAACAAAGCAGCAAGGTTCACGAGCCAAAGAGCCTGTAAAATCCGCCCCCAAGCATTTCCTCAGCGACAGGGTCTCTCACTTCACCGAGTCTGTGATTCGCGAGATGACGCGGCAGGCCATGCTGCACGGCGCGGTCAATCTCGCCCAAGGCTTTCCTGATTTCTCCGCGCCGCCGCAAATCAAACAGGCTGCGCAAGAAGCCGTCGCCGGCGACGTGAATCAATATGCCATCACTTGGGGCGCCAAGAGTTTGCGCAACGCCATCGCGCGTCAGATGGGCGTGTGGCAGAGGATCACGGTTGATCCGGAAAAAGAAATCACCGTCTGTTGCGGATCGACCGAAGCCATGATTTCTACGCTGCTCGCAGTCTGCAACACTGGTGACGAAGTCGTCATCTTCGAGCCGTTCTACGAGAACTATGGACCAGACTCGGTCCTGAGCGGCGCCAAGCCGAAATTCGTAAAGCTCCGTCCGCCCCAGACTGATTGGGGCGAGTGGACCTTCGACGAAAAGGAGCTGCGGCAGGTCTTCGACAAGCACACCAAAGCCATCATCCTGAACACCCCCAACAATCCCACGGGCAAAGTCTTTACGCGAGCGGAACTGGAGCTCATTCGAGATCTCTGTCTCGAATTTGACGTGCTGGCCATCACCGACGAAATTTACGAGCACATTATCTACGACGGAACTGAACACATCTCGATGGTCTCTCTCGACGGTATGCACGACCGTACTGTCACCATCAATGGCATGTCGAAAACTTACAGCGTCACGGGATGGCGCGTCGGCTGGGCGGTTGCACCCGAAAGAATCACAAACGCTATTCGGAAGGTTCACGACTTCCTGACGGTCGGCGCCCCATCTCCTCTTCAGGAAGCTGGCGCTGCAGCGCTGAGCCTTCCCGCCGAGTACTACGTCAAACTCGCCGAAGGATATCGCGTTCGCCGCGATCAATTAATGCCGGCCCTCACCAGCGCTGGGTTCCAGTGCTTCCGTCCGCGAGGTGCGTACTACGTCATGACTGACATCTCCGCCTTCGGGTTCAAAGACGACGTGTCGTTCGCCAAATACCTGGTTCAGGAAATCGGTGTCGCTTGCGTGCCAGGGTCCAGTTTCTATCGCGATCCGCGGGATGGCGCGAAGCAGGTGCGCTTCGCATTCTGCAAACGCCCGGAGACACTATCTGAGGCTTCAAAAAGACTGAGCAAGTTACAGATCAGCGAGTGAAATCAATCGCCTGCGCGTGGGGTCAACGACCGTAGATAAGCAATCACAGCCTCCGCATCTTCGCGGCTCATGCGGAACTGTGGCATCGGAGGACGCAGGTAGGTGCCGGTCTTCCATATCCCCGAGGTAAGCAAACGAACCATCTCTTCGTCGCTCGCTGGTGGAGACCCGGCGATGCGGGGAGCCTTGAGGGGCCAGTTTTCGACTGGGTGCGCCGGCAGGAGCCACAGCGCCGCACCGTCAAGCCAGCGGCCGCGATCGATTTCTCCTGAATCGTTTCGCGGCGTGTGGCACATCCCGCACATGGCAACATCATCCACGATGTACTTGCCTCGCGCGATCCGGGCTGCATTTGTTCCGGCACTTGCTGCGGTGCCTTGGTTCTGTGCCTGTGCGGTGCAATGGGGCGCAGCAAAACAGAATGAGACCAGCATTACCACTAAAAAACGAAGTTGATTGGGTATCGCTTCGGAATTCGACATCTCTCTTCCGAGGGATTGGATGTGAACTCTCGATTCGGGGTTTACGTCCAAAATAAGCCCATTTGCGGCCTGCCCTTTCGACTGCGGAGGCCGGCAAGAAGTAAGCGATACTGCACGCTGCCTCCACAGGGATGTGGAGTATACTGCGATTAAGTTCGAATTCCTTTTTTGGGGAAGCGTGAGTATGGCGGCGAATGCGGTCGAATCATTAGCAGAGCAGGTTCCAGCCGACGATTTTCAGGTTCTGGAACAGAAGATTTATCGCACTATAGAGCTGTTTAAAGCGGCGAAGCAGGCGCAGGCTACGGCCGAACGCGACGCGCAGCGGTTGCGTCAGCAAATGGAGGACCGTGAGGAAGAACTCGTACGGCTTCGCCGTGAAACTGTGCAACTAAAGAAAGAACGGGAAGACATTCGCAGCCGAGTCGAGAAGATGCTGGCGCAGATCGAATCGCTGGCCGAGGCGAGCTAGCTTCCCCAATCCTTTCGTGGAGGCCTACGGATGGCGACAGCGACGAAAGATCCAGTAGTCAAAGACGCGCAGAACGCCAGCGTCCGGGTGGAAATTTTCGACCAGGCCTATAACCTGCGCGGCTCCGATCCCGATTACATTCTCAAACTCGCGGAGTACGTCGACGCCAAAATGCGTGCCGTTGCCGAGGCGACCAACACCATCGACACGGTGCGCCTGGCTGTGCTCGCTGCCCTGAACATCGCCGACGAATATCACCTTCTCGGGAAAAAGCAGGACGGCCGGACAACCGATTACCAGAAACGCGCGCATCTATTAGCGCATGCGCTCGACGAAGTTTTGCAGGAAGACCGCAAGGCTGGTTAGTCTGCGCCGCGCCGAACTTCTTCTCGCGGTTCTCACGCTGTTCGCCTCTTCTCTCGCTCAGGAGACCACCGTCCGCTCGCGCTCGAACTTGGTCCTCGTTCCCACGCTGGTGAAAGATGAGCAAGGCTCCGTCATTTATGGACTGCAGGCACCGACTTCACTCATCGAAGACAACGGAGTGCAGCAATCGGTTCGCCTCGATGAAGCACCGGAAGGACAGCCCATCTCTCTCGTCCTCGCAATCCAGCGCGGGCGCCGCGCCTTCTTTGAATTTCCGCGGATGCAGGGACTCAAGAGCATGCTCGATCCGCTCTTTGCTTCGGGGACAGTCCGGGTCGCGGTCGTGGAGTTCGACAGCCGCGCTGCTCTAACCAGAAGATTTACCAGCGATGACAGCCTGATCGATGCCGACCTCAGCAATCTGCAGCAGGGAGACTCGGGAGCGGCGATCCTTGACGCGATTGCATATTCCATTGACCTGCTGAAGAACGAGTCCGAGGATCGACAACGAGTACTGCTTCTGATTAGCGAGACCCGCGACCACGGCAGCAAAATGAAGATAGAAGATGCTGTGACTGCAGTCGGCCGAGTCAACGCCATGATGTACGCGCTCGCCTTTTCTCCCAGCCTTTCGAACATCCTCGATACAGGGCGCGGCAACAACAAAGACGAAATGAACGCTTCCCCCGATCTTCTGGCGCCCCTCGTGATGACCATGCAGGCTATGCGGAAAAATGTCCCCAAGACGATCGCCGCAATGACGGGAGGCGAATACGAACTCTTTGCCACACGCAAGAAGTTTGAGGTGCGGATGAACGACTTCACCAACCACCTGCACAGCCGATATCTATTGAGCTTTGTACCGCAGGATCCGCGGCCAGGTCTCCATCAATTGCGGGTTCAGGTGAAAGACCGGAAGAACGCAACGGTGCTGGCGCGCACCACCTATTGGGCCGAAGGCACTCACTGATGTCTACAGGCCCGAGGTTTCCGCAGAATCAGTCGGCGAATCGAGAACTTCCCTCACTTTCGCAACCAGCGACGAGATCGTAAACGGCTTCGGCAGGAACCACAAACCAGGATCGAGTACGCCGTAATGCACAATTGCATTGTCGGTGTAACCGGAAATGTAAAGCACGCGGATTTTTGGGCGCATCCTAGCGACCCGCTGCGCCAATTGCCGCCCATTTATCCGGGGCATCACCACGTCAGTAACCAACAAGCGGATGTCGTTGTGATTGACCTCGCAAATTGCTAGCCCTTCCTCGGGCGTGCTCGCCGTCAGGATGTTGTACCCACAATGTGAGAGCACCGAGGAACTAAGCTGGCGAAGCTGCGGGTCATCTTCGACAAGCAGAATCGTCTCCGTGCCACGCATGACGTTTACCGGCTGTTTGTCGGGGGCCATGTCCTCGACGGGCTGATCGACTCGCGGAAGATAAATCTTGAACGTCGTCCCCTGGTTCGGTTCGCTGTAAACCCATACATATCCGCCGCTTTGTTTGACGATTCCGTACACCATCGAGAGCCCCAGACCCGTCCCTTTACCGACCTCCTTTGTGGTGTAGAACGGTTCGAAGATACGAGTGAGAGTTTCCGGGCTCATCCCGATTCCGGTATCGCTGACTGCCAGCATGACGTATCTTCCGGGCTCCACCGGCTGATGCTGACGTACATAGCTGTCATCGAGGATGGCGTTTGAAGTCTCCAGCATTAGCTTGCCGCCGTTTGGCATAGCGTCGCGAGAATTCAGGGCAAGATTCATGATGACCTGGTCGATCTGGCCGGGATCCGCTTTCACCGATCCCAGGTCGTTCGCAGGTACGGTCAGCACCTCGATGTCTTCGCCGATCAGCCGCCGCAAAAGCGAATCGATATTCTGCACAACGTCATTCAGATTGATGACTCGCGGTGAGAGCACCTGCTTACGGCTAAAGGCGAGAAGTTGCCGCGTGATGCCCGCCGCCCGGCCTGCCGCAGATTTGATCTGCGCTGTGCTATCCGAGAGACTGCTGTCTAGCGGAACGCCATCCGCCACTAACTGCGTGTAACCAAGAATTACCGTCAAAAGATTGTTGAAGTCATGAGCGATGCCGCCCGCCAAACGTCCCACAGCTTCCATTTTTTGCGATTGTCGAAGCCGCTCCTCGAGAGCTACGCGCTCAGTGATGTTGCGAATGCCGCTCGAGATCAGCATCCCTTGCTCGGTATGCAGCGGACTCAGGCTGACCTCAATGGGAAACTCTGTTCCGTCTTTGCGGAGCCCATGCAAGTCCATTCTTTTGCTCATCTCTCGGACTTCGGGCTTCGATGCAAACTCCGCTCTGTGCTCCGGATGTCTCCTTCGAAAACGCTCCGGCAACAATATTTCGATTTGGCGGCCCAGCAACTCCTCACGACGGTAGCCAAATAACTTTTCGGTCTGGGCGTTGATCAGAACAATCTTGCCGTCGCGGTCGGCAACGACCATGGCATCAGGAGCTGATTCCAGTAGCCCCCGGAATTTCTCTTCCGCGCGCTTTCGCTCCGTGACATCCTGTACCAGCGACGCTACACCGAGCACACGTCCGGCTTCATCGACCAGTGGTGTGTTGTACCACTCGCACGAAATGATTTCTCCGTTTTTGGTGATGTTGTCGTTCGCACTGCCCTGCGTTCCGCCTTCTTTGGTCGTCAGTAAGTTCTGCCAAATCTGATTCACTAACGGACGCACGTCGGGCGGCACGATAAAGTCCGCGTGTCGTCCAATGGCCTCTTCTCGCGTATATCCGAAGATTCTCTCCGCCGATGGATTCCAGGCTGCAACGCGAAAATCCATGTCCCACTCCACGACCGCGAGAGGAGTATTCTCAAAGTGCATCCGCAGTTTCTGCTGCGACTGCCGGATCTCCTCTTCCGCCAGTTTCCTTTCTGTGATGTCTCTGGAAATCCCGAGGACCCCCACGATCCGGCCATTTGCATCGCGGTATGGCCCTTTGGTCGTCAGGTAGGTCCGGATCCCTCCGTGCGCGGGACGGGATAGTTCGTAGGTCAAAGTTACGCCCTTCTCCATCACCTGACGATCGCGCTCCATGACCCACTGCCCAGTCTCTTTAGGAAACACTTTCGCGTCCGTTGAGCCCAACACTTCTTCGAGCCTCATGTCGACGAATTGAGCAGCCGCTGGGTTGATCATCACGTATCGCGATTCCAAATCCTTCACGAATACCGCATCGGGCGTGCTCTCCATGATGCCCCGGAGCAGCGCCAAATTCTTTTGTAATGCCTGCGAGCTAGCGAGATACTGGCTTTGCACGACGAACATCCGACCACCCGCCGCCGCGAAAGAAACCAGCGCGAGTACGGCCGCCCACACGAACTGTTCGCGGGCGATGCTCAGCACCATGGGAAACACGATTGCTGGCATCAGCAGTGGAGCGAACTGCGCCAGAAGTTGCAGGCCGCGTGAGAGCGGCTGGTTTTCTTTCTCTTCCTCGCGCGCATCCCACGTCCCCGCCAGGAGAATGAGCGAGGCATACATAATGGTCCACGGCAGGTCGGACCATTCTCCCTGCCTGTAATGTCCCGAGGCCTGATAGTAGAGAGTGCCTGTAACCACAAAGGCATAGAGAATTAAATAGGAACCCAAACGCCCGAAGAAACTTCTCTCCACGCGATTCGCCGCGACCAGCGAACGGACGACAAAACTCAAAGCGATCAGGCCGAAGAAAAAGATCGCCGCATGCGCCGAACGGACCTCCATCGCCTGGCCCGCAGCCTGCCACCGAGAGGGAACGTAGATCTGCGACAACTCTAACGACAGAACGAGCGTGCATACCTGGGCGAAATCGCAGACGCGCAGCCACTGATGCTGGCCCTCGGGATCCCGCGGACTTAGAAACAACGTCATCACAACCGGCACGGCCCAGAAGAAAACGAGAAGATCACTCGGCCACAGCGTCCCTAAAGGAGCGTGCAGGTAATCGTAGTACTGGGTGTAGAGAGCTTGACTTAAAGCGGCCAGCAAGGCAGAAAGAGAGGTAAGCTGCCAGACGCGTTTTCCGAAAGGACCTGAAAGGCGCGAAACTCGCCAACAGACGACCGCTGCGATGAGCGGCCCGATGGTATCAATCCAATCGCCCCATACCGATGCCGTGTCGCTCCCGTACCGCAACAACAGAACCGACACGTGTACAAGAACTAGAATTGACGCAGCCGCAATCGCGGACGTGCGCAGCTTCGACATTCCTCGACATCGCTCCAGCGTCTCATCGAACCGCGGACGAGCACGCGATGGGCCCTATATTTGCTCCGAGTATACACTCACAGCTTGGCAGCAGAATCAAGTACTTGGAGCCGTCCAGGGCGAGCGTGATCCGTGTTGATGCGGCGTGGCTCAGCCTTTCGTGTAAATGCTTCGTTACTTTGGTTGCAAGCAACCTGCCAACTATTTACATGGTTCCACTTGCCAACTCCGCGGGATTTCCCTAGCATCCACATTGAAAGCCGACCTGCCAAGTTGGTGATGGCGGGTAACCGATTTTTGAACCAATGCAGAATGAACGGGAGCTCGACTCGAACTAGGATCCGGTGAGCGACGCTGCGCCATGCGCAGATGCCTAAAGGGTCTCGGCGGGCGCCCAACGTCTACCGACGGGTTCATTCTCGGCCCCGTCACACGGCTCAGTGGGTCGGCTTGTTTTTTATTGGTCTTTTATGTGGCGCGGGCACTCCTGCCCGCGATCTTTACCCACGGGAAATCTAATCCGCACCGAATGGCTCTCTGTTTCCTGCTAGACTAATCCCGTAGCAAATCCTCGGTTCCTGCATCTAATTAATCAGTGTTCCCACAACTTTTTCATATCGGAAGTTTCTTCCTGCCGACCTATGGATTCCTCGTTTCGCTTGGAGTCCTGCTCGGTCTTTGGATCAGTGTCCGCAACGCAGAACGCCTCGGCTATGACGCGGACAAGGCTTGGAACCTGGGCATTCTCGTCGTTCTGTGCGGCATCCTGGGCGCCAAGGTTCTCTACATCATCAACGAGTGGAGCTATTACTCCACCCATATCAGCGAGATCTTCAGCGTCAATACACTGCAAGCCGGAGGAGTTTTCTCGGGAGGGCTGCTCGCCGCCTTCCTGGCCGCCGCTTGGTACGTGCGCAAAAATCACATGCCCGCGCTCGGCACCGTCGACGCTTTTGCCCCCGGCCTTGCTTTCGGTCACGCTCTTGGGCGCCTGGGATGCTTCGCCGCCGGATGCTGCTACGGTAAGCCTACCCATCACTGGTGGGCCGTAACGTTCCACAATCCACTCGCGAACTCCATCACCGGAACTCCGCTGGGGGTACCCCTCGAGCCTACGCAGCTGTTCGAATGCGCCGTTGAACTGGCGAACTTCTTCTTCCTGATGTGGCTGTTGAAACGCAGGAAATTCGATGGCCAGATCATGGGCGCCTTCATGTTCATATACGGTATCGCCCGCTTCTTCCTTGAATACTTGCGCGACGATCCCGGCCGCGGCTCCGTCTTCGGCGGCGTGATGAGCGGCACGCAATTGATTGCAATCGGACTCGTTATCGGTGGCGGCCTGATCTGGTGGCTAAGGCCAGGTTCAAAACCGGCTCCCGTGCGCACCGCCCGCGCCACTCGTTAGATCGCAGCCGAGTACAGAGAATTCCCTACCCGCCAACCCGCGTTCTTAAACTCTCATCTGATTGGCGTTCTGCCAAACATTAGGAGAACAAATATGATGCGCGCCGTAGCCTTCTGTATGTGTGTCTGTCTTACGACACTAACCTTTGGCCAGATCGCGATCTCGAATGCCGGAAAGTCTTCAGCGCCGTTGCAAATCGTTTATGTGATCGACGGATCGACACTCACCACCTACAACGTCAACTCTCAGACTCTGCAGGCCACGGATGTTGGCACGACTACTCTGCCGCAATCGGTATACCCCGGACTAGTCACATCCCCGAATGGTCACGTCGTTTACTACACGGCATTCCAAAATTTGGACCAACAGGGTGAGCAGCTGGACGTATACAACACCAATAGCTCGGGCGTGCCCAACGGCCAGCCTATTCAATCGATCAGTGTGAAGGGGGTTTATTCCCTACAGGTCGACCCTAATGGAAAGTTTCTCTATGTAGTGCAGCAAGGCACGGGCAGCAATGGTTTCTATCCCGTCAACATCATCCGAGCGGTGATCGAACCCACCACGGGGAAGCTGAGTCAGCCCACAACTGTCGCTAAGTACCAACTTGAGTCGAGCACTGTGTTTTGCTCCCTGTCCCTCATGGGCATGAATGCGGCCGGAAGCAAACTGTATGACGAGATTTCGTGCGGTTACCCCCACGGTGGCGCAGAAGCTACCTACAACGAACGCACCGTCGATACTCAGACCGGCGCTCTCGGTCCAGACCAGCAGGTTTATTACTGGAACAATAGCAGCGGCGGCGGCGAATTTGTTCAGTTCGTCAAGAATCTGATGTTCGACTTCGTCATACCGAATAGCTACCAACAAGATGTGAATAGCGTGAACGTTTATGCGCTGCAGCCCAATGTCACCACGCCCCTGATTCAATGCACTGCCTCCATGCTTGCGAACTGCGGCAGCGATGCCTTCGGGTTGACTCATCCCTCGGCGCAATACATATTCCTGTTCAACCCAGCACAGACCACCGACATCGATGAGGTAGATCTGAATTCAAAGCAGATCGTGGGGACGTCCAGCACGATTCCCTATCGGGTCGAGCAATTCAGCCCCGATGGCTCGATTGCCTACGCCGCGAATGACGTGAATACCGCATTGGATATTCAGATCTATGGTTTCAATGTGACTAACGCCCAAGTCACCGCCGGAGGATTTATTAACGTCCCCTCTGGTCTGGACTCTTGGTTCGCCGTCGAAAGGCACTGAACATCATCTCGCTCAGCGCGGGGCCAACACTTGATATTTCGCGATGGTATATCCGAGCGCAGCTCCCAAGAAGACGTCCGACGGGAAGTGCGCTCGGGTTGTTATGCGCGAAAAACTGACCGCAGTTGCGAAGCCATAAAGCAGGACGGGCGCCCAACGATGATTGTGATACCTGTTAGCCATAATCGTTGCGACAGAAAACGCCCCAACGGCATGTCCTGATGGAAACGAACTCCCTTTGAAGGGCGACTTGCTCCCGCTGAAGAATGTGTCATTGTACGAGCCGCCCGGCGGAATGTCGGAGGGCCGCTTTCTGCGAGTGATGGCCTTCATGACCAGGTCCACGACCGTAGCGTCCGCATAGGCCTCGCCGGAAAGTAGGGCCGTGCCCACCTGATAGTCGTCATGCCGCGCGTAGCCGACGGCAAGCATTGATGCCGGCAAAGCGATAATCGCCGCAGCCGATATCGACGAGTCGAATACGTCGTTAATGTCGTCGATGCTGCGGGCATGATTGCCGAAGTAGGGCATCGCGTGTGGGTCCGCTACAATCAATCCGGCAGTCACTCCCGTGATCGTCACCGTGGGAATCCAGTGCTTTCCCTTCGCCAATTGCGCAGGGAACAGCCATATACCCTTCTGATCGTGGAGAAAGTCCTTTGGAAGGGACCGCCACGAAACCGTTCTTTCGGAGGCCGGGTCATCGGGATGGACCGGATGCAAAGACACCTCGGAAGGAGCATCCGGGAAGTTTGAGTCACTGAGCTGCGCCGCAGCCTGATCCCAAGCAGCGCCGACTCCAAAGGCGAGACAAATCAGCAGGAACCGCTTTCCTATGGCAAGCATCGAGCATCTTGGATGCATTTTCTTATTTTTGGGAAGCTATGGGATAAAGCTGTAATCCGCAGTGGGCGCGGGTGTACCCTAGGGCGCGATGGAGATCATCGCGGATCACGGCGCGGGTGGACCGCAAGGCAGCCCGAGCTCATAAGGGGAGTGCGACGGAACAATTTCTATCAACAGTTTGTAGTATCCTTCGCAACGAATGACGGGCGCATTTCCCATACACATCTCCATCACGTCAGAAGATGCCGGCCAGCGCCTCGACCAATTCCTCGCTTCACGTCTCGAAGTCAGCCGAGCGCGCGTGCAGGAATTGATCCGCAATGAAAAGATTCTGCTGAACGGCGCTCCCGCCAAACCGTCGCTCAAGCTT
This sequence comes from Terriglobia bacterium, assembly GCA_963823085.1. GTDB lineage: Bacteria > Acidobacteriota > Terriglobia > Terriglobales > Acidobacteriaceae > Sulfotelmatobacter. Next base: position 163,391 of record CAWGKF010000022.1, on the reverse strand, counting down.
CGCGGCGATGAAAGTGTCACCGTCGCAGGTCCTGCCGAGCGCGCTCCGCTGCGCGCTATCGCCGAAGAGATCCCTCTCGATATCCTTTACGAAGACGACGACCTCGCCATCGTCAACAAGCCTGCCGGCATGATGGTTCACGCCGGGGCCGGAGTGACCGAAGACGCCCGTAATCGCGGCACTCTGGTCAATGCACTCCTGCATCATTTCGCAAAGCTCTCGGGTGTTGGCGGCGAGATGCGCCCCGGCATCGTCCATCGTCTCGACAAGGCGACCAGCGGACTGATTGTCGTCGCCAAGAATGACGAATCGCATCGCAAACTCGCAGAGCAGTTTGCCCAACGCGAAGTAAAGAAGAAGTACATTGCCCTGGTCCACGGCTGGATGAAGAAAGACGCGGGTACGGTCTCGGCCAGCATCAGCCGTGACCGCGTTCGTCGCATCCGTATGACAACACGCCACTCCGGTGGACGGGAAGCTGTTTCGCACTACCAGGTGCTTCGCCGGATCGATTCGCCCTACGGCAAGTTCACGCTGGTCGAAGTCAAGATCGATACCGGGCGCACCCATCAGATCCGCGTGCATCTCTCCTCACTCGGTCACCCGGTCGTCGGCGACACTCTCTACGGCGCCCCCGCGGAAATGCGACCGCATCGGCTCACGCACGGCTCAGGCGCCACTCTCTCGCTGCCGAGAAATTTCCTGCATGCGGCGCAACTGGAACTCGCGCATCCGCGGACCGGAGCAATAATTGCCCTGACGAGCCCGTTGCCAGGAGAGCTGGTGAATTTTCAGAAGGCGGTCGAAACCCTTGCCAGCAGCCCGGTTCCCTCGCGGGAACCGTGAAGGAGATGACCCATCACTACGGCGGACAGCTATAATGTGGGGATAGGGGAATAGAGCTTTGCGCACACAATTGATCCCATGGGCCGCGGTCCTGTTTGCGGCGCTGCTTGCCGTGAGTGCGGCGGCGCAATCCCCCCCCGCTGCTTCCAACCAGTCCAACGCAAACCAGCAGCAGGCTCGACCCAGTACCCCTGCAGGACAGCCCGGCGACGCGCAAACGCCCGACCAGAAGCCTGCAGACTCGACTTCACCCAACCCTCAGGACCTGACTACCTTCAAGACGACGACCAACGAGGTCAACGTCGTATTCACCGTGACGGACAAGCATGGCCGGCGGATCACCGATCTCAAGCAAAATGATTTTCAGGTGCTCGACGACAATAAGCCGCCACAGGAAATTCGCAGCTTTCACGCGGAAACCAACCTCCCGCTGCAGGTCGGACTGCTGATTGATGCCAGCAACTCCGTGCGCGACCGCTTCAAATTCGAGCAGGAATCCGCGATCGAGTTCCTGAACCAGACGATTCATCTCAACAAAGACATCGCGTTCGTCGTAGGATTCGATGTCACTCCGGAGGTGACACAGGATTTCACTGATAACACCGAATCGCTCGCGCATGGGGTGCACGAATTGCGCCCCGGCGGAGGCACCGCGCTCTACGATGCTCTCTATTTCGCATGCCGCGACAAGCTCATGAAAGCGCCGAAGTCCACTCCTGTGCGCCGCGCCATCATTCTGCTGAGCGATGGTGAGGACAACCAGAGCCACGTCACGCGTGAAGAAGCCATCGAAATGGCGCAACGCGCCGAGACGATCGTTTATACCATCAGCACCAATGTGAGTGGTACCAAGGGTGCCGGGGACAAGGTGCTCGAGCGCATCGCCGACGCCACTGGCGGACGCGCCTTCTTTCCTTTTCAGATCCGTGACGTCGCCAACGCATTCGCCGAAATCCAGGACGAACTTCGAAGCCAGTACGCGATGTCTTACAAGCCGGGAGACTTCCGAGCCGATGGCCACTATCGCACGATCGAGATCGTTGCCAATGACCGCAAGAATCTCAAAGTACGATCACGCCGCGGATACTACGCTCCGACCGTTAATCCTGGCCCGTCCGCATCCGCCGGTTCCGTCCCGAATGTAACTCGCTAGCCGCCTATGCCTGGATACTCCGGCACTCCTTTACCGAAGAAACTAGGCATCAAAGATGGATTTAGCGCGCTTCTCGTCAACGCCCCAGACGATGTCGCCGCCGGGCTGAAACAGTCCCTCGGCCACTGCAATCTCGCGCACGACAGCAAGACTCCGCTCGATTTCGTGATGCTTTTCACCAGATCGGTCGCGAGCCTGAATAAGGATTTCCAACGCATCGCGAAACAACTCGCCCCTGCCGGAATGCTCTGGGTAAGTTGGCCGAAGAAAAGCTCGGGTGTGCCGACTGATGTGACCGAGAACGTAATTCGTGAGATTGGACTTGCCGCTGGTCTCGTGGACGTGAAAGTGTGCGCCGTCACCGAGGTCTGGTCTGGATTAAAATTCGTCCGGCGCCTCAAAGACCGCTAAGCAACTCTCAACCGCGCTTTGGCGTCTGCAGTTAAAAATACACCGAGGAAACACCATGGTTCGTGTCGGACTGATCGGATTCGGATTAGCAGGCCAGGCATTTCATGCCCCCATGATTCGCGGCGTCGAGGGCATGGAACTCGCTTGCGTCCTCGAGCGCCACACCAACAACGCTAAGGCACGTTATCCGGAAGTCCGCATCGCGCGCACGCTCGACGAAATGCTCTCCGACCAATCGATCAATGTCGTGGTGGTGGCGACTCCCAACGACACGCACTTTTCCTACAGCAAAGCTGCGCTCGAAGCTGGACGCCACGTTGTGGTCGACAAGCCTTTTACTCCAACCATGAAGGAGGCCGAGCAACTCGTTCGCCTGGCCGCCGAACGCAAGCGCCTTATCTCCGTATACCAAGACCGGCGTTGGGACGGCGCCTTTATCACGGTGAAGAAGTTGATTCAATCAGGCGCCGTCGGAAAGGTCGCTGAATATGAAGCGCGTTTCGATCGTTTCCGCCTCGATGCCAAGCCCGGCGCTTGGCGCGAGGTCGCCGACTTCCCCGCTGCCGGCGTTTTGTGGGATCTCGGTCCTCACCTCATTGATGGCGCGCTCGTCCTCTTCGGCGAGCCAGAGAGCATATGTGCCGCGGCACTGTGCCAGCGGGAAACCTCGAAGGTCGACGATGCCTTCGACGTGATCATGCAATATCCGCACCTGCGTGCAACGCTCCGCGCCCGCATTATCGCCTACGCGCCCAGCCATCACTTGTTGGTTCACGGCACCGAAGGATCGTTCGTGAAATACGGCATGGATCCTCAGGAAGAGATTCTTCGCAGCCCCAAATATCCTGACGGACTCGATTGGGGTAAAGACTGGGGGCTCGAAACCGAAAAACATTGGGGCACGCTCACTCGTGTCAATGAGAATCCGCGAAAGATCCAGAGCGAGCGCGGCGATTATCGCGGCTTCTACGTGAACTTCCGCGATGCCATTGAAAAAGGTGCTCCGCTGGAGGTCCCGCCTGAGCAGTTCCTTCGCACCCAACGCGCTCTTTTACTCGCCCACAGGAGTAGCCGTGAAAAGCGGGTAGTCCGCTGGGATGAAGCGCCAGAATAAGAAGCACCGGAACAGTCCCACTAGCTTCTACGCAAAAAAACGCATACCAGCGATAGAAACTCTTCATAGATTCTTTACGGCATCTTTATGCACTCCCTCTTAGCCTCACGGGATGCCAGTGCGTAAATGTGTCTTCGCTCTTTATCTGGTAGCTTTGGGAATTGCTATCTTCTGTTGCGGCCCTAGCGCACAGGGTCAATCGCCCTCTGCAGATATCTCCAGCGCTCAGCCCATCATCACTGGAGCGCCCGCATCAAATGATGCTGGAGCACCAATCGTCTCGCCCACGCGACTGCCATCAGAAGGTTTCTTTCAGCGCTTCTTCAAAGCCTACAGGGACGACTGGAAACAGTTGCCCTCCACCGACGCCGCGCCCGCCTTCCGCAGCACCCCCTCTCCACTCGAAGGTCCGCCATTTCCATCTTCCGACTGGCCCTACGGCGGATCCGTTGTCATCGCCAAGCCTTGGACGCAATCCGGCCCACTCATGCAGACCCTATGGTCCGGAGGGCACGGCGAAGGGTGGAAGAATAGCGGCGTTCAAATCTACGGCTGGGCCAACGTCGGCTTCAATATCAGCACTTCTGACAAACCCGGCTATGCCAACTTGCCTGCTGCTTACGCCGAGAAGCCAAACACCATCCAGCCCGATCAGGAAGTTCTCTACATCGAGCGCCAACCGAACACCGTACAGACCGATCACTTCGATTGGGGATTCCGCGTTGCATCCCTCTACGGTCTGGACTATCGCTTCACCACCGCGAAGGGCGTGTTCAGCGAACAACTTCTCAAGCACAATCGCGAATACGGCTTTGATCCCGTCATGGTCTACGCCGATCTTTATTTTCCGCATGTCGCGCAAGGAATGGACGTCCGCATCGGACGCTACATCTCGCTCCCGGACATCGAAGCCCAACTCGCCCCCAACAACTACACCTATAGCCATTCTCTGACGTACACGTATGATTGCTATACGCAGAGCGGTGTCAATACAACAACCAAGCTCAACGATCATTGGATGTTCCAGGCCGGCATCTCCGCGGGATGCGAAGCCGTCCCGTGGACACGGCCGGACGCCAAGCCAACTTTCAACACTTGCCTGGCCTACACATGGAAGACGGGCGGAGACAATCTTTACCTGTGCGCGAATTCCATCAACGACGGCAAGTACGCCTACAACAATCTCGCCGCTTACTATCTGACCTGGTATCACAAGATCAACGGCTCATGGCATACCGCCACCGAGAGCTGGTACCAGTATGAAAAGCAGACTCCCAATGTTCTCAATCCCGCCGCATCGTCTTTGATTCAGACCAATGCAAACGGTGCGTTCTGCGCCACGGCTGCGCAACTCACCTGCTTCGCCCCCGAATGGGCAGTCGTCAACTATCTCGAGAAGCAATTCACGAAACACGACTATATTTCCATTCGGAACGAATACATGGACGACATGCGCGGCCAACGCACCGGTTTCAAGACCAAATACAGCGAACACCTTCTCGGCTGGGGGGACACTGGATCGGCACCACAATTCTCTTTCGTCCTGAACTGCGCTTTGAGCGCTCGTACGACGCTCCCGCCTATGACAACGGGACAAAGAGAAACCAGCTCATGCTGGCTGGAGATGTGATCTATTTCTTCTAGAACTGGACGACGAGTGCGATGGGAATTTATCGACACAATGTGGGGAAGGCCACTGCTGCGTTGACCTTCCCATCGCCCACACCTAACATGTCTACCCAGTGGCCACGCCCTCCCAACCCGTGGGGCAGACGGTTTCCCATTACCGCATTCTCAGCAAGATCGGCGGCGGCGGTATGGGCGTGGTGTATGAGGCCGAAGACCTCAGGCTTGGTCGCCACGTCGCCCTGAAGTTCCTTCCCGACGAACTCGCCCACGACGCACAAGCCCTCAGCCGCTTCCAGCGGGAGGCCAAAGCTGCGTCCTCTCTGAACCACCCGAACATCTGCACGGTCTACGAGATTGACGAGTCTGATGGGCGAACCTTCATTGCAATGGAACTCCTAGAGGGGCAGACGCTCCGGCACCGGATAGCTGGCAAGCCGCTGCAGATCGACGCGGTGTTCGATCTGGGCATCCAGATTGCCGACGCACTGGATGCGGCACACTCGAAGGGCATCGTCCATCGGGACATCAAGCCCGCGAACATCTTCGTGACGAAGCGAGGTCAGGCGAAGATTCTAGATTTCGGGCTCGCCAAAGTGTCACTGAAGACCGACAGCGTTGCCCTGAGCGCCCCGACCGTCGAGTCTGAGGAACATCTGACCAGTCCCGGCAGTGCGCTCGGCACCGTCGCATATATGTCACCGGAGCAGGTTCGAGGGAAGGAACTCGATCATCGCACCGACTTGTTCTCGTTCGGGGCGGTGCTGTACGAGATGTGCACCGGAACGCTGCCCTTCCGAGGCGAAACTTCAGCGTTGATCTTCAACGCGATCCTGGAACGCACCTCCGTAGCTCCGGTTCGGCTGAATCCCGACGTGCCAGCCGAACTGGAGCGGATCATTAACAAGGCTCTGGAGAAGGATCGCGACATTCGCTGTCAGTCCGCGACCGAACTGAGAGCCGACTTGAGGCGACTGCGGCGCGACACCACATCTGGAAAGATCGGGGTCGCGGCTCCGGCTCCTGATAGCAGGTCTCGCTGGCTCTGGCCCGCAGCAATCGCGGTCATAATGACTGTGGCAGTGACGATAAGGTTGACTCGAGCACCCTCAGTTCCAGTTGTCGAATCTGTCGTGCAGCTCACCAATGACGCGCGATCCAAGGCTGGGTCAGTGGAGACCGATGGTGCACGCATTTACTTCAACGAGGGCCCATCCGGAAGTTTTCGTATCGCACAAGTTTCGGTGAACGGCGGGCAAACGGGTGAAGTGGCTACAAACCTCGTGAATCCCCAGGTGTCGGGACTCACTGCGGACGGGTCCGCACTCCTTTTGTGGATCGCGGCCCCGATCCCTACACGGGGGACGATGTGGTTACTTCCGCTTCCTGCTGGGGAGGCCCGGCGCTTGGGCGAAACAGACGTTACTGGCGTCGGGTTATTACCAGACGGCCGTATCCTCTACGCCATCGACTCAACGGTTTTTGTTGCAGACAAGAATGGATTGAACCCACGCAAACTGGAGGAGGTTTCCAAGTACAGTCTGGATTCCCATATTTCTTCCAATGGGAAACAATTTGTTTTCGCGGCTAGAGACTCCAACGCTCACACATCGGCGATCTATGAGGCCACCAGCGATGGAACCGGCGTTCAACGGGTTTTGAAAGGCGGGCAAGGTCTGCCGAGCGAAATATGTTGCCCCCGATCGACTGTGGATGGAAAGTATCTCCTGTTTTCTGGGCAGAGCGAGGGAAGATGGGATGTATGGGCGCTGTCCCGTGAGAAACGCCTTTTGGGCGATTCACCTGCGCCAATACAGCTTACGAACGGACCCGTGTCCTATTCCTCTTTCAACGTGAGCCGCGACGGGAAGCAGATCTTTGCCGTTGGGGAACAGAGGCGCGGCGAACTCGTTCGCTATGATGCGAGAGTGCGCGACTTTGTGCCTTACTTGGGAGGCATCTCCGGATACGATCCCACGTTCTCACAAGATGGCAAGTGGGTGGCCTACGTGTCTTACCCCGAACACACGCTGTGGCGGAGCCGGGCTGATGGAAGGGATCGCCTGCAGCTCACATATCCTCCGCAGGTGGTCGTCTTCCCTCGCATCTCCCCTGACGGGAGCAAGATCGCCTTCGCGGTTGAAGGTGTCGTATACGTCGTGAGTATCAACGGCGGGGCGCCCCAAAAAATCACGGACAATGCTACCGCTCCCGACTGGTCCCCCGATGGAAATCTGCTCACGATCTCCAATACTCGACCCGAATCCGAAGGGGCGGCGAGCCGTTTTCAGCCACGAATCGTGGACCTGCGCAGCGGGACTGTTTCGGTACTTCCCGATTCTCAGGGCATTGTCGGGCCCTGGTTTGTTTCGCAGGATGTATTGATCGGCGTTTCGGAGGATCAGTCGAAGGTCCTGGTTTTCAACTTCAAGAACCAGAAATGGTCTGACTTGGTTTCAAGCCCAGACAAGTTCGTAAACTGGGAGCCATCGCCCGACGGCAAATACTTTTTCTATCAGACGGGAGGAAGCGATTCAAGAATCTTTCGTATGAGGATGGAGGATCACACGGTGAAGGAAGTGGCCAGCCTCAGAGATTTTCGTGCCGTTGACGATCCATATGAAGGAAACACTCAGCTCAGCGTGACTCAGGACTACTCGGTGATACTGACACGCGACATTGGCACGCAGGAAGTCTACGCGATATCGATGAAGTGGCCGTGATATGTGGTCTCTGGGAACGTTGCTCAAGTCGAGCGGACACGGCAACGCCGCAAGTGCGGCTCGTCAACAGATCGACTCGGCCCATAGCCGGACACTCCACGCCAAAGCGATGGTAATTGAAATTACTCATTAACCTGTTGATGACTGATATTGACGCGTCTGAGCGCTTTCGGTTTGGACGCTATCCGCCGGCTTTCAACTCGGTCAGTACTTGCTTGGCAATTTCCTTCAGCGTCTCAAAAACACCAACGCCCTGGAACGCCACAGCCTCAACGATCGCTTCGTTCTTCTTTCGCAGTTCGGTCGAAAGCATATCTACGGGGAGAATGTTGGGCAGGTCGCGCTTGTTCAACTGCAGCACGTAGGGAATCTTATTGAAGTCGTATCCGTGTTCTTTCAGGTTCGACATCAGATTGTCGAGCGCCTCGACGTTCGCGTCCATGCGCTGCTCCTGCGAATCAGCCACGAACACAATGCCGTCTACGCCGCGTAGAATCAGCTTGCGGCTGGCATCATAGAAAACCTGTCCCGGAACGGTGTACAGATGGATCCTCGTCTTGAATCCGCGCACCGAACCCAGATCGAGCGGCAGGAAATCGAAGAACAGAGTACGCTCAGTTTCCGTGGCCAGCGAGATCATCTTGCCCTTCTGCTGGTCCGCAGTTTTCTGATAAATGACCTGCAGATTGGTTGTCTTGCCGCCTAGCCCGGCGCCATAGTACACAATCTTGCAATTAATCTCCCGGGCTGCGAAGTTGATGAAACTCAAAGGCTTTCCTCAAATGCGGACACACCCTCCAGGGGCTGCCGCTCCGCACATCTGTCCTTTTGGAGGCTCGGGGTCTTTATATCATACGGGGGGTACTCGCCGCAGGTTACTCAGGTGACCCCCGGCGCTGAAGCCCTGCGTTTTGTTCGTTGTGGCTAGGAGAAGCCGATGCGCCGGCCCTATCAGCGGAGGGCGGACACCGACGCTGTGCGAAACCGCTTCGTAAGTAACAGGTGTCACCGAGAAGAAGAATGGGCCGTAATCGCACTAATGGGCGCCGGGAATCCGGTAATATCCATCTTTTGCCGATACCTTTAGCCCCTTCTTGTGGACGATGACTTCGATGCTACGGTAGGCCGAACTATCGGTCGTCGGCTTGGGGTTATATCCCAGTGTGTACTGGTTCCTTGCCTCGGAAGTGATGGACGCGTATGCATTTTCGATCGCGTTCCGCGTGAGTTCGCTATAGACCTGTCCGCCGCACGTCGCATAGACGTACTTCGGCAGAATGTTGCTGTATCCCTGGCCTTTCAGCCGAAACCGCTCGATCTGCTTGTAAACCGGCAGAGCCCCGCTGTCGACGACAACGGCATGCACCTGGATGTCACGCGTCTCGAGCACCTTGAGCACCTGAGAATAGCTGGCGCGGCTGCCCAACTCCCGGCCATCGCTGATCACGAAAATCACTTTGCGCAGCTCGCGCGGCCGCTTGCTCAAGTCAAGCGCGGCCCGCAGGATCGCATCATTCAACACGTGCGATTCTCTCGGCGGCGTAATAACAGGCGGCGGTCCCGAACTGCCTACCGGCATTCCATTCACCATCGGCGGTTCTGGACCCAGCGGCCCGCCCAGCACCGGAGGTCCATTGTTGCGCCCACGAACCAGTTTCATCTCGTCCAGCACCGCCGTCAGCTTCTCAGTTCTCGCCGTGAAATCCGATGCCTGGCTGACCGTGCTGCTATATGTGTAAAGTGCCACTTCGTCATATGGACTAAACGCGCCCACAAGCGAAGCGTACGTTTGATTTACCTTCTGAAACGCGACATCGGCCATGCCGGTATCGAGTACGATCGCCACCGACAGGGGAAACGGATCGCTTGTGAAATAGGTCAACTCCTGCGGCTTGCCGTTCTCATTGACCGTGAAATCTTGCGGAGTCAGGCCGTACACTCGCCTGCCCTGGCTGTCTCTCACCAGCACCGGCAACTGCACAAAATTCGTCTGCACCCGCAGTTTATACAGAGGCTCGGTAGGACTGACCTGATTCTTCGGCCCTGTCTCTGAGTCACCCGAAGGGACACTCCCCGAAGGAACCGTCTGCACCGGAGGCATGGGCGGCGGAGGTTGTTTCTGCTGGCCGGACTCGGGGGAACTCGAATTGTCTGGACTGGAATTGCCCGAGGGAGACTGCTCCGGTTCGGAGCCCTGAGGCTTGGCGGGGGCGGCTTCCGGTTCGGGCACCGGCTTCGGCTGCGGCGGTTGCACTGTGGACGGCGCATCGGGGATATCTTGCGACTGTGCGTTCGATGGAGGCGAGCTCTGCTGCCTTTGGCCGGATTGCGCCAGCACTACCGGCCCGGTCATCAGAACAAAAGTCAGCGCTGTCAAAAACGCCAGCCGCGTAACGACAGAAAAATCCATGCCGCAACCTACCTTGAGCTTCCCGTAGGGGTACGAGTCGTGGGAGGACAGGCAGCGCCGCGGCCTCCCAAGGGATGAAAGAAGCAACCTTCTAAAGTTTTTCAAAAGCTTGTGCGATCCCTCGGTCCGGTCCACCCTCATCGCTGCCCCCGCCCAAAAAAAAGCTGCTGCAGCCTTTGGGATGCCAATCCAATGTCATTTGGTGCATCTAAAGGTGCAGGATTAGACTAACAAATATCCTCTACTGAGAGTCCCGGATGCTCAAAAGCCTTAGTTTTCCTCGACTTCTGTGCGCATTGGCTGTGACGACCCTGTGCTTGGGGCCGGTCGCGAGTGCCCAGCAATCTTCGCAGCCTGCTCCGCCCCAGCAGTCACAGGACAATCAGAAGCCGGGCGAAACTGTCAAAGTCAACGTTAACGTCGTCCAGCTGTTCTTCAATGTCAAAGATAAGCACGGCGCCCTGATCCCTAACTTGACCAAGGATGACTTCCAGATCGCCGAGGATAGCAAGCCTCAGACCATCAAATATTTTACTGCCGAGTCGAACCTCCCGCTGACGCTGGGGATATTGATCGATTCCAGCGGCAGCCAGCGCAACGTCCTCGACATGGAGAAGGAGGTCGGTGGCGCCTTCCTCAAGCAGATCCTCACCGACAAAGACGAAGCCTATGTCATTAGCTTCGATATCTCGGTCGACCTGCTACAAGATTTCACCCGCGACACCCACCGCCTGCAGGCCGCGCTGAACAAGGCCAAAATTAATGTCGATTACACCAGCGGCGGCATCCCCGGCATGGGTGGAGGGCCCGTCCCGCAACACAACTCGCCCGGAACGCTTCTCTACGACGCCGTTTATCTCTCCGCCCACGACATGCTGTCGAAGGAAACCGGGCGCAAGGCGATGATCCTGCTCACAGACGGACAGGATGAAGGCAGCCGCCTCAAGATTCAGGATGCGATCGAATCCGCACAGAAAGCTGACGCTATCGTCTACGTCCTGCTCTGCGCCGACCGTGGATTTTACGGCGGTTTCGGCGGCGGCTACTCGGGCGAATCAGAGATGCGCAAACTGACCGAGCAAACCGGTGGCCGCGTGATTAACGTCGGAAATAAATTCGACAAGCTGCGCGAAGCCTTCGACCAGATCGCAAATGAGCTGCGTAGTCAGTACAACATCGGCTACACCCCGACCAACCCCAACCAGGACGGCTCCTACCGCAAGATTGAAATCAAGAACAAGCAGAACTACAAGATTCAGTCCCGCGCCGGCTACTACGCCACGCACAAAGAGGAGGAGTAGCTCTTCACCGCTGCTACTTCAGTATTCTCGACTCCGCGACCTGGCCAATTTTTCAATAGGAGTGCATCGGTTCGGAACTTCGAACAGAACTTTGTCTGGCGCTCCAATCACAATATTTCGATAGAGGAGTCGCCGCGGCACGGCACTTCCTTCTTTCCCAACCATTCGTTGAAGGCCGCCACTACTTCTCTGCTACACTCCATCCCACCGGAGGCACGCATGCCACGCTTCTCCCGCCGCTCGTTCCTCCATCTCTCCGCTGCTGCTTCCGCGGCAGCCGCGTTCCACGTCACGACAGAGCCGATGCTCGCAGCCGCCGCCCGTCGCCGCCGCCCTCACTCTCCCGATGCCGTAATGATCGACGCCAATGAGAATCCTCTGGGTCCATCACAACCCGCGCGAGATGCCATGGCAGCGATTCTCTCGAAGGGCGGACGCTACGCTGACGAACTCACGGACGAACTTGTGCAGACTTTCGCTCAGATGGAAGGACTCAATCCCGACTACGTTCAAGCGACTGTCGGATCGACGCCTCCGCTCGCTCTGAGCGTTCTCGCCTTCACTTCGCCGCAAAAACCCTACGTCACTGGCGATCCGGGATTCGAACTCGGCATGATGACGGCCAATAACAACGGAACGCGCATTGTGAAGGTTCCGCTGACCAAGACTTATGCGCACGACGTGAAAGCTATGATCGCTGCCGCTCCCGACGCCGGTGTTTTCTATATCTGCAATCCCAACAATCCCACCGGCACGCTGACGCCCCGCTCCGACATTGACTACCTGGTCGAGAACAAGCCCAAAGATTCCGTCGTCGTCGTCGACGAAGCCTACATCCACCTGACCGAAGCCCCGAACTGCCTCGACCTGGTGAAGGCAGGGAAAGACGTCATCGTTCTGCGCACATTCTCGAAGGTCTATGGCATGGCTGGGTTGCGCTGCGGATTCATCATCGCCCGTCCCGACCTCTCGGAAAAAGTTCTCCAACGCGGCGGCTACAACTTCATGCCTGTGACTGCGGTCGTGGCAGCTACGGCAAGCCTGAAAGATCCTAATCTTGTCCCCGAACGCCGACGCATCAATGCCACCATCCGCCAGCAGACATTCGACTGGCTCACGCGCAATGGCTACTCGTTCATCCCGTCGGAATCGAACTGCTTCATGGTCGACACCAAGCGTCCCGGCCAGGAAGTGCGCGATGCTATGGCAAGAGAGAACGTAATGATCGGACGTACCTGGCCCATCATGCCCACCTACGTGCGCATAACAGTCGGCACACAACCAGAAATGGAGCGCTTCCAGACCGCCTTTCAAAAAGTCATGAAAGGATAATGTGGCGCGGGCTTGTGGCGCGGGCGTGCAAGCCGCAGCCCTTTGACTTGAAGTGTTGGGGCTTTCATCCCCGATGCCCATAGCGAATATAAGTCTGCGTCATCTATCTCCGTCACACAGAACAGTGCCCCATGGACGACCCTATTGCGGCAAGAGCGTGGACACTCCATCCTGCGTATCCGTCCATGCACCACGGTGCTAACCTCAGCGCCACGCCAAGCCACGAACCCGCCGCATCCCTCTAGTACAATCAATCGCGTGAGCGACGCCGTCCGCATCGGGATTCTTGGCGACTTTAACCCCGAACTCCGCTCGCATCATGCCACTAATGACGCTCTGCAGCACGCCGCCCACATGCTCAAGATAGAGGTAAAAAGCGAGTGGCTACCGACGCCATCCCTGTCCGGCGCTGATGTGGAAAAGAAGCTTGAATCCTTCGACGGGCTTTGGGCTTCGCCCGGCAGTCCTTACAAAAGCTTCGACGGAATGCTCAAGGGCATCGAATTTGCCCGCCGCCGCGATTGGCCTTTTCTCGGCACCTGCGCCGGATTCCAATATGCCTTCATCGAATTCGCCCGCAACGTGCTGCACATAGCCGACGCCGATTCCGCCGAAAATAACTCCGGTTCGAAAAACATCCTCGTCTATCCCGTCGCCTGTGCCGTGCCTGACCCCAAAGGAAACGCCCCCAAGCTCTCCGGCGCCATTCCCGAAATTCGCCTTCGTCCCGGTTCTTACCTGCAAACTTATTACGGCAAGGACAAAGAAACAGTGACGGAAGAGTTCTTCTGCAATTTCGAGATCAATCCCGAGTTCGAATGGACCACCATGGAAGCTGGATTCCCCGTCGTGGCCCGCGGCCCGCAAGGCGAAATCCGCGCCATCGAATCTCCCACGCACCGCTTTTATCTCGCGACCCTTTTCCAGCCGCAACTGTCCTCGACCGAGAAGCATCCGCACCCGCTGGTGCTGGCCTTCGTGCAAGCCGCAGCCGACTGGGGCAAAAAGAAGCTCGACGACAGCGTTCTGGAGTAGGCCTCGACTTCGGACCTCCGACCTTCGACCTTAGCCACCGTCAAGCACCCGCCAATCGGCCTGGCTCTCCTTGCGACAAAGATTCACCAGTGAAGAGATGTGCGAAAGCTCCAAGACTGAATGCTGAATGCTCAGGTCTAAGGGCCAAGGTCCGAAGCTTGGATCCTGAAGCCGGGAGCCGGAAGCCGGCTTTTCGTTACGAAAGTCCGGATTACCTCCACATTACCGTTCACTCCCCAACCGCATCTACATGGCGAGGACTCCGCTAGCTACACTCCTTCCCACGGTCGCCCTCCCCCAAGCGCGTCCGGCAGGAGCCACTCTCGTCTATGCACTTGCAGCATTTGCAAATGATTGACTCGCTCCGCATCCCGTTCTCCTCACTCATCAGCTACATTCCGGTCCTCGCAACCATTGTGACCACGTTCTTCAGCGTGATCCTGGCGCGCGCCACGCTGCGCTACGTCGAAGCCACCGACAGGGGACTGGAACTCGCGCGCGAGGAGTTCGAGCGCGAATGGAACCCTGACCTGCACATCAAGATGGAGCGCGTCTCCAACACCGAGGCCAACATCGTCGTCACGAATCTGGGCAAGACGTCGGTGCTGCTGCAGCTGCTGCAATTGCGCAAGCTCACGCACGCAACACCATTTGAGCGCTGCCGATTGAACGACCCGTTGGTCGGAGGCCTTACCTGGACGCAGGAAATGGGCAAGCGCCTCATCGCCTGCACGGGATACGAATTCGAAGGCCCGATCGCCGCGGCCATGACCTTTTACGCCGCGGGACGCATGTATCGCACCGACTGGTTTCGCTCGCAAATCGTGGTCCGCGAAGGACGCATCGTAAGTCTCGAGCCCAGCAATATGCCAACTCGCCGCGTGCGTCAGGTGGAACGCAAAGGCCAGGCGGAACGCCGTCGCGAATTCGTGCAAGACGTGGCCGCTGGAGCAGCTCCGGAAAAAGTGGAAGAGAAACCAGAAGGAAAGTTCTTCACTACGGGGGCATGAGGCGGGGCGTGAGAGCTTACGCTAAGGTTCCTTGTCTTCACTCTCGAAAGGTGATGATGCCAATGGCGGGTAACGGTTACTGAAGATCGCGGATTGTCTTATTCGTTCCTCAAGTCTCCTGGCCGACTGCCGATTCATATTTCAGGAGACCATCTTATGATTCCTCCAGTGAATGGCGTACATGCGGTGGAAGCGCGGCCGGAGGTGCAGCATGCGGCAGAGGTGAAGCCCGATCCGAGGGCGCAGACTCCGCCGGTGCAGAAGAGCGGGCAGGTGTCAGAGGATCAGGTCACTCTGAAAAGTGCGGGGCAGCCCGATCCGGACAGATAGTCGTTCAATTCGGTTTGTCGTGCTTGAATGAAGCGCCGTCCTTGAATGTGAGTAGCGCGGCAAGAACTGGGGCGCCCGCTGCCGCCCCATACTTCGCGGGCCACAAGACAAGCGGGTGCCATAACTTTTCGCGATTCCTGTACCGACACCGCAGGATTAGAACCACTCGTTTCTCAGACAGTCTTCGGCCTACCTCGGGCTTGCTATGATGCAGTGTTCCCTTAATTCATGCTTGAGGTCGCAATCTGCGACCTCAAGTCTCCGGTGAATAATGAATACCAGCGCTATCGTGCTCACGAGAAGAGTTGCTGCGAAGATTCTGATTTTGCGCAACCAGAAAGTCATCCTTGATTCGGATCTGGCTCAGCTATACGGCGTGCCGGTGAAGCGTCTGAACGAACAAGTTAAGCGCAATCGCAGCCGATTTCCGGCAGATTTTCTGTTCGCCTTGACGAAAGCGGAACACGAGAGTTTGAGGTCGCAAAATGAGACCTCAAAACCCAAGCGCGGCGGCAGGCGTTATCTGCCACAGGCCTTCACCGAGCACGGCGCCATCATGGCAGCTACGGTTTTGAACTCGAAGCGCGCGATCGAAATGAGCATCTTTGTCGTGCGCGCATTCGTACGGATGCGCGAAGCGCTTCTGACGAATCAACGGGTTGATGCGAAGCTCACGGAACTCGAAACCCGGCTCGACACGCATGATGCCGAAATCCATGAACTCGTCGAGGCAATACGTGAGTTGATTACACCTCTGCCGGCGAATAACCGCCGCATCGGATTCGAAGCACCTGTGGACATGCCTAAAAGCCGCCGTTAAACGGATAAAAAAACGGCCATCCCGGCCCCAACGCAGAACTCAAGTGGCCATCTTTGTTTCCAGGAGAGCCCATCCCAACGTCGCCTATTTTGCGACGCCAGGATGAGGTTGTGATAGCTACCGGTCACGCGGCTTTGACTTTCTGACCTTCCGGCGCAAATCCAATCCGCGCCGTCCGAATTTGGACGTTTCGATTGCGATAGTCCGTGCAGTACAGCACATCCAGCGTAACCGGACGCACCATACCACCGTACGTGCAGGAGATCGCACGTTTTCCACTCGCGCCGTATTGCACGTGTGCGTAAGAGCAATCCACGCAGAGCGGTTGCGGTTTTACCGCTCGCTCTTTGCTCACGAACGCGCGAATTGCCTCCACGACGATTTGGACGAATAGAAAAACAACCACAGGCATTGCGACCTCCTTTCTTAAAGTCCGGGTGCTCTGTGAGCCTGACCCCCATTTCTCGCGCGTTGTTTTGCGCGAGAAGGGGGATTTTGACTCCTGCGTTCCTGGAGTCCTACTCTCGAATTCCGCGACTTGAACCCGCGAAAATCAGTCCCGGGTCTTCGGAGTCCCGTTCCAGTCCCAGCAGCAAGCCCTGAAATTCCGCCATAGTCTCTGCGAAAGCGTGCGCTTCCACAAATTCCCTGGCTTCGCTTTCAGTCGCCTCGGGAAAGAACCGGCGGTACAGCTCAAGCTTCTGCGCATCCGCAGCCTTTCCCAAATACAGCTTGTAATCGATACGGCCCGGACGCAGCAGCGCCAGATCCAGCGATTCAATGTGGTTGGTAGTCATCACGAACAGCACGTTCTCAGGAGCATGAAAACCGTCCAGCACACTGAGGAGCCCCGACAGACTGACTCCGAATCCCGCCGGATCTTCCTTATCACGGCGTAAGCCGGGTGAAGACCGATCCTGTTCACTCGGCTCGGGACGACGATTGCCGGTCTTCATGCAATCGATGTCCTCGAACAGAATGACTGCGTTCTGCGGCACGTTGTTAATGGCGCTCTTGAGAGTCCTGTCATTGAACTCGGTCAAGTTCACCGCATAGACCGACATGCCGAACTGCGCAGCCAAGCCCGACACCAGAGAAGTCTTGCCGGTCCCTGGAGGCCCGTACAACAAGTAACCCCGATGATATGGCACGCCCAGGTATCGGTAACGCTCGCGCGATGCACGGAACTTCTCGATGTCCTCTACGAGGCGCTCTCGTTCGCCCGGCTTCAGGATCACCGAGTCCAGTAGTCGCGGCGTGTAGGCCTGTACCCACGTCCAAACTTCGTCGTAGACGTAGAGGTAAGACGCAGTCTTCACCTTGCGCTGGTGGCAAGCGACGATCTCGCCCACAAACCGCTTCAGGAAGATCTGCTTTCGCCCAATCGTCCGGAACGTAAGCGACTCAATGCGTCGCGGCGTCCAGCCCTTGGTGTCCTCGCTGCGCGTGAACCACACCCAGAATGGACGTCCGCCATGCCAGAAACGGTGGCGGCCCGGCGCAGGGATCAGCGCAGTTCCCTGACCACGCAACGTGGTGTCAAGATCGACATGGCGAATGCGCTCAAGGAACTTCTGCTCCAGAAACCATTCCTTGATCCATGCGAAGGCAGCATCGTCATCCTTCACAGTAATCGTCATGGTGGTCTGCTCCACGATCCAGAACCATAAGTTCGTCGGTAAAGCGCGCAAATACACGCTGATTGCGCCGATGATCATCAGCAGCAATCCGCCTGAAGCGAACTGGTTCTGCCCACCTAGAATGTGCTGCAGCAAATCCAATAGCTTGCTCATTGCTTTCCGGTTCTAACCGACGCTGGGTCGGACCTCTGGGCGCAGATTTTCGCGCGAGGCTCTGAAGGCATCTCGCCACGCATCACAACAGGGACAAGAAAGCCTGGATGTGTTTGTGGAACTTACCGGCTAATCCAGCCGACGAATTGCCACTCACGGATAACTATTTAGTTTTTGCGGAAGGAGTCGGAGATCGCTCTAGCGCGACCGGAGCGACGCCCTATAGCAACTGGGCAAAGTTATTGGCCACAGTCGCCCGCGTAGCGTTTTGTTTTCGAAATGCGCCATTCGGGGCGTCCTTTCGTGAGAGTTGAGATTTCGAAGATGCCACAACTTTGAAATGCACGCAACAGGAAAAGCTAGTTCGTGCCGTTTTGACACGGGCCTAGGGGATTGCCCGTTCCGAAAGTTCTCCACAGCATTTCGTGCGCATTTGTGACATCAGCCCTTGCGCTTCGCCACGCGATCATCCGATCATCGCTTCAGCCGCAATGCGGCGTCGCTTTTGAATTGGCCAGCTAAGTCTTTATTCTGCAATATTTTACGTATAAGCCATGCAGAATCAATATTTTGCGCGGGTTAGGGCCTATCTAAACGGAGTAAGTTATTTAAAAACAATATCTTACGTAGCGAGATCAAAAAACGTAGAGCTGATATCTCAGCTATTTCGCGCAGGAGCTACGAAGCGCAGCGAGGCCGAGTTCATGCAGTAGCGTAGATGGGTGGGCGCAGGGCCATCGTCGAAGACGTGCCCGAGATGCGCGTCGCATTCGGTGCACGAGACTGCAGTGCGCACCATGCCGAACGTTGTGTCCCGTATTTCTGTGACGTTCTGCTGAGCAATCGGTTGCCAGAAGCTGGGCCATCCTGTGCCGGAATCGAATTTCGTTGCCGAATCGAATAGCGCGTTGTCGCAGCAGATGCAGCGGAAAAGTCCCTTCTCTTCCAGGTTCCAGTACTTTCCGGAAAATGCCATCTCGGTGTCGGCGTTGCGCGTGATGTCGTAGGCGTTTGGAGTAAGCTGCTTGCGCCATTCGTCGGCAGTCTTGACGACCTTCGCGATGCGCACCTGTTTAAGCCGTTCGCCCGCGTCGGAGAAGAGAACGATGGTGACTTCCTTCGGCGTGGTTGCGGCGGCGACAGTTTCGACAAGTCGCGGCTTTCTCCATTGCCAGAGAATGAGCCCGGCGAGCGTTGCTGCGGACGTGGCAAGGAAGGCACGGCGTTGCGTGTTAACCGGTCGCGCATCTGTCGCCGTCAGAAACCGCGGCTGGTGGTCGTGATCTGGATTCGACATCTGCGAGCTCCTACTTTCCTGTGTAGAGATCGGGAAACTGCTGCTTCAGATGCTCCACCTTCGGTGCGTCGTTAAAAACGATGTATGGCTGATTCGGGTGAAGCGTTGCGTAGTTCTGGTGATACGCCTCTGCGGGGTAGAAAGCCTGCAGCGGAACGATCTTGGTCACGATCGGGCGCGAAAACACTTTCGCTTTATCGAGCTGCGCGATGTAGGACTCAGCGATCCGCTTCTGCTCTTCACTGTTGTAGAAGATCGACGAGCGGTACTGCGTGCCGTCGTCAGGACCTTGCCGGTTCAGTTGCGTGGGATCGTGGGCGACCGAGAAGAAGACGCGCAGCAGTTCGCCGTACGTGATCTGCGAACCGTCGTAGACGATCTGGACGGACTCGGCGTGTCCGGTTTCGCCGGTGCTGACGATTTCATATTCCGCGGTCTTGGCCGAGCCGCCGGAGTACCCGGAGGTCGCGCTGATCACACCTTTGACGTGCTGGAAGACGGCCTGAACTCCCCAGAAACATCCGCCGGAAAGGACTGCGGTTTGCTGGCTTGCCGATGAGGCGCGGGGCGCGTCGACTTCTGGGGCTGGAATCGACGCTGCTGGATTCGCCTTGGCATCGCACGCCGTTCCAGCGAGGAGTGAGGTGAGCACGATGATGGCGAAACGGACCGAGGATGACATTTTTGATTCCCCTTCTAAAGTACGAAGACGCGTTCTTGCTGGATTGGAGTTGCAGGTGAAGGAAAAGTTTCAGGGCGTATAAAGACATGTTAAGAGGGGACAAGACCTCAAACACCAGCAGCCCGATACATCTGGGCCGCCAGACGGGCGGGGCGCCCGTCCCCACACGTGCATTGCGGGCGCAAGTGTGCTTCTACATTTCCAACCGTGCCTCGTAGGTGCCATCATTTCACTTCCTGCTTGCTTTTCGCTTTATGTTCGCCAATAATGTGGGGCATGGCCATTACACGCAGGCAGCGCGAAGTGTATGACTTCATCTCACGGTTCGTTACCGAGAACGGCTACTCGCCTTCGTTCGAAGAAATCGGGCAGGGGCTGAAGCTGAATTCGCTGGCGACCGTGCACAAGCACATCTCGAATCTAGAGAAAAAAGGTCTGTTGACGCGCGACTACAACCGCAGCCGCTCGATCGACCTGCTGCCTCCGAAGGGCAAGCTGAAGCAATCGATGAGCGTGAACACCGGCGTTGTGTTGCCGCTGCTGGGACGGATTGCTGCGGGTCAGCCGATTGAAGCGGTGCAGAATCCGGAGACAATTTCGCTGGCGGATTTTGTGCGCTCGAAGGAAGTGTTCGTGCTGGAAGTGCGCGGAAGCTCGATGCAGGATGAGGCTATTCTTGACGGGGATTACGTGCTCGTAGAGAAGGGGCGCAGTGCGCACAACGGGGATATCGTCGTCGCGCTGGTGGATCAGACTGATGCAACTTTGAAGCGATTTTATCGTGAGGGAGACAACATCCGGCTGCAGCCTTCGAATGCGGCGATGAAGCCGATCATCGTGCCGGCAGCATCGGTGGATGTGCAGGGGAGAGTGATTGGAGTGTTGCGGAAGTATTAACCAAGCTATCAGCTCTCAGCCTTCAGCGAAAATCCAAAAAACAAAACGCCCGGAGCATGCCGGGCGTTCGTTTTAATGAGACCAGGGCTGTCTTTAGCCGATGTGCTTGTTCAGGGCTTGGGCGATGGCGTCCTTGGGACGATAGCCCACGAGTTGCTCGACGACCTGTCCGCCTTTGAAAACCAGCAGGGTTGGGATGCCGGTGACTTTGTAGCGCATTGGGGTCGCCTGGTTGGAGTCGACGTCCATCTTGCCGATTTTGATTTTGCCCTGATACTCGGTGGCCAGTTCCTCGACGATGGGGGCGATCGCGCGGCAAGGGCCGCACCATGTTGCCCAGAAGTCCACCAGAACGGGCTTATCCGATTTCAGTACATCCTGGTCGAAGTTCGCATCTGTCACTTCGACGATTCCGTTGCCTGCCATTTTTCTTATCTCCTCGTTGTCGCGTCGCGCTTTCGGCTGACGCTCCACGTGTTGCGGGCGGCGCTGCCGGTGTGGCGATCTATATGAGTGCTTCCCGTAAGGGAGCCGAACTAACTATCGTAACACCGCATTTGATGACCGGGGAGGGGGAAAGGTCGCAAGGGTTCCGCTGACGAAGCTACCGGGGTGCCTTCCCCGGATCAGCATTTTGGCCGTCTGGCTCAGGGTTCTGGGAGAGCGATTTGATGTAGGTAACTAGCTGCCAGCGTTGCGGTTCGGGGAGTTTGGACCATACAGGCATCCCCCGCCGGACCACGCCGTTGGTGAGCAGCCAGAATAGCGTGCCTGGCGAGGCTTGCTGCACTTCCGCGGCAAGCAGGCTAGGCGCCTTTTTGGTTCCTTGCGCCATGTCTCCGTGACACTCGGCGCAATGCTGAGCGAAGAGCTTAGCGCCTCCGGCAACGGCCTCTGGATCACGCACCAGAGGATTACGGCGAGATGCGGCCTTCTTAGGTGCTTTCATCAGTTCCGCGTAGACGGAAGTGTCTTTCCGGACGGAGTCGGACTTGTCGGAATCGGCGTTCTGCGCGGCCGCAATGACTAGCGATAACAGCACTACACCAAGACAGACCGAAAAGATTTTCATTGTCGCTCCGCCAATCATGGGCGATCTCCTAGCAGGCGCGCGATCGCGGCGCCGAATCCGGAGAATTCGCGCGAAACGCCCCAGCGCAGCAGAAGGCGGTGACTGTTGTCGTTGAGGCCGAAGCCGGGGGAAAGGCGGAAGGTCCAGTCGGAGGGAAGGTTCCAGGCGACCACCGGGGCGAGGTAATGAGACGTATCGTGCAATCCGAAGCTGTAACGGTCGCCAAGGCCGCCATACATTTCGACTCCGGCGATGAAATTTTCGCGGCAGAGATTGCAGTGCTCAGCCGAGGCCTTGAGCCCCAACGGACGACTTGCTCCAACAGCGTAGCCGAATTCCCACGGATTGCCTCCGGTGAGGTTCTTGGTGGCGATGGTGTTTTCGGCGACATTCCATCCATTGAAGGTTTTCGAGAGCAGAAGTTTGAATTCCATCTCGTGATTATGTTCCTGGCGCAAGATGGCATTCGACTCGGCGTAGGCGGCTTCGACGTCGTGGCCTTCAATTTCTTTCAGGATTTTGTCGGCTCCGCTGATTTGCTCGTACTCGATGTACAGGACCGGATTGACAAAGTGCTCGCGCTGGAGCAGGCGGATGCGATTCTCCCAGCGGAAGCCGGTGAACAATGTGCTTTCCCCGAAAGTGGTCTGTCCGTCGAGGTAGAGTTCGGTGGTCCACCAGGCCGTGGCGCCATACTCGAATTCGGCCCAGAAGGCGTGAAAGTCCGGCCCTCCGCGTTGGGTGCCGAAGGTGGAGAAGTATTCCACTTCGAGGCTGCCCGGTTCTTCGAGGTAGTGATCGTACGTCACGATATAGGGGCTTTCCTGTGCGTGGAGCGAGAACGCAGCCGGCAGCAGCGCCAGCAGCGCGAACAGAGCTATGGATCTCGCGCAGTGGTTCATTCGGTTGGCGCTCGAGCGATCGAAGATTTTCATGATTCCCTTAGTAGATACGACACGTCGCAATAATTCCGAACAGCCCCAGTTGCAACTGAGTCGCATGTAGGATTACCATTTCAGAATGCCGGAGCGTGGGGTTCGCTGTCCAGTTCCCGGCGAAGAATTCGTCGCAGTCGTAATGCGACCAGTTGCGACAGAGGGTTTATGCCACTGCCACAAACCGAGGTACCGGGCCGACTGCAGGCCCATTTCGCCGAGCGCGGAATCCGCATGACGCAACAAAGAAGGGCAATCCTGCGCGTGATGGAGACCGCGAGCAAGCATCTGGATGCCAGCCAGATTCTGCGTAAGGCGCAGCGGCTGGATGCGAGCGTCGATCGCAGTACGGTCTATCGAACGTTGCGGCTGCTCAAACGGCACGGGCTAATCGATGAACTCGATCTGATGCACATCAATGGCGAAGGCCACTATTACGAACGCCGGCTGGGGAGAGATCACATCCACATGGCGTGTCTGCGTTGCGGAAAGATTACTGAGTTTGTGAGCGACGAGTTTGAGAAGCTAAAGCAGCAGGTGGAGAAAGATTGCCGGTTTCGAGTGCTGATATCGCGGCTGGAGATCGGCGGATATTGCGGGGCGTGCCGAGGAGCCCAGTAAGGGTGGTTATGGAGATCCGTTTTTTGAAGTCCGATGATGCGGGCGAGTGGCTCAGGCTCCGCCTTGAGGCACTCCGAGGCGATCCAGCAGCCTTTAGTGCTTCGTTCGAAGAGTACGAATCGCTGAGGCTGGAAGAGGTCATAGCGAGATTATGGTCCAGCGGGGATGCGTTCGTTGTGGGTGGATTCGAGGGCGAACGTTTAACGGCTATGGCGGGTTTCTATCGTGATAAGGGCCTCAAGACGCGGCACAAGGGACGAATTTGGGGTGTATACGTCACTCCTTCCGGACGGTCCAACGGAGCCGGCCGTCGTTTGTTGCAGGCGTTGCTGGAACGGGCTGGAAAGATCGAAGGGTTGGAGCAGATCATGCTCTCGGTCACTGAGACGCAGAGTGCGGCTCTCGCACTATCCCGCTCGCTGGGATTTGAGAGTTTTGGCCGTGAACCGCACGCTTTGAAGATCGGGGACCGCGCGATCGACGAGGAATACATGGTCCTACGACTGAGGCGGGAATAGGCATCCTAAGTGTTTGATAGATAAAGAAAAAGCGCCCTAGAACTTTTCAGTCCAGGACGCCTCGGCAGCCCTCCCCCAGAACTGCCAACCACGATAGATAGTAGAATTGCACGACATTTGGTGTAAATGTCACCTTGGTAACCTTGTTATCAGGAAGCTCACCGAGGTAACTGAGGCTACTGCTTCAGCCAAGATTGGCCGGCGTCAGAGGTCGTCCAGACTTCAGGGGTCGAGGTCACTACGCGGCCATGTTGCGGGTCAATGAATTCCAGACTGACAATGTCTCCGGTAAGGCTGAGGCCTGAGGCGGAAGGGACGACGCGAGCCCAGTGAGCGCCAGCATCCGAAGAGTGATAGAGAAGGCCACCTGAGGCGCCAGCCCAGACATCAGGTCCATTCGAAGCCACCGCCCTGAAGATAAGGGAGATGGCGTCTTCCTTCGCCAAGCTCCCCTTATCTTGGGTCAATCTGTCCTTAGCAAGGCTGTCGTTTGAGACGGCGCGTTCATTCGTCGCTTCCTTTGCTCTCGAAGGTGGATTCATGGGAGACAGGCTGGCGGCAGCTGGCGAAGAGTTGTTTACGTCGACCTTCTGCCAGGTGCTGCCTTGGTCAAGTGAGCGCAGCAGTCCGCCGGCCGGGCTGATCGTCCAGCGCATTGGAACCCCGGACGAGCCTGCGTCTTGCGACTTTTGATCGAGTGGCGCCGGGGCTGGCGCGTTTGCGGGCGAAACATCAGGAGGAAGAACCTTCAATGCGGACATATTCGAGGAGGTGCCAGCTGGCTTGATTCTTTCAATCCTCGATTCTGCAAGCGCCCCATGGATTGGCTGCTGGTCCATGCGCTGGCTCTCAAGAACCGGAATCCCGAGGTCGGTAGAGGCCTGCGAAGAGGAGTTATCGACGAACTGGGAACGGGATGGGGCCGGAAGGTTTGCGGGAAGCTGCCCGGGATGTAACTGCTTGGCCAGTTGCGAGGGCAGTGCCTGAACTACCCCCTGCTGCTGAAAGTTATTGGTATTTTGCTGTGATTGCACGGGTGGCCCACCAAGTGGTCCACCAATCGGAGTTACGCCAGCCTGCCGAGCTTTGCGCTGGGCCGGCATAGGAGCGGCGACTTCGGCCGATCCGGCGTTCGAGGAAACCAGATCTCTCTGCTCGGTTGGGGGCGGAGCCTGCAGCTTGGCATGGTCCTCAGCAGGTTGGGATAGGGACGGTGAAAGTGGCAGAGCGTTGGTGATTTTGCCAGCAGCCTCCGACCGGCGAGTGTTGTAAGCCGTCGTCGACGAGCGACGCTGGTACTGCATGACTCCGAAAGAGGTAATGGCGACGAGTCCGGCGGCAATCAATCCCCAGCGAAGTACAGGCCAAGTCAGCCATGCGGTATATCCAAGCGCGGGACGCGCGATCTGCTGAACGGGCTCGGAGGCAGGCAACGCGAGGGCAACAATCTCGCGGCATTCCCCACAGCGCGCAAGATGTTCGAGCACAATCATGCGCTCGGCTTGCAGAAGCAAACGCTCGGAGAAAGCCGTAAGCACGCCGGCATCGGGATGTTCGACAGCCGGCGCCGCTGCCTTCAGGCGCTCGCTCACGATTTGGGGGACTCTCTTCATTTTGCAGATACGATTCCTGGCCGACCCGCAATGGCCAGCCAGCTTTCGTTCAACCTTCGCCTTCGCGGATCCTGGCCTCCACTCTCTTTTCTGAGAACGCTCGAGGTGAAGGTTCTTGCGCAAGACTGCGCCGAATATCCACCTGCAGGTCACGTACGTCGACTTCAAGAGCCTCTTCGGCTTGGCGGCGGGACATACCGGCACGGGTGAGGGCCGCCATGATCTGTTTTCGCAAGGACTTGGCCAGCTTGTCGAGCTTACGGCTGATGGTCGATTCGTGCACGCCCAGGATACGGGCGATCTCGGCCAAGGTGCGTCCGTCGAGATAATACGCGCTCAAAACCAGTCGGTCCTCGGCGGGAAGTGAGGTAATGGCTTCGTCGGTGGCGCGGGCCAAACGGTTGTCGGGCGCTGGTACGGGCTGAGGTTCGGGAGCGCTGAATTGGACGCCCTCTTCGGATTCCTCATCGAGGCTGACCAAGCGCTTGGTGCGGCGATAGCGATTGACATATTCCTGCGCAAGGACAGTACGCAACCAGCCTTCGAGGGATCCCCGACCTGTGTAGGACGCTAGCTTCGAGATGCGCTGACCCTCGCGTGTGGAGGTGCCGTAGAGATCAGCGTAGAGGGTGTCGGCGAGCTCGTGGGCGGCGGAGTCTTCACGGGCAATGCGGAGCGCGGAGAGGTAGAGCTTCTCGCGAAAGCGCGTGAGAAAAATCTCCCACGCGGTGTTGTTGCCGGCGGCGCAGGCACGGGCCAGAGCGAGCTCGTCGATGCGAAGACTTAGGAAGAAAGTGCGGAGTTCGGCGTGGGAGGCGCTCCCGGCGTGCTTGGTGCCGACTTCGGTGAGAATTACAGCGAAAGCTTCCCGAGTGAGGCCGATCTTGTCACACTCGGCTCTGGCGTGCAGGTCGGCCAACAACTCGGCGATGACGGACTGGATGGCCGGGATGGGAGTCGACGAAGTCATCGAACCGTTAAGTCTTTTGACACCGCTAAGACGGTATACGGGGCCTAAAGGCCCGCATGCTTCACAGGCCAAACGCGGCCCTTGAAGGGCCGCTCTTCCACGGAACTATCAGCAGTCTACTGCATAGCCTCTAATGCACTTCTTCGCTCTCTGCTCTCTGAGGCTCCTCGACCTATTGAGTCAGGCGCATCTCAGGGGCAGCGGACTCAGGCCCTGGATTTCTTGCACTCCTCACATGGACACACTTCGCGCAGGAACTTCCACGAGTAAATGCCAAGATCGTGGTTATCGTTCCAGGAGAACTTAATGGCATATTTCCCCACGCCTTCGGCCGAAACCGGCTTGGCGGTGGGCTTGAATATCAGCAAGGCGCCCGGGGCGGCGATAGCTGGGTCGCCCGGGCGGCGTCCGGTCTTGCCGCGCTCCTCTTCGCACATGGCGCACGGGCAGGCGTCGCGCAGATAGACAAAATTGTAATGCGAGATATGGCCGTCGGCCCACTCGATATCCATGCCAGCCCCTGAGGTGAGATGCACCTTTACAGATTTGGGATCAGTGGCAGCTGTGGGAGATTGAAGCGGGGACTGCATGGGTTAAGTATCGCATAGGGAGCAATCGAAGGAATGCGTGACGGGACTACGCCTTGGCGAATTGGGTCAACTTCCTGTAAAATCTAGGTTTGCCCTACAAGATCTGAACTATCTGGGAGCAGCAGTCCAATGGCACAACAATGTGATATCTGCGGCAAGAAGCCGCAAGCGGGGAACCGCATCAGCCACGCCCACAACGTCACCAAGCGGCGCTGGAACGTCAACCTGCGTCCGGTGCATGCCAAGGTGAATGGTCAGGGAAAGCGGATCCGCGTCTGCACGTCCTGCCTGCGCAGCGGTAAAGTCGTCAAGGCGTAACGAACTCATCCACAGAGGACACGGGCGTTTCACAGAGCGCTCGCGCGAGCCTGGAGCGTCTTTGCCGAGGCCTTGTTCGATCAGGCGAAAAAGTTAAGAGCAGCGCTTCTGAACTGTGTTCTGTTCTGTGAGCTTCGCGGCTTCATTTGGCGACGGCGTTTGATTCGCTTCCGCCAAGCTTCGCCCTGACGGGACGGACGACGAATGTGCAGTAAACCCCGAAAAACTATCGTCTTTAGTTGGTTGGAACGCTGGGCCGGCGTGACAGCCAGCAACTGCACGTCGAAGATCAGGATGGCGTTGGGTGGGACGATCGTCTTGAATCCTGCATCTCCGTAGGCAAGCTCGGGAGGAATGCGGAGTTGTCGTTTGCCTCCGACTTTCATTCCGGTAATTCCTTCATCCCATCCTTTGATGACGTCACCCTTGCCGAGCGTGAAGCTGTACGGCTGGTTGGCGTCGACTGTACTATCAAATTTCTTGCCGTTGGTGAACCATCCAGTGTAGTGGACTTTGACGCGATCTCCGTCGTTTGCGACCGCGCCGGTGCCGACCTTGATGTCCCAGTACTGGAGGCCTGAATCCGTCTTCACGCCGTCGCCAGTGACCTTGGTGGGAGCATTCGTGTTCGGCCGGACCGGAGTAGTCCTGTGGGGAGTTGTTTGCGCGCAGAGTGTGACGGCTAGCAGGGTGAGAATTGCCGTTGATGCGACTCGACTCGTCATGAATACCCCTTTGCGAAGCAAGGCTTCGCCGCAGAGAACGCTGAGTGCGCAGAGAATTGAAAGCCATAAAAAAGAGAAGAAGTTTTTTCAGTCTCGCTAAGAATCTCTCACTCTCCGTGTCCTCTGCGTCCGCGGCGGTTTTCATTTCCTATTCCAGAGCGATCACGTCGATCTCCACCCGAACATCTTTCGGCAAACGCGCCACTTCGACAGTGGATCGCGCCGGCGGAGCGGAGCTGAAATATTTTCCATAGACGGCGTTCATGGCAGAGAAGTCGTCCATACTCTTGAGGAAGACAGTACAACGAACGACTTTGCCGAGGCCACTGCCGGCGGCTTCGAGGATCTCGGAAAGATTCCGCAATACGCGATCGGTCTGGGCCGCGATGTCACCGGCGATGACCTGTTGAGTGGCGGGATCGATAGCGATCTGTCCGGAGGTGAAGATAAATCCGTTGGATTTGATGGCCTGCGAATACGGGCCGATAGCCTGGGGAGCGTCTTTGGTAGAGATGATTTCGCGCATAGCTAGTTGCGAGTACCGGGTTGCGAGTATCGAGTAAGGACCATCGAGGGCTCAGGGTAACACAAGGTAACCCGTAGTATAAATTTTGCTGAGAGATACTGGGAACTAGGGACTGGTTTCAAATTTTTTGCAGCCTTTGCACTTCGTGGACGCCGGGAATTTTGCGCAGGCCGGCGATAATCTGCTCGAGGTGCTTCAGATCCGAGATGTCGAGAACGACTTCCACGCTGGCCTGGCTGTTCGCGGTTTGGGCGGCAATGTTGCGGATGTTGCTTTTGGCGTCGCCGATCACTCCGGTGATGCTCTTGAGCATGCCGAAGCGGTCGTCGCAGAACACGGTCAACTTCACAGGATAGGCGGTAGGGGTGGAATCGTCACGGGCCCATTCGACATCGATCTTGCGCTCCGGTTCGTAGAGAAGATTCGTGACGTTCGGACAATTGACGGAGTGTACGGCAACGCCCTTGCCGCGAGTGATATATCCGACGATGTTCTCACCGCGAATCGGGTTACAACAGCGGGCGCGGTAGACGAGCATGTCTCCCTGACCGCGCACGGTGATGGCATTGTGATCTCCGAAGACACGGCGGACTACGCTGGCGATCCCGCCTGGTTGAGAGGTCAGGCCTTCGGCTTCAATATCTCCAGCAATCGAATGGGTGGCGCCGGCGGGGAGTAATCGCGCTAGTACTTGCCGCGCAGAATATTTCCCGTAGCCGATGCCGGACATGAGATCGTCGGCTTTGCCCAGGCCGTATCCGGAAGCGACTTTCTGCAGGTCTTCGTCTTTGATCTCCTTCAGCGCGATCCGATACTTGCGCGCCTCTTTTTCGATCAGCTTGCGTCCGATTTCGATGGCGCGTTCGCGCTGGTGAACATTGAGCCAGTGCTTGATTTTGTTGCGGGAGCGTGAGGACTTGACGAGGCCGAGCCAGTCGCGGCTGGGCTTGTGGCCAGGCTGCGTGAGGATTTCGACGATGTCCCCGGAATGGAGCTTGTAGCGCAGGGGGACCATGCGCCCGTTAACCTTGGCGCCGATACAGGTGTGTCCGACTTCGGTGTGGATGGTGTAAGCGAAGTCGATGGGTGTCGCGTCGCGCGGAAGCACGACGACCTTTCCTTTGGGCGTAAAGGTGTAGACCTCTTCGGGATAGAGATCGACTTTCAGTGTCGAGAGGAATTCATTGGGATCGCTGACATCGCGCTGCCATTCGACGACTTGGCGCAGCCAGGCAAGGCGTTGCTCGTCTTGCGCCGAGACCGGGCCGTCTTTGTATTTCCAGTGGGCCGCGATGCCTTCCTCGGCCATCTTATGCATCTCTTCGGTGCGAATCTGGATTTCGAAAGGCGTGCCGTCTTCCGTGATCACCGAGGTGTGCAACGACTGATAGAAATTCGGCCGCGGCATGGCGATGAAATCTTTGATGCGTCCGGGCACAGGACGCCAGAGGTTATGAATGATGCCGAGAACAGCGTAGCAATCCTGAAGCGAACGCGTGATCACGCGCATGGCGCAGAGATCGTAGACCTGTTCGACCGAGATGCGCTGGCGCTGCAGCTTTTTATGAATGCTGTAGAGACGCTTGATGCGGCTCTCGACGCGCGCCTGAATCCCGGCTTCCTTGAGCTTGTCGCCGATGATGCCCTGCATCTTCGCGAGGAAGGCCTCGCCCTGCTTGCGGCGGGCATTCACTGCCTTTTCGACTTGCTCGTAACCAAGGGGATCGATGAAGCGGAAGCCGAGATCCTCGAGCTCTCCACGAATCTTGCCCATGCCGAGGCGGTGTGCGATCGGGGCATAGATTTCGAGCGTTTCTTCGGCGATCTTCTGCTGGCGCTCGGGCTGAAGGTGTTCGAGCGTGCGCATATTGTGCAGGCGGTCGGCGAGCTTGATCAGCACGACGCGAATATCGTCGACCATGGCGAGCATCATTTTGCGCAGGTTTTCTGCCTGCTGTTCTTCGCGCGTGGCGAAGTCAATTTTGCTGATCTTGGTGACTCCCTCGACAATGTGCGCGACTTGCTCGCCGAACTCCTTACGGATGTCTTCGATCGTGACTGAGGTGTCTTCGACGGAATCGTGGAGCAGCCCGGCGGCGACGGCGACCGGGTCCATTTTCATTTCCGCGAGAACCAGGGCTACTTCGAGAGGATGAACCAGGTAGGGTTCGCCGGAGGCGCGAGTCTGTCCGTCGTGATGCTTAAGGGAGTAGTCGTAGGCCTTCTTGATGATGGTCAGATCGTCTTGCGGACGGCTCTCCTGCATGCGCTTCATCAAGTCGCGAAACTTGGTGAGCGTAAGGGCAGTGGTAGCGATCTGTTGGCGCAAGCTCGCCATGCAGGATTATATCCCGCCAAGGAGGGGCTCAAGGCAGAGGGCAACGGGACGCTAAAAAAATTATACCGCGGGAATCTGAGGGCATTTCGGGCAGCCAGACATCACTGTGGGCATATTTTGGCCTCATGACTGCGGTAATTTGCTGGGCGCGCGGCGGGGGCCTAGTCTCGGCTAGAGAATCCGATTTCGGAGGATGCACAGTGTTTCGAGCCGGGATTTGTACACACATACTGATCGCCTGGATTGCGGTTGCCTGCGCCGCAGGTTGGGCACAAGACTCTCCGCAAACGGTAGCTCCGCCGCCACCAGTAACTTCCGGAGAGGAGATACCTCTGCCAGGGCGTGCTGTCGCCGCCGATCACTCGCAGCTCTCCGAACACAATCGCGAGTGGGTCGCGACGCAGCCTGCGCAATCGCAAGCGGAGTTTCTGCTGGGTGCGGCGATCAATCATGATCACGGCGCGACCGAGATGATCAACAAGATGGTCGACGACTGGCACGGCAAGCTGCATTACACGCAGAAATTCAAAGATCTCGCTGACGAGGCGCTCTACTCGAACGATCTGCGGGTTCGCGCAGCGGCCGTCGAGATCAACCTTGCGGTCTTCAATATTTCGAAGACGCAAGATGCCGCTGACGGACTGATGGCAAAGGCTGAGAAATCGCAGGATTGGCGTCCATTCGCCATGTGGGAGTTGGGCATGCTAGCCAATCGCGGCGTGGAACCGGAAAAGATTCACGAGTTCCTGCGCGGATATCTGCACGATCCTAACGAGAAGACGCGACACTGGACGGTGGAGGGACTCGCGCATATTGGAAGCAACGACACAATCAAGGACTTTCTGGATGTGTTCCGTAACGATTCTTCGCTCGAGGTGCGGGAACGAGCGGGCTGCAGCATGGCAAAGTCAGGAATGCTGACCCGCGAGCAGCGAATGCTCGCGGTGCCGGGGCTGATCGATCTGGCATATGATCCGTCGCTGGATGAAACGACTCGGTCGTGGACATATCAAGCGCTGCGCGAGATCACTAACGAACATTTTGCTAACGATCCGGCTGTGTGGAAGAACTGGTACAGCTCGCTGGGGGCAAAGCGGCGCGAAGAATTCAAGCAGGGCGAGCAATGGTCGGTGTTGGGGAACAATTAGGCACTCCCCGGAATCGACACTCAAAAAGCAGGGAGTAGATTTTCCATCCAAGAAATCCTTGTCTTCATTTCTTTATTTCTTCCTAGTGGGATCGGTTCGCTTTGACTTGTCTGCTACATTGTTGAATTGATGTCCAGTTCCGGCATGACCCGAATTCTGGTCAGCGGTGCGTCCGGGCCGATCGGTACAGCGCTGCTTCCGTCGCTCAAGTCGAGCGGCGCACGCATCTCCCGCCTCACTCGCAAAGGCGCAGCGCAACCAGCTTCGGACGAGCAGCAAATTCCTTGGGATCCGGCGCAGCCAATCGCTGCCGAGGCAGTCTCCGGTTTCGATGCGGTCATACATCTGGCCGGCGAAAGTATTGTGGGGCGGTGGACGGCGGCAAAGAAGAAAGAGATTCGCAATAGCCGAGTAAACGGCACAAGAAACCTGGCGCGGGCTCTGGCGCAAGCTAAGGACAAGCCACGCGTTTTCATTTGCGGATCGGCGATTGGGTACTACGGCGACCGCGGCGATGAAGTGCTAGACGAGGCAAGCGCGCCCGGCACCGGCTTTCTTCCTGAAGTCTGCGTCGAATGGGAAGCCTCGGCCAAAACGGCAGTGCAGGCCGGGATAAGAACTGTCTTGATGAGGACCGGAGTGGTGCTGAGTCCGAAGGGCGGAGCGTTGGGGAAGATGCTGACACCTTTCAAAATGGGAGTGGGAGGGCGGATCGGTAATGGTCGGCAGTGGATGAGCTGGATCGATGTGCAGGACGTGATAGGAGCGATCCATCACATCCTCAAGGCGGAACTGCTGCAAGGCCCGGTCAACATGGGGGCGCCGAAGCCGGTGACGAATGAGGAGTTCACGCGTACTCTGGCGAGCGTACTTTCCCGTCCTGCAATTCTTCCTGTACCTGGCTTCGTCGTCAAACTGGCTTTTGGCGAAATGGGCGAAACGGCGCTGCTCGGAAGCCAGCGCGTGGAACCGGCACAGTTGATCGGCAGCGGGTATCCGTTTCAGTTCAGCGAGTTGCGGGCCTCGCTGAGCCACCTACTCAAGTATTGACCTTGGGTCTTTACTCACCTTTGATTGTGATTTCCGTCACAGACCCTGACGGATGCCCCTGACAGACTGCAACGTAGGTTGCAGATTATGCAGAGAAGGGTCTTAGCCGCGACAGTTCTGGCGTCAATGCTCTGCTGGAGCATCGCACCGATGGTGGCTTCGCCCATCGCGATGCGCATGCCGAGAGCGGCGACCGCATCCCCTTCTGCAGCGCATCAACATTCCTGTTGCCCGCGGAATCACTCGCAACCGGCGCCCGCAGTTTTCTCAGCGCTTCCGCCGGTAACGATGCCTTGTGGTAGCCAGCTTCCCTGCTGCGTGCAGCAGGGTTCGGAGAACTCCCCGGCGCTGCCAGCGGTGAGAGGCGACTCAAGACCAGATTCGAGATTCTTGGCAGTCAGCCTCGATAATCGAAATCCTGGCGGTTCGCGACCGCTGCACGTCGAAGTTTCCCAACGGAATTCTTCTCAGCTTTCCTTGCTACGAAGCACTGTTCTACGGATCTGAGTCCTCACCTGCGCCAGAGGCGCAATCCCTCTAGATATAGGCCGCCTTCTACGATGCTGCTTTTCAACCGGGACTTGTTTCCCACAGATCTAAGGAGATTTTATGAGACACAAGCTATTCGCATTGATCCTGGCCCTGACGGTTGTTTCCTGGGCTCAAACCTCTACCCAAACTGCACCCTCCACGCCTTCGCAAGGCACAACTACCGAGAAGTCGAAGTGCGCGTGCTGCGACAAGATGGCGTCTGACTCGAAAGATGGACATGCCGCGTGCATGCGTAATGGCCAGAAAATGGCCGACGGGAAAGAAATGCCCTCTTGCTGCGCGGGCAAAGAAGGCGCTTCATGCTGCGGAGGCAAAGATTCGAAGTCATGCATGAAGGACGACAAGACTATGGCTTCGTGCTGTAAAGATGGATGCGGAAAAGACAAAGCTGCATCGTGCTGCGACCGCAAAGCCAGCAAAGGATGTGAAAAAGGTTGCTGCGGCGCGAATAAGACTGAGAAACCTGCCTAATACTTATCCTTCTTGAAGGTAGCCCCAGTCGTTCTGGCTGGGGCTTTTTGGTTTCGATCACCGACTGCGATCGTGCGAAGCGTGCATTTACAGACCGGGATGAACCGGCATCGCGCAAACGGCGCCTTCGCTGAAGTTCTCTCCTTCGATGCCGAAAGCGTGATCAAAGCGTGCACGATAGTTTTCCCAGGCAATCGCCGACGTGAGCTCCACTAACTGCGCCTCGCCGAAGCGCTCGCGGAGCCTGGCAAAGAGGGCATCTGGGACTTCAACCGGAGTGCGCGTCATCGCGTCGGCATACTCGAGCACCAGACGTTCCATATCCGAGAAATTGAAACTCGTGCGGTAGCTGCTCAGATTGGCGATCTGCTCGGCCGTAATCCCGCTCTCTCTGCCGACGGCAGAGCCAATGTCAATTCAAAAAGGACACCCGACCAGCGTGGCGACACGCAATTCGGCGAGACCTTTCAGCTTGGGATCGATGAGCTTGCTGCCCATCTGCGACTGCTCCATCTGGAGATATCCCCAAAAGATTCTTGGGTGATGGGCTGTGACCTGAATAGGCATGATGACGCGGCCGAGACGTCTCCGAGTCAGGTGATAGACGAATCCAACGAAGAGCCGGCGGAGTATGCCGCCCTGTTTCACGGACGCACCTGGGATGCGTGCCATACGAACCCCTACCTTCTCTGATTCACTGCTGATCAGAACGATTCATCTCGTCGTGCAGCTTCTGCAAGAGCTGGGCCCGCTGCTCGGTCGTGAGCTCACGCTTTAATTCCTCAAGGGCCAGGGCCACGATGTGATAGTGATGCGCGCCAGCGAATTTGGGGTCGGTGGTAATCTCGAGCCACAGCTTATGCATCAGCTCGACATCTTGAGCGCGCATACGCGGAGAATGTGGTCCCAGCGAATACTCGCGGACCGTTCCATCGGGGGCACAGACTTCCAGCGTCAGGCGAGGCCGCGGTTCCGGCAGACGCTCCCAGGCATCGCCAGTGAGTTTGGCCTGCTCATCGGAAGACAGTTTATTGGAAAGACCGCAGATCACGCGCGATGACTCGAGTCTCTGCGCCGTGACCATGATGGCTTCGAATACATCGGTTGCCGGGACCACAAGCAATGAGATCGGCTTCCCTTCTTTTTCGGCGACGGCGACCGCAGCCGTAAACAGCTCCTGCTCGTAATGGTCGAATACCTGGGTCGCGTCCAATACATTGCTGCCGCTGAACGTATGTTCGCGGTGGTAGAGGCGCGCGCTCATAACGACCACGTCTTGTTTCGCCGTATTGGTGTGGCTGAGGATGTGGCGCAGGTAATAAAGATTCCGGGGATCGCGAACCGCAACCAGCACGTTGCCTGGCCGAACTCCCATGGCGCCGCTGCCCAATTCCTGGTTGCCATACACGCGGAACTGGTCGAGTTGCTCCGGCTTGCCGTGACGCTCCCTGGCAACATGGTGCTCAGATAGCGTGAAGATCGTGAAAAACACACCGCTGAAGATGACACCAGCGATCGTGGCCTCGTATTTTGTGAACAGGTTCACGACCGCTGTGATGAACAGCACTCCGGAGATCGCCATCAATCCGATAGGAATCTCGAATTTCCCAATATGCAGATTGCCAGGAACTTTCCACTCCCGATTGCCAGGCTCCGTGAACCTGAGCACGAGCACGGCCAGAGACTTCATGGCGAAGCTCCAGATCACGCCAAAGGCGTAAAGAGCAGCCAAGACATAAACATTACCCAGACTAAGAAGAATCACAATCAACTGCATTCCGACGATCAGATTGATGATGCGATAGCTGGTGCCGTAGCGATTGTGAGGCTTCTGGAACCAACTGGTGAGGACACCATCCTCCGCGACCCGGTTGAGTACACCGTTTGCACCCACGATCGACGTGTTCTGAGCGCCGGCAAGAATGAGTACTCCAACCAGAACGACAAAGCCGTGGAATAGCAACTTGAGACTGATCGGTCCGACCAGATACATGGCAATGCCACCGATGAGGTTGGCGAAGAAGTCCGGCCGGACATTGTCCGGAATGATCATGACTGCGAAGAATGAGACCAGGGAGGTGAAGAGCAGGCTGTAGATGAAAATCACCAGCCCGGTCTTTTCCAGGTTCTTAAGCTTCGGGTGTTCGATCTCGCGGTTGACCTGGGCCAGAGTTTCTTCACCGCTCATGGCTAGAACCGAATGTCCAAAGCCGACGAAGAGAATGATCCAAGTCAGATGAGAAAAGAAGGTCCCATTGAGCCAGCCGAGTGAATCCTTGTTCAGGGGAATCGCACCTGCGGGGCTAAACGGACTGGGCGGCAACTGCACCGGAGTGCGCAGGACTGTGATCGCGCACCACAGGATCAAGATAACTACCATCACGGTGGTGATCACC
This sequence comes from Terriglobia bacterium, assembly GCA_963823085.1. Lineage (GTDB taxonomy): Bacteria > Acidobacteriota > Terriglobia > Terriglobales > Acidobacteriaceae > Sulfotelmatobacter. The sequence continues at coordinate 126,768 of CAWGKF010000022.1, read as the reverse complement.
ATGATCTGCACAGCCTTCTGGCTGGATTCGTGGATGCCCTGCGTGTTCTTCCACCAGAAGTAAAGAACGATGATGATGGCTAATCCGGCGGCAAAGTAGTCGTCAGAGAAATGCAGTTCGCGGTGAAAGAAATATATTCCGACGTCTTTGATGAAGCCCGCGAGGTACTGTCCGGCGGAAACGGCGCTGATGGGGCCGGTCAGAACGTAGTCGAAAAGCAAAGCCGACACGGAGAACTTGGCCAGTGTGCCGCCCATGGCCTCTTTGACCACACGGTAGACGCCGCCCCGAACGAACATGCTGCTGGACTCGATATACAGAGCGCGCACAGCGTAGCTGAACAACATGACCGCGAGGATGAACCAGGGAGCGCTCTTGCCGATGACCTTTTCGGCGTCGCCACCGGCGTAATACGCGGAGGAAGCCAGGTCGGAGAGAACGATCGCGGAGGCACGCCAGAAGGAGATAAAGGTCAGCATCACCGTGGTGGCGACAAAGACCTTTACTGCTGGTTTAGTTCCTTCGGCGGATGTGGCCATGCCTCAAATTGCCAAAACGTTATTCGACAAGCTTAGAAGATAGCACAGGCGGTGAGATTGCAGTGGCTAAAGCCCCACTCAGACTTGCAGATGTGAGCCACGCCCTGAAGGCTCAGCGACAATTCACTTCGCTTTCTGCTCGGCGATCCACTTGTTTGTGCGAGCATCGAGCATATCGAGCGGCAGGGTTCCACCATTGACCATCTCGTCGTGGAACTTGCGGATATCGAATTTGGGGCCAAGCTCCTTCTGGGCGCGGTCGCGCAATTCACGGAACTTCAACTGTCCGAGCTTATAGCTGAGCGCCTGAGCCGGCCAGGAAATATAGCGGTCGGTTTCGGACTGAATTGTAGGCTCGTCGACCGCCCCAGATTTTCGGATGAAGTCGACGACCTGCTCACGGCTCCAGCCCTTTGCGTGAATTCCGGTATCAACGACCAGGCGTACAGCGCGAAAGAGCTCTGAAGACAAGCGACCGTAGTCGGAGACTGGATCCTGATAGAACCCAACGCCCTTGCCAAGTTGCTCGGCGTAAAGAGCCCATCCTTCGGTATAGGCGTTGAAGCCGAGGCCATGCTGACGGAATTTCGGCAGGCCTTCGAGTTGCTGCTGAATCGAAAGCTGCAGATGGTGCCCAGGCACGCCCTCGTGGTAAGCGATCGCCTCATCGTCGACCAACGACCTCTTGGCGAAGTCCGAGGTGGCAACAACGACGCGCGCGGGGCGTTTTCCGTCAGGTGTGCCGATCATGTAGTGGGTCGCGGCCGCGGCATCAAAATCTGGAATGGCTTCGACCGTAACCGGCGTCTTCGGAAGCAGGCCGAACAATTCAGGTAATTTGGCCTGCATCTGCGAAATGTAATGGCGGAAATCGTCGAGAATCTGCTCGGAGGAAGTTGGGATGTACTTGGGGTTAGTCTTCAGCGAGGCGCGGAAAGATGCGAGATCGGCGAAGCCGGCTTTCTGCGCAATCGCCGTCATTTCGCCTTCGATGCGATCCATCTCGCGCAATCCGAGTTGATGGATTTCCTCTGGCGACATGTGCGTCGTGGTACGGCCGTAGATGTCGTTTTCGTAGCGCTTCTGGCCGTCGGGCAGCGAAGTCACCGCCAAGGTGGTGCGGCCCAGCGGAACATATTCGGTGCGAATGAACTCGGCGAACTTTTTGTAGGCCGGAAACACGTCGGTATTGACGGCATCTGTGATCTCCCGGGTCAGGCGGGCTTGGTCCTCAGCAGAAATAGCAGCCGGATATTTCTTGGTTGGCCGCAGAAACGGATTGGCCGTGATGACACCCTCGCACTGTCCCGGAATCTTTTCAGCGAGGAAGCGTACCGGCATGAGCTTATCTCTCATACCGGCGCGAAGAACTTCGGTGACCTGATCAAAGGCCCGAGGAATCTGGTGGAGGCGCGAGATGTAGTCTTCGTAGTGTTTAACGGAGTCGAGAGGAACTGCAAGGGGCAGATCCGCAAGATTTGTATGGATGCCGCTCTGCTGGTTGATCGGCATCTCGTACTCTTTCAGGTTGAAATCGGCGACGCGTTGCTGGAGAACACGAATCAGTAAATCGTGCGAGAGCTGGTCTTGATCGGAGAAGCTGTCGGTCGGGATGGCCTGAATGCGGGCGAGAAATTCCTCGTTCGACTTTTCGCGGGCGGCAATGCCTTGTAACGAATAATCGGTCAGCTTGTCGTTGTAGCGGTAGTCGCCAAATGCGGTTGCCATCTCGGGCCGGGTGCGGAGATCGGTCTCGTAGTACTCGTCGAAGAGAGCGTTCTGAGCGGCGAGGCGATCGGCAACCGGTTTCATATTCTGGGCGAAAGCGCCCGACGAAAGAAGAGAGACGAGGAGAATTCGGCTGAGGCGCATGGCCCGTAGCCTAACAGACGAAGAGCAGAGTATTCCAGAAAGGGAGTGCGCCGATTCGGCTCGTCAGTTCGACTTGCCGGGTGGATTTCTGGGAGCCAGATAGGTACGGGTGATGCGGTCGTGCCAGCAGAGCGCGTCTTCATCGAGGAAGACCCAGGCATATCCCATGCCGAGCGAAGCTGCCGATAGATAGGACGCGAGGACGCGCCAACGGCGCAAACGGCGATTGCCGCGTCTGCCATCGAAGCGGTTCAGCTCGAGACGCGCCGCGCGCAAACCGGGCGTGCTGCCAGCATAGACAATCAGCAAGTATTGATAGGCGGCCCAGAGCAAGCAAGGAATACCGGCTGCCAATGAGACGATCTGCAAGCGTGGCGGACGAAAGCTGGTGACCTTCCAGAAAATGAAACCGAAAAGAGCTGCTGCAACTGCGACGATCAAGCCATCGACCAGTGAAGCTATGAGCCGTAGACCGAGCGGGGCGCTTTGCAAGGGAATGTCGATCCCCGGCCGCTTTTCAATTTCCTGCGGCTGAACCGGTTCAATGAGGATGCCGCCGAGCGCTGGAGCCGGAGGTGTGACTTCCGGGACTTCGAGGATGCGAGGGCGCTCCATAACCGGTTCGGCAAGTTGGTCGGGCGGAGGGGGCGGCGGTCCCCAGGCAAAGCGAGGGAATTCGATGATCTTTGCGCCGCGGTGCGCGGTGTCGGGCCGTGCCTGCGTCTCAACTTCCGCGGAAGCCTCGGGCCTCGACGGTTCCTGGACCACCGGGTCGAGGTGGGTTCCATCGAGGGCCAGCGCATGATTCGAGATCGATTCATAAACCGGTGCATCTGGAACTGTTGTTTGGGTTGCAGGCTCAAACTGACTGAAGGGCAATTTGAGCGACGGATAACGAGGCGGCGGAGCTTTTCGCCGCGTGCGATAGCGATTGAGTTTGGCAGAGAGTTCAAAGCGCCAAGCGGAAGTATCGGCTTGGTCGTTTTCCGAATCGGGCATCGGCATAGCCGCTGTCTCAGTGGACGAACCTCGATCGGGAATCGGCAACTCGGTGGGAGGGAGCTCCACAGGGCGACCACAAACTTCTTCAGACTTCTCGTGACTCATCGAAAACAATCCGTAAATTCGAACCGCATGTGCAACCGGGAGGGAATCAACAGCAATCCTAGCCTTTGTCGCCACTTTTCCTCACTGGCATGGCCGTGCTAACTTCACGATGCCACGACCAGATGGGAAAGGCGGCAGCTTTCGATGGAAATTTTGTTCCGTCGATTTTCTTCCGATGACTCTGCGCACTAGATTCCTTATCACGGCGCTGTTCCTTTGTCATCAGCTTCTCGCGCACGGACTAGTAACCAGACAGTTGCTTGCGGATTCTGAACCTGGACACCCACCGCTTCTGCGCCAAGCAGCGGGAATTCTGTTGCTGAGGAAAAAAAGAGTACGCCTTGTGCGACTGAAGCGGCGACGCAAGGTGCGGATTCGGCGACAATTTGCGCTATAACGCAGGAAAAAGACGGGGACCTATACAAACTTCACGGGAATGGCGAGATTCATTATCGCGATTACGTACTCCGCGCCGATGAGATCACATATAACTCGGATACCGGGGAGGTAACGGCCTCAGGCCACTTCACTCTCGATGGTGGCCCAACCGATGATCACCTAAAAGCCAGTCACGGAACCTATAACGTGATCAGCGAAACCGGGAAGTTCTACGACGTCAACGCAACGACCGGTTTTCGATTCGAAGGCAGCCGGGCAATTCTCACATCCACGGCGCCTTTCGCCTTCAACGGGAAGGTCGTGGAGAAAACGAGTTCCGACCATTACGTGGTTTATCACGGGAGCATCACCACCTGCGAACTCCCACATCCCAACTGGAAGTTTCAGGCTCGCAAGGTTGTTGTGGATGTGGGGGGGAACGCCAGCATCTATCATAGTGACTTCATGCTGCACGGCTTTCCGATCTTCTATTTTCCCTATGCTACGCATCCGGTGGCTCGGGAGGCACGACACACGGGATTTCTTGTGCCCACGGCCGGACGCTCGTCCACCAACGGCAACATCGTAGGGGACTCGTTTTACTGGGCCATTAACCGGAGTCTCGATGGCACGATAGGAGGCGAATATTTCTCGAAGCGAGGGTCGGCGCAACGCGGAGAGTTTCGCGCTCGTCCAAGCGACACCTCCTACCTCGATCTGAACTATTTCGGAGTCGTCGATCGGGGAATTACAGTCGGCACCACTACCGGCCCTCAGGTGTTGCGCGAAGGCGGACAGGAAGTGCGGCTGACCGGAGCCGGAAACTTCTATGGATTCCGGGCAGTCTCGAACGTGGACTACCTGAGTTCCTTTATCTTCCGGCTGGCATTCAATGATGTCTTCACCCAAGCCATCAATTCTGAGGTGAAATCCCAGCTCTTTCTCTCCAAAGATTACAAAGGATTCTGGCTCGGCGGGCTGGTAGAGCGATACCAGAATTTCTTCCAGACTGCGAATGCGGATGGAACGCTCTCTAATCCTCCGGCCTTCGATTCCATCCGCATCCTGCACACGCCCAGCGTGGATGCGTCCAGTGTTGACCGCCAGTTCAGGAACTGGCCATTGTTCTGGTCCTTCGACACCGCTGCTTCAGGCCTGTCACGAAGCGAACCCGGATTTCACACGAGTTCGCTGCTCGGACGATTTGACTTCAACCCCGAACTTTCGATGCCTCTCAGGTTCGACGGATGGACGCTTCGTCCGGCGCTCACCCTGCATGAGACCTTTTATTCCGAAAGATTCGTGAATGGCAGCGTGGTGGACGATACCACTAATCGGCACGCGGTGGACGTGTCGGTGGAGTTGCGGCCGCCAGCCTTGGAGAAAGTTTTTGCGCGGGAGTTCATGGGCCGAAAATGGAAGCACGTCATTGAACCGCGGATCAAGTATCGGATGGTCACCGGTGTCAACGATTTCTCGAACGTACTGCACTTCGATGATGTCGACATTCTCAGCAATACGCATGAAGTCGAATATGGTTTTGTAACGCGCCTTTACGCCAAGCAGCCGAAGTCCAAGATTCAAGAGTGCGAAGCCCCAATGACCGGCTTGGCGGTGGGGGCAGCGGCACCAGAACAGACACTGCCCTGGGGACGGTCGGCCCCGTACCTGGGCGCTCAGCCCTGCCTTGTAGCTCCTCCCGTAAAGGAGATACTGACTTGGGAACTCGCCCAGAAATACTTCCTCGATCCGACTTTTGGCGGAGCACTGGTGACGGGTCAGCGCAATGTGTTGACGACAACCGAAGACCTGACAGGAATCGCCTTCCTTACGCAGCCGCGTCATTTGTCGCCGCTGGTGTCGCGTTTCCGAGCCGCAACCGGGAGTCATACCAATACGGAATGGGATCTCGACTACGACTTCCAGCTGTCGCGCGTGAATGCCAGCACGTTGCTGGTGAACTACGACGTGGGGCCGTTCACGTTTGGCGGCGGCGATGCTTATCTGGAAATTCCCCAGACCAATGCGGTGACTCCCGGCCTGACCGAGGGGAAATGCGGGCCTGCCGAGGGAACGAACCAGATCACCTGCAAGTTCCAACAGTTTCGCGTGGCGCTGGGATACGGAGGATTGACGCGCCGCGGCTTTAGCGCGGCCAGCAGTTTAGGCTTCGACGCGGAAACCCGGCAACTGCAATTCGCGACGGCGCAAACCACGTACAACTGGAACTGTTGCGGGGTCACGGTGGAATACCGCCGGTACGCCATTGCCAACGTGAGGAATGAGAACCTGTTTCGTTTTACCTTCAGCCTCGCGAATATCGGGTCCGTCGGCAATCTGCGGCGGCAGGAGAGGCTCTATTAAAGCTTGCCCGAGGCGTCTCCGCTGGTACCATGGGATATGCAGTTTTCTGACCCCGCACTGTCGGTCAAAGCTTCTCAGCTTGAGGCAGAACTGCGTCGATTGGGCCGCGTGCTCGTCGCCTACTCGGGCGGTGTGGATTCCGCGTTTCTAGCCTGGGCGGCGTACCGCGCGCTCGGCGTTAACATGCTTGCCGTCATTGCGGATTCGCCTAGCCTGGCACGGACGCATCTGGCAGATGCAATTGCCTTCGCGAACGAGCAGGGCTTCCCGCTGGAAGTCATCGCGACGTCAGAGCTCGATCGGGCCGATTACGTCCGCAACGATGGGCAGCGTTGCTTTCAATGCAAAGATGAACTTTTCGTTGTCATGGAGGAGCTTCGCGCGACCCATGGCTTCGATGCGATTGCTTACGGCGTGAATCTCGATGATCAGGGAGACTTTCGTCCCGGACAGCAGGCGGCGAAGTTGCATCATGTGGCCGCACCTTTGTTGAAGGCAGGACTTCGCAAACAGGACATCCGAGACCTGGCGCGCGAGGCTGGATTGCGTATTTGGAATAAGCCCGCATCGGCCTGCTTATCGTCGCGCATCGAATACGGCCGGCCGGTCACGCGAGAGGCGCTGGAGGTGGTCGAACGTGGCGAGGACGCCCTTCGTGCTCTCGGATTTCAGCAATTTCGCGTGCGGCATCACGGCGACATCGTCCGGATCGAGATTTCGCGTGAGGAACTGGACCGCGCTCTGAACCCGATCATGGCTTCCCAGTTCACGACAATCTTCAAACAGCTTGGATTCAAGTTCGTTACACTGGACCTGGAAGGGTTCCGCTCCGGGTCCATGAACGCGCTCTTGCCGCTCGATCAACTCCGACGCACCGGCTGATGCAAGTCGCCTCTCTTCAAGCGTCTGCCGCGTTGTGCTGTGAGATAATCAAACCTTAAGCAATGCTATTCAGGCGGGTCCTAGTGATTCTTTTTCGTCGTTCCCTGTTCATACTGATGCTGATTTGTCTGGGCTGCGTAGCCCAGTCTGCGCCTCCAGACCTGGCTCGCAAGATCGAGCACCAGGTGCGCTCGTATTACAACCTGCCAGCCGAGGTAAAAGTAACTGTTGGCACCATTACTCCCAGCACCGATATGCCTGGGTACGATGCGGTGGCAGTAAAGCTGGACGGCGATGGCAAACAGAAAGAGTATTCCTTCCTGGTTTCCAAAGATCGGAATACGCTGCTGCGGGTGACCAAGTTCGATCTGAACAAAGATCCTTACGCAGATTTGATGAGCAAGATCGACGTGAAGGGGCGGCCCACTCGTGGCGCGAAAGATGCCAAAGTGGTTGTCGTGAACTTCGACGACTTTGAGTGCCCCTTCTGCTCCCGCATGCACCAGACGCTTTTCCCCGAACTGTTGAAAGAGTACGGCGACCGGGTGACGTTCATTTACAAGGATTATCCACTCAGGGAGATTCACCCGTGGGCGATACATGCCGCCGTGGACGCTGATTGTCTGGCGGATCAAAATGCGGACGCATACTGGGACTTCGCTGACTACATCCATGCCAACAAGCAGGAAGTGGACAAAGAGAAGGCTATGAGCGCGCGATTCGATGCCGTCGATAAGATGGCCGAACTGCAGGGGCAAAAACATAATCTGGACGCGGGCAAGCTGCAGGCCTGTATCAAGGCGCAGAACGAGGACCCGGTTCGGGCCTCCATGAAGGAAGCGGACGGACTCGGGGTGAATGCGACTCCGACTATGTTTATTAATGGGCAAAAGATCGACGGCGCAGTCCCCATCAGCGAAGTCCGGGCTGCGTTGGATACAGCGCTGCGCGATGCGGGACAACCCGTACCGGAACACGTTCCCTCAGCGTCTGTGCCCGCATCCAAGTAGAATAGGCGGGCTTGGCGATCTCGCTGCAGATCTTCATCTTGCATTTGTGATCTTGGGTTGCGGAAAGCAACTGGAGAAACATCCTTGAAAAAAAGCGGATTTCATTCGCAGGCGGCTGCTGGACTTCTGCTAGCGCTTCTGCTTGCGATCTTGTCCGGCTGTAATGCACAACCGGGTGGCGATGTCATGGCGACCGTCGATGGCCGTAAGATTTTCCGATCCGACGTCGACAAGTACTACGACAATAACGTGGCCTCGGCGCAGCAGGTTCCATCGGGCGAGCAGGCAACCGCGCTTCGTTTGAACATCCTGCACCAGATGATTGACGACGAGATTCTGATGCGTCGCGCGGAAAAGCTGGGATTGTTAGCCACGGACGACGAAGTCGACCACAAATTCAACGAGTACAAGGCGCCGTTCACGCAAGAAGAATTCGATAAGCGGCTGCAGGAGAAGAAGATCACGCTGGCTGACTTCAAGCGCGACATCCGGCGCTCGATCACAGTAGAAAAGGTGCTGAACAAGGAAGTGTCGTCGAAGATCGAGATTTCGGACAAAGACATCTCTGACTACTACAATGCGCACAAATCCGAATTTAATCTGATCGAGCCAACGTATCATTTGGCACAAATTATGGTCACGCCTGCACCGAATCCTCAGGCGCAAAACCAGAACGACAAAGCGCAAAACGAGGCTGAGGCACGCAAGAAGATTCAGATGATCGCGAACCGACTCGACAGTGGCGACGACTTCGCTACACTGGCGATGAAGTACTCGGAAGATCCGGAAACCTCGGGCAACGGAGGAGATTTGGGAACCGTGCAGGAATCAGGGCTGAAAGGAACGGACCCGGCCACGAGAGAAGCGGTCCTCAAACTTAAGCCTGGAATGTTCAGTCCCATCATCACCGTGGTAAATCCCGCGACCAAACAGGTTGCGGGATTCCGCATCGTCAGGCTGGTCGCGAAAGAACCGGCCGGGCAAAGGGAGTATTCCGATCCCCGGGTCCAACAGGCGATCCGGGCACAACTCCATGACCGCCGCGAGCAGTTGCTCAAGACCGCGTACTATGAGGTTTTGCGGGACTCTGCCAAGGTGGAGAACTACTATGCGAAACAGATTCTGGACAGAAACGGCATAGAGAAGTAGCGGAGAAGTTCCGCTACGGCTTGCGGCAGTTATTCCACGATCGCCAGCACGTCCCCGGCATTCACCGCAGCGCCTTCCGCGACAATAATTTTCTGGATTCTGCCCTTCTTCGGCGACTTGACCTCGTTCTGCATCTTCATCGCTTCGACCACCAGCACACCCGCCCCGGCTTCGACCTCGGCCCCTTGAGTTAACAGAATTCGGACGATTTTGCCGGGCATGGGGGCTGTCAATTTCTTTGGGCCGTGGTCATCCACGGCATGGCTGCGGCCGCGCAGCGACCGAGGATCGCGGACTTCAGGCGCAAAGCGGCGGCTGCCCACCCAGATATGCACCTCGTTGGGCACACGCTCGCACTTCACCTCGTACGCTCTGTTGCCGATGCGGAGTGAAAGCACATCGGGACGGGCGAGCACCGCGTCCACGTCGATCTCGCGCCCATCGAGGCGACATGTCCATCGTCCGTCGACCTGCTTCAGATCGAGCCGGTAACTTCGGCCGTCGATGGAGATTTCGTACGTCATAAGAAGCGGCGGTCCGTGGTCAGCGACCAGCGGTCGAACTCGAGAGCCATGAAAGAAGCAAATGCTTCGGTCTCGTAACGCGCACCTTTCACCGAAGTGCCTCCCGGCGGGCGACGGCCTTCCAGTTCGAGGGTGCGTCTGCCTTTCCCGGGGCTCCGTCTGTGGCGGCACGCTCGTTCGCACCAGCTGCGGCCGACCCCAATGCAGCGAACATCCCGGAGGCAATCACAGCGACCTCAGTTGCCTCAGCGTCAGCCTGAGAGTCCGGCGGCCCTTTTTTCTGCTGCAGCAGTCGATCGAGAAAACCAGTATCCAGTTTGGCGGCGCGAAAATCAGGATGATTTAAAATGCGCCGGAACAACGAGATGTTCGTCTTGATGCCGCCCACGAAATATTCATTCAGCGCGCGGGTCAGGCGGGAAATCGCCTGTTCGCGATCGGTGCCATAGCCGATCAGTTTCGCGAGCAGCGGATCGTAGTCCATCGGCACAGTCCAGCCTTCGTACATCCCGCTGTCGCGGCGAATGCCCGGCCCAGAAGGCAACAGCAGCAGCGTGATCTTACCTGGGCTGGGAAAATAACTGTTGTCAGGATCCTCCGCATAAATGCGGCATTCAATGGCATGCCCGCGGATGCTCACATCGTCTTGCGTAAAGGGCAGACGTTCCCCATTCGCGATATGAATTTGCAGGTGCACCAGGTCAAGCCCCGTGATCAGTTCGGTAACTGGATGCTCCACCTGCAGCCGAGTGTTCATCTCCAAGAAGTAGAAGTTCTTTTGCTGATCGACCAGGAACTCGACCGTTCCGGCATTTGTGTACTCAGCGGCCTGGGCTACGCGGACCGCGACCTCACCCATCCGGCGGCGCATCTCGGGATCGACCAGCGGAGAGGGAGCCTCTTCAATAACTTTCTGATGGCGGCGCTGGAGGGAGCACTCGCGCTCGCCCAGATACACGGTATTGCCGTGCTCATCGGCTAAGATCTGCATCTCGATATGGCGCGGATTGATGATCGCCTTCTCGATATAGACTTCGCTGTCACCGAATGACCGTTCAGCCTCGCTGCGGGCGCCTTCCAGCGCCGATTTCAGGTCCCCGGGTGCCTGCACGAGCCGCATCCCCTTGCCGCCTCCACCCGCCGCAGCCTTCAGCATCAGCGGGTAGCCGATGCGTGCTGCAACCTCTTGTGCCTGTTCGACAGATTCGAGACCGCGAGAGGTACCCGGGACGAAGGGCACACCAGCGCGTTCCATGGCCTGTCGGGCACGCGTTTTTGATCCCATGGCGTCCATCGCGGCAGCCGTAGGGCCGATGAACTTTACGCCGGCTTCGACACAGGCTCTGGCAAACTTCGCATTCTCAGAGAGGAATCCGTACCCGGGGTGGATTGCGTCGGCCCCAGACCGCGCCGCGACATCAAGAACCTTCTGAATATTCAGGTATGACTCGGTTGCCGCAGGCGGTCCGATCGGATAAGCCTCATCGGCTTTGCGAACATGCAACGATGCACGGTCGACATCGGAGTAGACAGCCACGGCAGCGATGCCCATCTCGTGGCACGCACGAATTACGCGGACGGCAATCTCTCCACGATTCGCGATGAGGATCTTTTTGAACATGCGAATGGGCTGTAATGGCAAAGCGCCGGGTCAGACCGGATATTGTACTGGACCCATGGCACTCGCGGATGTGATTTGTCCGAAGCAGGTTCGATCTATCCGCGGGTCAAGCCCAGGCCGAGTTGGCCGCATAGTATGATCTGGAGGCCACTTGGCCATTCACACCTCGGCGATGGAACGATCCCGCAATGCCAATCAGAGGCTGAGTACATCACCGCCGCACGTTGAAGCGCTTACGACCGTTCGCGTCCTGTTTCTCTTTTTGTTGACCGCGGCAGGACTAGCCGCGCGCCTTTTCTGCCTTGCCTGCAAACCCTTCTGGTTCGACGAGACCTTCAGCGTCGAGGTTGCGCGCGTCTCCTGGCGCAATTTCCTGCATTTGCTCTGGTGGCGCGAGGCCAACATGTCGCTCTACTATTTGCTGCTGCGGCTCTGGCTGCACTTCGGACACAGCCCGTTCTTCATCCGCAGCCTCTCGGCGGTGATCGCAGCAGCCACTATCCCGGTCATTTACTGGCTCGGAAGCATGCTCTTTAACCGTCGCGTAGCTTTGATTGCGGCGGCGCTGCTTGCGTTTAACGGCTACGACGTTCGCTATGCGCAGGAAGCTCGAAGCTATTCGCTCTTCGTGCTGCTGGCGACACTTTCGTCTGGATGCCTGATCGCATTCCTCAAGGAACCAACTCGGACGCGTCGGATCGCCTATGTGCTGTTCAGCATTCTCGCCGTCTACGCCCATTTCTATGCGCTCTTGCTGATCGCAGCGCATTGGGTGGCTCTACGTTGGAGGGGCACCTCCGCGAGTGAGGATGAATCCCCTCGATCGGCTGAGCGCCAATTGCAAAGTGCATGGATTGCGATTGGCACCGCAGTGCTGCCGCTCCTGATTTTTGTCGCAAAGACAGGAGCGGGGCCGATCCGCTGGATCCACCGCCCGGGGCTTCTCGATCTTGTCATGTTCAGCGTGTATTTCACCGACGGATTTCCAGTCATCTACTTTGCGGCATGCCTGGCGACCCTGATTCCGCTCCAGAGGAATCTGCTGGAGCGCACGCATGATTGGGAAAAGTGGCGCGTTCAGTTTCTCTTCATTTGGTTTTTGTTTCCCATCGTGTTGACGGTCGTGCTGTCATTTGCGCGTCCGGTCTTTCTACCCCGATACATGATCTTCTGCATTCCCGCGCTGGTGCTGCTGGCCGCCGCGGGGCTGGCAAATATAGGTCCCGTGTGGCTGAGCTCTTTGCTGGTCTTTGGGACGCTGCTTCTCTCGGCGCAGTTCGTGCCTTTCGTGTATTCCCACGATTTTGATGACGAGCGCGACGCATCTGTGGCAGCGGCGAATCTTGTTCTCGATAGGGCGCAGCCCGGGGATGCAGTCGTGTTCCATATTGCCGAAACACGGATCCCGTATGAGTTCGTCCGGTCTCTTCGCTCGGGACAAAACACCGCAAGCGCAACAGTCGCGGAATCGTTCGGGCCCGAAGTCATTTTCCCGCAGCATGGACCGGGACTTAATTACCAGGATTTCACCGGCAAACCCACGGCGGAGCTTTTGCGAAAAGAATTACCGCGCCATTCGCGCATCTGGGTGATGTTGATGAACAATGGAGGCGTGGAGAAACCAGATCCCACCACGGTCATGCTGACGGACGTGCTGCCAGAGATGTTTCCGAAGATGCAGCGTTGGCAACTGGCCAGAGTAGAAGTTCGTCTTTATAGCAAAGACTGAGGGCGGTCTTCGGCCGGACAACAGAAAGCCTTCCGCGCGAACGCGGAAGGCTCATGTGAAACTGCTAGAAGCTACTTCGAATTGTCCATCGTGATTCCGCCCTGGCTTTGTGCCGCCTTTTCCGCCTTGGCTTTTTTGACGCGCATGGTCTCATCGACCCAGTGATCTGCGGCCTTCAGGTCTTCGGCGCGAGCAGCCTCATCGTCGCATTCCACGTCGGCGCGTTCACGGTACATGAGGTTCATGTAAGCCATGGCGTCGTCGTAGTCCGGACGAAGCTGAATCGCTTTGTTTAGGCTGTCGATTCCTTCCTGAATGGCTGGGCCATTTTTCGTCTTCAGCTCTTCGCAGACCTTTTTCTGGTCTTTGTTCTTGGCGCTGAGGTGTTCTTCGGGCTTCATGCCAAGCTTGGCACGCTCTTCCATGCGCGGCTGGTAGGCCGCTGTCCAATCGATAACACCGACGGAATAATAGGGCTCGGGATCATTCGGATCGAGGTCCGATGCCATGCGATAGTACTTTTTGGCATCGTCCCATTTCTTTCTCGTTCAGGTAGAGATAAGCGATTCCTTTCGCGCTGTTGACCTTCTGATCACGCGACGGATTCATGTCAATCACTTTCTGATATTCCGTAATCGCCGATTGAGCCGTCCGCAGATTATCCGGATCTTCGACGCCCGGAATGTATTGCGACACATAAGCAGTCGCCAGATACATGCGCGCATTGATCAGGGACGGATCCAGCTGAACGGCCGACTGGAAATGATTGATGGCTTCTTCGTAGTGATTGTCCTTATAGGCTTTCACGCCTTTGTTGAGTTGGTCGCGCGCCTTCAGCTTGTCGCATCCCAAAGAGGAGAACAGCGCCAGCCCTACTGCCGCCAGCGCCAACAGTCTAAGAGTTTTATTCATTGCGGTATAAGTCTCCCTCGCCACAGCATCCTAGGCCCAGAGACATCAGTTTGACAAGCGGACCGTCGGCAGCACGAAAGCGGAAGGCTTCCGTGCTGCGGGCCGAGTGAAGAATCGCACAACTCCGGGCCGTACCGAACGGACAGTTTAGCTGCCCGCTTCAATCTTTGCGGTGATCAGACCGACCTTGTCCACACCGGAGGCATGGGCAATATCGATCACGTTCGCGACATTGACGAAAGGAATAGAATCGTCTCCCTTCACGAACATCACCTTTTCCGCGCGCTGTTTGTAAATGTCGGTGAGCCGACCTTGCAGATTATCCCAAGTAGCGTCTTCATTGTTGATCTTGACGCCCGGATCCTGCCCTGCACCACGATCAATCAGTTGCACGACGATCGTACGGTCAGGAGTGTTGTTCTTGGGAGCGTTCGGCGGAGGCGGCTGGGGTACCAGCGCATCCAACCCCTTCGGGGTGACCGGCGAGATCACCATGAAGATGATCAACAGAACCAGCAGTACATCGATGAGCGGTGTAACGTTGATGTTCGCACTCTGTCCACCGTGCGAACCGAGACTCATTCCCATGATAGTTCTCCTCTATTGCCCTGCCTGCCCCTGGCCTGTTGCGCTCGTGGGTGGCGGGGTGGTTGGAGATGTTTTGCGTTGATCGGTAAGTAAGCCGAGATCGTCCACTCCCGCGGCTCGCACCGCGTCTACCACCTGCACCACTCCACCGAAACGAGTGCGCATATCCGCTTTCACGTATACGCGCTTATCGGCTTTATTGGAGAGCCGGTCTTTCACCTTGGTGGTCAGGCTGTCGGGACTAATCTGCTCACTACCGAAATACACTTTGCCGTCACGCGTGATGGAGACGAGCAGCGCGTCTTCTTTGTCCGCATCCGGCATTTGCTCGGGGTTATTCACTTTGGCCATATCCACGCTGATACCCTTCTGCAACATGGGCGTGACCACCATGAAGATGATCAGCAGGACGAGCATGACGTCCACCATCGGTGTGACGTTGATCTCGGAGCTGACCTTGGATCCTTCGTCTCTTTTTGCTAATGCCATAGCTTAATGTCTCCCGTCCTTCCGCGGTCGCGTTTGTGGTCTCGTATTCAAGTTGGGAAGGCCGGTGCTGGATTGCTCCAGCACCGGACAAGCAACTCACTACGAAAGTCACACTCGGCGACCTGCCAGCGGGCGCTTACCGACGAACGTCGCCGCGCTTCTTCAGGAAGTAGTCGATCAGTTCGCTCGACGAGTTATCCATCTCGACGTCGAATGCTTCGACGCGGCCGGTCAGGTAGTTAAACATCATGACGGCAGGGATGGCGACGAGCAGCCCGATGGCTGTCGTGACCAGCGCTTCCGCGATACCACCGGCGACCGCAGCCAGACCGGTTGCTTTCGAGTTGTTGATGCCGATGAAGGCGTTCAGAATGCCCATCACGGTGCCGAACAGTCCCACGAAGGGAGCCGTCGAGCCGATGGTGGCAAGACCGCCTAATCCGCGTTTCAACTCCGCGTGAACGATAGCTTCGGTACGCTCCAGAGCGCGCTTCGAGGCTTCAATCGTCTCGCCAGGGATTGCTCCTGGGCTATCCTGGTGAGCCTTGAACTCCATCAGGCCGGCAGTGACAACCTTAGCCAGGTGGCTCTTCTTGTTACGCTCGGCTACCTTGATGGCTTCGTCGATACGGCCATCGCGCAAGGCGCCCGCAACGGCAGGAGCAAAAGCGCGGGACTGCTTACGGGCCGCGCTATAGGCCATCCAGCGATCGATCATCACGCCGATAGACCATCCGGACATGATGAAGAGAATGATGACGACGGTTCGAGCAACCCAGCCCATTGCCTTCCACAAGCCCAATGGATCGGTCGCCATGGCACCGCCGCCTTCCTGGACGACCCAGGCGGCTGCGGCAGGTACGTGATTGAGAATGCCTGCTACGTGAATTGCGAACATGAGTTGCTTTTCCCTCCTCGGAACTCTTTACTTCCCTGTCACTAGGAACCTTTGATGCGCTTGTGGTGCTAACCGCTGGCTGGGATTCGACTGCCAACGGAAATGCGACTCTCGCCGCACACGCACGGACCTCGCTCAGGATGGAGCGAGAACGGTAGGCGAAGTCCGGGCTCTTTCAAAAGCCCTTCCTCATCACCAACCCTCAGGGTAGGCAGGGAAGGGCTATGCACACTTCTACAGCCACTCAAAAACTACGCCAGCCGCAGGCGTTTAGCCTCCAGCGAGCGTGAAGTTCACCTGCACCTGCGTCTCGACTTCGACTGGCTCGCCGTTCAGCAGATACGGCCTATACTTCCACTGCTTCACAGCTTCGATCGCAGCCGGAGCCAACATCGGGTGTCCACTAATCAACTGCAGGTTTTGGATGTCGCCGGTCTTGCTGATCTGGGCCTGCAGGATCACTGTACCCTGAATACGCGCCTGACGAGCCAGCGGTGGATAGCTCGGCGGAACCTTGCGGATCAGAAGACCTGAAGTCACACCGGCGGATACGCGCACGCGCTGTGGGGTGGCAATCTTCGGTGCCACCGTTGGCGTTGCGCTCAGGATGCTGCCCATGACGCCACCCATCGAGCCACCCGGGACGCCGCCCGGAACACCGCCGACAACTCCAGCCGAAGCCATGACCGGCGGAGGAGCCTCGTCTTCCTTAATCATTTCGACTTTCTTGGGAATCTTGGTGGGCGTGCGCAACTCGCCGTTCACGATATCGGTCTGGATGACCTTTACAACTCTGACTGGCGCTGCAGCTGGCGGTGGTGGCGGTGGTGGCGGTGGCGGGGCCACCAGGAATCCTAGAGTTACTGTCTTCGGCAAAGCCTCGGTGAAGATCAATGGAATCAGCACCATGACTCCGATGATCATGAACTGGATGGCGAATGAGACGATGGATGTCCATCCCCGCTTCGTCTTTAGTTTGCCGCCTGACTCGATAAGGCTGTCTTCAAACATGTGATTCTCCCCAAACGTTCAGACCCCTACGAATACTTAGACACCGACTGATTCTCCTTTGCTCCCAGAATCTACTTTCACGCCAAGGGTCCTGTTTGTCATCGAGTGGCGCTGAGCAAACCTTCTAAAAGGCACTCCTAAGAAGGCGTAAACCAATGATTCCGCGAATGCTATACGGTAACTTACCTAGCTTTGCTGACCGTTTTGCCCACCGGCATGCCAACCGGGCGTTTGCCCTTTTCAATGCGCCAATCCTGATAGGCCACCAGGATGGGAGCAGCAATGGCGATGGACGAATACGTTCCGATCAAAATGCCAATTACCAGCGCAAGGCTGAAACCACGAAGCACCTCGCCGCCGAATAAGAAGAGAGCAAGTACAGTAAGGAAGGTTAAGCCCGCTGTCAAGATGGTTCTACTCAGCGTCTGATTGATGCTGCGGTTAACGATGTCCGACAGCTTCTCCCGCCGCATGAGTTTAATGTTTTCCCGGATGCGGTCAAATACCACGATCGTGTCGTTATTAGAGTAACCAATCAGGGTAAGGATGGCCGCGATCACGGTTAGGGAGATATCCGTGTTGGTGAGAGAAAAGACGCCTACGGTGATAAGCGTATCGTGGAAGACCGTTATGACGGCCGCAACGCCATAAATCCATTCGAAACGGAAGCCCAGGTAAACCAGCATTCCGATCAGCGAATAAAGGGTCGCCAACCCAGCTTGGGTACGCAGCTGGCCTCCCACCTGGGGTCCCACGATCTCTACATTGAAAACGCCAAAGTCAGAGAGGAAAAAACCGTCGGGAATGACCGCAGCTACCGAGGGATCTACGCCAGGGGCGCCTTTTAGTTGGTCGAAGGAATTGAACACCCAGCCCAGCACCTTATCCCGTTCATTCAAAATTGCCTGGGCCTGCGCCGCATACTTCACATCGGCATCTGAGCCCAAGGTGCATGGGATCCTTATCCATCAGAAAATTCTTCACGCTCAAAAAACTGGTGTTGTTCAGATCCTGCTTGCCGGCAGGTGCATTCGTTTCCAGGGCTTGAATGATCTTGGTCCTGCCTACGTCGAGCGCAGCCTCGCTGGTCTCCCGCACATCCAGATCGATGAGTACCTCGTTCAAAGAAGAGCGATCATAGGGCTGAATCTTAGGATCGTGTAGACCAGCATGATTCAGCAGAGAACGGATGTTGCCAAAGTCTGGGGTATGCGAGAACTTTACGTACACCAGGGTCCCGCCACGGAAATCCACGCCCCAGGGAAGGGGAGTGCCTGTCTTCGCCCACCGAACACCCATAGAAACCACACCGGCGACACTGAAGATCAGCGAAAAGGCAAGGAAGTACCACTTCTTGCCAAGAAAATCTATGTTGACGTCATGAAAGAACTCCACCGGTTCTAGCCCCTTATCTGTTGGATTGAGTAATCGGGAGATTGTGCGATTGCGCCATTAAGCATCCGCTTAACCGGAGCTTCCAAGCGCTCAATGGCCCGATGACTCAATCACTAAATTTCTAAATACTCAGCGCCTCGCCGCGCTGCTTGCGGCTCAGGACCCAATCAAAAATCACCCGCGAGACGAACACCGCTGTGAACAGGTTCGCCAACAAGCCGAAAGTCAGGGTCGTCGCAAATCCTTTTACTGGGCCGGTGCCGAAGATGAACAAAATCGCCGCCGAGACGATCGTTGTTACGTGCGTGTCAACGATGGTGATCCAAGCATGGCTGAAGCCCTGATCCACGGCGGAGGGCGGCGTCTTCCCATTCTTTAGTTCTTCGCGGATCCGCTCAAAGATCAGCACGTTGGAGTCGACGCCCATGCCGACCGTCAGAATCACTCCCGCAATTCCCGGCAAAGTAAGCGCGACATTGACTCCTGCGATGGTCGACCACCCGAGGAACCCAAGCAGGATGATCAGGTTCATAATCAGAGCCACATCTGCATTGACACCGGCGCCGCGATAGTAGACCAGCATGAAGATAAGAACCGCCAGCATCCCGATCACCGCAGCCCGAACGCCCGAGCGGATGGAGTCTGCACCCAAGGAGGGGCCGACCGTTCGCTCTTCGAGGTAGTGAATACTGGCCGGCAGGGCGCCTGAATTCAGAATCATAGCCAGGTCTTTGGCAGCCTGATTATCCATGTGGCCGCGGATCTGGACCTGATCGCGAATCGGCTCGTCGATCGTCGCCACTTCACGCACTTTGTTGTCGAGCACAACGCCCAGACTGTCTTTTACGTGGGCCGAAGTGAAATTAAAGAAGCGCTGCCCGCCGTCGCTGGTCAGCTGGAAGTTCACGTCGGGCTGGCCGTTCTGATCGGTAGTGGGATCGGCATGCCGCAGGTCTTTGCCGGTGATAGCCGAAATGCGCGAGACCAGGAACCACTCCTCGCCTTCCGAGTGTCCCCCCAGCGTATTACCTGGCAACAACAACTGGTCGGCAGGGATAATTCCATTATTCGCTTGCAGGGCCGCCGCCTGGCTCGGGTACGGACCCCCGACCACCTGCTTGATCTCGAGCATGGCAGTATTCTGGATGAGCTCTTTTACGCGCGCCGGGTCATCGACATTGGGCAGCTGAACCAGAATCTGGTAATCCCCGAGGCCGTGTTCCTCAATGGTGGGCTCGCTAACTCCAAGTTGATCAACGCGGTTGCGGATCGTCTCGATTGCCTGAGTAACTGCCCGGTTCTTCAGGTCTTTCAAATTCGACGGCTTCATCGCAAGGTTCCAGGTGTCATTCGCCCCGCTGGCGATGTCGTACTCGGGCAGGCGATCCTGGACGATGTTGCGGAGGTCGCTCCGTGCATCAGGCGAAATGCCCTTCAGAACGATGTGATCAGGATTGTTCTGCGGGTCCGGCTGGGTGATGTCGGTGTACTGAATCTTGTGCGAACGGAACTGATCCTTGAGCACTTCAATAGCGTTCTGAGCATCCACATTGACCGCATCATTGACCTGCACCTGCAGGATCAGGTGGGTTCCACCCTTCAGGTCGAGGCCCAAGTGGATGTGGTCGCTCAGAGCGGCAAGGAGTCCTTGGCCGGAAAGACTTTTCGGGATCCCGAAGATTCCGAACAGGAAAAACAGCATCGTGCCAACGATGAATAGCAGCTTCCAGAGAAGATTCTTGTTCATATGAAATCAGCTGTCAGGGGTCAGCGGTCAGGGGTCAACTTGCGCTCTGATCCCTGGTTCCTAATCCCTGATCCCTATTTAGTCTTTACTTCTTCCTCGGTCGTGCTCACCTGTGTCACCGAAGCCTTGGTTACTTCCAACACCAGATTGTTCGGCGGAACGCGCAAATGAATGGCATCGTCCTTGAGCGCCATGATGGTGCCACGCAGGCCGCCGCTCGTGGTGACTTTGTCTCCCGCCTTCAGTTGATCGAGCATGCCCTGCCACTTTTTCGTGCGGCGCTGCTGCGAATAGAACATGTAAAAAATCAGGAGAACAAGCGGCAGGAACAGCACCATGCCGCCGAGTGCTCCACCGCCACCTGCTTGCACGATCAAAGTTAATGGCATATCAATCCGGGTCGAAACGCATGTGCACGAAAAACTGCCTGCGCCCACAAGCGCCGCGAGTCTGCTATGTCACCGCGGGGTTTGGATCGACTTCGGCCGGTTATTCGGCCTCAGGCTTGAATCCGGGGAGGTTTCCCTATTGAGCCTACGGTTTCGATCGAGACCAGATATCAGAAAGAAAACGGGACTCTTCCCCAAGTGAAATAGAATGCCGGACTCGCCGCATAGTGTCAAGGTAGAAACTCAGATTGTGGATCGTATTCAGGACCTGGGCCAACACTTCATTAGATGCGTAAAGATGGCGTAAATAGGCCCGCGAATAACGCCGGCAGACCCGGCAATCGCAATTTCGGTCGAGCGGCCCCTGATCCTGGGCGTATCGTGCCTGTTTGATCGAAACCTTGCCTTCTGACGTGAACAGCAGGCCGTGCCGGGCTGCGCGGGTGGGCAGCACGCAATCCATCATGTCGATACCGAGATTCGAATACTCGACGATCTCTTCCGGCGTGCCAACTCCCATCAGGTAGCGGGGCTTGTCGTTAGGAAGATGCTCCAGCGTGGACTCGACGATCTCGCGGGTGAGTTCGCGCGGCTCGCCAACGCTGAGCCCGCCGATCGCATATCCGGGAAAGCCGATTTCGATCGTGCGTTCGGCCGATTCTTTTCTGAGTGCACGATCCATACCGCCTTGCACAATGCCGAAAAGAGACTGGGTGGCAGAGGGGTTAGGGGTCAGGGGCCAAGGGTCAGTTCCGCTGTCCTCTTTAAGCGTCCCCTGCGATTTGTTGCCATTCGGAGTCGAGTCCGGAACTTGAATCGGCTCAAGCCTGTTGGCTGATGGCTGATGTCTATTTTCCCAAGGAACTTCGTATTTGTGATCCTCAAAATACTTCTTGCTCCGGGCAGCCCACCGCGCCGTCAGCTCCATAGATTCCCGCGCTCGCCCTTGATCCGCTGGATATTCCGTACATTCATCGAAAGCCATGATGATGTCGGCGCCCAGCCCGATCTGCGCCTCCATCGCGCTCTCCGGACTGAAAAAATGTGAAGAACCGTCGAGATGCGAGCGAAAGGTGACACCATCTTCAGTCAGCTTGCGCAACTCGCTGAGGCTAAAGACCTGAAATCCCCCTGAGTCGGTCAGGATGGCCCGATTCCACGACATGAACCCATGAAGTCCACCCATACGGCGAACGATTTCGACCCCGGGCCGCAGGTAAAGGTGATAGGTATTACCAAGAATGATCTGAGCGCCGAGTTCTTCGAGTGTCTCCTGCGGCACAGCTTTTACCGACGCGACCGTACCCACCGGCATGAACACCGGCGTCTCAATCTCGGCATGTGGAGTTAAAAGTCGGCCTTTACGAGTCGTGCCTGCGGTTTTCTCGATAGCGGAAATGGATAAGGACATCAACTGCGATTGTAGCAATCGAGCGGTCGGATTGGCTTATAACGCTCGGCGACTTCGATTCTCATTCGAGAATCCTGACGATTTCACCGAGGGCCTGCCCGTCTTCCATCGACAACCAGCTTCCCAACGCAGTTACCGGCAACTTGAATCTGCGCGGCCCCGCGCTGCCCGGATTGAAGTAAAGTACTCCGTTTCGAGTCTCCTGCTTAGGCGTGTGGCTGTGGCCGGAGACTACGATTCTGAAACCGGCGGCCTCAGGTTTGAGATCGAGCTGGGCCAGATCATGTAGCACGTAAATGGAGATGCCCCCGAGTTCAACGACTGCGGTTTCCGGAAGCTTGCGCGCCCACGGACCTTTGTCGATGTTGCCGCAGACCGCGGTCAGAGGAGCAAGAGCGGCGAGCTTCTCGAGAATTTCCGGATCTCCGACGTCGCCGGCGTGAATGATGTGCTCAGAGCCACGGAGCGCCTCAAGAGCTTCCGGTCGAAGCAGGCCGTGGGTATCGGAGATGACGCCGATTTGGATAGAAGATCAATCCTTCCTCTTGGTGTTTTGATTCGCTCTCATCCGCTGATTGATTTCGGCGTGGGAAGGCGAGGCCTCCATCATTGAGTAGGTGCCTCGTGTGTTTACTTCCTGCGCAAGCCGACGCAAGAGGCCGAGCGTTGCTCTCATCGGGCCAGAACCTAAGCTGACCCGCTTCACGCCCACAGCCGTCAACTCCGCGACTGAAGGAGAGCCAGGTCCCGCAAGAATGTTCACAGGACAGTGCAAGTCCGAGGCCAGCCTGCCGATTGTCGGCAAGTCTCGAACGCCCGGAAGGAAGACACAATCCGCACCCGCGTCGCGATACGCTGCCAAGTCGTTTCACGGCAGCGTCGTAGCGTTTCGCAGGATCTCCAACCTGCAACAGATAGACGTCGGTACGGGCATTCAGCACCATGGGAACTCCGAGTTTCGCCGCCGCCTCACGGATCGCACGGATTCTTTCTACCTGCAGACTTTGATCTGCCAGTGGATGCTCGCTCTAACCGGTAACATCTTCGAAGTTCATGCCCACGGCACCAGCCCGAATAACACGGCGCGCGGTCTGGGCGGCGTCATCGGGATGCCTCCGTATCCTGCTTCGGCATCCGCTGTAACCGGCACTTTCAGGGCTTCGGCGATAAGCGCGACCTCGGTCATCATGGCGTCCGGATGAATCTTCTGCTCCGTCCGGAAATCCCCGGGAAAATGCTATTCCTGCGCTGGTAGTCGCAATGGCGGGAAAACCGAGTTCTTCGATGATTCGCGCGCTGGCAACGTCCCATGCATTGACCAGCACAAGGGCTTCCGGTCCAGAATGCAGCGTTCGTAATACTTCCGCCTTTCGTGTTCTGTTCAAGCATTTCTGTTTTCTTTATTGGAATCGACACGTAGACCGGTTTCGCTTTTCATCTTTGCCGGGAATTTGGAGATACTGACCGCGGCGCGTCCCACGGTTCCTCGCCCAATTTCCTGTTTGTCGTCGCGAGCCGTAACCCGCAGCGTGTAGAAGCGTCCATCGAAAGATTCCAGTAAAGCCTCGGCCTGGATCTGGGCGCCAATGCCGCTGGCAGCACGATGCTGAATGTTGATGGACGTCCCGACCGTGATCTCGTCCCCTTCACAGTAGGGCTGAAGCGCATGGAAGGCCGCAGTTTCCATCACGCGGATCATGTCCGGGGTCGAATACACCGGAGGCAGTTCCGGATGGTGCGCGGTCAGGGTGTGCCTGAACTCGACAGTCTCGGAAGCCGTGCCGCGAGCGCCGATGGGAACGTCTTTCACCAGTCTCTCCAAAAAAACAACGAGCCAACGATTTTACCGAATCATTGGCTCCGAACTATTCAGGTAGATGGCAGATTATGCGATAGCGACCGCGTTCCTACGCGCATCGATTCCGTCCAGAGCATGCCAGAGCATCTTGGCCGCATCCTCGGCCGCATCCAGCGCGGCATCCGCAGCCTCGGGATGGGTTTCAATCCGCTTCTCGAGTTGCTTCCGCCATACGCGCGAGTGATAGACATCGGCTTCCGCGTGCAGCGCAAAGTAACCGCAAGTCTTGTCGTCGGCGGCGTACATTTTCCGTAGGCCAGACTCTTTCTCCTTCGCGATCCGCGGAACCTGCGACTCGTACGCGTAAAACGCGGCGAGCGCTTCTTCGGGCGTGCCTTCGCTGGCTACGAGGTGGAAGTAGCGAATCAACTGCCGGATCTCCGGCACAGGGTGATGCCACTCAAGGTTGCGGGTCGACCCCATGCCTTCGGCGAAATCGAGCCACAGATCGGAGTGCGGCGCGGCTTCTTTTCCCGCACCTTCCGAACCTTTTTCGTCACACATATTGGCCAAAATTGCACGGCGCAGTTCTCCGTCTTCCAGACGAAGCCCTAAAGCCGCCAGATAGGATGGAAATGCCTCAACATGATGGTAGTAATCCTGGGCGTACTCGCGCAGGTCTTCGCGGGTCAGACGTCCAGACGACCAGGCTTTATAAAACGGGTGACAGAGCAGGTCATATTTTGCGATGCGAGCGTCGAGTTGCTGGGAGAACTCAGCGGTTGTCATAAACTCCTTTTCAGGCTTGCCGCCTGCAGCCACTATACGGGCGAGAATGCCGGTCGGCAAGTGATGCGGATCACCTCTTCGCTTCAAGTTGCTAGAATGAAAGAACAAAGAAGTAGGGCGATTCATCGCCCTTGAATTCCTAGGGATGCAATTTACCGAACAATTCGATGTGGTCGTGGTCGGCGCCGGGCATGCCGGATGCGAGGCCGCGATGGCTTCCGCCCGTATGGGGCTCAAGACCGCGCTTTATACCCTAAACGTCGATCTGATCGCCCAAATGTCTTGCAATCCGGCGGTCGGTGGAATTGCCAAGGGACACCTTGTTCGCGAGGTGGACGCCCTCGGCGGAATCATGGGCGAGATCACCGACGCGGTCGGCATTCAGTTCCGTCTGCTGAATACTTCGCGCGGACCAGCCGTCTGGTCGCCGCGTGCACAGTGCGACAAGCAAGCTTACCGTCTGAAAATGCGCGAGGTGTTGGAGTCGCAAGCCAACCTGAAGATCAAGCAGGCGGAAGTGGCGGATCTGATTGTGGAGCAGGTTTCCGGCGTCGGGCTTCAGGCTTCGGGAAACATACAGGCAGAGTCGTACTTTAGCGGAAGCCCGGATGCCGAAGCCCGAAGCCTGGTTCTAGGCATTCGCCTTCGCGACGGACGCACCGTTGGAGCGCAGGCGGTCATCATCACGACTGGGACGTTTCTCAACGGCCTCATCCACTGCGGAGAGCAGCAATATCCGGCAGGACGATCCGGGGAACCGAATGCTGTGCTGCTCGGGGAAGCATTGAAGAAGCTCGGTTTGCGAGGATGCCGCCTGAAAACAGGCACTCCTCCGCGTCTTGATGGACGCACGATCGACTGGTCGCGCTTTTCCGTGCAGCCGGGAGACGACGATCCCACGCCATTCAGTTTCCGAACCAAGCGCGTGGCACATCACGACTCGCAGGTTCCCTGCTACATTGCATGGACGACGCCGGAGACCCATAAGATTATTCGCGAAAACGTGCACCGCTCCCCGATGTATAGCGGGCAGATCCAGTCCATCGGACCGCGCTACTGTCCCTCGATCGAAGACAAGATCGTGAAGTTCCCCGATAAGGAAATGCACCAGCTTTTCCTTGAGCCCGAAGGATTGAACACGCACGAGATCTACGTGAACGGCATGAGCACGTCGCTGCCGGTCGAAGTGCAGTTGGCTATTCTCAAATCGATTCCCGGTCTGGATGCGGCGGAGATGCTGCGTCCCGGATACGCGATCGAATATGACTCCATCGATCCCACCGAGCTTGAGCGCACGCTGGAGACACGCAAGATTGCAGGTCTGTTTCTGGCGGGGCAGATCAATGGAACATCCGGCTACGAAGAAGCCGCCTGCCAAGGATTGATGGCGGGCATTAACGCGGCATTAAAGGTCAAGCGGGAATTGCCACTGATTCTAGATCGCACGGAAGCCTACACGGCGATCCTGATCGACGATCTGATTTCAAAGGGCACGAACGAGCCTTACCGGATGTTTACTTCGCGGGCCGAGTTTCGTCTGCACTTGCGCATCGACAACGCCGATCGCCGTTTGACGCCGCATGGGCGCCGTGTGGGACTGATCTCCGATGAGGCTTGGACAGATTTCAACGAAAAGCAAGAGCGTTTGGCCCGGATCAAAAACGTGCTGGAAGCGACGCGGCTAAATGCTGAAATGCTGACACGGATCGAGATCCCAGCGAGCGGCAGTGATCGTTTAGGAACGGGCGCCTCGCCCGTCCAAGCCGAGCCAAGCTCACCAGTGGTCTCCTCGGCGGCGGGACAAACGCTAGCGCAACTGCTGAAGCGCCCGGAAGTGATAGTCGAGCAACTGGTCCCAATCCTGCGAGATCTGGCCCCGGAGTTTTTCGCAAGGAATTTCTCCGCGTCCCCGGCGACCTCTGCGGTTTTCATTCCTTCCGAAGTCCGCAACGAACTTAAGTCGGTCGAAACCGAGATCAAGTACGAAGGCTACTTGCTGCAGCAGCAGCGGGCGATGGAGCGCCTCAAGAAGTCAGAGCAGCATTCGATTCCGGAATGGTTCGACTACTGCTCGGTAAGTGGCTTGTCCCGCGAGATGCAAGAAAAGTTGACCAAGGTGCGTCCGCGCACAATCGGCCAGGCCTCACGCATCCCCGGAGTTACACCGGCGGCTGTTTCGCTGGTGAATGTGTATATCGAGATCCAAGCGCGTCGGCGGGAGCAGGCGGCCGCGCTCTAGGCGCGCTCTACTGCAGATCTTCCTGCCCGTGAAGTTCCTCCGCTCGCTTCAATTCAGTCTCGGCGTCTTCTTTTTTGCCCATCTCGCGATAGGTCTGCCCGAGCAGATAGTGTGTGGTCGGATTATTGGGCTCCATGGTCACGGCATGCTTCAGCGATAACACCGCGAGATCGTAGTCGCCCTTTTTCTGGAGCACCTTGCCCATCAGGATGAAGGGCACACTCGAGGTCGCATCCAGTCGAATGGAAAGTTGCAGCATTCTCTGCGCCTCGTCGTACTTCTGCACGCGCGAAAAGGCGTCGCCCAGTTTGTAATACGTCGCTGCATGCGCGGGGTTGATCTGTAGTTCTTTTTGGAATTCAGCGATCGCTTCAGGCAGGCGCGACTTGTAGAGATACAACTCGCCCAAGAGGTAATGCGCCAGGGGCAGCGCTGGATCGAGCGACGCCGCCTTCTGCGCGTATTCCTCTGCTACCGGATCGAACTCCTGACGCAGAAGCATGCGCGCCGTAAAAAGATAGGCGGCCGCCGAGTCTCCCGGCACGCCGAACATTTTCCCGAAAGATTTACGTGCCCCATCGTAGTTCTTGGTCTGGATATAGCAGGTGCCCAAGATGTAGTAGCCATCGGTATTGGCGCGCGGAACCCAGCCTTGAACTTGTTCGAGAAGTGGTATCGCATCTGCCGGATGGCCTCCGGCGAAATAGGCCATTCCGAGCAACTGCACCGCCTCGCGATCCTGAGGATCTTCGACCGTTGCCTTTTTCAGATATTGGATCGCATTCAGGTAATCGCTTTTCTTGTAGTACGCCGTGCCGAGCTCCAGAGCCAGCCCTTTGGTCGAGGGATCGCGCGATTCCAGCGCCCGTAATTGCGAGATGGCTTCGTCGACCTTCCCTTGCTGCATTAACTTGCGCGCCTGCGCAAATTCCGCGGACGAATCTGCAGCAGGCGCAGCGGGCGCGGCCGGAACGGACTGCTGCGCCGAAGCTGAAAATCCCACCAACAACACTCCGCAAAATCCAAAACGAACGGCTAGACATCTGAATTTCATATGGAAATTAGAGCACAGCCGACGATCCGGCTACTGCGCGCTCATTACTTTGCGCAGCGCCTCAAGGTTTTCCTTCGCATCGGGCTGGTTCGGATTAATTTGCAACGCTCGCTCGAAATGCAATTTGGCCTCGGGATAACGCTGCAATTCAGCCAGCGCTGCCCCGAGGTTTGCTTCTGCGTTGGCATCGTTTGGCTGAAGTTTCAGCACGGTTCGAAACTGCTCGGCCGCGCTCTCCATGTCGCCCATCTGGGTCAGGGCGATACCGAAGTTGTAGTGGGCCTCTGCATAATCCGGACGAGCCTCGATTGCGAGACGCAGCACAGCGGTTGCCGGCCTGGGCTGGCCGTAGGCCAGTAGCGCGGCTCCCAGCCCATTGTTGGCAACGGCATCATCGGGACGAAGGCGAACGGCTGTTTCGTATTCGTCGATTGCCGCATCCATCTGATTCTTGGCTTGCAGCATTGCTGCGAGATTGTAGTGCGCCTCAAAGTCTTGGGGATTTTTGCCTATGTTGTGCCGCGCGAGAGCTTCCTGCAGATCCATGCGCGGATCGCCTTTGGCCGCGTCGAAATTCACGGGGAGCACCTGCAACCACAGGTGACACATCTCGTCCGTCGAGCGATTCCCTCCCATCACCCGCACCGGAGGATGATTGGGATTCAGTGGATTCTCGTCCGAATTGTCGTAGGTATAGCGCAGGCTGATCGTCGTTCCCTTTGGCAGCAGCACCGGCTCTGTATACCGATACACCGCCTGCCAGTTTAGGTTCCATTGCGGAATGTGGATCAATGTCTTCTTTGTTCCGTCAGGAAGAGTCGCGAAGGCCTGAATGTCTTTCCCCAGATAATGCGCATGCGGATATATCGCCATCAGATCGACATCCACGGGAAGTGTGAAATCATCGGTGACCAGAAAGTTTTTTTCGCCGGGCGGGATGTCGAGCTTTGCGTCATTTTCCAACTGCAGTAGCATCGGAAATTTTGTCGCCGGCTGATCGGTAAAATACAGCCCAATGCTTGGCTGGATTATTTCCGGCTTTCCTGATGGCTGCAGGTGCGTGTTGAGAATGAGATCCGTGCCCTTATCAAGGCGAAGCGCCATGTCGTCCGGTTCGGCATAAGGTATCGTTCCCGGCTTCCAGAACAGGAGATGGCTGTCAGGATCGAACACCTCTGACTCGATGCGGATCTCCATGCCGCCAAAACCCGCGCCGGGCTCGGTCTCGCGTTTGCGTGACGCCCCCGCGCGATCGACAAGAATGTTGGCGTGATGCACGTACTGCTTGTCGCCGGGACGGATCTCGACGGCTTTCACCCATCGTGTCCCCTGAATCGGGACCGGGAAAATGAAGTTCCAGTACGTATCGGTGCCCGACGGCGGAAGCGTGAGCGGCTTGCTCGCAGAGAGGATCATGTCGGGCTTTCCGAGGCGCCATCCTTCGACAAATTTCGGGGCAGGAGGCAGATCCTTCGCGTCTCCCTCGACCCCGCCTTGCTCCACCCACTTCGTGATGCGATCGATCTCGGCGTCGGACAGACGCTGCTCGTCCGCAAACTTCAATTCTTGCGGCTCAGGCAACCACGGCGGCATCACACGCGATCGCGTCACGTCGGCAATCTGCCGTGCATGTCGTTTCACGTCGGAATACGTCAGCAGCGAGAAGGGCGCCGCTTCGCCGGGGCGATGGCACGTTGAACAGGAATGAAAAATGGTTGGCGCGATATCGCGATCGAAGGTGACGATCGCTTCGGTCTTTTGAGCTTGGAAACCGGGAGGCGGTGTTGGCCGCCCGAACAGCGGAAGCATGGCGCTCATCGACGCCATTCCAAGCACCCAAGAACTTAATCTGCGGCCGGAAAAACTCATTCAACATCCGCGATATAACATCCCACGCCGCGAACCTCATTGTGCGCGAGGGAAGATCCAGTCTGCGCAGCTCGAATGGCATCTTCGAGTTCATGCGTAGTCGGCGCCGGGCGAGCGCGAGTTATGTCGACGTACCAGTCATCGATGCGGCCGTCATAAACCAACTTGCGGTTATGGAAGACAGCGACCTCAGGAGTGATCTGCACATGACTCAGCTTTACCAGCGAACGTTCAGGATCCCGCACCACCGGAAGGCGGTATCCGTAGTCGGCGGCCGATTTCCGGATCGCTTCAGAACTGTCACTCTTATCCGGATACACCAGAAAGAAGTTCGCGCTCGTGGCGTATCGTCGGCTGATCTGCTGAATGACCGGCGCGTAGCGGCCGGAGACAGGACAGTCCCTCCGCAGAAAGACGAGGACCACAACTTTGCCGGAATCGGCCGTCAAAGGATCTACCGGATGCCCGTCGAGATCAATTGCCGTCTGGGCACACACGATGGCGGACCAGAACGCACATACCCAGAGGATCGCGATGACTCGAAATGAGGAGTTCAGCCCCATAAACACCACAGCGAATGCAGAAACGATTCTATGAGCCCGTGAGGCGAGTGTCCATCCTGGACCGTCCCGATGGTAGTCGCATTTCCACTGCACTCGCTACAATGACATTGCATGATTGCCCACCTCCGCGGAAAGCTTCTGGCCAAACATCCTAACCAGGCGATTGTCGAGACCGCCGGTGTCGGCTATGACGTGACCATCAGCGTGCCCACGTTTTCCGATTTGCCTGCGGTTGGCTCCGAAGTCGCCATCTACATTCACACGCACGTGCGTGAAGACGCGCTGGCGCTCTACGGATTTCTGCGTCCGGCGGAGAAATTCCTTTTCGAGAAGCTGCTCACCGTAAGCGGCATCGGCCCGAAGCTTGCCATCACGATTCTCAGCGGCATGGCGGCCGACGAAATGGTGGGAGCAATTCGGGGCAACGACGTCGCGCGCCTCACCCGCATTCCCGGCATCGGCAAGAAAACGGCTGAGCGCATGGTGCTTGAATTACGTGACAAACTCCCAGAAGTGAGTCCGGCGGCAACTCCCGCAGTACCGCCGATGAACGCCGTCGAGGAAGACGTGCTTTCGGCCCTGATGAATTTGGGCTACCAACGTGCCGCCGCGGAGAAGGCGCTTGCTGCAAGGCCAAAGACCGGCCCATTGCAATCGTTCGACGTCATGTTCCGCGAAGCCCTGGGCAGCCTCTCGAAATAGCTCTTGGCACCAATGTCATCCTGAACCGAGGCGAAGCGGCGGTGAGGGACCGTACGAAGCGCATAACCCGGCACGGCAGTGGAGAAGAGTGAGAGTGGACCTCTCTATTTCACGGATGGTTCGCATCTGACGTAAGGTCTCTCGCCCGGCTTCCGCCGCGCTCAAGATGACATCGTTGGACGAAGGTATGAGCTACTTCCCGATGCAGAACGTGCTGAAGATCAAGTTGAGGATGTCGTCCGTCGTTGTCGCACCCGTGATGGCGTCGAGCGGCCGCAAGGCGTTGTAGAGATCCAGCAGCAGCATTTCGTGCGGAACTTTTCCGTACACCGCGTCCCTCGCTGCATCCAGGGCACCGAGCGATTCCTGAACGAGTTGCTGATGCCGGATGTTAGTTAGAAAGCCTGGCTCTCCTCCGGTCCGCGCCTCGCCGCCGACCTCTTTTAGGATCGCTTCCCGCAATTCGGATATGCCCTCTCCTGTAACCGCAGATGTGGAGACGGTTGTGAAATCTTCAGCCGTTTCCGTATGGACCTGTGACACCGCGAGGTCGATCTTGTTTTCGATCACCATCAGGGATTGGTCCGGCGCCTTACGAAGAAGTTCATGGTCTTCTACCGTCCATGGTTGCGATGCGTCGTGCACCAGAAAAACTAAGTCTGCGTCCGCCAAAGCTTCCATCGACTTTTGGATTCCTATCGATTCCGCCTCATCGATCGCCTTCCGGATACCTGCCGTATCGACGAGCTGCACCGGAATCCCACCGATCGCGACCGTTTCGGTGACGAGGTCGCGCGTAGTACCCGGACTGGCAGTTACGATGGCTCTTTCCCGCTCGACAAGACGATTGAACAAGCTCGACTTGCCCACGTTCGGGCGCCCGACGATTGCCAGCGTGAGGCCTTCATGCACGATCTTTCCGTACGCGAAACTCGCGCTCAGTTGTTCCAGCGGCGCACGCACGCTTTCGATGCGTTCGAGAATCTTTGCGTCCGGCAACACCGAGACATCGTCTTCCGCAAAATCGATCCCCGCCTCGAGCACAGCAATCAGTTCCACCAGCTTTTGCTTGATGGGTTGCAGACGGCGTGAGAGCGCGCCGTCCAATTGTTGCGCCGCGACTTTGGCCTGATACAGAGTCTGCGAATCGATGAGATCCCGCACCGCTTCGGCCTGAGTCAAATCGATGCGTCCGTTCAGAAAGGCGCGCATGGTGAACTCACCGGGCTCGGCCAGGCGCGCGCCGGCTGACACACACATCTCGACAATGTGCCGCAAGACAACGGGAGAGCCGTGCGCGGAAATTTCAATCACATCGTCCGTGGTATAGGAGTGTGGCTTGGCGAAGTAAGTGACAACCACTTCATCGATACGGCGGGCAGACGCCGAGCTTTGCTCGGCCGGACAGCCGGTGGCGGCCGTACCCACATGATTCTGTGCGGGGTCCTCGACCAGTTCCCCAAACACCGCCCGCCCTGGTTGCAATTCATGCCGCAAGCGCAGCATCGGCAGCGCGATCTTGCACGCATCCGGCCCAGCCAGCCGCACCACGCCAATGCCGCCGCGCCCAGGAGGTGTGGCGATCGCAACGATCGTGTCATCCAAGTTTGACCCGAGGTTCACGCGCCGATTGTAACGGGTAAACTAAAAGCGACCAATCTGTGGGACAGTTTTCAAAGGGAGAATGACATTGTCTGTAGCCGACGAACTCTTAGCTGCCAACCAAATCTTCGCTCGCAGTTTCAACCTGGGCGATCTGCAGGTAAGGCCGCGCCGCCACGCCGCCGTACTGGCCTGCATGGATTCACGCATCCTATTCGAGCATTGTCTTGGCCTTCGTCCCGGTGACGCGCACATGATCCGCAATGCGGGTGGCATTGCCACCGATGACGCGATCCGTTCGCTGATCGTCTCGCATCACCTGCTCGATACGCAGGAGTTCATTATCATCAATCACACGGATTGTGGTCTACTGAAGGTAAATGAATACGAACTACGCGCAAAGCTGGCAGACAAAATGGGCGCAGTCGCCAGCGAACCCGCACACTTTTACGCGTTCGACGATCTTGAAGAGAATGTTCGCCAGCAGGTTCGAAAAGTGAAATCGCATCCGTGGATTCCGAAGCACCTTCCGGTACGCGGATTCATCTACGACGTGAAAACAGGAGGGCTGAAAGAAATCACAGAGAAGAACCCATAGTCAGCGCGCAACTACCTTCTCAATCTCCGCCCGCAGCTGATCGTAGGGCACAGCTCCCGGATGATACCAAGCCACTTTCCCCGTGCGATCGATCAGAACAAGTGTGGGTGTCGTGGACGCTCCGTAGATTTCGAAATTGTGCGTGTTGATCGGCACCGGCATATCGAGCAGACCGCTGTAAAAGCGATTCCGCACGGCATCGATATAGCGCAACTCATCACCCTGCGAAGCGTGTTCGATTTGCGCTGTGTACCCGTAAAAGCGCGTCGGACCAATCACCTTCAGTCCCTTCGGCGCAAACTCGGAGCGCAACTGCGTAATGATCGGCGCTTCAGCCTTACAGTCGGCGCACCAATGCGCCCAGAAGAACAAAAGCACGGGTGATCCCTTGAGTTGCGCAGCTGGCGGTAGCGGCGCACCCAAGAACTGATCCGATTTTAGAGCGGGCGCGAGCCTTCCTTGAAACGAAAGCAAATTGAGATTCTTCTGAATGCGATCGTGGATCGACGTGTTTCCATACGTGCGCAACGCAGCTTGCAACAGGGAAACCGCTTGCACCTTCTGGCCGCGTGCTGCCAAAACTTGTGACTGGACTTCGAGCGCCGCGCCCAGCGCCAGCGGCAGATGCGGTTCGGCGTCGAGAGGACGTTTCTTCAACTCGTCCAGCGCCATGGCCTTGGTTTGTTTCGCATACGACGCGGCCTGATCGTACTGGCCCTGATCCAGCGCCGCACGTGCCAGCCAGGAATATGCGTCCAAATATTCCCCGTCGACTCCACGCTGGCTGCGATAAGAATCGAGTTGCGATTCGGCTGCAGCGTAGTTATTCTGCGCCAAAAAAAAGCGGACGTTCTCAACAATTCCGGCCGAGGCAGTCGAAGCGGCAAGCAGAATCGAAGCTAAAAGAAAACGTAAGCGCATGATTCCTATGATGATGGTTTTGCCCAAAGGTGGCAAATCAGTTAATAAAATCACTTTCCCGCACGAATCGCATAACGTCTTAGATTTCAGGCGTTTAGAGGTACCACTTTACGAATTATGTAGCTATTTTGGGGCATACTACCGTACAATGAAGTTGCGTTTGACTTTAGAGTTCCTTCGCAGTACAAGCATCTCCGCTTAACCCAGCGCGTGACCTGCCTGCAGAAGACCCGAAAGTTTCAGCGCTACATCAGAAGAAAAGGAACAGTGCAACAACATGGAAACAGGAACAGTGAAGTGGTTTAACGACGCCAAGGGCTATGGATTCATCAGCCGCCAGAACGGCGAGGATGTCTTCGTGCATTTCTCCGCCATTCAGGCTAGCGGCTTCCGCAGTCTGCAGGAAGGTCAGCAAGTACAATTTGACGTGGTCAAGGGCCCCAAGGGCTGGCAAGCTGAGAACGTCAAGGGCGTCTAACACCGCTTCCCAAGTACAATCCGCAATGAGGGCGGCCAGCAATGGCCGCCCTTAGTGTTTAAGTGCGAATCGCGTTGTGAGGGTGGGAAAGTCCCTGGCGGAACCAAAATTACTGTTGTGAGTCGCGGATCAACACAACATCGGCATCGGTATGGCCGCGCACCAGGGCCAGCTGCTTTCCGTCAAACGACCAGTGAAAGTCGTAAATGCGCTCCGACTTGAAGTCCGTGATATAGCGGCCTTTCGATCCATCCAGCGGCTGGAGCCAGAGATTATCATTCCCATTCTCACGAACTGGATACACGATTCCCTTGCCGTCGAGATTGAAGCGCAGAATGCCAAACCGGGGACGCTCGAAATCGACGACCTTCGCCTGCTGACCTGACTCCGCAGACACCACCGCCAGCTTCTCCTTATGCTCGCCCGTATGCTCCAACGTGGCGAACGCCGCAAGCTTGCCGTTCGGAGACAGGTCAAACAAACCGTTGATGGGAAGGTCCGAAATCGTCTGAGGAGTTCCGCCGTCAATCGGTACACGCGCCAGTTGCGCTTCATCGCGATACGCAATGTAGTACACCCACCGATTATCGGGCGAGCATTCCGCATGCCCCTCGTGAGCGCCGGTAGTGAGTTGCTTCAGATTGGCCCCGGAGGAGTCGGTCCGCCAAATGTTCTGGTTTCCCGAACCTACTTTAAAAATCAGATCAAACACAACGTAGCGGCCGTCCGCACAGGCCGCGGGATTGCCCCCCACTCTTCCTTCTTCTTGGGTGATGAATAGTGTCTTGGTGCCGGTTCCCGAATCGATCGCGTTCAGTGTGTTGCGCTGGTCGGCGATGATCTGGTTATCGCGTGTCCACGTGAAATTTGTATCCGCCGAAGTTGACGTGATTTGACGGGCTGACGACACTTGAGCGCCCGTAGAAAGGATGTAAAGGTTAAAGCGCGCTTCGCTCAGGACGGCGGCGAGTAGGCGACCACTGGCCGCGACGCTGGCATCGGAGTAGCTGTTCGTATCCCGCGTAATGGGGAACAGCTTGGCGTCAGGGTACGAGAGAAGAGCAATCTGGTTACGGCTGAAATTCCAGGCCTGATCGGATTCAAAGCCCACCAGTCCGCTGCCATCGGGCAACCAGTCCGTCGCGCCGAAAACCCGGGTGCTGTCGTCGAAGAGCACCCTGCTTTTGCCGGTTGCGGTGTCAACCGCGATTTCGCTCTGCAGAGATTTGCCGACGTGAATGCCAGCGCAGACGATCGTCTTCCCGTCCGGTGACCAGACCGGCGTAAATACCTGCTGGCTATTCGAACCGCTCATCAGTACTTTTTCTTCACCGGAGTCGAGTGAGCGGACAATGAGCTGGTACTGACCGGCAACCGGATTGTCATACCGCATGAACGCGAACTTGCTGCCGTCAGGCGAGAACGAGATGCCAGAGTCGACATCACTGGCAAGTTTCTGCGGAGTGCCTCCCAGAAGCGGAGCTCGATACAAGAACCTCAGATTCGAATTCCCCGGATCGCTGCGCACAAAGTAGAAATAGTTCCCGTCATTCGAGAAGGTCAGGCCGTTGTAGTACACATCGGCAGGCGGCTGCACCTGCGTATTGCTGTTGGTGGGAACGTTCCGCAGCCACAAGCTCGCAAGCCCGTTGTCGCGCATCATGGTGAGTAGGTACTTCCCATCCGGCGAAATCGCCGCCAACCCGGCATTGCCGGAGTCGGTCACCTTGTTCACCAAGATATTCTGGAATGGCTTCTGATCGTGATGTCTGAAGTACGCACGAATCCGGTCACCCACGCCGGTGACGACGAGCAAGGGACGATTACAGCCCGAACCATCCATCTGCGTGAACTCGCATTGTTTCGCACCGGCACTTGAACCGATCCTGCGCTTGGAGGCACGGGGGCGGGCGAAGTAGTGGCCGGGGAAGCAGCCACGACTCCTGAACTCGAGGTTGGTGTTTTGCGGCCCGATTCGGAATCGCGCTTGAGGCGCTTGAGATCGCCACGCAAATCTGCCGCAGACTGGTAACGGAGATCGACATCTTTATCCAAAAGCTTATCGACGATCTCCTGCAGCCTGGGCGACGACGAGGGATTCAGCTGTGATATCGGTTGAGGATCGAGCTGGAGAATCGCGTGGAATACTACTGCGGACGTCGCCCCCTCGAACGGCAGTTTCCCGGTTGCCATCTGGTAAAAAACCGTGCCGAGCGAAAATAAGTCGGTGCGCCCGTCGAGTTGTTCGCCGCGCGCCTGCTCCGGAGACATGTACGAGATCGTTCCCACAGTTGCGCCTGGACTAGTCAATTGCATCGGATTCGGCGAGTCCTGTGTGGCGCCGATAGTCTCCATCTGCATTTCAGGACGCGCCAGTTTAGCCAGACCGAAGTCCAGCACCTTCACCTGGCCGCGCTGCGTCACAAAAATGTTCGCCGGCTTGATATCGCGATGGATAATTCCCTTGGAGTGCGCGGCGTCGAGCGCGTCCGCGAGTTGGATTGCGATGTCGAGAATGCGATCCAATGGCATCGGTCCCGAAGAAAGTTTCTCCGCCAAGTTCTGCCCTTCGAGCAACTCCATCGCGATGAATGACTGATTGGACCCGTTCTCTCCCGGAGAGTTCTCGACAGCGTAAATTGTGCAAATGTTGGGATGATTCAGCGCG
The DNA here is from genome assembly GCA_963823085.1 of Terriglobia bacterium. Lineage (GTDB taxonomy): Bacteria > Acidobacteriota > Terriglobia > Terriglobales > Acidobacteriaceae > Sulfotelmatobacter. The sequence continues at coordinate 89,472 of CAWGKF010000022.1, read as the reverse complement.
GAAGCCGTCCGCGCCTCCAGCAAAAAACGGTCCAGGGCATTCTGGTCGCTGGAGAGTTGTGGTGGCAAGAATTTCAGAGCCACTTTGCGACCAAGCGTGAGATCTTCCGCTTCATACACGACACCCATCCCGCCACCGCCCACTTTGCCGGTGATGCGATAGTGCGAGATTGTCTGGTTGATCATGCTCTGTTTGTTTTATCAGGAAGGGGCGGGATGTCTTTTATCTTAGGAGGGATGTAATAGGGAGTCAAACCAAGCCGGACTTGCTGTTTTAGCCGGAAAACCTCTACGTGGCCGTCCCTTGTTCCGCTGCAATGACCGAATTGTAGAATTGGAAGAACTGCTCCACCCGCGTCACTTTCAGCGCATCCTTCACACGGTTGCAGACGCCAGCCAGCGCCAAGCGACGGGTTGAGTGCTGCCGGGTTACGTAGGCTCCTACGAGAGCTCCAATGCCGGCAGAATCAGCATAAGGAACGTTCGTGAAGTCGATCACCAGCGTTTGCGACTTGTCCGCGCGAACCATGGCCTGAAATTCGAATATGGTGGTGAGGACCAGAGGACCATTGAGAACGAGAATCCGATTCTCCGGCCGGCTTCCCGGCATCTCTGTGATCTGGAGCGCCTCCTGTGGCATGCGGGAGATATTAACCTTGCGTTTATATCGAATTGTTAACGTTAGGTTAATTTCTCGGCGCTATTCTCGATCACTTGCCAGGCTTGATCCTGTTCTTTCCCTCACTCGTTCCACGTTTCTTTCGTCGGGAAGGAGGGAGTGTGTTCCATCCTACGAGGGATGAGATCTCACCTGTATGCGGAACAAAGACTCCCGCCCGAATACTCGAAGTGAGCGCCGGCGTTGGTCCATTCTGGCGATTGCCCCGCTTATGTGTCCCTACCGACTTCGACTTCTCACGCGCGCGAACTCTTAAGCGTTCTTAATGTTCGCGCAATTCCGTAACCTCACCGTTCGCCCGCGCGTGACCTTGTTCTCCTTCCAATGTGCCGCAACAATCGCAGACGTGGATCAAGAGGTTCAGCGATTTTCTCTGAAGTGAGAGTGAGGCGAATGTAATGAAATGCAAGGCTTGTTTCCTGATGCTCGCGGCGGTTCTTAGCGTCCCATTCACAGTAGCGCAGGTCGCCCATGCTCGAGGGAAAGTGGTAACTCCTCTTTCCGGCTTCGAACGTCCCGGTGATGCGGGGAGGGTTGCTCATACGAACGTTCAGGTCCTACTGCCTGCGAAGGCTTTGTTACGCGAGCAAACTTCAGGCCCGCCTTACCTCGGATACGCATACGAGACACCAGCGTCGTTGGCATGTGTTTACGGGCTGGTCACTATAGTCAGCGGCTGCAATCCAAACAAGGTAACTGCGGTCCCAACCGGCGGCGGGAGGATGATCGCCATTGTGGATGCCTACGATGCGCCGCACGCTGCAAGCGATTTAGCGACGTTTAGCACGCAGTTCGGCTTACCTCATGCCAGCTTTCAAGTGGTGTATGCCAGCGGAGTGAAGCCCGCATACGACATGGGCTGGGAATTCGAAGAATCGCTGGACGTACAGTGGGCTCACGCCATGGCGCCCCAAGCCGAAATCGTGCTGGTCGAGGCCGCATCCAACAACTTTTCTGATCTGATGGTCGCCGAGGACGTGGCCAGCAAAATGGTCAATGCCGCTGGTGGCGGAGAGGTGTCCAACAGCTGGGGAAGTGGAGAGTTCTACGGGGAGACAGGTTACGACTCGCACTTTGTGAAAGCTGGAGTTGTGTTTCTCGCATCTTCAGGAGACTATCCCGGAACGAGTTGGCCCAGTGTTTCGCCAAATGTGGTCGCGGCCGGAGGGACCACCGTGCGTCGCAGTCCCGCAACCGGCAATTTTCTGGGCGAGAGCGCTTGGGAATCAGCTGGCGGCGGCGTGAGTTTGCTTGAGCCGCGGCCCAGCTTTCAGAGCAAGCTCTCGGCAACAGTCGGCAACTATCGAGGCGTTCCGGACCTCTCTTTTGACTCGAATCCGTTAACCGGCGTATGGGTGTACGACTCGAATGCCGGGGGATGGAATATTGTCGGCGGGACGAGCGTAGCATCGCCGGCTCTGGCAGGGATCATCAATTCGGCCGGGAGCTTTTATACCTCGTCCAACGCAGAACTGACCACGATCTACGGGAAACTGGGTGTCGCTGCCGATTACACAGACATCTCTTCGGGCTACTGCGGACCATATTCCGGCTACGCAGCAACCGCCGGATGGGATGTCTGTACGGGCGTCGGCTCCGACAAAGGAAAAGTTGGGAAGTAGCTGCTTTCGAGACGGCCCGCAGCGGTCTTTCGGGCCGTCTCTCTTTTTCCAGGACTCTCTGCGGTCGACGTTACTTAGCCTCGGGTAACGGACGATTTTGCTCCTCCTCCAACCGTTGCGTGATCTCCTTGGGCACCGCGTGCAACAACTCGAGGAACGCAGCATTGGTCCAGCCGAAGCCGACTACGTTCATCTCATAGCCGAGTTCTACGTGTGCCTCGGATGATTTGGTGACTACGTTGTACTTCTCGCGGATAGTGCCATCGTGACGGAAGTTCTCCGCCACCGTCGAGAGAAATTCGTACGAAACGCGGTCCGCCTCGGTGGAGTAAGCGTAGCGGCGCATGCCATCGATCACCAGCATCTCGATGCATCCCCACCCGTAAGGCAGGTCCCATTGCGCTCCCGTATCCTCAGTGCTCATTGCGACACCGCCCTTGTGCTCGAATGACTTTAAGTTGCCGACCACGGCCTGTGCCTGTTCTTTCGTCGCCATTCCGGCCCATAGTGGATAGAAAGTGGTCGCATACCGATAGCTCGACATGCGTCCAGTCGTGAAGTCGAAGTCGTAAAAGAGACCCTGTTGTTCGTTCCAGAGAAATTTCGTAACCAGCTTTTTGCGGTTCTCCGCCCGATCATTCCATTTTCTGGCGTCGTCTCGATGCTCGAGCCATAAGCTGATCTGCTCCAGATCTTTTTCGGTCTTATAAAGAAGACTATTCAGACAAACAGGGGCGTAGTGATGCGTTGCCGAGCCAAAGGCGCCGAAACGGAAACTCACGTCGAAGCCCGACTCACGCATCGAGCGGTCGCCTTTGTAGTAGTCCTTGCTGAGTTTGAATTGCCGCAGCTTCTCGCACTGCGGACGCTCCATGGTCATGGGCGCATCACACACCTGAAGGTTGTAGGCTGCGCCGGCGACCTGGTCGCTTGTACCCGGCTGGTTTTCCACGACATAACTATCGGCCTGTTCAGGATGAAAAAAGAAGTATTGCGATACCTTGCGGTAGAAACCGGTTTCGTCTTTCACCGCCTCTTGGGGCGGTCCATCGCCGAAATCGTAGTAACGCGAGAGCCCGGTCTGCCCGGCCAGATGCGGATCGCTTGTCCACATCTCGTAGTCCTTCTTCAGATCGGAGTAAGCGCGTTCCAGCCACGCTCTGTCGAGATTCTTTTTGCTGCTCTGGTCCGCATCGTAAACGTCCACCACCATGGAACTGAGAAACGGGGGCTGCGAACGCGTCAGGTAATAAGTGCGGTTTGCATTCAGCATGGCACCATAATTCTCAATCTCGAAGAAGAAGTTCTCCACCATGCCGCGGGCCAGGTCCAACCGACCCGACTGTAGTAAGCCTCGAACTATGAAGTAACTGTCCCAGCCATACATCTCGTTGAAACGACCTCCCGGCACAACATATTTGTTCGGAAGGTAGAGCAGTCCGGGCGGATCTATATTTCCCGTCGTGATTTCGCCAAGGTGATGGATTTGCGTGGGCAAATGATCGACCCGGACATTGCATTTGCCGGTAAGAGTCCGCACGCTTTGCGGTTCTGGAAAATCCTTGGGCAGGTACAAAACGGATTGCGCCGCGAGCTTCGGATCGACAATGCTATGGCACTCCGCCATCGAACGTGTCAACGTGCCCCATGCGGATGAGATGTAACTCAAGATCGGCTTCAGACCTTGGCCGTTCGAACCTGTGACAGCCGCAGTTTGAGGACGCCCCTCTGCTGCCGTGCAAATTACGAGAAGTACAAGGGAGTAACGAACGAGAAAGGATAAAGACCGCCGCTGCATCAAGTCACCCGAACCCTGTGAATGTTTCAGAGCTTCGCAATCATAACCGCCTTGAACGAATGCCACAAACGGATTGCCCCATGTAAGGACGACGACGCGCTTTTGTGCCCTATGCGGCTACGATGACGACGCGATTGATTTATTCTTGTAGTTTGCCGTTTGCAGTCTGAGGGGGACGCAAATGAATCGATGGTACGTAGGCCTTCGGCTGTCTTTAGCGCTGCTGATGGCTCTGTCTGTGGCTGTCGCATGGGCACAGGTTCCCGAAAACACATATCAGGATCTCCATTGGCGGATGATCGGACCATTTCGCGGCGGGCGCACTCGCGCCGCAGCGGGCGTTCCCAGCCAGCCTAACGTCTTCTATATGGGACAGGTGAATGGCGGCGTCTGGAAGTCGGATGACTATGGCCGTACCTGGAATCCCATCTTTGATCACGAGCCCACACAATCCATAGGGGCTATCGCCGTAGCTTCGTCCGATCCGGATATCGTCTATCTGGCCAGCGGCGAGGGTTTGCACCGTCCTGATCTTTCTGTGGGCAACGGGATCTATAAGTCCACCGACGCAGGAAAGTCATGGACTCACCTCGGCCTCACCGATGGCCAGCAGATTCCTGCGCTTGCCGTCGATCCGCGCGACCCTAACAAACTTTTCGCCGCTGTCCTCGGTCATCCTTACGGACCCAGCGCAGACCGGGGGCTCTACCTTACGAGAGACGGCGGACAGAACTGGCAGCGAGTCCTGGCGAAGGACGAAAACACCGGCAGCTCCGACGTTGAGATCGACCCTTCGAATCCCGATGTGATTTATGCCTCGATGTGGGAAGTACGCGAAGGCCCTTGGGAGGATGGGAATGAGTTCAATGGACCCGGCGGCGGCCTTTTTAAATCAACTGACGGCGGAAGCACATGGCAGCAATTAAACAATGGACTGCCGAAGGACCTGTCGCAAATCTACGTTGCGATTGCGCCCAGCGATTCGCGTCGTCTGTATGCAACTCTGTCTACTGCTTCCGGAAAATTGAGCGTCTATCGTTCCGATGACGCCGGCGATAATTGGGCACAAATCACCGACGATCCGCGTCCTTCAGGCCGAATTGGCGGCGGGGATCTGCCGATTCCAAGGGTCGATCCAAAGAATCCTGACCTCGTCTACGTCGCCAGCACGGTCACCATGAAATCCACCGACGGTGGAAAGACCTGGTCTGGATTCCGCGGTGCTCCTGGTGGTGATGACTATCAAAACCTCTGGATCAATCCCACCAACGGCAAGATCATCCTTCTGGTCAGCGATCAGGGAGCGATCGTCACTGTCAATGGCGGGGAGACTTGGAGTTCGTGGTACAACCAACCCACGGCGCAGCTGTACCACGCGATCGCCGACAACGAGTTCCCATATCATGTCTGCGCCGGGCAGCAGGAGAGCGGTTCGGTCTGCATTTCCACGCGTGGCAACGATGGCGCCATCACCTTTCGCGATTGGCATCCGGTTGGGGTAATTGAATACGGATACGTCGCGCCGGATCCCTTGAATCCTGACCTCGTCTACGGCGGGGGCAGGACCGAGGTCTCAAAGTATCACTTGTCGACCGGCGAAGTGCAGAACGTCACGCCGATTCCGCTGCGGAACCCCAACTATCGCGCCGACCGCACCGAGCCGCTGATGTTCTCGCCTGTGGACCCGCACATTCTGTATTACGCCGCGAATGTCCTCTTTAAGACTACCGACGGCGGGAATTCCTGGCAGACAATCAGTAAGGATCTGACCCGCGAGAATCCAGGAGTGCCTGAGAGTGTCGGCTCGCTTTACAATAAAGCTGTCGAGAAAGCGCGCGGCGTGATCTACGCGCTCGCGCCATCGTTCAAGACAGTTAACACTCTATGGGCCGGTACCGACGACGGCCTGATCTGGATTACTCGCGACGCCGGGAAAAACTGGTCGGATATCACGCCCAAGGAGCTGACGCCCTGGAGTAAGGTCACGCAAATTTCTGCCTCACACTTCGACGAGCAGGCTGCGTACGCCGCCGTCAGCCGCTTCCGCATTAACGACATGCATCCTTACCTCTATCGCACGCATGATGGTGGCAAGACTTGGACATTGATTACATCCGGCTTGCCGGAATTTGGCCCGGTCGATACCGTTCGCGAAGACCCGGTCCGCAAGGGCTTATTGTTTGCCGGCACAGAGAATGCAGTGTGGGTTTCGTTTGACGACGGCGACCACTGGCAGTCGTTGCAATTGAATCTGCCGCACACCTCGATGCGCGACTTGTGGATCCACGACAACGATCTGATCGTCGCCACACATGGCCGCGGATTCTGGATCCTCGACGATATTGCGCCCTTGCGCGAGGCGTCTACAACACTGGCGAACTCTACGCATCTTTATGCTCCGGCGCTGGCATATCGAGTGCAGCGCGACACCAACACGGATACGCCGCTTCCGCCGGATGAGCCGGCCGCGGCGAATCCACCGGATGGCGCACTCATCGACTACTACCTGCCCTCCGCTGCAAACAAAGTAACGATCGAGATCCTCGACGCGCAAAATCAACTCGTGCGCAGTTTTTCCAACACCGATAAGCCCGACATTACCGAACAAGAACTGAACAAGCAGCTGATACCACTTTATTGGGTGCGGAGCTTCAGCCGTCTCTCGACCGAAGCCGGAATGCACCGTTGGCTCTGGCGGCTGCACTATCCCGCGCCTGCCTCAGCGCGTCACGAGTATCCGATCGCGGCGATTCCACACGACACACCGCGTCTTCCTTTCGGTCCGAATGCGCTCCCCGGGACATATACGGTCCGGCTAACGGTTGATGGAAAATCTCTTACAGCCCCCCTCATCCTGAAGATGGACCCGCGCGTCAAAACAGCTCTGGCCGGATTGCAGAAGAAGTTCCAGGCGGAGACACGGCTTGCGTCAATGATGACAGAAACGAATCAGGGGCTCTCTGAGGGGGCATCCATTCGCGCACAACTGCAACACCTGAATGCCTCCGCGAGTACTGAGGCAAAAAATGCAATTACAGAGTTTGAAAGGAAGCTGAACCAAATCCTCGGTGCGCCAGGCGGATTCTCCGCGCCACCCCCCTCAGAAGCAACCCTTAGCCGGGTGAATGCAGAAGCGGGCACTCTCTATCAGCAGGTCTGGCAAGTCGATGCCGAGCCGACATCCTCTCAAGATACGGCGATTTCGGCCACGGAACGCGCCAGCAACGACATCCTCAAACGCTGGAAAGATTTTCGTGACAAAGATCTGCCCGGACTCAACCAATTGCTGCGAGCAGATCAGATTCCTGAAGTCCACGCAGAAACCGACTTCCAACGCGATGAACCCGAATCCGACGAGGAATAGAAACACGCAAGACGCGTCTACTCAAAGCGAGGGTCTTTCGTCCCGGAGACTTTCTCCCTCTATGGCGCGGACATATTTGCAAAATCTTGCAGACCCGCGCTCACTGATCGCAATTTCTTGCGCCTTTTTAAGGCCAGCAAAACTATTTTGTAATTTTTTCGTGACATCTAGTTCAGCGCCGAGCGATTGCGAGTTATAATCCCGCGACTCTGGGGTTTCGATTTGGACTGGCTGTGGGGACTCTCTTCTGTGGTGGGAACCTTAAGTCCACCTCCGAACCACCTTTCGAATTACCCAAAATCTGCGAGGTCAAAACAATATGAAAGTGTTCCGTTCGTTCGGAATTGCTCTGCTTGCGCTGGCTTGTTGCAGCATCGCGTTTGCCCAGGAACCCTTCACCGCTGGAACCTGGACGGCTACCAAGACAGCGCCGCCGTCCGCCGTCGCCCATCCCCTGTTGCTCAGTGACGGATCAGTCTTGATCAACAGCTTTTTCTTCGAGAACCATACTGATGATTGGTACCGTTTGGTCCCCGATAAGACGGGGAGTTACGTCAACGGGACATGGTCCAATGCGGGTAGTCTGCCGACTGGCTACAACCCGCTTTACTTCGCTTCCCAAGTGCTACCCCAGTTGGGTGTAGTAGCGATGTTCGGCGGCGAATATAACAATGGCTCCCCGGTGTGGACCACGATGGGCGCGCTCTATGTTCCTTACCTGAACAAGTGGATCAGCCTTAATGCGCCTCCGACATGGAGCACTGTCGGCGACGCGCAGAGTGTGGTTCTTCCGACCGGCAAGATGATGTTGGCAAACTGCTGCTCGATCCAGGAAGCGATCATGACACTCTCGTCCAAGGGTGTGGCAAGTTGGGTTGCGACCGGTACTGGCAAATTCGACGAAAACGACGAAGAAGGCTGGACACTGCTGCCGGGGGGCAAAATGCTCACCGTAGATGCTTATGTGAACAGCGGCCAATGCTGCAAGATGGGCTATCAGATCTACGACGTCGCCACTGGGACGTGGACCACTCCTTCCAACAATACCGTTGTGAACCTGGTGGATCCTAGCTCGTTTGAACTCGGACCCGGACCATTGCTACCCAATGGCACCGTCTTCTACGCTGGGGCGACTACGAACAACGCGATCTATACCGTGGCGACCGGCACTTGGGCTGCCGGGCCGAGCTTCGGCAGCGGACTGGACATTGCCGATGGACCGGCTGCTGTGCTGCCGGATGGCAATGCACTGTTCGACACCAGCCCCGGCGTCTTTAACACGGGCAGCAAATTCTTTGAGTGGGATGGAAGCGCCCTGCACTCCGTTCCCGGCCCACCCAATGCCCCGGTCGACTCCTCATACGTTGGCAACTTCGTAGTCCTTCCAACGGGCCAGGTCCTGTTCACGGACTTCTCGAACAGCGTTGAGATCTATACGCCCTCCGGAAGCCCGTGCAAGGGTTGCGCTCCTGTCATCACTTCGGTCAGCAAGACGTTGACCCACGGTGTCAAGAACAACGCCATCAAAGGCATGAGGTTCAACGGCATGACATTCGGCTCTTACTACGGGGACGATAACCAGAGCGCCACCAATTTCCCGATCGTTCGCATTACGGATTCGACGGGCACGGTGGTGTATTGCAGATCACATAACTGGACCGTTGGCGTTCAGACTGGATCCGCTCCGACGACCGCGCAGTTCGACGTTCCGTCGACGATTGCAACTGGCGCGGCCACGCTGGAAGTGGTGACGAACGGCATTCCGTCCGCGCCAGTCACCGTAACCATCAACTAACAGCCTAAGTTGGAACACCCATGAGTTGTCTCCCCGCCGGGCGCCGCGGCCTTCGTCAACCAACGAACAACGCGGCGCCTGGTTCTAAAATAAAATCCTCCAGAAATTCCTGTGAGAAGACCCCCAGCGGTCATATTTCGCTCTCACTTCGAAAGATCTTCTACCGCCCTCTGCAACTCCGCCGCGATTTGCGCCACGTCGGTGCCCGGCATGAATTGAATCGGTTTGCCGATCCGCACTTTTATCTTCCACGGCGCGGCAAATTTACGGCCTGACTTTTTTGTTTCAAAGAGTCCGTCGATCCGCATTGGCAAAACAGGAATGCCCAGGTTCTCCGCCAGTAACCCGATGCCCGACCGGAAAGGGCACAACTTCCCATCTGTCGTATGTCGACCTTCGGGGAAGACCAACACGCTGTAGCCGCGATCTACAGCTTCGCCGGCGTACCTGAAGCTGCGGCGGAAACCGGCCTCTCGGGGCAGAGGAAAAAGATTCAGGAGAGACACTCCCAACGTCCACTGAACGCGGTCGTAGATTTTCAGGAACCACGGCCGATATGCAGGCGGCATTCGCAACGCTTCGAGTGCTTCCCCTCCTGTGGCGATTGCCAATCGATGTCGGAAGCCTGCCGGCAATGCGGTGAGAATGAAACCCGGATCGACGTCACCCAGATGATTCGAGATAACCAGCAGCGGCCCATTCACTTCGCGTAGATTCTCGCGTCCCAGAATCCTAGGCCATCCCAGAAGCACAATCGCCGGCCGCATCAGGAGTAGAGCGCGATCAGACGAATCCACGTCACCGGCCAGCGCAATACCCATCCTGGATAGTGATAGGCCACAGTCGGAATTGCTTCTCCCCGCAACATCTGTTCCAGATCACCGACAGTACGCACCGCGCTGAAGCGCGTCTCGCTCAAATCGACTTGGTATCGATCCTCAAGCGCGCTCATCAGTTCCACGCGGTCGAGAGAACTCAGGCCAAGGTCCGAATCAAGGCGGGCATCGGCGCGGAGGGTCGACACGCTACGACCAGCCACTCGAGAGATCAGATCGCCAAGCACACCGGCAGGCGCCTGCCCCGGAACAGACGTTCCCCGCATCTGGGCCTCGACCGTCTCTGCAATAACATTCCGGCGGGGCTTTTGGGTGTTCGTTCGTGGAAAATCCTCCTGCGGCCATTCGAACCAGAGGCGCATGCGCTGATACTCGGCCAGCGACTGGTTGGAGCGTTGAACGATGGCTTGCAAATCAGCGCCATCTCGCAGAATAACGACCGCACACGGTTCGGCATTTCCTCCCCGCTCGATTCCAACGACTACGCAATCTTTTACTTCTGGTTGTTGACGCAGTGCCGCTTCCAGATCCCCGGGATATATGTTCGTTCCGCCCGGCGTCACGATCACTTCCTTTTTGCGCCCCTTGAAGTACAGATTCCCCGCCTCGTCGAGCGCGCCAACATCACCAGTGCGATACCACCCTTGATCGTCGGAAACGCCATGCGCCCCGCTCGCGTCCCAATACCCGGCGGCAACTCCTCCGCCTTTGACGAGGATCTCGCCATCCTCCGCTAACTTCACCTCGCGTCCCGGCAGGATCTTCCCAATCGATCCTTTTCCCAGACGGAAAGGATGATTGACGCTGATCAGCGAAGTCGTCTCCGTCAGTCCGTATCCCTGGATCACTGCGTATCCGAGTCGTCCCCAGAATTCTTCGGCCTCGCTGTCGAGCGCTGCTCCGCCGGAGATGAACGCCCAGAACTTCCATCCGAACTGACGCCGAATTGCGCGGAAGATCCACCATCGGCGCAGGAAATGTTTGTCCTTCGCCTCTGCGAAGCGCCGGCGAAAAGCGTCCATCCGTCCGCGATCTTCCAGGTCGCGTTCCAACTTCTGCTTCAAAGACTGCAGCACTCGCGGCACGCTGACCAGCACAGATACCCTCTCCCGCCGGATCGTGCTCACGACGTCCGAGGGACTCAATTCGCTTTGAAACACCACCGTGCCACCCAGAAGCGGCGGCAGAAACATGCCAAGGAATTGGCCGAAGACGTGGCTGAGCGGCAGCAAGTTCAGAAATCGTAACGGATGAACGAACCGTTCATACTTCATATAGCCCTGCATCTCGCGCTCGAGCGGAGCAATATTCGCAAGGACATTGCCGTGTGTGATGACCACGCCTTTCGGATCGGCAGTCGTCCCCGACGTAAACACGATTTGCAGAACGTCTTCACTCGCAACCCCAACATCTGATGATGGCGAGCCGGTTGGCACAGTCTCGGCAAGGTTCTCCAGATCAAAACCTACAGCCGCGGCTTGCTCGCCAGCACATTCTCTTAAATGCGCTCGCGAAGCAACGAGCAACTTCGCCCCAACTTGGTGGAAGACTCGCATTGCGAAATCCGCCGCAGCACCGTCATCCATCGGAACGACAATGACCCCCCGCAACGCACATCCGAAGAAAGCCGCAACCCATTCCGCGCCATTCTCGCCCCAGATCATGACTCGATCGCCCTTGATAATGCCGCGCTCCTCGAGCAAGCGGGCGAAGCCATCAGCCCAATTTAGAACATCGCCATAGGCGTATGATTCCGTGCGATAGCCTTTGCGCTGCTTGTAGGCACACTCGTCGCTATGCTTCTCGAAATTTGTGCGGAAAAATCGTGCGAGCGAGTCAGGCATTTGAGAATAGTCGAGCCGCCTCAACTTTAGTGTAGAGCAGACAACAACGTACTTCCCGGAAACGATGTGCAAGGCACTTACATTGATTCGATACAGACTCTCATTAGGAACTTGCCCGCCCGCACCGAATCGTGCGAAATAGTTTTATGCTCTCTCTCAAACTGTGGGCGCAGGTCTTCGCCTTACTTTTTCTTCCTTGTTTTGTGGCCGCCCAGGAGAAGTCCGACGCCGCGAGCATCCGCTCACTGGAACTTCAGTGGACCGATTCATACAGACAGCACAAAATCGACATTCTTTCGTCCCTGTTGGCCGATGAATTCGTGATCACGATCGAAGACGGCAATGTTTATAGCAAGGCCGGGTACATCAGCCACACGGCTGATTCCAAAGTCCACGTACAGACGGCTGAGATGTCCGACCTGAAGGTCCGAATGCATGGCAACACTGCCATCGTGACCGGCGCTTATCACGAAAAAGGCGAATCCGACAGAAAGCCCTACGAATATCACGACCGCTTCACCGATGTTTGGATGAAGGCCGGCGGCAAATGGCAGGTCGTGGGATCCCATTACAGCGTTCCATTCAAGCCATGAATGGTTTGACAAATTCATGACATCCGATCGGGCGAAAGCGGCTACTATGGCGCCGTTTCAGATTCTCACGGCGAATTTCATCGCGAAAGGTTCCTGCCACTTATGCGCGCCCACTCATCACTTTCCCGAATTTTTCGGCTCCCACTCGTAGCCTTTCTAGGTTCCCTCTGCCTGCTCCCTCTGCAAGGTGTCGCCCAGTCAACAGAAAGTACAGGGGCCAACACCGTCATTGTGCACACCAAGTTCGGCGGGCAGATTTTCGGATTCGATATCGATCAGAACGGGACGGAAGGAATCCTCAGCGAAGCACAAACGCTTTCCAACGGGAACGTGCTGGCCGCGGTCGAAACCTTTGATCAGAAAACGGGGAAGATCCTCACCGTTCTCGCCAAGACCGAAACACAAGACGACTTCGTCACCCTGGGAGTGGTGGGAACCTCCGTAGGATTGGTCGAATATGAGCACGTGATTCGACTTCTGGATGTCCAGCGCAGGTTCGGAACAATCAACCCACTGAGCGGCAATAAAGCCACCGGCAGATGGACGCCGCCGATTGGGACCACGCATTTGCTGGATCAAGTAAGCCGGAACCAGGGAACCATGAATAACGCGGTGTTCGCCCTAGATAACAGTGGAAATTTCATCCCGTGGGTCTTCAGTTCGAATGTCGCGGCGAATACCTTTGGCCCGGTCGTCAAGATCACCGACTCATTCAATTTCGGCAGCGTGCCGCCACCGATGGCCTACAATCCGGAGAAGAACGAAGCAATTCTCGGCGGAGGGGACGGTTGCTTCGGCTGTCGTCCGGTAATCGGCGTAGTGAATCTGACGAAGGCAACATTCAGCGAGTTCACCGGCATCGGATTCGGATTCGTGAACGGCATCGCCGTCGACTCTGCAGACAACATTGCCGTCACTACGACGGAAGATGATGCCAACATCGAGTTCTATGATCTCAGCACGCAGCAAAGTTTCACGGTCGTCCTGCCGAACTCCGGGCAGCAGCAGATATTCAGTGGTGCCGACGTCGAGTTCGATGCGATCAATAAGGTCTTCTTTGTGGCGCAGCCCGTTTCGAGTTCTTCAAGCGGCAGTTCGATCTACGTTTACGACACCAAAGGCGTTCTGCAGGGAACCTTGAACGGATTCAGCTTCTCCAATGCATCTACGGTTATTCCTGTCCACATCGCATTGCATCCGAGCACTCGAACGGGATATGTGGACGGGCCATTAGCGAACGAGATTCAGGGATTCGCGTATTAAAGAATGTTCGAAGACGAGAAGAACGAAAAAAAGAGGCCAAATTCCAAACAAATCTCCTTCGTGTCCTTCGTGGTTATTGTCGTTGAATCTCGAAATCGGGAATCGCGTGCTACTCTCGCCCCACTCCGAGCGCATCCGCCACGCGGTTGATGTAGTTGAACCAGGAAGCGATCAACGTGATCTGCAAGATCCCCCGATCGTCGAAGCCGGCTGAGCGCAGTCCTTCGATATCATCCTTCCAGACTTTGGTCGCGTCTTTAGTGAGCTTGACCACGTAGTCCAGCATCACGCGATCCTGCGAAGAAATCGGCGCGGTGGTGTAATCCTTCTCCAGCGCCTCGACCAGCCCTTTGTCTAACGTCACCCTACGCAGAAACTCTGCGTGCGATTCGATTCAATACACGCATCGGTTGGTCACCGAGACCATGCTGGCAATCATCTCGTGCTGCGCCCGGCTGAGCGGCAACTCGGGCGACATTAGTGCTCCGAAGGTACTGAATGCGTGATACAACGCGTCGGGGATCAGCGTATGCGATCCAACGATCGACGACGCTCCCGAAGGATCAGGATGCATCGGCTCCACATATTCCTTCGGATAAAAAAGCTTCTCGCCCTCAATCGCTTTCCGCAGTTTTTCGTCGGCCTCAGCCAGTGAAACGGTTCGAATCCAGGTCATGCAGAATTTCTCCCGATTGCGGAGTCACGACAGATTGTCGAAAATTTACACGACTCAGTAACTACGCCCCATAGCACATTCATATTAGCGAGCGGTATACCATGAAGGAAATGGACCTCCCGGTGAACCCGCCACTTCTGCCGATGCTCGCCAAACGCGTGGACGAACTGCCATCCGGCGAGGATTGGATTTTTGAGCCCAAGTGGGACGGATTTCGCGCGCTGATCTTTCGTGACGACGACGAAATCTTCATCCAGAGCCGCGACGAAAAGCCACTGAATCGTTATTTTCCCGAGGTGGAAGAGGCGCTCCGCTTGGCATTGCCATCGCGCTGCGTCCTCGATGGGGAGATCGTCATCGTACGAGACGGCGAGCTTGACTTCGATTCATTGCAACTTCGCCTGCATCCTGCGGCCTCGCGAGTGAAGCTTTTGTCGAACCAGATCCCGGCGTCTGTAGTTTTCTTCGACCTGCTCTGCGAGGGAAAGCGCGACCTTCGCAACGAGCCATTCCAGGCTCGCCGCCGGGAACTGGAGTCGATGCTCGCATCTGCGGCGCCACCGATCCACCTAACGCCCGCCACCCATGATCGCGAACTCGCCGCCGACTGGTTCCAGCGCTTCGAAGGCGCAGGTCTAGACGGAGTTGTGGCAAAACAGATTTCCGGAACCTACGAACCCAACAAGCGCGTGATGCTCAAGGTGAAGCACGAACGGGACTGCGACTGCGTGGTCGCCGGATTCCGCTGGCACAAGAAGGGCGACCGCACGCTCGTCGGCTCATTATTGCTTGGACTCTTTGATGATGCCGGCGCCCTGCAACATGTCGGGGTATGTGCGAGCTTCAGCACGGCCAAACGCAAGGAACTTGTGGACTTTCTGGCACCTTACCGCAAAGACGCGCTCGCCTCTCATCCTTGGGGCCATTGGGCAGATCATGAAGGCAACGAAGAGCCCAAGCGCATGCCCGGCGGTCTGAGTCGCTGGAGCCAAGGCAAAGATTTATCGTGGGAACCATTGCGGCCGGAATTGGTCGTCGACGTGGCCTACGACCACATGCAGGGAGACCGCTTCCGTCACACCGCGCAGTTTCGCAGATGGCGTTTCGACAAAAAGCCGACCGACTGTACCTATGCTCAGCTGGAAGTTATCCCGCCCCAGGAACTGGCGGCGATTTTCCCCCAGGGCCGGTAAGACGCACTACTCGCCCTTTTGCTCGGCCTTTTTCTTTTTGCGGAATTCCCGCCACTCCCGTGTCGGATCATCATCCGGGTCGGGCGTCTCCTGCTTCGGCCGAACCTCCTCTGGCACATGACGCAAATTCACTCGGATTCGCGTCCAGGTAGACGATCGGCCACGCATGGAGTCGACCAGTACATCGTCAATCGCAAGCTGGCCTGCGACATCTGCATACCTTTGCTTCCACCTTTCGAGTCCAGCTAGCGCGGCTGCTTTATCCGGCGAGTTTGCCACCACAATGAGGGGCATTTTCGTTCGAGGTCCTCTCGCCCGCGCCTTCTTCGCCGCAGACTTCGCGCGTGACGGCGCCACTCGAGTTCCTTCAGACTCCATCTTGCGGAAATGTGGCGGCCACGGCGCGTCGGCAAGTCCGTCCGCTTCGTCTTTGCCGGCGAGCTCCAGCAGTTTCGCGAGTGAACCTGCGGTAGCACCCATCTCTGCATGGGGATTGCCGATTTTCCCGAAGCGCTCTGGCATCGTGAAGATCGTGAAGTCAGCCGGATTCGATTCCGCAACCTCGTTCCAGTACAGCGGAGCCGATACCCGGGCATCCGGAACCCGCCGCACCGAATAGGCAGAGCATGTCGTCCGGTCTTTCGCATTCTGGTTGTAATCGAGAAACACGCCGTGCCGCTCTTCCTTCCACCATTTCGAAGTCGCCAGGCTAGGCGCACGCCGCTCGACTGCCCGCGACAAAGCGACAGCGGCTCGCCGCACCTCCGAGAAGGTCCACCTCGGTTCGATGCGAACGTTCACGTGCATGCCGCGTGAACCGCTGGTCTTCGGCCATCCGCGAAGACCAACATCCTCGAGAAATGACTGGACTTCGATTGCGACGCGCCGCACGTCGTCCCAACTGACGCCCGGAACCGGATCCAGATCGATCCGCAGTTCGTCAGGATGTTCAAGGTCGGACGAGCGTACAGGGTGCGGATGCAATTCAATGCATCCCAGATTGACGATCCATGCGAGCCCAGCCGCGTCGTCGACGACAATTTCTTCCGCAGTGCGACCTGAAGGAAACGCGAGTGTGACCGTTCGCAGCCACGGAGGACGCTGCTCGGGGGCACGTTTCTGATAGAACGCCTCGCCTTCAGCTCCATTTACGAAACGCTTCAGAACGATCGGACGGTCTTTGATTCCGGCCAGCGCTCCGGGTGCAACCGACATGTAATAGCGAACAAGATCGAGCTTCGAGACTTGGACTTGCTTCGAGAAATAGAGCTTCTCAGGATGCGTGATCTGAACCTCACGCCCCTCAAGAACGAGAACTTCGCTGACGGCTTGCTTCCCCACGAAAAACAGGCTATCACTGGGGTGATGGTTCAGGTATCAGGGAGATTCGGCTTCACGATTTCAAAAAAATCTCCGGAGTGCGGGCCTTTCCCCAGTACCGCACTCCGGAGTCCCGTACAAACCTTCGTTCTAGTTCACGGTGAAGGTCACGGAACTGATGGCGCTGCCGCCTTTGGTCACCAACGCGATCTTGCCGGTCGTAGCACCCGTCGGAACAGTCGCCGTGATTTGCGTATCTGAATTCACGGTGAATGTCGCCAACGTCCCGTTGAAGGTGACCTTGGTCGCTTGGGTTAGGCCGGTGCCCGTGATCGTGACTGACGTCCCAACCGGCCCACTCGGAGGCGAGAAGGTCTTGATCGTCGGCTTCACCTTGAACGCTGTGTTGCTGGTCAGCGTCGTGCCACCCGTGGTGACCGTCACTGTTCCGGTCAGTGCTCCTGCTGGAACGGTTGCCAAAATGAAAGTGCTGCCTGTCAGTTGCGCCTTTGTGACGGGCGTGCCGCCGAACTTAACCACCGACGACTTGCTGAAGCCCTGGCCTAGAATGCCGATTTGTGCACTCTCACCGCCAGTCGCCGGAAGTAGCGACACGAAGGGAGCGTAGGTGGTGCTAAGACTATAGAACGAGCCAGAGGAGGCATCGCCGCCCTGAAAAGTCGTGCTGTAAAACGTACCGTTGGTGGAAAGTAAGAGCGGGGCATAAGGTTGAGCGCAGTTGGAACAGACAAGCGGGTAGAGATAAAGGATGTCGTACACGCCCTTGGTGTTGATGTCGAACAATCCGGCCTGGGCGCAGCCTCCGCCGGCGCAGTCCGTTGCGGCACCATAGAGAATGCCGTCAGGGCCCTGAGTTAACGGCAGCTGCGGATAAGCACCGTCCGTTTGATTGGGGAAGCTGTAAAGCACTGTTTCCATGCCCTTCGGGGTTAGCCTGAAGACCGTCCCTTCTCGGGCGGTGCCACCAAATTCAGTCGTGCCGTAGTAGTTGCCGTCTGAGCCCTGGATCAGGTTGGTATAAGGGTTCGCACCATCGGGATCGTTCTTGAACGCGTACACCAAAGCCTCTTTACCCGCGGTCGAGATCTTGAACACGGCCCCTTCGCTGACGATCCAGCCGTTCCCCATGCCCCAGAGGTTTCCATCGCTGCCTTGAATGAGGCCTAAGGGTTCAGCTGTGTCGTTCGGTGGGCCCTGGAAGCTGTACAGTACGCTGTACGCTCCCGCCGTCGTAACTTTGTAAACCGTGCCGTAGTTGTTTGCCCCGCAAAAGCCGGTGGTGCCAAAGAGTTCGCCGTCGTTCGCTTGCATCGGAGGCGCGAGCGGGTGACATCCGTCGGTGGCCGTTCCGACGAAAGTGTGGATTACCGTCAAGGCGCCGGTCGGCGTCACTCTGATCAAGGTGCCGTTGTTCGTTGGATCGCTGTAACAGCTGCCGTAGAAATTGCCGTCGGTAGCAAGCACCAGCCCGTTGCAATTGGTTCCCTCGGACTGCGCCATTACGTGCAGCGTGGTGAGAACTCCCGTGGCGCTGATTTTGTAGACGATGCCCTGGCAGCAGCCGTTACCGGACTGGGAAATTCCGTAGAAATCTCCGTCCCGGCCCTGCGCCATGGCTCCTTGCGGCATAGTGGGTGACGAGTTGTTGTTGGAGCTAAAGCTGTACAGGGTCGACACGGTTTGGGCCTGCGTCGGAAGGACGACCCACGCCAACAGAACCACAAGTGTGAGAACAGTGACCGCCAATGCGGCGGTCTGCGATGTCATCTTATTCATTTTGCGGTCGAGCAACTTCATTAGGGTCTCCTGAGAGTCGATCTTGTGGCATTGCAAGGATCATCGAGAAACGGCTTTGCGGTTCAATGCCGCAAACATCTGCGTCACAAACGCGAATGCGAGTCGACTGTCGCCGGAATCGGAGCGCCGGTCAATGCTCCGGAAGCAACGCCTTCACCGCATCGAGATCACGCGATAGGTGCCTTCAATCGCAGCAAGTTACAGGAAGTTCTTGTCTGAGCAGCTATAGCCGAAAGGTGCCAGTTTCAGTCGCGCATGCCGATGCTAGACTGAGATTCCCCACTTGGCATCCAAGATCATGTCCACACGGCCCCAGACGGTTGTTCGCTTCGGTCTGTTCGAAGCCGAGTTGCGTGCAGGCGAATTACGCAAGAGTGGGGTCCGGGTCAAGATTCAGGATCTACCGTTTCGAGCTTTAAAGCTTCTGCTCGACCACCCCAACGAGGTGGTGACCCGAGAGGAATTGCGGCAGGAACTTTGGCCGCAAGATGTCTTCGTCGACTTCGACCGCGGCATTAGCAGCGCCATCAAGCGCCTGCGCGACGCGCTCGGCGATTCCGCCGACAATCCTATTTTTGTTGAAACGATAGACCGCCGCGGCTACCGCTGGATCGCGCCCCTGCACCCTCTCGAGGGTGCTTCAGCACCGAACGCCACAGGACCTGAAAAGGCCGTGATGGAAGGGCGGCGAGAGACTCCTCCGTGGCGAAACTTGGTTTTCGTACTTCCTGTATTGGCCTTGCTGTTCGCGGCTTGGATCTTTCGTCCCGACTACCGCGATGCGAAGGCAGGCGCGAAATCGGTCGCTGCCACTTCGCCCGATGGTTTCCATCACGCCGCCAATCGCGAAGCTGAAGACTTTTACCTGAAAGGACGCTTCTACTGGAACAAACGAACGCCTGAGAGTCTGAACCAGGCCGTGGATTCGTTCACTCAGGCGATTGTGCACGATCCCAACTACTCAGACGCCTACGTCGGCCTGGCCGACTGCTACAACTTGATGCGCGAGTACACCTTAATGCCAGCCACCGAAGCCTACCCTCGCGCGCTTGCGGCGGCGAAAAAAGCGGTGGAACTCGACGATCACTCGTCAGCCGCGCACGCCTCGCTCGCTTTTGTCTCCTTTTACGGGATGTGGGATGCGGGTACAGCCGACGAGGAATTTCGCCGCGCGATCGATCTTGATCCCAATAATGCCAACGCCCATCACTGGTACGCGACTTATCTGCAAACCGTCCGCCGCTTCGATGAATCGCTGAATGAGATCGACCGCGCTCAGGCCCTTGATCCGCATTCTTCCTCTATTCTGGCTGACCGGGGCATGTTGCTTTGGCGCGCCGGGCACCGCGAGGAAGCACTGCGTCTTCTGCACCAACTTGAACAAGCTGATCCGGATGCCCTTTCTCCGCGCCGCTACCTGAAATTTGTCGACCTTGAGATTGGAGATAACGTGGGCTACCTGGCGGAAATGAACAAGGAATCGCTTCTGCTTCACGATGCCTCACTCTCGACGATCGCAGATGCCGCCGAAAAAGGTTTCGCCGCCCACGGAGCAAGAGGCATGCTCGAAGGTCAGGTTGATCAGCAGAAGAAGGTTTACAGCCAGGGCAAGCTCTCTCCGTTCTATTTGGCCGAAACCTATTCAATGCTGGGAAACACAGAGGAAGCACTCAAGTATCTGGATGCCTGTTATGACCGCCACGCTCAGGAGACCGTGAACATCGCGGCTGACCCTGCCTTCAACAGTCTGCATTCCATCCCCGCTTTCCAGCAGTTTCTCGCCAAAGTCGGCTTGCCGCAGGTCCACTAGAAACCTCCAATCCATCGGTACTGATCAGGTAGCGCTCGGGGCCTCATCGGAAGAGTCGCTAGGTAACCTTCGGTACACTCCCTTTTGGTAACCCTTGGTAACCATGCCTTCCATGACTTCCAGACGTACAATTGGCCTTGTCCGGTCGGTCATCCGCCGATATGTGAGATGAACGTTCGTGACTCGTACCCGGGAGCAGCCCCCAGCGTTCAGCGGGTTCTGTCGCGAGATTGTTTTGAATTCTTGGTATTGAATTCGTGATCTGAAGACCAGGGTCTGGAGTTCGACGCTCTTATGGCATTGTTCGGCTTCAATAAGCAGAAGGTTCTCGCCAGTGCGGAGAAGTACGTCCAGCAGGGCAAGCTTCAGAATGCCATCTCCGAGTACGAGAAGATTCTCAAGAATGATCCCAAGGATCTGACGGTCAACAACACCATTGGCGATCTCTACTCCCGCAACGGCGAGAGCGACAAAGCCACTGAGTGCTTCAAGGCCGTGGGCGATGCCTATGCCACCCAGGGTTTCACGGTCAAAGCCATCGCGATGTACAAGAAGATCTGCAAGCTCAAGCCGTCGCTCGAGAGCTTGCTGAAGCTGGCCGAACTCTATACCCAGCAGGGCCTGTTCAATGACGCCCGCGCGCAATATCTGCAGGTCGCGGAAGAATTCCTAAAAGCTGGCGAACTCGACAATTCGGTCCGAATTTTCCAGAAGATTCTGGAAATGGATCCGGAAAACAGCCAGATGCGGATCAAACTGGCGGAAGTTTATGTGCGCCTCGGCAAGAAGACGGAGGCTTGGCAGATTTTCTCCGCTGCTGCCGAGAGCATGCGGTCGAAAGGATCGCTCAGCGGCGCCGAAGAAGTCTTGCAGCGCATGCTGACGCTTGATCCGGGCAACACTTATGCCTTGCTGATGCAAGGCAAGAACATGCTCGAGTCGGGGGATGGTGCCGGCGCCGTCGCGGCCTTGCAGAAGATCACGGACATCGATTCGAATCCTGATGGACTTCGGGATCTGCTGAAAGCGTATCTTCTGACAGGCCAGCTCTCGGAAGCCGGAACCATCGCCAACAAGCTGCTCACGGTTCACAACGATCTCGCGGCTATCTCAACTTTCGCCGACGCGCTGATGCAGGCCGGGCAGTACGAAAATGCCCTGCAGGTTTTCGATCAGCATGCCGAGCGACTTCTGGCCGAAAACGCCGACAGGATCCTGCAGAGCCTGCACCAGATCATCGGCCATGTGCGCGACAATCCAGACTCGCTGCAGAAGTTGCTGGACCTGTTCAATAAGGCTGGCGAGAACACGCACATCACGGAAGTCACGGAATTACTGGCGCATGCCAGCGTTCAGGCCGGAGAGCTTGCCCGCGCGCGCGATCTGTACCAAAAGCTGGCCCAACTCGAGCCGCAAAACGCGCTCCACATGCAGAATTACCAGCAGGTGGTGAGCCAGCTCGGAGGAACATCAGGCAACAAGCTGATCACGCCAGAAGAGGCTGTCGTACTCATCGACGATCTCGAGGCCACTGCTCCTTCGATCCACCAGCACTATTCGGATGAGATTGCGCTGGCCGTTCGCTCCGCCCTGACCGATGCGGAACTCTTCATTTCTTACAACATGCCCGCCAAGGCGCTCGGACCTCTGAACTCCGTGCTGCCCCTGGCGCCGGACGACTTGCGCATCAACCAGCGCCTCGCGGCATTGCACACCCGCGCTGGACGTTTCGCCGAAGCGGCCCTATGCTGCCGCACTTTGCAGAGGATTTACTCCGACGCCGATCACCCGGACGAGGCCTCACGCTACGCCGAGCTTTCCGAGCGCTACGAAGAACGTTCTTCCACCGGCATTCATCATGCGGGTCCGGGCGAAGAGGAGCACATTTTCCTAGACGCTTCCAGCTCTGCTCCCGAAGCGGCAGAAGCGGAAGCAGCCGAACCAGAAGCGGAAGTAGCCGAATTCTCCATCGAAGAAGCTCCCACAGAAATCGCGAGCGAAGTGCCGGTCGAAGCCGCATCTCCATGGCCCACAGCGACGGCTGAGGAACCCACCGCCGAAGAGCCTGAATTTACTGTGGTCGACGAATCTGCCGAGCCGGCGGCCGAGGCTGCAGCCGCGCCTGAAGAAATTGATCTCTCATCCGAATGGGACGACGCCGTCACCATCGAGACCGACGATGCTCCGCCCGCGGCCATCGAGGAACCGGCCGAAGCAGAATCTGAGCCGGTCGCGGCTATCGAGGAACCTGCCGCCGAAGAGCCCGCAGAAGATCCGCGTGTTTCTGAAACGGTCGAAGAGATCCGCTTCTACGTTGGGCACGGCATGGCGGCGCAGGCTCTCGCCGCTCTCGCCAAACTGCAGACCCTAACCCACGATCAGGCCAAAATTGACGAACTTCGCGCCGAAGTGGATGCGGCCATGCAGCCAGCCGAAGAACTCACCGCCGACGCTGAACCGGCCATCGAAGAAATCACCGTAGAAGGATGTTCCTTCGGCCGAAGTTGTGTCGGAAGAAGTTGCCGTGGAAGAAGGAGCTCCGGTCGCCGCCGTGGAAGAGGAACCCGCCGCCATCGAGCCCGAGCCCGCAGCGGTGGAAGAAATTCCGGTCGAAGAAGCGGTCGCCGAACCGGAGCCCGAGCCGGAACCCAAGCCTCCTGTTATTCATAAGCCTGTTCTTCGTAAGCCTTCGGTTAGGAAGACTGAGGCTCACGAGCCCGCTGCCGTGGCGCAAGGACCCGAAGCCCCAGGGCATACTGGCGCGCTGCAAAACTTCGTTTCTGATCTCGAATCCTCATTGGGCGATGGATTCCTGCCTGGCACAGTGACTCAGCCGGCGCCAGCGGCCCCCGCTCCCGCTGCTCATGCAAAAGCTGCGGCGGCGCCGACCCAGCCCGCCCCGGTATTGGGCGAATTCGTCGCCGATATCGAAGCATCGCTGGGAGAAGATTTCCTGAAGGCCGCTCCTGTTCCGCAGTCCCAGCCGGCTGTTGCGAAAGCGGAGCCCGCGGCTCTGAAGCCTGCTGCGCCGGCTGAATCCAGAGTTGAGTCGAAGAAAGTAAGCCCGCTGGCCGCGAGCGCTGCAGCATCGGCATCGCCTTCATCCGCGGTCGCCTCCGCCGTTGTGCATACGGTACAAACTCCGGCAGCGGCCGTCGCCTCGGCGATCCCCGCAGCTTCGAAGCCCCAGCCGGCTGCTCCAGTGCTTCCGCCGATAGCACCGGCCCCGGCTGCCAAGGCCTCGCCTTTCGGCGAAGACGCGGGAATCGATCTCGCCGATATGTTCGGCGAGTTGAAGAGAGATCTGGAAGCTGATGTTGCCTCCACAGACGAGGATCCCGAGACCCATTACAACCTCGGCATCGCCTTTCGCGAGATGGGACTTCTGGATGAAGCCATCGGGGAGCTCCAGAAAGCCTGCCAGTCGTTCGATCGCGGACATCCGTTCCAGCAGATCATGCAGACTTACACCTGGCTGGCACAGTGTTTCCTTGAAAAAGGCGTGCCGGAGGCTGCCATCCGCTGGTACGACAAGGCCCTGAACGTTCCCAATATCGACGGGGAGACCCGCACCGCCCTGAATTACGAACTCGCCTCGGCCCACGAAACTGCCGGCGACAAAACCTCTGCTCTCAAGCACTTCATGGACGTTTACGGCTCGAACATCGATTATCGCGACGTCTCCGAGCGCATCAAGGCCCTGAAGTCGTAAAATAGCTCGATGGCCGTGTCTAAGTCCTCCTTACCGGGATCCACCTCCCGCCCAACTCTTGTGTCAAGGAGTCGGAGCATTCCTGAATGAACGATCCCACTTTTCCCAGCGCGCCGGGTAAGGCACCCGAACCCGCGGCCCCCGCTGAGATTCACACGACGGTTTTCGATTCGAATCAGGACGCGCCTCCGCGAGCCATCCATCTTTGGATGCACCGCATCTCCGTCTTCCTGTTCGTGTTGATCAGCGCGGTAGCCGGCGTTCTTCTGATCATCCTTCCCTGGACTCCGGAGTGGACGGATAACTACCTCCTGCTATCATTTCCCTCGCTTCGCACACTGGTATCCAGCGGCTTTTTCCGCGGTATCTGTAGCGGCCTGGGACTGCTCGACATCTGGATCGGTTTCTGGGAGGCGCTTCACTACCACGAACATTCGTAGAACTGCATCAGAGATTGGAACTCGCTGTAAGCCCTGACTTCTAGAACTCGAGTACACATGACTGACCTAAAATCCGCGCCGGTTGCTTACCAGAACGAGCCCTTCCTCAGCAGCCCCGATGGCCGCATTCTGCGCATGCTCGCCGAATACCAGGAGCCGTTAGCCCGCTTCCGCCGCGAGCAAATCCAGGACACGGTCGTCTTCTTCGGCTCGGCCCGCTTTCAGGGCGAAAAGGACGCGGCGCAGAGTCTCGCAAAATTAAAGGAAAATCCCGACTCGTCCGTTTCAGCAGCTCAGCTCGAGCAAGACCTCAAGCGCGCCCAGGCCAACGTCAATATGGCCCGGTATTACGAAGACGCGCGCAAGCTCGCCGGCATGCTGACCAAGTGGTCGATCACCATTCCTGCCCGTCGACACCGCTTTGTCGTCACAACCGGCGGAGGGCCCGGAATCATGGAAGCCGCCAATCGGGGCGCTTATGAAGCAGGCGGCAAAAGCATTGGACTGAATATCCAGCTTCCCTTCGAGCAGCATCCCAACCAGTTCATCACACCGTCCCTAAACTTCCAGTTCCACTACTTCTTCATGCGCAAGTTCTGGTTCGCCTATCTCGCCAAGGGATTGGTCATTTTCCCTGGCGGCTTCGGTACCATGGACGAGCTTTTTGAGATCCTCACTCTCGCTCAGACAGACAAGCTCGCGAAGAAAATTCTAGTGATCATCTACGGCAGCGAGTACTGGAACAAGATCATTAATTTCCAGGCGTTCGTGGATGCAGGCTCTGTCTCTCCGCAGGATCTTGAACTCTTTAAAGTCGTCGATGATCCCGACGAAGCTTTCGAGTACCTGCGAGAAGGATTGACGAAGCACCACCTGGGGGGTACACCCAAGAAACAAGGCGACGTCATGCCCGAGATCGCCAAGACAAGACCGTAGTTCGACATCAACGCCATATAGTACCGTGGAAGAGTGGCACTTTAGCGCCACGTGAGCGTTGCCAAAGTTAGACCCGGCTTTAGCCCCAGTGCCTTCGATGCCCGGCCACTGCCTTCTCTGCTACATCACCGACCGTACCGCATTCGCTGCGGACGAACCCACGCGTCGTCGGCGCCTCCTCGAAAAAATCGCCGAAGCCGCTCGCGCCGGAGTCGACTACATCCAACTCCGTGAGAAAGATCTCTCGACCCGAGAACTGGAATCACTAGCCCGCGAAGCTGTCAGTACCGTTCGGGGAGCACGGAAACTGACCACTGACCACTGGCTACCCACCACTGTCTTGCTCATCAACTCGCGTACCGACGTCGCACTCGCGGTGGAAGCCGACGGCGTGCACCTTCGCTCCGAAGACATTTCCCCGCAAGAAGTGCAAAGAATTTGGAACTCTTGTGGGGCGGGCACTCCTGCCCGCCAACTCTCACCAGAGGATCCGCTCATCGCTGTCTCCGGTCACTCTCCCGCAGCAGTGAAGCAAGCTGAAGGTGACGGTGCAAGCTTCGCCGTCTTCGCCCCGGTTTTCGAAAAGAAAGATGTCCCCGGCTCTCAGGCTGCAGGTCTCGTCCAACTCCGCGAAGCCTGCAAGGCAAGCATTCCTGTCCTCGCCCTTGGCGGAGTCAAGCTCGAAAATACCAAATCCTGCCTGGAAGCCGGTGCCGCAGGTATTGCCGCGATCCGCTTATTTCAAGAAAACAATGTGACCGAATTGGTCAAAAAAATGAAGGCACTCTAGCGTCCCTCTTTGAACCTCTGCGCCCTCTGCG
The DNA here is from genome assembly GCA_963823085.1 of Terriglobia bacterium. GTDB lineage: Bacteria > Acidobacteriota > Terriglobia > Terriglobales > Acidobacteriaceae > Sulfotelmatobacter. The sequence continues at coordinate 62,953 of CAWGKF010000022.1, read as the reverse complement.
TTGAGAGATTTGATTACACTGAACTCCAATGAGCGAGCGCGAGCCTAATCTGGTGCGCATTCCAGCTTCCGATTTCCTGATGGGGTCCGACAAAGGTCAGGATTGCGAACGCCCCATCCACCGTGTCTGGATCGACTCATTTCTCTTCGCTGCCACACAGGTCACCAACGAAGAATACGGCCGCTTCCTCCGCGCCACATCAAATCTTCCTCCGCCCTTCTGGAACGATCCGACTTTCAATCATCCGAGGCAGCCGGTGACAGGAGTCTCCTGGCACGAAGCGATCCGTTATTGCGAGTGGCTGAGCGATCAAGTCGGTCGCCACTTTCGACTCCCCACCGAAGCGGAATGGGAATACGCCGCCCGCGGAGGCCTCGAGCAAAAGCAATTTTCTTGGGGAGACGATCCGCCGCAATCGTTACCCAACTACGGGACACGCTGGCAAAACGGCCCGGAGCCCGTAGCGCAATACGCACCGAACGCATTCGGCCTCTACGATATTGGAGACAACGTCCACGAATGGTGCGGCGATTGGTATGACGCGAATTACTACGCGACCTCACCCGACCGCAATCCGCAAGGCCCTGACCACAGCCCAATGAAGCCGCTCCGCAAATCCTCCCGCGGAGGCTCCTGGCGCCACCAAATCAAAGTTGCACGCTGCTCGGCCCGTTCCAGCATCCCGCCGGAATTTCAGTATGCCGATTACGGTTTCCGGCTCGTGTCTGACTGAGCAATTGTGTAATCAAGCGACTGTGTGATTTAGTGATTGAGCCATTGAAGATCGATGTCAAGCCCCGTGGCTCTTCAATCGCTCAATGGCCAAATCGCCCAATCACTGAATCTCATGTTTGCTCCCGACCTTCTACACTCGAAGCGCATCCTCATCACCGGCGGAGGCACCGGCCTGGGCAAAGGCATGGCCGCCCGCTTCCTCGAACTCGGAGCCACTGTCTACATCTGCGGACGCCGCGAAGAAGTGCTCAAGAGCACCGCCGACGAACTCTCCCCCCAAGGCCCGATCTATGCGATCCCTTGCGATGTGCGTGACCTCGACGCCGTCGAGCAGATGATCGAATCCATCTGGACTGCCGGCCCGCTCGACATCCTCGTCAACAACGCCGCCGGGAATTTCATTGCCCGCACTGAAGACCTCTCTCCGCGCGCCTTCGAATCTGTGATCAACATCGTCCTCATGGGTACGCTCCACTGCACTATGGCCTGCGGACGCCGCTGGCTTCAATCGAAGCATCCCGGCACAGTTCTCAGCATCTCCGCCACATATGCTCCGGTTGGCTCGGCTTACGTAGTTCCGTCCGCCATCTCCAAGGCCGGAGTCGAAGCCCTCACCCGCAGCCTCGCCGTAGAATGGGGAGACCGCCGCATTCGCATGAACGCGATCGCGCCCGGTCCGATTCCCACGCAAGGGGCATTCTCCCGCGTCCTGCCGCGTCCGGAACTTGAAAAACTCGCTCTCGATCGCCATCCCCTTCATCGCTTCGGCACCGTCGACGAGCTCGCCAATCTCGCAGCTTTTCTGGTGAGTGACGGCTCGGGCTACATCAATGGCGAAGTCATCCGCATGGACGGCGGCGAGTTCCTACAAGGCGCCGGTGAATTCAGCAGCCTAGGACGGCAACTGAAAGAAGAAGACTGGCAGGCGCTCAAGCCCAGAAAATCAGGTCCGGCAAAGGGTTAGAAACTCTGTGTTCCTCTGTGCCCCCTGTGGTGAATGTATTGGATCCCAGGGAGCCTATTTCTGATCATTCTTCGGCATCACGATCGCCTTCAACAGAAGATTCACCAGGCTGAGAACGATTGCGCCGACAAATGCGGCGAAGAATCCGTGCACCTGGAATCCCGGCGAAAGAAGCGCCGAGGCGAGTTCCAGCATTAAGGCATTAATCACCAGCCAGAACAAACCCAGCGTGACAAGCGTCAGCGGAAACGTGATCACCTTCAGCACGAGTCCGATCGTTGCATTGATGAATCCGATCACCAACGCAGCAATCAGGGCACTCTTCCAGCCGCTGACATAAACTCCGCTGACAACCCTGGAAACGATCCAGACTGCCAGCGCACTCAACACCCAGTTCAAAAGCAGGCGCATATTAAACTCCGCAACTAATGAACACTATATGGCGTAATAACCGCGTCTGTCATTTCAACTCTCAAGGGGTGCCCCATTTCTCCCGCGCCCTTTGCGCGAGAAGTGGGGATTTTTGACGCTTCCTCAGCAGCTTCTCATTCCGAACCTCGCAACGAACGGACGGCAACCGAGACCCGCCTTGAGTGAACGTAGCGAATCGAATGGGAATCTGCTTTCTTGACCTATCCTCGGGTCACAACAAAATTAATGCAGGATTCGCAGACTCTGGGGTCCGGTACGGTAAACTACGAAATTCGATTTTTCAGGAGGGAAACCAATGCCAGACCCCGCACTCAGCGGATCGGAATTCAAGAAGCAATTGCGCGCCGGACAGCCCAAGATGGGCCTCTTCCTCAACGCCCACAGTCCCACCGTCGCCGAGCAACTCGCGTACAGCGGCTACGACTGGCTGCTCGTCGACACCCAGCACGGCCCCATGGGATACGAAAAACTCTCGGCCATGCTCAGCGGCATTTCGAATGGCGGCGCGAAATCGCTCGTCCGCGTCGGCGGATACGACGATCGCCCCGGCATCCAGCAGGCCCTCGACATGGGCGCGGACGGCATCCTGATCCCATATATCAATACCGCTGAAGAAGCCCGCCAGGCCGTGAGTTGCACGAAGTATCCAACGGTTGGCACGCGCTCGGTGTATTTCCCGCAGCGCAGCATGAATAAGGCCGGACTTCTCGGTTACGCCGGCAACTGGAACAATGAAGGCATCGTCGCCCTGCAAGTCGAGACTGCCTCGTGCATCGAGAACATCGCCGATATCGCCGCCGTCCCCGGCGTCGACATCCTGTTCCTCGGACAGAACGATCTCTGCATGTCGATGGGCCTCTACAACAAATACGAATTCCCACACATGTACACCTCGCCCGAACTCGATGCTGCAACGAAAAAGCTCATCGAGCACGCCCGCAAGAACAACGTCATCCTCGGCCTATTCCTGTTCGGCACTGCCCGCGTCGGCGAATTCCTCGAAAAAGGATTCACCTTCATCAGCATCGGTAACGACCTGCACCACGTCTTGACGCAAGCCGGAGCCTACGTCGTCGACATGGAAAACATCGCGAAAGAGAAGGGAAAGTCCTGGAAGCGCAGATCGACGGCGCTGTTCTAAGGGGAATTTGAAAGTCAAATAGAGATGAAGGGCGCCCCACCCTTCTCGCGTTTTGTGCGAGAGGGTGGGGATTCTGATTCACGCTGTGCTCCTCTGTACCCTCTGTGGTGAATTAAAATCGCATCCGGACCAATCCCGTGATCCTCACCGAAATCGAAACCCGCGTCCTTGGCTCCCTGATCGAAAAAGACATCACCACGCCCGACTACTACCCGCTCTCGCTTAACGCGCTGGTCAACGCTTGCAATCAGAAAAACAATCGTGATCCTGTGATGACGCTCGACGAATCAGCCGTCCGCGAGGCGCTTAGCACACTGCAGGAAAAACGCCTGGCTGGCCCGGCCAGCGGCGCCGACAGCCGCGTTACAAAGTACGAACATCGCCTGCAGGAAGTTTTCAACTTCGACCGCCGCGAGACTGCGGTGCTCTGCGTACTCCTTCTCCGTGGACCGCAGACTCCCGGAGAACTCCGTAGCCGCACCGACCGCATGTACCACTTCGAGGCTCTCGAAGACGTGGTCTCCACGCTCGATCGCCTTGCGCATCGCGAACCGACATTGGCGGCGATTCTCCCGCGGCAGCCGGGAACAAAAGAGTCTCGCTATATGCACCTGTTCTCGGGCGAACCGCCAGCCGTGATCGCGGAACCGACATCCTTACCTACGACTGCCAGCAGAACGTCCGCCCCAGACCGTTTAGCCACACTCGAAGAAGAAGTCTCCCGCCTGCGCGCCGAACTGACTGAAGTCCAGCAGCAACTCGCCGCCTTCCGCAAACAATTCGAATGAGTGCATGTGGGGACTAGCCCTATAAGCGCTAACTTAAGGCAGAGTTCCTTCGCGACAAGGCTCGAGACATCCTTCAGTATTATGTTGATCTATGGACAATTCGTGGGAGGCGTCGGCGGACGCTTGGATCGCGGACATGGGCGAATATGGCGATTTTGGACGACGCTATGTACTCGACCCGGTGATGCTACCCCGCGCCCTCTCGCGGTCACCCAAGAAGGCCCTTGATGTAGGCTGTGGCGAAGGCCGCTTCTGCCGCATGCTCAAGCCGCATGGTATAGACGTCACAGGTATTGATCCGACGCCCGCGCTGCTTTCTGCCGCTCGCGCCCGTGATCGGGAGTGTACCTATCTCGAAGCAGCAGCTGAACAACTTCCATTTGACGACAATGCCTTCGACCTCGTCGTTAGCTACCTGTCCCTGATCGACATTGCGGATACGCAAGCGGCTATCTCGGAGATGGCCCGCGTGCTGACTCCCGGCGGTGCTCTTCTGATCGCGAATCTCAACAGTTTCAACACGGCGTGTAGTGGCTGGGTCAAGGGAGCCGCCGGCGAACACCTCTATTTTCCAATCGATAACTATCTTCAAGAGCGGTCCATTTGGATCGAGTATCGGGGAATCCGCGTGTTGAATCATCATCGTCCGATGAGCACCTACATGTGCGCTCTCCTCGATGCGGGATTACGCCTCGCCTATTTTGATGAACCGGCGCCGTGCCCCGACGCGCCAGAGCCGAAAGCAACCGCCTACCGCCGTGTGCCTTGCTTCCACGTGATGGAATGGGTGAAGCCCTTTCGCGGGGAATCTGCTAGTTAGCGCTTATGGGGACAGCCCCCACCCGTCCGGCCGAGCAAAGCTCGCCTCCATCCGAAACAACAGGAACTTTTTGGCCCTGCCAAACGTACAATGATCTAGAAGGAGGTTTCAGCCCATGTTCGCATTCCTACTGTGGTGCATCCTGTTTGTGCTCTGCTGGCCTCTCGCTCTCCTGGCGCTCATCGCCTATCCATTTATTTGGCTGCTTCTTCTCCCGTTCCGTATCATCGGCGTCGCTGTGCACGGTGTGCTCGAAGTGATTTTCTTGGCCATCACGCTCCCGTTCCGCTTACTCGCCGCGCCGTTCAGAATCTAGACGGCTGTCATCCTGAGCGAGGATTTTGCTTCGCGAATAGCAAAGCAAGAACCGCAGTCGAAGGAGCCCTACTCGAACGATGTCTTTCGTCTGCCCGGACTTTCACACTCCATCCCGTTTGATGTAGCCTCTTAGAACGCCGCTTTTCTTGGAGGTCCTCCATGCGTCGTCGTGAATTCCTCGTCCGGTCGGCTACCGCAGCAGGAGCCGTTTGGCTCTCTTCGAAATCCATCTTCAAAGCAATTGCCGAGCAAACTCTCCCGCAGAAATTTGCCGCCACTGATACGGTCACTCTCGGCAGCACGGGTATCAAGACCAGCCGCCTCGCCATGGGAACGGGAACGGTCGGTTTCGATCACCACTCACACCAGACTGCTCTCGGCGTGAAGGGGCTCTCCGATCTTCTTCTCAATGGATACGACCATGGTCTGCGTTTCTTCGATGCCGCCGATTCCTACGGAAGCCACCCTCACGTCGCCGAAGCTCTCAAGCATGTGAAAAGGGACCGGGTCACATTGCTCACCAAATCATGGGCCCGCGATGCCTCCGGAATGCGCGCCGATCTCGATCGCTTCCGTCGCGAACTCGGTACCGACTATCTTGATGTTTGCCTGATGCACTGCGTGACGGAAGGCGACTGGACCGACCGCTTCCGCGGTGCCATGGACGTTCTCTCCGAAGCCAAGCAGAAAGGGATCATCCGCGCTCACGGCTGTTCCTGCCATTCCATTGAGGCACTGCGCGCGGCTGCCAAATCCTCGTGGGTCGAAGTCGACCTCGCCCGCATCAACCCGATCGGCTCGCACATGGACGCCGATCCCGCCACGGTCGTGAGTGTTCTGAAAGAAATGAAGATCAGCAGGGAAGGCCGTGGTAGGAATGAAGATCCTTGGTCAGGGAGATCTCAGCAAGCGCCAGGACGAAGCGATCAAGTACGCGCTTTCGCTACAAATACTTGACGCGTTCACGATCGGCGCAGAAAGCAAGCAGCAACAGGAAGACCTGATCCGCAGAATCGGCTCGGCATAAGTGGAGCAAAAGGAAGAATGCAGGATTGCCCCATCCTTGTCGCGCATTTTTGCGACAGAGCTTGCCCTGAGCGAAGCCGGAAGGGTGGGATTTTGATTGGAGACTGACAAAAGCCGGTCGGCGAAACGTGGAAGAGCGGCGCTTTAGCGCCGCGTCAGGTCAACAAAAAATGGGGGCTTTACAATTCGAATCCGGCAGGTATACCTCCAACCCGCGACCTTCCAACTCTTCGATATTTTCCAGTGAGAAAAATCCAGCGTCGGCCAAAATCTTCTCGGCCTTCGCTCCGCTCTGCCGTTCCGCTTCTTCCACCAGCGGGATCAGGCTGTGATTGTCCGCCGCATTCTGCGTCACGCGCTGGCTCACGATGAGGTGATCTTCATTCACTCCCGCTTCCGCCGTGTAGCCCAGCACAAACCCGCCCCGCTCCCGCAGAAAACGCGCGTCCGCATCCGTTCGCGACAGCTTCTTCATCCCGCTCTTGCGCAGTTTCTCCAGCCGCCGCGGCATCGCCTGCAACTGCTCTTGCCATTGTTCCAGATGCACCCGCGTGCCCGCCCCTTCGTTGGGATCGTCCTCATCGCACAGCTTCTGCCACTTCCGTATGCTCCGCCGCAGCCGCGCCCGCTCCTGCCGCAGCCGCTCCTCGGTTTCCAGCCGGTTGCGCGACGCCGCCGCCTGGATAAGCCCCCGTGGCCGGTCTTTGAAGCCAGCACTAGCTTTCCATCACCTTCAGCCCAGGACTCACAATCAACCGCGCCTCGGTCGCTCGCTGCACGTCTTCCGGATTAAAGCCGGGCGCAATCTCTTCCAGCACCAACCCATCTTTCGTCACGCGAATGTAGGCCATCTCGGTAGCAATCGTATCCACCACCCGTACACCCGTCAGTGGAAGCGTGCACTTCTTCAAAATCTTCGGTGCGCCCTCGCGCGTTGTATGCTCCATCGCGACGACCACGCGTCGTGCGCCCGCGACCAGATCCATCGCGCCGCCCATTCCCTTAACCATCTTTCCTGGGATCATCCAATTGGCAATGCTCCCGGTCTCATCGACTTCCATAGCGCCCAGCACGCTCAGATCAATATGTCCGCCACGGATCATCGCAAACGACTCCGCACTGGAAAAGTATGACGTCCCGGGCATTTCGCTGACCGTCTCTTTCCCCGCATTGATGAGGTCCGGATCCTCCGTCCCTTCGACCGGATAGGGCCCGATCCCCAGCATCCCGTTCTCCGACTGCAGCGTCACTTCCATGCCAGCGGGAACATGATTCGCGATCAGCGTCGGCATCCCGATCCCCAGGTTGACGTAGAAGCCATCGCGCAACTCCCGCGCAATGCGCTTCACAATCCGCTCGCGCTTGTCCACGTCTTTTCCGACTTTATTCATAACTCTCTTAGAAATGTCATCCTGAGCGGAGCGGTGGGAAGCGAAGCGCGCCCACTGCGAAGTCGAAGGATCCCTATTCTCGGCACCTGCGAGCGATTTCCGCCCGCACTCGGTACTCGCTACACGCTACTCGGTACTGCCCTCCGCACCGTCCGCCGCTCAATTCTCCGCTCGTAAAGCTCACCCTGAAAAATCCGCTTCACATAAATCGATGGAGTATGAATGGCATCGCCATCCAACTCCCCGACTTCCACCAGATGCTCAACCTCCGCGATCGTCACCTTCGCCGCCGTTGCCATCATCGGATTAAAGTTCCGCGCCGTCTTCCGATAAATCAAATTCCCCTGCCTGTCGCCTTTCCAAGCCTTTACGAAAGCGAAGTCTGCCATCAGTCCGCGCTCCATCACATAGAGCCTTCCCTCGAACTCTCGCGTTTCTTTTCCATCGGCCACGACAGTTCCAACTCCGGTCGGCGTATAAAACGCCGGAATCCCCGCGCCCCCTGCACGAATCCTCTCAGAAAACGTTCCCTGCGGAACCAGTTCCAGCTTGATCGTTCCTTTGAGCACCATCTCTTCCAGCAGCTTGTTCTCGCCAACATACGTTCCGACGTGATGCACAATCTGTCCAGCGGCCAGCAGCAGCCCGTTTCCCACTCCATCGATGCCGACATTGTTGCTGATCGTATGAAGATTCTTCGTGCCCTTGCGCACGAGCGCACGGATCAGATTCTCCGGCATGCCGCACAAGCCGAAGCCCCCGATCATGATGGTCGCGCCATCAAACACGTCGCGGATGGCCTCATCCGCATTGGCCACAACTTTATTCATAGCGAAGGAATTCTAATTGAGTAAGTGGGAAAGTTGGTAATTGTGGAATTTGAAACCGCGTTGCGCTCAAGCAGGTTTTTAATTACCCAATCACTAAATTAAACAATTACGAAATTTCGCTTATCCCTTTTTTCCCGGCGCTTTCCGCAATTCATGCGCCTGATCAAACTCCGCAGCCAACTCCCGCGTCGCCAGATTTTCGCGGATATGCGCCAGGCGCTGCTCCACTTTCCACAGCGCATCCTGCAGATTCTTCTTATTGCTGATTGCCACGTCGCGCCACATCGAATATGGACTCGCCGAAATCCGTGTCATCTCCTGCAGCGCGCGCCCACCTGCTCGAAGCAGCGGGGCATCCGCCCCAAACTCCTCGACCAGCGCCGCCGCCAGCGCCGTCGACATCATTTGTGGTACGTGGCTAATCCAGGCGCATAGCCGATCGTGTTCCTCAGCAGGCAACATCGCGATCCGCGCTCCGATCGCATCGATCCATCCCGCAAACTCCGCAATCAGTCCATCGTTCAGATTCTGGTCCGGCAGCGGAGAAAGAAACCACATCGCGTTCTGAAATAGGTCGGGGTCGGCATAATCGACACCGCTCAGTTCCTTCCCCGCCATCGGATGTCCCGCCAGAAACCGTTTGCCCACTGTTTTGCCGAATACCTTCATCGCCCGTTCGACCACCAGCGTCTTGGTGCTACCCACATCGGTCAACAAAGCCTTCGCCGGAAGCACCGGGCCGATGCGCTCGATCAGATCGCAAATCGCTAACACCGGAGTCGCCAGCACCACCAGTTGACTTCCGCGCACCGCATCGCCGGGATCGGCCATCCCATCGTCGATCGCACCGCGCATCCGTGCCCGCTCGAGCGTTCCTTCACGATCGCACCCGACGATACGCCCGGCAAACTTTTTCTTGCGCAATGCCAGCGCCAGCGACCCGCCAATCAGGCCAGTCCCAACGATCGTGATTTGCCGAATCGACATAGACACATTGAGTAATTGGGTGATTGAGTGATCGGGCGATTTAATAGCAATAATCTGCTCACCGTGACGGCGTTTTCCCCTCTTTCTTTTGGTGTGCGAAAGGGCCGTCCTTCCTGATCGAATAAAGAGAAGAACTTGGAATCCCAGTCTCTTGTTCGATCTCAGGTATCGACTTACCGTTAAGCGCCATCGCCAGGGCGTCAAGCACTCGCTTCTCACCGATCGACGCGATTCCAACCCAATTCACTGTCATTGAATCCCTCCAATAACAAAACTCAGCGAGAAATTTCAATCACACAATGACCCGATCGCCCAATGGCCCAATGACTAGATCTTTCTTCCCACCGCCGGCGCAATGATCCGCAACTCATCCATCAACTTGGCGAATTGCTCTGGAGCCAGCGATTGCGCACCGTCCGACCACGCCTTGTCCGGAGTGCAGTGCACCTCAATCAGCAATGCATCGGCGCCAGCCGCCACGGACGCACGCGCCATCGGAGGAACTTTGTCTCGCCGTCCCGTTCCATGCGAAGGATCCGCAGTCATCGGCAAATGCGAGAGCTTGTGAATAATCGGAATCGCCGAAATATCCATCGTATTGCGCGTGTAAGTCTCGAATGTCCGAATCCCGCGCTCGCACAAAATCACGTCGTAATTCCCGCCGGCCATGATGTACTCGGCCGAAAGCAACAACTCTTCCAGAGTCGCCGCGATTCCACGCTTCAACAGTACCGGCTTCCGCACCTTTCCCAACTCGCGCAGCAGATTGAAGTTCTGCATGTTGCGCGCACCCACCTGTAAGATGTCGACGTATGGTAGCATCAGCGGGATCTGCGAGATCTCCATTACCTCACTGATCACCAGAAGCCCATATTTCTCGCCGGCCTCCCGTAGCAACTTCAACGCATCTTCGCCGTGCCCCTGAAACGAATACGGAGAGCTCCTCGGCTTGAATGCCCCACCCCGCAAGACCTTCGCACCGGCTTTCGCCACCGCCTCAGCTGTAGAGAACAGTTGTTCGCGCGTTTCCACCGAACAAGGCCCAGCCATCACAACGATTTCATTCCCGCCCACTCCAATTCCATTCCTCAGTTGAACGATCGTCCCCTCAGGACGAAAGCTCCTCCCAGCTAACTTGTACGGCGAACTGATCCGGTGCACCTCCTGCACTCCAGGAAGCAGTTCGATATTGCGGATATCAAAATCAATTCCCGACCCGACAGCGCCGAGCACGGTCATTCGCGCGCCGGTCGAGCGGTGCACCTCGAACCCCATCTTCACCAGGTTCTCAATAACTTGCTGTATCAGCGCCTCGTCGGCGCCTTCCTGCATGGCAACAATCATAGGGATCTCTCAGTAGGCCTCAAGCTGCGAGCCTTGAGCTACGAGCTACCTTTCCTCGCAGCTCGCAACTCCATAGCTCGCAGCTCGTAGCTTATAGCTCTCAATCATTCACTTCTGAATCCAACTCCGTCTCCGACTCATTCGGCTTCGCCGACGGAACAATCTCTTCCTTCTGTATATTCCGCATCACGTCAATGATGCGCTCATAAATCCGGACCAGATCGCGCCCTGGCAGCGGCCCGGGATTGGCGTCCTGCACATTTTCGAAAACAATTCGCTCCCGGTCGGGCTCGTAAATCGGCAACGATGTATCGCGTTTCAGCTTTCCAATAGCAATTGCAGCCTTCGCGCGTTCGCTAATCAGCGCCACCAGCTGACGATCCAACTCATCAATTTTCTTTCGCCAATCTTCGATATCCATAGACCAGCCGCCAGCTTTCAGCCATCAGCTCTTAGCAAATCTCAAAACTCCGGACTTGACTCTCCATTTTGTTACTGGCCATTCCTCACCGCGCATTAACTGACGGCTGAGAGCTGATCGCTGAAAGCTGTCTGATAAACTCTCCCACTGCTGTTGCCTCCCGCCCGCGATTTCGTTCAATCGTCTCCACGATGGCGCTGCCCACTACGACCGCATCGGCGAACTCTCCCACTTCCGCGAATTGCTGAGCCGTCGAAATTCCGAACCCGAGCGCCACAGGCAGCTTCGTCACGCGGCGCAAACGCTTCACCAGCCTGCGCGCATCTTCAGCGAGTTGCTGCCGCTGTCCAGTCACTCCAGTTCGCGACACCGCATATACAAATCCGCGTGACGCATCGGCAATTTTTCGAAGCCTCTCGTCCGGACTCGTCGGTGCCGCCAGAAACACCGGAGACAAATCGTACTCCCTCATTGCTTGCAAATATTCCCCAGCCTCTTCGACGGGGAGATCGGTCACCAGCACACCATCAACACCCGCGGCCCGCGCCACCTTGCAGAACTTCTCCATTCCCATCCGCAGAATCGGATTCAGATAGGAAAACACAATCAGCCCGGTCGACTGCGCCTGCTGCCGGATCTCCGCTGCCAGTGTAAGCACTTGCCCGAGAGACGTTCCATGCTTCAATGCCCGCTCGCTCGCCCGCTGGATCACCGGACCATCCGCCACCGGATCGCTGAACGGCACACCTAACTCAATCACGTCCGCTCCGGCCCCAATCGCCGCCAACACGATGTCCCGCGTCGTCGCGAGATCCGGATCCCCGGACGTCACATACGCCACCAGCGCCGGCTTTTTATAGAAAGTAAGAGGCATTGATCGATTGGGTCATTGGCGATTGTGCCATTGAATGATTGAAATCGCTCAATTACTCAATGGCCCGATCACTCAATCCAGTTTCAAGTTCTCCCGCATGATTCCAATATCTTTATCCCCGCGCCCCGACACGTTCACAATCACTACGTCCGACTTCTTCATCTTCGGCGCGCGTTTGATGACTTCTGCGATTGCATGCGCGGACTCCAACGCCGGAATGATTCCCTCCGTACGGGCCAAGGTCGTGGTGGCTTCCAGCGCCTCCGCATCCGATGCCGGCACATACTCCGCCCTACCCGCATCGCGCAATGCCGCATGCTCCGGACCGATGGACGGATAATCCAGCCCCGCCGACACCGAATGTGTCAGCGCAATCTGACCGCTCGCATCCTGCAGAACATACGAATACGTGCCCTGCAGCACACCCGGAGATCCTCCACGAAACCGCGCCGCATGGTCCCCCAGCGCTTCGCTGCGCCCGCCAGCCTCAACGCCGATCAGCTGCACTTTCTTGTCTTTGATGAATTCATAGAAGGCACCAATCGCATTCGATCCGCCCCCGACACACGCAATCACCGCGGTCGGCAGTTTGCCTTCGGCTTTCAGAATCTGCGCCCGCGCTTCGCGCCCGATCACGCGATGAAAATCCCGCACCATCGTCGGATACGGATGCGCCCCCAACACACTTCCCAGCAAGTAATGCGTAGTCCGCACATTGGTGACCCAGTCGCGCATCGCCTCGTTGATCGCATCTTTCAGCGTCCTCGATCCCGACGAAACGCCGCGCACTTCAGCCCCGAGCAACCGCATGCGGAACACATTCAACTCCTGACGCCGCATGTCTTCGGTGCCCATGTACACAACGCAGTCGAACCCGAACAGCGCACATACCGTCGCCGTCGCCACTCCATGCTGCCCCGCACCCGTCTCGGCGATCACGCGATGCTTGGCCATGCGCTCCACCAACAGCGCCTGCCCCAGGCAGTTGTTAATCTTGTGCGCGCCCGGTGTGCAGCAGATCTTCGCGCTTTAGATATATCCTTGCGCCACCAAGTTTCTGCGTGAGCCGCCGCGCAAAGAACAATGGCGTCGGACGTCCCGCGTACGTCTTCAGCAGTCCATCCAGCCGCGCGCGAAACTGCGGATCCTTCTTCGCTTTCTCGTACTCGCGCTCCAACTCGTCGAGCGCAGCCATCAAGGTTTCCGGCACATACCGTCCGCCGTAAACACCAAACCGTCCCGGCTCGTCTGCATGAGCAGAAACTCTCGGAGTACGGGAAACCCGTGGGTGCCCCATCCTAGCCGCGTTCTTTGCGGCTAGGGTGGGGATTTTTACTTTCGCGTTCTGAGTAACTGAAGCCATCCCTAACCCACCCTCCGATCCATCTCCCGCACGGCCCGCACAAACGCCCGCACCTTCTCCGGATCTTTCTTCCCGGGAGAAGCCTCAACTCCGGAAACCACATCCACTCCCCAGGGCTTTAGAGTTTGGATCGCCCCGCTGACATTCTCCGGAGTCAGCCCTCCAGCGGCGACAAAATCAAATCCATCGATCGCGGAAAGTACTGTCGCAGCTTTCACCCAATCGAACGCTTTGCCCGTACCACCCATTTGTTCACGACTGCCGGAGTCGATGAGGATGGCTCGGATTTTGCCCTTCGCCTCGGTACGCCACTTCGACCCTCCTAGTCGTCCCCTAATTATTCGATCGGCAGGCCAGGCCACAATGACTTTAATATTGAGTGATAGCCAATCTTTCAATGTCTGAATGCTCGGCGCGCTGTATGCCTGAATCGCCGTTAGTCTTGCTTGATGAACAATCCGCCTCTTTGACTCAATCCCCCCAACGCTATCTCCTACGAACACTCCGACCTTCTCGGTTTCCGCCGGAAGAAGCGGAACGATGCTTGCGACGTTTTCTGGCTTAACATTTCTGGGGCTTGATGGATGGAACACAAACCCAACCGCATCTGCGCCAGCCTCAACGGCCACCAGCGCGTCGTTCAGATTCGTCATCCCGCAAATCTTCACCCAAGTCATAATCAGTGGCCAGGGGCCAGTCGTCGGAGGTCAGTAAAATCCATGGTCTCTGTCATCCTGAGCGAGGATTTTGCTTCGCGAATAGCGAAGCAAAACCGCAGTCGAAGGAACCCTGAGCACCCGTCCGGCCGTGCAAGGAGTTCTCGCCCCTCAGGAACAACCTAGCGCCCGCTCGGTACCCGGTACTCGCCACTCGGCACTCGCATCAACTCCCGCAAAGCATCGCCCGGCGACGCAGCTCGCATCAGCGACTCACCCACCAGAAATGCGTCATATCCCGCAGCCCGCAATCGCGCTATATCTTCCGACGAGTGAATCCCGCTCTCGGCCACGCGCACCACATCAGCCGGAAATTTATCCGCCAAATCGGAAGCTGTCTGCAGATCGACCTTGAAGGTCTTCAGATCGCGGGTATTGACTCCAATCAAATCGAACCCTACGTCCAACGCACGCTTCAACTCGTCCCCATCATGCACTTCGCACAAAGCGTCCAGCCCCCGCGAGCGTGCCGCACGGCCTAATGCAGCCAGATCGTCGGAAGACAACGCCGCCACAATCAATAACACCGCATCAGCCGAATTGGCCCTCGCCTCAAGCAATTGAAATTCATCAACAATGAAGTCCTTACACAAGCAGGGAATCGAAACCGCCGCTGACGCCCTTTGCAAGTTTTCCAGTGATCCTTGAAAGAACTTCTCATCCGTCAGTACCGATAGTGCCGCAGCTCCAGCCGATTCCAACTCTCTCGCCAACTCCACCGGATCAAACTTCTCCCGAATCAGCCCCTTCGATGGCGACGCCTTCTTCAACTCCGCGATCACCGCGACGCCGTCACGCGCTCTTGATTGGAGTGTCCGTCGAAACCCGCGCGGAGCATGCTGTTCCGCCCGCCGCTCAAGTTCGCGCACATCCGCAACGCGCCTGGACTCGGCCACCCGAGCCCGCGTTGCCGCCACAATCCTGTCAAGAACCGCAGTCATAGAGAATCTTTCGATTATAAGGGACCGGGCTCAGAACAGCCCGTGGAGACCGAACTTTGACCTTGTCATTTCGATCAGACTCGAAAGTCCCATCGTTGTTGTGCTTTGTGCGGTAGATTCCTGGAGCTGGTTCGAGACTGGCTGCCCCACCCTTCGCGGTTTTCGAAGGGTGGGAATGTAAGTTCTCAAACTACTCCATCCCCAACGACGCCTTCACCGACTTGCCATACTCCCTAGCCTTCTCAAGCACGCGAGGCTCATCAACCGTCAACAGACGATGATCGCGCATCACAACTTTCCCGCCGATGACCACCGTCTCCACATCGCTTCCCTTCAACGAATACGCGATCTGCGCATAGATCTCGTACATCGGTACCGCATTCGGCTCATTCAGGCTGATCACGATGAGATCGGCCTTTTTCCCCGCTTCCAGCGATCCAATTTCTTTCTCCATATGGATCGCCCGCGCGCCATCAATCGTCGCCATCTCCACCACGCTCTTCGCATTCAGCGCCAGCGGATTCATCTTCGAAATCTTCGCCAGTTTCGCCGCCAGATCAATCTCTTCCATCAGATCCAGATCGTTATTACTTCCGGCCGGCCCATCGGTTCCAAGTCCCACCGCGATTCCGGCCGCACGTTCCTCCGGCACCGGAGCCACTCCGCTCGCAATCATCATGTTGCTCGACGGATTATGCACGCATCCCACGCCGCGCTCCGCCAGCAACTTCCGATCCGCCTCATCCACAAAAATGCAGTGTGCAGCGACTACATCCGGCCCCAGCACGTCAATTTTGTCGAGATAAGCCACCGGAGACATTCCGTTCGCCTTCTCCGAGTCTTCCCACTCCTTCTTCATCTCGGCCACATGAATCAGAATCGGGGCGTGATATTTCCTCGCCAGAGCTGCCGCATCCTGCAATGTCTTTTTAGAGCACGTATAGATCGAATGCGGGGCCGGAGCCGCATGGATCAGCGGATCCCCCTGCCACCGTTTCAAAAACTTCTCCGTGTACGCCAACATCTCAGCTTCGCTCTTGTTATCGGGGGCCGGAAAATCAATAAACGTCTCCCCCAAGACCCCGCGCATTCCAGCAGCCTTCGTCTCCTCCGCAATCGCATCCTCGAAGTAGTACATGTCGGCAAAAGTGGTCACGCCCGCGCGAATCTGCTCCGCCGCCGCCAGCCGCGTACCCCAGCGCACAAATTCTTCGTTCACATTCTTCGCTTCAGCGGGAAAGATGTACTTGTACAGCCAATCGTTCAGCGTGACGTCATCATGCAGCCCACGAAAGAGCGTCATCGGGACATGCGTGTGCCCGTTGATGAATCCCGGCAGCACCAGCCCGCCGTGCGCATCCATCACCTGCGATGCCTTGTATCGCGACTCAATCTCATTCTGCGGACCGACCGCCACGATCGAGTCTCCACGCACTGCGACAGCCCCGTCTTGATAGATCGCCCGAGTCCCATCCATCGTGACCACAATGCCGCGACTCACGATCAGATCGACGTTTTGCTTCTGCGCAAGACTGGCCGGGCAAAACGCCAGAAGCGTCATGAAAGAAATCCAAACTGTCAGTAGTCTGCTCATTTTTTCTTCTCTACTCTATATGTCCGCCGTTACCTCTCCTCCACTCTCTTCAAATAAAACTGAAAGAAATCTTCCGGATTCGAATTCAGACAAACCTGCGCATTCGGAGTCCCTGGCTCCTCCCGTGTGTAACCCTTCTCATCCACTCGAATGTGCATCGCGATCACCGGACACAGCTCCGGTCGCAGTACAAACGTCACTGCCATCGGATCAAATAACGTCGGCGTCTCCTGCCCCCACAAGTGATACAGGATTGCTAACTGATCCGTCACCGCCGTCCCGCGCGCGAACAGAAACGCACGCTTCACTTCATCCAGCTTCAACTGCGTCGAATCCAGCGGCATCACAAATAGGGGCACTCCCGACGCAAACAATTTCTGCGCCGACGCCACGTCATTCAAAATATTCCACTCCGGCGATGGGGGAACGGGCTCGTTGTATCCGTAGTCCCCATATCCGCGCCGGATCGATCCTCCCATAATAACGACGCGCTTCAGCTTGCGAAATGTCACCGCATCCCGATCAATCGCCGCACCCACATTCATCAGCGGTCCAATCCCAATTAGCGTGATCTCGCCCGGATACTTCCGAATCTGCGCGAGGATGAAATCCGTCGCATCGCCGTGTGAGCTCTTGGCAAAATGCCCACCCTCGGCATAGCGCCGCTGTGACATCGCATTCTTCGTCTCCGTCCGTTTGCCGGCAAGCACCGGAATTCCAGTCCGTCCTACCTCTCCCAGAAAGCGGTCCACAATTTGCGCCCGCACTTCAGTCTCACCGAACGTAGTCGTAATGCCGAGAATCTCCAACTCCGGACTGTTTACCGCAAGCGCCAGTGCAAACGCATCGTCCACGTCGTCGCCGATGTCGGTGTCGATGATGACTTTCTCTCGGGCCGCCTGGGCCCAACCTGCAACCGATCCAAAGCACACGATCAGGCACACAACCCAGCACAACGTGCAACGCTTCATCAGACCCAATCCTCTCCCGAGCCGATAACGATATCAAAAAGCGCCAACGCACATGTGGGTGCCCATTTCTCGCGCGCTTTTTGCGACAGAAGGGGGGGGGTTGACTTTCCCTGTGCTCCTCTGTGTCCCCCGGTGGTAAAGCTTTGTGCCGCATTCATCCCAGCCCGTGTCTCCGCGTCCACATCGTGTTCCGCCCTCCACGCCCGTTTCGCCCTCCATCCTCGCTAAATCCAACCGAATCAATCCCCACGCTCGTGGCCCGATCGTTGCACTCTCTCACATCGCCGCGACCCGGCAGGAGGCAACCACAATGACCCGCATCAATGTAGTCCGAAGTAACGCAGAGAATCGTTTTCTGACCTGGGGCAGGAATTCCAGCACCCTGGTCTTCGCCGCCGTGCTGATCATCTGCTCGGTAACCGTCGGATGTTCCAGCGATAAACCGAAACCCGTAACCGCCGACAACCAGATTTCCATGACGCAACCTCAATTGCAGCCACAGGCTATGCCCGCACCCATCGTGCAGACGGAAAGCAAGCCGGCTCCTAAGAAACCAGTCGTTCACCGGAAGCCCGCGACCGTCAACTATAGCGACAAGAGCTACGGAGTGACTTTTGAGTATCCACGTCGCTATGCGATCGAGACCGGGAACGCCGCATCGGAAGTGGTTCAGACGAATGCAATTCCGATGAACTTCGTACAGCCCGGTGGAGTCGCGCTCGCGGCCGTCGAACTGCCTGAGACCGGCTTTCAGAACACTGACTTCTCGTCTGCATTCTTCAACGTGAGTGTCAACAAGGCTCTCACTGCCGATCAATGCACCGAGTTCGCCGTTCCTCAGCCCAAGGTGATCGTGCAATCCGAATCAGCACCCGCGTCCGTGGTGTCGAACGCTGTAACGCCCAATGAAGTTGCGAAGCAAGACTCCGCGTCGAAATCCGACGCGCAGTTGACCCCATCGCAGACTGCGACAAACTCCGATCAGACGAGTTCCGGTCAACCGAACACTGTGAAGCCATCCACCGACTCCGCTTCGAACTCGAAGCTGATGCTCGGCGATTTGGAACTTCGCGCCACCGAAGCTGTCTCCGGCGAAGGCACACGTCAGAGCGACTCCAAGTACTTCCATGTCTTCCAGAATGGAGCCTGCTACGAGTTTGCCCTGAATGTCACGACCGACGCCTCGGGTGACGGCCTCGTCAAGCACGTCGACCGCGATAAGGTCTTCAATCGCCTGCAACAGATCCTGGCGACGGTGAAGATCAATCCGATCGCCGCGCCCGAAGTGACCGCGGAAGTTCCTGCTCCGGCAGCCCCATCAGAAACGCCCGCTCAATAAGGAGAAAAAGCGGGACGCCCCGCCCTCTCGCGAATTCTGCTGAGAGGGTGGGGATTTTAACTTACCCCGCGAAACGTTCTTACGACCCGGCTCACTATCCCTTGAGGGCACATACACGAGGAATGTGCCAAAGGGAGTCGAAGGGCCTGTTTGATGGCTGCGCACCCTGCTTCCGGTCCGATTTGTTTCGAAAAGTGGGAAGTTTTGAAGAAGACGGCCCAGTCGCACCACAGAGATCGCTCATGTCACTATCCTCTCTCATCCCGAACTTTAGGCCTAGCCTGCTAGTAACCTCGCTCAAAGCGACGTTCCGTTCCATACTCCTGTGCATGGGTCTGGATCACGTCCTTATTGATTTCTTCGCGCACGCTGCCGCTGGAGCCGCCTCGGTGCTGATGATCATTTTCGTCGTCGGCCTCGGAATGCCTCGCCGCGCAGAATCGCCACTTCGACGCAACCGCCGCTAACTCACGCCGGAACAAAGCTTTCGGTTCCACTGCGCCCGTCTGCCTTGCTTCACATCCTTCCTGCCTCATTGACGCCCCTCTCCTCCGTGTGAGATAGTCCGACGTTCTAATACATCTCAATTTGGAGCCCCCTGTTCGAGATGACCCCGCTCATTCCCCGGGATAATTCTTTCTTCGACATGTTCGCTCAATTATCAGAGAACCTGATGGCTGGCGCTCGTGCCATGGTTGATCTTTTCGCGGACTACCGGGACGTCGAAGCCAAGATCGCTGAAATTCGCCGTATCGAGCGCACCGCTGACGAAATTACCCACGCCATCCTGACCAAGCTCAACCAGACATTCATCACCCCGTTCGATCGCGAGGATATCCACCAACTGGCCTCCTCGCTCGACGACGTGCTCGACTTTCTCAACGCCGCGGGTGCCCGCATTATCATGTATCGCATCACCAATCCGCCGCCAGTTGCTTTGGATCTTGCCCGGCTGATCCTCTTGCAGACGCAGGAACTGCATCGTGCTCTGCCGCTTCTTCGCAAAAACGGCGACATTCTGACTCATTGCGTCGAGATCAATCGCCTCGAAAATGAGGCCGATGTTATTTCTCGCGCCGCCATCGGCCAACTCTTCGATCAGGAAAAAGATCCCATCGCGCTGATTAAAACGAAGGAACTTATCGAGTTCCTCGAATCCGCTACAGATAGAGCGGAAGATGTCGCAAACGTACTGGAAACTGTAGTCCTGAAGAATTCATAGATCTCGCTTTCCCTAATTACAGGCCAACGTGAAACCTGACTTCCTGCTCCTCATCGTCACCGTTCTGGTCGCTCTCACCTTCGACTTTCTCAATGGATTTCACGACGCCGCCAACAGCATTGCCACCGTCGTCTCCACCCGCGTCCTTTCCCCGAAAATAGCCGTAGTCTGGGCCGCGTTCTTTAATTTCGTTGCCGCGTTCTTGCTCGGGACCGCCGTCGCCAAAACCATCGGCAGTGGCATGATCCACATCGAAGCCGTCACTCAATACGTGGTGATCGCAGGCCTGCTCGGCGCCATTGTTTGGGATCTCCTCACCTGGTGGTGGGGTCTGCCCACTTCCTCCTCTCACGCCCTCATCGGGGGCATGGCTGGAGCCGCTATTATTCGCACCGGCACCTTCAAGGTCATCATCACTGCCGGTTGGTACAAGACTCTGATCTTTATCGTGGTTGCACCCATCATGGGCCTCGTCCTCGCCTTCATTTTTATGACGGCCGTCTTTTGGATCCTCCGCAACAAGCCGCCGCGACGCATCGACGCCTGGTTCCGCAAACTGCAACTCCTATCGGCCGCCGCCTACAGCCTCGGCCACGGCGGCAACGACGCTCAGAAGACGATGGGCATTGTCGCCAGCGCCCTGTTTAGCGCCAACATCATTACTGCCGAGGAACTCAAAGGCACTTGGGGTCATTATCATTGGCCGATCATCCTCGCCGCCCACACCGCCATCGCTCTCGGCACCTACTTCGGCGGGTGGCGCATCGTCCACACCATGGGATCCCGCATCACCAAGCTCAAACCCGTCGGCGGATTCTGTGCCGAAACTGCTGGCGCCATCACCCTCTTCGCCACTGCTCTCGCCGGAATTCCTGTCAGCACCACCCACACGATCACGGGAGCAATCGTGGGAGTAGGAGCGACTCATCGTCTTTCCGCTGTCCGATGGGGCGTCGCCACTCGCATCGTCTGGGCCTGGGTCTTCACCATTCCCGCCGCCGCATTCGTCGCCGGCCTAGCCTTCGTCATCATCCGCTTCATTCATCCCGCCGCGTAATCACTCTCAAACCCCGTTGCTTGGCTTCCCCATCCTTCGTGGTTTTCGAAGGGTGGGAATTTCGACTCTCCACTACAGAAGGGGATTTTGATTTTTTCGTTGCAC
Source organism: Terriglobia bacterium (assembly GCA_963823085.1). Lineage (GTDB taxonomy): Bacteria > Acidobacteriota > Terriglobia > Terriglobales > Acidobacteriaceae > Sulfotelmatobacter. The sequence goes on along the minus strand of CAWGKF010000022.1, from coordinate 41,574 downwards.
CGTCTTCCTTCCCGCAGTAAATTTGGACACCTTTTCCCCGCGCGCCCTGTGGTCGGTTCAACCATAAGGCGCAACTCCGGGCGATCTCTAATTGAATTGCCGAAGACGAAAAGCGGGCCTTCCGAGTGCGGCGGATTTTGCCATTTCCCGATAAGGCATCGAATCAGGACCCAATAATTGCTGCATCAAGAAAAGGAGTCGACCGCATGCCACGCAAACCGAAATTTCCGCTCTCTCGTCCGCTATTCAGTGAGCCAGTCTTCAACGAAGGGATTCCTACTCCCGACCCTTCCCAGTTCCAGGTCACGCCCAACGACCAGCAGTTCTACACCAAAGAAGTCGAGGCTCTTCTTACAAAAGATGTCGTCGCTTTCCCCAAGTCCAGCGGCAATCCGGGCGACCTGTTTTCTCTCGCCACCGCCTGGGGACCGCACGGCACAGAAGTGATTAACTCCATCAACGCCGCCAAAACAATCGTTTTCCAGATGATTGGCGATAGCGGCGCTACTGCAGCCAAGACTTTCGGGGCGATGATCAAAGTCTCCGACGCCGTCACCAACGACTTCCACACCTCGAATGCCGTCAATCGACCGGCATTCCTTTACCATCTCGGCGATGTCGTCTACAACTTCGGCGAGTGGAATTATTATTACGACCAGTTCTACGAGCCCTATCGCAACTATCCCGCTCCGATCTTCGCCATTCCCGGCAATCACGATTCATTCATCTTGCCCGGAACGGCCGCCGCCGATGATCCTCTCACCACCTTCATGCGCCAGTTCTGTGCCACCGATACCGTCGTCACCAAAGAAGCCGGATCGCTGCACCGTACCTCGATGATGCAGCCCGGCGTCTACTTCTCTCTCGACGCGCCTTTCGCCCGCATCATCGGACTCTTCAGCAATGCCCTTGAGGATCCCGGAGTGATATCCAGTGAGTCCGCAACAGCAAGCGCAGCCGTGGGCAAGAAAGGTGCCGGAAAGAAAGGTTCCGCGCAAAAAACGAAGGCCGCAGGAACCGCCAAGTGGCCGACAGTTCCCGATTACCAACTCGACTTCCTGACAGCACAACTGCAGAACATCAAGACGAGTAACTACTCCGGCGCGGTGATCCTGACCATGCACCATCCGCCGTTCACCTATTCACCGGGTACGAGCAACTCCGGCGGAGGCAATCACGGCGGAAGTCCCGCCATGCTCGCTGAGATCGATGCCATCTGCAAACAGGTCGGCGTCTATCCCCATGCCGTCATCTCCGGCCATGCCCACAACTACCAGCGCTTCACTCGCTCGTTGAACCTTGGCGGAAAGAGTTATTCCGTGCCGTTCATCATCTGCGGTGACAGCGGACACAACGTGACTCCCCTCGTCAGTTCCAGCTTTGGCAAGACTCCTCCGCAGCCCGGAGACAACGTGAATGTGAAATATCTCGATACCAGTTCGGTTTTCCCCGGAACGAACCTGATCCTCAACAAACACGATCAGCAAAATTCGGGATACCTGAGAGTCTCGGTGACCTCGAAGCAGCTGACCATTACCTTCAATCCCGTAAGCAGGACGGGAGCAGCGGTTAAGCCCGACACCGTTACGGTAGACCTGGCGAGCCACACTGCAGCGTGAGCGACATAGATTTTAGGTGCCCCATTTCTGCCGCGCTGTTTGCGGCAGAAGTGGGGATCTTAGATTCTCCGGAAGGAGAATCGCGGGTAACCTCCGTCCGTGTCACTGCCGTAATGACCCAAACGGAATCTGGATTCCGCGAGCCCGGGGATTACGCTTTCTCAAGTGGTAGGTTCGACTGAGAGGTCGGGCCATGATCGAACGACGCCAGAATCCGCGATTCAAAATCGGTGTTCCGGTCGAGATTCACACCGAAGGCAGCACCGCACCGCTGCATTGCGCTACCTCGGACCTGAGCCTCGGCGGATGCTACATCGAAAGCATGTACCCATTTCGCTGCGGGCACATGCCTTGAACTCAAACTCGACGCCGGCGAAACGCTCCTCATATCAGCCAAGGTTGTCACGTGCGACCCGCAATTCGGCAACGGCATCCAGTTCCTGCGGATGCTTCCCGAAGACCAGGCCGCATTGAGCAAGTTCCTGGATCACCTTGCGCATCAGGAACTCGGACACACTGCCTGAGGAGCTCGGCCGAGAGCGCGCGAGTGAAAGTTCCAAGGGCTTCCCTCGTTTCGAGTCTTCGATCTCAAGCTCACTAATCAATCAATTCCGATTTTGGGAAATCCCCGTCGGATCTGAGAGGGTACCCCCCTCCCCCCTCGATCTTTGGAATCTTCGACTTAGCGGAAAATCTCCGAAAAATCTATGGCGCTCAATCACTTAGGGGCAAAATCTTGAGCCGCAAGCATTTAGGTCGCGCGCTCAGGATTTTCTGAACTCAGAGTTGAGTATGGAATGTTCAAAATCGAGGGTCAAGGTTGGATGAACATTGTCCTCCTGTGGAAAACCATGTTCGGAACAGTTCGTTCGTCACAGACTCAGCCGAGGGTAGTTTGGTAAAGCTCGACCAATGCCACGGCGACTTCATCGCTATTACGGAGCGGGATATCTCCACTTCATCACAACGAGCTGTTATCAGCGCCGTCCTTTTCTTGCCAATGCAATGAGTCGCGATCTCTTCCTCGAAGTGCTGGAACACATGCGCCGCCTCTATCGCTTCGTCATCAAAGCGTACGTCGTTATGCCAGAGCACGTTCACTTGCTCATCACCGAGCCCGAGCGCGCGAACCCGTCCACCATTATGCAGGTGCTGAAACATAGTTTCGCGCGCAAATTGATCAGGGCTGCCCCACCCTTCGCGAATTTCGAAGGGTGGGAGCCACACTCTGAGCGCCACGTATGGACGCCGCGCTTCTACGATTTCGTGGTCTTCACCGATGACAAGAAGGTCGAGAAGTTGCGGTATATCCATCGCAATCCGGTAAAGAGAGGATTAGTGCTCGAGCCGCAGGACTGGCGATGGAGCAGCTTCCGCCATTACGCATACGATGAGCGCGGACCGGTTCTAATCGACGAACAGCAAGAAGCGAAGCTGACCATCTGTGAAGTCGCGGTAAGTTGATTCCTGGAAGGCTGTCACTGAAGTCGACACCGTAGTAAGACCTTAGATTGCGGCCTTAGGAATACCCACCCTTCGAAAAACCGCGAAGGGTGGGGCAGCCTCCATTGGCCTCTCTCCGTGACGCCGGTCACTGCCGCCTCGCCGCCAGCACTCTATCCTCGCCAGTTCCCCGGAGACCTCACCTTGACTCATTCCTATTCCCGCAGAAATTTTCTTCAGACTTCAGTCATTGCTTCTGCCGCGATTGCCGGCGCGCAGAAAGCGGGTGCCCCATTTCTGGCCGGTTTTGCCGGAAAGCCTGCCCTCAGCTTGTCGAAGGGTGGGGATTTGGGCTTCCTGTTCCCGGAATCGGAACCCGTTCCACCCAAGCCCGCATTCCCCGTCCACGGACTATCACGTCCACCTAAGCCCCACACTCACGATCGAGCAGGCTGTCCAGCTCGGCAAAGAGCGCGGCGTGCAGATCGGTATCCTCGAGCATCCCGGCCCCGGATATCCCATCAACACCGACGCCGACCTCAAGCAGTACATCGACCGCCTGCGCCCCTATCCCGTGCGCATCGGCCTGCAACCCGTGTTTGCCGGATGGTCGAAGAGTTTCTCGCAGCCTGTGCTCGACCAACTCGACTACATCCTGATGGACGCGCTCACCCTGCCCAATCCCGACGGCACCTGGCTGGCGATCTGGCAAATCGACACTCACGTCGACGACGCCGAAGCATTCATGACGCGCTACATGCAGTTCATCGAGCAGGTGCTGACCACCGAGCCCATCGACGTCTTCGGATGGCCGACGTTTCTTCCCGTCCCGATTGCACGCCAGTACGCCGAGCTTTGGACCAAGCCGCGCATCCGCCGCATCATCGACCTCTGCGCCGACACGAAGCAGCCCGCTCGTCCCGGCAAGAAGTTAGCCATTGAGATCAACGAAGTCGCGCACGTCCCCGACGAGAACTTCATCATGCTGGCCAAACGAGCCGGACTGAAATTTACCTTCGGGACAGACTCCCGCAATCAAAACGCCGCACATTTCTATTACTGCTACCAGATGGTGCAGAAATGCGGACTAAGGGAAGGGGATATGTTCGTGCTCGGGAAAAAGTGACTAGTCGGGGAAGGAGAGAGTGGCTCCACGAAGTTTCTTGTCTGATACAACTTAGGAGAACAGCTTGATAGGAGCCTTGGGGAATTGCGCCGACGCAGATTCCGAGGGTTTTTTGTGCGGAGCCTTGGGCGACCTTGAACCTACGCCAAATCCTTTGCCCAAGAGATTCACGGGGACGATGGCGGCGACATCGCCCTTGCCTCGACGCGTGACGATCGTGGTCTCTCCGGCGTAGAACGCCTGGTTTACGAGATCTGGGAATGATTTCCGAGCTTGGCTGACAGGCATTCTTTTCATGCGCTGCTATTGTACCGTAGGTACTAAACGATCCTATAGTACCAATTGTACAATTTGATCGATGGGTGGCATACTGCAATTGGGCGAATTCGCCGATAGGGTATTTTGGGTCTAAAATGAGAGTAGGCACTTTGGCTGAGTTGACGTCTATGGGCCCCCGCTTGTTACCCACGTCAGCTGTAGTTCCTACCTCAGGGATTTTTTGCTTATCGGCAAGAATATGAATGCTCAGCAACAACCCGCTCTTCGGCGGTCGGGCGGTATGCGCCCGGTTGACTTCGCGAATCCTCCGGTGGTCGAGACCGCATTTGCGGTGGTTTTCGCGCCGATCAAGTCTTGGGGTCTGCTGCATTACGGTTTACTTTGGGAGCGTTATCGAAAGTCTTACCCCTTTTCAGAAGTGAAGTTGCCGACAGGATCAGTCCAGATCGAGGGAATCGATCTAGCGCTGGGTCAGAACATTGACTTGAGGGCTCTGCCCCTTCGCTGTTGGTTTGTAGACGCGTCAAAGAACCAGTTGATACAGATTCAAAACAACGCGTTCATGCGGAACTGGCGCAAGATGGACACGCCTCTTCAATACATCCACTATGACGAGTTCAGGCCATTATTCATAAATGATTGGTCAACCTATAAGAGGTTCTTGGTGGACGAGAGACTTCCAGAACCCGAGGTTTGGCAGTGTGAGGTCACGTACGTTAACCATCTTTTGCGCGGCAAAGAATGGGAGTCGCCATCGGATGTACGACGAATGTTTCCCTTTTGGACGCACCGGCTAAGCGACAAGGCTGATCTCGACGTCAGAGCATTCTCTTTTAGTGCGGCCCTTCCCGACGGCCAAGGCCAACTGCAGCTAGTCGCAAATCCGGTCCTAAGATCGGATGGGAAAGAGGCGATCCAACTCTCTATCACAGCCTCGGGAAGACCACAGGGATCCAGCGACGAGCAAATTCTTGACTGGCTCGACTTGGGTCACGATTATGTCGTCAACTTCTTTGCGGACTTCACATCACCAAACATGCATTCTTTTTGGGGGAGAACGCGATGATTACTCTTGATCGAGACACGCGATTAGAAAAGGTACGTGAGGTCGAGTTGGTCACGAAAACTGAGGCCTCAGCTCGCCTCGTTGCCTCCTCGATTTCAACCACAACCCCATGGCTCGCTTCGGCATTGACGGCGCTGTGGGAGTTACGCTCTACAGGAGAGTTCGAGCCTGGGGTAGGAGATCTTCGTGTGTCTTCCGAGACCGCTGACCAGGTTGGGCGAGTCCTTGGGAGTATCAAGTTGCAGTGGCTGCCCGCTCCGGATGTGACACGAGTCTCCGGTGGCGGGGTCGTTCTACGATGGTCGGTCGCCGATCAAGAAGTCGAGATTGCTGTCTTTCCCAAAGGGCAAGTCCTTCTGACGACTGTGCAAGGCGGCGAAATTCTAGAATCTCAACCGCTTTCCCCAATTGAGTATGTAAGGGCGAATGATTTCTTGAAAATCCTGACGGGCCCCTCCTAAGCATGTACTCCGGATGCCGCTTATCGATGACCGAGGGATCGCGGACGATGTAGTGCTGGTGCGCGTGCTTAGGTATGCCTCATGGGCACACCCAAAGGAACAGCCGACCAGGCCCTCCTCCATTGCATTCTTCGATTCGAACGGAGAAAACTCTTGCTTCATCGCCGGGGAAGCTGACTTCGGTCGACTTGCTGAGAGATTCCCTGAGCAGAGATACGGTGCCGTCACCGCCGGTGCTGCGCGCGCTGCGTGTCTTGGCTCAGCCTGAAATGGAGAAGCCACGTTCTCCGTTAGTGTAGATTCCGCCCCATTCGGGGCGGGGATTTTCAAGGCATGGGGGTCTATCGTCCGATGACTGTTTCTACTGAGTGCACAGCGCGAGAGGATAGACTCCCGCGCTGCCAAGCATCGGCTCGATGAGCCCGCCAGGTTATCCCTCGGCATGGTTGCATCCCTGCATTTCCCGCTTCCGTTTCGCCTGGCGAAGTCATTGTAGCTCCCATCGACGGTATTTTTTCAGGCTTGAGTAGGTTGCTCTCGGGACAACCCTTGAAGAAAATGCACGATCACGTCAACAGCTTTGTGTGGCTCCCGCTGCAAAACAAAATGCGGCGATGGAATGGAAGCCAGAATCGTGTCTTGCTTTAGTCGTTGAATTTCCTCAAAGCACCGCTCCTTCACCAATCGGTCATGCTTGGCCTGCAAGTAGAGGGTGGGAACTTGGACCTGAACGATTTGCTCTCTGGCATCGCAGGCCATGACGGCTCGTACCCGCAGGGCCATTACTTCGGGAGATACACAGCGCAGAGTGTGGCGGACCGCGTCTCTCAGTTCGTGGGGTGCATTCGCTCCAATCAGGAAATGATCGATAACGAAGCCAGGCGGAGGGACACGGAAGAGAGAGGGCCGCACCAGTGCCTTCATTCGCAGCAGCCAGCTGCTGACCGGATTCGTGATGAAACCTGCGCAGATGACCAACCCTGCCAGATTGGTCGGGCGTGTGGCGGCCAACTTTACGGCCAACGGAGTCGAGAAAGATTCTGCTAGCACAACAAATGAATCGGTCGTGGGAATGACGTCCACCACGCAAGAAAGGAGTTCTGTGTAGTTGAGAAACCGGTCTGTAGGATAGCGAACAATTCTGGTACTCAGAGTTGGGGGCAGCGCCGAAACGAAGTCCGCGAACAGGTTCCCGGTTCCATCCAGTCCAGGAAGGAGCACCAACGTCTTAGGAGACAAGTCGTTCCCCAATTGTCGCGAACCCTCAACATTCTGTTGCAACTGAACTGACCTCCTGACTCTAGTGCATCCCCTGCTCCCGCACGCCGGTTCAGCTTCACACGGCACCTGAATCTTTGTCTCGCCAGTCATGCAGCCCGTTGTCGGCGGATCTGCCGTTGCTGCCTAGCTTCTGCTAACTTCCGGTCCCGTTCGGCGTGAATCTCATGCTGGCGACCGGCGAGCATGTCCTTCGGCGTGACATAGCCGATGGCACTGTTCAAGCGGGTGTTATTGTAATGCTCGACATAGCCCTGCACGAGGCGTCGCGCATCGCCCAGCGAAAGCGGTGTCCCCGGCCGGATGCACTCGCTCTTCAGCGACTTGTGCCAGCGCTCGATTTTCCCGTTCGATTGGGGATAATAGGGTGAAGTTCGTACATGCGTCATGCCGGAGATTCGAATGAACTCTTTGAAGTCGCGTGCGATGAACTGCGGCCCATTGTCCGAGATGATACGCGGTTTTGCCTCCGGGTACTTTTCCTTGGCGCATTCGAGAATAACTTCGATGTCGGTCTCCCTCATCGACTCACGCAGGTCCCAGTGCACGATAGAACGACTGTATCCATCCAGAATGCTGCACAAGTAATAGAAGGTCCCGCACACGTTGATATAAGCGATGTCTATATGCCAGTGTTGATGCGGCTGGAGCGGCTGCTCAAAGCCGGTCCCCTTGCGCGATGGCTTGCCTTTCCACCGGGATAGTAGTCCTGCTTGCTTCAGCACCCGCCAAACGCTCGCAGGACTGACCGCCACAACGTCAGTGTCGAGCATCATGAACGTCAACCGCCGATAGCCTTCTAGCGGATTCTTCAAATGGAAATCGATGATCGCTTCCTTCTCCCACACTTCCAACCAGAAATCGCGGGGAACCCAGCCGTTGTGCTCGTTGACACACCCGTAGCGCTGCCGCCAGTCGTAGAACTTGCTGGCGGTAACGCCCAGCCAATGAATGAATCGCCCGACGCCGATCTCGGTCTTCTCCGACCAGCGCCGGACGAAATCCACAACTTGGTCCCGCACGTCATGCGGCACCCAGCTGCCGGTTAGAGTTCCCCAAGTGTTTTTTTTAGCGCGACGTGCTCTGCCATCAGCTCGGCCAGGACTTCGTCCTTGGTCTGCACCTTCTTCTCCAAGAACTCAATCCGCTTCTGCTTCTCCTCCACCTGGCGGTGGGGACGCTCCTGAGCCTGAAAGGCAGCCGCTCCGTTCTCGAAGAACTCCTTTTGCCAGCGGTAGAACACCGTTGGCCGCAGCCCCAGTTCCTCACACAAGTCCGAGACGGGAACCTTGTCCAATAGGTGCCGCCTCAGAATGGCAACCTTCTCTTCTGCGGTGTAATGCTTCCGTTCCTTCCTCATACGTTCGCTCCGCTATCTTAACGGAGGAACGCGTTCTCCATTTCCAACTGAGGCAAGACATGCGGGCTTTAGCGTTTCGCGTGACGAAGAAGGTGCGGACGGCCTGCCGGGACATGTGATCGTGGGTTTTGACGTGACAGAGACGAATTTAGGTAAATATCGGAAAGCTGCGGAACGACTCTCGAAGACGGGAACAATGTACTATCCGGAAAGATAGAAAGGGGCGGGTGGCCCAGCCTTCGGTCTTGATTTCTTCGCTCCCATCCAACTGAGGCTGCCCCATCCTTCGCGGTTTTCGAAGGGTGGGGACGATGCTGCTTGCGGCGACAGTTTCGTTCCCAAAGAACGTCCCTCTCGTTCGTCGTGTAAAAGCGGCATGAGAGACTTCGTTCTTCATCCCCAACCTCAGGGGCTAAAGCCCGCAATTCTTAGACAATCCTTTCGGCACGGCTAAAGCCGTGCCCTTCCACAAATGCGCCTTTCACAAATGTGCCTGCAACGAATGTGCCTTCCACGAATGTGAGTTCCACGAACGTGAGTTCCACGAACGTGAGTTCCACGAACGTGAGTTCCACGAACACCTCGGAGTCCAACTCAGCCCCGAGTCCAAATCAAGCCCGAGTCCAAATCAACCTCGGAGTCCAACTCGACTCCCGAGTCCAACTCACCGAGTCCAACTCACACGCTGCCGCATCCAAGCCACCATGGAGGTAAATTTATGTACGTCGTACTAGGAGCAAGCGGCAACACTGGACACGTCGTGGCCAATAATCTTCTCGCCCGTGGACAGAAGGTTCGGGTCGTCGGCAGAAACGCAGCTCACCTACAGCCTCTCGCGGCGAAAGGGGCGGAGACATTCATCGCCGATGCCACCGACGCCCAGGCACTCGCTCAAGCCTTCCAGCAGGCAGACGGGGCGTATGTCATGATTCCATCGAATCCCGCCAGCAATGATCCGCTCGGCTACGCGGGCCGCGTCGGCGATGCGATCGCCCACGCCGTGCAAACTGCGGGGACCAAGAATGTCGTCGCACTCAGCAGCATTGGAGCCGAGCAACCCAGCGGCACCGGCCCCGTCGTCGGACTTCACAATCTCGAACAAAAGCTCAACCAGATCAGCGGCGCGAATGTGCTCTACCTGCGCGCCGGATACTTCATGGAAAACACGCTGCCCCAGGTGAACGCGATCCGCCAGATGGGAGCCGTCACTACACCGCTGCGTGCGGATCTGAAAGTTCCCATGATTGCCACGCGCGACATCGGCAACGTCGCGTCCGACAACCTCTTGCATCCGACCATTCGCGGCAAACAAGTCCGTGAACTGCTCGGGCATCGCGATCTCAGCTACAGTGAAGTTACATCGATTATCGGCCAGGCGATTGGCCAACCCAGCCTCAAGTACATGCAAGCGCCCGACGAGCAGTTTCGAGCCGTTCTGGTGCAAATGGGAATGTCCGAGCAATTCGCCCGGCTGTTGCTCAAGATGACAAGCGCACTCAACGCCGGAAAGATGCGCGCGCTGGAACCGCGCACACAGCAGAACACCACGCCCACCAGCTTTGAGACTTTCGTGGCCGACACGTTTGTCCCGGCATATCAACATCCAGCCGCCGCGTAAGTTGTCATACTGCACAAGAGAGTGCCCCACCGTTGTCGCGAGGTCTGCGACAGGGTGGGGTTTTTTATTTGTGAGCGACTAACTCTTCTTCATGAGGACGTGAGTCGCATTCTCTCCGGCGACCGTCTTCGTCACCGTGAATCCAAGCTGATGCAGATTAATCCCGGCAAAAAGATTTTCGCCTTCGCCCAGCAAAACCGGCGAGACGGCTAAATGCATTTCGTCGATCTGTCCCGCGACCAGGTACTGGCGAATCGTGGCAACGCCTCCGCCAATGCGAACGTCTTTGCCGCCAGCCGCGTCTCTGGCCTTTTTCAGAGCGGAGTCGATCCCGTCGGTAACGAAGTGGAAAGTGGTTCCGCCCTTCATTTCAAGCGGCGCACGCGCGTGATGCGTCAACACAAAGACGGGCGTGTGGTAGGGAGGCGTATCGCCCCACCATCCCTTCCAGAAATCGCCTGTCGAAGGATCGATGACCCACGGCCCGCGCACCGGCCCGAACATGTTGCGGCCCAGGATCCAGGCGCCGACATTATCGAATGACTGCAGCGCCATGTCGTTGTCGGTTCCCTTGGATCCGCCGCTCTGACCCTGCATCTTCTTAAAAACGTCGGTGGGAAAGAACCAGCCGTGCAGCTCGGTCCCGCGAACCCCAAGCGGATTTTTCAAATCCTGCCGGGGCCCGGCGCCGTATCCGTCGAGCGAAATGGAAAAAGAAGCAACTTTGACTTTAGACACAATGACCTCGCCGTTGATTTAGGGATTGTATGCAAATGGATTGTATGCAATCGGAGCCGGTGGATTTCGTCCCCTGCGAATGCCCGCAAATGCCCCGCTTCTTGCACTCCGGCGGCGGAAACCCTTATTCCGGCGTGGTTCTGGCGTCGTGTTCAAACTGACGAAGTAATTAGTAGCCTGTAAAGGGCGTCACGCCTCGCCGTCGAGATTTTTCTCGACGGCTATTATTTATGCCGGGAAGATTGAGGCGCCCAGCGAGCAGAGCGAAGCGCGGGAACCCGCATCCGAAATCCTACGGGGAACGCATAGGATTCGCGTTAGAAGGGGAGCAGCACCTTGTCTGGGCCTTCGATTTCCGCCTTGGCCTCTAGAAATTCTACACTCCATGGTTTGCCCGCGCACTCGGGGCACTCGTCAATCGTGTTGCCAACGGCGAAACAGTGATAGCAGGTTCCTTCAGAGCTGGTGCCCGGGAACTTCTTGCATGTCTTACAAGGCTCAAAGAATTCGGACTCGAGCGCGCGGTGCTCGCCCCATAGTTCGCGCTCACACATGATGCACATAACGTCCCCTCCTATATCTCCTGTACCTGACCGACTTCGTCACGGGCTGTCTTCCCTTAGCGGTTAATATAGTGCGATCGCCTTCTTCCACACTAATCAAATGAGAGTCGATGCCGCGTTATTGAAGGCATCCGTCCCAAAATGGAAAAGGCCTCATTCATTTCTGAGCGTGGATTTTATCCTGAGGCTAAGGCCGAAGGACTCCCACACACTTTCGCGTGAAGTAGGGTCCCAGCACGCTCGGTTTTGGCGTGATGGGGTGGTGGGAGTACAATCGGCCCGGCGGGCTTAAACTTGAGGCGTTTATGAGCGCGGAGCGGGAGCCTGCAGCCGAAATCCTTGAGCGTTCTTTGCGAAGGATCTTTCGCGAGTGGTGACCTTCGTCATGGTCGGAACCATGAATGAGATCTCTGGCGGGTCAATCCACTAGAATTCCCTCAGTATGGTAGTGCCAGGTGCAATCAAGTCCGCAATTTCCATCGGCGAACTGCGCCGGCTCCGAATTTTCGTTGCCGTTGGGATCATCGCGCTCGCGGCCGCTGCCTTATTCTTCTATAACTCCCCGGCGGTGCAACATGATCGCGCTGCTGCCGGGAGTCGTGTTCCCGCCCAGCTCGGCGAGTATTTATCGGTAGGTTTTCTGCTGCCGGCCTTGATTAGCTTATCCCTGCTGTCGTTAACATACGAGAATGTCGTCCTGGCCGGAGCGGCCGTGGCATGCGTTTATTTCGGAGCGACCCTCATCTTATCGCCGTTCGCTCTTCTTGGAGTCTTGTTGGGCCTGGGACTTTCCGCGAATGAGCGCGGTTTCGACGATGGACTGCTGGCGGCTGCGGTAGCTCTCCTCATACTTCTTATCGTCAGCCTACGGATCTTCCGTCCAACGTGGCGCGCATGCGACCACTTCCATAACAGGTCTGCTCTGCCCGCGGTTTTAACGAGCCTATACCTTTACGCCCTTTTTCACGCAGCGATCTTGATCGGCCTGAAATCGAGATAGGGCACGCGAAGAAGAGGGGGACGATTTCGGGACAGTTACGCTCTCCTGGAACGGAAAAGGCCACATTCATTTCTGAATGTGGCCTTTATTAATGCCGGCAACGACCTACTCTCCCACACACTTTCGCGTGCAGTACAATCGGCCCAGCGGGGCTTAACTTCCGTGTTCGGGATGGGAACGGGTGGATCCCCCGCGGTATGATTACCGACAAGTCGTAGCAGCGAGCTTCGAGCAATGAGCCTCGAGCTAAGATCTCTCGTGGAGAAATCATCGCCGCAAACTTGTTTCTCCCAGCTTTCATCCATCAGTCTGAACCCAGCGAAGCTGAGCTAAGAGCTGAAGGCTAAAAAGCCAAGAGCTGTCTTTCAAAGAGCGTGAGGTTCGATACCTCACAGCTGAATAGATTGGGTGTGGCTTACTTTCTTCTTGTTTACTTCCGATTTCTGCCACATCTTACATCGGCTTTTCATCGGCGCAACAGTTTCAGTTATTGCTTCTCAGTCATTCAGGTTCTAACGACATCCAAACAACTTGCTAATTCCAGTTCAGGTTCTAACTGAGAACTGGCAACTGAGAACTGACAACTGTTTTCTGCACCGAGTAAATTTTATGGTCAAGCCGAACGGGCGATTAGTACTGGTAAGCTGCACGCATTACTGCGCTTCCACTTCCAGCCTATCAACCAGGTAGTCTTCCTGGGCCCTTCTTATCCCTTACGGGTTGGGAGATCTCATCTTGAGGAGTGCTTCCCGCTTATATGCATTCAGCGGTTATCACAACCGAACTTCGCTACCGAGCGGTGCCATTGGCATGACAGCTCGAACACAAGAGGTTCGTCCATCCCGGTCCTCTCGTACTAAGGACAGGTCCTCGCAAATCTCCTACGCCCACAACAGATAGGGACCGAACTGTCTCGCGACGTTCTGAACCCAGCTCACGTACCGCTTTAATAGGCGAACAGCCTAACCCTTGGAACCTTCTACAGCTCCAGGATGCGATGAGCCGACATCGAGGTGCCAAACCGGAGCGTCGATATGAACTCTTGGCTCCGATCAGCCTGTTATCCCCGGCGTACCTTTTATCCGTTGAGCGATGGCCCTTCCATACAGAACCACCGGATCACTAACGCCTACTTTCGTATCTGCTCGACTTGTAGGTCTCGCAGTTAACCACGCTTATGCGTTTGCACTCGTCGGCTGATTTCCAAACAGCCTGAGCGTAGCTTCGCGCGCCTCCGTTACAATTTAGGAGGCGACCGCCCCAGTCAAACTACCCGCCTTACCATGTCCCTCTCCCGGTTCACGGGAGTAAGTTAGAACCACAGATCTCGCAGGGTGGTATCTCACCGTTGGCTCCTCCAAGCCCGAGAGCCTGGAATCAAAGCCTCCCACCTATCCTGCGCAGCAAGGGCCATAGTTCATGGTAAAGGTATAGTAAAGGTGCACGGGGTCTTTCCGTCTAGTTGCGGGCAACCGGCATCTTCACCGGCACTACAAGTTCGCCGTGTCAGTCGGCAAGACAGTCGCACTTTCGTTACGCCATTCGTGCAGGTCGGAACTTACCCGACAAGGAATTTCGCTCAAGTTTGTTACTTATTTGACTTAACAAGTCAGACAAGAGGTGATCATTTCTGCCACCCTCTGCATGTCGCCATGCAGTTCGGACTATATCTTTTCCAACCTGAGTTGGAATCTGGCATATAGTCTCTGAGGATTCCAGCAGGACAGAAGCAAAACCTCAGGGGCTAAAGCCCCGCCAATTTTGCCACCTTGGTGGCACGACTGAAGTCGTGCCCTTCCACAAACCTCGCGCTTTGCGCGCCAGATCTGCTCCTGCTGGCCTTTCCTGCTGATTGTCTGCACCCAGCGCATTTTCACGCGACTTACTCCGCCGCGTAGCGTGGGATACTCAGATTTTCCAGCAAATAGCCAGATTTTACTAAGGCTAGCGAACCTAACCTTAGGACCGTTATAGTTACGGCCGCTGTTCACTGGGGCTTCAGTTCGAAACTTCACCTTGCGGTTGACCTCTCCCTTTAACCTTCCAGCACCGGGCAGGCGTCAGCCCCTATACGTCGTTTTCGACTTTGCAGAGACCTGTGTTTTTGTTAAACAGTCGCAGTGCGCATTTCGCTGCGGCCTCTTCGGGCTTGCACCCTAATGAGGCACCCCTTCTCCCGAAGTTACGGGGTTATATTGCCTAGTTCCTTACCAACTGTTCTCACGAGCGCCTTTGGATATTCTCCTCGTCTACCTGTGTCGGTTTGAGGTACGGTTCCCTTACTTTCTCCTTAGAGGTTTTTCTTGGCAGTGTGGAATCAGCAGCTTTCCTCCATACGGAGTACTGCTTTGCGTCTCATCGATAACTTCCTGGCGGATTTGCCTACCAGAAACGACTTACACGCATCGACCGTTATAGCCATAGAACGGCCTGCTTATCCTTCTGCGTCACCCCATCGTGATAACGAAAACAAGGGAGGTCCGGAATATTAACCGGATGTCCATCGGCTACGCCTTTCGGCCTCGCCTTAGGGACCGCCTGACCCTGAGCGGATTAACCTTTCTCAGGAAACCTTAGACTTTCGGCGCGGAGGGTTCCCACCTCCGTTATCGCTACTTATGCCGGCAGGGTCTCTTCTCAACCGTCCAGTAGTCCTCTCGGTCTACCTTCAAACTGTTGAGAATGCTCTCCTACCACGCACGGCTGTTACACCGTGCATTCGCTGCTTCGGTAACAAGCTTAAGCCCCGTTAAATTGTCGGCACCGGACCGCTTGACCAGTGAGCTATTACGCTTTCTTTAAAGGATGGCTGCTTCTAAGCCAACCTCCTGGCTGTCTGGGCGTTCCGACTTCCTTTCCCACTTAGCTTGTATTTTGGGACCTTAGCAGGCGATCTGGACTGTTTTCCTCTCGACAACGAAGCTTAGCCCCCGCTGTCTGACTCCCGGATTGGTTGTTCGATGGCATTCTGAGTTTCGTTGGGTTCTGTAAGCTGGAAAGCCCCATAGCCCATCGAGTACTTTACCGCCACGACAAATCATCCGAGGCTAGCCCTAAAGCTATTTCGGAGAGAACGAGCTATCACGGAATTTGATTAGCCTTTCACCCCTACCCTCAGCTCATCGGAGCTTTTTTCAACAAACACCCGTTCGGCCCTCCAGTGGGTGTTACCCCACTTTCAGCCTGGCCAAGGGTAGATCATCCCGCTTCGCGTCTATTCCTGCCAACTCAAGCGCCCTGTTCGGACTCGCTTTCGCTGCGGCTCGCTTTCGCTTAACCTTGCTGACAAGAATAACTAGCCGGCTCATTATGCAATAGGCACGCGGTCAGACTTTCGGCTTGCGCCGCATAGTCCTCCCACCGTTTGTAGGCACACGGTTTCAGGTACTATTTCACTCCCCTCGCAGGGGTTCTTTTCGCCTTTCCCTCACGGTACTGGTTCACTATCGGTCAGAAGCTAGTATTTAGCCTTACGGAATGGTCTCCGTAGCTTCCCGCAAAGTTTCTCGTGCTCCGCGGTACTCAGGTATCGG
The DNA here is from genome assembly GCA_963823085.1 of Terriglobia bacterium. Taxonomy (GTDB): domain Bacteria; phylum Acidobacteriota; class Terriglobia; order Terriglobales; family Acidobacteriaceae; genus Sulfotelmatobacter. The sequence continues at coordinate 25,490 of CAWGKF010000022.1, read as the reverse complement.
CTTCGAGTTCAGTTCGTTTTCACCTACGTGGCTATCACACTCTATGGCCCCTCTTTCCAGAGGGCTTCGGTTAACGACTGAATTGGTAACTCTACTGTTGCCGACCCTACAACCCCGGTAGAACCCGAAGGTCTTACCGGTTTAGGCTGTTGCGATTTCGCTCGCCACTACTCTCGCAATCGAGGTTTCTTTCTTTTCCTCTGGTACTGAGATGGTTCACTTCCCAGGGTTCGCTCGTGCGTGACTATGGATTCATCACGCCGTACGGGGGTTTTACCCCCGTGGGTTTCCCCATTCGGAAATCCCCGGATCAAAGCCTGCTTGCGGCTCCCCGAGGCTTATCGCAGCTTGCCACGTCCTTCATCGCCTGCTTCTGCCAAGGCATCCACCATGCGCCCTTAGTAGCTTGACCACAAAATTTACTCAGCACACTCAGGAAGCTGCGAGCTATGAGCTTTTAGCTCAGAGCCAGCAAAATCCCGAACACGCCGCTTAAACTTCATGAGCCTAGTTTGTTTGCCTGCTCATCGCACGCAAACGCCTATCAACATTTCGCGCCCCAGCAGGCTATTCAATCAGGCACTCATAAAAATTTACGTTCGCCTTGTAATATTGCCCAATCTATTCAGTTGTCAAATATCGTCCTCGTGAACTTACGTCCACTTAGCCGCGTCAGCAGCTATGGGTCTTACTCACTTTCAGGCCGTGCGGACCCGAATAGTGCCTCCAACCCAATGTTCGACGCCAATTTGTCTTCATTGACGCCCAACGTCAAGTTAGTGGTCAGTTACCAGTGGTCAGTAACGAAAGAATCTCTGGCCGCTGACAACTGGCCACTGATCACTGATTTTTGGTGGAGCTGACCGGGATCGAACCGGTGGCCTCCTGGTTGCAAACCAGGCGCTCTCCCAGCTGAGCTACAGCCCCAACCCCAGGGGTCAGGGGTCAGAGGCTAGGGGTCAAAAAGCTGCGCTGATCCCTAGACCCTGATCCCTGACCTCTGATTTCTGGTGGGCCTGGATAGACTTGAACTATCGACCTCACCCTTATCAGGGGTGCGCTCTAGCCACCTGAGCTACAGGCCCGGTTTCTCACCGAAGCTTCCCGGAGCTCAGTATAGAGCTTCGAGCTAGCGAGCCGCGAGTTCCGAGCAAAACCAAAGTTTCTGTTTTGCTCGTAGCTCACAGCTCGTAGCTCGCAGCTCAATGTATTTTCGAGGACAAGGTTGAACGTGCGCCCCAGCTAAGCCGGAGCTGACCATCATGCAAACGAACTCAAGAAAGAGAGGTCTGAAACGAGGCTCCCGAACCAGATCCACAGGTGCAGATCCGGAACGGGGTACATGGCAACATCCCACGCACTCCTATCGCTTGCGCGAAGGTTTCGCCCATAAGGCGAGGCGTGAGTGCCATGACGTTCTCTCTTAGAAAGGAGGTGATCCAGCCGCAGGTTCTCCTACGGCTACCTTGTTACGACTTCACCCCAATCATGAGCTGTACCTTGGAAGGCTGCCTCCTTGCGGTTAGCACACCTGCTTCTAGTACGGCCCACTTTCGTGATGTGACGGGCGGTGTGTACAAGGCCCGGGAACGTATTCACCGCGGCGTTCTGATCCGCGATTACTAGCGATTCCAGCTTCATGGAGTCGAGTTGCAGACTCCAATCCGAACTGAGGCCGGCTTTTTCCGATTAGCTCCCCCTCACGGGTTTGCGACGGTTTGTACCGACCATTGTAGCACGTGTGTAGCCCTGGACATAAAGGCCATGAGGACTTGACGTCATCCCCACCTTCCTCCTGGTTATCCCAGGCAGTTTCACTAGAGTGCCCGGCTTGACCCGATGGCAACTAGGGATAAGGGTTGCGCTCGTTGCGGGACTTAACCCAACATCTCACGACACGAGCTGACGACAGCCATGCAGCACCTATGCAGCAGCCTTTTAAGGGGAAGGGATGTTTCCACCCCGATCTCCTGCATTTCGAGCCCAGGTAAGGTTCTTCGCGTTGCGTCGAATTGAACCACATGCTCCACCGCTTGTGCGGGCCCCCGTCAATTCCTTTGAGTTTCAGCCTTGCGACCGTACTCCCCAGGCGGATTGCTTATCGCGTTAGCTGCGGCACAGCAGGATTGGGTACCTGCTACACCAAGCAATCATCGTTTAGGGCTAGGACTACCAGGGTATCTAATCCTGTTTGCTCCCCTAGCTTTCGCGCCTCAGCGTCAGTTATGGTCCAGTGCGCCGCTTTCGCCACAGGTGTTCCTCCCGATATCTACGCATTTCACCGCTACACCGGGAATTCCACGCACCTCTCCCACACTCCAGCACCACAGTTTCGCCTGCAGGCCCCGAGTTAAGCCCGGGGATTTCACAAGTGACTTGTGGCACCGCCTACGCGCCCTTTACGCCCAATAATTCCGAACAACGCTCGCACCCTCTGTATTACCGCGGCTGCTGGCACAGAGTTAGCCGGTGCTTCTTCCACCAGTACCGTCATTATCGTCTTGGTCGAAAGGAGTTTACGCCCCAAGGGGCTTCATCCTCCACGCGGCGTTGCTGCGTCAGGGTTTCCCCCATTGCGCAAAATTCCCCACTGCTGCCTCCCGTAGGAGTCTGGACCGTGTTTCAGTTCCAGTGTGTCCGTGCGCCCTCTCAGGCCGGATACCGATCTTCGCCTTGGTGGGCCGTTACCCCGCCAACTAGCTAATCAGCCGCGACCCCCTCTTCAAGCGCATTGCTGCTTTGATCTTTCGATGTTATGCGGTATTAGCCCCGGTTTCCCGGAGTTATTCCCCACTCGAAGGTAGGTTAGTCACGTGTTACTCACCCGGTCGCCACTTTACTCATGGATTGCTCCACTTTCTCGTTCGACTTGCATGTGTTAGGCACGCCGCCAGCGTTGATTCTGAGCCAGGATCAAACTCTCGTTTGAAACCTGTTCGCCCACCGACGGGTAGAAGGTGGGCTGCCATCTCCACCGCTCGAAAAGAGGTGTGATGGCGACCACTTCGAATCCTCTTGCGAAGACCGAGTGGCCTATCTTGTGAGATCGTTTCAGACTAATGCCTGAATTCGTTCTCTCACGACTGGCACGTTCAACCGAGTTGTCAAAGACCGAATCGCCTTCCGCCTGAGCGGCGCGCCTTCAGTTCTAGACGGACTCACTACAAGAGTGAATCCGGCTGTCCTCGAAACCTTATAACCATACGTTGTGCGCAAAACCCTGTCAACGCAAGCGCTTCACAGTATTTCCACCTGATTTCCACAGTGGAAAATCAAGGAGAATTTCAGTTGAGGCGGCGGACTGGGGAGCACAAATCAAGGACTAATGAAAGACTCCGATCGGAGCGTGGAAGAGCGGCCCTTTTAGGGTCGCGTCAGGCACTACTACGACGCGGGCTTCAGCCCCTGCGGCTCATGAGCGCGCAACGGTATGGCCTTCCGCTTCGAAAGAGGCGCTCATTTTCGGCGCACGCCGAAGCGGAAGACAGAAAATTGAGAAAAGATCTTACTTTTGGAGGTCCTTGCTTTGAAGGTACCCTTCAGAAACCTACTCTTGTTTCCGAATCAAGCCCCGTGGCCGGGGCGACTTGAGAACTCTTAAATTCTCTATTAACTCTTAGATGCCGGGGTGCCCCGAGAGATTCAAAAAGACAACCGGCTGCCACACATCTGCTCTCGGTTCATTGTTTATAGCAGATGAATATCGAAAAGCGCAAGGGGAATTTGAAAAATGCAGAAGTTTACCAAATTGGTGCCGGTGCCGGTGTCCCGTTCCAACTGATTGCAGACCGCGAGCGGCTTGCGCCGTTGGCTGCATTCTCTCGCCCGCTCACGGCTTACATTTCGAGACGGCACCGCCCAAGACTTGTGTACAAACATGCCCACGCGGCGGAGCGCCGCTGCGCAAGTGTTTCCCCAAGCGTCGTTCAAAGCGAGTCGAGCTGCGCTCGACGGGAAAAAACGGTAACCGCGTCCCGCAGGGACGCCTGAATCGGCGACATACAAGCCGACGCGTTTATCCCTGATGGTCTTATATGTATGGGCGCGTGGATCAGGTGCCCTTCCGGGGCACGATGATCTTCTTGACGAACATGATCCCGCCAGTGAACTGGCGGGCTATTTTCGATTGTCCCTGAAGGGACATGCAGCATTCCGGGGGAGAGGGGACTTGCTGCATTCCGGCGGGCTCTCAGGTCGGGTTTCGTTACGGGGACGATCGTTGCGAGGTTGGACCGCCGTCGCAGATCACCGGTCCCGGCGGGACCTCTGACAATAGCCCGGCGTTTCCAACGCCGGGTGCGTGTGGAAAACAATCCAACCGCGTACCGTAGGAACGCCTGAACTCCCACTGTAAACCTATCCCCATACGTATCGCGGATCGTAATCCACATTGTTCTTCTTCAAGAATGCGATAAATTCTTCCTCGAAACTGCGCTTGCGATGATGTTCGGCCTGCGATTGGATGTACGCAATCGTGTCCGCTTGTTGCGAGATGCTGACTGTGAACGCGCCGTATCCCTGCTGCCACGCGAAATCTTTCGTGTGCGTCTCGTTCATCCATCGCGAAGATGCCCCTTTGATCAATTGCATCGCTCTCGCCAACGCCATATCCGCCGGCAATGACAACAAGATGTGCGCATGATTTTCGATGCCCCCGATCATCAAAGCTTTGAATTTGTTCTTGCGCGCGATGCCGCCGAGAAAAGACCAGAGATCCGGTTGGATTTCGGGTTTGATCAGATTAAGACGTTCTTTGGTCGAGAAGACGCAATGCACAAGTGCGGAAACGTAGGTGTGCGACATGGTGCCAGTGTAGGCGGTGGTGCGCGCGGTTGGGCGCGGGAAAATGCCGCGTGGCGATTTTGTTTTCCCGCGTTGGGAATATGGTTGTGGATCAGGCGTCCCTACGGGACGCGCCGTCGTTTGTCCGGATTTACCCGGCGTTGGAAACGCCGGGCTATTGTCAGTTGTCCCTCCAGGACAGAAGGCGCGCGGACGCGGAGAGCCGAGGGCGCTATCCCCTACCTGGTCTGGATCTCGCGCGGCATCCGCGGCCGGTACGGCCAGGGCGTCCCCATCTGTTGTCCCGACCTGAGGCATATCCTTTTCGGAACACGTCAGGTTTACAGTGCGGGGTCCTTCGACTGCGGAGCGCGATTCAAGAGCGGTTTGTGATCCCGAAGATGAGGATGACAGTACAGGAGAACAGCAGATTCCTCCTGCTTCGCTGCACTCGTGCGTCGGAATGACAACCTTATTGGTACGGCTAACAATTCAGCGTTTGAGCAGGGGCCAGGCTTCCTTGTATTTATTGTGCTTGGCATTCTTGCGGTGGGGATTGAGAAGGATTTCGGGGAGGCCTTCGATGACGCGGATGGGGAGAATGTACCAGGTGTCGGTGGGAATCACATACGCGGCGATGAAGTCGATCTGCTCGGGAGTAATAGGGAACGCCATTGGCGGCGAGGCCGCAGCGATAGGAATTCCAGCGCTTCTGGATGGTGCACTTGACCTGGACGCGGCAGAAGCGTCCGCGATGTTCGATGATGACGTCATAGGGCGCGCAATCGCCCCAAGGCTTGGCGGCACGGAATCCGAGTGCGATGGCGCGGGTCATGAAGCGCAGTTCGGACCATTCGCCCCGCACCTTGGCGTGGCGGATGGACATTCCGAGAGATTTCATGGGTAATAGGAAGCGTGCCAAACGCGCGTTGTTGCGTCGCACAGAACGCGACGCTTCGCGCGGCGCGCCCAGGTCCTTCGTTCGCGCAAAAAGCGCGCTCTCTCAGGATGACAAGAGCAATAAATAAAGGCGGCCTCGTCGGCCGCCCTGTTTTTTATCTCTATATCTATTATCTCAAGTTGAAAGGGGTGAATGTAACACGAGTTCGGGGAGAATTTTCTGAATGAGATCAGGTGTTTAGCGGGAATCGGGGTGTTTTGGGGGCTTGACAAGAATTTGCCTCAAGACTGAAACGGCATGATTCCCGTCTACGCCGGTTGCGCTTTCTGACGTCGTAAGGTCCTTCGGACCGCTTGGCGCGGTCCTCAGGATGACATCGTGGTGAGATCAGTGCGTGGTGGTGATCGGTGTGCGTGGTGGTGATCAGTGGGTCGTGAAGATCGGTGCCTCGTGAAGATCAGTGCATGGTTAAAGATAAGTGCGCGATAGAGATCAGTGACGTTTGCCACGCTTTTCGCGATTCTCGTGTCTTTCGCGCTTTTCACGTTTTTCGCGCTTCGAACGCTTCCCGGACTTCGCCGGCTTCGGCCAAACTTCTTCCTCCAGCACCGCGAAGTTGATTTTCTTTTCGACCGGATCGATGCGGTCGACGATCACTCGCAGGCGCTGGCCGATGCGGTAGATCTTACGCGAGTGCTGTCCGATGATCTCGCGCGTGTTCTCGTGGTAGGTGTAGCGGTCGTCGATGAGCGTGTTCAGCGGGACGAGGCCTTCGACGAAGAGGTCGGTGAGTTCGACGAAGAATCCGAACTTGGTGACGCTGGTAATGAGGCCGTCGAAGTCTTCTCCGACGCGGTCTTGCATGAACTTGACCTTCTTCCATTCCATGAGCTCGCGCTCGGCGTCGTCGGCGCGGCGTTCGGATTGGCTGGACTCTTCGGCGATTTCGTGGAGCTCTTCGAGTGAGATCGGTCCGGTGAGCGGCGCGTGCGATTCGCGATGCGCGGCATGATCGCGGCGTTTGGACCACGGGGACGGCGGCTCCACAGGGGCTGAAGCCCCTTCTTTATTGGCGCCTGACGTGGCCCTGAAGGGCCGCTCTTCCACGGTGATGGATCGAGCATCTGAGGCGGAAAGTTCACTGCTCGTGGTCGGATTTAGCGGGCGGGGCGCCCGCCCTACACTACTGCGCAACACATTTTTCAGGATGCGATGCACGATCAGATCTGGGTAGCGGCGAATGGGGCTGGTGAAGTGCGTGTATGTGGGCGCGGCCAGCGCGAAGTGGCCGAGGTTTTCTTCGGAATAGCGCGCTTGCTTCAGGCTGCGCAGCATGAGGAAGCTGAGGATTCGCTCCTCCGGCTTGCCCGCGATTTTTTCCGTCAGCTTCTGGTACATGCGCGGCGTGATGTGCACTTCTTTTGGAATCTCGATTTCGCGGACGCGCTTGCCGGTGCCGTAGGCGGCGCGGCGGTCGGCCTTCATCTGCACGCGATGAACGGGGAGCGCGCCCACGCCGAGGGAGTATCCGAAGGTGGCGGCGATGGTTTCGAAGTCGTAGACGCGTTTGGCGTCGGGCTTCTCGTGGATGCGGTAGAGGCTGGCGATGCGGTGCGACTCGAGATGGTGCGCGACCGTCTCGTTCGCCGACAACATGAACTCTTCGATGATGCGGTGCGCGATGTTGCGCTCGGAGCGCGTGATGGACTTCATCAGTCCGAACTCGTCGAACTCGATGACAGGCTCGGGAAGATCGAAGTCGATGGATCCGCGGCGCTCGCGCTTGCGGTAGAGAATTTGCTGCAGGTCGCGCATGAGCTCGAAGCTTGGGACCAGCGTGGCATAGCGCGTGCGCTGGCCTTCGTCGCCTTCGAGGACGGCGTTCACGGCGGTGTAGGTCATGCGCTCGGCGGAGCGAATCACGCCTTCGCACAGATCGTAGTGGACGATCTCGCCGCGATGGTCGATCTCCATGATGCAGGAGAGCACGAAGCGATCGAGTTGCGGGCGGAGGCTACAGATGTCCGTCGAGAGTTCGAGAGGCAGCATGGGCACAGCACGATCGGGAAAGTAGACGCTGGTGCCGCGCAGGCGGGCCTCCTGATCGAGGGCGCTCGCGGGCGTGACGTATTGCGCGACGTCGGCGATGTGGACCTGCAGTTCGAAATTGTTGTTGGGCAGCTTGCGGACCAGGACAGCATCGTCGAAGTCGCGCGCGGTTTCTCCGTCGATGGTAACGATGGGAAGCGAGCGGAAGTCGCGGCGGCGGTGGAGTTCGGGGCTCGGGATCGTGGCGGAGACTTGCTGCGCTTCTTCGAGCGTAGCCGCGGGAAAGTGATGCGGGAGATGGAATTTGCGGATGATGATTTCGACGTCGACGCCGAAGTCGTCTTCGCGGCCAAGGATTTCGACGACGCGTCCGCGAGGAGACTGCCCCGCCGTAGGCCAGTCGGTGATTTCGACGTCGACTACTACGCCTTCGAGGTTGGTCCAGTCATCGTGGCGGGCGGCTTCTTTTCCGAGAACGCGATCTACGGAGTGCTTTTTCCTCTGTGCTCGCTGTGACCTCTGTGGTGAGCTCTTAGAGTCCTTTACCACAGGGGGCACAGAGGTCACGGGGAATTCCGGGAACTCCATTCCTTCCGGGATCACGATTTCTTGCGTGATCTTGGTGTCGATGGGTTTGACATAGTTGCCGCGGCTGCCGTAGTGGAAGATACCGACTACGGTTGTATGTGCGCGGTTGACTGTTCGAACAATGCGTCCTTCGGCGCGGCCGTCGGGGCGAACGTTGGTTATCTCCGCTAAAACCTGATCGCCGTGCATGGCGCTGCCGATCTGGTGCGGTGGGATGAAAACGTCACCGACGAGTTTCGACTTGAGTGGACCGCTCAGCGATTTCTGATCGGGGATGACGAAGCCGAATCCGTCGCGGTGCATGGAGAGGCGTCCAGCGATGAGGTTCTTGTCGGCGGCAGCTTGCGGGAGCGCGTAGTGGTCGGAGTCAATCGGGATCAGGGCTCCGCTCTTCACCAACTTCTGCAAGTGGTTATTGAGTTCGCGGCGTTCTTCACCGTGCAGGCCGAGTTCGCGGACGAGCTGCTTGTATCCGGCCTGGCGTTTGGATTGGTGCGCGATGTGTTTGAGGATGGTGGCGTCGGAGAGCATAAGCTTCGAGCGACAGCACGTAGCTGTCAGCTATCAGCTTTCAGCATAACCCACGGGCACCGCGGGGGCTATAAAGCCCATCAAAGTTGCTGGGCTCTTGCGCGACCCTCGAAGGGCCTCCACGTCAGTCCATGCATCTGTTCCGGGTCTCTTCCAAATCAACACGTCAACGGCGCGTCCCGCACTCCACCACTGCGTTAGGCACACGAGTTCGTCCTACCAGGTATCGCCACCGGAGTTTGGGGGCCACGCGTTGAGAGCGCGACGGATGGCGGCAATCTGGCCAGTGTGATAGCTGTTGTGCGCGACCATCTGCCAGAGGATAGATTCGAGCGAATTCAGCTTGCTGGATCGCTGCTGGCTGGCGGCCGGAGTGGATTCGATCTGGCGGTCGAGTTGGTCACGCGGCGACTGCGCCAGGGCGATCAACTCGGCGATGAACCAAGCCAAATCCCGGCGGTAACGATCCCATTGTTGAGCGTCGAGCGGCGCGGGGTCCGCTGGAAAGCTCTCTGCAGCGTGCTGAGGGTATTGTGGACGTTCGCCGCGAATGCGGCGGAGTTCGTAACTCATCCAGTAATTCATGTGGAAGACGAGTTGGCCGATGCTGTGTGGGAAACCGGCGGCGTGTTGCGCCGCGAGTTCGGCAGAAACGTCTTCCACGCACGCGAGCGGATCGACGTGTGCGCCTTTGCCGTGCAGGAGTTCGACGAGGACCTGGGACATTGTTTTCGCTTACTTCCGTGATGCTGAACCACGAAGGTTCGGTCCCTCGGGCCGCTTAGCGCGGCCCTCAGGATGACACGCGAACGATATCAAGCGCGAAGGAAATATTTTTCCTCCAAAATGCGGCGATGATGGAGTTCGTGTCCGGCAATCGTATAAGCGATGGCGCGAACGCTGACTTCGTTGTTGTTGGCAATACCACGGCGAAGCCATGCCGGCTCGTCGAGGTTGCGAAGCAGAGTCAAGGTGGCGCGGCGCACGGCGATGTAGTCCTCGATCAGCTCGGCAAGAGGCCGCAGGTTGAAAGGCCCGTTGCGCACGTAGTCGTCTTGTTCGAAGCCTTCCATAGGCGTGCGGTCGCCGCGGGAGATGCGCAGCGCGCGATAGGCGAAGATGCGTTCGGTGTCGCAGACATGGCCGAGAACTTCTTTGGCGGACCATTTGTCGGGGGCGTAGCGGAAATTGCCGTCGGATTCGTCTCGCCCGGAGAGCAGAAGCATCATCTGGCGGCGCTGGGCATCGAGCGTATTGAGGACATCGGCGCCGGAAACAAGCGAGATGTAGCGATCATAGTAAGGCGCGTATTCGCCGGGCTCGGGGCGGGCGATCGAGAGTGCGGCGGGAGTGACAACGGCTGGTTCGGACATGATGAACTCCAATACGAATCAGAATACGTACATAGCAAGAACAGGTTCGAAAGAGTTAAGGGGCTGCATTTTTCGCCGCTTTGCGGCTTGGCTATCTCGGTTCCGTCAGTTCGGAAAAAATCAAAATCAAGAACAAAGTCAAAAGCGGCGGACAAGAGTGTCCGCCCCACAATTCAAGTCAAAAACGGCGCCGGATATCCCCCACACTATTCACTTAGCCCCTCGCTATTCATTTGGCTCCCAACACTATTCGTTTAGCTGCCACACAATTATTTAGCCCATACGATCCATTTAGCCCCATACGATTCGTTTAGACTTTTGAACTGGAACTTCGTTTCGATAATTCTTCTCCTGTGGAGGATAACGCCTGCGGGCTGTGGAAGGATACGCGTGGGCAAAAAATTCCGGAAAACGTTACACGCTACGACGAGAATATCCCTACGCACATCAGGCCGGATGAGTGCACTGTACGCGGGCATCGGGGGCGCCAAAACCGGTATCAATGAGGTTGCTCCCATTGAAAATAAAGGGTTTTCCACAGCGCTCAAAATGAGACAGAGGAGTACAATCGCGTTTGGTCATGAAAGTGCGGCCATAACAACTCCTAATCCCAACAAAGGAAGGACCGTGTAACTCCATGTGGAAGCCGACGAATCAGCCTCAGACCCCAGGCCGGCCAGCTGAGCCGGAGCGCCCAACTACGTCTACCCCCAGTGCACCTGTCATGGCGAGCGAGACACCCGCTGCGCCACGGCCGGTAACGACCACCACTGCGGACCAGGCGACCATCGGCAAGTCGCTCGTGATCAAGGGCGAGGTAACCGGTTCCGAATCGCTTTACATCGACGGACGCGTGGAAGGATCCATCAATCTTTCTGGCAATCGTGTAACCGTGGGCCGCAACGGTGTTGTGGCGGCAAATATCAACGCGCGGGAAATCGTGGTGCTGGGTAAGGTACGTGGCAACCTGACGGCGAGCGACCGGGTTGATATCCGCAGCGACGGTTCGCTGACCGGCGACGTAATCGCGGCGCGCATCTCGATCGAAGACGGAGCGTTCTTTAAGGGCGGCATCGACATTCGCAAGGGCGGCCAGCCGCAACAGAAGCCCAACGGCAAGGAAGAAGAGAAGTCGGTATCGCCGAGCGAACCGGCAGCTGTTGGAGCGCGCGCGTAGATTCAGCTTAAAGTTTCTGGACCAATTCTCAGAGACGGGCATCCGTAAGGGTGCCCGTTTTGCTTTTGGTTTCGAGGGATGACGAAGGGAGTGTGCCGAGGCGCAGGGATTCTTTCGACGAGTATCCCCTTCAGAAGCAGAATCAGGAGGACCGGGGATTGGCGTCCTGTGAAGGGAAAGCTCGCGGTGGGCGAAAATCAACGCACGGCTCTCGGATACTACCGAGAGTCACTGCGTGTTCTCTCCCGTAGCGGCTTCAGCTGGGTACAGCACGAAGAGGCAGCTCGAAGAGAAAGTTGGAAGTGGGTATTGAGCCCGGTCCGATAGCGAACCTAACGCTCGCTTCAATCTGTTCCTATCGGGTGAATCTTGTAAGCGCAGATCAGGAATTCGTATTGAGCTGGGTGCCACTATTGTCGTGCTCTTCGAGAATACGGCAGAGGTCGTGGACCAGCCAAAGGAGCTTGTCGGGATCATTCTCTTCCGCAGCCTTCCTTGCGAGGGCGCGCCAGTTTTCCGTGTCGGTTGTGGTTCGGGTTTGGGTCAGTTCAGAGCCGTTGTCTTTAAGCATTCCGTGTCCTGGCATGTACAACCGCGAGAGGATATGGGACCGCATGCGCACTCGGACATACAGGGCATTCTGTAGGGCTCGTTGACCAGGGGATTCCGACGGCTTCGATCTGCAGCACTGCCGCATGGCACCTCAGGGCTATAAAGCCTCGGCTCTGTCGGATCGCGAGAAGCACGACTCGCAAAGTCCCCCGCTTCTGGCAAAACTTTTTTGGCCAGACACATGAGTCGCGCACTTCCCAATTCTCGTTCAACACTTTCGAAACCTTTTTGGTCGCCGAACAAGTCATTTACTCCACGAACATGCAGTCGCCGTACGAATAGAAGCGGTAATGCTCGGCGACAGCATGGCGATAGGCTGCAAGGACATTTTCTTTTCCCCCCAGGGCGCAAACCAGCATGAGCAGGGAGGATTGCGGCAGGTGGAAGTTAGTGAGCAATGCGCCGACGAGCTGAAATCTGTATCCGGGATAGATAAATAAGTTTGCTTCGCCAGAACCCGCGCGGATTGTTCCCTGTCCTTGTTGCGCGGCGTACTCCAGTGTGCGAACGGTCGTGGTGCCGATCGCGACCACGCGACGATTCTCGCGCCGTGCCCGGCTGATCTGATCCGCAGCTTCGGGAGCGATCGAATAGGTTTCCGAGTGCAATTTGTGCTCCTCGACTTTTTCTGCGCGGATCGGCTGAAAGGTTCCCAGTCCGACGTGGAGTGTGACCTCCGCGGTTTCGATGTTGCGCTCGCGGAGCCTGGCTAAAATCTCAGGCGTGAAATGAAGACCGGCAGTAGGAGCGGCGACCGATCCACGCTCGCGGGCGTAGACCGTCTGATAGCGGTCGCGGTCGGCGGATGAATCTTCGCGTGCGATATAGGGTGGGAGCGGAATGTGGCCGATTCGCTCGATGGTCGCGAAGAAATCGGCAACGATGCCGTGGGCCTCGCCCGGCCTGGACCCATTCGACTCCCCTCGTTTCCTCGGGTCGCTCAGGGCAGGCTAATGAGGGCGGCTGTCCTTCCATGGGACTTGGAATAAAACGGATGTGGCGCTCGCCGAAGTCTCCGCGGGCGATCACCTCGGCTCTAAGTTCGTCGTGGTCGCCGAAATAAAGATGCTCGCCGACGGCGATTTTGCGGCCGGGGCGGACCAGACATTCCCAGTCGTTGGGATCGTGGCTGAGTTGGCGGGTCAGAAGGACCTCGACGCGCCCTTGAAGAAAGTCGCGGGAGGCAGGATTCTGCGAGCTGAGAGGCTGGGACTTAAGACCTCCGCGCCGGCCGTAGAGTCGGGCGGGAAACACGCGAGTATTGTTGAAGACGACGAGGTCGCTGGGCCGGAGAAGATCGGTAAATTCGCGGAATTGGCGATCCTCGAAAGCGCCGCTCTGGGCCGAGAGGTGCAAAAGGCGGGACGAAGCGCGGTCCGGAAGAGGCTGCTGGGCGATTAATTCTTCCGGCAGATCGTAATGAAACTCTGAGACCAGCACGCGGGGCGATTATATATTTCCGTCCGGCTTTCGGACGAAGTCGGTCCTGGACACAGACTGAGAAGTACACGCAAATGGGTGGCCTAGACTGTCGACGGAACTCTGGAAAGCCCACATTTTGCGCGTGGTTTGAGATGTTTTCTGAAAATGATTTTCAGTTAAATTTTGGATTGTTTCCGGCATATTGGTGCTGTTAGTATGCGAGTGCCGACGCGGCCTGCTTTTTGTTATTCCCCCAAAGGTGTCCATGGTTACGGAGCGCAAGCACAGGGAAGAGATCGTCCGGTACGGGAAGATGCTGCACGAACACGGGTTCGTGGCGGCGATGGACGGGAATCTCTCGGTGCGCCTGAAAGGCGACCGGATCCTGGTCACACCCACCTGCCTAAGCAAAGGCGCGATGAAGCCAGCGGACATGGTCGTGGTCAATCTGGACGGCGATCGCGTTGCGGGACACCGGAACGTGACCAGCGAGATCGGCATGCACTTGCTGATCTATCGCATGAGGCCGGACGTGGGAGCGATTGTGCACGCGCATCCACCGACCGCGACGGGGTTCGCTGCCGCCGGAATCGCCCTGACCGAACCACTGGTTTGTGAAGTAGTCATGGGCCTGGGATGCATCCCCTCTGGCGCGATATGGAACGCCGGGAACATCGGAACTGGCGCAGACTCTGGAGCCTTACGTCCCCAACTATGACGCGATCCTGATGTCGAATCATGGTGTCGTGGCGTACGGAGATACGATCGAACACGCGTATATGAAGATGGAAACGGTCGAACATTTCGCGCAAATCGCGCTCGTCACGCATTTGCTGGGACGCCAACAACCGTTGAAGCAGGTTGAAATTGAGAAGTTGATTTCGGCGCGCACCAGGTATTTCGGCGCAAAGATCGCCGCAACGATGCCCATCCCACGAGCGCCGCAGAAAGTCAGCTAACCTAATCACGTAATCATAAAAAGGCCGCCCGAAGTCGGGCGGCTTTTTCGTTGTTCGAGCTGGAGAAATTACGGAATACGGAAAGGCAGATTGCTGGAGAGTTGCCGCTTGGGTGTGGTTACTTGATATCGACCGGTCGTGGCGCCAGCCGGCACTTGAGCCTGGATGTAGGTATCCGAGACGACCGTAAAAGTCGCAGGCGTGCCATTAAACGTAACGCTGGTCGCACCCGTCAGATTGTTCCCGAGAATCGTGATGGATTGCCCTTTCGAGCCGAAGCTGGGTCGGGCTGCAACAAATGGGCCGAGACCTTCCGACAAAGCAAAGATGGTGCCATGGCGCCAGGTGCCACCTGTTTGCGTTGTCCCATAGAAGGTTCCGTTGGTGGCCTGCATGAGTGCTCCGGGCGCCGAACCGTCCTCACAGTTGCTTTCGGAGCAAAACAAGTACAGCGTATTGAATGCTCCGGAAGATGTGATTTCGAACAGCGCCCCGGCGTAACAAGTAACCCATCCAGCGCGACAGAGCCGTAAAGATTCCCGTCACTGCCCTCTACCACCCCGCTGAACGGAGTATCGCCAGTTGCGCAATTCACACCACAAAAATTGTGGAGGATAATCCATTTGCCGGCGGGCGTCATGCGAAAGACGAAGCCATGGTCGGCCTTTCCCCCTGCGCCATGGTGCCGTACAAGTTGCCATCAGCCACCCTGGATCAAGGAATTTGGCCTTCGCCGAGGCCAAAAAGGTCGTCAACTTACCACCTGTTGTCATCTGGAAAAGCGTGCCGCCATTATTCGGTCCTCCGGTAATAGGTCGTGCCGTACAGGTTCCCGTTGCTGGCCTGCATCAGGCTGACAGGCGACGCGCCGTCGGGCAGTCGGTCTGCGCGCAAAAACTGTGGAGTGTCGTGAACTTTGCCAGCGGCAGTGAGTTCGAAAATAGTGCCGTGTCTGGGCTCCCTTAAGATATGCGACCCCATAGAAATTTCCGTCGTGGCTTGGATCAGTCCAGTTAGGTTCCTCGCCGTCTGGGCAGCCACGCCAGGAGGCAAAAGGTGTGGATCGTCGTGAGCTGACCACCTGGCGTGATTTGAAAAATGTCCCGCACCCATACGCATAGAGTAACTGGAAGCCCCACCGGTATAACGTTGCTCCGTAGAAGTTCCCATTGGACGCCTGGATCAGGCTGGCCGGGTTGGCGCCATCGCAGCATTTGGTTGCGAGCAAAAGCTGTAGAGTGTGGTCAACTCGCCCGCCGGGAGTCAACTTAAATAGCGTGCCGCAATCGCTGCCGCCACTATGGAAGCAGTTAGTCGCGAGTCCCTCCATAGAACGTGATCCCGTAAAGATTGCCATCTGTGCCTTGGACAAGAGGCGAGTCCTGGACGGGAAAGTTCCCGTCGCTTCCGTTGAAATTAACCAGAGTAGTAAGTGTTTGCGCAGACGCCGCGATCGTGGTCGCGGCACAAAATACAGAGACGATAAGAAGCGTTTTCGAGAGACTGAGTTTCCTCATACTGCAAACCTTTCCGGCTTGATGCCGACAGGGCGAACAATGCGCGGAATGCGTCATTGCTCGCTCCATGCAGGAGATTCGTCGAGTTGACTGACTGGAACTCGACCAAAACAAGGGGCCTGGTCGCTCGGAGAAAACGCGCCAGGAACCATGGACGGCCGCCGAGCGCCCGTGATTATCCCGCGGGCCAAACTGACTGTCAATCGGTGAAATGCCGGTGTCGCAGCCACGTGAGAAGTTCCTGTAGTAGCCAAGTAGAAAGTTCCGCATAGAGTGTTTGGATGGCGGAAGAGGCAGAGGAGCTGAGGATGAGGGATGGGGAACGGCAGCGGTTGAAGGTGCTGCACGAGGTGAGCAAGCGGCACATAACGCAGGCGCAGGCGGGAAAGGAGTTGGGGATCAGTGTGCGCTGGGTGCGGGAGTTGGGGAAGCGGATCAAGAAGCGAGGGGATGGAGCGGTGGTGCATGGGTTGCGGGGGAAGCGGTCGAATCGCCGGTTGGGGGAGAAGGTGAAGGCGCGGGCGCTGCAAGTATTTGCGGCGCAGAAGCAGGCACGGCAGTGGCACGATTACGGGCCGACCTTGGCGGCGGAAGAACTGGGGTCGGAGTACGGGGTGAAAGTGGGGAAAGAAACGCTGCGGAAGTGGCTGCTGCAAGCGGGAATGTGGAAGGCGCGGCGGGCGCGGGTGGAGCGAGTGCATGTGTGGCGGAAGCGGCGGGCACGGTGGGGCGAGTTGGTGCAATGGGACACCAGTACGCATGACTGGCTGGAAGGGCGGGGGCGAAAATTATATTTGATCGCGCTGCTCGACGACGCCACTTCGCGGGCGGAGGCGCGCTTCGTGGTCGGGGATTCAACGGAGGAGAACATGCGCACGCTGCGCGCTTATCTGGAAGCGCACGGGCGGCCGCTGGCGGTCTACACCGACAAGGCGAGTTTGTTTCAGACCGCGGCCAAGGCGGCGCATCATCGCGAGGCACCGGCGGCGCAGCCTACGCAGATCGGGCGGGCGCTGCGGGAGTTGGGCATCGAATGGGTCGCGGCGCACTCGCCCCAGGCCAAGGGCCGGGTGGAACGTTTTTTCGGCACCGCGCAGGACCGGCTGGTGAAAGGCTTGCGCAAAGTGGGAGCTGGCAATCTGGAACAAGCCAACCGCTATCTCGAACAGGTGTATCTGCCGCTGTGGAACCGGCGCTTTGCGCGCGAGGCGGAGCAGGCCGGGGACGCGCACCGGGCGCTGGATCGCGGTCAGCTACTGGACTCGGTGCTGAGCCGGATGGAGACACGCACCGTGGCTCAGGACTACACCGTGCGCTGGGCGGGAGCGGCGTATCAGATTCGCCGCGCCGATATTGGCGGCGGCATGCGCGGACGAACGGTGGAGATTGAACAGCGCCTCGACGGCACGGTGTGGATGCGCTGGAAGCAACACCGCCTGCGCCTGGACCGTTGTGCCATACCAACCCGCGCCAGCTATCGCGCCCCGTGGTCTCCGCCGCACGCCGCACGGAAACCCGACGCCGCACAACGGCAACAACGTCGCGAACAAGCCCAAGCCCGCTCCAACCAAGCCTTTCAACGGTTGCCGGAGCGCCCGCTGTGGCAAGCGATGCGCAGCTGAAAGGTGACTCAATCGCTGAGCAGGGGAAGAGGAACCGCCCCCTTCCCCTGCACCCCATCCCCAAAAACAAAATCAACAACCGGAAGTTTCTACCTGGCTAACAAGCGGAACTTTCTACTTGGCCTTGACATCGGTGAAATGCCGGTCGGGATCACCCGTGCAGTGGAAAAACATTTACAAAGAAAACGAGGGCAAGTCAAAAGCCCACCTCTGGCAAAACCGGCCAGAAGTGGGGCACCTAAATTGTGAAATATCCCAGACGGCCGGACCCACAAATCTGTGGGACACCCAACCTCGTGTCTTACGCCCCGTATCTTATTCCCCGCCAATTCGGAAACGCATGCCAGCTCGGAAGTTAATGGGTAATGCGGGATATCCGACGACTTCGTTGTAGCGGCGGTCGAGCGCGTTCTCGACGTTGACGTAGGTGGTTATGCGCGATGTGATGGCGTACCATCCGCCAAGATCGGCGCGCACGTACCCGGCGGCGTGGTTAATTCCGAATCCGTAGAAATCGGAGTCGGTGCGGCGTCCGACGAAACTGCCGCCGAGGTTGGCTCCCCAGCGTGAACCGAGATAGGTCAACAAGGTGGTCGCCGAATGCTTCGGGCGACGGAGCAACGGCTGGCCCGGGTTATAGGTGGGATCGATGGGTGTCGGATTGTCGAGATACTGCGATGACGTGTAGGTGTAAGCAGCATCCAGTAACAGGCGGGAACGCAGCTTTGCGCGGACAGCGAGTTCCGCACCTTGCGCGAAGGCTTTATTCACGTTCACGTACTCGCCCACGAACGTCACGGGATTGACCGTGACGTAGTTGATCTGGTCGCGGAAAAGATTATTGAAGTAGGTGGCGTTGAATTCATATTTGCCGTTGTGGAATAACTGCTGCAGTCCGGCTTCGAACGCGCGCACGTGCTCGGGCTTGAGGGCTAGATTTGGCTGGGTATATGGCGGCCCCGCAAAGGTTTCCTCGAGACGCGGCTCTTTGAACCCGGTCGCGTAAGAGAAGCGAAGGCGAGTTCCGGAAAAGATTTCACCGCCGCGAAAGGCTTGCCAGGCTATCGCGACGCGCGGGACGCCTGTGTTGCCGAAAGTGCTGTTGTGGACGAAGCGTCCTCCGGCAATGACGTTTAGCGTCTTCCAGGTGAGTTGCTGCTGTACGTAGGCTTCATTGTTCAGGCGCTGGCCGTGGGTTTGGGCGCCGTAGTCGACGTCTCCAACGAATCCGTTTTCATTCTCCAGGCGATATCCGAAAGTGGTGTGGGCCCAGCTTCGTTCGGAGTAGTCGCCCTGATATTCGAAACCGGCGCGATTGATGTGATCGATTTCGTGCGAGGGGAAATCGAATTGACCGAAGAGCGGGCTGACCCGTGCGGGGTCGCCGTTCGCATTGAATTCGTTATAGCGATAGAGATAATCGAAGCCGGTGAGGCGATGTTGCCATCCGTTGGGCGAGGCCACGGCGAGTTCCACGCTGCCCAGAAGATTATTCAGTTGCGACCAATCGTTGGGATCTGGCGGCAGTGGCGCCAATATACCAGCCGTGCCGACTGGAACGAGAGGATCGTACCCGTTGAAACTCCATTCGCCGGGAGCGCCGGTGTGGCTGTTGGAATGACGGACGCGAACGCGAAGGGAGGCGTGCTCGTTCAGTGCGGCTCCAACGTTTGCTCCTCGCGAGCGAGTTGGAGTAGGCGCTATTGATGTAGGAGCCCTGAGTATTGAATTGGCTGCCGAAGAGGTTATAGTCGAAGCGGCTGCGGGCACCGGCCAACGAGGCGTATCCCTTAGCGGTGCTGAAATTTCCGCCGTCGGCGCCGAAGCGGAGTTCAGGAACCGGGGTGCTGCCGGTGCGAGTCCAGACCTGCACGAGGCTGGTCATCGCGTCAGATCCGTAGAGCGTGCTCTGGGTGCCGCGAACGAATTCCATGCGATCGGCCTGGTCGAGCGGAAGCGTTCCGAAATCGAAGGTACCGCCGGGTTCGTTGATGGTGACACCGTCGACGATGACTTTGTTGTAGCGCGATTCACCGCCGCGGACGAAAAGCGATGTGAGCCCACCGCGCTGTCCCGCATCATTGACGATGGCACCGGGCAAAAAGCGGAGGGCATCGCCGGCTGCGACGGGCTGCATGGTTGTCAGTTGCGATCCGTTGAGCGTGTCGATGTCGGCGCCGGCGACCTCACCGGGAACGGGAGTGCGCGTTCCGCTGACGACGACCGTTTCGGCGGCTGTCGCCAAATGCAGGTTGACCGTGATCCCTTTTTCGGAGACCGGGACGGTTTCGACGGCGAAGCCGGGCGCTAGAACTTTGACTTGATACGGTCCGCCGGTTGCGTTTGGAAACGCTGCGATCCCTTCGGCAGAAGTGATCCGTGTCGCGATAATCCTGCCTTGTTCGGCGAGAAGCTGCACCTGCGCGCCGGAAACCGCAGCTGATTGTGGATCGAGAATTTTGACGGTGAAATCGGCGGCCAGCGCCGGTAACGAAAGGAAAGCAACTAGAACGACGACGGAAATGCGCATTCCATCCTCCTTTTCACGCGAAAGGGGTTGAAGTAGACGGATTGCGCCGGTCTCCTGGCTTCGCGAGTAAGGATGCATGGCTTGGAATAAGCTTGCATCCGAAGTCGCCCAAGGCCTTCCCGGTTATCCCAGTGGCCGAGGGCAATGTCCTCGCTTACAGTTGCGCGGCAGCGCGGGATTTGCACCCGCTTCCCTGTCTTCGCCGAGCGGCGAAGACGCGCATTCCGCAAGAAATTGCAAAGAGCGAAAAGAACTTGAACGAGAGTAAAGCCGGGGAAGGGGTATGTCAAATGTGGGAGTTCACGAGAGCTGCAAGCCCATGCTTTTCAGATGCTGACCCTCCCGCGAGAACCGCTCTTCCACGGGGAAGGCGGTCTTGCGGAGCAGGTTGCAAATTCTTGCAGCCTATCGACGGAATTTTCCGATCAGATAGAGCACCAGTGACAGCACGACGCTGAGCAGGATGGAAGTGGCCAGCGGAAAGTAAAAGGTCGTGTTTTTGCCGCGATAAATGATGTCGCCGGGCAGCCGGCCCAGCGGTATGTGGGCACGGCCGAGCAGCGTAAGCGCGAGGCCGACAACGACCAATGCAATACCAAGAACGATAAAGAGCTTGCCGAATTCTGACATCGGATTTTATGCCACGTTCATGCGGTTTCGGGTTTGATAGTAGAGCAAAGTATGGGAGAATAGTCGGAAGCAAGTCACGGCTGTAGTCCCCCTAACATTGTAATCACCGTCGCAATTGAGATCCAGGAGGGGTGCCGTTCTATGTCCCGCAAGGCAGGTATCACGTCTTATTTTTTCTCTCTGTTGCCGTTTCATTTTCTGCTCTCATTCATGGTCGCACTGGCGGGTCCCGCTGTTTGTCAAGACGTGCTGACTTACCACAACAATAATTTCCGCAATGGGCTGAATAACCTGGAAACCCAGCTCACCCTGGGCAATGTGAATTACCGCAGCTTCGGCCTGCTCTTTGTATTGCCGGCCGATGGCTTGGTCGATGCCGAGCCCCTCTACATTTCTTCGCTCAGCATCGGCGGAGTGAAACACAATGTGCTCATCGTAGCGACCGAGCACGACAGCGTGTACGCCTTCGATGCCGACACCGGAGCGACGCTGTGGCACGTTACCACGCTCAAATCCGGCGAGACGACCTCGGACGATCGCGGATGCTCGCAGGTGACGCCGGAGATCGGCATCACCTCGACTCCTGTGATCTATCGGCCGAGAACCGGAGTTCCGGTCATCTACCTGGTGGCGATGTCGAAAGACAGTTCCGGCAATTATCACCAGCGGCTGCATGCGTTAAATGCGGTGAGCGGTGCGGAAGTGCTGGGCGGCCCGGTCGATGTTGCAGCGAAATATCCAGGAACGGGCGACGACAGCAGGAACGGTTATGTCTTCTTCGATCCCGCGCAATACAAGGAGCGCGCCGGACTTCTGCTGACCGGCGGAACGGTTTACCTGGCGTGGGCGTCGCACTGCGATTACCGGCCATACACCGGATGGATCATGGGCTACAGCGCAAAAACGCTGGCGCAGACGACGGTGCTCAATGTGACTCCGAACGGCAACGAAGGGGCGGTCTGGGGATCGGGCGCGGGCATGACGGCAGACACCGTCGGCAACATCTTCCTGCTAGACGCCAACGGAGTATTCGATTCGACGCTGAATTCGCAGGGCTTCCCGTCTGAAGGAGATTATGGCAACGCCTTCCTTCGACTCACGACGACTGGCGGCCTGGCCGTGGCGGACTATTTCGAGATGGACAATGAATCTCAGGAAAATGCTACCGACACGGATCTGGGGTCAGGCGGGGCTGTGCTGGTGAATCTTTACGATTCCAACGGCAAGCTCTGGGAGCTGGGTGTAGGCGCGGGCAAGGACACGAACCTCTACGTGGTCAACCGAAACTACATGGGTAAGTTCAATTCCAACAGCAATAATCTTTATCAGGAACTGGACGGCGTGCTGCCCGGCGGGATCTGGTCCATGCCGGCCGCATGGAATGGAAATATCTACTACGGTCCGGTGAATCATTCGATTATCGAGTTCCGATTCCAGGACGCGAAGCTGCTGAGCTCTCCGGTTGCTCAGACCACGCAGCTGTTCCCTTACCCTGGTGCCACTCCCAGCATCACGACCAATGCTGGAAAGAATGCGATCTTGTGGGCAACGGCTAATACCAATCCAGGTGTAGTCTTCGCGTTTAGTGCCCGCACACTGCAGATGCTCTACAACTCGAACCAGGCGTCCAACGGACGCGATCATTTCGGTAATGGCAACAAGTTCATCACGCCCATGATCACCAACGGAAAAGTGTACGTAGGGACCCAAAGCGGAGTCGGAGTCTTTGGCTTGCTTTCGGACAAAGCGGCCGAGGGGCGAACGCCCTCCGGAACACAGTAAGGGAGCGACCCAGGGCGAGATCGCGAGTTCACAGAAAAGGTACGCTTTCCCTGCAGCACGTTTGACTTTTCGCTGGAAGAGACGGGCGGAGGAACGTGTTTTTTCGATAGAAGTCATCAGTTACTTTGCAGTGAAAAGTACTTGACAGCGATCGAAAGGCGCGGTTAAGCTTTGGCATGGTCGATCCGCAACCGCATCGCATCCGGCGCTTTCACCGATCGTCTCGGCCGTCCAGTGCGGCTGGGCTGACACCGAATCTTGCCGAGGATCTGCGCTTTATCCGCGACACGATGGAGCGCTCGGCGGCATTTACAGCGGTTTCCGGGTGGGGACAGGTTCTGCTGGGCGCTACCGCAATGGCTGCGGCGTGGCTAGCTGCGCGTCAGGTTGCGCCCTATGCCTGGCTCAGGGTGTGGCTCGCGGAAGGGCTGCTGGCGGCTGCGATCGGATTGCTGGCTTGCACCTGGAAGGCAAACCAGCGCGGCTTACCGCTGTTCTCGGGCCCGGCGCGAAAGGTCGCCCTGGGACTTGCGCCTCCTTTGTTCGCGGGAGCTTTTCTCACCTTCTTGCTGTTTCGCTCGGGAATGGAATCGGCGTTGCCTGCGACGTGGCTGCTGCTCTATGGAGCTGGGATCATGACCGGCGGCGCATTCTCGGTGCCGATTGTTCCTGTGATGGGACTTTGTTTCATGCTGCTCGGAGGACTTGCGGTGCTCGGTCCGCCAGCATGGGGAAACTTGTTTCTGGCTGCCGGCTTTGGGGGGCTGCACATGGTATTCGGATTCCTGATCGCAAGGAGGCACGGTGGCTAGGGCACTTCCATCGCATGGCAAACACCCCAAGCCCTCAGTTCGGGGGAGGGAGCACGTGCGGGAGCGCGCCGCTGTTGCGCACACTCCGGAGCTGCCGGAACTGGATCGTCTGATTCACGAGCGCATCCGGCTGGGGATTGTGAGCGCACTGGCAACCAACGATTCGCTCAGCTTCAACGACTTGAAACGCGTGCTCAAAACAACGGACGGAAATCTGAGCGTCCATGCGCGTAAGCTGGAAGAGGCGGATTACATTTCGTGCGTAAAGTTTTTTGAAGGACGCGTACCGCGCACGGAATACCGGCTTACGGCCAAGGGACGGGCAGCGCTGGCGGAGTATCTCGATCAGATGGAAGAGTGGATTCGGGTGACGCGGCAATCGTAGAGGGTCTTTTTTTGTAGTCATTAACTTTGCGAAGCAAAGTACATTGTGATGAGGTGAGCAATGGCTGAAGGGAGTCCAACCGGTAACAAGCCGCGTGTAGACCTCAAGGATGCGGCGCGATTCTGGGAGCTGCAGCGCCTTTTGTACAACGGCGTGCTGCTTCTCATCGTCGTGTTGTGGGTGGTGTTGACGTGGCCACACTTCCGTCCGGCAATGAACCTGGTCGCGTTGGGCAAGATGACAGTTCTGGCGCTGCTGGCGAACCTCTGCTATTGCGCCGGCTACGCGATGGAAGGCTTCATCCAGCCCCTCGCTCGCAAGCGCATTGGCAGGAAGCTCCGTTGGGTTGTCTGGGTGGCTGGAATGCTGTTTGCGATCCTGCTTACGAACTATTGGATTGCGGATGAAATTTATCCCGACGTGAATCAGGATACCGCCGCAATCGTGGGAGTGAAAGGCACGACCGGGAGCGTGACGATGGCCAGCAACATGAATTTTCCGGCACCTCTGGCAGTTTTGGGATTTCTAGGAGCTTGCGGCGGATTGCTGCTCGCGATCGCCGCACTGGTGATTTTCTGGTTGGCGCGCAAACGCAAGTTTGCACGCAACGCGGCTGTGGTGATCGGAGCCGGTGCTATCACTTATTTCGCGCTGCTGATTGGATTCTCACTGGGCAGCCGGACGAACATCTTGTCGCGCGGGCAGGAAAAGTATTTTTGCGAAATCGACTGTCATCTGGCTTATTCCGTTGTCGAGGTGAAGACGCAAACCCGGAGGGCAATTCGAACGACTATCTGCGATCATTTTGCGCACACGCTTTGACGAAACGACCACATCGCCAAGCCGTCCCAAAGACGCATCATTGACGCCATCGCCGCGGGAGGTAAGACTGATCGATAACGCCGGACGGCAATACGCTCCGGTATCGAGTTCGGGAACGTCGCTCATGACTCCGCTGCGTCCTGGAGAGTCGTATACGACGGAACTGGAGTTTCGCGTTCCGAAGGATGCTAGTGGGTTGCGGTTGCTGTTGAACACGGCTCCGGCGTGGCCGGATCATCTGGTGATCGGGGACGAAAACAGCTGGATGCACAAGAAAACCTATTTCTCGTTGTGAGGACGAATCCGGGGGCTGAAGCCCCATTTTCATTCTGTCGGCTAACGCGGCGCTGAAGCGCCGCTCTTCCACGGAGATTGCTGGGCGCGGTGGTCCTGGTCAGCGAAGAGTGGAATCAAGATCATTGCTCATGGTCAGAAAGGCGTAGCAAGCTACGTCTCTACGACGGGGACGTTGATGTTGCGAGACCTAAACTCCCAGGGCTTTTTGAATCTCCACGGCAATTGATGCCGTCAAAGCCTGCATCTTCGCTTCGGATTCGGCCTCGACCATCACCCGTGCGAGCGCCTCCGTGCCTGAATAACGGACGACTACCCTGCCGTTGCCATCCAACTCTTTTTCCGCGGCTGTGATTGCGGACTGGATCGGAGGCACCTGGGCAAAAGGAACCTTCTCGCGCACGCGGACGTTTTGAATTTTCTGGGGAAACACTTTTAGATCGCCGATCAGATCGCTGAGCGGCTTGCCCGAACGAACGATGATGTCCATGAGACGCAGCGCAGTGAGAAGGCCGTCCCCTGTGGTAGCGTCTCCGTCGCGGAAGATGATGTGACCGGATTGCTCTCCGCCAAGCGTGGCGCCGGTTTTGAGCATCTCTTCGAGAACGTATTTGTCGCCGACATTGGCGCGCAGCATGCGAATGCCAGAGTTCTTAAGGGCGATCTCCAGTCCCATGTTCGACATAGTGGTCGAAACCACCG
>CAWGKF010000021.1:0-21263 GCA_963823085.1 Terriglobia bacterium | reverse complement strand
ATAGCTGATGAGCCAAACTCGGAAAGATTCGGCGCGCCAATCCACACATCGAGTCGTTCTCGAAGTTACCAAGAACGAAGAGGACACCTATCAGATCGTCTTCAACGGTGCAGTGCTCGGTAGTCGCATTTCCGAAAAATGCTAGAAGAAGAGCTTTGTGCGAAACAGGGATTCTGCGGAGAAGAGCTTGCTTCCATCAAGAGTAACCCTAAGCAGTCCGGTAGAGCGGCTGTGATCCTCTAGTTCGTCTGTTCGTGGAATCAGCTAACGGATGGCGTCATCCTGAGCGGAGCCGCTTTTCAGGCGGAGCGAAGGATCTCGCGCGGAATCCGTTAGTGATGCACGCGAGATCCCTCGGCCCGCTGGTAGGAGCGCGGGCCTTCGGGATGACGCCCCATCCGAGGCGATTCGATATTAGACGTCCGACATCACTGCGTCATCCTGCCCTTTTCCTGTAATATTCCCCTCGACCCATGTCGACTTTCTATGACCGCTTTGTCGAATGCGCAGAACGCTGGCCTAACAACGTCGCACTCGAACTGCAGCGCCATCATCACCTCGAAAGCTGCACCTACGGCGAACTCCATCACTGGGCCGAATCCATTGGCCGATGGATCACCGAAAATAACTTTGCGCCCGGATCCCGGCTCGCCCTTTTAGCCGATAACCATCCTCGATGGGTTGCGGCGTATCTCGGCATCATCGCGTCCGGCTGCGTCGTCGTGCCGCTGGACACCGCCCTCCATACCGATCAGGTCAGCAAACTTCTCAAAGACAGCGGCACGTCTGCGATTTTCTGCGACGCGAAGCATGTTGCTACGGTAAGCCCGGCCGCGAACGAACTTAAGATCGGCATGATCCTGATGGATCCCGATCGCGCAGCGGGACAGTACGCCAAGCAGGCATGGCTCGCGAACTTGCCCGCGATCTTCGAAGCTGGCCCCGGCAATTTCAAAGCGGTCACCTCCAAGACAGACGATCTCGCCTCCTTGCTCTACACCTCCGGAACTACTGCAGATCCCAAGGGCGTGATGCTGACGCACGGAAATTTCCTCGGCGAGGTTGATGCGGTCTTCAACTGGGTAGACATTGGGCCGAACGACGCTCTGCTCGGCGTGCTCCCACTTTTTCACGTGTTGGCCCTGATGGCGAATCTTCTCCTGCCGCTGGTCAAGGGTTCTCGTGTCGTGTACCTCGAAACCCTGAACACGAGCGAATTGCTCAAGGCCTTGAACGAGCGAAATATCACGGCATTCGCCGTGGTCCCGCAATTTTTCTATTTAATTCACGAGCGGATCTTTGAGGAAATCAAAAAACGCGGCCCGGTCACGCAGAAAATCTTTGGCGCCATGGTTGCGTTGAATCGTGCGCTGCGCAAAGTGGGCGTGAACGCCGGCCCGATTCTCTTCAAAAAGATTCATACAACCCTGGGACCGAAGATGCGCTACCTCGCCACCGGTGGATCGCGATTCGATCCTGCGATCCAGAAAGACTTCCACGATCTTGGTATCGATGTGATGCAGGCCCTGGGCCTCACTGAGACGGCCGCCGCCATTTACGTCAATTCGCCCAACGATATCGTCATCGGATCCTGCGGCAAGGCGATGAAGGGCGTCGAAGGAAAAATCGTCGATCCACAGCCCCAGGAAGATGGCCCGGCCGTGGGCGAACTCGCTGTGCGCGGACCCATGGTCATGAAGGGCTACTGGAACCGCCCTGACGCGACCGCCGCGGCGCTTCACGATGGCTGGCTCTACACCGGCGATCTCGGCTATTTCGATTCCCACGGCAACCTGTTTCTCACCGGACGCAAGAAGGAAGTCATCGTCCTCAGCAATGGCAAGAACGTCTATCCCGAGGAGATCGAGGCGCATTATCTGAAATCTCCAGTCATCAAAGAGATGGCGGTCATGGGGCTGGAAGGCAAGTCCGGCGAAGATCGCGATCGTCTGCATGCCGTCATCGTCCCCAACTTCGACGAACTACGAAAACGCAAAATCGTGAATGCCAAGGAAATCATTCGATACGACATTGAGAGTTTGTCGACCAAGATCGCCTCTACCAAGCGCATCAGCAGCTATGAAATCTGGCAGGACGATCTTCCGCGTACCTCGACCCGCAAGATCAAGCGTTTCGAAGTTGAGAAGCGTGTCCGGGCGAATCAGGCGAACAAAGTCTCGGACGATTCCGAACTGCCCGCCGAAAAGCCTCTCACTCCGGAAGAAACTGCATGGCTCGAACAGCCGGACGTGCAGCGCGCGCTGAAGATCATTCGCGAATCGTCGCGGTCCGCTCCTGAAAACTTAAGGCCCGCCTTGAATCTGGAGCTGGATCTTGGACTCGACTCGATGCAGCGCGTCGAAGTGCTCAGCCACCTGGAAGAAGAACTGGGAGGAGATGTTCAAGAGTCGCAGCTTGCGGAAATCTACACGGTGCGCGATCTGATCGACGCAGTGTTGCAGAGTGCTGCAACCGGAGTGGGCGGACCGGGAACGAGACACGCATTCGCCGGGTGGAAGGCTATCCTGTCTGAAGATCCAGACGATCCCGAAGTCTTGGCGCTGGCTCACCCCGGCTGGGTGAACGACACGTTTTGGTATCTCGTGACCCGCGTCTTTCAACTGATCGCGCTCGATCGCTTTGACTTGAAAGTCAGTGGCCTCGAAAAGTTGCCCAAGCACGGCCCCTTCATCCTATCTTCTAATCACGAAAGCTATCTCGACCCAGTCATCCTGGCCAGTCTGATGCCAGCCGAAATCTTCTACAACTTGTTCGCCGTAGGCACCAGCGACATTTTCGGCAAAGGCTTCATGCGGCGGTTGGCGCGGTCGATCAAAGTAGTGGTGGTCGATCCCGACGCGAATCTCGTTCCCGCAATGCGCGCCGGAGCCTTCGGTTTGCGGCATGGACTCTCGCTCGTGCTGTATCCAGAGGGCGAGCGCTCCATCGATGGAACCCCAAAGATTTTCAAGAAGGGCGCGGCGATCCTCTCCATTCACCTGCAGGTTCCGATTGTCCCGGTAGCGATCGAAGGATTCTATGAGGCTTGGCCGCGAAACAGGGCTTTCCAGGGATTCAAACCACTGAAGATGGTTTTCGGGGATCCTATTTTGCCGCCGCCGGAGTCCGAAGCCTCGGAGCAGGCATACGAGAAGCTGACCGCGGACCTGAAAGCCCGCGTGGTCGAAATGTGGGAGGGTATGAGTAGAAAAAGCTAACGAAGCTGTCAGTCGGAGCACTCACTCCAGGGCTTCCCGGGGTCAATCGACCTTCGATCAATTTATGCTAAGGCCTGATTTCAACATCCGAGCGGACGCGTTCCTTGAAACACCGAACGGAAGCATGGGAACCTCAGAAGCCTTCCGCAGCCGGGGCCTTAGTCTGCCGACTCGTGAGATTCAAAGTGAATCAGAGGAATTGTCTGCAGGACCTTGTAGTAGCCATACGTTTCACTTAATAGGTCTACCGTGACCTTTGTAGTGCCATCGCGGTCCGTTATCACGTAATGGAGTTCATAAACGCGGTCGGGACCAAAGTATACTCCGTAGTACCAATCGCCTCGCATTCCAGAACCGGCGCCCATTTGGAACCCATCTTCTCTGCGCTCGACCGGTGAAGGCACTGTCCCGTTGTGCGATATCGACCAATCGATATCCTCACGTGGCTCTCGCTGAATCGCACCATCCAAAATCCTGAAGGGAAGTACCGAGGCATGATCCGATCCTGCTTCTCGAACCTCCAATTCAAGGTGGGAGCCCATGCATTGCACCCCAAGAATATCATTCCCGGTGGTTTGGATCGTCTGGGGAGAGCGGATTCCCTCGTCGCTGACTATCACGATGGTCAGTGATTGAGAACGGCTGAATGAGACCATAGCCACGAAGCCCCGCCCCGCACACACAGACGTGTCCTCAGTGAATAGAGGCCTCCTATTGCTCTGTTGTGCAAAGCTGCTGGAGCTTGCCACGAACAGTACAAACACAATTACAGCGTTTTTCATAAGCTTTGCGACTCCTAGACGGATTCTCCTTGCGAGAAAGTTGGCTGCCAAGTTACGAAGGTCAGTGCAGGGGATTACATTGCAACGTGCGACAAAGCTAAGGGGCTGCCGACTAGGTTGGCGTAACATCGCCATAACGCTCATTGATGCGCCCCAGGCTTTGGCGGAATCCCCAGACTCTTAGATCCTTTAGGCGCCGGCGCCGTTTGCCGATTCGCCAAAGGCCTGGCTAAAGCCATTCACGACGAGCGAATCATACCGGTTCCCTGCCCGCTTGACGACTTCCTGCGCGGCCTGCGATGGAGATAACTTCGTCCCTCGCTGACCGCTCGTAAGCGCTTCATACTCTTCCGCGATGGCAAGCACCTGCACTTCGAGTTGAGCATCCTCGATATTGCCGCCCTCTTGCCGCAACTGGCGCTCTGTCAGGAAAATCGGAATCGCCTTTCGTAGCGAACTGGCACTCGTCCCTGCTTTCGAACTGATCTTGCTCTGGCTCTTCTTTCCCTGCCGCAAGTCTTCTTGCGAAACTTGGGCGGCTTTAATGAGAACTTCGTTGCTGATTCCGAGATCCTTCATGTTGAACAGAAGCGCCGCAGTACGAATATCTTCGAGGCTTTTCGGGTCGAGGCCGACAGCCTCCGCGATCTTGGTGGCACACATGGAAATGCGATAGGCATGGGTTTCGCTGTATTTCTGGTTTGCCAGAAAGTTCTGCAGGATCACCAGCATCCCGTCATAGCCTTCTTCCATCTCCCGCAAGGATTTTTGATTCTTTTCGTAGAGCGTTCCGGTGGCGTAGCCGGCCACCATCAGGACTCCACCCCAGACTGCGATGTCGAACCATATGCCGAGCGCCACTTCGACATGCCGCCGGAAAATTGCGGGGTCCAGACATACGAGCAGCACGACCAGAACGATACTGGCAACCGCCGTGAGCGTGGCATGCCTGCGTCCGAAGTGATATGCGGAATACAACGTTGGCAGGAAGTAGAAAACCAGCGCCATTCGCTGCGATGCGACCAGAAAATTCAACATCGCAGCAATCACTACCAGGAACAACAGTAGCCAGAGTTCCGGATTGATCTTTCTTACGCTCACAGTGCCTCCACGGGGGGTAGAGGACGAGTCTCGAAACTCCACGACTTGCGAGTTCCAGACCCAAGCTTGCCCGTTCTAATATTTTCGGTGAGTGGCGTGCCCGCCCCAAATTACATAGGTAACCAAGCGGTTTACACTACTTTGCGCGCGGATGCGTCTGATCGTAGACCTGCAGCACATGCTTGGTGGAAAGCTGTGTGTAGCGCTGAGTCGTCGCCAGGCGTTCATGGCCGAGCAACTCCTGGATAGCCCGCAAATCCGCCCCCTCTTCCAGCATGTGCGTACCGAATGCATGGCGGAGAGTGTGCGGGTGCACATCCGGTGAAAGCCCTTTCGACACCGCAATTTTCTTGATGATCCGGCCGACACTGCGTGTGGTCAGGCACCCGCCGCGCTGATTAATCAGCAGGGCGGTTGAGTTCTTTCGCGATTCGGCCAACACCGTCTGACGCGGCGGAAGATAAGCCGCGAGCGCCTGTTTCGCCGTCTCGCCGAAAGGAACGTAGCGCTCTTTCTTCCCTTTTCCGCGGATGAGAATCGCTTCCATGCTCAAACGGATGTCGTCGAGGTTAATTCCGGTTAACTCGGAGTTGCGGATGCCACATCCGTAGAGCAACTCGAGCATCAAACGGTCGCGCTCGGGGAAAGCTGCTGTCTCGGGCATCTTCCCGTCGAGCACAGAATTCATTTCTTCGATGGTTGGGACCCGCGGCAGTTTCTTCGGCAACTTGGGAGTGGCAACGAGCTTGGCGGGATTCTGCTCGACGACGCCCTCCCGCGCTAGCCAGCGATACAACGAACGCACCGCAGCCAGCGCACGCGCGACCGATGTTTTGCTCAGACCTTTTTCGTAAAGCTGTGCAAGAAAGCCGCGAATTGCGATGTGGTCGATCTGCTTCCATCCGCGAGATCCGGCATAGGCCGAGAAGTTGGCGAGATCGCCGCTGTAGGCCTTGATGGTGTGCGGCGAAGAATTGCGTTCGCGCAAGTGAAGAAGAAAATCCTCGACTGCCTTGCCGACGATTGTGCTTGCTTTGCTCATCGCGCCTTCGCTCTCGGATGATGCTTCTGATACACGGTACGCAGCCGATCGAGCGCCAGATGTGTATACACCTGCGTCGTAGAAATGTCAGCATGCCCGAGGATGGTTTGGACGGTTCGCAGGTCCGCGCCGTTCTCGACCATGTGCGTGGCGCACGAGTGCCGCAGCATGTGCGGAGAGGCGTGGCGCCCCGACGCCGCCGACGCTGTTCCCACCATCTGCCATATGCGCTGGCGGCTAAGCTTTTTTCCTCCGCGTGCGATGAAGAGCAGCGGCGAGTTTCTTGTTTGCATGTTTCTGGTTTGCATGTTTGTTGTTGGTAAGTTTACGACTGGCGTTGCGGTTTTCGCTGGCTTGGCGGCTCGCATCGCCGCCAACACCGGTCGGGCGGACCTCAAATATTCCGTTAACGCGTCCTGCGCCGGCTTCCCCAGTGGCACGATCCGTTCTTTGTCGCCCTTGCCGCGCACCAGCATGTACCCGGCTTCCAATTTCAGATCTTCGAGTGTGGCCGTAACCAATTCAGAGACGCGCAGCGCCCCGGCGTAAAGCAATTCGAGCATGGCCCGATCCCGCGCCGCCAAAGCCTCGGCATCTTTTTGATTTTTGTGGGATGCGGCGAGAGAGCTCGTCGGCGCAGCGAGCGTCAGCTCAACCTCATCCCGGCCCAGCGATTTGGGCAACACCTTCCACTGGCGTGGCGATTCAATGTTCAGCGTGGGATCGCCTTCGATTCTCTTATCGAGCAACAAATATCGGTAGAGATGCCGCAAAGCCGAAAGCTTTCTGCCCACGCTGCGGCCGTCCACTTGATTGGAAAAAAGCTGCTGCAGGAATTCGCGAACGTCGTTTCGCCGCGCAGTGAACAGTTGCCGTTTCCGTTTTTCCAGGAACTCGGCAAATTGCGTGATATCGGTTGCGTATGCAGCAACAGAATTGCGCGCCAGCCCTTCCTCGATCTGAAGGTAGTCGAGAAATCCGGCAAGCAGGCGAGTATTGGCTTCGGATGGCATGCAGAGAAATTTTAGTATGCGCGTTATCGGACGCTAAGAAAAGTAATGGAAGCGATTCCGGAGTTCCTCAAGCGTCGGCTCCCGTGAGCTCTTTCAGCAAGTCCACCGCATACAGCGCGCCCTCTGGCGTTTCCTCATGCTTGAAGTAGGCAAACACATCCCTGCCTTCGGCAATATGCTGCCGGGCGCGATCCACCATCGTGCGACGCTCTTCTCCGGTGTAGGTGGGCTTGCGGAAGCGGTAGTAGGCAAATCTGCCGGTCACAATGTCGGGAGTCGTGCGGGTCTCGGTTTCAGCCACGCACAATGCCACATTGCTGGATTTCAGCAGATCCCATGTCGCATCGTTGAACCAGGATTCATGACGAAATTCAAACGCCGCCGGTACTGACCGCGGTAGCAGGGCAAGAAAGTCTTTCAGCAAAGCTGCATCGGACTTCAGATTGGGCGGAAGCTGAAATAACACCGGGCCGAGTTTTCCCGCAGCGGCCAGCGGTTCGATCGTTGCCAGAAAACGCGGAACAAAATCTTCGGTCTCTTTCAGGCGCTTGATGTGCGTGATCACCTGGTGCGCCTTCACTCCGAAGCGAAAATGCGGCGGTGAATCGTTGAGCCAGTTCTGGATGGTGGTTTCTTTCACCAATTGCCGGAAGGTGAAATTCACTTCCACCGTATTCAGTCTGGTCGTATAGAAACCGAGAAACTTCTTTTGCGCCAGCTTTTCGGGATAGAAAGCGGGCTTCCAACTTGGGTAAGCCCATCCTGAAGTTCCTGCGAAGATTTGCGCCATGGCTGCGAGATTCCCTGACTCAGAGGAGTGAATCGACGGGGATTATACCTTGCTGCGCTTGCCGGAAGCCGCCGTCTTCTTCCCTGCTTTCTTTCGGGATGCTTTTTGCGGCGAGTCGTTTCCGTCAGCCTGTGCCGCAATCTTGATTGGCTCAGACTCACTAGCCGCAGGCACTGCGGCTTTCAAATCGGGCAACTTCTGCTTCAATTCGAGCACCGGTTCAAACAGATCGCCCATCTTCTCGAACCGCTTCACAACATCTGACGATTCAAAAACCAGCAGGCTCGCATCTTTCTTCTTCAGCGTCTTTTCCACTTCATCCCAACTCACCGGAGTTGAAACCGTCGGATGTTCTCGCGCCCGTAGCGAATACACCGCTATCGTCGTTTTGTGCTCATCGTTCTGGCTCCAATCCACAAATACCTTTCCCGTACGCAGGTTCTTCTTCATATCAGAAACAACCAGCTCGGGATGTTCCTGCTCCAGCAATTGCGCCAGCGCGTGCGAGAAAAGCTTGGTCTTTTCATAAGTCGTAGGTGTGTTGAGGGGAACGTAGAGCTGCATTCCCTTCGATCCGGAGGTCTTTGGAAAACTCTCGAGACCGAGATGTTCAAAAATTTCGCGCAGCCACACGGCCACCTGGCAGCATTGCACGATGTTGGCAGGCGGCCCGGGATCAAGGTCGAACACCATCATGGTCGGACATTCGATATCTGCGGCCAAAGCCAGCGACGGATGCAACTCCAGCGCCGCCAAGTTCGCCAGCCAAATCAACGTCGCCAGATCGTTTGCCAAAATGTAATTGACGGTCCGGCGGCTGGCGCCACTCCAGATCGGCGCCGTCTTCACCCAATCCGGCTTGTGCATCGGCGCATTCTTTTCGAAGAACGGCTCGCCGTCCACTCCGTCGGGATAGCGTTTGCGGGTCAGCGCCCGGTCCTTCAAGTGCGGCAGAAGAGCTGGAGCAATCCGCGCGTAGTAATCAATTACATCTTTCTTGGTAAACCCGGTCGCGGGATAGAGAACCTTCTCCAGGTTCGAGAGTTTGAGATTCCTACCTTGGATTTCGACGCTTGAGTCTGTCACGTACGCTCCCACTTGCTATTTTGCCCGAATCCGGCAAAGGCGCAAAATACAGCGTTGATCCTAAATCGGCGGGAAAATCGTTGCTTGCCCGTTTGACAACCTACCTTCTGCCCACGTACTTTCAAACTTCTGCCCTGCTGGCCCGTCCAAAGAATGGAATTTGCAGCTAGACCCGCCCAGCTGTTGGAGGTTCGATGAAACGCCGCATCCTGAAAACTGCAGTCCTCGTTTTACTTCTGTCAGCGTTCGCGCTGGCGCAAGACGTAGCTTCTTTCGAAAAGCGTGTCACCGTCAAGAAACTGGACAACGGTCTCACTATCGTAATCTGTGAGCGCCCGGAAGCTCCGGTCTTCTCTTTCTTTACGCTCGTCGATGCCGGTTCCGTCCAGGATCCGATGCGTGCCACCGGCCTGGCCCACATGTTTGAGCATATGGCCTTCAAGGGAACCGACACCATCGGCACCAAGGATTACGCGGCCGAGAAACCTGCGCTCGAGAAGGTCGAAAAAGCCTATGCCGCCTACATCGCCGAACGGGACAAGCGAGTCGGACAGAATGCCGAGAAATTAAAAGAGCTCGAGAAAGCCTGGCAAGACGCAATCAAAGAAGCCGACAGCTACGTCATCCCTAATCAATTTGGAAAGATCGTTGAGCAAAACGGCGGTGAGGACATGAACGCCTTCACCAACTACGACGAGACTGCCTATCACTACTCGTTCCCGACAAACCGGCTGGAACTCTGGGCGTATCTCGAGTCGGATCGCTTTCTGCATCCCGTGCTGCGAGAGTTTTACAAAGAGCGCAACGTGGTCATCGAAGAGCGCCGCATGCGCACCGACAGCAACCCATTCGGACGACTGCTCGAACAATTCACCGAAGAGGCATTCACCGCGCATCCCTATCATCGGCCCACCATCGGCTGGATTTCAGATCTCAATCACTTTTCGGCCACCGACGCGCAGCGGTTCTTCGACACCTACTACATCCCCTCGAATATGGTCGTCGCCGTCTCCGGCGATATTAAGGCCGCGGAAGCGATGCCGATCCTGGAAAAATACTTCAGCCGCCTGCCTTCGCGTCCTCAGCCTGATGAGGCCACGACCACCGAGCCTCCGCAGAACTCGGAACGTCGCGTGGTTCTGAAAGATCTCTCGCAACCTATCTACATCGAGGGCTATCATCGGCCCGACTATCGCAGCAAAGATGACGCAGTTTTCGATGCCATCAGTGATCTGATGTCGGAAGGGCGAACCTCCCGTTTGTATCGCGCGCTGGTACGCGACAAGAAGATCGCCTCTTACTCGGAAGGAATCACCGGGTATCCCGGCGTGAAGTATCCGCACCTGTTCGCGTTCCTCGCTGTGCCTCTTCCCGGACACAAAGCGGACGAAATGGCCGGGGCGATCCATGCGGAAATTGATCGGCTCAAAAAAGAAGACATTAGCGACGACGAACTGAAGATGATCAAAACTCGCGCAAAAGCCAACCTGATTCGAGGCCTCGCCGACAATGAGGGACTCGCTACCCAACTGGCGACCTACCAGACCCGGTACGGCGATTGGCGCGAGTTGTTTCGCTCGGTCGATCGAATCGACCAGGTCAGCAAGGCCGACATTCGCCGCGTGGCCAACGAAGTCTTCACCGATACCAACCGCACCGTGGGAGTGATTGAGAATTCTCAGGCAGGTGGCGGCGGACAGGGTGGCGAACAAGCCGGCGGTAGCGGCCCGGCTGATCAGGGAGGTGTGCAATGAAGAGGTGTGTAATGAACATAAAAATGAAGCGGATCCTCTTCGCTCTGCTTTTCTGCGCAGTCATCGTCGTCCCGTCTTCCTATGTTGCTGGCCAGACATCGGACTGGCAGAAAGTACCTATCCCGCCGCTCCCGGCGTTCAA
Organism: Terriglobia bacterium; assembly: GCA_963823085.1. Lineage (GTDB taxonomy): Bacteria > Acidobacteriota > Terriglobia > Terriglobales > Acidobacteriaceae > Sulfotelmatobacter. The sequence continues at coordinate 10,335 of CAWGKF010000021.1, read as the reverse complement.
ACCGCAGCAGCCCAAGCGTATTCAACTCTCGAATGGCATGGTGATCTTCCTGCAGGAAGATCATGAGTTGCCACTGATCGATGCCTCTGCCCGTATCCGCGGGGGCTCGGTCAACGAGCCTGCGAGCAGGGTCGGACTCGTCGACATTTACGGTGACGTCTGGCGCACCGGTGGCACCAAGTCGCAAACCGGCGATCAACTCGACGACTTCCTCGAAATCCGCGCGGCCAAAGTTGAAACCGGAGGTGGTCCGGATTCCACCAGCATCAGCTTTTCCTGCCTGAAGGGCGATCTCGACGACGTTTTCAAAGTCTTCGTGGACGTGCTGCAGCATCCGGAGTTCCGCGCTGACAAGATCGACATTGCCAAAAAAGGAGAAGAAGATTCCATCTCCCGCCGCAATGACGACGTCAGTGAGATTGCACATCGCGAGGCCGTCAAACTTGCCTACGGACCCAACAATCCGTACGCACGGCAGCCCGAATACTCGACCGTTGCAGCCGTCACCCGTCAGGACCTGATCGACTGGCACGGCAAATACGTTCATCCCAACAACATCATTCTCGGCATCAGCGGAGATTTCGATTCCGCGGCCATGGAAGCCCGCCTGCGCGCCGCCTTCGACTCCTGGCCGAAAGGGCCAACGCTTCCCAAGAACGAAGTCAAATACGAACCGGCCAAGCCCGGCTATTACCTGGTTTCGAAGGAAGACGTGAACCAGAGCAACATCCGAATGGTCACCCTCGGCACCACGCGCGACAATCCCGATTACTACGCGATCAGCGTTTTCAATGAGGCCTTTGGCGGAGGATTCTCTTCGCGATTGTTCAACGACATTCGCACGAAGCGGGGCTTGGCCTACGGCGTCGGCGGAGGCATCGGTACCAACTTCGGCCATCCCGGCATTTTGCAGATATCGATCGGCACCAAGAGTCAGAGCACGGTCGAATCGATTCAAGCGACCGACGAGGACATCGATGCTCTGACCAAGAATCCGATTACGGATGACGAAATCCAACGCGCCAAAGACGCCATCCTCAATGCGTTTATCTTCCGCCTCGACTCGCCCGACAAAATTCTTGCCGAGCGCATGACCTACGAATACTACGGATATCCCGCCGACTGGCTCGACAAATACCAGTCAGAAGTAAAAAAAGTTACGGCCGCCGACGTCAATCGTGTCGCCGCAAAGTATCTCCACAAGAATCAATTGGCCGTGCTGGTCGTCGGCAACCCGAAAGAATTCGATAAACCTCTTTCGTCGCTCGGCCCAGTCAAGGAGATCGACATCACGATTCCACCTCCGCCGGCCGAGAAAGCCGACAATGCCGACACCAAATCGCAGGCTGGCAATCCTGAGGGCAAGGCTCTGGCGCAAAAAGTTGCTACCGCCATGGGAGGTTTGCCCAAGCTCGAAGCCGTCAAAACCCTGCACGCGAATGTTGCCGAGAGCGGGCCCGGCGGAAATCCTTCTCCGGTCGACATCACACTCGCTTTTCCCGACAGCATGCACGTTGAGGTGCAAACGCCCCAGGGACAATTAACGATCGTTGCCACTCCTGCCACTGGATTCATGAGCATGGCCGGTATGGGCACGCACAGCATGCCTCCTCCGCAGAAACAAGAAATGATGACCCAAATCCATCACGACCTGATCTATGTTGCGCAGCACGTCAACGATCCCGCTTTTACGTTCACGGCTGCGGGTACCGAAAAGATCGGCGACATCGACGCCGCGATCGTTGATATCGGCGGAGCGATTCCCTGGCTCCGCTGGTATGTCGATCCGAAAACCGGTTACATCGTGCGCGAGAAGTACAAAGGGATTGGACAGGTGGGCCCGTACGAGGGCGAAACCGATCTCTCGGATTGGCGCGCAGCCGATGGTCTCACCGAACCCTACATGCACAAGAACAAGGAGAACGGTCAGGAAACTAGCGTGGTCGAATACAAGAAGATCGAAATCAATCCAACCGTAGACCCGAAGCTGTTTGAAAAACCCGCGGAGAAAACAGCCGAAAAACAATAACGCTGGGTTGGCCCACACGCGATCTGTGTTCTATAACTGGGTGGCCCACACAACGCGATGTTCGTTGTGTGGGGTAGCGGAACGTTTACTCAGAGAAAACAAACAATCTGGACCGTTTTCATGCTGACTGATCCGGCGACAAGGCCGACAATCCGCCCAGGCCCATAGACGTTTCACTTTGTCGGAAAAAATGGAAACAGCCGACGAATCTCTTCTTCGCTAGGTTGACGTCCGTACTCGGTGATTTCGAACGCCTCTGCATGCTGAATGTGATCCGCCGGTGCACCGTACCGTTTCTGTAATGCTTCCCGCCATTCCGGCGTTTCTTTTCGGTTCACATCCGGCTGCATCGCCAGCCATTTCTTCCGCTCAATGGGATCCTTGGGCACCTGGTCGAGCCTCCCGACAGTCCACGGCAGCCACTCGTAAAACTGTGAAACGTGCGCGTCCAACATATCAATCTTCTTGTCAAATACATCGTCGATCGAAACCACAATGTCTGGACGGAACGGCTGCGGTCTGGTGAAGTGGTCGCTGTAGTACAGAAATACCGGATTCTGCCGCAGCGCTGGCGTATCTTTCACCAGATTCGGCACGATTACCATATAGGACGCATCTTGCACCAACACTCCTGTGTACCGATGATCGGGGTGGTAGTCGTTGGGTCGAGGTGCAATCACGATGTCAGCCTTCCACTGACGGATCTCGCGGATAACCTGTTCGCGCACGTGTAACGTGGGAAGGAGTTTGCCATCGTGGTTGTCGAGCACTTCGTATTCGATGCCGATGCGCCGTCCGGCTTCTTGAGCCTCGGCGCGTCGTCGGTTGGCGAGTTCTTCTCCGCCTTGCGTCTGATGGCCGGCGTCGCCGTTGGTGAGAGACACGAACTTCACTTTATAGCCGAGGGCCGCATACTTGGCGGCGATGCCTCCTGCGCCCAGATCGCAATCGTCCGGATGCGCGCCGAAAGCAATGACCCGCACAGATTCATTCTGTGCCGACAAACTGGCGACCAGCAGCACTGGCACAAGACACGTACGGAATAAGGCGCGACTGAGAACAGCCACAAAAAAACTAAGAGAGCTCAACATAAGGGAGATCACCTCGGGCAGATCATACCCCCTTCCCCGCTTGACGGGAGGGAATACTCTGCCTGCCGTTAGCCGGGAAGGCGCTCTGAGCCTACCCAGAGCTGAGCCAGATCTCTGAGGTTGTCCCTGTATGTACGCGTTACCAGGTATTCCTTCCCGTCTCTTACACGCAGCCTGTACTCTCCCGTCGGTAAAGGTTGGATCTCCTTCACCGCCGAAATATTCACGACGACCGAGCGGTGGATGCGAATAAAGCCGTAGGGCTTCAGCTTCTCCGCCATGGACGAGAGGGACTCGCGTAGCAAATAGGGATTGGGTCGGTGTCGCAACGAAACGTAATTACCTTCCGCTTGCACGGCCACGATCTCGGCTAAATCCAGGAATAGGATTCTACCCTTTGTCTTGAACGCGATTCGTGGCGCCTGTCGTTTTGCTATCAACTCCAACTGGCGCAAGACTCGAATGAGATTTGCAGCATCAGCTCGGGCTACCGGAAACAATGCAGTATCGGCAAGTTCGTAGAACCCGTCTTCGGCCGGCGATTGAAGAGTGTAATTCCGTCTACTCTTGAATGAGCAAATCGTATCCGTCCCCAGCAGGTTAGCCGAGACGTCCGTCCTGGCGTGAGCACCTTGTTCAACAAAGATCTCACGTGCAATGGCCTTCTGATCCTGAATCTCGCGGGCGCTCATGATGGAACCCCTCGCATTGCTCTCTCGTTTCGAACTTCCTGCTACCCTACGCGAGTCCTACATAACCGGAGCAGCAGATCCGTCTGACCACCTGCCCACGGAAACTACGAACACGTCGATTGGTTGAGTGCCTTTGAATTGTGGATTCAACATTACCGGCGATTTCGGTAGATCAGCACCCCAAGCCTTGCCGTCCAGCGGAGGCGCATAAAACATCAAGTGGGCCAGGTTGTGATCATCCTTATCGGTGAGATAAGCTTCCTTCGACATCATGTAACTCATCGCGCCGGGCTCGAGCGGTGGCAGTTCTCCTTTTTCGAACGCTGCTTTGTTGCCTTCGATAATCTCAGCCTTCGTTCGCCCTGCTAATACCATCTCTGTTCTCTTATAAGTAGTTGGCAAAACAGATCGCGCGGCCGGCGGATTGAAACAGATGGGGCCTCGAAGTTTGGGATTCCAAAACTCCGGAGCATCGGACGGCGACATCCACCCTCGCTCCACAACACACACAAAACCGTTCTTGCCTTTGACGGCGGTTTCGTAGCCGTTCCGCCCGAGGACCAAGACCTCTGCATCGCTTGATATCGCTGCAGGCGCCGCGCTCCGTGCCAGCGCAATCTCGGCGTTGCGATCTGCCATTAGATATTGATCAAGCGGAGCCATGCTCGCATACGCTCCTTTTGAGTCCTGCGCTCGCGCCGGCCAGCACTCGCTGAGGACGATAACCAGCGCAAAAACTCCCCATGCGATCATTTTGGCTGTCTTTTGCTTCATGGATGCCTCCTTGCAGAATTAAGAACGACACATCATACATACCGGTATGGATGTTATGAATCTTAAAATGGATGTCGTGAGGCCTAAAAGCATTTAGCCAACGCCGATTGGCCACGCTGCCTTGACTCGCCGACCCTCGGTCCGACCGCCTTTCCCGCGCAGCGACTCCAAAAGACGGATCACCCTTGTTTGCCCGGATCGCATCATCCGTGCATCCTGCGAATTCTTCGTTAAAACGACGTATCCCTCGTACGCCGCGATCAGGAACGTAGCCGTTTCATTCACGTCAATATCACTTCGCACGACCCTACGTTTCTGTCCTTCACGCAGGGCCTCCGCGACGGCGTCGCGCCAGTCCTTGAAAAGTTTGGCCGTCCTTCTGCGGAACCCCTCATCCAGACCGGACATCTCTTGAGACAGATTAAGCAACGGGCAGCCCCGCTGAACGTCTTCTCTTTTCAGCGACTCGGACTGAACAATGCGCACTAGAGTGTCGATGGGGTTCGTAGCGTTCCGTAGGGGCTGCACCCACTTCCGCTGAACGCTACCCGCGATGACCTCGTCCACCACCGCATGCCCGAGGGCCTCCTTGTCGTCAAAGTGGTAGTACAGGGCGCCTTTGGTGACGCCCGCTGCGGCCAGAATCGCAGCCAGGTCAGCGCTCCGATAGCCAGAGCGATACATCTCTTCGTAGGCGGCCTGCAATAAACGTACTCGTGTGCGCTCTGGATCGCGTGACCTGGGTGTCCGGTGCCTCGACCTTCGTTTTACCGGCAACATACCAACCAGTATGCATGTTCGAGCAATCCGAATCAAGCTCGAATATGGAATCGCGAAGTCGGCTCTGCGCGTCTATTGAATTGCGTAGAGAATCGAGCGGTTCGTGACAGAAATGCGCGATGGAGGCATCCCTCCGCCGGATGATCTCGCGTCTGCAGCTAACTGTTTCGCCCCTCACCACAGTCATTTGTCACAAACAACACCGAACCTATGTTTTTCGGATGACTGCGTGCTCGAACTGACCGTCAGAGCGCCGAGTAGTACCTGACGTAAATCGCCAGTCATCTCGGCGCCACGACTTCACCGGAGGATGTTAGATATGCGCACATCAAGACGGTTCGGGACTCTATCGACACTGTGGGTTACGACGTTTGTTCTGGCTTGCTTCGGCAATGCGTTCGCCCAAGCGAGTTACAAAGTTACCGATCTGGGGGTTCTGCACAGCAACAACAATCTGGGTTGTGCCATGTCCCTCAATGATGAAGGCTGGACGTTCATCATGTCTGGGAACCTGCCCCCGGGCGAGCAGGATAACCAGCTTGGGCAACTTCTAAACGGACGTGGAATGCTCGACATCGACGGATTCAAGTTCGACTTGGGCACGCTCGGAGGAAAGAATACTTGGATGAACTGGGGCCAGATCAATGACTGGGGGCAGATCGTAGGTTATTCCGAAACGAATGTCCCCGACCCGAACGGCGAAGACATTTGCGGCTTCGGTACACACCTGACGTGTCGTCCGTTTATTTGGCAGCTCTTCCAAATGAGCGCTCTGCGGACGCTCGGCGGAAATAACGGGCAGGCGAGCGGAATCAATCTCAGTGGACAAATCGCCGGGTATGCGGAAAACGGTGTCGTGGACTCCACCTGCCCGCAGGGCACGACGAATAACCGGATTGACCTGGGAGCGTTCTGGACAAACGGAAATCCCAAGACTGTTCCCCACGCTCTTTCCCCGCTAGGTAGCGATCCTGACTCAATTGCATTTGGCATCAACGATCAAGGCCAAACCGTGGGCTACTCGGGAACCTGCACCGCAGCGAATCACGCCGTGATATGGCAAAACGGCACCCCCACGGCGCTTCCTGACCTGGGAGTTGAGGGTCTTAGTCTGGCCTGGGCCATTAACGACCAGGGCCAGATGGTTGGGGAAGTCCTTAGACCTGACGGGGCAACCACCTATGCGGCTTTTTGGCCGAACCCCAACGAAATCATCAGCCTCGGCACCCTGCCGGGAGACTTTGGCTCCCTGGCTAGCGGCATCAGTCCCGACGGCCAAAGCATCGTGGGAAGTACCTGGGACTCCAACCTCAACTGGACCCACGCCTTCATCTACCAGAATGGCACGATGATCAACCTCAACACGCTGTTTCCTGCAAATTTGAACCTGTACGCAACCATGGGTAACAAGATCAACGCGCGCGGACAAATCTCGGGCATGGCAACGGTACTCACCGGGCCCGATGCGGGCAACATCCACGCCTTTCTGGCAACCCCTGTACACCAAAGCATAGGCAGGTCGATGGCAGACGTCGCCGGCACACTCCCGAAAATCACTATGCCCGCGAATGTTGGCAACCAGCTTTTGCGGAGATTCGGACCCGGCCAATTCCGCCGGTAACCGGATTCGTTTTTCCTGAGTATGTGCATTCGCGATGCTGGGATCGATTTCCCGATCGCGAATGCACGCACTCGTCGCTGCCAGTCGCCACGTCGCAGAGCAGGCCAGCTATTTTTGTCTGAGAGCAAATCTATGTCTTGGCGAATTCGCCATTGCGTGGAATGTCCGCGGTGTCGTACCCGATATCTGATCGGGTTCAGCCCCTACGACAATCGCTCGTACCTCGTACCCACCGTCTCTGGTTCATCTGAAGAGTACAGGTTGTATTGTTCCTGTGGAGGGCGATCCGTCGCCAGCCGAGAGAGATGGGGCGATGTGAAGACCTGCGCGGTCTCGAAAGGGGCCTATACGCGTGGCTATGGAACCCCTGAAGAAGTGATGACCATGAGGCCCTCAGCCGCGTCAGAGCGGGGTGCGTAGAGAAAAACGAACAAGATCATTTAGATGAATATGGCCTGCCCAATAATTGACGGTAAATGAGCATGTGATGTGCAGATGTCTACATCCCCAGCGATGGAATGGAATGTAGCAAACCGGACCGCATTCAGACGAGCTGCCACGACGACGGTGCACCGGCTGGTTCGCGACAATCAACCCGGATAGTCTCAGTCGGTGCGCAGCGCCTTCATTGGATCCGTCGAAGCGGCTCGATGTGCCGGGAGAATACTGGCGGCCGCGGCGCAAGCCCCGAGCGCAAGAATTGAAAACCCGAACACGCGCGGATCCCAGCTGCGTATCTCGAATAGCTGCGCGGCCATAAGGCGTCCCGCGCCGATGGCCAGCGGAATTCCAATCAATAACCCGATAGCGACCAGCAGAAATGCTCCTCGCAGGACCAGTCGCATAATGTTCACCCGGTCGGCTCCGAGAGCCATGCGCACTCCGATTTCGCTGGTTCGGCAGGCCACCGTGTAGGCCGTGAGCCCATAGAGGCCGATGGCCGCCAGCAGCATGGCGATCAGGCCGAATGTGCCAGCCAACCGCGCAACCATGCGCTGCTGGTCAAAATTTGAGGCCACCTGCTCGTTCATGCTTTCTATCGTGATGATCGTAAGGTTGGGATCGATATCGGCGAGAACCTTATGAAGCTGCGGCTCAAGATTGAGGGCATGGCCGCGTACCAGCAGTTGGATACTGTTTACGAAATGCGTTTGTATTTCGTTGCGCTGTAGATCAGCGTTGGAATAGTGGACACTCTGCTCAAGCGGCAGAAAAAACATGGGCCTTGCGGGCTGGTCTGGATCGGTGTACTTGGCGTCACGCGCTACGCCGACGATTTCAAACGTGCTGGCATATCGGGAGCTGTCCATGCCAAAGTGCTTGCCGAGGGGATCTTCATTGGGGAAGTATTTCCTGACGAGCGATTCATTCACAATCGCCACTGGGCGCGAGGCGCTGGAATCACTTTCCGCGAATTCGCGTCCGCGGACGATGCGCTGTCCGACGGTCGAAAAATACTGGCGACTCACTCGGTCCCAAGAGACACCCTCCGCCATATCAGCCTTTGGATCACCCCTCCCTTCTATCGCAATCAATTCACCCCAGTTATTGCCGCTGAGCGGACTGTAGCCGGCCAGGCTTGCGCTCTGCACATTGGGCAACCGCACCAGATTATCTTCGATTGTGCGATAAAGCGCGTCGAGGCGTTCCGGGGCGTAACTGTCCAGAGGAGGATTGATCTGAACACTGATGCGATTTTGGACGTCGAACCCAAAATCCTGACTCTCCAGATTCCGCAAGCTCGCGGTCAGTAATCCCGCGCAGGCAAGCAGAACTAGGGAAAGCGCCGCTTGGCTAACCACCAGTATCTTCTGCGGCAGCGCTGCCCCGCCGCGAGTGCCGCGGCCTGCTCCGTGCAGGGCCTCTGCCGGATCGGAACGCGAAGCGAGCCACGCGGGCACAACGCCAAACATCACACCGGTGAGGAGTGAAAGCGCGAACGCAAATCCGAGAACCGGCAACGAAGGAGTGGCACTGATGGGCGTAAAGGTGGCGCTGTGAAATGCCAGCGCCAGCATCAGACGCGCTCCCACGTATGCAATCCCTAATCCTGCGATGCCGCCTAACACAGACAGCAGTACAGCCTCCGTCAACTGCTGGCGAATCAGTCTTGTTCGCGCAGCCCCCAGAGCCAGGCGCACCGCTGTCTGGGAGCGGCGGGCGGCTGCGCGTGCCAGTAGCAGATTGGCCAGGTTGGCGCAGGCGATGAGGAGTAAGGTTCCACAAATTATTAAGAGGATACGCAGACTCGCGCCGTAGTTTTCCCGTAAGGAAGTGACACCGCCTCCGGCCGGAGCCAGCCGGATAAATTTCTGCGGAATTGAAGGTTCAACCTGCGGTTTGAATTCGGCGGGCACCTCATCTTCGTCACGGAGCCAGCGTTGAAGCACCGGCGTCAGCCGGGCAGGAAGTCCTTGCACGCTCGCACCCGGCCTCAACCTGCCAATGGCATAGAGCCATTGGCGCTGATTCGTTCTCATGTTTGCACTCTGGCCGTCGAACAGAATCTCCTGTTGCAGGGGCAGCCAAAAGTCCGGCGGATCGCTACGGAGTGTCTCGCCGAAAAATCCCGGAGGCGTAATCCCAATCAATGTGACCGGCTGTCCTTGCACGAAGAAGGTCGACCCTATAATCCGTGGATCTGAGCCATAAGCCTGCTGCCAGGTGCGATAGCTGATCATCGCCACTGGTGCGGCCGACTGCTGATCGTCCGAGTTGTTGATAACCCGTCCGGCAAAGGCCCCGAGGCCAAAAACATGGAAGTAACTCCCGCTCACGTACTCGGCCCGCAAGGGACGTGCCTCGCGGTCTTTGGCTTCTTGCCGAATGCTGTAGATCCCAGGCGCCGCCTGAAAAGCGGTGGTTTCCTCAAACTCGGGTGCCGCAGCCGCGAGACGCTGGTAAAGGGGGTAGGAGAACAGGCTCCAGTCATCGTCCTCCCAACCCTCGACACAGCACTCCTCGGTGTCGCCAATGCGATACAGCTGGGCGGGATCGGCGACCGGCAAAGACTTCAGCATGATGGCCTGCGTCAGAGTGAAAATCGCGGTGGTCGCACCGATGCCCATGGCCAGGGTAAGTAATGCAGTCAACGTAAACGTGGGAGCATGACGTAACTGCCGAAGAGCGTAGCGGATGTCCTGCAGAAGGGTTGGCACGCGGGTATCCTCCGGCGGATTATACGTCGACCCAAAAGCGTTGGTTCCACGAGATAAATTTATGAGTTTCCCACTCGCCGGGTGCCCCAACCTTTCGCGCTCTTTTGTAAAGCATCTCATGGGACTGGACAAGCTTTTTGCGAAAGGGTGGGAACCACGAACCTTGACATCTTAGGCCCCGCCCATCTCC
>CAWGKF010000020.1:0-291247 GCA_963823085.1 Terriglobia bacterium | reverse complement strand
TGTGGTGGCCAGGGACGGAGTTGAACCGCCGACGCCAGCCTTTTCAGGGCTGCGCTCTACCACCTGAGCTACCTGGCCACGTTTCCAGTGCCGCCGTGGGCGGCCTGTAAGGACTCTCCACTTCAGCCCGATTTTGGCGGGACGAACGACTGAAGCCCAACGGAAAGCGTGTGGAACGCACTCGATTATAGCAACGGAGAAGAAATCGCTCAACGTGAGATCTGCACTCGATCGTTCTACCTCCGACGATCGACTTACGATACCGGCCAGCCAAAATGAAGGCTCCGGATTTCCAGGCCTCCACGCATCACTTGTGCCTTACGATTTCCGGCCGGCGAGAACCAACCCACCGCCTACCACAATCAAAACGATCCCCACTGCAGGCGGCAGTTTCTCATCGTGCTCAGTCGTCACGCCGATGCTGGAATCCCCTACCTTAACTCCGTGATGGTGGTAGCTGGGAAACGGAACTACAAAAGAGAGAACTCCCACTATCAGAACAACAACTCCAATCACTGCGAGCGCCTTCATGGTTATCCTCTCCGAATTCGTAGTTGCAGACACAACTGGGCGCGAGCGCACCCGGCATGACTAAGACGCGCCTTGCCCCAAAAAGGCTGCTGCAAATGTGAGGAGACTTAGACGACGAAGCTCTTCACGAACTCCACTAGACTCCGCAGCGCGATGCCCGAAGGACCTTTTGCGATCCAAGGCTTCTGGTCTTCCATCCATGCGGTGCCCGCAATGTCGAGATGGATCCACGGAGTATCTTCCGCAAACTCCTTCAGGAACATTGCCGCGGTGACCGCGCCGCCCCAGCGTCCGCCGGAATTCATAATGTCTGCGATGGACGAGCGAATCTGATCTTTATATTCGTCATCGAGCGGCAGCCGCCACATCTTCTCTCCCGCTTTCGTGTTCGCTGCCTTAAAACGGTTGTACATGTCATCATCATTCGTGAATATGCCGACGTTCGTGAACCCGAGCGCGACCACGACCGCGCCCGTCAAAGTCGCCGCGTCGACTAGATGGGTGCATCCCAGTTGCTTGGCATAATGAAGTCCATCTGCCAACACCAAGCGCCCTTCCGCATCAGTGTTGATGATCTCGATCGATTTGCCCGACATCGCGATCTGCACATCCCCAGGCTTCTGCGCTTTCCCGGACGGCATGTTTTCCGTCGCGCATACGATCCCGATCACTTTGACCTTGGGCTTCAGCAACGCGATCGCGCGCATGGCACCGATCATGGTCGCGCCACCCGCCATGTCATACTTCATCTTCTCCATGCCGTCGGCGGGCTTGATTGAAATGCCGCCGGTGTCGAATGTAATTCCCTTCCCTACAAGTCCGAGCACAGGCTTTACCGGGGCGCCTGCAGGTTCGTAGGTCATCACAATCAGCGCCGGCGGTTCGTCCGATCCCTGCGCCACGCTCCAGAACGCGCCCATCTTCAGTTCTTTGATTTTGTCTGCGCCGTACACCTCACACTTCAAGCCAACCTCGGCGGACATCTTCTTCGCGCGCTCCGCCATGATAGTGGGCGTCATGCGATTTGACGGCTCGTTCACCAGATCGCGCGTGAAGTTTTGCGATTCGCCGATGATCTGCGCTTCGTTCGCTACTTTCTCGAGCGCAGCTTTGTCGCCACTAGCCACGACGGTAACTGCATCGATCTTCTGATCCTTGCGATCACTGCGATAGTAGTCCGGGTCGAAATTCCCTACGTGTGCACCTTCGACGATCGCGCGAACAGCTTCGTCCTCAGCAATTCCCTGTGGGGCAACGAACGCAAAGCTGCGAATTCCGCGTGACTTCAACGTACGCGCCGCCGTTCCGGCAACGCGGCGCAAATCGTAGGCTGAAAATTTCTTGGCGCTTCCGCCGGAAACCAGCAGCAAACGCTTCGCCTTCAGGTTCGCGGGTTTGTGCAGCAGGTTTGTCTCAAGAGATTTCCCCGTAATTTCGCCACTGCCGAGCAAATCGGCGGCCGCACTCTGAACCGCGGAGTCACTGCTGGCGACTTTCAGTTCCGGCTTTTTGTCTTTTTCATTCGATCCGGCGTTCGCGTGGTCGAGCACCACGGCAACCAGGGCTTCAGTTTCGACTTGCGATGGAGTAGAGGTAACAATTGTAGTTTTCATAGTTTGAATGCGAGAAAGATGGAATCTATTCAGTATCTTAGGACGACGGGCAAAAGCGCAAGCGCGCCTCCCGAAAGACTCCAGAAAATGAAAAAAGAAGTGGGCTTCGCGATCAGATTCTAACTGGCCAGCGCGCTGGGGAAGCGGGTTTGGAAGTCCAGAAGTCCCACCCACTCTGGGGTAATGGTGATCCGCACCATCGCCGAAATCATAGTTCGCAGCTGGCCAACCCAGGCTTTAGCTTGCTCGGGCGAGAAATAGCGCTCCGCAGCGGCAACGTATTCCGGCACGATCCCGTTCACAGGCTCCAGTCGCGCCGTTCCGCGGACGAGAAGAACTTTATGCGGAAAGATGTTGTCGTCGATGGTCAACGAAACCTTCGGATTCTTCGCCAGCGCCTTCAGCTTCGGCGCTTTCGGCGGGCTCGCCATCACAATCTCCTGCCCATTCCAATGAAACCAGATCGGTATCACCCGAGGGGTTCCATCCATCCAGATATATGCCAATCGCGCCGGAATCTTCGACTGCAAAAGCTCTTGTGAAGCGGGATGCTGCAGAAGGCTTAGGTCACCTTGCTTGACGGACTGCATGTCAGTCCTCCTTGCCGATCGTCACGGGAGAAACACGTCCGGATCGACGCAAGGAATTGTACTCTCGTTGAACCGTCCGGATAGTCTGCGGCCCCGCCGAATCCATGGCGTATTCCCCGCCATGACCTGCGCGGTTCGCATTATCTAATCTTGATCCTCAGGCAGACGGATGCGCGATCGTATTGCCAGAATATGCGCCTTGGCCCCGGGCTTGTTCTGGTTGTAAAAACCGACCGTGCAATTCGGCCGGAAATAGTAGGCATCACCTGCCTTGGCCGGATGCCGTCCTTCGATTCCGTCGGTTCCTCCGCCAGCCACCATTTCACCTTCCCCATCCATGACCAGATAGATTTCCTCCGCAGCTTCATGATGATGGGGAAAGTTTGTGCCGCCCGGAGCAAAATCCATCCAGAAGAAACTGACGACTACATACGCTTGATCAATTGCGTCCCGTTTGCCGGTCAGCGGTCCTGCGAGCAGCTTATAGAGCACCGAGTTAGGATGTCCGTCAACCGTCTCCTCTTTCACCTCATCCATGTTCACGATCTTCGGCTCTGGACTCGGTGCTCCGATAGAAATGTTTGAGGGAATCTTGAAGCCCATCACTAAAACTCGCAGGGGCTGATTAGCGCTATTCTCGACCGAGTGATTCACTGCTGGCGCGACATAGGTGAAATCGTTCGTACGCATCCCATACGTATGGTCACTGTAGTGAAGATTGGCGTTGCCCGCCAGAATGAAATAGATCTCTTCTTCGCGATCGTAAGACATGCTCCGACAACTTCCGTGAGCATCGATGGTGACTTCGCTGAAACGAGAGACGCTCTGGAGACTGCGATTCTCCGGATCACCCTCGCCAAAAATGGGTTTGTCATGGCACGTCTCAGACGACCAGACTACCGTCGCACTGCTTAGGCTTGGCACGTAGCGATGCAACCACGTCGGATCGACCTTTCGATCTTGAGCCGGCAGATTAGACAGAAGAAATAGGAGTAATAGGAGGGTCCCCAATTCTACCTTGGTGAAAGGTGGACAGGTCACGATCACTGTCTATATCACAGAACATTTTTGGCGTAAATCGGAATCGTTCGTTTGCTTGGGATTCTTTGCGTTTCTGTCGCGCGCGCCAATCGCGCCTGCGACAATCCCCGATCTTTCAATTCTGATCGTGTTCGTCGAAGATGCTGCGCGGCCCCTACCTTAATGGCCCGCCAATCAACTGTTGTATATCCCCATCACTCATCGACCGGTCAAAACGTGTAATCGCCTGATTTCAACGGTTGAGCGACAAATAGTTTTTTTCTGAACCCGCAGCTCGGCGGCGGGGAACTGGGGCGGAACCCGAAGCACAAATTCCGCCCGCGCTCGTTTACTGCTTATCGTAGACACTTTCGGCGCTAAACTCTTTGCCGTCGCCGGTCTTACCTTTCGCTTTAACAGTCGAGACCTTGCCGTCATTGGATACTTCAGCTACCACCTTGCCAACCTCTTTCCCGTCCTTCTTAAGAGATCCTTCCACCTTTCGAGAGTTGACTCGCTTAAGAGCAATCGTATTCGCCCCACCGGGCGCCCCTGCACCGGTGATTGCGGAATCTTTTCCGTCATAATTGGTGGAGAAACTATAAGCGATCGAAGCACCATCGGCGCCAACTCCCTCAAAGCTGTAACTCGCCCCTGCACCTTGCGCGACGATGGTCCGCGTCATACTTTTTGGCCCCGGGCCCGGTTCGAATTTGGATTTTGCAGTATTCAGTTTCCAAGTTCCACCAAAGGGATTCTCCTGTGCCCAGAGGGGGCCGGACACCGCGGTGCAAAGAACGAGAGCCAACACAATCAAGCTGCGTTTCATCAGGTTTTCTCCTCGGATTTGCTTTGGCGCTATTTCCGTCTGGTCTCAGCGCCACTGGATTATGACCTTGTCCGGCAGTCTAATGCAATAAAAGTTGGGTTAGGGCTTTAGTTCGTAGCATAGGCATGCACGTTGGCCATCGGACCGTCCGCCGGAAAGTGCGGAGAACACGAAGTTATAGTCGGCGCATGTATGACTGGCGCAAAATCCCCAACACTCATCATCGAGTCCATGACCGTCATCGCCGCGAGCTGACGCGGTGCAGGAAACTTTACTTCACGCCTGGCGCTATCAGAACAGCCTGAAGCAAGGTGCGCCGTTGCGCCCATGCCTCTACCGCGCGGCTACGAACGCTTGCCTCGAAAGTATGTCTGTGGTGTGGTTCCCAGCATGGTCCGAAACATTTCAATGAAGGCACTTACACTGCCGTAACCGACTGCGATCGCGACCTCCGTGACAGACTTCCTTTGTGCCAGCATCTCGAGGGCAGCAAACAACCGCGCCTGCTGTCGCCAACGGCCAAATGTCATCCCTGCCTGAACCGAAAAGTAAACGTTCCCCTAATCAATCCGGAAGTGCCCCTATTTATTGGGCAGTAGTCGAAAGTGTTTGGTCAAAACGACGGGCTTCGGGCGGTCTTCGTCAGGGTTAAACTTAAAAAAACTGAATTTCAGGAAGATCAAACTTAAAAGGAAATCAAATGAGAAATGTAATCTATGCAATCAATCTTTCCCTGGATGGCTGCTGCGACCATACCAAATTCAATCCCGATGAAGAAACACATGAATATTTTACGCAGCTCTTGCAGGAGGTTGACCTGCTCGTCTTTGGGCGTAAAACCTATCAATTGATGGTTCCTTATTGGCCTGATATCGCAAAAAGCCAGTCCGAGACAAAAGCGGATATCGAATTTGCTCAAACCTTTGTCTCCAAGAAGAAGATTGTTTTTTCCCGTTCGTTGGCCAGCGCTGAAGATGAAAATACGAGAATTGTTCGTACGAACCTTCGCGACGAAATACTTAAACTGAAGCAAGAACACGGCAAAAATATTTTGGTCGGCGGTGTAGATGTTCCTTCACAACTGACGGAGCTTGGCCTGATTGACGAATATCGTTTCGTCGTTATGCCAATCATTGCTGGAGAAGGCAGACGATTGATGGAGGGTGTCAGCCTGCCCGAGAAATTGCAATTGAAGCTGGTAGAGACAAAGACTTTTAAATCAGGAAGTGTTGCGCTTCGTTACTTGAAACAGTGAGAGAGAACTGCTTGATGTTCCTTTATTTCGCGAACACGGGTGGAGGACCCCGGAGCTTGACTGCGAGTGGGCAGGTCCGTTCCGGCCATCTCTCGTCAGCGAGAAAGGGCAGGGCATGTGAGAAGAAGGGCTCCCCTCTTCCGGCCCTTTTGACAAGTGAGAGTGGTCCGACGGACAATGCCTCACTGCCCAGTGGTTCCTGGGGGGACCATAGTTCCTGTGGGTAAGATACGCACCTGAACCGCTCGACGTGACATCAAGTCCAGAAACTGAAGGAGAATCCTTACATGAATAAGCTTTTCGTCACCGCGTTGACTTGCTTTGTCCTTGCAACGCTTTGCCTTAGCACGGCTTTTGCCCAACAACCCAATTACGATCCTCAGGCCCGGCCCCTCTTCAAGGCTCTGCCGCCGCACAATCTCTACCCCAGTGCGGTGCCACCCGCCGGCCAACAATTGCCCCAGTGGACGTTTAGCTGGACATCCTCGTTTAACAATCGCAGCTACAACTCAGTGATCCTCGGCACCAATCCGTCCTCCAGCAACACCACCACGACCATCCAAGTCGGGATCATTCCGATCAAGATGGTTTATGGTTCCAGCAATGGCAATATGACTTTCGATCCAAACAAGACCGGCGAGTTCGGAACCATGTCGACCACGCAGATGATCAACAAGTCCCTGATTTTCCAGTCTTTGGTTGACTACAATCAGGGCGAAACCGATTTGGGAACAACCCAGTACGAGGACGCATACATGCGTGGCAACTATTGGGGCGGCGTGAAGACCAACACCAATTGGCACCTCATTCTGAAGACCCAAGTTGAGCCCGAGATGACATTCACTGTCCCTGCGGCTGATGGCAATGTGATCGGCAATCCGTGGAGCGGCATTCCGACTGGCACGGCCGACATCAACTGGTTCGATGCCCAGCTGCAAACCATCTTGTCCAAGTATTCCTGCACGAAGGTAAAAGAACCGTGTGTTTCGCCCAACGTTCTGCCTCTGTTCGTCACGGAGAATGTCTACCTCACGGAAGGCGGCGGGTGCTGCATCGGCGGATACCACTCTGCTAACGGACCTGCTCCTGGCGGCCAGACCTACTCGTACAGCACCAGCATTCAGCAAGCTGCTTTCCCGGTGTTCTCGCAGGACGTCGGTGCATTAGCCCACGAAATCGGTGAATGGATCATGGATGCGTTCACCACGAACCAGTCTCCTTGCCCAAGCAACGGTATTTTGGAAGTAGGAGATCCATTGGAAACTGGACCTGATTTTGGAGACTTCCCTTACACGGTGAATGGATTTACCTATCACCCGCAGGATCTGGTCTTCATCACCTGGTTTGGTGCTCCTGCGGCCACTTCATTAGACGTATGGAACGGAAAGACTACGGATGTGATCTCGTTGCAGAACGAGAACCTGAGTGTCTGTCAGACCGCGCCGTAGAGCACGCGATAAATCAGCCTGCGCCCTATCCTGGGCGCAGGCTTTTTTTTGTAATTAGCGGGCCAAGAGTGGTCCGAAAATCGTAGCGAGCGAGACACACCAGAGCCACTACGAGCTAAATGTTCTCTATCGCTACCTCACACCTCCGCCCTGATCCCGACTTCCTGATCGCGAACCACGTGGCATCTGTACGGGGGGTCATCCCGAAGATCCGGCGCAGTTCAGCCGGTCGAGGGATCTGGCGGGGAGCGGATCAGACGCTTACTCACTCCACGCGAGATCCTTCCCTCCGCCTGAACGACGGCTTCGGTCAGAATGACTGCCAGAGCAGCAAGCCGATTAAAGCTCAAACTGCACCGCGACACGAAGCCGAGGCGCCGCATGACGGCGTTCCTGCGCTTGCGATATGATTCAAGGCCTAAGTTCAGCGAGGTGAGGAATTTAATGAAGATTCGCTGGAAGTTCGTTGCCGTCGTCGCCCTGCTTTCCCTCGGTATCGTCGCTTTCGTCAATCGCAAAACTGTGACGGCTGCGCCTCAGACGCCCTCTGCTCCCGCCAAAGTTGAGAAAGCTTCCAACTCTTCGCCGACCGGCGCGCTCTCGATCCCAGACACCACTCTCGCGATCAACTCACCCACCCCCATGTCGCAGCGGATTGTGCATTACGAGATTGACGCGAAATATGACGCTGCGAAGCACACTATCGATGCCAACGAGGTTCTCACGTATCACAACCTAACCGGCCAAGCCCTCGACCACTTCCCTTTCCATCTGTACCAGAATGCGTTTCAGCCCAACGCCACCTGGGTACGCGAGGCCAAGACGGAAGGAAGCCGCGACACCGCCTACGACAAGTGGGATCCGAAAGAGTACGGCTCGGAAGAAATCAAGAGCATTGAAGTTGTCGGGCAGGGCGATCTTACTAAGGACTTGCAGTACATCGCGCCCGACGATGGCAACAAAGACGACAAAACTGTTGTCGATTTGAAGCTCGCGAAACCGATTCCGCCAAACTCATTCGTGCAGTTCAAAATTACATTTCACGATCAGATGCCTGAGACGCAGGCCCGTTCCGGATGGAAGCGCGATTTCTTGCTCGGCGGCCAGTGGTTTCCCAAGGTCGGCGTGTGGTGGCACGGCGCGTGGAACTGCCACCAGTATCACGCGACCACAGAATTTTTCGCCGACTTCGGCGTCTACGACGTGAAACTCACGGTGCCGCAGAACGAGGTCATCGGCGCCAGCGGCGTGCAAGTCAGCGACGTCAATAATCCCGATGGCACAAAGACCGTCACCTATCACGGCGACGACATCCACGATTTTGCCTGGACTGTCAGCCCGCGCTTCAAGGTCAAAGAGAGTACGTATCAGTCGCAGATGGGCCCCATCCAACTGCGTTTTCTGATGCAGCCGGCACACTGGGACCAGATCGATCGCCACGAGCGCATCACCCGCGAAACTCTCGATCACTTCGAAAAATGGTATGGACCCTATCCTTATAAGACGCTGACGGTGGTCGATCCCGAACCCGGCTCCGCCGCCGGAGGCATGGAATATCCAACCTTCATCACCGGTGACACGACTTGGTGGGCGCCCAATGGGCTCCACATCGTCGAACTGGTTGTCGAACACGAGTTCGGCCACCAATACTGGTACGGTATGGTCGCCACCAACGAATTCGAAGATGCGTGGATGGACGAAGGCATCAACAGCTATACCGAAGTCAAGGTCCTCGATTCAATCCTGGGCAAGAAAACGTCTATCCTCGACATGGCCGGAGCCACACTCGGTGAGCGCGAAGAACAGCGTGACAGCTACATCGGCGTCGCCGACCGCGATCCCATAGCCCAGAATGCATACGCTTACTACAACTTCAATTCCTACGGTGGTATCACGTACGGCAAGACTGCCAGCGTTCTGCTGACGCTCGAAGGCATCATCGGCGAAGACACGATGGCCAAGGCAATGCACACGTACTTCATGAAGTACCGCTTCACCCATCCCACCAAAGAAGATTTCCTGAAGACGATTGAAGAAGTCTCCGGCAAAGACTTGCGCTGGTACTTCAACCAGGCCGTTTACGGATCGCAGGTCATGGACTATGAAGTCCTGAACGTCGACTCCTATCCGCTGAACTGGTACGAAGAAAAGAAAAAAGACGAAAAAAAGTCTAAGGATAAAGATAAAGGCAAAGGCAAAGACAACACCGTGTATCAGTCCTATGTCGCCGTGCATCGGAAGGGCGATTTCGTCATGCCCATCGATGTTGAAGTCAAATTCGACAATGGAGAATCGGTCCGCGAGCATTGGGACGGCCAGAGCCGCTGGACCCGCTTCGGCTACCAAAAGAAAGCAAAAGTCATTTCCGCCGAGATCGATCCCGATCACACGGTCCAGATCGATCGCGACAATTTCAACAACAGTTTCGTCGTCGAACCCAACTCCAAACCGACCAACAAGCTTTCCACTTACTGGCTGTTCGTTACGCAGTGGGTGAGTCAGGCGCTGGCCTGGTGGGCCGTTTAATTGGCAACTGTGGAAAGCAGTCGATCTGATCGACGTTTTGAAAGGGCGCGGCTTCAAGCCGCGCCGCAGCTGACGACAATCAGTCCCGGCTTTAGCCGCTGGAGTTCGCGAGGCGCAAAGAGGGACTCTTTCTCAGCGAAGGGAACTCACGAATGAACAATCAAGGATTACTCAGCAGCGGTCTCAGCATGGTATTGCGCAACAAGCGCTACATCTTCTGGTTTTGGCTGCTGAACCTGACGCTGGCCGAATTCGGCACCGCTGCCTTCCGTCGCGGCGCCCACGCCATCATGGATCACAGCCTCTATAGCGGCCGCGTCCTCCCAAACCTTGATATGGGCATCGTAATCGACTTGCTGGTGAAGCCCGATTTCGGCAGCATGAACGCGATGACCACGCCCGCTCTGTACTTCGCCGTCCTCTTCTTCGTCGCCGTCGCCCTGTTTCTGCCCGGAGTCTTCGCCGGATACGCTTCCACTTACCGCCTTCCCCGCGAAGACTTCTTTCGCGCCTGCGGACGCAATCTTTGGCGCTTTATCCGCATCATGATCATCGCCGGCATCATCATGGGGATCATCGCTGGGCTTCTGTTCGCAGCCAACGGTGCCATCACCAAAAAAGCTGGAGAGAGCACCAACGAAAAACTACCCTTCGAATTACAGATGACCGGCCTCGCCGTGATCTTCCTCATCATGACGACCCTGCGTATCTGGTTCGATCTGGCAGAGGCCGACACCGTCCTCAATGACCAGCGTGCGATCCGCAAGTCCATCCGGTCCGCATTCAAAAGTACATTCCGCAGCCTGGGCAGTCTTCTCGGCAGCTACATCGTTTCCACTGCAGTCGCGGCCATCTTCCTGGTCGTCGGCCTTTGGATCTGGCTCAGACTGATCGGTCCTGAGAATCACATTGGAGCCTTCGTCATCGCGCAGATCATTCTCTTTTTGCTGCTGATCCCGCGTTTCTGGCAGCGCGGCATCGCCGTATCGTATTGGCAGCAGCGCATGCTGGTTCCGGTCGTCGCCGTGCAACCGATCGCGCCCACCCCGGTGATCGCCGCTCCCCCTCCCGTGCCGCCAGTTGCGCCACTTGAACCCGCGACGATCATAACCACACCGACGGATCCGTCAACCGAAACACCAAAGTAGGACGGAAAGTTAGATTTTTCGTTAGGTGGTTCGTATCAGGGCACGCCTTCAGGCGTGCCGTTCCGCCGCCGTCGAATGAATCCGGCTTCAGCCGCTGCCTATATCACGACCACCGTGATTCCCTGATTCCGCTTCCCGAGGTCCGAATCCTTCGTTCAGATCAGGTTTCACCCGCAACAACTGCCAGACTTCCGTGCAGCTCTTCGTCCAGTCCTCTCCGAAAATGCAGCTCCGGATCAGTCCCTGCTCCGCCATCTCTCGCAAGCGCGCCTGCACCGCAATGCGGATGTCTCCTCCTGCCCCTGTCGATCCATAACCGTGAATCAACTTCAGCAGCCCAATTTTCTCCTGTCGAGCGACGGTGATTTCCCGATCCAGCCGCTGCAGAGCTTCCTGCACCGAGGGCCGATCCGATTTTAGATTGACGGTCTTAATAGGACCTGTGACCTAGCTGCGCGCTCTTCCCCGCGCCACGGCTTCCCGGGCCTCTTTATCCGCCGTGCGCCGCCGTTCCGTCTCCCGCTTATCCCATAACTGCTTGCCTTTAGCCAGCGCGAGTTCAACTTTCACTCGACCATTCTTGAAATACATTCGGGTCGGGATCAGCGTCAGCCCCTTCTGCTGGGTCTTTCCCACGAGCTTTTCGATCTCGCTCTTATGCATCAGCAGCTTACGGGTACGCAGAGGGGCGTGATTATGAATGTTTCCGTGCTCATAAGGACCGATGTGGGCATTCAATAGCCAGACTTCGTTGTCTTTGACCAGCCCGTACGAGTCCTTCAAATTGGCCAGCCCGCCCCGGATCGATTTCACCTCGGTCCCGGTCAACGCCACCCCAGCCTCAAATTTTTCCAGCAAGAAGTAGTTATGAGAAGCGATCCTATTTACAGCGGCGTCCCTCTGCCCGCTCGCAGTGGGGTCGCGGCGAGGCGATTTTTCGGGATTCGGCTTGGTCTGGTGCGTGGATTGGCGGGCCATGAGATGAGGAACGAGGTTTCATTTTAACGCAGAATGGCGGCAGACCTTGTCAGGTAGGGCCTCAGCGATGACTTCAGCCTGGAGGCGGAGGTCTGAGGTCTAAGGTCCGGGGGATGTCCCCCATTGGTCCTACGACCAAAGAGTGTAACTCCCGACCCTGCAATCACTTCGGGGGCGCAAAATAGCGATGCTATAATCGCGGCATCACAAGTTTTTTGTCTACCGAGCGGGATTTTCTTTGGCGATAGCCAAGAAAAACCAGAACCAGACGCTTGCCCGGCGCAGACCGTACTGAAACGAACTCTCGTGAGGATCATGGAATGAGACGCCTAATGCGCCCAGCTCTTTTCGTTTTGCTGGTCGCGACCATCAACTTCTCCGCTATCGCCAAGGACAAGGCAAAAGATCTTTACGCCAAAGGCCGGGATGCCGAGGCCCGCCAGCAGTATGAAGCGGCTTACGACTTCTACAAGCAAGCCTACGATCTCAAGCCCAAAGACCTGCGCTATCGCGCCGCCTTTGAACATTCGCGCTTTGAAGCTGCTGCCAGCATCGTGCACCGTGGTCAAAGCTTGCGCGAAGAAGGCAAACTCGACGAAGCCGTTGCCGAGTTCCAGAAAGCTATCGCGGTCGATCCGTCCGTGTTTATCGCCAAGCAGGAACTGAATCGCACTCTCAAGATGATCAACGACCAGCGGAACCCGCCGCCCCAGGCAGCTGGTCCTCCATCGGGGCTGGAAAAAAAAATTCGTGAGGCCGCTGGCCCCGTCGAACTCACCGCCATCTCGAACACTCCCATTGCGGTCAAGTTCGCCAGCGAAAAAAGCGACACCGTCTATCGCACCATTGGCCAACTCGCCGGCATCAACGTATTGTTCGATCCCGACTACACCCCCCGCCCGATTCGGGTTGAACTGAACGGCGTCACGCTCGAAGACGCACTGCAGATCATCGCCCTTGAGTCCAAGACCTTCTGGCGCCCGGTGACCTCGAACACGATTTTCGTGGCCACGGACAATCCCGCGAAGCGGAAAGAGCTCGAACAAAGCGTCCTCAAAACTTTTTACCTTACGAATCTTTCCCAGCCCACCGAACTGCAAGATGTAGTAAACGCTATTCGTGCCGTGCTCGATGTCCAACGCGTACAGCAACTGCTCTCGCAGAATGCATTGGTCGTTCGCGGCACGCCCGATCAGATCGCGCTCGCCGAAAAATTGGTCGAGGACCTCGACAAGGCGCGCCCCGAAGTCGTCATCGACATCGCCATCATGCAGGTCAGCAAAGACAAGTCGCGTACTCTGGGCTTCAATCCGCCCACCAGCGCCACCGTTCAGTTGCAGGACAACATCAATACAACGACCACCACTACGGGGACCACAACCTCTGGCACTGGCGGCACGGTCAGTTCCAGCACAGGCACACAGGGCATCAACCTGAACACATTGGGCAATCTGAATGCCACCAATTTCCAGGTCACCATTCCGGCGGCAAACTTATCGGCCGTCATGAGCGCCAGCGACACGAAACTGATTCAGAATCCGCAGATTCGTGCGCTTGATGGACAGAAAGCCTCTCTCAAGATCGGTGATCGTGTCCCCGTCGCTACCGGGTCGTTCCAGCCCGGTATCGGTGGCGTCGGTATCAATCCCCTCGTGAACACGCAGTTCCAGTACCTCGATGTCGGCGTCAATATCGACATCACTCCGCGTGTGCACGCCAACGGCGAAGTGACTCTAAAGATCTCAATGGACGTCTCGGCCGTGACCGGACAGTCGAACATCGGCGGCATCAGCCAGCCCATCATCGGTCAGCGCAAGATCGAGCATGAAATCCGCTTGAAAGATGGCGAAGCCAACCTGCTCGGCGGAATCATGGAAGACCAGCAGACCAAGCAACTGAGTGGCATTCCCGGCTTGGCCCAGATTCCAATCCTGCGATACCTGTTCGGCCAGACCACGCAAGATCACTCTGAAAATCAAATTGTCTTTGCAATTGTGCCGCACGTCATTCGCGGCAGTGACGTCAACGAAATGAACCAGCGCGCGATTGACATTGGAACGGCGACATCGATTCAACTCCGCGAGGTAAGCAGGCCGCAGACACCTCCGGCCAACGCCGCCCCCGCGGGACAATCGTCCTCGATCACGCCGATCAATTCCGGTGCGATCAATTCCGGAGCCGCCAATCAGCCTCCGCCGAATCACCCGCCGAATGCTGCACAGCCGGCTCAGAATCAGTCGGGCCCGGCGAGTTTCTTATTTGATCCGCCCACGATCCAGGCGACCAAGGGAAACACTTTCGCTGTCAACCTGCTGATCTCTGGGGCGCAGAACGTCTATTCGGTGCCGGTGCAGGTGAACTATGACCCCAAGATGCTGCAGTTGATAAACGTCTCGAATGGCGGGTTCCTTTCGCAGGATGGACAGGTCGTAACCATTGTTCATCGCGAGGATGAAATGATTGGGCAGTCGCAGATTACTGCTTCACGACCGAGCGGTGCGGGTGGAGTGTCCGGGCAGGGATGCGTCGTCACTTTAACCTTCCAGGCAAAGGCCAGCGGACAGACTCCCTTGACCATTACTCGTGGCGGGGCTCGCGATCCCGGGCTGCAGGCGATTACCGTCAATGGTGCGCAAGCATCGGTGACCGTGCAATAAGTGGTGAGCATCTAACAAAGGAGGAGCTCGGGCACGGGAAAGCGTCGCGTAGCAGCGCTCTGTGCGGCACGGATATGACCAGTCACGGACCGGCGGAACGTGTGTAGCGGCTGAACAGCTTGCTGAAAAATGCCACTTCGATAGGATTTGAAAGGGCACGGCTTACAGCCGTGCCGTTAAGTGCCACAAAATCAATCTGGCTTTAGCCGCTGGGGGGCGCCCTTGACGTTGAAGAATGAGCTTTTCAGCAAACTGTGAAACCCAGTCGCGTAGCGACTGCATGTGAAAGACCCGGCACGGAAGTGCCGGGAATGTGTGCTTAAGAATAATGCGAGTCCCTTAGGGACGCCACCCTGTGCGGCCTCGCAACCGATACCGATTTGCTTCTAATTTCGATGAATTCTGTTGATTTCAAATTCGCTCCACGCGGTCGTCGGCGTGCCGCCGGCTTCACGCTCCTCGAACTGATCGTCGCCTCCACAATCCTTACCATTCTCACCCTCATGGCACTGCCGTTGGCGCGCGTCACAATTCAGCGTGAGAAGGAAAAAGAGCTGCGCCAGGCCCTATGGGATATGCGCGACGCCATCGACCGATATAAAGACGCGGCCGACCGCCAGATGTTCCAGACCAAGGTCGACAGCCAGAATTATCCCCCGGACCTCGAAACTCTCGTGAAAGGTGTCGAAGGACAAGGGGGCAAGAAATATCGTTTTCTCCGTTCTATCCCCACAGACCCCATGACCAAGAGCAAGGAGTGGGGACTGAAATCGATGCAAGACGATCCCGACTCCGATTCCTGGGGCGGACAGAACGTTTTCGATGTTTACACCAAGTCCCAGGGCGAAGGCCTCGATGGCACGAAATATAAAGACTGGTAAATGCGGGATTGTGGAAGAGCGGCCCCTTCAGCTCGAGTATGGACTGGGGTGCTTAGCGGTATCGTGGAAGAGCGGCCCTTCAGGGCCGCGTTAAGCGGCATAAGAGAGGGGCTTTAGCCCCTGTGGGCAGTTGCACATCGAAATGGGGCTAAACGTAAACAATTCGCTGATCGCCTTGCGTAAGATTCGCAACGCACGTTCCCGCGGCTTCACTCTTCTGGAGCTGATGATCGTCATCAGCATCATCATGATCCTGATGGCCGTGGCCGTCCCGGTATATAACCAGTCAATCGTCCAAGCCCGCGAATCCGTTCTTCGCTCCAACCTTGCCACGCTCCGCTCCGTAATCTCGCAGTACACGCTCGACAAACAGAAAGCTCCCCAATCGCTCGACGATCTGGTCACCGCAGGCTACCTCCGACAGCTCCCAGTCGATCCCATGACCCGCCAGACGAATTGGGAGGTCGTCCAGGAGGACGTTCTGATGGCCGTCGACCAGCAGGAGCCGGGTATCACCGACGTCCACTCTGCCTCCAGCATGACCGCCACTGACGGCACCGCCTACAGCACCTGGTGATTCAATTGTGTCCTGACCAACATCCAGCCTCGATACAATCGGAGCAACCGTGGAAGAGCGGCCCTTTAGGGCCGCGTCGAGATCGCCAAGCGACGGGCTAAAGAGACTGCGTGAGAAGTCTTTCTGTGGAATCCCCGAGAATACCGTTGGTACCGCCGTGGAAGAGCGGCGCTTTAGCGCCGCGCCAAATCGCTTGCCACTCCGGGGCTTTTAGCCCCCGGAATTTTTCCACATCTCCATGTGACATCTGACCTTGCGCACAAAAACAATAAAGCGGATCATTTCCAAGGCGCTAGCATCACCAAGAGCCGCAGCGGCAAAATCCGCAACCCCTTTGTTCCCAAGATTTTGCCCGCAACTCACTGAGCGCCATAGATTTTTTCGCAAATTCGCTGCAACTATATACTTGCGGTCGACCGCAGTGTAAAGATGCTGCTAGCGGGGGTGTCTAGTGGCCTCCGTTAGCATTCTTGATTTCGCTCAAGCTGAGGTCGTAGCAGTGATTGGTCTCCTCGTGCCTATTTGGATGAGTTTAATGACTACTCAAATCCCGAATGCAAGTGTTTTGGAATGCAGGGATTGGTGGGGACAGTAGAAGCGTGGCATCGGTTGCAGTGTAAATGGGAAGACGCTTTGGAATGCTGCGGCATCAAGCATTTCCACGCAACCGATTTACAGGCTCGTGAGCAAGAATTTAAAGGGTGGAGCAATGTTCAGTCCGAGCGTTTACTTGGACTGTTGGTTGGCATCGTCAAAGAAAACCTCCCAGAGTTTTACCTCTTGGGGTCGGCTGTATTCATGTCTTCATATGGCTACGTTCCAGAATACAGACGGAGATTGTTAAGAAATCCCTATTTTCTTTGCTGTATGTCGGCGATGTCAGATGCGACTAGGTTTTCGCATGAGTATTTTGGCGACAAACCGATAGAGTTCATCTTTGATCAAAAGAGCAAACACAGCAATGGATTGACGCCGCTTACGACCAAGTTTTATTGACCAAGTACGGACATCTGTGCGCAGCTAAATCTATCAGAGCAGCTTCGAATCGTTCTAGGTCGGTCATTGGAGTTTTGTCTTCATGTTTGCGGTGGTTGTAACGAAACACTTGCTCGTCGACGTAACGCTCAAGATGAAAAGGTTCTACAGCAACGTAGGTTCCCTTGAGGGTCCGCTTCAGCAGACTCCAGAAATTCTCGATTCCGTTGGTGTGAACCTGCCCATTGACGTAAGTCTCCATGTGGTTCACAACGTCATGGACGAAGTTATAGCTAACCTTGTCGTAGCCGACCGCTTCGTCGGTGTAGACCTTGGAGCCGTGCTTTACTTCTCTCAACAGAGTAGATTGCAGAGTCTCGCGCTTTACGTTTGGAATTACCTTGGCGCGGACGGTGCGCAGATCACGGTCCAACATTCCCATCACTACAGTTTTTCCGACCGCTCCACCAGTGCCGTATCCCTTGTCCTAAACAAATCGTGCGCGGCGATCTTTGTGCATGTTCTTGAGTCGTCCGCCAACTAAAGTCTCATCCACTTCTACTGTACCTTCGCCGCCACCAATCTTGGTCTTGGTGCCGAACTTCTTAGCGTTGAGCGAGAGTCCCAAACCGATGCGGTGCAACATAAACCATGCCGACTTTTCTGTAACGCCGATCGCCTTTGCAATCTCGTAGGACTAGACACCGTTCTTGCAGTTCGAGAGCATCCACACCGCAAGCAACCACTTGTCCGCAGTAATCCGCTAGTCTTCCATCACAGTGCCAACCTTCGCAGAAAACTGCCTTTTGCTTGTATCCACTTGCACTGCCATTTGCGCTGATTCTTGAGTAACAACGTCCTCACTCCCAGCAGCAAACACCTTCCATCAAAGCGATCTCTTCATGTACTCCAAACAGTTTCAGATTAAAAACAAATCCATCTTGTAATCTTCGGTCATTGCTTGCCGTCCATGTGTGTACTATCCACACAAACTGATTCGTCAAGTATATTATTGCCCTGCTTCGATGATTCCCATAGACCACAGGGGGGAGGGGGATACCCGCCGAACGCCTCCATTCCCAAAATGGAACTGATCGAAAATCGGCTCAACTTCCCTTCTCGCCAAATTTATTTTCGCGCCTAGCCTGGCGCATTTGTGCTCGCCCACTCGCCAGAATTAACATCTATCTATGCCCGTCGAAACAGAAATCCAGGCTCCTACTTCGATTCGCGCGCCTCGCGGTAACCAGATCTCCTGCAAAGGATGGCAGCAGGAAGCTGCCATGCGCATGCTGATGAACAACCTCGACGAGGAGGTCGCCGAGCGCCCCAAAGACCTCGTCGTCTACGGCGGAACCGGACGCGCCGCGCGCAGTTGGGAAGCCTTCCGCGCCATCGTCGAGTCGCTGAAGAATCTGGCGAACGATGAGACGCTGCTGGTGCAGTCTGGCAAACCAGTCGGTGTCTTCAAGACTCACGATTACGCCCCGCGCGTGCTCATCGCCAATTCCAATCTCGTCGGCCACTGGTCGAACTGGGAGAAGTTCAACGAGCTCGAGCGCGCCGGATTGATGATGTACGGTCAAATGACTGCGGGAAGCTGGATCTACATCGGTTCGCAAGGTATCGTGCAAGGCACCTTCGAAACGTTCTCCGCTGCAGGTGAAAAGCATTTCGGCGGAGATCTCGCCGGCAAGCTGATCGTCTCCGGCGGAATGGGCGGAATGGGTGGAGCTCAGCCCCTCGCCGCGACCATGACTGGCGCGGCTTTTCTGGGCATTGACGTCGATCCCGAGCGCATCAAGAAACGCCTGAAGACTGGCTACTGCGACTTCATGGTCACCACGCTCGATGAAGCGTTGCGCATCCTGAAGAACGCAATCCGCAAGAAAGAAAATGTTTCTGTCGGACTGGTCGGCAACTGCGCCGACATCATTCCCGAACTCGCTGAACGCGGCGTCGTTCCTGACATTCTCACCGATCAGACTTCGGCGCACGATCCGCTCAACGGATATGTTCCGAATGGCATGACCTTCGAACGAAGCCATCGAACTGCGCCAGCGCGATCCGAAAGCCTATCAGGAGAAGTCGCTCGACGCGATGGCGCGTCACGTCGAAGGCATGCTGCGCCTGCAGAAGATGGGATCGATCACCTTCGACTACGGAAACAACATCCGCACTTTCGCCTTTCAGCGCGGCGTAAAGAATGCCTACGACTTCCCGGGATTCGTCCCCGCCTATATTCGCCCGCTGTTCTGCGAAGGTCGCGGCCCGTTCCGCTGGGTCGCGCTCTCAGGTGAACCATCCGACATTCACGTCACCGACGATCTCGTTCTCGAGCTCTTCCCCGATAATCGTATCTTGCGTCGCTGGATTGACCTGGCGCGCAAGCGCATCAAGTTCCAGGGATTGCCCGCCCGCATCTGCTGGCTCGGCTATGGCGAGCGCGCGCAGTTCGGCCTCGCCATGAACGATCTGGTAAAGAAGGGGAAGATTAAAGCGCCGATCGTCATTGGACGCGATCATCTCGACTGCGGCTCGGTAGCATCGCCCTTCCGTGAAACCGAAAGCATGAAAGATGGCTCAGACGCAGTCGCCGACTGGCCGCTGTTGAACGCTCTGCTGAACACGGCCGCAGGCGCATCGTGGGTCTCGATCCACAACGGTGGTGGCGTCGGCATCGGCTACTCGCTGCACGCAGGTCAAGTCACCGTTGCCGACGGATCGGAAATGATGGCAAAGCGCATCGAGCGCGTGCTCACGACTGATCCAGGCATGGGCATAATTCGCCACGCCGACGCCGGCTACGACGAAGCAAAAGAGTTCGCGAAGAGAACCGACGTGAAGATTCCGATGGAAACCCGATGAACATCCACCACGGAGTCACAGAGACACGGAGTTCTGAGATGTTGTTGTCGGAATCTCTGACAGAACAAATTATTGGTGCGGCAATCGAAGTTCATCGTCACTTGGGACCAGGCCTACTTGAATCTGTTTATGAGGAATGCATGTGCCAAGATCTTCGCCTGCGAGGCATTCCTTTTCGCTGTGAAATCGAATACCCAGTCACTTACAAAGGCATCCAAACTGGAGCACAATACCGAATCGATCTTATCGTCGCAGACGAAGTTCTTGTTGAGCTGAAATCAGTCGAACGAATCTTGGGAGTCCACGAAGCACAGTTACTCACATACCTGAAGCTCACCGGCAAGCGGGTCGGCCTGCTGATTAATTTCAACGTAGCTGCTCTCCATCGAGGAATTCTGAGACGAGTTCGATGAGCCCTAAGAATCTCCGTGCCTCAGTGTTTCCGTGGTGGATTTTCCTCTCGGAGAGCATCGTTGCGTAACCATTCACCACTGTTTTTGTCCAACATCGGCCAGCTTCTCACGTTGCGCTCTCCCTCAGCGCAATCCGGTCGTCGCCGCGGTCCTCAACTCAAGGAACTCGGCATCATCGAAGATGGAGCGGTTTTGTGTGTTGCCGGCAAGATCGTTTCCGTGGGCTCGACCAAAGATGCCCTTCGCGATCCCTGGATCAAGAAGCATCGCGAGCGGATCACCGAGATCGATTGCTCCGGTAAAGTCGTCCTTCCCGGCTTCGTTGATTCCCACACGCATCCAGTATTCGTCTCTCCGCGCCTTGTCGATTTTGAGAAGCGCATCGAAGGCGCTTCCTACGAAGAGATCGCAGCCGCGGGCGGCGGGATCCGCTCCAGCCTCGAAGGCGTACGCAACGCGGCCAAGACCTCCCTGAAAGCCAAAGTCCTGACCGTTCTGCGCGACATGGCCGCCTACGGAACCACCACGGTTGAGGCCAAATCTGGATATGGCCTTACTCTGGAATCGGAGTTGAAGTCCCTGGAAGCCATCCGTGAAGCAGCCTCCTCTTGGCCTGGAACGGTCGTCCCTACCCTGCTCGGAGCTCACGTCGTTCCAAAAGAGTTTAAGGGGCGCTCACAAAAGTATGTTGAGATCGTCTGTATAGAGATGATTCCGCAGGCAGCAAAGCGGAAGCTCGCCCAATTTGTCGACGTCTTCTGTGACCAAGGGGCGTTCACCGCGGACGAGACAGCACAGATCTTTGACAGCGCAAAGGAGCATGGCCTGAGCGTCCGGGCGCATATGGGACAGCTTTCCGAGACCCGGCTGGAACCGTTCTTACGGTTCAATCCGGCATCGTTCGATCACATGGATCATGTGAACCAAGCCGATATCTCAGCTCTGGCGAAACATGACACGGTCGCAACACTGGTCCCGGGAGCAAATTATTTTCTGGGCCTGAAAACGTATCCGGACGCGCGACGGTTGATCGATGCTGGCGTTCCTGTCGCGATCGCGACCGACTACAATCCAGGGACTTCGCCCACTATCAGCATGCCGATGGCGATGTCGCTGGCCTGTACGCACATGAAGATGTCGCCTGCGGAAACTATGGCAGCGTCAACGATCAATGCGGCATGGGCCTTACGTCTGGCGGACCGAAAAGGCAGCATCGAGCCTGGCAAAGACGCCGATCTCGCGGTGTTTGCAGTTTCGGACTATCGCGAAATTCCCTATTGGTTTGGGGCCAATCATTGCGCGCTGACTGTTTTGAATGGGGTGATGCAGCCGCGGAATTGAACTTTTTCAGTTACTTGCACGTAAGAAAATAGGAGATGATCGCGCCGTGGTGCACGCACTCAGAATATCCATAGGAACTCCGATCAACTCCCGAGGACAATCGAATGAAGCGAATGTTTGCAGTACTATCTTTTTTGGCGCTGACGATCTCAATCGCAACGGCGCAGCGCCTGCCCGAAATAGCGCGGCCTGACAATTACAAACTCACCTTCACGCCCGATCTGGATAATGCAAAGTTCGCGGGCGATGAAACGATCTCCGTCCGCGTTCTGAAGCCGACGTCCAAGATCGTCTTGAACGCAGTGGATATCGATTTCCAGGAGGTGACCATCCTGAGTGGTGGCGCGCAACAGAAAGCTACCGTTACACCGGAAAAAGAACAGGAAATGGTCGTTCTCTCCGTTGAAAAACCTTTGTCCGACGGGCCCGCGACGATTCACATCAAATACTCCGGCATTCTGAATGACGAAATGCGCGGCCTGTATCTCGGGAAAGATGATCAGGGACGCAAGTATGCGTCCACGCAGTTTGAATCAACCGATGCCCGCCGAGCCTTCCCTTCCTTCGATGAACCAGACTACAAGGCGACATTCGACATCACTGCCATTGCTGATAAAGACCTGACCGCAATCTCAAATCAGAAAGTCATCTCCGACGAGCCTGGGCCAGGCAACAAGCACACCGTGCATTTCGCCACCACCGCGAAGATGTCTTCCTATCTGGCGGCTCTCGTGATCGGGCACTTCGAATACATCGAAGGTGCGGCTGACGGCATCCCGATTCGCGTATACACGACGCCCGGCAAAAAGGAGACTGGCAAGTTTGCGCTGGAATCGGCGGAATACATTCTTGGCTACTACGACAAATATTTCGGGATCAAATATCCTTACGGAAAACTGGACCTCGTCGGCATTCCAGATTTTTCCGCCGGAGCGATGGAGAATACTGGTTGCATCACCTTCCGCGAAATACTGCTCCTGATCGACGAGAAACAGGGATCGATCGACCTCAAGAAGACGATTGCCAGCGTGATTGCGCATGAGATGGCTCACCAATGGTTTGGCGATCTGGTCACCATGAAGTGGTGGGATGATATCTGGCTCAATGAGGGATTTGCCACCTGGATGGAAAACAAGCCTGTGGAAGCGTGGAAGCCAGAATGGAATCTGAATCTTGATGATGTCGCCGGCACGGCAGGTACTCTCAATGTCGACGCCTTGGCCAATACGCGCCCCATTCACCAGGCGGCTGAAACTCCTGCGCAGATTCAGGAATTGTTTGACGGAATCGCTTACGGCAAGGCGGCCGCCGTGCTGCGCATGCTCGAGTCTTACCTTGGCGAGGAAACATTCCGCGCTGGTGTAAACGCATACCTGAAAAAGCATCAGTATGCAAACGCTACAGCTTCGGACTTCTGGGACGCCCAGGCAAAGACATCCAGGAAGCCGGTCGACCAAATTATGCCCACATGGGTGAAGCAGCCAGGCGAGCCAATCGTCGAGTTGACGGCAGAGTGTTCTGGAAATTCCACAAACGTAACGCTGACCCAGAAACGTTACTACTTCGATCGTACGAAGTTTGAGGCTGCGAACGATCAGCTTTGGCAGATTCCGCTTTGCTTGAAAGGCTCCGATGGCAGTACCAAGTGCGAAGTCCTGACCAAGAAGGAAGAGACCTTCACGCTGCCTGGTTGCTCCAATTGGGTCCTCGGTAATGCTGGAGCGACAGGCTATTACCGCTTTGGCTACCAGGGCGCGGCGGTTCGAGCCCTTTCCGCAGACGCGGAAACGAAAGCTGACTCCGGCAGAACGGATTGTATTGGAAAACGATATTTGGGCTTCTGTGCGTGTAGGCAATGAGCCCGTAGGTGACTACCTGGCCTTTGCTCAAGGCTTGCAATCCGATCGCAGCCGAGCTGTCTTGCAGGACCTTTTTGGCGGGCTCGACTACATCGATAAGCATTTGGTCAGTGATGGGGATCAGGAGCAATATCAAGCCTGGCTACGGCAGTTCCTTGCGCCCATGATGAAAGATGTCGGATGGGAACCGAAACCTGGAGAAAGTGATGAGCAGAAGACGCTGCGCGCCCGCGTGGTGGAGATCATGGGGTATGACGCACGCGATCCTGAAGTCCTTGCCCAGGCGCGAAAGATGGCAGATCAGGCGTTGGCAAACTCGTCCTCAGTAGAGCACGATATGCTGCCTGCAGTGCTCGCGGATGCTGCGGTCAACGGCGGATCTGATTTCTATGATGCCGTTGTCTCAGCCTTGAAGCAGGCCAAGGCTCCGGAGGAATACTACAACTACTTCTTCGCCCTGGCTCAGTTCAGTGATCCGAAATTGCTGCAACGCACACTCGATTTCGCGATCTCTTCGGATGTGCGCTCGCAAGACGCGCTCCAGCTCGTGACCGACGTGCTGGCAAATCCTGACGGGCAGACACTGGCGTGGGGTTTCATCCGGCAGCACTGGCCGGAATTGGAAAAAGTGGGCGGCCCATTTGCCAGTAACGAAGTGATCGGAGCTACAAGAAGGTTCTGCGATGCGGGACTGCGCGACCAGGTAACCGATTTCTTCAACGCCCACAAGGTTGCCGCCGCCGAGCGTACTTATAAACAATCGATTGAGCAAATCAATAATTGCGTGCAACTCAAATCGCGGCAGGAACCGCAGCTGGCGTCGTGGCTGGGACAGCACGGCAACGCCGGCGGAAACTAAATTGGTCGGAATCAAACAAGGCCCGGGAACTTTCCCGGGCCTTTTCTTTTACGGCATAACCGGCAGAATCAGGTGCGAGGGCAGCTCGGGCGAGCAATACACGCGCTGCATTGCCGGAACAAAGTCCGCAGCGGCGGCTTTGTAAATGCTCGGTACAAATTTCTGCGGATTGCGATCAATCATCGGAAACCAGGTCGATTGAATCTGCACCATGATGCGATGTCCTTTCAGAAAAACGTGATCATGATCGCGTAATGATATGTTCCACAGGGTTGGCTTGTTCGAAGTAAGCGGCTCAGAAGTTTCATAGCTGCCCAGATAACGGCCGCGACGCACCTCCATCGCGATCGGCAACTCATAACCGTTCAGCGATTGCGCGTACTGACCGGGCTTTGAACCATCGTCAGCATTCCACGCGTTCTTCTGAGCATTCTGCGGATAGACATCAATCAACTTCACAATGAAATCGCTATCCGTTCCCGAACTGGAGGCGAAAAGATCGGCAGCCAGCGGACCCGAAATCGTAAGATCATGATCAAGCGGCTCGCTCACGAAGGAAAGCACGTCGGGACGGTGATCGACAAAGCGCTGGTCGGCCACTTCCCACGCGCGCCAATCGCCTGCCGGATAAGTTGGCGAGATGGGCCGCTGGCGATAGGGCACGGGATTTGCCGGATCAGAAACGTATTCGCGATAGGGCTTACCGGCATCACCCGCTTTGGGCACGTCAAAAGAAAGGGTACCGTCGGCATGCAGATAGAGGCTCGTCGATTTCGCCTCTTTGGGCGGCCAGACAGGATAGGTATGCCACGTATTCGATCCGCTCTGGAATGTGCTCGCTTGCCACGAAGGTTTCTCGCCGGTTCCGTGCAGATAATAGCGGAAGAATGGCGCCTCGATATTTTCGCGGAATTCGCGCGAGGTCTCGTGCCCGCCAAACGGGATCAGGCCGATGCTATCGCCTTTGGGCGCCTGCCATTCTCCGTGGAACCACGGTCCGGCGACGATGAAATTCGTGTGCTGCGGGTCGTTCTCTTCGGCATGACGAAAAATCTGCCAGGGTCCCCACGGGTCTTCCTGATCCCAGAATCCGGCGACGTTCAGATTCGGCACGGTCGAGGCATGCAACTGGCGAACCCATGCTTCCTTTTTCCAGAAATCATCGTAATCCGGATGATCCACGCTGGAATTCCAGTACGGAATGGAGCCGTGCAGATATTTCGCATTGATGTTTGATAGCGGTCCGAGATCGAGATACCACTCGTACGTATCGTAAGTTTCGAAATCGAAATGCGTGTTCTTGTTTTTGTCTGCCTGCTCCATGACGGCGTATTCGAAGTCGTAGCTTTCGCGCAGCGCGCCGTAGCGGTGGTCGTCGTCGTTCATCCATTGATCGACGGGCGAGGCTTGCTCACTGATGGCCTTGAGTGCCGGATGCGGATGCAGCAGAGTGAGCGCCGTGGTGAGTCCATCGTAGGAGACGCCATACATCCCTACTTTCCCGTTATTGTTCGGAACGTTTTTCACCAGCCATTCGATGGAATCGTATGCGTCGGTAGTTTCGTTGGTGGCCTTTGGATCGTTAAGATCCACCCACGAGGAGAGATTGAAGACTCCTTCCGACTTGAAGCGTCCTCGAAGATTCTGGATGACGAAGATATAGCCATCGGCCGCGAGTTCCTTCATCGAGGACGGCATTTGCTCCGGTGCTTTTTCGGGGACGCCATAAGGTGTCCGGCGGAACAGGATCGGCAGCGGGCCTTGCTGATCCACCGGAGTAAGAATTGCCGTCTGAAGATGAACGCCATCGCGAACGGGGATCATCACCTCCTGCAGCTTAAAAATCGGCTTGAGCGCGGCCTGAGGCGCGGGTTGGGTGGCTGGAGTCTGTTGAGAGATGGCGAAGTTCGCGAACAATATCAGAGTGAAGAACGGCAGCTTGGAAAGATGCACCAGGAGTGCCTCCGCAAGGCAATCTTGAATTTCAACCGCGGCGCGCAGTATACCAATCTCTTGTGCAGTCGCGAAATAGTTGCCGTCCCATGGGAAAAAGAAGCTCTCCTTCCGCAGCGTTCTGTTGAACCCGATTGCCACGCGGATCATCTATCATCCGTAGTCGTTCATTCGTAGTCGTCATTTCTTTCATGGAAAGTGAGAACTCATGAGCAAGTGCAAGGGATACGCAGCATTGAAGGCGAAGGCTCCACTTGGGCCGTATTCGTTTGAACGGCGAGAACCGAGGGAGCATGACGTTGTCATCGATATCAAGTACTGCGGCATCTGCCACTCCGATATCCACCAGGCGCGCGACGAGTGGAGCGATTATCAAGAAGAGTCTATCTTCCCCATGGTGCCTGGCCACGAGATCGGTGGAGTGGTGACCGCGGTCGGCAAGGGCGTCACAAAGTACAAAGTCGGCGACAAAGTTGGCGTCGGTTGCTACGTCGACTCATGCAGGACTTGTCCGGAGTGCCGGGAAGGCCTGGAACAGTATTGTTCTGTGGCGACGATCTGGACCTATAACGGGCGCGATAAGGAAGGGGCCCCGACGTACGGCGGGTACTCCGACAAGATCGTCGTCGACGAAAACTATACTCTGCGCATGCCGGACAACTTGCCGCTGGAGGCTTGCGCTCCGCTGCTTTGCGCGGGAATCACATTGTATTCGCCGCTGAAACATTGGAAGGCCGGCCCCGGAAAGAAGGTCGCGATTGTGGGGATGGGCGGACTCGGCCACATGGGAGTGAAACTCGCCCACGCCCTTGGGGCGGAAGTCACCGTTCTGAGTCAGTCTCTCAGCAAGCAGGCAGATGGAAAGCGTTTCGGCGCGAGCCATTATTACGCGACCAGTGATCCGGAGACGTTCACCAAGCTGACCCGACAATTCGATCTGATCATTAATACAGTCTCGGCGAAGCTCGACTGGAATCAATACCTCGACCTGTTGAAAGTTGATGGGACCATGGTCATTGTCGGATTGCCGGATAAAGATATTCCGGTTGGGGCATTTGGGCTGACGGCTCGTCGGCGGAGCCTGGCCGGATCGCAGATTGGCGGAATTGGCGAAATTCAGGAGATGCTCGATTTCTGCAGCCAACATAAAGTGGCGTGCGATATCGAAGTCATCCCAATTCAGAAGGTGAATGAAGCGTACGAACGAGTCTTGAAGAGTGATGTACGTTACAGGTTTGTGATCGATATGGCATCACTGGCCTAAGAGCTTCGAGCTATGAGCCATGAGCTTGCCCTGCAAGCAAAATCCGGACGGTCTCGCTTTTTCTTGCTCGAAACTCGTGGCTCGTGGCTCGTAGCTTTCTAGAACACTCTTCCGATCGTGAAGTTAACCCGGCTCTGGCCGGTTGGGCTGACACTCCCGGCCACCGCGATAGGTCCAACTATGGTGTCGGCGATCACGCCCAGGTTAAAGCTCCCGCGAATGACAATCGGGCCGGGATCATGGGCTGCCGTGCCGAAGGCAGTACCGGCCTCGTACCATCCACCCCAATAAGTCTTCTTTCCGATGAGTTGAGGCATCCGGTACAGTTCACGGCGAAATCCGAAAGACGTGTAAGCGTAGTGGTTCCCCATAAATTCATCGGGAAGGTATGCGCCGAGACGAAACTGCCCGCCAAGTTCAAACACCTGGAACGGACCCGCTTGTCCCCGAAAGGTAG
Organism: Terriglobia bacterium; assembly: GCA_963823085.1. GTDB lineage: Bacteria > Acidobacteriota > Terriglobia > Terriglobales > Acidobacteriaceae > Sulfotelmatobacter. The sequence goes on along the minus strand of CAWGKF010000020.1, from coordinate 263,205 downwards.
TGCCCCCAGACGCGTCAGCAAACAGGGATGTCTTTGGGCCGACGGGAATCACGTTGGAGGTCTGTACGTCGAGTTGATCGATAGGTCGAGGTAAATCAGGGCTTTGCAGAACACGCGACAGGGTCGCGACAGCACGCGTCCCCGAGCTTGGCACGGACGGGCTATCCTGGCCGTCCCAAACAAAGCGGGCGCGGAATTCGCCGGTGCTGCCGTGGACAATAGGCAAACCTGTAGCCCCGATGAGCGGCGAGAGTTTCCCGTCGAATAATTCATAGCCAAGACGCAGTTCGCTGCGACGCCCGGAGTTGTAGCCGATGTCGAAGCCGCCTCCGGCGCGCTCGTCTCCGAAGACGGAAACCCTGGTGAGCCCTTGAAATGAGTTACGGGCATATTTCGAGGCAAAGGCATACGGTGCAACAAAGAATTTTGTTGTCCCTAAGGGTTGGTAGTATTCGGTCGCGCCCAGGTTACTCGAACCAAAAAGCAGATCGTTCCGCCACTCGCCGCCACGATGGAGAATGTCCATGAATGTGACGCGCGCGCCTGCGGAGAAATCGAACGCGGCAACGCCCGAGCCGTCAACATTGATCGCGAGATCCACGAACGGAGGACCGTAGGTTTTCTCGTGAGCGGTAACACGCAATGCGGGAAGTCCGTTTTGAGTGAATCCTTCGTAGCCGAGACGGTCGAATTGTCCTTCGCCGGCAATCTGCGTCAGCTGATTCTCGAGAGCAGGAAGGTTGAGCGGCTTGCCGAGGTTTTTGCGAAGGCGCTGCTGGATTCGGCGATCGGTGTCGGGGTCAGCTCCCGTAACTTGAATCGCATCGATCTTCTGGAACAGCTTGCGTTTTCTTGCGACCCGAGCGTCAAGATACTTTTGCCATTCCGTGGGATCCTGAATCGCATAGGGCAAGAACGTCGCAGACTGGCTTGCGGCGGCATTGTATCCGACCTGTATAAGTTCCTTGAGCCGGCTGTAGTCGTTGACGGAGAAGCCCTTCATATTGACCGTGACCGTCGCGTTTGCGAGTGACAGAGAGTGACGCTCGTTCTGCGTAATCATCACGTCCACTGCGCGAGAGAGCACCCCAACAAGAGTTCCCAATTGTCCGACGTCACCGGGGGGAAGCTGAAGCTCTACGGCAATCACGACATCAACATCCATGCTTTTTACGGTTTCGACCGGAATGTTCTGCACAAACCACCGTCAGCCAAGATATGCCCTTTGAATTCAACCGGTGTGAATACCCCGGGAATCGCCATGGAAGCGCGTACTGCCTGACCTAAGTATCCGTTGTGCAGAACGACCGCCTCTCCAGTTTGCATGTCGGTCGCGACACATCGAAATGGAATCGGAAGATCGTCGAAACTGGAAATTTCAGAGTCGGGGAAAGCGATGCGGTCGAGCAGCAGGCCCACCCCTTGTCCGGAGTTGAACCCATTCGGACCCCGCAAACCGTGTTTCAGGCCAAGCGGCGCATTGATAAGGTAGTCGCGCCGATCTTGTTTCCGTCGAAACGAAATCTGGCTGTATGCAGGTTCGGGCGAAAAAGCTTGCTCCCAGTCAATTTTCGCCGCGAACTTCTCAATATCGGTTGGCGACATGCCTGTGGCATACATCGCACCGATGATGGCGCCCATGCTCGTTCCGGCGATGCGATCGACGGGGATGTGATTCTCTTCCATCCATTGAATGATCCCGATCTCACTCAGCCCGAGCGCAGCCCCGCCACTCAGCGCCAGCCCAATCCGCGGACGATGAGACACATCATGAGCGGGCTCAGCAGGCGCGCTTACATCTTGAGCAAGAATCAGCTCGGGTAAGACTGCTCCGATGAGGAATGCGATAAGAACAACTGGAATCAAGTCGGCGATACGGAATTTCCATTCAGCGCTCCTGGAAAAGGACGCAACTCCACTGCAGAAACTTCAAGGTGAATGAAAAGGTTAGCAGGTTCAGAGAGGCTGAGTCAGCGCGGTGCTACCAGTGATTGGGCCGAGGCTGGCGCCGCTTGTGGCTGGCGCGCCAGTTCTACGACGCGACGCACGGCGTCGATGACGAGGTCCGGACGATCCAACTGGATATAGTGAGCACTGTTCTTGGCAACCGTCTGTGTTCCACGTATAGAAAGATGAGCGAGTTCTTCCTGCATCTTCTCCCACGTGTCGTTCGTTGACTTTGCTAAATCTGGAGGTAACTCGGCCGAGGGCTTGTCAGGATCGTGCGAAAGCACGGCCAATGGCATGTTGCCGAGAGCGCCTGTCGCGGCAGTCTCCGCCGCGCTCTGCGGGAAAGCTCTCATCTCGGCAGCACTCTCCTTCGCCGAATGCCAATTGCACTCCGCCGCGCGTTGCATAGGATCGTCGTCGCACAACCCCAGCAGCCGAGGGATACCGAAAAGCATGCCATACTGCAGAAACTCAGCTTCGCGCTGCCAGCTTCCTTCCATATCTTTCAACTCTCGCGGGAAGCGATTCTCCTGATCAGGGTGAGAAGCATCCACCAGCACCATCCCGGCGACCTCGTTACGATAGAGGCTCGCGTAGAGACGCACGTCATAGCCTCCCATGGAGTGTCCAACCAGAACGTAGGGCGGCGGGACTTGCGCGGCTTGCAGCAGGCCGTGAAGTTCCTGCGCAATCACCCGGCTGGTGCGCGGCTGAGAACTCGAATCGCTATAGCCCAGGCCTGCTCGGTCGTAGGAGCAGACACGCGCGAACTTCGCGATCTCCGGCTGCACCTTCCGCCAGGAAAGGTACGTATCTCCAAGGCCCGCATCGAGAATGACCGTGGGACTGCCTTCCCCCGTACAGTCGATATGCATCTTGCGGCCGTTTACGTTGACTAACTGTCCTTCCATGCGGTTGAAACGGCGGTCACGGGCTTCGAAGATGTTTTCGTAGAGAAATCCCGCAACAGCGATAATCAACACGATGATTACAAAGCCCCGCATAATACGACGCGGCCAGCCGTGAGCAGGAGCGGAGATAGTCTTCTCCATTAGATGGGAGCAGCCGAGTCGCCGCCCCAGGAACGCATTCTACATGACGGGCGGTACCGTGATGCCAAGAACTCCAAGTGTTCGCATCAGTTCGCGCCGTACGACAGCGACCGTCGCCAGCAGGAATTTTTTTCGTTTCTCATCGGGCTCACTCAGGATCGGATTCGAATGGTAGAACGTGTTAAAAAGCTGCGCGAGCTGAAACGCGTGCTTGGCTAGATAGGCAGGTTCGGTGGTGGAGATGGACTGCTCGACAATGTAAGACGTTTTCGAAGCCGCAAGCCAAAGCTCCCAGATCCCATTTGCCCCCTCGACATTCAGAAAGCTGGCGAGGTCCGCGGCAGAAAGGCTTTCAGCGGCTTCTTTGCCGAAAGTTTCGGCATCGACACCTGCCTTGCGGAAAATGCTGGTGGCGCGCACCACGGCGTACTGCGCATACGGTCCGGTCTCGCCTTCGAAACTGAGGGCATCCTTGAAATCGAAGGCAATCACCGACTGCTTCGTGTACTTCAGCATGAAGTAGCGAAGTGCGCCGATGGCGATCTGAGTCGCGATACTGAGCCGCTCCGGTTCGGACAATTGCGGATGGCGTGAATCAACTTCTTTCTTAGCCGAGGCGATGAGTTGATCGAGCAGGTCGTCAGCTTTGACGCCAAACCCTTTGCGACCGGAGACCCCGATCCAGGGGCGAGACTTTTCTTCTTCGGTCAGCTCGTAGCCCAGTTCGGCGGCGCAACGCGGCGTGAGTACGACCATGCCGTACGAGAAGTGCGTCAGGCGGCCCGCTGCCTCCCCGTGCCCCAGGTCCCGCAGCGCTTCGATCACGGTGTTCTGAGCCTCGGATTGGCGGGCATCGATGACGTTGTAGTTTTCAGTGACGTCGCCGAAGTGAGGATGATCGGCTACCGCTTCGGGATCATCGGGCGTGGTCGAAATCCAGCACTGATGCGCGTTGGGATAGCGATAGAACCTGCGATAGCCGAAGTCGCGGCCAAGCAAGCCGAACTTCCACATGTGATAGGCAATGTCTTTGCCGACGTAGCCGACAGTTCCATTGGAACGGACGATAACCTTCTGGTCTTCTTCCGACATTCCTGAGTCGCCCGATCCTGGACTCTCATGGGTCCCGATATCCGTAAGAAGCTCATCCAAACTTTCTTCGCCCTTCGGGGCGCTTGTTTCTGCGTCTGTCCCTGCCCGACGCATCACCCAGCAGCCCTTATTCTTACCCTCGGATTCGAAGGTCAGAACACCACTCTCTTTTAGCTTGGTGAAGGCCGCATCCCAGAAATGAAGACGGAGAATCTCGCTCTCGCGCGGGAGAAAATCGTATTCAATGTCGAGGCGGTCCATGGTTTCAAGATGCCGTTTCAAAACAGCGATCGAGATCAGCTCCGCGAGTTGGGCTGTCTCGTTGTTCCCTTGCTCGATAGAGTGGAGCGTGGCGGCGCGGGCGGCAAGGTTCTGCTTGTTCTCTTCGTACCAGCGCGACGCCCTGGCATAGACGTCCCAGCAGTAGTAGTCAAAGCGCGGCTGCCGGATCAGTGCCTCAATTTCGGCTCGAGATTTCTTTTCGATATGCGTGAACCCGACCACCACGTCGGCCACCTGCACGCCGGTGTTGTCGATGTAGTTCTGGATGTCGACTTCCCTTCCCGGCATAGCGCAGCAGGCGAACGAAAGTGTCGCCGAGGATCGCATTCCGCAGGTGACCAATGTGAGCAGCCTTATTCGGATTAATGCTCGAGTGCTCGACCAGAATCTTGCCAGAAGGAATATCGGACGGAGCTTTCCGGTCAGCGGCAAGCGCCGAGGCCATCCAGCCGCGGTCGATTTTTACATTTAAATAGCCCGGAGGCGCAACCTGCATCTCAGCGATGCCTTCGACCGGACCGATTTCGCTGCGAATGGCTTCCGCGATCTTCAGCGGCGCCGATCGCAGAGGTTTGGCAAAGGGAAAAATTGGAATGGCGAAGTCGCCAAGTTCCACCTTGGGGGGCTGCTCGACGACCACGGCGGGCAGTTGCACGCCAGGATGACGTTTTCCGAGACACTCCAGCACCCGCCGGGTAAGACGATGCTCCAGGTATCGATACAAGGAAGTCCTCTAAATCATTGAAGAAACAGAGATTTTAACAGAGTCGGCGGCGGGCGGGCGTTTGACGCGCTTGGACAGCTTCCCTATGATGAAAACTCGGTCTTTTTTATGCGCATTGCCTATCTCGAATGCTTCTCCGGCATCAGCGGCGACATGTTTTTGGGAGCTCTCGTCGATGCCGGAGTTGCTCCCCAACTTCTTCAGGAAACTGTTGCCGCACTGGGCGTAGGCGCAAAGCTGGAAGTCTCGCGAGTCCTGCGCAGCGGGATATCGGCGACGAAGGTCGATGTTTGGATAGACGGCGAGAAAGATATGCCGCGCGAAGAGTATTGGGCGAAGCAGGATGGTGAGAATGTGGAGCGGGCGCTCTCGCCCGCTGACGCTCACCACGACCACGACCATTCACGCCCTCCCGAACACTCGCGTCACGAGCATGAGCACAGTCATCATGATCATCATTCACATGGCGAAGACTCGCGGGCAGGTGCTCCCGCGCCAGGCAAACATGAGCATGAGCATGAACATTCCCATCGCGGGCTGACAGAGATTCGGAAGATCATTTCCGCTGCGGGGATTTCGGAGTCAGCGAAAAAGACAGCGATATCGATCTTCGAAGCTCTAGGAGCCGCTGAAGCGAAGATTCACAACGTTCCTGTGGAGAATATTCATTTCCATGAAGTCGGCGCGGTCGACGCGATTGTCGATATTGTGTGTGCTGCAGTGGGAGCCGAGGCACTTGGTGTGGATGAGATTGTCTGCTCTTCCCTGAACGTTGGCGGGGGCACGGTCCAATGCGCGCACGGCACATTCCCTGTTCCGGCGCCCGCAACGGTGGAATTGCTGAAGGATGCGCCGGTCTATTCGTCGGGAGTGCAGGCGGAATTGGTAACGCCGACCGGAGCGGCGATCGTAAAGACACTCGTCCGGCGGTTTAGCGCCTTTCCGGAGATGAAGATCGAAAAGTCTGCGTACGGAGCGGGCTCAAGAGACTTTGCCGGACATCCAAATGTTGTGCGGATCGTCATCGGCGAAGCAGTCGCGAAGCTTGCCGCGAAAACGAATTCGGAAACGATCAGCGTTCTGGAAGCCAACCTTGACGACCTGAATCCCCAAGTCTTTGGATACGTGATGGACCGTTTGCTGGAGGAAGGCGCGCTCGACGTTTTCGGCATGCCGGTACAAATGAAGAAGAACCGTCCCGGGACGCTGCTGACCGTTCTTTGCAAATCCGAGCACGCCGACACACTGACGCAGCTTATCTTCAGCGAGACCACGACTCTCGGTGTTCGTAGGCGCGACGAGAGCCGGCAGACGCTGGCCCGGCGCTGGGAGAGTGTGCGCACCGAATGGGGCGAGGTTCGCATAAAAATCGCGAGCATGAACGGCACTGTCACGAACTATGCGCCCGAGTATGAAGACTGCAGGCGCATCGCAACCGAGCATCATGTGCCTTTGAAAACCGTGATGCAGGAAGCTTCGCGCGCATACGTCGGCAGGATCAGAGAAAAGCATTAACCACCAAGAACACGAAGCCGGACCTTCTTCGTGACCTCGTGGTTCACAAAGATTATGGCCAGGAAGTTTTACATCACGACTCCGATTTACTACGTCAATGCGCGGCCGCACATCGGCCACGCGTACACGACCATTGCCTGCGATACGATCGCGCGGCGCCATCGCATGCTCGGCGATGACACATTCTTTCTGACAGGCACCGACGAGCACGGGCAGAAGATTGAGCGCGCGGCGGAGGCAGCCGGGAAGTCTCCGCAGCAGTATGCAGACGAAATCTCGGGTGAGTTTCGCGCCCTGTGGAAGCGCATGGGGATCTCCAACGATGATTTCATCCGCACCACCGAAGAGCGCCACACGAAACGCCTGCAGGAATTGTTTCGCCGCATTCGCGACAACGGATACATCTACAAGGGAACCTACACGGGACAATACTGCGTTTCTGACGAACTCTATGTCGATGGCGCGCAACCGGGTGATCTTTGCCCCCTGTGCGGGCGCATCACGGAAACGGTCCACGAGGAAAACTACTTCTTCAAACTCTCCGCATTTCAGGACAGACTACTCGAACTGTATGCCAATCGCGATTTCATTCGTCCTGAGACGCGCCGCAATGAAGTGATTTCGTTCGTGAAGTCAGGCTTGCGCGATCAGTCGATCAGCCGGTCGACATTCTCATGGGGCGTTCCGGTACCGGACGATCCCAAGCACGTCATTTACGTCTGGTTCGACGCGCTCGCCAATTACATCACTGCGATCGGTTACGGGTCGAAACACGCGGGCGCCCAGGAAGCCTTCAAGAAATACTGGCCCGCCGACGTCCACATGATCGGCAAGGAGATCGTCCGGTTTCACTGCGTGTACTGGCCGGCGTTCTTGCTGGCAGCAGGATTGCCGTTGCCGAAAGCAATCGTCGCGCATGGATGGCTGCTGTTTGAAGAGAGCAAAATGTCGAAGTCGCGCGGAAATATCGTGCGCACGGAGACGATTCTTGACGTGCTCGGAGCGGACGCCCTGCGCTACTTCTTGTTGCGCGAAGTTGTATTTGGGCAGGATGGATCGTTCTCGTTCGATGCACTGGTGCAGCGCTACAACTCCGACCTGGCAAACGGGATTGGCAATTTGGCCAGCCGCACGTTAACCATGATTAATCGGTATTTCAAGGGAGAAGTGCCGTATCCATCGCACGCAGCAGCGAAGACGTCTGCTGATGATGCCGTAGCAGAAACAGCCGGAAGAGCCATTCGCGAGTTTGGTGCGCTGTTTGACCAGTTCCAGTTCTCACGCGCCCTTGAAACTGCGTGGGGCCTGGTCGCGACGGTTGACAAATATATTGTCGAGAACGAGCCCTGGTCTCTCGGTGAAAAGCAGGACGACGAGAGCCGGGCCCGTCTGGCTACGGTTCTGTATACCTCTGCCGAGGCTCTGCGAATTGCGACCGCATTGGCACATCCCGTAATTCCAGATGCGACGGCGAAAATCTGGGAGCAGATGGGGCTGGGTGACATCAAGAAAATCGATTTGAACACCCTGGCCTGGGGTCAGTTGCCGCTCGGAACAAAGTTGGGTGAAGTCAAACCTGTGTTTCCGCGCGCGGACAAGAACGCAATTGAAAGGATGCAGCAGATGGAAGAGCAACAAAGGCCGGCCGCTGTGGAAGATCCGGCGGCGAAAACGAACGGTGGCTCCGCAAAAACCGAAGCTACGCCGGCAGCCGCAACTGCGAGCACCGATGGTTCGGGAAAAATCACGATCGACGATTTCTCCAAGGTCGAACTGCGCGTGGGACAGGTGAAAGTAGCCGAGCGCGTTCCGAAGTCCGACAAACTGCTGCGGCTGGAAATTGATATCGGCACGGAGGTGCGTCAAGTGCTCGCCGGAATCGCTGAAGCCTACGCCCCGGAAACATTAGTCGGACGCAAGGTCGTGATCGTCGCCAACCTGGCTCCGCGGAAGATGCGTGGCCTGGAATCCAACGGAATGATCGTGGCCGCGTCGCTAGAAGGTGGAAAGCCGGTTCTGGCGAGCTTTTTGGAGGATGTGCCGGTAGGGGCAAGGTTAAAATAACGGGCCTCGGGCTTCGGGCGTCAGGCTACGGGCTTTAGCTTCAATCAGCAAATCAAGAACGGAAGATTAAAGCGGAAAGCGTCTCGGCTGAAGCCCGAAGCCGGAAGCCGGAAGCCCGATTTCCATGTTCGTCGATTCGCACGCACATCTCGATGGCAAGCAGTTTGACTCCGACCGCGAGCAGGTCATCGCTCGTGCCCGCGAGGCCGGAGTCACGACCATGGTCGCGATCGGCAATGGCGACGGTCCTCCCGACCTGGAGGCCGGGATTAAGTTGGCCGAGCAGCATCCCTTCATGTATGCGACGATCGGCATTCATCCGCATGAAGCGCGCCTCGCTTCGGACCATGCGTACTCAGAGATGGAGCGACTGGCGAAGCATCCCAAGGTCATCGCCTGGGGAGAGATTGGACTCGACTACTACTACGATCACTCGCCGCGGGACACGCAACAGCAGGCCTTTACCCGGCAGATGGAACTCGCGGCAGCGGCCAAGCTGCCCATCGTGATTCACTGCCGGCCTTCTGACAATAGCGACAACGCGTGGGAAGACTGCCTTCGGCTCATGCAAGAGCAGTGGGCGCCGAAAGGCATTGGCGGCATTCTTCATTGCTTTACGGGAACGTGGTCTCAGGCCAAGCGTGCTCTCGATATGGGATTCATGATCTCGTTCGCCGGCAACGTGACGTTCCCCAAAGCGCAACAGATTCGTGATGCGGCGCTCGAAGTCCCGCTGGATCGGCTGTTGATCGAAACCGATTCCCCGTATCTTGCGCCAGTTCCCCATCGCGGTAAGCGCAACGAACCGGCGTTCGTGAAAGAGACTGCGCACAAAATCGGCGAACTACGGGGGCTTTCGACGGAAGAGGTAGGGGAGCGCACATCCCGTAATTTTTACAATTTTTTCAAAACTGCTGAAATCTCCGAAAGGAAAGTTCCCTCCCGCTAAAAGCGGGGTTCTGTTAACCTCTGGTTAAGATTCCTTTCTTTCAGAAAGATTAGAAATGTATGCCCGATAACAGTTTCGACGTCGTGAGCAAGGTCGAGATGCAGGAGGTTTCGAATGCCATCCAGCAGGCATTGAAGGAGATCCACACGCGCTTCGACCTCAAGGATTCGAAATCCAACATCGAACTGGAAAAAGACGCCATCGTACTGCACTCGGTCGACGACTATAAGCTGAAGGCGGTCAATGACATCCTGCAGCAGAAGTTAGTAAAACGAGGAGTTTCGCTGAAAGCTTTCACTTATGGGGCGGTTGAACCCGCCGCCGGAGGAACAGTGAAGCGGCGGGCCACCATGCAGCAAGGGATCGCCATCGAGAAGGCGCGGGAGATCGTGAAATTGATCAAGGACTCGAAGAAGAAAGCGCAGGCATCCATTCAGGGCGATCTGGTGCGGATCAGCGGCAAAGACCGCGACACGCTCCAGGAAGTGATCCAGATGTTGAAGAGTCATGACTTCGGGATTGATTTGCAGTTTGTGAACTATCGTACGAACTAGAAGAAATGGCCTTTACCGCAGAGTACGCCGAGAACGCAAAGGAAATCATTGCTCTCTTGTCTTGCATTTCTCGGCGATCTCTGCGTACTCGGCGGTGAATAGGTTCTAAGAAAACTTGAGCGCGCCAGCCACCATCAACGGAAAAGAAGTATTCGACCTGCTGCGGGATGATCTCCTCGCGCTCGAGGACGAGTTCGGCCAGGACACCGTCTCCGGGGTTCGCGCCATCACGGAGATCGGCGAATATCTTCGCGGCGGCGGGGGTAAGCGGATTCGCCCGGCGCTGCTGCTTCTGTCCGCGAAGTTGCTGAACTACGAAGGGCGTGGAGCGGTTCGGCTCGGCGCGGTAGTCGAGATCATCCATACGGCGACGCTCGTGCACGATGACATCATTGATGAAGCCAAAACTCGCCGCGGCCGTCCTGCCGCCAATACCCAGTGGGGAAATTCCAAGTGCGTGCTCGCGGGCGACTGGCTCTACATGCAGGCCTTCAAGATCGCCCTGGAGGAGCGCAATTTCCGCATTCTCGACACGCTGATCGAGCTCACACAACAGATGGTTGAGGGCGAACTCCTGCAGATGGAGAAGCTCGGAAAGCTCATCTCGCTCGACGAGTACTTCGACCTGATCTTCCGCAAGACGGCATGTCTGTTTTCGGTTTGCATGCGGCTGGGAGCGATTCTTGCAGGCGCAACGCCGGACCAGGAAGCCGCTCTCGGCAAGTACGGCCACGATCTCGGCATGGCATTTCAGATTGTGGACGACGTTCTGGACCTGACCGCGTCGGAAGACATACTGGGCAAACCGGTGGCCAGCGATCTGCGCGAGGGAAAAGTAACCATGGCGGTGATCCACGCTCTGGAGCGCTGCACACCAGAAGAGCGCGGCAAGATCGAAACGATCCTGCAAGACCGGGCCTTCAACGGCGTAACGCATGCCGATATTCTTGCGATTCTGCAGCGCTACGGGTCGCTCGATGCAGCCACTGCCCGCGCCGCGCAGTACGCGGAATCCGCCTGCAAATCGATCTGCTTCTTCCCTGACTCCGAAATCAAACGGGCCCTGCTCTGGGCTCCGGAATTCGTAGTCGCCAGAGAAAAGTGAAGAGCAGGGACCAGAGGGCAGGGTCCAGGGGTCAGGATTTACCGCTCCCAATCCACTGGCCCCTAGTCCCTGGCCCCTTGTGATCCGAAACACAAAATTCCAAAATTTCTCATCTTGATTGCCGTCACTTCGATGGGTGACGGCTGCCACTGAAATCTCAGACTCGCGGGACCAGAATGCACCCAGTTGATGGGAGCGTCTGTAGGAGCGGAAGGCTAACGAGACGCACTGGCATGCGGGTGGGGCACAGCAAGAGTGACCTCACTTCTCCCCTTGGCACCTGGGAAAGGCAGGTCGTCGGGGTCCTCTCCGCATTTTTGACGAGCCATCAACGAAGAGACAGCGGCTTCAGTCGAAGCTTAGACGAAAGGCGCCTAGCTTTTTCGACGCGCCGGCCCGGACAGGGCCGGAAGGACTTCGAGTGCAAGCCGCTGTCTTGCTCACCCTGTCGAGGAAGTCCTCCTGAGAGACTCGCTCCTCGAAGAGGCCGGGCGGGTCCATCGGATCCGCCCGGTTTTATTTATACTGAACCCTCACCTTCTCGGGGCGAATCCAAGTCCCTCAAACGGCTATGAATGACCTGGTTCTAGCGACGGCGCGCCATGGCTATGCCCTGATATTCGGCATCCTCATAGCCGAGTCGGTGGGCTTTCCTTTTCCTGCCTCCATCGCCCTGGTCGCCGCCGGGGCCGGCATTGCTTCTCACACGCTTTCGGGGTACGGAGTGTTCATTGCCGCCATGCTCGCGTTGATTGCAGGAGACACCTGGCAGTTCTGGCTCGGACGCTATACCGGGTGGGCCTTGCTCGGATTTCTTTGCCGGCTATCCATGAACCCGGAGACCTGCATGCTGCGTTCGGCGGAGTCTTTTTATAAGCGAGGAAAGGTCACCCTGGTCATCGCCAAGTTCATTCCCGGCGTGAACACCATGGCCGCGCCTCTCGCCGGAAGCATGAAAATGCCGTTCGGCCAGTTCCTCCGTCTCGATATAGCCGGGGCATTCTTGTACACAGTCACGTACCTTGCAATCGGCTATCTGAGCCGCGACTTTCTGGCAGCTACGCTCAGGAGCATCCACGCAGCAGGTCGGGTGATGGAAATTCTGATCATCATCGCCATCGCCGTCTATGCCGGCTACCGTATTCTGCAATTCCGTAAATATCGCGTCTACGACGTCGTGCCTCGCGTAAACGTGGAAGAGATTGCGGCGCGCATCGCAGCCGGAGAAGCCGATCGCATGCAGATCGTCGACGTTCGCAGCCATGGCTATTACGACATGGGCGCTGAACGGATTTTCGGCTCCATCCGCATCGAGCCCAACAATCTTGAAGAAGAAATCAAGAACCTCCCCAAGGACAAGGACATTTATCTGTACTGTACTTGAGCACGCGAAGCCACGAGCGCCCGGGTGGCGCATCTACTGCGAGAAAAAGGATTCAACACGTTCGTAATCGTCGGCGGACTCGCGGCCTGGCGTAAAGCCGGGGGACATCTGGAAGGTGTGCCAAAAGACGATCTGGTCAAGCTGCCGACGTTCAGCTAGCCTGCGAAGCTTACGCCCCGAATTGCCGCAAATGATGATCGAGGTGCTTGTACATCCCGCGGCCCCATTCATAAGGAGTCAGCGCACCAAAAAAAGGATGAGGATATCGCGTGCACTTCGCTTCCCCGCCCTCGTAAAACTGCCGCACTTTTAATTTCAGCTGCTCCTGTTCGCGCGCGAAATCCCGCTGATCCGAAATCACCAACTCCTTTGAGGTCGGGTTGCTTTTGGAAAATGGCTTTTCGCTGCTGTAGATCGACCGGACGAACGGACCCAGAATCCTGCCAATAAACGCTCGTGGGATGTTTACCTTTCCTGACGCCATGTCCAGAGCCGCAGAACAGTGTGCCATCATCTGGGCCACATCCATCTTCCCCCAATGCCGCTGCGTCGTAGGCTGCAGCTTGTCGATGCGGCCACAAACTTCGTCCATCCCTTCTTTTTCGTAGAGATTCCTCATACCAGTGCCTCTCTAAATTTGTGTTCGTGATGATAGCAGGAGAGTACAATTGGGCGGTTTTGCCATGGGTGCCATTCCCGGGAGCCGCGAGGAAATCCGCAAGGCTCCATCCGATGCTGCGACGCGCGCGCATGAAGCTCCCGCGCCGGGCATGAATCGCGTCCTCTTTCTTCTCAGCCTTTCTGTCCTGATCAATTACATCGACCGCAGCAATCTCTCGATCGCGGCACCACTGATACAAATCGAACTTCACATCTCCAACACTCAGCTGGGCACTCTGCTCTCGGCATTTTTCTGGACCTACGCCCTCATGCAGATTCCCGCAGGCTGGCTGGTTGATCGCTTCGACGTGAAGTGGGTGTTCTCGGCTGGATTCCTTCTCTGGACGGCGGCAACCGGAACCACGGGTCTACTGCACGGATTTGCGGCCCTACTTGGAATCCGGGTGGTCCTGGGCATCGGAGAGTCGGTCGCGTTCCCTTCCTATAGCAAAATCCTTTGCGGACACTTCAAAGAACGGGACCGGGGGTTTGCCAATGCCCTTCTTCTTGCGGGCCTGGCACTGGGTCCGGCAATCGGCATGCTGGTCGGAGGCCGCGTAGTCGGACGCTTTGGATGGCGTCCATTTTTTCTGGCCCTCGGGATGCTCGGCTTGCTCTGGCTTGTGCCTTGGTTGGCGTGGATGCCGCGTCGCGTGAGGCGGCCGCGCCTGGCAGCTCCTGCAGCTGTCGGGTACCCTCACATTCTGCGGCAACGATCGGTTTGGGGAACGTGCCTGGGGCAGGCATCGGTAAACTATTATCTATATTTTCTGGTGACGTGGCTGCCCTTCTACCTTGTGCGCGGACGCCATCTCTCAATGAATGGCATGGCCCGAGATGGGGGCTTGCTTTTCCTGATGTATGCGATAGGAGTCACTATCTCCGGCAAACTGTCGGACCGGTGGATCCAGGCGGGATCTTCACCGACGGTCGTACGCAAGGGCACGATGACATTTGGATGTACGGCGTTCGGTATCTCAGTGGCTTTACTCGCGCTCGCTCCAGACCCACTCCTTGTCTGGGCGCTGGCGCTGACAGGATTCTTGTTGGGCATCAGTGCTTGCGCCACCTGGGCAATCCCGCAGACTTTAGCAGGCCCGGAGATGGTAGGCCGCTGGACCGGCATGCAAAACTTCATCGGTAATCTCGGCGGGGCAGTTGCGCCGTTACTTACTGGATATCTCCTTGACCGTACCGGGCGGTTCTATTGGCCATTCTTTATTACCGCTGGGGTCGCGTGGATCGGCGCTCTATCGTGGATGTTCATTGTTGGCCCGATCGAGCAGGTGGACTGGGACGCCATGGCTCGCAAAGCGATGGCGGCGCCCTTACGTCCATCAACGGAAAACTCGCGGCCGTAATACACTGCTCTGATGCCGCGGGAAATTGAAATCAAGTTTCGCGTCGATAATTTACGCAGCCTCACGCGCAAACTTCGTGCTGCCGGATTTCATCTGAAAACTCCACGAACCCACGAGATGAACACACTCTATGACCTTCCCGGCCAGGTACTACGGAATCGCAGGGAGTTGCTGCGACTGCGAGAGTATGGCGAATCCTGGAAACTGACTCATAAGAGCGGAGGCAAAGTCGGGCGGCACAGTAGCCGTCAGGAACTGGAGACGCGCGTGGAAGATGGCAAAAAAATGGATGCGATTCTGCGAGCTTTAGGGTATTCGCCGTCGTTCCGCTATGAGAAATTCCGCGCGGAGTGGACCGACGGCAAAGGCCAGGTCGTGGTCGATCACACTCCCATCGGAGATTTTTGCGAGATCGAGGGCCCGCCGCGATGGATCGACGCGACTGCGAAGAAACTCGGCGTAGCGCACGAAGATTACATCACGAAAAATTACGCGACGCTCTTTGCGGAATGGAAGCAGGAGCACAACGGCCCTGCCACAGAGATGACGTTCAAAGCGGTGAAGAGCTAATTGGTTTTATGTCTTGTCATCCTGAGTCCGGCGAAAGCCGGACGAGGGACCTTACGACGGCCTACGCTGTCACCGTTGTGGACAAGGCGACATGTACATCCCTTCACTGAAAGGGCCGATCTGGAAAGCTGCGGCAGGTTAATTCATCACGCGGAACGCCAGTGTTCGAGAACACGATTGATCGCGTCGCGCACGGCATCGCGTGCGTCTCTGCGGCTGTAGCCATGCATGAGTAACTGGTCGTATCGCGTATGTCGATGACGGATTGCTGCTATAACCGCGGCGCTAAGCGCCTCCGCGTCAAGTGCCCGTCCCGCGGCTGTGCGTCCGACGCGGCCACTGCCCCGGCGTGAAGTGTGGGCTGCAATCGCCTGTGCCTCCGCTGGAGGACAACTGGGATACAGTGCAAGAATGGATTCCGTCATCTGAGCCGCGAGATTGCGATCCTGTTCAATCACACGCTCCGCGGCCTTCTCGCGGTTAGCCAATCGCTCAGCGGCATCGGCATGGCATTCTTCGTCGGCGCGATCCAGGGCAGCTTGCTCGACCAGTACACCCTGGCGTTCATAACGCTTGCGCGTCCTGCTGAAACGAACTACGACCGCTGAAAGCGAACTGTGTTTCCGGGCGCGGCGAGTTAGAGCAGTGTCGCCTCTGGGTAGATAAGCTAAGTGGTCGAGGTCGGCACAGGTGAGGCACAGCGGACGCCCATCTTCCATGAACAGAAAGTCGTGAGCCAATAGTGCCTTTCGGCACTCGGCGCATTCAGACTCACGCACGATATCGAACACGACCAGATCCTTCGCTTCCGGGGATGCTCCGTTCTCCTGTAACCTATTGGCCTTGTCTCGCACGGTGTGTTCCGAGTCCTGCTGCAAGCTCTCCGCAGTTTAACGCAATTTTCTCAGGTCAGAACCGGCAGCAGGATACATTTTGACTCGGTGGAAGAGTGTAGTGCGGGCGATCACCTTCGCGATCTACTTTACGCCCCGTGGCACTTCTTGTACTTCTTGCCCGATCCGCAGGGGCATGGGTCATTGCGGCCGACTTTTTCCTGGCCGCGCACGACCTGCTGGACTTGCGGCGTTTCGCCGCCGCCCGCCATACGAGCCTGTTCCAGTTCGCGTCGTTTGCGGCGCATGAAGGCCTCTTCCAGTTCGTCGGCTGAGGTCGAAACCATTCGCGGAGGACGACGACCGTTGCCATCTCCGCCATGCTGCGCGGGAACGCCGCTGTCCGGACCTTGCCCGCTTGAGCTGCCGGGAGGCTGTCCGCCCGCTCCCATATCCGGAGGACGTTCCAGGATCTGCATCAGGTAGAGATACCGGACGGTATCTTCCTGGAAGCGCTGCATCATCGCTTCGAACATGTCGAAGGATTCTTTCTTGTACTCAACCAGAGGATCGTGCTGGCCATAGCCGCGCAGCCCGATGCCCTCTTTCAGGTGATCCATGCTGAGCAGATG
Organism: Terriglobia bacterium; assembly: GCA_963823085.1. Taxonomy (GTDB): domain Bacteria; phylum Acidobacteriota; class Terriglobia; order Terriglobales; family Acidobacteriaceae; genus Sulfotelmatobacter. The sequence goes on along the minus strand of CAWGKF010000020.1, from coordinate 246,478 downwards.
ATCTTTCCACTGCTGGTCGATCACGCTCAACATGATCATGCGCTCGTGATGGCGCATGGCGGCCGGCCCGATGAGGTTCTCTTTTGCATCGTACCGCTCTTTCAGTTTCGCGAAGATCGCATCGCCGAGCTCACCGCGATTCAGCGTCTCAGTCTTTACTCCTTCGGCGATAAAGTCGACACCGAAGCGGGTAAAGATGGCATCCTTCAGTCCCTTGATATTCCAGTCGTCGGCGTGCGCTTTGGGCGGGCAGTACTCCTCGAGTTGCTCGGCAAGAATCGCCGAAACGTAGTCCTCGAGGATCAGGTCCTTCTGATCCGTGCCTTCGAGCAAGCGGCGGCGCAAACCGTAAACCGCCTCACGCTGCTTGTTCATTACGTCGTCATATTCGAGCAGGTGTTTGCGCGATTCGAAGTGCTGGGCTTCCACAGTCTTCTGCGCGGTCTCGATACGCCGCGTAATCATCTTCGATTCGATAGGAACGCCTTCTTCCATGCCCAAGCGCTGCAGCAGGTTCGAGACCCATTCCTTGGCGAAGATGCGCATCAGGTCATCTTCGAGAGCCAAATAGAAACGCGAGGAACCGGGATCGCCTTGGCGTCCGGCGCGTCCACGAAGCTGGTTATCAATTCGCCGCGACTCGTGGCGTTCCGTACCTAAAATATGCAAGCCGCCAACGCCGATTACCTCATCATGTTCCTTGTCCGTCTGTATTTTGTAGCGGTGAAAGGCTTCAGTCCACTTGTCGGTCGGAACGATGTATTCGTTTCCGTTGTAATAGAAGATTGAGGTCTCCCCATCTTCCTGCGGGCCCTCGATCTTGCCCTTGCGCCACGCGCAACTGCTGCGCAATTCCCTTCTTGACCATCTCCTGCTTGGCCATGAATTCAGGATTGCCGCCGAGCAGAATGTCCGTACCGCGGCCGGCCATATTCGTAGCGATCGTGACCATGCCCTTGCGTCCGGCTTGCGCCACGATTTCTGCTTCGCGCTCGTGGAACTTGGCATTCAATACGACGTGCTTGAGACCCTTCTTCTTTAACAGGTCCGACAGCCGCTCTGATTTCTCAACCGACGTGGTGCCGACCAGCACCGGTTGGCCCTTCTCGGCTAACTTCTGGATTTCATCCGCAGCGGCGAAGTATTTTTCTTTCTCGGTGCGGTAAACAATGTCCGGATTCTCGACACGCCGCATTTCCCTATTGGTAGGAATCACGACCACTTCGAGCTTGTAAATCTTCTCAAATTCTTCAGCTTCCGTTTCCGCCGTACCGGTCATGCCGGCAAGCTTTTTGAACATGCGGAAGTAGTTTTGGAAGGTGATGGTCGCGAGCGTCTGGTTCTCGCGTTCGATCTTGACGTTCTCTTTGGCTTCAATCGCCTGGTGCAGACCGTCGGACCAGCGGCGCCCGGGCATCATTCGTCCAGTAAATTCGTCGACGATGATGACCTCGCCATCCTTCACGACGTATTCCACGTCCTTGCGATAAAGGGCGTGCGCTTTGATCGCAGTTTCAACGTGGTGCTTGAGAGGCCAGTTCTCCGGATCGGCGATATTTCCAATTCCGAGAAGCTGCTCGACTTTTTCCCAACCTTCGTCGCTGACCGTGATATTTCGATGCTTTTCATCGATAACGAAGTCTCCGGTGTAGGTTGGCGCTTCGCCAGGAGGTCCCTCGATCGTCTCGCCCTTCTCCAGCTTCGGGATGATGCGGTTGACCTTGTAATACTTATCGGTCGACTCTTCACTCGCCCCAGAAATAATCAGCGGCGTACGAGCCTCGTCGATCAAAATGGAGTCGACTTCATCAACGATCGCAAAGTTGTGCCCACGCTGCACGCAATCCTTGATATCGAATTTCATGTTGTCGCGCAGGTAGTCGAAACCGTACTCGTTGTTGGTCCCGTACGTAACATCGGCTGCGTAGGCCGCGCGGCGCTCCTCATCATCCAGATCGTGAACAATGACGCCAACGCTCAGGCCGAGAAAGCGATATAGCTTGCCCATCCACTCGGAGTCGCGTTTAGCCAGGTAATCGTTCACCGTGACCACGTGTACGCCACGTCCGCTGAGCGCATTGAGATAGACCGGAAGGGTGGCCACCAGCGTTTTGCCTTCGCCGGTCTTCATTTCCGAGATCTTGCCATCGTGCAGCACCATGCCACCGATGAGCTGCACATCGAAGTGCCGCATGTTCAGCACCCGGCGTCCGGCCTCGCGAACCACAGCGAAGGCCTCGGGCAGAATCTGGTAAAGAACTTCCTGAATAGCGTCGTACTCTTCTTTTTCGAAGCGCTTCTGCTGGTCGAAGTCGGATTCTTCCTCGCCCTCAGCTTCCGCTGGCGCCGCCACGGCGCTCTTTGTGAGGCGGCTCAGCCGTTCCTGAATGCGCTTCCGGAATTCGTCGGTCTTGGCACGCAGTTCTGCGTCAGAGAGCTTCTCGATCTGCGGCTCGAGGGCGTTAATTGCCTGGACGTTCGGCATCAGCGCCTTGATGACACGCTCGTTCTTCGTCCCAAAAACCTTGCCTAGCAACTGGTTAATCAAACTGGAAGTCCTTCAGAGGGCAGAGTACGCCCAGATACTATCTCTAGAAGCCTAGCATATTAGATGCAGCAGCAGGCTCTCAGGAATGCGGGCCGCCACCTCAGTATAATAGCGAGGAACTTGCCGGAGGCCCCTATGACCCGACGCCTCTACCCACTGATTCTTGCAGCGCTTCTGCTGACCATCCCTGCCACCGCAAAGGACAAGAAAAAGAGCCAAATCTCAGATCTGATTTTGCGGGCGCAAACCGTGCACGTTGTCATCGATCCCTACGTCGGAGAACCGCTGGGTCAACCGGCCGCCAATGCAACAGCCCGCGACAACGTCGAGAAGGCGCTGACCGAGTGGGGCCGCTACCGGGTTGTGATGGACGGCGAGGAATCAGACCTGGTGATCATGATCCACACCGGGGATGACCGAATGTCGCGCCCCACCATGAAAGGTGGTCCAATCGACCAACGACCTGGCGTCGGACAGTCTACCGATAGCACGATTCGTGTTGGCGGGCAACGTGGACAGCCGCCCATGAACGATCCCAGCATGGACCCGCAGTATCCGCAGAATCAGGGTCCACATGTGAGCAACGAAGTCGGCCCAAGGACGGACTCGTTCCTGGTGTATCAGGGACGAACCTGGGGTGGCGGAGGTTCGCAGGATTCGCCGGCTCTCTGGCGGTACGAAGTCAAGAATTGCCTGAATGCGCCAGACGTAAAAGCGGTCGAGGAGTTCCGCAAGGCAATCGCCGAAGCCGAGAAACCAAAAGATCCCAAGAAACCCTAGAGGATAGCTGATGAGCCAAACTCGGAAAGATTCGGCGCGCCAATCCACACATCGAGTCGTTCTCGAAGTTACCAAGAACGAAGAGGACACCTATCAGATCGTCTTCAACGGTGCAGTGCTCGGTAGTCGCATTTCCGAAAAATGCTAGAAGAAGAGCTTTGTGCGAAACAGGGATTCTGCGGAGAAGAGCTTGCTTCCATCAAGAGTAACCCTAAGCAGTCCGGTAGAGCGGCTGTGATCCTCTAGTTCGTCTGTTCGTGGAATCAGCTAACGGATGGCGTCATCCTGAGCGGAGCCGCTTTTCAGGCGGAGCGAAGGATCTCGCGCGGAATCCGTTAGTGATGCACGCGAGATCCCTCGGCCCGCTGGTAGGAGCGCGGGCCTTCGGGATGACGCCCCATCCGAGGCGATTCGATATTAGACGTCCGACATCACTGCGTCTTCCTGCCCTTTTCCTGTAATATTCCCCACGACCCATGTCGACTTTCTATGACCGCTTTGTCGAATGCGCAGAACGCTGGCCTAACAACGTCGCACTCGAACTGCAGCGCCATCGATCACCTCGAAAGCTGCACCTACGGCGAACTCCATCACTGGGCCGAATCCATTGGCCGATGGATCACCGAAAATAACTTTGCGCCCGGATCCCGGCTCGCCCTTTTAGCCGATAACCATCCTCGATGGGTTGCGGCGTATCTCGGCATCATCGCGTCCGGCTGCGTCGTCGTGCCGCTGGACACCGCCCTCCATACCGATCAGGTCAGCAAGCTTCTCAAAGACAGCGGCACGTCGGCGATCTTCTGCGACGCGAAACATGTTGCTACGGTTAGCCCTGCCGCGAACGAAATTAAGATCGGAATGATCCTGATGGATCCCGATCGCGCAGCGGGACAGTCCGCCAAGCAGGCATGGCTCGCGAATTTGCCTGCGATCTTCGAAGCTGGCCCCGGCAATTTCAAAGCGGTCACCTCCAAGACAGACGATCTCGCCTCCTTGCTCTACACCTCCGGAACTACTGCAGATCCCAAGGGCGTGATGCTGACGCACGGAAATTTCCTCGGCGAGGTTGATGCGGTCTTCAACTGGGTAGACATTGGGCCGAACGACGCTCTGCTCGGCGTGCTCCCACTTTTTCACGTGTTGGCCCTGATGGCGAATCTTCTCCTGCCGCTGGTCAAGGGTTCTCGTGTCGTGTACCTCGAAACCCTGAACACGAGCGAATTGCTCAAGGCCTTGAACGAGCGAAATATCACGGCATTCGCCGTGGTCCCGCAATTTTTCTATTTAATTCACGAGCGGATCTTTGAGGAAATCAAAAAACGCGGCCCGGTCACGCAGAAAATCTTTGGCGCCATGGTTGCGTTGAATCGTGCGCTGCGCAAAGTGGGCGTGAACGCCGGCCCGATTCTCTTCAAAAAGATTCATACAACCCTGGGACCGAAGATGCGCTACCTCGCCACCGGTGGATCGCGATTCGATCCTGCGATCCAGAAAGACTTCCACGATCTTGGTATCGATGTGATGCAGGCCCTGGGCCTCACTGAGACGGCCGCCGCCATTTACGTCAATTCGCCCAACGATATCGTCATCGGATCCTGCGGCAAGGCGATGAAGGGCGTCGAAGGAAAAATCGTCGATCCACAGCCCCAGGAAGATGGCCCGGCCGTGGGCGAACTCGCTGTGCGCGGACCCATGGTCATGAAGGGCTACTGGAACCGCCCTGACGCGACCGCCGCGGCGCTTCACGATGGCTGGCTCTACACCGGCGATCTCGGCTATTTCGATTCCCACGGCAACCTGTTTCTCACCGGACGCAAGAAGGAAGTCATCGTCCTCAGCAATGGCAAGAACGTCTATCCCGAGGAGATCGAGGCGCATTATCTGAAATCTCCAGTCATCAAAGAGATGGCGGTCATGGGGCTGGAAGGCAAGTCCGGCGAAGATCGCGATCGTCTGCATGCCGTCATCGTCCCCAACTTCGACGAACTACGAAAACGCAAAATCGTGAATGCCAAGGAAATCATTCGATACGACATTGAGAGTTTGTCGACCAAGATCGCCTCTACCAAGCGCATCAGCAGCTATGAAATCTGGCAGGACGATCTTCCGCGTACCTCGACCCGCAAGATCAAGCGTTTCGAAGTTGAGAAGCGTGTCCGGGCGAATCAGGCGAACAAAGTCTCGGACGATTCCGAACTGCCCGCCGAAAAGCCTCTCACTCCAGAAGAAACTGCATGGCTCGAACAGCCGGACGTGCAGCGCGCGCTGAAGATCATTCGCGAATCGTCGCGGTCCGCTCCTGAAAACTTAAGGCCCACCTTGAATCTGGAGCTGGATCTTGGACTCGACTCGATGCAGCGCGTCGAAGTGCTCAGCCACCTGGAAGAAGAACTGGGAGGCGATGTTCAAGAGTCGCAGCTTGCGGAAATCTACACGGTGCGCGATCTGATCGACGCAGTGTTGCAGAGTGCTGCAACCGGAGTGGGCGGACCGGGAACGAGACACGCATTCGCCGGGTGGAAGGCTATCCTGTCTGAAGATCCAGACGACCCTGAGGTTTTGGCGCTGGCTCATCCCGGCAGGGTGAACGACACGTTTTGGTATCTCGTGACCCGCGTCTTTCAACTGATCGCGCTCGATCGCTTTGACTTGAAAGTCAGTGGCCTCGAAAAATTGCCCAAGCGTGGCCCATTCATCCTCTCTTCGAATCACGAAAGCTATCTCGATCCTGTCATCCTGGCCAGTCTGATGCCAGCCGAAATCTTCTACAACTTGTTCGCCGTAGGCACCAGCGACATCTTCGGCAAAGGCTTCATGCGGCGATTGGCGCGGTCGATCAAAGTAGTGGTGGTCGATCCCGATGCGAACCTGATTCCGGCTATGCGCGCCGGAGCCTTCGGTTTGCGGCATGGACTCTCGCTCGTACTGTATCCAGAGGGCGAACGCTCCATCGATGGAACCCCAAAGATTTTCAAGAAGGGCGCGGCGATTCTCTCCATTCACCTGCAGGTTCCGATTGTCCCGGTAGCGATCGAAGGATTCTATGAGGCTTGGCCGCGAAACCGAGCTTTCCAAGGATTCAAGCCATTGAAGATGGTCTTCGAAGATCCCATCCTGCCACCGCCAGAGTCAGAAGCCTCGGAGCAGGCATACGAGAAGCTGACTGCAGACTTGAAAGCCCGTGTCGTGGAAATGTGGGAAGGTCTAAGAACAAAAGGCTAACGAAAAGTCGGTCTGAACAGTCCCTCCAGCGCTTCCCAGGGGGCAATGTCCGTGAACAATTTACGCTAAGGTCTGGTAACAACAACTGTCCTCCGGTAAAAATCCGAAAGCGTTACAATCTCCGCGAGGGGAGACCAAGCGTCGCCTAATGTGCCCCCCAAGATGGAGACAACACCCCGTGCAATCACGTCTGCGACTACTTTTTGGGACCGCAGTTCTGCTCAGCGCTCTTTCGGGTCAGATTCACTTAATGGCAGTCCCTCCTCAGTCCGCGCCCGATAGCGCAGGACTCCAGGTTTTTCTATCTGCGTTTGGCAAATCTGACTCTCCTGCTGTCCTGCAGGAGGCGGAGCTGAGCGTTCGTATAGATAAAACAGTTGCCCAAGTGAAAGCGGTACGCTCCGCGAAAGGCGAACCACTCCTGTTTGCGGTTCTAGTAGACACTAGCAAGTCGGATGCATCTGCTGCCGACTCTGTGAAGGAAGCCGCTTTTCAGCTGTTCGAGCGGTTGGCGCGTGCTCCGAACCAAGGCTACCTTGTGTTGTTCAACCACAGGGTTGCGGTCAGTCGAGACCCAATTTCCGCCTCACAAGCCAAGGAAGCGCTGGGGGCCACAATTTTCGAAGGCGGAACGGCGGTCTACGACGCGATTGAGCAAACGTGCAAGCAGGAGTTGAGCCGATCAGGAAATCCCACTACACCAAGGCGCGTAATTCTGCTGATCTCCGACGGAGAGGACAATTCGAGCCATGTCACACACATAAGGGCGGAAGAAGCCGCGCTGGAGGAAGGTGTCTCCGTGTTCTCTCTGGTGACAAAATCTCCACTTGGCGGACCCCGGGGCGAGAACTTTCTGAGGGAGATCAGTCAAAGGACTGGCGGCTTGTCAATCGACAAGGAGCTTAAGAAAGGCGTTCCGGTCTTAGTGGCGGGAATTGAGGCCCAGTGGATGATTACACTTATTCCAACACAACCCGCAGACAAGAAACTTCACCCGATGCAGACAAGGTGCATGCAGAAGGACGTTCATATTTACGCGCCCAGTGATGTGCTCCTTGAATAGGGCCCGCGTCAATTGGCGAAACATCCCGATAGCGCTCATTGACGCGTCCACACATCTTTGTGGGATCCACAGATCTCTAGGCCCTCAGGCGCCAGCGGCGTTCGAGGACTCTCCAAACGCATGGCTGAAACCATTCACGACGAGCGAATCATAGCGACTCCCTGCTCGCTTGACGACTTCCTGCGCGGCCTGCGATGGAGATAACTTCGTCCCTCGCTGACCGCTCGTAAGCGCTTCATACTCTTCCGCGATGGCCAGGACCTGAACTTCTAGCTGAGCGTCCTCGATCTTGCCGCCCTCTTGCCGCAGCTGGCGCTCTGTCAGAAAAATCGGAATCGCGTTTCGTAGCGAACTGCCGCTCGCTTTCGAGCTAGTCTTGCTCTGGCTCTTCTTTCCCTGCCGCAGGTCTTCTTGCGAAACCTGGGCTGCTTTGATGAGAACTTCGTTGCTGATTCCGAGATCTTTCATATTGAAAAGCAGCGCCGCAGTGCGAATATCCTCGAGGCTTTTCGCCTCGAGGCCGGCCGCTTCCGCGATCTTGGTGGCGCACATGGAAATGCGATAGGCGTGGGTTTCGCTGTATTTCTGGTTCGCCAGAAAGTTCTGCAGGATCACCAGCATCCCGTCATAGCCCTCTTCCATCTCCCGCAACGATTTTTGATTCTTCTCGTAGAGCGTTCCGGTGGCGTATCCGGCCACCATCAGGACTCCACCCCAGACTGCGATGTCGAACCAAATGCCCAGCGCCACTTCGACATGCCGCCGAAACATTGCGGGATCCAGACACACCAGCAGGACGACCAGAACAATGCTGGCAACCGCGGTGAGCGTGGCATGCCTGCGTCCGAAGTGATATGCGGAATACAGCGTTGGCAGGAAGTAGAAGACCAGCGCCATTCGCTGCGACGCGACCAGAAAATTCAACATCGCAGCAATCACCACCAGGAACAACAACAGCCAGAGTTCCGGATTGATCTTTCTTACGCTTACGCTCACAGTCCCTCCACGGGGGGTAGAGGACTCATTTCCCAGAACTCCACGACTTGCGAGTTCCAGACCCAAGCTTGCCCGTTCTAATATTTTCGGTGAGTGGCGTGCCCGCCCCAAATTACATAGGTAACCAATCGGTTTGGTACGGTTTTGAGTTTTCTTCCTCTGCGGCCTTATCGGGAGAGCCCGCGTTTTCACCGGCGGGCTGAGGGATCTCCTTCGCAAACATCTATCCCAAAGGAGATGGACTCAAGATTCAAACTGAACCACTGGCAGCGATCTACTTTGCGCGCGGATGCGTCTGATCGTAGACCTGCAGCACATGCTTGGTGGAAAGCTGCGTGTAGCGCTGCGTGGTCGCCAGGCGTTCATGGCCGAGCAACTCCTGGATCGCCCGCAAATCCGCTCCCTCCTCCAGCATGTGCGTCCCGAAAGCATGGCGGAGAGTGTGAGGATGCACATCTGGTGAAAGACCTTTCGACACCGCAATCTTCTTGATGATCCGGCCGACACTGCGTGTAGTCAGGCGTCCCCCGCGCTGATTAATCAGCAGTGCACTTGAACTTTTTCGCGACTCGGCCAACACCGTCTGACGCGGCGGAAGATAAGCCGCCAGCGCAAGTTTCGCCGTTTCGCCAAACGGAACATAGCGCTCCTTCTTCCCTTTTCCACGGATGAGAATCGCTTCCATACTCAAACGGATGTCGTCGAGGTTAATGCCGGTTAACTCGGAGTTACGGATTCCGCATCCGTAGAGCAACTCGAGCATGAGCCGGTCGCGCTCGGGAAATGCGGCGGTCTCGGGCATTTGGCCATCGAGCACGAAGTTCATTTCTTCGATGGTGGGAACACGCGGCAGTTTCTTCGGCAACTTGGGAGTGGCAACGAGCTTGGCGGGATTCTGCTCGACGACGCCCTCCCGCGCCAACCAGCGATACAAAGACCGAACCGCAGCCAGCGAACGCGCGACCGATGTCTTGCTCAGGCCTTTTTCATAGAGCTGTGCCAGAAAGCCGCGAATTGCTATGTGATCGATCTGCTTCCATCCGCGAGATCCGGCATAGGCCGAGAAGTTGGCGAGATCGCCGGTGTAGGCTTTGATGGTGTGCGGCGAAGAATTGCGTTCGCGCAAGTGAAGAAGAAAATCCTCGACTGCCTTGCCGACGATTGTGCTTGCTTTGCTCATCGCGCCTTCGCTCTCGGATGATGCTTCTGATACACGGTACGCAGCCGATCGAGCGCCAGATGCGTGTACACCTGCGTGGTGGAAATATCCGCATGCCCAAGGATGGTTTGTACGGTTCGCAGATCTGCGCCGTTCTCGACCATATGCGTGGCGCACGAGTGCCGCAGCATGTGCGGAGAGGCGTGGCGTCCCGAAGCTGCCGACGCTGTCCCCACCATCTGCCATATGCGCTGGCGACTGAGCTTTTTCCCTCCGCGTGCGATGAAGAGCAGCGGCGAGTTTCTTGTTTGCATGTTTCTGGTTTGCAAGTTTGTTGTTTGTAAGTTTACGGCTGGCGTTGCGGTTTTCCCTGGCTTGGCAGCTCGCATTGCCGCCAAAACTGGCCTCGCGGACCTCAAGTACTCCGTTAACGCATCCTGCGCCGGCTTCCCCAATGGCACGATTCGTTCTTTGTCGCCCTTGCCGCGCACCAGCATGTACCCCGCTTCCAGTTTGAGATCTTCGAGCGTGGCCGTGACCAATTCAGTGACTCGCAACGCGCCGGCGTAGAGCAATTCGAGCATCGCTCGATCCCGCGCAGTCAAAGCCTCAGTATCTTTTGAGTTTTTGTGCGATGCGGCGCGCGATTTCGTCGGAGCGGCCAGCGTCAGCTCCACCTCATCACGAGCCAATGATTTTGGCAGCACCTTCCACTGCCGTGGCGATTCAATGTTCAGCGTGGGATCGCCTTCGATTCTCTTATCGAGTAATAAATATCGGTAAAGATGCCGCAAAGCTGAGAGCTTTCTGCCTACGCTGCGGCCGTCCACTTGATTGGAAAAAAGCTGCTGCAGGAATTCGCGAACGTCGTTTCGCCGCGCAGTGAACAGTTGCCGTTTCCGTTTTTCCAGGAACTCGGCAAATTGCGTGATATCGGTTGCGTATGCAGCAACAGAATTGCGCGCCAGCCCTTTCTCGATCTGAAGGTAGTCGAGAAATCCTGAGAGCAGGCGGGCATTGGCTTCGGATGGCACGAGAAATTTAGTATGCGCGTTATCGGACGCTAAGAAAAGTAATGGAAGCGGTTCCGTGATTCAGGAGTCACTCAAGCGCTCGCGCCGGTGAGCTCCCGCAGCAAGTCCACCGCATACAGCGCGCCCTCTGGCGTTTCCTCATGCTTGAAGTAGGCAAACACATCCCTGCCTTCGGCAATATGCTGCCGGGCGCGATCCACCATCGTGCGACGCTCTTCTCCGGTGTAGGTGGGCTTGCGGAAGCGGTAGTAGGCAAATCTGCCGGTCACAATGTCGGGAGTCGTGCGGGTCTCGGTTTCAGCCACGCACAATGCCACATTGCTGGATTTCAGCAGATCCCATGTCGCATCGTTGAACCAGGATTCATGACGAAATTCAAACGCCGCCGGTACTGACCGCGGTAGCAGGGCAAGAAAGTCTTTCAGCAAAGCTGCATCGGACTTCAGATTGGGCGGAAGCTGAAATAACACCGGGCCGAGTTTTCCCGCAGCGGCCAGCGGTTCGATCGTTGCCAGAAAGCGCGGAAGAAAATCTTCGGTTCCCTTCAGGCGCTTGATGTGCGTGATCACCTGGTGTGCCTTCACTCCGAAGCGAAAATGCGGCGGTGAATCGTTGAGCCAGTTCTGGATGGTGGTTTCTTTCACCAATTGCCGGAAGGTGAAATTCACTTCCACCGTATTCAGTCTGGTCGTATAGAAACCGAGAAAGTTCTTTTGCGCCAGCTTTTCCGGATAGAAAACTGGCTTCCAACTCGGATAGGCCCATCCAGAAGTTCCTGCGAAGATTTGCGCCATGGCTGCGAGATTCCCCGACTCAGAGGAGTGAATCGACGGGGATTATACCTTGCTGCGCTTGCCGGAAGCCGCCGTCTTCTTCCCTGCTTTCTTTCGGGATGCTTTTTGCGGCGAGTCGTTTCCGTCAGCCTGTGCCGCAATCTTGATTGGCTCAGACTCACTAGCCGCAGGCACTGCGGCTTTCAAATCGGGCAACTTCTGCTTCAATTCGAGCACCGGTTCGAACAGATCGCCCATCTTCTCGAACCGCTTCACGGCATCTGACGACTCAAAAACCAGCAGGCTCGCATCTTTCTTCTTCAGCGTCTTTTCCACCTCGTCCCAACTCACCGGCGTTGAAACCGTCGGATGTTCTCGCGCCCGGAGCGAATACACAGCTATCGTCGTTTTGTGCTCATCGTTCTGGCTCCAATCCACAAATACCTTTCCCGTACGCAGGTTCTTCTTCATATCCGAAACAACCAGATCGGGATGCTCCTGCTCCAGCAATTGCGCCAGCGCGTGCGAGAAAAGCTTGGTCTTTTCAAAAGTCGTAGGTGTGTTGAGGGGAACGTAGAGCTGCATTCCCTTCGATCCGGAGGTCTTCGGAAAACTCTCAAGACCGAGATGTTCAAAAATTTCGCGCAGCCACACGGCCACCTGGCAGCATTGCACGATGTTGGCAGGGGGCCCGGGATCAAGGTCGAACACCATCATGGTCGGGCATTCAATATCTGCGGCCAAAGCCAACGACGGATGCAACTCCAGCGCAGCCAGATTCGCCAGCCAGATCAGCGTCGCCAGATCGTTTGCCAAAATGTAATTGACGGTCCGGCGGCTGGCGCCACTCCAGATCGGCGCCGTCTTCACCCAATCCGGCTTGTGCATCGGCGCATTCTTTTCGAAGAACGGCTCGCCGTCCACTCCGTCGGGATAGCGTTTGCGGGTCAGCGCCCGGTCCTTCAAGTGCGGCAGAAGAGCTGGAGCAATCCGCGCGTAGTAATCAATTACATCTTTCTTGGTAAACCCGGTCGCGGGATAGAGAACCTTCTCCAGGTTCGAGAGTTTGAGATTCCTACCTTGGATTTCGACGCTTGAGTCTGTCACGTACGCTCCCACTTGCTATTTTGCCCGAATCCGGCAAAGGCGCAAAATACAGCGTTGATCCTAAATCGGCGGGAAAATTGTTGCTTGCCCGTTTGACAACCTACCTTCTGCCCACGTACTTTCAAACTTCTGCCCTGCTGGCCCGTCCAAAGAATGGAATTTGCAGCTAGACCCGCCCAGCTGTTGGAGGTTCGATGAAACGCCGCATCCTGAAAACTGCAGTCCTCGTTTTACTTCTGTCAGCGTTCGCGCTGGCGCAAGACGTAGCTTCTTTCGAAAAGCGTGTTACCGTCAAGAAACTGGACAACGGCCTCACCATCGTAATCTGTGAGCGCCCCGAGGCTCCGGTCTTCTCTTTCTTTACGCTCGTGGATGCCGGTTCCGTGCAGGATCCGATGCGTGCCACCGGCCTGGCTCACATGTTTGAGCATATGGCTTTCAAGGGAACCGACACCATCGGCACCAAGGATTACGCCGCCGAAAAGCCTGCCCTCGAAAAAGTCGAGAGGACTTACGCAGCCTACATCGCCGAACGGGACAAGCGGGTCGGACAGAATCCCGAGAAGTTAAAAGAGCTCGAGAAAGCCTGGCAAGACGCGACTAAAGAAGCCGACAGCTACGTCATCCCCAATCAATTTGGAAAGATCGTTGAGCAAAACGGCGGCGAGGACATGAACGCCTTCACCAACTACGACGAGACTGCCTATCACTACTCGTTCCCGACGAATCGGCTAGAACTCTGGGCGTATCTCGAGTCGGATCGCTTTCTGCATCCCGTGCTGCGAGAGTTCTACAAAGAACGCAACGTGGTCATCGAAGAGCGCCGCATGCGCACCGACAGCAACCCCTTCGGACGACTGCTCGAACAATTCACCGAAGAGGCATTCACCGCGCATCCCTATCATCGGCCCACCATCGGCTGGATTTCAGATCTCAATCACTTTTCGGCCACCGACGCGCAGCGGTTCTTCGACACCTACTACATCCCCTCGAATATGGTCGTCGCCGTCTCCGGCGATATTAAGGCCGCGGAAGCGATGCCGATCCTGGAAAAATACTTCAGCCGCCTGCCTTCGCGTCCTCAGCCTGATGAGGCCACGACCACCGAGCCTCCGCAGAACTCGGAACGTCGCGTGGTTCTGAAAGATCTCTCGCAACCTATCTACATCGAGGGCTATCATCGGCCCGACTATCGCAGCAAAGATGACGCAGTTTTCGATGCCATCAGTGATCTGATGTCGGAAGGGCGAACCTCCCGTTTGTATCGCGCGCTGGTACGCGACAAGAAGATCGCCTCTTACTCGGAAGGAATCACCGGGTATCCCGGCGTGAAGTATCCGCACCTGTTCGCGTTCCTCGCTGTGCCTCTTCCCGGACACAAAGCGGACGAAATGGCCGTGGCGATCCATGCGGAAATTGATCGGCTCAAAAAAGAAGACATTAGCGACGACGAACTGAAGATGATCAAAACTCGCGCAAAAGCCAACCTGATTCGAGGCCTCGCCGACAATGAGGGGCTCGCTACCCAACTGGCGACCTACCAGACCCGGTACGGCGATTGGCGCGAGTTGTTTCGCTCGGTCGATCGAATCGACCAGGTCAGCAAGGCCGACATTCGCCGCGTGGCCAACGAAGTCTTCACCGATACCAACCGCACCGTGGGAGTGATTGAGAATTCTCAGGCAGGTGGCGGCGGACAGGGTGGCGAACAAGGCGGCGGTAGCGGCCCGGCTGATCAGGGAGGTGTGCAATGAAGAGGTGTGTAATGAACATAAAAATGAAGCGGATCCTCTTCGCTCTGCTTTTCTGCGCAGTCATCGTCGTCCCGTCTTCCTACGTTGCAGGCCAGACATCGGACTGGCAGAAAGTACCAATCCCGCCGCTCCCGGCGTTCAAACCGCAGCAGCCCAAGCGTATTCAACTCTCGAATGGCATGGTGATCTTCCTGCAGGAAGATCATGAGTTGCCACTGATCGATGCCTCTGCCCGTATCCGCGGGGGCTCGGACAACGAGCCCGCGAGCAAGGTCGGACTCGTCGACATTTACGGTGACGTCTGGCGCACCGGTGGCACCAAGTCGCAAACCGGCGATCAACTCGACGACTTTCTCGAAATCCGCGCGGCCAAAGTTGAAACCGGAGGTGGTCCGGACTCCACCAGCATCAGCTTTTCCTGCCTGAAGGGCGATCTCGACGATGTCTTCAAAGTCTTCGTCGACGTGCTGCAGCATCCGGAGTTCCGCGCAGACAAGATCGACATCGCCAAAAAAGGAGAAGAAGATTCCATCTCCCGGCGCAATGACGAGGTCAGTGAGATTGCGCAGCGCGAGGCCGTCAAACTTGCCTATGGACCCAACAATCCTTACGCACGCCAGCCCGAATACGCAACCGTTGCAGCCATCACGCGCCAGGACCTGATCGACTGGCACGGCAAATACGTCCATCCCAACAACATCATTCTCGGCATCAGCGGAGACTTCGATTCCGCGGCCATGGAAGCCCGGCTACGCGCCGCCTTCGACTCCTGGCCGAAAGGGCCAACGCTTCCCAAGAACGAAGTCAAATACCAACCGGCCAAGCCCGGCTATTATCTGGTTTCGAAGGAAGACGTGAACCAGAGCAACATTCACATGGTCGCGCTCGGCACCACGCGCGATAATCCCGACTACTACGCGATCAGCGTTTTCAATGAAGCCTTCGGCGGCGGATTCTCCTCGCGCCTGTTTAACGACATCCGCACCAAGCGCGGCTTGGCCTATGGCGTCGGCGGAGGCATCGGGACCAACTTCGGCCATCCCGGCATTCTGCAAATATGCATCGGCACCAAGAGTCAGAGCACGGTCGAATCGATTCAAGCGGCAGACGAAGACATCGAGGATCTGACGAAGAAACCGATAACGGACGACGAAATCAAGCGTGCCAAAGACGCCATCCTCAATGCGTTTATCTTTCGTCTGGACTCGCCCGACAAAATTCTTTCCGAGCGGATGACCTACGAATTTTATGGCTATCCGGCCGACTGGCTCGACCGATTCCATTCAGAGGTAGGAAAAGTGACGGCGGCGGATGTGAATCGTGTGGCCGCAAAATATCTCCACACGATCAACTGGCGGTGCTGGTCGTCGGCAACACGAAAGAATTCGATAAGCCTCTTTCGTCGCTCGGCCCAGTCAAGGAATCGACATCACGATTCCACCTCCGCCGGCCGAGAAAGCCGACAATGCCGACACCAAATCGCAGGCTGGCAATCCCGAAGGAAAGGCTTTAGCGCAAAAAGTTGCCACCGCCATGGGAGGTTTGCCCAAGCTCGAAGCCGTCAAAACCCTGCACGCGAATGTTGCCGAGAGCGGGCCCGGAGGGAATCCCTCTCCGGTCGATATCACACTCGCTTTTCCCGACAGCATGCACGTCGAGGTGCAAACGCCCCAGGGACAATTAACGATCGTTGCCACTCCTGCCACTGGATTCATGAGCATGGCCGGTATGGGCACGCACAGCATGCCTCCTCCGCAGAAACAAGAAATGATGACCCAAATCCATCACGACCTGATCTATGTTGCGCAGCACGTCAACGATCCCGCTTTTACGTTCACGGCTGCGGGTACCGAAAAGATCGGCGACATCGACGCCGCGATCGTTGATATCGGCGGAGCGATTCCCTGGCTCCGCTGGTATGTCGATCCGAAAACCGGTTACATCGTGCGCGAGAAGTACAAAGGGATTGGACAGGTGGGCCCGTACGAGGGCGAAACCGATCTCTCGGATTGGCGCGCAGCCGATGGTCTCACCGAACCCTACATGCACAAGAACAAGGAGAACGGTCAGGAAACCAGCGTGGTCGAATACAAGAAGATCGAAATCAATCCAACCGTAGACCCCAAGCTGTTTGAAAAACCCGCGGAGAAAACAGCCGAAAAACAATAACGCTGGGTTGGCCCACACGCGATCTGTGTTCTATAACTGGGTGGCCCACACAACGCGATGTTCGTTGTGTGGGGGTAGCGGAACGTTTACTCAGAAAAAACAAACAATCTGGACCGTTTTCATACTGACTCATGCCGGGACAAGGCCCACCCCGCCCAAGCCCATACACGTTTCACCTTGTCGGAAAGAATGGAAACAGCCGACGAATCTCTTCCTCGGTAGGTTGACGTCCGTACTCGGTGATCTCGAAGGCCTCTGCATGCTGAATGTGATCCGCCTGCGCGCCGTAGCGTTTCTGTAGCGCTTCCCGCCATTCCGGCGTTTCTTTTCGGTTCACATCCGGCTGCATCGCCAGCCATTTCTTCCGCTCAATGGGATCCTTGGGCACCTGGTCGAGCCTCCCGACAGTCCACGGCAGCCACTCGTAAAACTGTGAAACGTGCGCGTCCAACATATCAATCTTCTTGTCAAATACATCGTCGATCGAAACCACAATGTCTGGACGGAACGGCTGCGGTCTGGTGAAGTGGTCGCTGTAGTACAGAAATACCGGATTCTGCCGCAGCGCTGGCGTATCTTTCACCAGATTCGGCACGATTACCATATAGGACGCATCTTGCACCAACACTCCTGTATACCGATGATCGGGGTGGTAGTCGTTGGGTCGAGGTGCAATCACGATGTCGGCCTTCCACTGACGGATCTCGCGGATAACCTGTTCGCGCACCTCTAACGTGGGAAGGAGCTTGCCATCGTGGTTGTCGAGCACTTCGTATTCGATGCCGATGCGCCGTCCGGCTTCTTGAGCCTCGGCGCGTCGTCGGTTGGCGAGTTCTTCTCCGCCTTGCGTCTGATGGCCGGCGTCGCCATTGGTGAGAGACACGAACTTCACTTTATAGCCGAGGGCCGCATACTTGGCGGCGATGCCTCCTGCGCCCAGATCGCAATCGTCCGGATGCGCGCCGAAAGCAATGACCCGCACAGATTCATTCTGTGCTGCCAAACTGGCGACCAGCAGCACTGGCACAAGACACGTACGGAATAAGGCGCGACTGAGAACAGCCACAAAAAAACTAAGAGAGCTCAACATAAGGGAGATCACCTCGGGCAGATCATACCCCCTTCCGCCTAACGGGAGGTAATAGCTCTGGCTGCCTGTTAGCCGCAAAGGCGCTCTGAGCCTACCCACAGTTGAGCCAGATCTCTGAGGTTGTGTTTGTATGTACGCGTTACCAAGTATTCCTTCCCACCTTTTACACGCAGCCTGTACTCCCCCGTCGGTAAAGGTTGGATCTCCTCCACGGCCGAAATATTCACGACGACCGAGCGGTGGATGCGAATAAAACCGTAGGGTTTGAGCTTCTCCGCCATGGACGAGAGGGACTCGTGCACCAAATAGGGATTAGGTCGGTGTCGCAACGAAACGTAATTACCTTCGGCTTGCACTGCCAAGATGTCGGCTAAATCCAAGAGTAGGATGCTACCCTTTGCCTTGAACGCGATTCGTGGCGCCTGTCGTTTTGCTATAACCTCCAACTGCCGCAAGACTCGCATGAGGTTTGCAGCATCAACTCGGATTACCGGAAGCAATGATGTATCTGCAGCTTCGCAGAACTCGTCCGCTGTCGATTCAAGAGTGTAATCCCGTCTACTCTTGGTGGAGCAAATCGTAGCTCCCCGCAGTGGGCTAGTCGAAACGTCCGCATTAGCGTGAGCAGCTTGTTGAACAAACATCTCACGTGCAATGGCCTTCTCATCCTGAATTTCGCGGGCGCTCATGATGGAACCCCTCTTGCTCTCTCGTTTCGACTTCCTGCTACCCGAAGTGAGAATGACGAGTGCACTGCTTCGAAATGAAATGGTCCTACATAACCGGAGCAGCGGATCCGTCTGATCACCTGCCCGCGGGAACCATAAACACGTCGATTAGGTCAAGCGCCTTCGGATTGTGGATTCAGTATCTTACTTCTGCCCAGTGCTCACTGCTGACGGAAAGCTGGATTGCGCGCCGAAATAACACTCAATGGATTGCAACTTTCCGTTCTTGATTCGGAGATACTCCACGTTCCGGAACGATTTACCGTCCTTGGTGTGGCAAAGATACTTCACAAAAGCATCCTCCGCGCCAGTGGTGATTCGCTCCAGGTCAAAATGTCCAATGAAATCGATCTGTGTTTCCCAGCATTGCGTTTTGAAAGTGCTCTTGCTGATGTGGTCGTCGCCGGCCGCGCTGGTAAAGGTGAAGTTATCGGCGAGCAGGCTATCCACTGGGCCCCAGTCTTTCTTCTCCCATGCCGCGTACCACTTCCGGACGACCTCCTCGTTCGTTAAGTTCTGCCCTCCCAATGCGCTGGCACTTGCCGGTCCCGGCAGGCTCACGGCACCAACCAGCGCGCAGGCTCCCGTTGCGAGCAGATTCCTGCGCGACACTGCGATCCTTGTCATTGTTCGTTCTCCTTTTCATGATGAAGTTTGAAGCGCTTCGCCCGATCGCGATGCTGACTTGCCGAGCATACAAACCGGTTGGTATGTAACGAACGTTGGCCTACACCTTAGAACCGATGCGATCAGCCTCGCTTGCGGTTGCCCGGCGCGCGCAGGGACCGCAGCCAGTCCACGATGTTTCTGATCCCCGCTTTCCATACTTTCGGATCCTGAGCATTCTTTGCCAGCGATGCATAGCCTTCGACCATCGCGATCAGTAAGCCAGCGGCGTCTGCGGGCTCCACGTCGCGGCGAACGCTTCCGTGGGACTGGCCCTCTCGCAAAGTGGAGGCAACGGCCTTCGCGCCAGGCATCGAAGATTATCGCCAGCCGTTTCCGGAATCCCGCGTCAAGAGGAGACATTTCCTGCGCCAGATTGTTCAGCTGGCAGCCACCCCGCACATCCTCGGGCCGAACGGGTATACGTTGAACAGCGCCGATCAAAGCGTCGATAGGGTCCTTGACGTTCTCGTAGAGGCCGCACCCATTTGCCGTGGACGTCGGGGGCGATGACCTCTTCGACGACGGCGTATCCCAAGGCTTCCTTGCTTTTGAAGTGGTAGTACAGCGCTCCCTTGGTGACGCCAGCCGAGGCCAGAATTGTGTCCAGGCCGGCACTCTGGAAACCCGATCTGTAGATCTCGCGGGATGCCGCCTGCAGCAAGCGCTCCCGCGTGCGCTCAGGATCGCGCAACCTGGCCGCTCTACGTTTCGGATTCTTGCGTGCCGCCAACATACCAACCAGTATGTATGGTAACGATCCGAGCGTCAATGAGGATTTAACAACGCGCTCAACAATATGAAAAGTCCATCGAATTTCGTAACCTCTCGCCAATGTGTATGAGAAGTTGGAGAAACAGTCGCTCTAGCCGTCTTGGGATCGTCCCGGTATTTTGTCAGCCCGCCACTCGCTTTCGAAGTCTGAAATGTTGGGCCTGTCGTGTCACGTAATCGTTGTGAACGTGGAACGCCACATGCTCCCTCAGTTCTCACTCAGCAGGAGTTTGTGAGTTGTGAGCCAATTTCGCTCTCAATTGCACGCTAACTGTCTGAGCGCCGAGTGGTACCTGACGTAAATCGCCAGTCATCTCGGCACCACGACTTTACCGGAGGAAAGAGGAGATATGAGCACATTAAGACATTTGGGGAATTTCTGGATACTGTGGGTTACGACGATGGTTCTGGCTTGCTTCAGCAATGCGGTCGCTCAAGCGAGCTACAAAGTTAAGGATTTGGGCGTTCAGACCGTAACAACAATCTGGGTTGTGCCATGGGCCTCAATAATCACGGCTGGACGGTGATCATGGCTGGGAACCTGCCCCCGGGCATCAGGATATCCACCTTGGGCAACTTCTAAACGGACGCGCAATGATCGACATCGGCGGATTCAAGTTCCACCCCGGCACGCTCGGAGGAAAGAACAGTTGGATCAATTGGGGCGAGATCAACGACCGCGGGGCAGATCGTCGGTATGTCCGAAACGATCTGTCCCAGACCCGAATGGCGAAGACATTTGCGGCTTCGGCACACACCTTACGTGTCTCCCGTTTCTTTGGCAAAACGGCCACATGAGCGCTCTCCCGACGCTGGGCGGAAATAACGGGCAGGCCAGCGCCATCAATAACCGCGGACAAATCGTAGGATATGCGGAAAACGGTATCGTGGACTCCACATGCCCGCCGGGCACGACTAATAATCGGATTGACCTGCCGGTGTTGTGGACAAAAGGCAAAGCCCAAGACTCTTCCTCACGCTCTTTCCTTAGGTAGCGATCCAGACGGGGTCGCATTCGGCATCAACAATCAAGGCCAAGCCGTAGGCTACTCGGGAACCTGCACCGCAGCGAATTACGCCGTACTGTGGGAAAACGGCACTGCCACCCCGCTTCCGGACCTCGGAACTCGGGTCTTCTCGCCTACGCCATTAACAGCCACGACCAAATTGTTGGGCAAGTCCGCAACTCTGACGGCACAACACCTTTGCCGCTCTTTGGCAGAACAACACAATCACCAGCCTCGGCACCCTGCCGGGAGATTTGGCTGCCTTGCCACCAGCATCAAAAACAAGGGCCAGTGGTGGGAAGCTCCTTCGACTCCAACTTCAACTGGTCCCATGGCCTCATCTGGGAGAACGGCACGATGACCGACCTTAACACGCTATTTCCCGCAAGTTCCAACCTCTACGTAATCTCGGCTAGCAACATCAATGAGAGCGGACAAATCTCGGGTATGGCAATGGTACTGGCCGGGCCGCACGCGGGCAACATCCACGCCTTTCTGGCAACCCCTGTAAACGAAAGCATGGGCAAGTCGGTTGCAGACGTCGCAGCACACACCCGAAAATCACTTTGCCCGCGAATGTTGGCAAGCAGCTTTTGCAGAGATTCGGACTCGGCCAATTCCGCCGGTAACGGGATTCGTTTTTCCCGAGTATGTGCATTGGCGATGCTGGGATCGATTTCCCGATCGCGAATGCACGCACTCGTCGCTGCCAGTCGCCACGTCGCAGAGCAGGCCAGCTATTTTTGTCTGAGAGCAAATCTATGTCTTGGCGAATTCGCCATTGCGTGGAATGTCCGCGGTGTCGTACCCGATATCTGATCGGGTTCAGCCCCTACGACAATCGCTCGTACCTCGTACCCACTGTCTCTGGTTCATCTGAAGAGTACAGGTTGTATTGTTCCTGTGGAGGGCGATCCGTCGCCAGCCGAGAGAGATGGGGCGATGTGAAGACCTGCGCGGTCTCGAAAGGGGCCTATACACGTGGCTATGGAACACCTGAAGAAGTGATGACAATGAGGCCCTCAGCCGCGTCAGAGCGGGGTGCGTAGAGAAAAACGAACAAGATCACAGATGCCCTGGCCATTATTGACGGGGATAAGAAATAGAGAAAATAAAACGACACACCTCTGGTGCTTTGATGATAAACATGTGGAGATATTTTGGACGAGAGACGCGGCTGGATGGATGACGTGGCGCGCGGATGTGGATTTGGGGTAGCTAAAGGATCCAGCGCTCTTTCGGCAGGATGATCACGCGTCAACCCTGCCGGCTCGATGTTGTCGTAAATGCAGAAACAGTTCGCGATGACGCTCCGCCTTCTCGATGTCGCCGCCGGGCTGCATGTAGAGAAATGCAAGCCATCTGTGCGCTGCCAGCAGCCCTGGAAGAATGGAAAGCGCGGTCTCGAAAGCCAGAATGGAGCGCTCACGGTGACCTAGGCGCGCCAGCGCGACTCCCAATAGGTAGTGACCCATCGGCAAAAAATGCTGCAACCCGACGGCGGTGAGCGCATGTTTCGCGGCGTCTTCGTTGCAATGTTGGCGCACAAACAGCGATGCCAAGCCCAGATGTGCTTCCGCACTGTCACCATCGATTTCGAGAGCACGACGAAACGCGCGGGCCGCATCGTCTGTGCGTTTTTGGCGAAGATACGTTTCGCCGATTTGCAGATGCAGGTCGGGCAGTAACGAATCGAATTGCTCCGCTCTAAGCATGCAACTCAGTGCACCGTCCAGGTCACCCTCTTGAAAGCGAATGATCCCCATCAGCAGATCGGCCCATGCCATTTGTCCCGGCTTAATTGTGGGCATGTTCGAGTCCTGCTTCCCCGGCGGCGTTCCTCTCCTCGCCGTCTTCTCCTGTTCAAACTTTGCACCAGGCTTAGACTCATAGTTTAGAAATCGCTCAAGAATGAGCTTGGCATCCGCATGCCGTTGAAGACCGATATAGCACTGCGCAAGGTGTTGCGCGAACCGAGGCTGATCCGGATACTTCTTTGCCAACTCTTGCAGTAAAGTTAGCGCCTCCCCGTAGCGTCGGGCATCCAGATATACTCGCGCAAGGTTGTAGTTCTGTTCGCAGATTGCACTTTCAGCTGCTTTCGACTTATCTTCACTCGGGGGCTGGATATAACCGAGAGCGACGAACTGCTGCAGCACAGCCTGTGCCGATGCAGGATCCATTCGTAAATCTGCCGGATGCATGCCGCACTGCCCATCTTCGTTCTCCCAACTTGCAATGCGGCCAACAGACGGCGATTGTTCGAAGGCTTGAACTAGAACGCGACCATCCATATCTTCGCCAACTGGCAATCCATAGACGGTCAAGATCGTTGGTGTGATATCTAGCAGCGTCGCTCCATAGATTCTTTCGTCTTGCCGAATCTGTGGCCCCTTCATGCAAAATATTCCGAAGGGGCGATGTTGCACAGCGGGTCCGGCCGGTTCGGCAGGAATGCCGCGCGGACGCAGGTGATCGCAATGAAAACCATGATCCGAAACTAAAATCACCGTCGTATCTGGCCCGGCGAGTTCGAGTAAGGTTTCGAGCATCATGTCGTGGAAACGATAGGCGCCGTTGACGACATCTTTGTAGATTTCGAACTTCTCTTCCGGAATTCCCTCCATGCGGGGAGGGTGGAAGTGCATAAAGCCATGACAGAAGTGGTCGATACCGTTGTAATACACCGCCAGGAAATCCCAAGGCTCATGGTGCAGAATCCATGTTGCGGCGTTATGAATAGAGCAGTTCTCGGCAAGGATCTTGGCGAACACCTGCAGTCCTTTGTCTTTTTCCTGATCGATTTCTGCCGCACGGGGAATCCACGGGAGAATCGCGGCTTCGGTAACCTCGGCTGGATGCATTCGCAGTTTGGCAAAGGTAGCTCGCATACTCTCCGGATGAACCACGCCCGTAGGAAGCCGCCACTCTTTTTCGATGGGTGAGGTGGCACATGGATACAAATCCGAAACCGAGATCCCGTTAATCGGTTCCGCAGGATGACCCGCAAACCATCCGATCACGTAAGTGTTGTAACCACGCTGGGTCAGAATATTCCAAATCGCTTTGACCTTGCGCGATGTGCTTGTAACTGGACGCACTCCGCCGGTCTGCGGGTCGGGCTCCGTGAATCCAAGGATGCCGTGCTTGTCCGGCCGTTTGCCTGTGGCGATCGAGTTCCACAGCATCGGCGACAGAATGGGGCGCAGGGTCGCGAGATTGCCGATCACGCCATGATTCACAAAATCATCCAAAGCCGGCATCAACCCCTGGTCCATTAGAGGATTGATCAGCTTCCAGTCGGCCGCATCCCAGCCAATGAGAAGCACTTTCCTGGCGAGACGTTCAGACATAGCGTGTTCAAAAATCTCTTTGGTGTCGCGAGAAACCGACGCATTATCGCATCGACGCACCTTGGATGCCACTAATCTCGGAAGGACGCGCCATCGCTCGTTCCAAAACGAGAACTCTAATAGCTGTCTACGACAGGTCATTTTGCAACTTCTTGCACATTGACGCCACTGACCAACCGAGACATAATGCTCGGGTATTCCCTCCGGCGGTATAGTACTTCCCTGGAAGGACAGGAACTAGCCCCGCAATGTCACGAAACGGCCCAGCACTAAGATCACAACCGCCCGATTGATGCTTCTCGGGGAGGCCAGCATGCGGCACGAAGCTTTCTCCCAATTGCACGCAACCACACGATTATTCTGTCTGCTATTACTCGCGGCATATCTCATGCTTCTTTCGAGCAGCCCCGCACAAGCGCAGAACTATAAGGTCCTGTATTCATTTACGGGACCTACCACGGATGCTTCCTGGCCAGATGCGCTCTATGAAGGGCCCGATGGGACTCTTTACGGCGGGACCTGCTACGGAGGGCAGTCTTACAACGGAGCAGCATTCGCACTTTCGCCTGACGGCAGAGAGACCATCCTCTACAACTTCTTGGGCGGATACGGCTCTTGCCTCGGCTCACTATTGTCGTGGGACGGCGAGCTTTACGGCGACACTCTCCACGGCGGATTCTACGGCGCAGGGGCGATAATCAAGCTTGATAACAAGGGCAACGAAATTGTTCTCAACCACTTTGCGGGATATCTACGCGGCAATGCCTCAGAACTTTACTTCGGCGATGGCAACGGCAATTTCTACGGTTCTACCTTCTCTGGCGGCACCTTGGAGTACGGCACGATATTCAAGGTGGACAGTAAGGGCCACCTCACCGTACTGCACAACTTCGGCATAAATACTGCCGCCGGCTACCGGCCCGGGAGTCTGGTTGGGGATAGAGAGGGAAATATCTTTGGCATCACGGCCAATGGTGCCGACCCGAACTGCCAGTGTGGAACTCTGTTCAAACTTAATCCTGGCGGCATTCTTGAAATCCTACATGTATTCACCGGCGGCAACGACGGCGCCTCGCCTGGCGGATTAGTACGAGACGAAGAGGGAAACCTCTTCGGCACGACGACGTCTGGCGGTGGTAGCAACGTCATCTGCCCCGCGGGTTGTGGAACCGTCTATGAGTTGAGTGCTTCCGGCGCCTATAAGATCCTGTACAGTTTTGCGGGAACACCAGACGGAATAGGTCCGTTCACGATCGTTGGTGACACGAACAAAAACTTGTACGGAATTACGTCCGATGGCGGTGATTCTAACTGCTACCGTGGGTGGAACGCCGGAATCGGTTGTGGCATCGTGTTCAAACTGGACGCGACCGGCAAAGAAACTATCTTACACAGCTTCGCTGGGGCCCCCGATGGTGCCTATCCGCAAGCTTTAATTCTGGGTTCCGCGGGCCAATTGTATGGAGTAACGGAGACCGGCGGTGACGCCAACTGCACAATGTTCGGTACCTATACTGGTTGCGGCACGATTTTCGAGTTGACTCCCTAGTCTGGACACACGCAGCGAGCCCAAATACGAGGAGACGTCATGAAAAAGCAGCCTCGGGCCGAGAAGATCATTTTCAACGAAGCTTTTCATCAACGATTGAATTCTTATGCCCTCGCGGCCGGTGCAGCCGGAGTGAGCCTGCTGGCTCTCGCAACACCGTCGGCAGCTGAGATCATCTACACCAAGGCGCACCAGGTCATTGGGGCAAACACGACTTACGGAATAGATTTCAACCACGACGGAACCAT
Source organism: Terriglobia bacterium (assembly GCA_963823085.1). Taxonomy (GTDB): domain Bacteria; phylum Acidobacteriota; class Terriglobia; order Terriglobales; family Acidobacteriaceae; genus Sulfotelmatobacter. The sequence continues at coordinate 220,458 of CAWGKF010000020.1, read as the reverse complement.
CGACCTGACGATCAGGAATAAAACCGAGCATTCCTGTGGCACATTCTGCGGGAGCAGCGGAAGCTTGGCGGCCGTGCTGCCCGGATCGAATCAGGTCGTAGGGGACACCTATGGTGCCGTGGCTATGAAGCCGGGCATGCGCATTGGGACCGGCGATCCGTTCAAGGTCGGTGCGCAATTGATGGGTTACGGTAACTTCCTGGGACCGTTCCCGAACGGAAGCTGGATCAACGTTAACAGTCGCTACCTAGGTGTGAAGTTCACCATCAATGGCGAAACTCACTACGGATGGGCTCGGCTCAATGTGCAGGTGAAGTTGCCGATCTTTTTTACCGCTACCTTGACCGGCTACGCGTACGAGACAGTTCCAAACAAATCTATCATTGCCGGCCAAACCCAAGAGGCAAACGATAGCGCCGACTCGCAGGAGTTATCAACCGGCACATTGGGCGGCCTGGCACTGGGAAGAAAGTAGTTGTGGGAAAATATAGGCACAGGGACGGGATGTGGGGACAGCCATTTTCTCGCCGCTCTTCCGGCGTCCCCGACTTTGCGAAAGTCGAGTGGCCGCTGGTAACGATCTAAATCTCCGCCTCAGAACTTTTCCACAGCGAAAATCGCATTCCTTGTGACATCCAACCTTGACCCTCGAAATCAAACACAGCACAATGGAAGCGTGCGCATTTGCACCGCAGAATTGTCCGGCGATAGGATCCGGTCTTGGGGTCGAGTCCACAACCTTCCCAGCTAAGTCCTTATTCTGGAAGATTTTGCGTGTAACTCCTTCTTTGACAATATTTTGCGAGGCATGCTGGCCAGCTGGGATACGCAACTTATTTGTAATCAACATTTTGCATAGGACAATCGAAAATAAGAACGCTTCTCCAGATCCGCGAGAACGCTTGATAAGTCCTTATTTTGGAATATTTTGTATGCAAGTTATTTGTTTGCAATATTTTACGAGGAATAAAGAGGGTCAAAAAACCGCAAGTCCTTGCGCTGGAATATTTTGCGAGGATCGACCGAAAAAATTACTGCATCACGCGTGCAGCTGGGGCTGCCCAGTATTGACAGCGCACTCGCCAGCCTCTACTATAGGCGAACAAAAGGCGAATCATCATGTCTTCCCTGCCGCTGCTCCCCCTGCCGGAAAAGTCACGCCTCGTGGGAATCGCCCGCCTGGCGTCCGAAGGCGAATCGATCCGCGAAGGCCACGACGTCGAATACTTCACGCTTCCCACAAAATCTCTGCTGAACCGTTGCGTCAGCAAGCGCGCCATGCCATTCACCTGGACAATCAATCCCTATCGCGGTTGCGAATTCGGATGCCGCTACTGCTATGCCCGCTACACGCACGAGTTCATGGAGATGCGCGACGGGATGGAGTTCGAGCAGAAGATTTACGTGAAGCAGCACGCTGCGGACTTGTTGCGCCACGAACTTCGACGCGTGAAACCCCACGAGTCCATTGCGCTCGGTACCGCGACCGATCCATACCAGCCTGCCGAGCGCCGCTACGAGGTCACACGCGCCATTCTCGAAGAATTCGGGCGCCATCGCGGATTCGAACTGGGCATCGTCACAAAGTCGAATATGGTGACCCGCGATCTCGAGTTGCTGAAAGAGGTGGCGAAGTCGAACCAGCTCTCGATTCACATCACCATCACGACTCTCAACGTGGACCTCGCCAGAATCCTCGAGCCTCGAGCGCCACGTCCCGACCTGCGAATGGACGCCGTGCGAGCCTTGGCCGAGGCCGGACTGCGCGTAGGAATCAGCTGCTCGCCGGTGGTTCCCGGGATCACCGACGCTCCTGCCGATCTCGAGGCACTGATCCGCGCCGCAGCCGATTCCGGCGCTGACTATGTTTTTGCCAATCCACTTTTCCTGAAGCCATGCTCCGCTGCTGTGTTTCTTCCCTTCCTCGAGCAGAACTTCCCGCATCTCGCGGAAAACTATCGGCAACGCTATCAGGATCGGGCATTCCTTCCGCCCGCCTATGCCAAGCGGCTGTCGCAATTAATCGGGAGACTCAAAGAGAAATACAAACTCACTCGCGCCCACCGCGGCGATCGCTCAGCATTTGCAACCAAATGGCCGGTGCAAGCCTTCGATGAGCAATTGAATCTCTTCTAAAGAACTTTCGAAGCTAAGCCCGCGCAGCGGCATATCTGTTCCCGCGGCAGCACCGCAGATGCCATGTGAAGCTGATCTTCATTTCGCGCGCTCAACTCTAACAGATTGAGACGTGGCTCATTCTCGGCTCCAAAGCAATCGATGCGCAAGATTACTGTTGTAAACACGCGTGGCTGTTGAAAAACCCCGGCTTTGTCAAAACAGGAGATTTATCGACAACTACCCGAACTCTCGCCCTCAGATGCTAGTGTCGCTGAACGATAGCCAGCTGGGTCGGACCGATCTTCAGCAAACGTTTCGGCTTCAGATCGCTGCAAGACGGGAACTCTTTGAAAGGTTGAGCTGACAACGTCAAAGGTCTTAAGGTAAGGAACCCCGTCCAAGACTCTTTGCAGAATCTCCAGTACTTCTGGATCACCGCTGGCACTGTAAGCTTCCGCATTCGCTTGATGATCCCAGAAGCTGACGGTTGCGACTTCTCTGCTATCCCGGGCGGCCAGGACAATCAAATCCAGGAAACCCTCTTGCTTGCGCAGCCAGGGAAGGATTTCACACTCCATGAGATTCGTGAATTCCGGAAGTGAGTTCGGCTTTAGGAGAACAGCAACCTTTCGGGCAAACATTTCAACCTCACCGATTCGTGCTGGTTCCCTGCCCACGACGGATCCAGCCCCCGCACGACGCCTTCTATATAGGTAGTGCGTCTCAAGGCCCAAACGTTACATTTGAGGAGGGCGATTTGTTTGAGGTAATCAAGCCGACGTTACAAGCTGCACCGTCCATCCTCCCCAAGCGCTGAGTATGGCGCTGCGGCGAGGGATCTTGAGTGAGATCGCGATTTTTCGCCAGCTATCGAGTTCACCGTACAGAATTGACCAGTTTTCTTGTGCGAATTGCCGCACTAAGGAAGGGAGTCACACCAAAGAGTGTGTCTTGCAGAAGTAAGTTGTTTTGACCAGACAGGAATTGTGGGCTTGCGTGTTCATGCGAGATGGCTGGCGGCCTCGTGGTCGAGGCAAATTGTACGGGCTACGCCGGATGCACCATCAAGAAACTAATCCTTCTTTAAACACTATTCTGTTCTCTTCCGACGTCCGCGTGACTTCCACTGACCGTACTGCAATTGCGAAGGACGCTCCGCGCAGGTCCAAGGTCCGCAGGTCACGTGTTGCATCATCGGCAAACTCAATCAGCTCTTGTTGTTCATCAACTGACGTTATCGAGCCCAGCCAAATATCAGGCATTCCAAAGTTCGTGAAAACGGTTAAGTTCAAAACAGTTCTAGATTTCTTCCACATAGCGAACTTACGGAACGCATCTTCAGACGAAGCCATGTTTAGCCGTATCCTTTACTGCTACAGCGCGGACTACTCCCCCGACAAAGATGCTAGAGGCCCGTACTGCCCCGTCCTCCCCTCTCGGAAAGCTCCTTTGGCGTAAGCAAGGACGCCGCGCACTGCACCTGAGATGTGGAAACACAACGGTGATTGCTGTACTTCCCCCACAGGTATTCATTAGCAGCCTCCCAGTCTTTCATCATTTGCGAAGGCGTAAGGAACTTCAACTGGCATTGGGTGCAAGCAGCAAGAATTGGGGTCTTTTCACGGTACCTGAGAACCGAAAATCCGATTTCATTCATCACCATACCGCGAGTCTAAGGACGGAGAATAGCGCACACACCTGAACTTCCAAGGTACGAGCAATCCGGGACCTATGTCTGGTCAAAATGACACAACTCTCTGCTGCTCTCCCCAGTCATTTTACGCAAAACAGATCCTTAACTGTTGCGATCAGGCCACGTCACGTTTTGACCGCTGGTCGGTGAGTGCTATCGCGATGTTTCAACAGCCGAGCCCTGTAGCGGTATTGGATCCATCGTGCAGCGAACGCTCCCGGATAATTGCTGAGTCTTGCCAGAGGAAGCGTTCCGAACTGAAGCACAAGGATCATCCACAGAGCACCCGCAACTGCGAAAATTGCGGTCCACTTTCTCACGCTGCGTCCTCACCGCTTTAGACACCGGAGGGCGGTCTCAAGGGACGATGAGTGAAATCGGGATTTTGTCCGGCCACGAGGGACCTTTATTCAGGTAGACCTCCGCTCTCGTCAGATGGTGCGAACCTCTAGCCGACAGCAATGACTGCGTGCGCCACTATCGTTGACTGGGCGCTAGTCGCATGGAAAAGGGATGACCGGCACCTTGCTGTTCATCGAATCCGTACATTGTTACAACTCGCCAGGCAGCGCACTCCTGCTCATCGGAATGGCAGCCGCTGCAAAGCGTGCCAACGCTTCGGTGTTAAGGTCTTACAAAGAACGGCACATTACTTCGAAGACTGTAATGGGGGCTCATTACTTCGACCTTGCCGCTTTTAGCCCCGGAAGGTACGGTAGCCAGGACCAATGTCGGGGAAATGATCTGGAAACTCGCGGGAGTCCCATTGAAAGTGACGTTAGTCGCGCTGTCTAGATTGTTCCCAAGTATGCTGACCGTCGCTCCTTCAGTTGCGACTGAGGGTTGCACTTTTACGAATGGCTTCAGACCCATCGATAGGCTGTAGATCGTGCCGTCATCCGCCGGGCCGCCGAAATAGGTAGTCCCATAGAATTTCCCATTCGTGCCTTGTGTCAGCCCGCCAAAGTAGTAGTAAAAGTGTTGAGCAAAACTATGCACGGTGGTCAGGTTCCCGTCGGGAGTGATGTTGAAGATTGTGCCCGCGTCTTCGGTGCCGCCCCCGAGAGTGGTTCCGTAGAGATTTCCGTCACTGCCTGCAGTTAGTACGAAGGGGCTAGAGCCATCTGTGCCATCGAAGCTGTACAGTGTTTTGAAGGCGCCCTTCGCAGTCATAGCGAAAACCGTGCCGTCGTTGTTCGCTCCGCCTCCCGTCGTGGTTCCGTAGAACAACCCTTTGCGAACTTCGACCAGGGCTGGCGGTGGATATGCACCGTCGGTGTTGTTGAACCGATGCAAACTGGTGAACGTGCCGCTGGGCGTGATTCTATAGATCGTACCGCATCCACCTCCGGGGCAGGTCGAGTTACCACCTGCATTCGTGGTCCCGTAGATGTTGCCGTCACTGCCCTCGATCAGCCCTCCGACCGGAAACTCGCCGTCGGGACACCCGCTCTCCATGCAAAAGTTGTAAAGCGTCTTGAACTTCCCCTGCGGACTGATGGTGAACACCGTCCCGCAACCACCCCCGCCAGCGCAAGCCCCAGCCTCGTTCGTTGTTCCAAAGAAGTTACCGTTGCTCGCAAACAGGAGGGCTCCGTAAGGACTCACGCCGTCGACGATATCGAAGCTGTGCAATGTGGTCAGAACGCCGCTCGTCGAAATCTTGAAGACCGACCCATAGTTGTAGAGCCCACCATTCTGGGTTGTGCCATAGAAATCGCCATCCGGGCCCATCACCAATGTCGAGTCAGGATACTGACCATCGGCGCAATTGCTCTGCGCGCAGAAGTCATAAATAGACGTCACATTGCCGAGCAGATCGATTCGGAATACATTGCCACTGCCATAAGCTCCACCGTCGATCGTCGTTCCATACAGATCCCGCTCGAGTCCCTGCACGAGACCGGCGTAAGGGTTGGCACCGTCTACTCCTGTAAAACTGTGCACTGTCGTGAAGGTCTGTGCAGCGACAGGTATCCCGATTACGGCACACAACACCAAAACAGCACATTGTTTTTTCCATCGATCAAATCTGCGCATGCCAACCTCCCTCGTTATTTTGCAGCATAGGTAGCGATCAATGCGACAGGCCAGTTCAATCAGAACTGCGGAAGAACCCGGACGCCGCTCCGAGCCGCGAGCATTATCTTCTGCACTCGAACTCGCGTCAAGCGACACTCTGGAGCCTGTCGCAGCCACGTGAGAAGTTCCTGTAGTAGCCAAGTAGAAAGTTCCGCATAGAGTGTTTGGATGGCGGAAGAGGCAGAGGAGCTGAGGATGAGGGATGGGGAACGGCAGCGGTTGAAGGTGCTGCACGAGGTGAGCAAGCGGCACATAACGCAGGCGCAGGCGGGAAAGGAGTTGGGGATCAGTGTGCGCTGGGTGCGGGAGTTGGGGAAGCGGATCAAGAAGCGAGGGGATGGAGCGGTGGTGCATGGGTTGCGGGGGAAGCGGTCGAATCGCCGGTTGGGGGAGAAGGTGAAGGCGCGGGCGCTGCAAGTATTTGCGGCGCAGAAGCAGGCACGGCAGTGGCACGATTACGGGCCGACCTTGGCGGCGGAAGAACTGGGGTCGGAGTACGGGGTGAAAGTGGGGAAAGAAACGCTGCGGAAGTGGCTGCTGCAAGCGGGAATGTGGAAGGCGCGGCGGGCGCGGGTGGAGCGAGTGCATGTGTGGCGGAAGCGGCGGGCACGGTGGGGCGAGTTGGTGCAATGGGACACCAGTACGCATGACTGGCTGGAAGGGCGGGGGCGAAAATTATATTTGATCGCGCTGCTCGACGACGCCACTTCGCGGGCGGAGGCGCGCTTCGTGGTCGGGGATTCAACGGAGGAGAACATGCGCACGCTGCGCGCTTATCTGGAAGCGCACGGGCGGCCGCTGGCGGTCTACACCGACAAGGCGAGTTTGTTTCAGACCGCGGCCAAGGCGGCGCATCATCGCGAGGCACCGGCGGCGCAGCCTACGCAGATCGGGCGGGCGCTGCGGGAGTTGGGCATCGAATGGGTCGCGGCGCACTCGCCCCAGGCCAAGGGCCGGGTGGAACGTTTTTTCGGCACCGCGCAGGACCGGCTGGTGAAAGGCTTGCGCAAAGTGGGAGCTGGCAATCTGGAACAAGCCAACCGCTATCTCGAACAGGTGTATCTGCCGCTGTGGAACCGGCGCTTTGCGCGCGAGGCGGAGCAGGCCGGGGACGCGCACCGGGCGCTGGATCGCGGTCAGCTACTGGACTCGGTGCTGAGCCGGATGGAGACACGCACCGTGGCTCAGGACTACACCGTGCGCTGGGCGGGAGCGGCGTATCAGATTCGCCGCGCCGATATTGGCGGCGGCATGCGCGGACGAACGGTGGAGATTGAACAGCGCCTCGACGGCACGGTGTGGATGCGCTGGAAGCAACACCGCCTGCGCCTGGACCGTTGTGCCATACCAACCCGCGCCAGCTATCGCGCCCCGTGGTCTCCGCCGCACGCCGCACGGAAACCCGACGCCGCACAACGGCAACAACGTCGCGAACAAGCCCAAGCCCGCTCCAACCAAGCCTTTCAACGGTTGCCGGAGCGCCCGCTGTGGCAAGCGATGCGCAGCTGAAAGGTGACTCAATCGCTGAGCAGGGGAAGAGGAACCGCCCCCTTCCCCTGCACCCCATCCCCAAAAACAAAATCAACAACCGGAAGTTTCTACCTGGCTAACAAGCGGAACTTTCTACTTGGCCTTGACAGCGACACTCTGGAGCCTTTTCGGTGTACTCACTGTGGAGCCGCCCGCCGAAACTCTCGGAGATGTCGTCCAAATGGCGAAGGCCGTAACAAATCGGAGGCAGTCATGAGTGCAATCGCGATGTTACAACAGGTATCTAGCTCAGCATCACTGCCCGAGTTCCAAAAACCTTGTCCAGCCAGAACTTTCCGTTCTTGGAATCTCGTTCAATGAAGGGTGCTAGATAAGCAACACACAGCGCGATCAATCCAAGGAGTGTTCTTAGCAATGCGGTCCGCACATTCAGTGTGGTCCCATCCTCGGCAATCACCTGATACCCCACCATGCAAGTGCCCGGAGATGGCCTGCGGCGAAGGAGCGGAAAGGCATAATAAAAGACCAACGCGACCGAAATCACCAGAGCCTGCGCCGCGATAAGCAGTCCGTCACCGGGGGCGGCGTTCGGACGTTCAAAGACCCACTTAAAGACTCCGGTTCGTCTCCACTCCGTAAGGGCAGGCAGGACGCCGAAAATCGGAGCTACTGCCATCATCGCAAGAACAAAATCGAGCCAGAATGCGACGAACCGACGCACGACTCCCGGCAGAGGGTTTCCCAGGCCGGACGGCACGGTGTACATGAGCAGGAGATAAAGGCCAACGACTAGTGTGGAGAATGCAAGTGCCCAAGGCTGTGTTCCACCCCCAAAGGAATAATGGTCATTGGACCACTGTGCCCACAACCCTATGTGCGTTGTCCCGGCCACGATTCCCGCGAAAAGCAGAACCAACAGCAATCCGACAAATAGCCACCTAAAGTGCTTCGCCATTTCGGGTTACAGAATACACAAGAAGTAACCGAATTGATAACTGTCGAAAGCAGGCGATTTCACTCATCCTATGAGAGGATGTCAAGAAAAACACTTCTCCACTCCTCTCCGTGAGACCTCGATCGGTGCTTGCATCCAGGCCCTTTCTTCTTCGTGGAGAAGACTAGAAGACTTTGGTTCTAACGCTTGGCGCGCCACAGAGTACGACAGGGATACGGATCGCAGTTGCTGGTCTCCCTTGAGTGGTTTCATGCGGCGGTCCCGACACCATTCGTTGCGAAGCTGCGCAAGCCAACCGTTGGCTTAAGTGCCAACCATCATCCTATGTGAGGCTCGAGGCCTATGGCTTTTTTGGGTTATCCGAGGGGGCATAGGATTGACCCGGAGACTGGGTGCTGATTCCAGCACCCGAACGCCTAATGAGTGAATGGATACTCTCCCTCGAACCCGAGCATCGCCGGAACCGATGGGTCACAACCGAGGCGTGAAACCTGGGAGACCACCTGCGTTCTGTGCAACGCTCAAGCTGCTTGCGGCTTCAGTTGTTCCGCGTCGAAACGTTCCTCCTTCTTCCAAAGTGTCAAAGCAATGGCCGCAATCTTTCGGGCTAAGGTCAGACGCGCCATCTCGGGCTTCATTCCCTTGGCCAGCAAACTCAGATAGAAGTCGCGTAACGGACCCACCCCACAGCTGGCTCGGGTCGCGGCTCCCTTGAAGATCTCTTTCATCTCGTGGTTGTGATTCTGATTCAGACCCCGAATCTGCTGCGGTTTTTTCGCATGTTGCAGTTGTCCGCGGACAAAGCGGTATTGCGCACTGTCGCGGGTTTCAATGCCTAGCCCACTATAGGTCCAGAGTTGCCGCTTGCTACGAAATCGGTGCGGGGTTTGCATTAGTGCGATCAGGCGGGCAGCCCGAATCGGACCGATGCAGGGAATCTGGCGCAGCAGTTTCGCGGCTTTGTGTTTCCGGCTCTCCGCCAATAACTCAGGACGCAGGGTTCGTCGTAACGTCTGCAATCCATCCAACTGCTGATATAGCAGCTCGGCTCGCCGGCGCACGCCGGCATGTTCAATCTTGTGTAACCATTCCTCGCGGTAACGCGGAGCATAGACCTGGGTCCCCGCACAGGGAATGCTCCAGCCGCGATACAGAGCCTTGATCCGATTCATCACTCGGTTCAGATCCTGGCTGATAGTCCGATAACTGCGCCCCAGCTCGCGCAGCGTCCGCAGTCCGTGTTCCCCGTGATAGACCGAGCGCAGCATTCCCGTGCGCAACAAGTCGGCCAGCTTGCGCGCATCTATCTTGTCGCTCTTGTTGCCTTCCTTTAATAAGGCATTGCGCCGCGGATCGCACACCAGGACTTGGTGTACGTGTGGCTTCAGCAGATCGTAGAGCCAAGCCGCCCAGGTCCCTTCTTCCCAGGTCACATGCAACTCGCCCCGCAGACCATGGATAAACTGCAGAATGCTGCTGGCTTTGGTTTCCACAATCGACTCCATCACCAGCTTGCCACTGCCATTCAACACCGCGATCACGATCGCTTCCTTGTGCACATCCATGCCGATATACTGGATGTCGCGACTCATAGTTGCCTCCTTGGGGGAAAGAACATCGCGCTCAACGGAGTCTTTCCCTCAAGGTACAGTGTCATCCTTTACCTGATTTGCCCACCTTCAAGCAGGGCCGCTCTCTCATAATGCATTGATCTCCCCCGACCGTACACTCGCTCACGCTCCCGTCGCCTTCACGCCCAACCCCGGCCCGTCCGGAAGAATCAGCTTCCCTTTTTCGACCTTCACCCCGCTGTAGGGATCGTTCGCGATCAGCAGATTCCCGTCCAGATCGGCGTAATCCACCAGCGGCGAAAGATGCGCTGCCGCCGTCACGCTCACCGAACTCGACACCATGCAGCCCAGCATGGTTTTCATCCCCAGTGACTTCGCTACATAAATCATGCGCAGCGCCTGCTGGATCCCTCCGCACTTATCCAGTTTCACATTGACCCCGTCGTAGGCATCCACCAAACCGGGAACGGCCCGCGCATTCACCGCGGCCTCATCGGCGATCAGCGGCAGATGCACGCGCTTCCTCACCCAGCGCGTTTCTTCCACCATCTCCGCCGGCATGGGCTGCTCCACAAATTCCACGCCCTGCGTCTCCAGCCAGTTGATCTTGCGCACGGCTTCTTCTTTGTCTTTCCAGCCTTCATTCGCGTCCACGCGCAGCGGCTTCTGGGTCACGCTCCGCACGGCTGCGATCGTCGCTTCATCCGTGTCGAGACCGACTTTGATCTTCAATACCGGGAACGCCTCCGCTTCCCTCACCTTCTGCTTCGTAATCTCTGGAGTGTCAATCCCAATCGAAAATGTCGTCACCGGAGCATCCCCGGGATCCAGCCCGAACAGCCGGTACAACGGCACATTCAGCTTCTTTCCAATCCAATCCATCAGGGCTATGTCCAGCGCCGCCTTCGCCGCGAACTGTCCCTGCATCTGCTTCGAAACCATCTCCATCAGCTTCTCGAAGTGCCACAGATTCGCCTCGTCCAGCGAGGAAGTAATCGCCGTAATCGCCTTCGCTCCCTCCTCGGCATTCTCGTGGTACCTGACGATCGGCGCTCCTTCACCAACTCCCGTCACTCCATCATTCTCGACAGTTACAAAAATCGTGTCGCGGTACGCGCTCGACGACATCGTCGTCGTCCACGTATGCCGCAATTTGAGCCGCTTGACGCTCGTTTCCCAGTTGCAGGTCGCCGCTGCTGCCGCCCAGGCTGGCATGTCTCCCAATTTCGCGAATGCCATCCCAGCCCCGATTCCTCCAGTTGCCTGCAGCCACTGCCGACGATTCATCTCTGCCTCCGGATTCGATCCTGTAGCCCGTGCCCAACTCTCATACTCCCACCCTTGTCGTGTCAATGATATGAGTCACAGGTCATCCTTTCACGTACGCCAGCTTCGCTGCGATCTTCCCATCGCGCACCGTGAAAACGTCTACACCCCGCAGATGCCACGGCTGGCCATTGCGCATCTTGCGATACACCCAGAGCACGGTCGCGCGATTCCCGCTGACGATCACTTCCTCACCATCGAAATGCGCATCGGCATTGCGCGCAAACCACTCTCGCCAGAATTCAGCCACCGCGGCCTTGCCCTCGATGCGGCGTCCGTCCGGCGCCGGGGACGTATCTTCGAAAACCGTATCGTCGGTCAGCAACATCGCGACACTATCCGCGTCGTGACGGTTGAAAGCATCGTTGAACTTGTCGACCGTCGCCCGCGTTGCTTGCTCTTGCGACGGCCCGCTCGGTACCTTGGCCATAACAACCTCCCGTTCTGAACAAAAGCTAGCGAACCAGAACACCGAACAAATTACTACGAGGACCCCACACCCTGCAGATTTCAATCGCATACGATCCTCCTGGTTTTCGTTACATTGACTGCTCCGGTCCTCCGTGGTTTTCGAAAGGTCGGAACACCGGTACTGTCGTTGGCTGCCCCATCCTTCCTCGTGTTCGCAAGGTGGAATCGAATTATCGTTGGCTGCCCCATCCTTCGCGCTTTTCGAAGGGTGGGAACATCGGGACTATCCCTGGGCCTCCGCCAGATCGAAAGCAGCAGCAAAGCAGCGAAAGAGTGCAACGCCGTCAGGCGTGGGTTGCCAATTTCCAAACGGCAAACAGCTCGGTAGGAGCGAAAGACCGGCTGCTGAGTTTCTCCAATCTTTTTTGACCTCCTTTTCAGCGGGTTAGAAGATTTTCCACATCCGCTTGTGACATCTGACCTTGCGCTGGCCCTTCGATTTGTCCGATGATCGCTCCGCCGCGCGGTGTTAAAAAATGTTAAGGCAAACGGGACAACTCCTTACGGCTCAAGATTTTACCCGCAAGTGCTTGCAGCCAATGGATTACTTTTCATTTTCCCGCTAACTCGATGATTCCACTAGACCCAGGGGGAGGGGGGTGGGGCAGTACTAATCAGTAAACTCCATCCCAAAATGGGAAACCAAAATCACCCTTCGCCCCTTCGCCAAAACTCCCAACCCGAAGATTTCCTGTCCGCAGCGCAACGGTAACTTGCTCCTATCGAATCCGCTAGCCGAAAATCAAAGACGAGCACCTGACCAGTATCTTCTTGAGGTTCCGGTCCGTTGAAGTTGTGGACGCAAGCCTTTCTTCGCCTCGCCGTCGGAACGTACTTCGTTCTCACGTCGTTGTATTGCCTGCTCGCTTACTTGCCCTACACTTTCTTCTTCCTGATCAAATCTCCGCCCTACGCTTGGATGCCATGGTTCGTCCATCATCAAGCCGCGTTGTACTGGATCGCACTCCTCGCCGCTCTTGCTTCGCGTTGGAGCTTCGGACATTCTTCCTCAATCACGAAGACGCACTTAACCAGGAAGCCACAGTCCGTCCTCAGCTTCGTCGCGCTAGCGATCGCAGGAGTTTACGTCACCTTTCATCCATTCCTGAACGATGTCGAAAGCACGCGTGCCACGTATTGGTGGAGTCTCGCCTCACTGGTTCCCTGGCTCATCATCAGTGCTTCGCACTTATTGGATTCAGACACGCCTGCTGCTGACGAAACTTCCGGTCATCCGAAGCTCTACCGTTATTCCGGAGCCGTGCTTTCCGCCGCAGTAATTAGCATCGTCTACATCGCAGGTGCGCACATGCGCATCTACAGCCAGACCCGCGCCATCGGAATGCATGCCTCAGATTTCGAGTATGCTGCCTGGAGTTTGATTTCCCACGTCGCGCTGGCTGTCGCAGTTTTATCTGTCTTCAATCTGGTGCTTCTAGTCGCGCTGAAAACTCCTAAACCGCGCTTCGTCCGACTCATGCTGAATGCTGCGCTGGTCTTTGCAGCCTTATGGACGGTCCTATTCGGATTCCTCAATAGTGCCCTCAGTTTCAGTGGATGGTCTGCTCATCTCTATGCGGCATCGCTGGCTCTGGCTCTCACTCTCTGGGGACTTTCCCTGATCCACCCATTCCTGCGGCGATCTCGAACCGAAGCCTTGCCTCAACTCGGCACGTGGGCTGCGCTGTTGGCTTCATGCGCGCTCGCTTTAGCTTTTCCCTACATCGTCGGCGATGCTGATTGGAGCGGCTTCCTCCAGAGCACCGTCACACTTCTGCTCTGGACCATCATCACGATCTGCATCTATCGTCTGCGTCCCACGCGCGCGCAGTATTCCGCTCTAACCGTCTTCGCCATCATCTTGATCGCCGCTGCGACTTACAAAGGGCTGCAGATCACTGAGATCTTCTGGAGCAAAACGCTCGGATCCACGGACGACGAGATCTCGCTCAATCTCGAAGCGTATGGCAGCAACGACAACTCGTTCCTTTTAGCGCATCACATACTCGGCAACTCACGCCATGAAGTTTGCGGGGATCTTTGCCGCATCCTGCGCGAGAACTCCAACATCCGTGACGCGCGCGCCCATACCGACGTTCAGCTCGTCGACCATCTCACTCCTACCAAGAGCGCTCGTCCTGACATCTTCGTATTCGTCATCGACTCCATGCGCCCCGATTATCTCGGCGCATACAACCCGAACGTCGACTACACGCCGAATCTCAACGCCTTCGCCAGCGACAGCATCGTTCTGCATCACGCGTACTCGCAGTACGCGGGAACGTCGCTCTCCGAGCCCGCAATCTGGTCTGGAGCGATGATGCTGCACGCGCACTACGCGCAGCCCTTCTCCCGTCTGAACAGCCTCGACCGTTTGCTGCATACCGATGGATATCGAATGATCGTCAGCGCGGACGAGATCCTGAGCGTGATTTTGCCGCCCAACGATGACATCGTAAAGCTCGACACCGATAAGAAACTCTGGAACCAGTTTGAGATTGGATCGACCCTCAAGCAAGCCGAGGCTGTTCTGGATGCAAGAACCGATCTCAGTCAGCCGGTCTTCGTTTACGCGCAGCCCAAGAACGTGCATCAGTTCGCGCGTAACGACGTTCCCTCGCCGTCATCGCAGCATTGGCCAGATCGTCCCGGACTCAATACGAGAATCACCTACGAGGTGCATTGGGTCGACTCCCGGCTTGGCGAATTCTTCACCTATCTCAAGCAGCATAAACTCTACGACAACAGCATCATCATCGTGACCAGCGACCACGGTGACGCCACCGGCGAGTTCGGCCGCACCAGCCACTCCACCTGCATTTGGCCTGAGATCATGCACGTTCCGCTGATCGTGCATCTTCCGCGCAGTATGCGTGAACAATCTGTCTACGACGATACGCGTCTCTCGACTTTGACCGACATCGCGCCCACGCTCTATTACCTTTTAGGACACAAGCCGATCCGCGAGAACCCGCTCTACGGACGCCCTCTATTCACGGAAACGCGGCAAGAGCTGGCAAGCTATGTGCCCCACGATCTTCTGCTAGCATCCGACGTGCGCGCGGTTTACGGAGTTCTAACCGCGGATGGACGATACCTCTACACCACCTATGATTCGCCAGCGGAGAGCTATCTCTTTGACCTTATGGCGGACCCGAATGCTCAGCACAATATTCTGACAGCTCCGCATAAACAGCATTACGACGAAGAGATCATCGACGACCTGCACCAGCTCGGCAACTTTTACGGATACCACCCAGGCGTGGAATCACTGCTCGCCTCCTCAGGTCACTAAGCAAACTTCTCACACCGAGATGTCATCCTGAGCGGAGAACGATTTCCGCGAGAGCGGAAGTCGTTCGCAGTCGAAGGATCCCTACCTAACCACTCTGCCGAAAGTAGGGATTTTCTCGCTTCGCTCGAAATGACAGCCCTCGTCGAAACTCCTCACCGAGTCGCCACCTGATTCACTGCTTCTGCGCGCCTAGGTCGTCGTGCTCGTGATAGTTCGGGAATGGCGGACGCTTGATCTCTGGCAGCGGATGCTCCTTTAACTGCTGCATCACGACTTCAATTGCTTTCTCAAGTTGAGAGTCGCGGCCCTGACGCCACGCCGCAGGTTCGAGATCGACTTCGACATCCGGCGAGACGCCATGATTCTCCACTTCCCAATCGCCGTTGAGCCCGTAGATTGCGGCACGCGGCGCGGTCACGTGACCTCCATCGATCAGCTCGGGATAACCGCCGATACCGACAAGACCGCCCCATGTCTTCTTTCCGATCAGCAGACCGATACCCGCTTTGCGGAAATACCAGGGCAACGCATCGCCCCCCGATCCTGACATTTCGTTGATCATCATCACCTTCGGCCCGTAGATCGCTTCCGATGGACTCGACCAGTCGTGGCCATCGCGCGTCGTGACCTTGCTCATGAGCGGACGCCTGAGGTATTCGATGATGTAGTCGGCGAGCTGTCCGCCTTCGTTGAACCTTTCATCGATGATCGCGGCTTCCTTGCCAACTTGCGAGAAGTAGTAACGGTTGAAACTCGTGTATCCTCCTCCAGCCGTATTGGGCACGTGCACATAAGCAACGCGCCCTCCGGTCGCTTCATTGACCCGGCGTCGATTGCTCTCGATCCACGCCAGATGGCGAAGGTTTTCTTCGCTTTCGACCGGAACAACCGTCACATCGTGAGAATCTTTGCCATCCGCATTCGCTCCAACTTTAAGCACGACCTGCTTCCCAGCGGTCTCTTCGAAGAAGCTGTAGATGTTGTCGGTAGCGTGCAGGTCGTGGCCATTCACCGCGAGAATGTAGTCTCCCGCTTTTACATTCACGCCCGGCTGCGTTAGCGAGGCCTCGTTGCCAGGATTCCAGTTCTCTCCGTTGTAAACCTTGGCGACACGGTATCGATTGTTCTCGAGACTGTAATCGGCTCCGAGCAGTCCGACCTTCAACTTCTTCGGCTCGGGACTCACTTCCCCGCCGCCGACGAACATGTGTCCCACCGTCAGTTCCCCGAGACACTCCTGGAACAAATACGTGAGTTCATCACGTGAGGCGATGCCGTCGAGGTAAGGCGCGTATTTCTTCTTAGCTTTGTCGAGATCGAGGCCGTGATAGTGGGGATCGTAGAAGAAATCGCGCTCAATGCGCCACGTCTCGTTGTAGATCTGCTTCCACATGGCGCGAGGCTCGATGTAGACTTCCCAACCGTCGAGCTTGAGCGGTCCAAATCCCGGTTTGGACGAGCCACTTCCGCTTCCGCCCGGTGAGTCATCGGGAGACGCAGTTGCCCACGAATCGCCTTTGCGATAAAGAATCTTTTCTCCATCGAAAGACACGGCGTAATCATTGATGTCTTCAATAACTTTATCGACCTTACGTTTGCTGAGATCGAATTTCTGGATGGTTTGGCTCACGTTGGGCTGATCGTCGTCCGTGACAACCAAGGGACCTTCGGCAAGAAGCAGAATGCCGGACTTCCCGCCCAGCATGTTGAGATAGTTCTTTGCCGGAATCGGCAGAGAAAGAATGCGCTGGCTGATGCCATCGATGTCGATCTTGACGACAACGGCTTCGTCTTTCTTGTCCTTACCTTTATCTTTATCATCCTTATCTTCGTCTTTCTTTTTGTCCGTCGCCGCGGAATCCGGATCAGACTTCTTCGATTTATCTTTTCCTTTTTCTTTGGGCTGCTCTTTGGTCTTGTCTTTATCCTGATCGGATTTGGCTTCGTCTTTTGGCTTCTCTTCGTCGCTCTCCGGCGCGAGCGGAGACTTTTCATCCTTGCTAAGCACGGCTACGTAGACGTTTCGCGTGACGCGATGCTCGTCCGACGTCATATCTAGCGCCACGGTCGCCAATCCGATGTTGGTCGAAGCGGTGAAGTAGAGATATTTGCCGTTCTTATCCCACACGGGATAGAGCGCGTCACTCATGCCGTCAGTGATCTGGAAAACCTTGGACTGATCGAGCGAGTAAACAAATACTGCGTGCTGTCCGCTAATGAGCTGCTTCGTGTAAGCGATCCACTTGTTATCAGGCGACCATGTCTGGCTCAGAGGATTGTTGGCGAATGTCCAGTAATAATCGGTGTCTACGAGTTTGGGATTCGGCTTGTCGAGGTCCAGATACCACAACTGCAGTCGCTTATCGAAATACGCGATCTTCTTGCTGTCCGGCGACCACGTCGGTGAGTAGTAAAACGTCGGCGGATTGCCCAGATTAATGCGCCGCACTGCCCCGAGACCATTCTGATCACGAATGCAAAGCTCATACTCTCCCGATTCATCGGAAAAATAAGCGATCGACTTCCCGTCAGGAGACCATGCCGGATCGCGATCGGCGACGGCGGGACTTTGCGTCAAGTTGCGGATGTCACCCTTGTCGGTCGGTATGGTGAAGATTTCTCCCCAGGCCTCGAAGACGGCGCGAGCCCCGGTTGGGGAAATGCCGAAATTCTGGATGCGCTTGGGTTCGACCTTCGCAAAGTGCGGACGAACCGAAGCAAGGTCGCCCTCGATCTGAATGTTTACGTTGTGTGCCTGATGCGTTTGCAGATCGTAAAGCTTGATCGCGCCAAACTGCTCGATGACGATTGCGTCAGGACCGGCAGTTGCCGTTTTGAAGTCGAATCCATCGCTATGGAGGACCTCGGTGACTTGCTTCGTCTTGGTGTCGTAGGCGAACAGGCTGACTGGCCCGTTGCGATCGGAGAGGAAGTAGATGGTATCGCCGATCCACATCGGATGATGGTCGTTGGAATTCTCGCGCGGAATCTTGACGATGCTGGAATCGTTCAGATCGGCGATCCAAATCGGCGTGGTCTGGCCTCCGTGGTAGCGTTTCCAGGCATCCTGCCATCTCGGATGCGGAACATAGGCGATATGTGTTCCGTCTGGAGAGAATGACGCGTCTTCGGCGATGGGAAGCGGCAGTGCTGTGGGAAGTCCGCCTTCCACCGGAACGGTGAACAGTTGATCTTCGAAGTGAATGAAGTTGCTTCCCCACGAAGTGAAGAAAATCTTTCTGCCGTCGGGCGTCCAGCCACCAACGTACTCATCGGATGGATGATAGGTCAGTCGCCGCGGTACACCGCCTGTCGCAGGCACCACATAGACATCTCGATTCCCATCGTACTCACCCGTGAAGGCGACCATGGTTCCGTCCGGCGAAAAATAAGGCAGTGCTTCGGTGCCAATTCCAGAAGTGAGGCGATGCGCATTGCCACCTTCCCGGGGAACAATCCAGAGATCGCCGCCATAGTTGAAAACCATTTGCGTCTTGCTCACTGTTGGAAAACGCAGCAGAAGAGGAGGGTCGGATTGCGCGGCTTGCAGGAACGTTGCTGCAAAGAACGCGATTATGGCGGCAGACGAGAAGCGGCGCATGTTTAGGACTCCTTAAAGGCTCCGAGTGTTGTAAAAGAGAATGGGAATCTTAGTGCGCCCTAGCGCAAGGCGTCAAGATTGTGCCGCAACTACCACGATCGATGAGGGTTCTTCGCTTGGATATGCGATTACCGAAATGCCTGCTCCGGTGGCGCATCCTAACCATGAGGTCGCTGCATCCAATCTCGCAATATGTCAGCAGTCCAGCCTGGGAGTCTTACCACCCGCGATGTGGCGCGAGCGTGGTGGCGTGTCCTCAACGGTCATGTTCCGATGCTCTCGATCGAGATCACACGCGAGTGTCCTTTGAGCTGTCCGGGATGTTATGCGTATGGCGACAGTCACCTCGGAGGCGAAACAACTTTGCGCGACTTGAGAGATTTTCGCGGAGATGCGTTGGTCAATGGCGTCGTGAATCTGGTACGCCGTCATAAGCCGATGCACGTCTCACTGGTTGGAGGTGAGCCGATGGTGCGTCATCGGGAGCTATCGCGCATCCTTCCAGCGCTGAGCGAGACGGGCGTGTTCACCATGGTGGTCACGAGCGGGGTGATTGCGATTCCTGAGGAGTGGATGAAGATTCCGCGGCTGCGCATTGCGGTGTCTGTTGACGGATTGCCGGAGCATCATGATGAACGGCGGAAGCCGGCGACGTACGAGCGCCTTCTGAAGAACATCGCTGGCCGCTCGGTAAATGTGCACTGGGTAATCACGCGGCCGATGCTCAACCGATCTTCTTATCTTGAGGAATACGTTTCCTTCTGGGATGCGCGGGAAGAAGTCGATCACATCTGGGTGAGCCTTTACAGCCCGCAGGTTGGAGAAGAAAGTGCAGAACGGCTCACGCCAGCTGACCGCGAGATCGTGGCACATGAGTTGCCACAGTTGCGGAAGTCTTATCCGAAACTGCTGGTGCCGGAAGGAGTGGCGCGTGCCTTCGTAAAGCCGCCGAAGAATCCAGACGATTGCCTGTTTTCGAAGATGTCACTGAATTTTTCTGCCGACTTGCGAACCCACGTGGAACCATGCGTATTTGGAGGCAATCCGGACTGCAGCCAGTGCGGATGCAGCATCAGCAGCGCACTGCATTGGATGAAGGACGTACGGATAGCCGGACCGTTGCGAGTTGGACACATGGTGCGGGGTTCCTTGGGCGTCGGTTCGGCAGTAAGGAAGTTGCGCGGAGAACGGGATTCGATCGATCGCTGGCGAGATGTTCGGTACGTCGGCGCGAAGTCTGATCTGGTGCAGATTCAGACGCAAGAAGAGGGCGAGTCATAACTGGGCTTCGGCGGTTCCGGCCAACGATTCATGTCAGGCACTCCACACAAGGTGCTTAGGTCCTTCGCTTCGCTCAGGATGACAACCCTAGGGACGAGGTGACAGGCCTAAGACCAGATGACGGCAAAGACTTCGGACCGCAATTCCGACAGCTACTCTGTGGGTTTGTGTTTCGTTTTGCCAGGCAAGCTGGCAGGATTTTCGTGGGTGCGTTCGCGGAAAGTGCCGCGCAGTCCTGAGGCAAGACCGACGCTGGATTCCCCGAACCGGTCGCGCAGTTTGTCCGCAACCGTGAGCGCATCTTTCCAGCGCTGTTGACGATTGCCCTCGAGCAGGTCGATCTGAGTGGCTTGTGTGGTGAACTGCGAAGCCTGCACTCCGAGCAGACGGATTTCGCTTCCCTTCTTCCAATTTCTCCTGAACAAGGTTCGGATCTGTTCGAAGATCTCGGTGTCCAGTTGCGTCGGCTCGGGCGGCGTGTGCGCGCGCGTGATTGTGGTGAAATCCTTGTAGCGAAGCTTGAGTTGAATGGTGCGGGCGTGAAAGTTGGATTCGCGAAGCCGCCGTCCGACCATCTCAGAAAGACGCATCAGCGTGGATTCCAGTTGAGCGGCGTCGGCTGTATCTTCATTGAAGGTGTGCTCGTGGCTGATGGATTTCGCGTCGTGCTCGGCGGCTACTTCGGAGTCGAACCATCCGCCGGCATCTTCGCCACGAGCCTTGCCGGCAAGAGCAAGTCCCCATTTTCCGAAGCGGTCTTCCAGTTCCCCGTCTTCGAGCTTGGCGAGATCTCCGACTTTCTTGATGCCGAGCGTGTGCAGGTGAGCCTCCATCACCTTGCCGACGCCGGGAATCTCGCGAACATCCAGCGGCGCAAGAAATTTCGCCTCCTCGCCGGGAACGATGTAGAGGATGCCATTGGGCTTGGCCTGCCCGGACGAGACTTTCGCGATGAGACGCGAAGTGCCGATACCTACCGAGCAGTTGAGGCCGGTCTCGGCCTTCATGCGCTGATGCAAGCTATGGGCGGCTTTGAGCGGAGGACCGTGCAGGCGCTCGGTCCCGGTCATGTCGAGGTAGGCCTCGTCGATCGAGGCCATTTCGACCTGCGGCGTGTAGGTGCCGAGAACGCTGTAGACTTTTTCGGAACATTCGTGGTAACGCTCGGGATGTCCGTCGACAAAGATCGCGTGCGGACACTGCTTGGCTGCGGTGCGCAACGGCATGGCCGAGTGAACACCGAACTTGCGCGCTTCGTAGGAAGCGGCCGAGACCACTCCGCGCTCGTCGCGCTGTCCGCCTACGACGACTGCCTTTCCCTTCAGCGAGGGATCGATAGAGCTCTTCCACGGAGACGAAGAAGGCGTCCATATCGACGTGGAAGATGGTACGAAGCAAAACGGGCTGTTGCGCGGCAGCCATGCTAAAGGAATTCTAGCAGGCGCAAATTCTGAACTGGTTACTTCAACCTCAATGCGCTTGAACATACTCGGCTGCTAAAATGCGCGGCATGGCTGGACGCGGGATCAGGGTGACTTCTCGCATTTTATTTTTTGTCTGCGGATTGATTTCTCTTTTGACCGGTGTTCCTTACGCAATGTTGCGGGGCGAGGATTTGCCGGTCCAGAGCGAATGGGTGATCTTCGTTGCGGCGCTGGCGCTGGTGGGCATTTGCAGCGTGGCGGTTGCGGTGTTGCCCCGCGGCTGGATTGCCGGTGCGTGCCGAACCGACCGGGAGGATGAGCGCTTATTTTCGGTGCCGCTCAAATTGCTCGGTGGCTTCGCGGCAGTTTTCTATCTGGTGGCGCTCGTCGGCTATCTCGCTCCACACAGCTGGAACCTGAATCTTCAACTGATGCTTGCGGTGTGTCCGATGTATCTCGTCAGAATGACATTCGATCCGTCACCTCTATGGGTCTTCGTTTTGCTGGCCCCGATGAACGCCGCGGTTTACGGTGCACTCGGCCTCGCGTTGGGATACGCGTGGCTGGCTTTGCGCAAGGAACATCGAGTTAGCGGCCAGGAAACGAATGCATAGATATTACGATGACACGCTTGCCAGCGACTTCTCAGCAGGGCTGGTGGCCGTTCGCATCTGCTTCACTCTCTCGTACACTTTGCCGTACTCGCGGGCCGACGCGTTCCAGGAGAAATCTTTATTCATGCCGTTGCGCATGAGCGCCTGCCACGAGGTCTGGTCTCGGAAGGCCTGCAAGGCTTCTTTGATCGTCAGCAGCAAGGACTCGCCGTTGTATTCGGTGAACTTGAAACCGGTGCCTTTGCCCGTACGGGGATTCCACGGCTCGATCGTATCGTCGAGGCCGCCGGTCGCGCGAACGATCGGCACGGTCCCGTATTTCAGGCTGTAGATCTGGTTCAAGCCACAAGGCTCGTAGCGCGAAGGCATGAGGAACATGTCGGCGCCGGCTTCGATCTTGTGCGCGATGGCGTTGTCATAGGCGACTTTGACCGCGATCTTGTTGGGGAATTGCTTGTTGAGGCGCTGAAACATCTCTTCGTAGGCTTTGTCGCCGGCTCCCAGAGCTACGATGATCATTTCTTCGCGCGCGAGCCGGTCTGCGATCTGCGAGATGAGATCGAATCCCTTTTGCGCGGCGAACCGGGACACGATGCCGATCACCGGCAGTTTCGGATCGGCGTTGGTGATTCCAAAAGCCGCGAGCAAATCCTGCTTGTCTTTGGCTTTGCCCGCGAGATCTTGAGGGGAATACTTCGCGACTGCGAACTTATCGTTCTGCGGGCTCCACTCGTCATAGTCGACGCCATTCAGTATCCCGGTCACAGTCGCGGCGCGGTCGCGCAGCACGCCCTCCAGACCGAATCCGTATTCGGCCGTTTGGATTTCCTGACTGTACTTTCTGCTGACTGTGGTGATGTAGTCGGAGTAGGTCAACGCGCCCTTCAGGAAGTTCACCTGACCGAAGAACTCCATTTTCGACATGGTGAACAAATCCCACGGAAGCATCAGCAAAGGCAAAGTGTCGGGCGGGAATAGACCCTGGTAACCCATGTTGTGGATGGTAAAAACTGTGCCAACATCTTTGAATGCCGGATCGTCGGCGTAGATCGTACGCAATAGGACCGGAATCAGCGCCGATTGCCAGTCATGGCAGTGGAAAACCTGCGGCACGCCAAGGATCTTCGAAGCTTCTAATACCGTTCTTGAGAACAACGCAAAGCGCTCGGCGTTATCGGGATAGTCACCGGCGGGAGTTCCATAAAGAGCGTCACGATCGAAATACGGCGGATATTCAACAAAATAAAAGCGGACACCGCCCTGGATACCTCCGGAGACGACTGAAGGAAAGCGGTATTCATCATCAAATGGAACGGTGACGCTACGGACGACGGTAGCGGGATCGCTGAGTTTGGTCTGGCGGTAGCGTGGAAGGTAGACGCTGACTTGATGTCCAAGGGCGGCCAGAGCGCGAGGGAGAGCACCCACGACGTCAGCCAGGCCGCCGGTCTTCGAAAAAGGGACACCCTCAGAAGCAGCGAAGGCGATATTCATGAGTGCGGAACCTCCTCGCGCGCGTTTGTCGCCGTGCGCGATATGATGAGAGTAATAGGTCGGGCCTGGGGTCCGAACAACTTAAGATGCGGGTACCGACTTGCAAGTCTACTTCCCGAGGGATAGAGGGTCAACGTGCCAAAGGTAGCTTCCGCGCGCCGTCCGCAAATTAAGCCCAAATTGGGACAGCATTTTTTGACCAGCGAAGAGTCAGCCATCCGCATCGTGGACGCGCTGGGTGACGTCTCGGAAACCACGGTGCTTGAAATCGGCCCGGGCCGAGGGATTTTGACGTCCTTGCTGGCCAAGCGAGCGCGGCGACTGATCGCGGTCGAACTCGATCGAGTACTGGCCGCACAGCTTCGGCTGAAGTTTGGTATGTACCGAAATGTCGAGATCATCGAGGCCGACGTGCTGGCGATTGATATTGATTCCCTGTTTGGTCCGAAACCCGGATTGGGACGCCCCGGCATCGAGATCAAGCCGGAGCCGGTGAGCGCAGTCGGAAATCTGCCCTACTACATTACGTCCGACATCCTGCTGCGATTATTTGCATTCTCGAAATACTTCGAGAGCATCGTGATTATGGTGCAGAAAGAGGTTGCCGACCGCATCGCGGCCGAACCGGGAGGCCGAGACTTTGGGATGCTATCGGCAACAACGCAATTGTATGCGCGAGTGGAAAACCTGTTCACGCTTCCCCCGGACGCATTTTCTCCGCCCCCAAAAGTACATTCCACTGTGCTGAGGTTGACCATCGATCCACAGCAGGAAAAATTGGGCCTAGACGGCGATGGGTTCATTCTTTTTCTACGACTTTCGTTTGCGCAGAAGCGCAAAACGCTATGGAATAATCTGAAAGAGAATTATCCCGAGGCGCGTTTAAAGCAAGCGCTCGTCGAAGCTCACGTCAAGCCGACGGCCCGGGCGGAAACTTTAAGCTTAGAAGAGAGCGCGGCCGTCTATCGCGCCTTGCGAAACGGCGAGCCCTAGTCCTAGCATGGTCAGATGTGGGGCGAGGAGGAAACGTGGCCAGCATACTTCTTCGTCATCCGGCGGTAGCCGGACGCTTTTATCCCGGCAATCCCGAGGATCTGCGCGCCGAAGCGCTCGCCTACCTTTCGCAGCAGACTTCCAACGAAACGGCCCCAATCCGCGCAATCGGGTGCATTGCGCCGCATGCGGGATACATATATTCCGGGCATGTGGCCGGAGCGGTGTTTGCGCGGATCGAGATTCCGCGACTGTGTGTGGTGATGTGTCCAAATCACACGGGCATGGGACGTCCACTCGCGATCATGAGCGAGGGAGTTTGGGAAACGCCGCTTGGGGATGTTCCCATCGATGAAGAGTTCGCCAGTGACCTGAAACGACGCTTCCCTGCCCTACAGGAGGATCCAGCGGCGCATCGTGCAGAGCACGCAGCGGAAGTGGAATTACCCTTTCTGCAATTGCTGCAACCGCACTTGCGCTTCGTGCCCATCGCCTTGGGCACGGGTCAACTCGAAGCGCTGGAGCAATTGGGCGTGGCACTCGCTGACCGCATTTCGCAGCAAAGCGAACCTGTGTTGTTGGTTGCATCGAGCGACATGAACCATTACGAATCGGACGCGGTCACTCGCGTGAAGGATCATCGGGCCATCGAACGAATTCTGAACCTCGATCCGCGCGGACTGCATGAGGTCGTCACGCAGCAGGCCGTGAGCATGTGCGGCTTTGGACCAGCGGTTGCGATGCTTACTGCAGCCAGACAACTTGGTGCGAAATCGGCAGAGCTGGTGAAATATGCGACTTCCGGCGATATCTCAGGTGATCGCGAGATGGTGGTGGGATACGCAGGCGTGATTGTGTCCTGAGCGCTGTAGCGGTCCAAATGCCCACTAACAAGGTCAACAGAAAATATTTGCTCGACAGAAGAAAGGGCTCACTCTCGTGAGCCCTTTGGCGTTTCGAAATTTACGGCAGGTGAAACTATTTGTGCGAGCCGCCACCGCCGGCAGAAGCGTGTCCTGCGCTTGCGGACGAGATGTGCCCCATGGATGGAGATGGAGATGGAGATGGACTTGACATACCGCCCCTGTGCGGCTCGCTGAACCCGGCATTCGACCTGTTCGGTGAACTGGCAGCAAATTGCGGCGCCGGTTGCACCTGCACAAACCCCGACTTCGCGACTTGGTGGTTCATGTGGCTCAAGTTACTGATAGAGCCACGCGGAATGCCCAATCCGGCTGAGCCAGCATGCACTGTGTACCGTGTACCCGTGAGCGGAGTTGTGGTTGCGGCTTTCCCTACGAGCACCGTCTTGGTCCCGCCCGTCGGCGCAATCAACGGAGTGACATGGACCAACGTTGTGGGTCGATAGGTTGGAGTGGCAAGCCAATTTCCCCAGCCGCCGGGCTGCCAGCCCCAGCCGTATCCAGGAACGAACGCCCAACTCCCGTAGCGATATGGCATCCAACCCCACGGATAGGCCGAAGCAAACATGTAGCCGAATCCCGGATAGAAGCCCCATGCACCGTCCATAAACGGATCCCAGCCGACGCCCGTAAAGTAAGGCTGCCACATCATGCCGTAGCCGGGCACGCTGCTATAGGCGCCATAGTAGTTGAGATCACTGACGCCGTAGCCGTAGGGCGACGAATTGTTCTTGGCATACTGATCGTGGTACGAGACAGCCTCTTTGTCCCAGGAGTCAAGAGGTTCTTCTTCGATCTTGTGAGCGACGGAGGACTTGTCATTATCGGCAGCATCGAAGGTCGCAGTCTTCCTTTTCTCGACGGAAAGGTCGCCATTTGGCCCTTCAACGTCCACGTCACCCTTGAATACTGCTAAATCGGCCCTCTGCGTCGAGGTGTCGACACGAAAGTGAGCGGGATGATCGAGAGAGATCTGCTCACGCGAGAAATTCAGCGTCAGATCATCGTCCTTGGCCAGCCAGTTGACATAAGCCATACCCTCGACCAGATTGACTGCGGACAGTAGCTGACCGGAGTCGCTGCGGCCGAGCTTGCTGAACTCCACCGTCGTGTTAGGGGTGAGTCGCATTGAGCTGCCGTCTTCGAATTCGACTTCTGCGCGGCCGGTGGCACCTGTCCGTAGATGCAAGCCCTGTGTGATGGGCAGGTTGATAAAGGCACTTTCGAATCCCAAACCGGTGTTCTTATCGATCTGAACCGAGCCTTGAACGTCGCTAAGCCGGACGATGCGGGCTTGCGATTCCGCTAACGCCGGAAGGCTCAATATTGCTGCCGCGAAAACGACCAATGGGAGTCGGAAATGGGATGGAGTGGTCATGACGACCTCCGGGGATCTTGGTACCTATTAGAACACGGTTTACAGGTAGAGGTTGTAAAAACTGGGTAACTCGTCTGAGCGAGTGGATTGACCGAACGCGCGAAAAGCTGTCCGGATCATTGAACGCTCAGTTGCGAGTGCTTGGAGGGCCCATTTCCATGATCCGGCGGGCGCGGGCGCGGACCACGTTCATGACCGAATTATCGTCATAAATCTGCTGCAGGATGGGAGTTACAGCACTCAGTTCGGCGAGGTCTCCGCGGCGTGCGTCGTCTTCCATATGCTTCAGTTCGTCATCGAGGGCTAGCTTTTGATAGCGGTGGAAGTAAGTCAGGCGCCGGCCGAACTCCAAGGTAGCTCCGATACTCTGGAAGAGTGTGGTCAGTTGCTGCACAGCGGGTTGAGGAGAGTAGTTGTATTCCGCGGAAGTATTCCGCTGGCCGTCTTTGTAGACCAGTTTCTTGGTACCTGTAAACGCCAACTTCTTATTGCCGGAATCAATCTTGCCGGAAAAATAATGCGCTTGAGCCGCCAGCTCAAATATATGGGCGCGAGTCGCGTCAGAAAGAGTGAAATCAGTTTCGTAGTCATCGCGGGCATCGGAGTCGGCAGAAATCTTTCCCGTGGACTCATAGTGAGCGTGGCCGTCAGACTCAACAGAGATCTGATAGTGCTCAGGGCTGGATTGCGGAAAATCGAGAGAAAAGCTGATCGAGGCTGGCTCGGCAGCGTGAACGGAGGCCTTCGTCAAAATCAGGGAGGCTGGCAAGAGCAGAATCGACACGCAAACGATGGTTCGACCCAACGCTGCTTGCGGGCAGCGCCTTAGTTCGCTTGTAATCTGCCGCGGGCGCATGTTCATCCAGAGAACACCAGGTTCCAGATGTAAGAATTATGCCAGAGATACGAGGAATTCATCGTCATCTCGCGAGCATGTGCTGTCGGTTGAGAGTACCCGCCGTATGCAGATGGCAAATCGCGATTGCCAGCGCGTCCGAGGCATCCATGGGCTCTGGCGGCTCGGCAAGGTCGAGCAGCCGAGTCACCATGTGCTGAACCTGCTGCTTCTCAGCACGACCGTAGCCAACGACCGAAGATTTGATGGATAAAGGTGAATATTCCGCGACTTCGAGCCCCGCGGTAGCGGCAGCCAGCATGGCAACCCCGCGGACCTGGCCCAACTTCAGCGCCGACTTCACGTTAAGAGCGTAAAAAACATCTTCAATTGCAACTTCATCGGGTTGGTGTTCAGAGATGATCGTGCCGAGTTGCGAATAGATCTTGGAGAGACGCCGAGGTAAGGCCTCGCGCGTGGAAAGTTTGATTGCGCCGCAGGTCAGGCAGCAAAGTTTCCCGGTGGCGCGGATTTCGACGACGCCGTATCCGGTGTACTCCCCACCGCAATCGATACCGAGAACCCGCATGGCTTGCAGTGTAGCGCGGAACGATAACGCGTCCTAGGGGTAACTAGGGTTCGGACTGTCTCCGCCATCACCAAGCCCAGGCGTAGGCATCGACGCGCGGATCGGCACCGGCACTCAGAACGCCGTTCGCACCGTCGACGACGATGGCGGCATTTGAACCGAGAGACCAGGCTGGCGCGACATGCAATTTGTGACCTTTCGCTATCAGGGCTTCCTGCGTCGCTTCAGGAATGCGGGATTCGACCGACATGTCTCCCGGATACATCGTGTGCGGGAAAGGTGAAGCCGGGAAGCTGCGCGAAGACCAACGCGGCGCCTCGATCGCTTGTTGAACGTTCATGCCGAAGTCGATCATGTTGATCAGAGTCTGCATGGTGCGCATGACCTGATCGTCCCCGCCGGGGCTGCCGAGAATCGCGTAGGGCTGTCCGCCTTTCATGATGAGCGTGCTCTGCAGTGTGCTGCGGGGGCGCTTTCCTGGCTCAAGGGCGTTGGCTTCGCCGCGAACCAGCGAATAATAATCGCCTCGGCAATTAAAGATAATGCCCGTATCTCCCATGACGACGCCTGTGCCGAACAAGCTGTGCAGACTTGGTTCGAAGCTCACCATGTTTCTGTCTTTATCGACGATAGCGATGTAACTGGTATCGCCGACATGGCTGGCATTGCCCTCAAGGACTTCGTGCACCCGACGATCCGGCTTGACCGAGCCACTCGCGAATTTTTCGGGATTGCCTGGACGCAGTTCAAGCGAGGCTTTGTCTGGATCGATTAACTTGCGGCGTTCGCGGGCGTAATCTTTTGACAGCAGGCCATCGTAGGGAATCTTTATGAAATCCATGTCGCCGAGATATTTTTCGCGGTCGGCCATGGCGAGCTTCACGGCCTCCACGCTCGTGTGAAGATATTCCGTGGTGTTCAGACCCAGCGTTTTGAGGTCGTAGCCCTCGAGCAGATTGAGCGCGATCAGTTCAGTCGGTCCCTGGCTTGCGGACGGATTCTTGTAGACCTGATAGCCGCGATAGTTGATCGAAACCGGAGTTTCCACTTTGGCCGTGTACTCCGCAAAGTCTTCATAGCGGAACAGGCCGCCATTTGCCTCAGAAAATGCAGCAAGGTCCCGGGCAATATCTCCTTTGTAGAAACGATCGCGCGCAGCCTGCAAGGCTTCGTGCCTACCCTTTGTGCGATTGGCTTTCTCGGCCTCGACCAGTTTTTTAAGTGTGCGTGCAAGATCCGGATTCTTGAGAATATCTCCCGCCTTCGGCGGCTGCCCGTTTGGAAGATAGATCTTCGTCGTCGTCGGGTATTTGCGAATCTTCTTCGTATTGGCAATGTAGGAAGCGCCGAGTTCGCTAAGAGGGAAACCGTTTTCGGCAAGATCGATCGCCGGTTGCAGCACCTGCTCGAAGCTCATGGTTCCCCAGCGATCCAGCAAGATGAACCAGGCATCGACGACTCCAGGAATGCCTCCGGAAAGAAGCCCGTCACTTTCGGGAATCTTGCCCCCGTTGTTTTTCTCATACCATTCGATCGTGGCCAGCTTTGGCGCGCGAGGCTCAGCGTTGATGGAGTAAACCTTCTTTTCGCGCGCGTTATAGATCAACAGGACGGCATCGCTTCCGACACCGTTCAGGGAGAAGTCGGTTACCGCGAGGGCGGCCTGACCGGCGACAGCCGCGTCAAAGGCATTGCCTCCGGCGTCGAGGATGCGGCGAGCGGCTTCGGTCGCCTCAGCCTTCATAGAAGAAACAGCGGCGTGGCGTCCGCGAATCACCGGACGCATGGTCTGAATGCTGGGATCGCCCTGTGCCAATGCCGATGCAGACAGGATTACTAAGAGAAGTGCGAATGCGGGGAGTCTGTGCTTCATAAGTTTGCCACGTTTCCGAATCTTTCTGAATGTCGAATGCTCTAGCGACTGGATAGTAAACGCAACCAGAATTCTCAACAACACCTGGTGTGGCGCGCACGGGTCGAGTCACGGTCCCGGCAGAAGGCCGCATAGGCCGCCGGCGAGGATGACAAGTTTGAACGCTGAAGGAATCGGCTATAGGCTGCCTCGTCGAATATCTCGCGGAGAGCAGCCCAAAGGATGCGGACTGCGGCGATGGCGCGGATCATAGACTCTCCTCGGCAAGGCGGGTCATCACAAACGGAGCCTCCTTGACGCGCCCTTCCGTGCGACCGCTGAGGATCGCGATCCATTGGCGTGCTGACTCGAACAGAACCAGGGCCACCATCACTACCAACGCGGCGGTCACGGCGGCGTCAAGCCGATTGTTCAAGATCAACCGCACAGTTGCCGCGGTCGTGGGACCCGTTCCCAAAGCATGCGCCTGCGCAAGGAAACCCACGCGCGGGTTGGGATCCAGAATTTTGTGCCAGCAAGCCGTGAACGTTACTGCAACCAGCCACAGCAAAGGCACCAGGGTTACGGCGGCGTATTTGGCGCGATGCATCTTGATGATGATGGTCGTAGCAACACACAGAGCGACGGTTGCGAGCAACTGATTGGCAATCCCGAAAAGCGGCCAGAGAGAATTAATCCCGCCCAGCGGATCCTTGACGCCCTGCCATAAGAAGAAGCCCCAGGCTGCAACGATCAGCGCGCTGGTCGTCAGAATGGACGGGTACCAACTTGTGCGGCCCAGGGGTTTGTAGATGTGTCCCAGTGCATCCTGGATCATGAAGCGAGCTACGCGAGTGCCGGCGTCAAGAATGGTCAGAATAAACAAGGCCTCGAACATGACGGCGAAGTGATACCACAGGGCCATCACTCTGGTTCCGCCAAGGCTTTGGGAAAAAATGCGGGCCATCCCCAAAGCAAACGCCGGAGCGCCATCCGGTCCGGTTGAACAACGTTTGCTCACCCACAGAACTGGCAAGCGCCTGCATTTCAGCAGCGGAAACCGGGAAATCCCCAGTTCGAAATCGTGGTCGTTGCCGCGGCTGCGGTTTGTCCGACGATGCCCGCGGGGCTATTCACCGCGAAGTAGACGCCCGGCTGCAGTACACAGGCTGCAATGACGGCCATCACGGCGACGGCGGATTCCGCTGCCATTGCGCCATAGCCAACCATTTGCGTCTCGGTTTCGCGCGCAATCAGCTTTGGCGTAGTCCCACTTGAGATTAGCGAATGAAATCCGCTGATAGCACCGCAGGCGATTGTGATGAAAGCAAATGGAAACAACTTCCCGGCAAAAACCGGCCCTGTGCCGTCTACAAAACGGGTAAGCGACGGCATTTGCAGCGTGGGATGGATCGCAACGATCCCCAGCCCTAGAAGACCGATGGTTCCTAGCTTTACAAACGTACTTAGATAGTCGCGGGGTGCGAGCAGCAGCCAAACGGGCACTGCCGACGCCGCGAATGCGTACACCATAATGGCGATCGCTAGCGTCGTTGCGCGAAGACTGAAGATGTGAGCCATCGGCGGGTTTTGCGAAACCCACTGCCCACCCCAGATGGCCAGCAGAACCAGAACGAATCCTAAAGCGGAAACTTCCAGCACCTTGCCCGGGACGAATTCGCCTCAAGTAAACGCCCATCAGAAGGGCGATCGGAATCGTCATTGCGATCGTGAACGCTCCCCACGGACTGTCTTTCAGGGCATTCACTACCACCAAGGCAACCACGGCCAAAAGGATGATCAGGATTGCGATGACTGCCATATATGCGACGATGCCTCCGATGACGCCGGTTTCTTCCTTGGCCATTTCCGTCAAAGATTTGCCATCGCGCCGAACCGAAAACAGCAAAATGACGAAGTCCTGCACGCAGCCGGCGAAGACCGCACCGGCCAGAATCCAGATGATTCCGGGCAGGTATCCAAACTGGGCTGCGAGCACCGGACCCACCAGTGGTCCAGGCCCCGCAATGGCCGCGAAATGATGGCCAAAAACTACCCACTTGTTTGTAACCAGGAAATCACGGCCGTTTTCCAGGCGTTCGGCAGGAGTAGCGCGGAGAGCATCGACGGCCAGAATTTTCGCCGCGATGAAACTGGCATAGAAACGGTATCCGAGCGCGTAGCAGCATGTCGCAGCGGTGACCAGCCAGAGAGCATTGATCGGTTCGGACCGGCGTACGGCAATCACTCCAACCGCCACAGCCGTCAGCAGAGCGACGGCTGCCCACCCGAGGGCATGTATGAGCTTCTTCATTCGTCGAGCATTGTGTCGAATCTGAGGCATTGGCGCAATCCCCATCCATCGGAGATTGCCCAAAATGAGCACAAACTCGGCGCCGACTATTTGAATAGCTCCCATAAGAATTTTGAATTTCGGCGGAGCACGATCCCGCTTATAAGATTGCAGTCAGAAGGTTTATTGCTGGTCCGATTTCAGGCACTGGGGTCTGCGATGAAAAGACTGATGATTGCGTCTGTGGCAGCCATGCTCCTGGTCTCCGCCCTGAGTTTTGCGCAAGAACACTCGGATAAAACAAAGCCAGATCCCTCATCCTCGTCTGCGAAGACACTGCTGGTTTACGGCAGAGTCAGCAACGATGGCAAGAAACTGCTGACTGACCTGGATTCGGAGTGGACCGTCAGCAACTCCGATATGTTAAAAGGACGCGAAGGCGCCCTCGTGCGGGTGCGATGCTATGTGGACAGCGATCGGAACAGCATTCAGATCCTCTCGATCAAGAAAGAGCAAGGAGAATCCACCTACGCTGCGCGCAACGCAGATTCGGCCTTCCGGCGTTAGGCTCTCCATCGCCGAAGCCGCCGCCGAGCGACTTTGGCCATATTTCGGCTTCTTTGGCTTTGGTGTTACCCTAAATCCTCCGAACGATTGCAACCCTCGAGTTTGGGCCATTTCGTCCTGCCCCTGCGCCCGAGGTGCATTCCGAGGATTCATCCGTACTCATATCCTTCGCGAGGAGCAGAGGAGCACACGATGAAAGTTGGCATTTTAACGGGCGGCGGAGATTGTCCGGGACTTAACGCGGTCATTCGCGCCGTCGTGCGCAAAGGATTCTTTCATTATGAAGACGAGTTCATGGGCTTTCTTGAGGGCTGGCGTGGCCTGATCGAAGATCAGAGCATCGAACTCGATCTGGACGCGGTCAGCGGCATACTCCCCCGTGGCGGCACCATTTTGCGAACCTCGCGCACCAATCCTTCCAAGCGTCCGGATGGTTTCGATCGCTGCATTGCGACCATTCAAAAACACAAAATCGATGCCCTGATCGCGATCGGCGGCGACGACACTCTCTCGGTCGCGCAGAAGCTACACGAAAAAGGCGTCAAAGTGGTGGGAGTGCCCAAAACGATCGATAACGATCTGGGCGGGACTGACTATACCTTCGGCTTCGACACGGCCTGCAACATCGTGTGCGAGGCGATTGATCGCGTTCACACGACTGCGGAAGCGCACAACCGCGTCATGGTCGTGGAGGTGATGGGTCGCGATGCGGGGTGGATCGCCCTCTACAGCGGTATTGCGGGCGGTGCGGATGCCATTCTTATTCCGGAGCGGCCTTTCAACGTCGATAAGGTTGCCGAATCCATCCGACAGCGTCACGAGCGTGGACGCTACTTCTCCATTATCGTGGTGGCCGAAGGCGCCAAGTTCGCGACAGGGTCGGGCGCTCCGGTCGTGCAAGACATGGGCAAGGACGAGTTCGGCCATGCCAAGCTGGGAGGAATTGCGAACGTTCTGGCGCGCGAGATCGAGCAGCGCACCGGATTCGACACTCGAGCAGTGGTTTTAGGTCATATTCAACGTGGCGGATCCCCGAGCGCATTCGATCGCGTACTGGCGACTCGTTACGGCCTGGGGGCAATCGACATGGTGCATCGCGGCGAGTTCGGCTGCATGGCCGCGCTTCGTTCTAACAAGATCGTTTCCGTTACGCTGAAAGAAGCGATCTCGAAGAATCGTGTGGTCGATGCCGAGACGATCGAAATCGCCAACGGTCTGTTTGAAGAAATTGGCGAAGTCGCCAGCAAGTAACAGCGCCCGCGGAATATGTTGTCCTTCCTGCCCACACTCGGATGATTGCACTGTACCGGCATATTGCACCGTGGTTGCTCACGATCACCGAAGCAATCATGGTGCTCGGTGCAGTGTGGATTAGCGTTCGTCGGAAGCGCGTCAACTCGCTGTTTTTGACTCCCGTCCAGGATTTCTTCGATCGCCTCTCCCGCAGACGAGTACTGGCCATTTCATTTGTGTTTGGGTTGACGCTGATTATCCGTCTGGCGCTCATGCCGGTGCTCGGAGTTCCGCTCCCCGCCTGGAATGATGAGTACAGCCATCTGCTTGCCGCAAACACATTCGCGTCGGGCCGCCTGACCAATCCCACTCACCCAATGTGGGTCCATTTCGAAAGTTTTCAGATCATTCAGCGCCCCACTTACATGTCGATGTATGCACCGGGACAGGGACTGGTGATGGCAGCGGGCATACTACTTGGGCACGCCTGGATCGGAGTCTGGCTGATGACGGCGGCCATGTGCGCTGCCCTTTGCTGGATGTTGCAGGGGTGGTTTCCTCCAGGTTGGGCGCTATTCGGCGCCATGCTTGCAGTACTTCGCTTCTCTACGTTCAGTTACTGGATGAACAGCTACTGGTGTCCCGCTTTGGCAGCGACCGGAGGGATGCTAGTCTTGGGGGCAATACCGCGGTTGCGCAATCATCCTCGTGTCTGGCATGGGGCACTCGTCGGGCTTGGGCTTGTGATGATGGCCAACAGCCGTCCGTATGAGGGACTGGTTTTCAGTATCGCGGTTGGCGCCGGCCTGCTTGTTTGGATCAAGCGCAGGCGCGTCCCACCCTGGCAGCAACTGATTCGCCGTCTGTTTTTACCTGCAACGTGCATCCTCATGATTTCTGCCGCGGGAATGGGTTATTACTACTGGCGAGTCACCGGCAGTCCGCTTCGCATGACCTACAAGGTCGACCGCGAAACCTATGCGGTGGTGCCCTACTTTCTGTTTTTCTCGAAGCGGGCCGTTCCGCAATATCATCACGCGGTTCTGCGCGATTACTACGCTGGATGGGAAGTCGACCAGTTCAACGAAGGTCGCACGCTCCGGGGATTTACGCGTCGAACGGGCAAAAAGATTCTGCAACTCTGGCGATTTTTTGTAGGTCCGGCGTTTTCATTGCCGCTGATTGCATTCCCCTGGATATTAACGGATAGACGGATGCGCCTTGCACTCGTAGCTTGCGCCGTTTTCTCTGCAGGGTGTCTTGTGGAGACGTGGACCTTCGCTCATTATGTTGCGCCCGCTACGGGTCTATTTTATCTTCTGCTCGTTCAGTGCTTGCGGCATCTGAGTCTCTGGCAGCGCCATGGATTTCCTACGGGTCAGCTTCTCGCACGTAGCGTGCCAATCGTCTGCATCGGGATGATTATCCTCCGGGTGGTTGGAATTGTGGCACATGCCCCGATGGAGCCGCATTGGCCGGCGGGCAATCTAAACCGCGTGGCAGTCATTGACCAGCTCAAGAGAATTCCGGGAGACCACCTTGTCATCGTGAGCTATGGGCCGGATCACAATGTAGACCGCGACTGGATCTACAACGCTCCTGACATCGATCGAGTACGCATCGTTTGGGCGCGCGACATGGGCAAGCAACGCAATCAAGAGCTGCTTCAATATTTTAGTAGCCGGCACGTATGGCTGATGTTCGAGGATGATTCTCCACCATTGCTGGTACCATATCCCTCCAATTGAGGTAAGAAGTCCCTGACATTCTCTGACGATCGCTCTGAGACCTGGCTGACAGTGCTGCGGATGCGCGAGGAGACTTTCTTATTTCAAGCAGGAAACTCCCGTCTGGAGGAGTTCGCGCGCAGAAGTACAATCGCCAGCATTGGAAGATAGGTAGATAGAACGATCCATCGTCCTACTTGGTCGAACGTTCTCGGTGGATGATACCAGCGCCAAATACCGCCACACCAACTGAAAAACACCGTCACCAGAATCTCGCGCCGAGTCTTCGGAATAAGCCACAGTATGAACACATCGAAGAACCAGCGCTGAGGCATGCACGCAGTGAGGAGCAGGAGCATCGCGTCTCTGTCGCGATAACGGAGCAACGCAAGCAGGATGAGCGGCCCCGGCAGTATCAGGAGCGCAATGAAATGCTGATAGTTGTGCAACTGACCTAGCCATTGCATTGGCCAGCGCGGAAGCATAATCAAGGTGGCAACCGCGAACAATCCACAAAGCAAACAGCCTCGCAGCGAAAATCGGGTGAGAAATACCGGCAGACCGACCTGTGGCTTGGCCATCGTCAAAGGCAATAAGAACGGGAAAAATGCTGCGGCAGCGATGATCGGCGACCATTGCACATACAGCATGCCGATCCAGTAAGGGTAGGCCAAAAATACGAGCAATCTGTGATAGCCCTCTCGCACTAAACCGAAGGCCAGAACTCCCGAACCAATCCCGTAAAAAATTCCGGCGGCGATCTCACGAGAGAATTTTATAAATGGCAAAGCAAAGAATCCCGCCGTAATTGGGTATTGTTCCAAAGGCGTGTCGTAAGGGTTCTGATGCTGCAGAAAACGTTCCGAAAGGTGGAGGGACCAGCTGAAGTCACCGGCACCTAGCCCCAATCGCCTTACGAAAAAGAAACATAGAAAACCGGAGGTCAGGCCCACAACGATTGACACGAGTATCCGCGATCGTGTTGGGAGCATCTTGATTGGTCATTTGTATCATGAGCTTCGCACATTGGTTCAATGCATTGAAATTCCTTTCAGCGGCTTCGGCCGCATCTAGCAAGAAGGCATATCGCAGATTAAAGTTTCGCCGTATCAGATATCATCAGGCGAAATGAATCGTCCCACTTGGCTGACCGAACATCGGCTCCGTTCACATGGCCTTCTGCTTGCCATTACTGTTTGGTCTCTCTATGTCTGGACCCTCGCCACCCCTACTCTGCGCGACCGTAATGGCAATCTGAAGGGAACTGATTTTCTTCATTTCTATACGGTCGGATCGCTGGCGATCGAACACCGTGGGACCGACTTGTATGACATCAGTGCGCAAGCCAAACTGGCCGCCGAGCGCGTCCCAGAAGCAACGGGCATTCGCTATTTGCCGCTCTATCCGCCGCAGGTCTCGCTTTTGTTCATGCCCTTCGCGCATCTGTCGTACCAGGGCGCGCTGGCGCTTTGGTGGTTTTGTACTGCCGTCGTTTACGGTCTTTGCTGCTACGGTGTTTGGCGGCTCTGTCCAAATCTGAAGGACCACGGCGTCACGGTTCTGATTCTCGTTGCCGGATACCCGGCCTTTTTCCACCTGATCGCGTGGGGACAGACCTCCGCTTTGGCGCTCGCCTGCTTTGCCGTTTTCTTTTGGCTAATACGGCGGCGCCGTGACTTCCTTGCCGGGCTTGCCCTCGGATGTCTGGTTTTCAAGCCGCAATTGGGAGTGGCCGCAGCCGTACTTTTTGTCGCACTCGGAGCCTGGAAGGTCGTTCTGG
Source organism: Terriglobia bacterium (assembly GCA_963823085.1). Taxonomy (GTDB): domain Bacteria; phylum Acidobacteriota; class Terriglobia; order Terriglobales; family Acidobacteriaceae; genus Sulfotelmatobacter. Next base: position 182,872 of record CAWGKF010000020.1, on the reverse strand, counting down.
GTGCATGCTTTTCGGCGCTGGCTGAGATGGCAATTGGGGTTCTGTACTACGGGATCGAACCTCTCCGGACTTGGGTTCACACTCTATGGAACGTGCGGGCCGTATCCGCGATGCTTGAGCCTCGTCCGTATCAAACTCATTGTCTGCGAACGTTCTGGTCAATGTTGATCCCGTGGAGCCCTGTATCGGCCGTCTTATATGGGATCAGCGCGATCGTGGTGATCGCTTGGACTATCAAGGTCTGGAAGTGCTCAGTGGCCTCGCCCCAACAGTTTTCGATGGTGCTTCTGGCGACGGTGTTGGTGGCCCCACACCTTACGGTTTACGATCTGGTGATTCTTGCCCCGGCAATTCTGTTCTTATCAGACTGGCTCATCGGCCAGCCGCGAACTCAACAAGGCAGCTTGATGGGTACCCTGCTTTATCTCGTATACGTTCTTCCGCTCATTGGCCCGCTTGCACGATGGACCCACGTTCAGCTTTCGGTTGTGGCGATGGGTGCTCTGGCCTACCTGATCACAAAGACGATCGGATCCCGGGGCTCACCGCAAACGATTGGAATTCCGGTGAGCGCCCAGGCTGCGCGCACCTGACTACGACGGCAGATTTCCGAAAAGGAATGACAGCGCATCGGGGAAACGCCGGGCCCACGCTGCTTCGTGATGAGTGGCTCCCTCATCGACAAACAAGCGAAGTCGATTTTGAGGCACGCTGGCGCGGCCGAAAATCGCTGCCAACTCCCGAACGTCGTCTACCATACTGCGGTCACGATCGGCTCGCCCTGCCTCAGCCGTACCAGTGGCGAGGAAAATACGCTCAGGCCAACGCTTGACTTCGCGGCTCTCCCGGATCATCTGCCGATTGGAAGCCCATAGAGATGGACTCTCCAGTAGCAAACGTCCAATCAATCCTGGGCGCACTGCAGCGGTGTAAAGTGAGATCAACGCACCCAGCGACGATCCGCCCAGACCGGTGTTCTCTGGCCCTGACGCCACACGATAATTACGAGCAATGAATGGCATCACTTCCTTCATCAGAAAATTTGGATACCGCTGCCCTTGCACGCGCAGCATCATTGGTTGTAGCGAGCGATATGGCATGTACTCTCGAAAACGGTCCTTGCCGCCGTGATCGATGCCAACGATGATCATCGGCGGAACAATTTCTTCCCGAATTAGACGGTCCGCCGTTTCGTCGACGCCCCACTCCACTCCAGTGAAAGAAGTCGACGGCTCGAAAAGATTCTGGCCGTCATTCAGGTACAGAACCGGATAGCGCCGGCTGGAGTTCTCGCCCTGATCGTAGCCGGGCGGCAGCCATACTCGCAGGAAGCGCGTGTTGCGGAAGGTACGGCTCTGAAATTCATGCAGACGGAGATCGCCGGTTGCGGCGTCCACTCGGATCACGTTGGGAGCCATTCCAGCGTCGAAGTTTTCAGTTTTCTGGACTTCTTCCATCCGGCAAAGTGCTCTCTAGAATATAACGGCAGATCGCTTCATGCGTGGCTTCTTAACTTCACGAATACCGCTGAAAAGCTGATCAGAAAGATCAACCCGAGCGATATCAGGCATAAGATGCACCAGGTCGTCAGTTCGTAGGCCTCGACATAGGTTAGATAGAGCGCGAAAGCCAAGCCCGCCAATGCGGCGCCCATAAGTCGAGTTGGCGTCTCCGGTCGCGCCCTCAGGAAGGTTGCTAGCACGAATAAAGCGGCATATCCCGCGACCCCAATCGCAGCGACAGGTACGCCGGCGATCGTCGAATACTCGCTGCGGTTCACGATGTCGCAATTGAACTTCTGGATAAAATCGCAGAAGTTAGTCGCGGACTTAGCGTAGTGGCGTTGAAGGGAAATTGCAGAATCGACAACTCCCGCCAGCGACAGAACGGCGATGACGACAAATAGCGCAGTGTTACGAGCCAAAGCTTCGGTCACGGCAGGCTGCACCCGGTTTTGTCGCTCAGAGCTTCGAGCGACAATACGCCTTCTTTCGGCTGCTCGCCGCTGAATTGCCAACTGGGGAAGAGCTTGACTCCGGCCGCCTTGCACGCGGGTGCCAACTCGCCCGGCTTATCCTTGATCGCGCACTCGACGTAGTTCACATTGTGGAATGCCGCACCGAACATCTCTTTCTGCTCGGCACAATGCGGACACCAGTACAGTCCGTACATCTTGGCATCTTTGCTGGCGAGGCAGCGGGCGAACGAATCGTACTTGTGATCCTTGTAATAGCGGCCGCCAAAGAAGGCCCCAGCAAAGAGAATCACCAGCCCGGCATAAAGCAGCCACCTGTTGCTTTTACTTTCCTCAACCCCCTGCCGTTCCTGTTGTCGCTTTCGTCGCTCCTCGGACATAGCTTTTCTTATATCACGACGGTCAGGCGACCACGTTCAAAGCCCTATGCAGCACGTCGAGTTCCTCACAGTGCAACGAAAGCACTTCGCCATCGACCATGACGTCAACCGGAGCATCCAGTTTGAACTCAACCTTCGCCACAGCCTTGCGCTCCGCCAGGGGATGCTCAATGTGCGTGCCGTCGTACAGTCCCGGGAGGTTGCGGATCAGCCCGAGTCGCCCGATCGGTCCCCAGCGTACGTATTCGACCAGTCCGTCATTCATCTCAGCATCAGGGGCAATCATCATCGTGCCGCCGGTAAATTTACTGTTGTTGAAAGTGACGAAAAGGCATTGGCGATCGTCGAAAGTATTTTGCCTTTCGACCCGAACGGGAAACGGACGCCGGTTGAATCTGGCCAGAGTGAGGAAGATCGAAGTGAAATAACCAAGTTCTCCCCAATTACTGAAGCGGCGAGCGCGAAGGGTCGCAACATCAGCCGAGAAGCCCATGCTCAGCAGGTTGATGTAATAAATTGTCCCCGAATGGTGCCGCAAACGCAGTACATCGCAGGCTCGGATTCGATCGGCTAGCAGCGACTCGATCGCATGTTCGACGCCTCGGTCGCTGAAATCTCGCAGAAAAGAATTCCCCGTACCGAGAGGCAGGAACCCGAGGGTCGGTGGTCCGTCAGCTATCGCCTCAGGAAAGAGTCCATTGACGATCTCGTACGACGTACCGTCGCCCCCGACTGCGATAAAGTTCCGGACGCCGCGTCCATACGCTTCGCGGGCAATTGTTGTTGCCTGGCCTGCCGCACTGGTTTCGGCTGTCTCGATCTCAATTCCGCCGGCGCGTAGGCGTTCCAGTGCGGGACCAAGCAACCTCATGGTCTTTCCGCCTCCCGCAGTCGGATTCACAATGGCTAGGTAGCTTCGCCCCAAGATTTAGCTCACTCGACCCGTCACAGTTGCACAACGGTATTTCTCTGTACAGACTTTGCAATTTCCTCGGCTAGCACTTGCCGCTTGATTTTCATGGAAGCCGTGCGCGGAAAATCCTTGTCCCAGACCTGATATCCACCCACACGCTTGAAGTCCGGAAGCTTCCGGTTTCGCGCTGCAATATCGTCCAGCAGCGAACTGTCGAATTTCTGGTTTGGCTCGAGCCGAATCACGAGTACCAGCCCTTCCCTGCCCAGCTCCTTTGTTGGCCAAATGTAGTTTGCGGCGAAGACTGCGTACTCTTTCACGGGCAGTCCTTCGAATACTGTTTCGATATCTTCTGGATAAATATTCTTGCCGCCCTCGGTGACGATCATGTTCTTCTTGCGGCCGAAGAGTTGCAGATGTCCGTGTCGTTCGAAGCGTCCGAGATCGCCCGTTAGCAACCAGCCGTCCACAATCGTCTCCAACGTGAGTTCAGCATCATCGAGATAATGCGACATCACGGTCTTGCTGTGGACAGCAACTTCTCCAACTCCGTCCGCATCAGGATTCAGAATGCGAAGCTCAACTCCGGGCAGCGGCTTGCCGACGGTATCAGCTCGAAATGGCTTGAGATCGTTCAACGTGAGTGCCGTGCCCGCTTCGGTCAGGCCGTATCCATTCACGACCGGAACTCCGAGATCGTAGAAGAACTGCATCGTCGAGGGTTCCATGAAAGCCCCACCCGTGATGAGTGCCAGTAGTTCTCCTCCGAAACCTCTATGAATGTTCGGGAGCAGCATGCGGCTGAGTTTTACGTTGGGCCGGCGACGAGTGAGAACACGATTCACGGCGATCATCGAATTGAGGATTGCTCTTTTCCATGAAGGCAACTCGTCGAACTTGGCGCGTAGTCCGCGCTCCAGGTTCTTCACGATCATCGGAACCAGAGAAACATAAGTGATGCGGTAGCGGACGAATGCGTCGCGCACAAATTCAGGCCGCAGTGTTCGCAGGTGCACAACACAGGCGCCACAAACGAATGGACCGATGAAGCCGACCATGAAGTCGATCGCATGATTCGTGGGCAGAATGCTCAGATACCGCACTCCCGGCCAGAACGGATACCATGCCGTGAGTGATCGGCATTGCTCCAGATAATTCTCGTGCGTCAACACGCAGCCCTTGGGGCGGCCAGCTGTTCCTGAGGAATAAACGATGCAAGCGACGTCATCTTTCTGTCGCATAACGAAGTCCGGCGCGCCTTTCCGCTTGAAGTCTTCCCAGCGGAATGCCCCGGCCAGGTCGGCGCCGAGCGGAGCTTCTGTGACCAAGACGATCTTCGTTGTGATGTTCTGGAACTTCGGCGCCGCCATCATCGCGCGCCACAGGTGGTACTCGACGATCAGCACTTCAGCTTTGGAATGCGCGAGAAGCTCCAGATGCTCGGCCGCCGTGAGCTTGTAATCGAGCGGAACCACGACGCCGCCGCAATAGAAAATCGCATACGCGGAAATCAGCCACTTCGACTGATTTGTCATGATGATGGCAGCACGATCGTCGGGATCGAAATCCGCGTCTTCGAGCGCGCGCGCCAGCGGTAGAGCAATCTCTTTAAAGTCTGAATACGTCAGCCGAAGCTTTTCGCGATCGCGCTCGGCTTCGATCAGGCACACCTCGGACGAGAAGCGATCGAGCGCATCGCGCAGTGCCGCACCCAGGCATGTGTACTGACGAAGATCGAGCATAGCGAAATTGCTGATTCTAGATTGTAGATTGCCGATTGAACAACTCTGCGGACACGCAGCAGAGATGTTCCCTGCCAATCAACAATTTGGGATCAATCGTGTCTACAAGCGAGCCTGAATCTTGCCCGCCAATGTGCGGAAATCGGTGACACCCTGCAGTTCGTAGTCCGGGAGCTCGACGTGAAAATAATTCTCCAGTTTCGTCAACAGATCGAGCGTTTGCAGGCTGTCGATGCCGAGCGACTTGAAGAAATCGTCGTCGGGAGAGAGTTTCTCGCGCGGCACTTTGAAATGTGCTGCTGCCAGATTGAGTATCTCGGTTAGCGTCTGGTCGGTGGTTGGCATAAATATCTACTTTAATCCGGGAACCGGCCTCTAAGGCAAATAGGGCTGTGCGTCTTTGCTTTCCACGAATTTCTTGAGCCCAGCCTGCACCGCGGGCTTCGAAAACAAATCACAGAAGATGTCGATCTCTTGCCTCAGTTCCTCATGCGGGATCGGCTTAATAAAATGTTTCGCCGCCGCCGATGTGCCGCGGTCAAATTTGGCGATCTGTGCAGTAGTGGCTCGCGCCGCGCGCAGCGCCTCTCCTTCGGATACAACCTGACTGACCAGCCCGATCTGCTGGGCTTTCGTGGCATTGAAGCTCCGGCCAGTCAGTATCAGATCGCGCACGACGGCGTTGCCGATATCGCGCTTTAGCCGTGGAATTCCGCCAAACCCTGGAATCAATCCCAATCTCAGCTCCGGAAAAGCGAAGCGGGCCGTCTTATCCGCGATGATCAAATCACAGGCTAATGCCAATTCAAAACCACCACCAAAGACTACGCCATGAACCGCCGCGATCGTGGTCATCGGAGTCGCATCAATCGTGTTGAGGACTCGATGAATTCGCTCTAGAAACTCCCGAACGCCTTTGGCAGCTTCTTCCTTCTCCATCGCCCGCGAACGTTCATAGAGTTCGCGAAGGTCCGCCCCGGCCGAGAACCCACACGGCAAATCACTATGGATGATGACGGCATGCGCGCTTTCTTGAGCTTGCTGAAGAGTTTCACAAAACAATTCGAGTTCTTCTAGCGACTGCGAGCCTATCTCGTTGCATGGCGTACGGTGCAAAATCAAGTCGATAAGACCGTCCTTCAACTCGTACGACATCGTTTTGCCAACCTTGCCGGCGTTGTCAACGGACTTCATGCAGTCTTTACCGTCCGGTACATGTCGTCGATTTCGTTCTTCATGCGTGTAGAGATCAGGTCGCGCTTCAGTTTGCCATTAGCTGTGAGCAAGCCGTTGTCAATCGAAAACGGCTCTGTCCGTACACAAAATGCCCGCACCTGTTTGTAGTGCGGCAACTCCGGATTTATGGCGTCTAACGCCTTCTGCACTTCCTCCCTACTGAGGTTGCCGGTCACAACCGCCGAAAGATACCCCCGTCCGTTGCCTACGATCACAACCTGCTGCGCTGTTGGGAGATGCTTGGCAATTTCTCCTTCAATGGTCTCGGGAGCGATTTTGTGTCCCGATCCAAGCACAATCAAATTCTTGATTCGTCCCACAATGCGCCAAGTCCCGGTTCCGTCCTTCTCGCCTTGATCGCCGGTGCGGAACCATCCATCGCGAAGCACCTCGGCAGTCTGCTGCGGACGATTCCAGTACCCCGGGAACACGTTCGGACCACGCACTACGATCTCATCGTTTTCCGCCAGCCTCATCTCGATGCCGCTAATCGATGGCCCCACACGTCCATGGACAGGATTGTTCGGATCGTCCATCGTGCAAATCCCCGTGGTTTCGGTGAGGCCGTATACCTGCAGCACCGGAATTCCAAGCATGCGGAAATAGTCCTGAGTCTCAGGTGTCAGTGGAGCCGACCCGCAGATCAGAGCCTTCAGATTTTCGCCGACCATTTTCTTCCGAATCGTTGGGAAGACCAATTTCTTTGCCAGCCAGAGCCATAGAGAATTACCTGCGCCCTGCGTCCGAATCCAGTCCGTTTTCGCCCGGCCATAGATGGCATGCCCGATACCGCCCTTTTGGGCAATCTGTTCGTCCACTGCCCGACGCATGCGTTCCAGCAATTGGGGCACATTCAGGAAATAGTGGGGCGCCACGCCAGGCATGTCGCTCGCGATCTTTGTTAGATCGGTGTTCAGCGTCACCAGGCTGCCGCGCAGCATGAAAGTCAGTACGGCGATCCACGACGCGCAGAAACTTAATGGAAGATAATGGAAGACACGGTCCTGCCCGCTCCGGCCGCCCATGAGTTCGTCGAGGCGCGCCGACGTGCAGCCGAGCATAAATCCGGCATTCGCGGCTGTAAGCACGACGCCCTTCGCTTCTCCTGATGTCCCCGACGTGTAGATGATCGTCACCGGATCCTCTTCACGCACTTGCGGGCGATCGAGTGTAACGCCTTCCACTCCAGCGAATATCTCGTCAAACAGGAAATGCGGTGGCGCGTCGGCCCATACCTGCCGGATTCCGTTACGCAACGTCGCATCCCCACAGCAAACGAGAGCAGGCGTGCTGTCTTTCATCATGGCAACGAGCTCGGCGGACGCTTGCCGGAAGTACAACGGGACGACGATCAGTCCTTCTGCCATGGCGGCCAGATCCATAGCGATCCAGCGAATACTATTCGCGGCGAGCAGGCCGCAGCGGTCACCTTTTTTCAGGCCTTTGGACGCGAGAAATGTTCGCGCCTTACGCACCATCTCCAGCAAATCCGGCCCATTCACCCCCTTGATTTGTCCGTCGCGGATCTCCTGCAGCACCGTTGTATTGGGCGCAGACTTGAGTTGCGAAAAGATTTCTCCGACGAAAGGCATCTCTGTTTTCTGGGACTGAAAGGACTAACTATACGCGGAAATCAACTGCCGCAATGACGAGTTCATCGGTGGCAGATAGTCTTCCCAACTCCATTCGCCCGTGCGCGTGGGAAATTCGGGATACCGCCGCTGGACTTCTTCTTCGAAGAAGACTCCCATCTGCGCCATCACTTTCAAATTTTTCACCACGGTCCGGGCTATTCCGTCGGAGATGCGCTCACCGTCCGTAGCCAACACGTTCAGCGCTTCCAGCAGCCGTTGTTCGAGATCCGGATCGTCCACGTTGGTCAGCAGCTCGTGATGCCCCCGCTCGCGCATCAGGTTGCGAATGCGCTCATCCATCGTGATTCCAGCGGACGGCACGAGCGCCGGCATGGAAGTCACGATTCCGTGGTAGCGAGACGAAGCCATCATGTGGCAGGAGCGCAAAATGCTGACCAGTTCGTACATGTTGTACTGGTCAGAGGCCAAAACGGGCACTCCGCCAAGCTTTTCCGAGATGCGATTGGCCGGCCTCGCGTCCAGGCGCTCAGTCGCCACCAGAATCACAAATACCTTTCGCTGCTTGCGAAAAGCATCCACCGCATTCGCGATAGAAGTCAAGTAGTGCTGATACGCGCGATCCGCTGCCGGTCCGGAATTATGAAAATAGACCGTCCGGTAGTGACTCTCTTTATATGCGCCGGTCAAACTATGCAGCGCGTATTTCGCCACCGACGCCTTGACCGGCCACTCAAAAGGATTGATCGGACAAACGACCAGAACCGGCGTACGACCGTCCCAGCCGACCTGCCGCAGAATACTTTGGCCGTACTCCGCGGGACGCGGCTCGAACGTCCACGCTGTGTCCGTCCCGAGTTGGGTGGGAACTCCCAGCTCGCTCAAGACTCTCCGCGACTCTTCGTTGCGCGTGATGACCAGGGAATTCTTGCAATAGCGGCCGCACATCTTCGCAACCAGCGGATCCATGTGGCCGGCTTCGGCGCCGTAGCCCACAGAAAGCTTATTCTCAACCGCGGCGATGCCTAGCGAGCCGATCATCATCGTGGTCAGCGCATTAGCAAATTTGCTCTTGAACATCGAGCCTTCGCACGCCACGACTCCGTGATGCTTCGGAACCTCATTGGAAAGAAATGGTGGAAAAATGTCGGGAAGGTGAACTTGTGTTGTGCCTTCGAAATAACCCTTAGAAAAATCAAAGTTCTGGCTCATCACGCTGAAGTCCACGCGCCCTGCGCCCAGAATGTGACGAATCTGGCGCAGCATCTCTTCCACGCGCACGTCCGATCCCATATTGCGCGTGCCGTTATATCCGGCAAACAGGAGCTTCAGCTTTTCGCCCGGCTGCCACGGCATGTTGCCGCCCAGCATCCATTTCGCTTTGGCGCGTTCAATATTCCCGCTGACCCAGGCTTCCAGGATGAAATCCATCATGCGGCGGTACCCCCGCGGGCTGCAGGCCACGGCTGGTACTGATACTCGAAATTATTTTCGCGGCTGAACTTCAAGAGCGGAAAACTGTATTGGGAGAATGGCACCGGACGCCGTCCGAGTTCCGAAGTCACCCGAGTGTTGTCGAACACCGTGTTCCATACCAGGTAAGGCATGAATACTTTCATCAAGGACGCGCCATGGCCGACCGGCCCCTTGCGGTTCGACAGAAACTTTACCGAGCCGCTAAATGGCCGCTCGGCAAACGGCAGAAAAACCGGCTTACGTTTTTGCTGTGCAGACGCCAGCGCTGTGGTCAACTCCCGAAATGTCTGTGAGGCAATCCCGGAAGACAGATGGTACGTGTCGTATTTCGGCTGCTCCTTTTGATGCAACGTTGCAATCGCATCCGCGACGAAATCCACGTTGACGATGTCGATCTTGTCCGTCGGCCTGAAAGGCAATACTGGCAATCCTGCCAGGAACACGAAAGCCTTGACCATGTCGAACTGCGTGGTTTCCGCGTGGCGACTGTCGCCGAGCACGATACTTGGCCGGAACACGGTTTTCGGGGTATCCGGGAGCAGCACGCCCGTCATGTGCTCGCAGAATTTTTTCGTACGCGCGTAGGGATCGTAATCCGAGCGGTCCCAGTCGATGGAATTATCTTCCGTGACCACTTCGTTGTTGCGCTTCCCGGCGACGGCGACCGTACTGACCTCGCTGAAGCGGCGGATCCCGTGATAGTGCTCAGCATGGCGCGCTAGAGTCAGAACTTCAAGCGTACCGCGCAAATTAACGTTCAGACAGCTCTTTTCTGACTTGCGGTTGAGGGATGCCGCGCAGTGAATCACCGAATCCGTGGTATGAACGAGACGATCATACTCATCGCGTCCAAGCCCGAAACCCGACGATGTAAGATCGCCGCAAAAAATGCGCACTCTCGTCTGAAGATGTTCCAAGAACTGCGGAAACGGCAGATGCAATTGCAGCGCGCGCCAAAGTCGAAGTTGCGCCTCCTGCGGATCACGCGCACGCACGAGCAGGTTGAGCGAAGCGCCATACGTGTTCAGAAGATTGGCGGCCACATGCGCGCCGATGTATCCGGTCGACCCGGTCAGGAATATCGCCACGTTGCTCCATTGGTCCCGGTTTTCACGGCATCTCCGTTTGCCGGCGCAAGCTGAAAACTACGGGGAGGTCTCGGCTCAAGCGGCCGGCCTTCAATCAAGGGATAGGTCCAGCGTCGCAACGCCGGAATGTGAATGTTGATCCAGTACTCCCACCAGTCGAGAGAACGCGTGTCGTAACAGAATTGCTGTCGCTCTTCCGGAACGAGCGCGTATGTAAGTTTCTCGATATTTTCGGCGGCGAAGTCGTGCTCATTGAGCAGAATAAAGGGCTCGAACAATTCAATCAGCTTTTCAACCCGCTCGAGATTTCTCTCTGTCTTTACTAGCGGCGCTTTTTTCAGCGGAAGCGGCGACATGATTCGCTGAATCGATTTCACGATCGCCTTTTGTGCGGGAGCCGACATCCGGTTGTAGCGTTCTTTGGATACCGGAATCGCGTCAAATCGCAGGCGCAGCCAGGATTCCAGCCCCTCCTGCGCCCGGTAATGCTTACGGTGAGCAAGCGAAGTGAGCTCAATCGACCGTCCCATATCACATGGGTTCGTCACCGACGTTGCCAGTTGGTACGTCGGCTCGTGACGACGCTCCATCACCGCCGCCGCGATCAGAGTCATGCCCGCGCAGACAGAATCTACCGGAATGATGTCGAGCCGCTTGCTCTCTTTCGAGGGCAACTGGCGAAAGTACGTTCCCAACAGATAGGACAGCGACGCCGAGGTATTGATGCCCTCATTCCATCCCAGGAAAGGCCTCGCTACGGAAGTTTCTACGATCGCAGGCCGCACGATCGCGATGGGCAAACCTGCGCCGTATTTAGCGATCAGGGATTCCGCCAGGCTCTTGGTGAGCGTGTAGGTGTTCGGCCAGCCCAACTCTTTTGCCCGCCGGGTTCCGATTTCCGTGAGATACATTTTGAGCCAGCGGACGCGGCCCTTACGGATTTGATTCTCGAGCGCGGCGCCTTGCAGGTCCTTTGCCGCATGCTCTTTGGAACGCGCCTGCAAACGCAGACCCGAGGTCACCTCTTCACTTTCCGCGCGAGCGTCCGCTTCCTTAATCAACTGTTGCAGAGAATGCCATTCCTGCTCGGCATCGTATTCGGCGAGGCCGCGCGGATTGTAGTTTGGAGTTAGTTTCTCGCTGACTCGCCCATCCTGCTCGCCCGCCACATAGCACGTCGAGAGATGCAGCAGGCCGGCGTGGTCTGATCCGCGGACGAATTCCAGAATGTTGACTGCAGCGTCCGTATTTGTCGCCAGCGCATCCCGCAGGTCGGGATTGAAATCCGTCAACCCCGAACTGTTAATGACGAGATCCAGATTCTGCTTGAGGAATTGCGCTGTTGCCGTCGCCAGACCAATCCCTGGCTGAGTTACATCACCCTCCACAACTTCAATCTTCTCCCGCAGAAAATCGGGCAGGTTGTCGCCGTGACGCTCAAATAGAGGATCGAACACCGGTGAGTCTTCGATCATTTTTTCGAAACGCCGCTCCCCAGGATTCGATTTCTGCCGGCGAATCAGCAGATAGATTCGTTTCACTTCCGGCAAGTCGAGCAACGTATTCGCCAGCCAGACTTTTCCGATGAACCCGGTGACGCCAATCAGCATGATCTGCTTGCCGGCGAACGCTCGCCGGACAGAAAATCCGGGGGCCTGTCTTTGTCCATCGAAATAGACAACCGGGCGAACGGGGACGGCTAACTTGCGATCTGCCGAGACTTCAGCGGCATGTAACTGTTCTAAGGAGATATCGAGGTGGCGCGCCAGAGTCTTGGGAGCGCGACGGCCATCGGGCATATTCTCGCGAAATGGCGCAAAAGCCCCTCGCGGACGGATCACGGGATCGAGCAGGCGGCCAGTCGCCATGCCGTCCCGAAATTCCAGGCGATTCGCGACGATTCGTTTCACCCCGAGATGCTGCGCTAGCGGACGCATCAGATGATCGAGTGCCTGGCTCACCAGCACGACTTCCGCCCCCGACTGCACAAGCTCCTGGACTTTCTGAACGCCTTCCTTTTTCAAGTGCGGCTTGAGCTTGTACTGAAAGAACTCCTCCCCGAGTAAGTCGAGACGATCGCGGGTCACGCCCCGGAGCACGTTATGCACCACGCGTGTAGCAAATTTGCGGTTGGAGGCGTAAAGAAACGGGCGCAAAACCGCCATCAGGAAGATCAGTCCGCGGCGGCGAAACCGTTCTGTAAAGGTCTGCGCATTCCAGGTAAAGAACGCCACCGGCCTGACGACCGTCAGGTCTAGAAGGCTGCCCTCAACCCGCCAGTAGACGGTGGGGGCCGCACTGGAGTTGTGGTTTAAAGGTTCCAAATCGTCTTGTATGCCTCTGCTGGCTCTCCAACCGGGAGTCGAACGAAGGCTTATTGTAAACAATCCGCTCAAGCTTTAGGGCATTAACAAAAGGGATCGACGTGTATGGTTACGAAACCAATCTGGAGCCGACTACGAATTCGTCGCACGAAGGGGATCCGGTCGGTTCTTTCCCACCGCCAAAGCTACGATTCCGCTAATGATCAACACAGCAGCGATCGACAGCAAACCTCCCCGAAATCCGCCGTTTTCGGTGCGGAAAAATCCGATTATATCGGGGCCAAAGTAGCCGCCGAGATTCGCGAGCGAGTTGATTACAGCGATTCCCGCAGCGGCCGAAAGCCCGGCCATCTGCGAGGTCGCCATCGCCCAGAAAGGTCCACACATCCCTTCGGCGAAGGCGAGCCCCACCCCGATACCCGCCACAACCACAACTGTCGAATTTCCATAAGCCGCCCCAACCAACCCAGCGGCGGCAGCGAATGCCGGAATTGCCGTGTGCCAGCGCCGCTCTCGCGATCGATCTGAACTGGTTCCAATCAGAACCATGGCCACCACCGCCACCAGGAACGGAAGGATCGCGATCATCCCGGTCCAGAAATAGCTCAGGCCCGAAAAGGCGCGGATAACGCTCGGCAGCCACAACGTTACCCCATACATGGTGGTCGAAACCCCGAAGTAGATCACGGACAGCAGCCAGATCCGTGCGCTAATCAGAACCTTCCAAAAGTCCGTCTGGTCGACCTTGGCCTCTGAGTGCGCTTCACTCTCTAATTTTTCCAGCAGCCATGCCCGTTCTTCCCCTTTCAGCCAATGCGCTTCCTCCGGACTGTCCGAAAGGGTGGCGTAAACGGCAGCGCCCAGCAGAATGGCGGGAAGCCCTTCAATCAGGAACATCCATTGCCAGCCCGCGAGGCCAGCACCGTGAAGACCGAGCAGCGAACCGGAGATTGGGCTGCCCACAACCCCGGCGAGCGGATTGGCGGTCATGAACCAGGCAATGGCTGTTGCCCGGGCGCTGGCCGGGAACCAACGCTTCATATAGAGAATGATCCCGGGGAAGAATCCCGCTTCAGCCGCACCCAGCACAAATCGCATGCTGTAAAAGCTGACCGGTCCTCGGATGAAAATCATGAGGCAGGAAATGACTCCCCACAGCACCATCAGGGCCGAGATCCACCGCCGCACTCCGAACTTCTCCAGCACCAGATTGCTGGGCAGCTGAAAGAGGAAGTAGCCGGCAAAGAAAATTCCAGCAGCACGGCCATAGACCCGATCACTAAGGCCGAGCTGACCCCGCATCTGCAAAACGCCGAAACTGACGTTGATGCGATCCAGGTAAGCAACAATGTAGAGCAGGAACAGGAACGGCATCAGCCGCCACATCAGTCGCGAAATAACGGCGGATTCCAGGCGGTTGGGCGAGCTGTCCAAAGCGGGTTCCGGTTACGCAGGTTCGAGACGTGTCTGCGGTGCGAGGATTCTACCCCAAGCCGAGGACTTTCCGAATCCGATTCACGATCTGTTCCGGATTATCGGAGATGTCTACCTTCAAGGCAGCCTGTGGTTCCTCGAGATCGGCCAGTTGGCTCGCGAGAATCGCCTCGCCCGCGAAGTGCCCATGGCGCGCTCTCAGACGCTCAGCAATGAGCTCTGCACTTCCCTTCAGGTATACGAACCGCACTTGCGGATCGACCTGCAGCATCGCACGGTAACTTCGCTTCAGAGCGGAACACGCCAGCACTGTCGATTGTCCCTCCGCGATCCACTTCAGGATGGCGGCTCGCAGCCGATCAAGCCAAGGTTCACGATCTTCATCGGTCAGGGGCATACCGCGGCGAATTTTCTCAACGTTCGACGCGGGATGAAAATCGTCGGCATCCTCAAACTCCCAGCCCAATTCGGACGCCAAGAGTTTGCCGATAGTCGTCTTGCCGGCTCCGACGACACCCATCACGACCACAATCATTGCGGAAGTCTGGCTCTCACTTTTTCGGATAGGTTTTCTCCACGCCTGTACGCGTGTTGGTGAGAGTGAAGCTTCCATCGGCTTCGGCCGTGACCTTGAAAGATTTCCCTTCGCAGTTTTCCTTCACATTCGCGATGTGATCGGCATCGATGTTGTGGTCTTTATCAGACTCCGCCGCGTAATGAAGCTGCCAGAGGTCTTCCAGTCCGGGAGACTCGTGCACAATCTTCCATGCGGCCGGGCTGGCACCCTTGCGGGCCCCGTTGTCGAAGATTGCGACTCGCGGATGGAGCGCCCACACCAGCGCCTTCGAGTTTGAAAGATCGGCTCCGTGGTGTGTGACCAGAAACAGATCGACCGTACCGATCAGATTGTTGGGACAGGCAAGTTCGAGCTCTTTCTTCTTAGTCAGATCTCCGAGATCCAAGAAACGGAAATGTCCATAGGTGAGCAACACTCCGACTGATCGAGCATTCTCGGTGTCATCGGCGGTAGCGGCCGGTTCGGAGGAACAGTACGAGTTGGCTTCGCCCGCGTTCGGCAACGGATCTTTAATGACTTCTCCCGCTGCCGAAAGAACCCGCACTTCCATCCCTTTGATCGGAAGCGCCCATCCCGGCTTCACGACGACGTGCGCATGGCCCGCGATCGCCTTTTCATAAGCCGCATAGTCGGTGCGCGTGACGTCCGAATCCTCCAGGTTCGGGCCATGATCGACAAAGGTTCCAATCTTGATGCCATCTGCGAGTTGTGGCACTCCTCCTACGTGATCACGGTGATAGTGCGTGATCAACATGTAGTCCAGCTGCTTAAGTCCAGCCTGGTGGGCTGCCGCGACAATGCGGTCGGCATCGCGTCCTTCGTATCCAGACCAGCCTGTATCGATGAGCAGAGATTGCCCCGCTGGACTTACGATGAGCGTGGCTTGTCCGCCCTCTACGTCGATGAAATACATCTGTAGAGGCTTGGGAGTGGCAGGAGACGCGGCGTAGGAATTGGCTGCAACGGAGCCGCAAAAAATCAATGCAAAGACAAGACGACGCATATATCCACCCGAGGTAAGAGTTTCGGAGATTATGCCACGGGAGATCGTCGAGCGACACAGAATGCTGTAGGGCAGGCAGAACCTACCCTGTTGGCCGTGGGGGCGTTTTGACGGTTCGCGTCGTCTATTCTTTTCTATAACTATTGGCTATTTCTGTGCAGTCTGCTTCGTGGCCAGGTCCGGCGGTGGCCCAAGATTCTCCGGCATCGGCACCGACAGGGAGTTCAGAAATGCCAACAAGTCGTCCCGCTCATCAAAGCTCAGGAAGTCGATGGCATGAATTTCCTTATCCAAGTGCGGGTTCTGGTTGCCACCTCCGATGTAATGGCCGAGCGCGTCATTTAAGGTCGGAAACGACCCATCATGCATGTACGGAGGGCGATTGGCGATGTTGCGAAGGGTTGGAGTTTTGAATGCTCCCCAGTCGGCATCGTTCTTGGTCTGCTCATATCGGCCAAGATCGACCATTTCTCCATGGATGTCGGCCCCGATTCCCAGATTGTGGAACTTATTATCGGTGAATAGTGCGTAGTTTTTGCCGATGGTATGACAC
This sequence comes from Terriglobia bacterium, assembly GCA_963823085.1. Lineage (GTDB taxonomy): Bacteria > Acidobacteriota > Terriglobia > Terriglobales > Acidobacteriaceae > Sulfotelmatobacter. The sequence continues at coordinate 166,579 of CAWGKF010000020.1, read as the reverse complement.
ACCTCACAATTCGCTTTCTTAGGGTCTACGAACAGCTTGAATCCCCGCTGCGCCGCGGGCGAAAGCGCCTTTTTGTCATGCCCGTAATAGAAGCGGTCGAAAGCAGAATTGCCGCAGAGCACCGTTCGCTCAAAGGAAGCGATCGATTTCACGACCAGGTCAATCGTGATCTGATCCGTTCCCCATGCCTGCTTGAACAAAGCCACATACTTGGGATCGGCTTGCAGCCGCTTCACCACATCGGAATGCGTCGTGGCCATCTCGACAGGATTCGCAATCGGACCTTTTGCCTGCTCTTCCAGGCTGAGAGCTCGGCCGTCCCAGAACTGTAGGGTGCTGTACGCAGAATTGATGACCGTCGGCGAATGACGCGCTCCCTTCTTGCCGCCGACGCCGAGCGATACGGGATGGGTGTCCGTAAATCCCGTTTGCGGTCCGTGGCAAGAGGCGCATGAAATCGTATTATCGGCGGAAAGCACGGGATCGTAATAGAGCCGCCGGCCCAGCGCAACGGTATCTGCGGTCGGTGGGTTATCAGCCGGAATCGGAACCGGAGGCAATCCTAACGGTGCTTTGATTTGCAGCGGTTTCCCCACCGGAAGTACCGTTGCGGTGCTCTGATCCGCCGGATGGCTGAGAGCGTTCGTTGGTCGATAGAGAATCGCCAATGCTATGAGAGCGAGGAAGAAAACGAAGAACGTAACGACACGAGTTTTTTCAGGGGAACTCATGGCGGCTCCTTTTGGATACAGCAGCCATGCTAAATCGGAAAGGAATGGTTGAATGTGCTCCGAATCACAGTTCGGAGTGCACTCTTCCGATTCCTCCGAAACATGAAACCAGCGCTCAATCTGGGCTCGCGCTCCAGTTTTACCAGTCCATCGTAGAATGCTTCGAGGACAAAGCTTGAAACTCAACGAAGATCCACACCGCAGGCTGAACCCATTAACCGGCGAATGGGTTTTGGTCTCACCCCACCGCGCCACGCGGCCGTGGCAGGGAGAAGTGGCGCACCTGCAGACCACAACCGAACCGACCTACGATCCGAACTGTTATCTGTGTCCGGGAAATTCGCGGGCCGGAGGTATCCATAATCCTGCCTATACGTCGACGTTCATCTTCGAAAATGACTTTGCCGCTCTGAAGCCGGATACGGAACGCACACGCATCGATGTTGAGGGACGAGGGCTGATCGTAGCCGAAGGGGAGCCCGGAATCTGCCAGGTCATCTGCTTTTCTCCACGCCACGATCTCACTCTGGCGACCATGCCGCTGCCAGATATCGAAGAGGTAGTGCACACGTGGATGGGTCAATTCCGCGACCTCGGCGGACGGGAAGGAGATCAACTACGTTCAGATATTTGAAAATCGCGGCGCCATGATGGGCGCCAGCAATCCGCATCCCCACTGCCAGATCTGGGCGACAGCATCGATACCGGGCGAACCGTTCAAAGAACTGAAAGCGCAGCAGTCTTATTTTAAATCCCACAATCGGTGCCTGCTTTGCGATTACATCGCTCTGGAGCAGCGCGAGGCGACGAGAGTCGTCTTCGAAAATGATGGATTCATTGGCCTGGTGCCCTTCTGGGCCGTGTGGCCTTTCGAAATCCTAGTGTGCAGCCGCAGGCACGTTGGAAGTATGAATGAATTCACGGAAAAGGACGCAAGCTCGCTGGCGCATATGCTTCATCTTGTGACTTCGACGTACAACAAAGTCTTCGAGGTCTCTTTCCCTTATTCGATGGGCTTCCATCAGACCCCATCTGACCACAACGCTCATCCGGAGTGGCACTTTCACGCGCACTTCTACCCACCGCTGTTGCGCTCGGCGACGATCCGTAAATTTATGGTGGGATTTGAAATGCTCGGCTCGCCTCAGCGTGACATCACTGCTGAGATCGTGGCGGAACGGTTGAGAGGATTGGCAAGCCAGGGAATCTAAATATCGAAGCCAACGTCTAGGTCGGGAAATCCCAGCCTTCTTCTTTTATCTTACGGTTGGTCCAGTGTTGCAGCTGCTCGAACAAAGCAGGTTCAATCACGGCAAAACGAACGCCCACACGGCCTTCGTCCCCCACCCACATGAGGCGTGCCTTTGCCTGAAACTCGACGTCGCTCTCGGGCAAGACAAAACTGACATCAACCATCCCGGCAAAACGTAATGGCTCCTTGAGCCCATCCAGCCCCATCCCGCCGGTACTCAGATTCATGCCGCGCACGTGGATCTCTTCGCCTTGCGAGTTGCGAATCGTCACCGGAATGTCGACGCGAGCGCGGAAGAATTTCTGCTGCTCATTGCTGATAAAGCTGAGAGACGCTGTAGTTTCACCCGGTGCGAAGTTGATGTTGTATTCCTTCAGCTTCCGGCTCAGCGTTCGCCGCGAGATCCCAAGTTGCTCGGCTGCTTGCGTTCTCTGGCCGCCCGTACGCTCCAGCGCTTTAATGATCATCTGCTCTTCCATGCTGTCGAGATTGCTGACCGGCATCGACGCGGTCTGGCGCAAAGCAGCAGGCTCGCCCGTCAGAGCCGCGGTAAGCTTGGTGAAATCGATTTCCGATCCGGATGACTCCATCGCCATTCTTGCCACCAGGTTCCGCAGCTCCCGGATATTGCCAGGCCACGGGTGCGAGAGCAGCGCCGATATCGCTTGTTCTGAAAAAGTCTTATTTGGCGCTTTCAGCCGCAGGAAGTGTTCTGCCAGCGCAACAATATCTTCCGGACGTTCACGCAAAGGTGGCACGCGCAGCTGGAACTGCCCCAGACGATGGAATAGGTCCTGCCGGAAACGCCCGTCTTTGACCGCAGCTTCCAGATTCTGGTTGGTCGCAGCCACGATTCGCACATCTACTTTGATCTTGCGATTGCCGCCCAGACGGTAGAAAGGCTGGCCGTCGAGGACACGCAACAGTTTGACTTGGGTCTGCAACTGCAACTCGCCGATCTCATCAAGGAATAGCGTGCCGCGATCGGCCAGCTCGAAAAGTCCCGGTTTTGACGAATCCGCTCCGCTGAAAGCTCCTTTTTCGTAACCGAAGAGCTCGCTTTCCACCAGGTTCTCCGGGAGCGCGGCGCAGTTGATGTCGACCCATGGGCGGCCACGCCGGCTCGACGACTCGTGAATCGTCCGAGCGATCAACTCTTTGCCGGTGCCAGTCTCTCCGGTCACCAGGACCGTTTCCGTGTGGCTGGCTACACGACCCACTAACGTCATGAACTTGTGCATCACCGGACTGGCTAGGACGAACTCGGTATCATCAATCCTGCGTGAAACGGTGCCACGCGCAGCAGCACGCACACCCAATCCACCATCGCCCACAGGTACAACAGCTCCAACGATTGAGATTGGGTTGGCTCTGCCATCACGTAGAACCGTAGCCGAGAATTCCACCGTTACGTCGGCGCCACTCTTTGGCTGCGCCAATAACTTTGAGCAATAGTCCTGCTGTGCTGACATGCAGGCGTGGATCGCGTTCCGGAGCTGATTCTTGTCTCTAGTGCTGTTGCCTTCTGGGAGGAAAAGCGTAAAGAGGTTTCGGCTTGGCAATTCATCCGGAGGGTACCCGAGAAAACTGGCAAACGCCGTGCTACAGCCGGAGATCTTCCCCTCAAGGTCGCAAGAGAAGATAGCCTTTTCGGAGTTCGGCTGGCGGGTTACGCCAACATTACTGCTTGCAATCGCTGGTGTTCCGTACTGATCCGCACTTTGTCGCGAAGTTGGCATGGTTCCAGCTTTGGGACGATGGTGACACATGCTGACCTGTTCGCACAGGAACGTATTCCTCGGAGAGATAACAAAAGTAACCTGCGTTAAACCACGTAGGACCGCGAAACCTGGAAGTTTTACTCCTGTTCACCTCGTGGTCAAGAGGCATGTGTGACCCCTCGTGGTTACTTAAGTAAGCTTCTGAAAGCCTAGTCTTTGCAATACGATTCGAGCGACGCGTCGAATTGGCGCGCCTTTCTCCCCCCGCACCGTGAGGTACCAGGCAGACCTCGCAAAAAGACATTTTGTTCGTCTTGGCGAGAAGAGCTATGCGTATTGCGCTGTGCAAGCAGGAACCGCAGTCGTCAGGGTTTCGATGAAAGCAGAAGCAGGCGAGCTGTCGCTTCAGACGAAGGCATTCGTCGGCATCACTGCGTCGATTGGCGTAGTGGTCCTCGGCTTTTCCTTGTCCCACTGGCAATCGCAGGACCTTATGCGATTCGCCTGTTATCTGGCCGTAGCGCTGCTTGCGTCTGGACTGAAGGTTCAACTGCCCGGAATCGACGGCACCATGTCCGTCAATTTCTTGTTCATTTTGCTCGGCGTACTTGAACTCAGCCTTCCTGAAACCCTGGTCATCGGATGCACAGCAACGTTGGTACAAAGCGTATGGCAAGCCCGTAAGCGCCTAGATCCCATCAAGGTGATTTTCAATGTGGCGGGAATGATGGCCAATGCCAGTTCCCTTACCTATCTGACTTATCACATACTGGCCGGTCGATTCGGATCCAATAAGCCGATCTTGCTGATGATGTCGGCGCTCGTCTTTTTCTTTGCGAACACGCTGCCCATCTCGATCGTCATTGCCCTGACGGAGGGAAAATCCAGCCGAAAAGTCTGGTCCGAATGCTACTTCTGGTCATTTCCCTATTACCTGGTCGGCGCGGCTGCTGTCGGTCTCGTAGGAATCGTCAATCGGAGTGCGGGATGGCAGACCTCGCTCTTGGTTCTGCCCTTGATTTATTGGGTGTACCGCTCATATCGCCTTTATCTGGGCCGCCTCGAAGCCGAGAAAGAAAGAGTCGAAGTTGAGAAGCGTCACGTCGAGCAAATCGCCTCTCTGAACATGCGCACCATCGAGGCGCTGGCGCTCGCGATTGAAGCCAAGGATCATACGACGCACACTCACCTACAGCGGGTGCGGACCTACGCCATCGAGGTAGCCAAAGAATTGAGCCTGAGTGAAGAACAGATTGAGGCGCTTGCGAGCCGCGGCATTGCTGCACGATATCGGAAACTTGGCCGTCCCCGAACAGATCATCAACAAGCCCGGAAAACTCACCCCCGAAGAGTTTGAAAAGATGAAGGTTCATCCGCTCGTGGGTGCGGAGATTCTGGAGCGCGTTGCCTTCCCGTATCCCGTCGCACCCATCGTTCGCTCTCATCACGAGCGTTGGGACGGTTCGGGATATCCTGAGGGTCTGGCCGGCGAACAGATTCCCATCGGAGCGCGAATCTTAGCCGCTGTTGACTGTCTCGATGCTCTTGCATCTCACCGTCAATATCGGCCGGCATTGCCCCTTTCCGAGGCCATGGCGAAAGTGAAAGAGAAGGCCGGCACCTGGTTTGACCCAAGCTATCGTTACGATTTTGGAAAGCCGCTATATCGAACTCGAACGCCTGGCTCAAATGTCGGAGGATACTGCGGCTAACGTTGGACTTTCGAGAAGCGTTCGAGTGGAACGGGGCCTCGCACCGGCAGCCGGCTTCGAGCGAACCGAACCAACCCAGGGCATGACGGAAAATGCTGACTTCCTGACTTCGATTGCCTCCGCCCGGCAGGAAGCTCAAACCATGTTTGAGCTCAGCCAGGATCTCGGCGTGTCTCTCAGCTTGAGCGAGACGCTGTCCGTGCTTTCGATGCGACTTCGCAAGATGATTCCGTACGACTCGATTGCTGTCTTCGTGAACCGCAATGGATGGCTCCTGCCGGAACTCGTAAGTGGCGATAATTTCGCGCGCTCTGTCATCGTTGAAGATCCGGGTGGGCGAAGGACTATGCGGCTGGGTCGCGGAGAATTCGAAGCCGATTGTTAACGGAAACCCGGAAGTTGAAGCCGGTTACATGGCCGATCCCTCCAAGCAAACCACACTGCAATCGGCACTGGTTGTGCCGTTGGAAGGACTGAATGGCGTGGTCGGCGTGCTGGCCATGTATCACGCCAATCGTGACGCCTTCAGACCTGACCATTTGCGAATTCTGCTGGCAGTTGCTTCCAAAGTAGCGTTGTCGGTGGAGAACGCCCTGAAGTACCAGCAGGCAGAGAGTTCCGCCACCACCGACTATCTCACCGGCCTGCCCAATGCCCGATCGTTATTCGTCCACCTGGCGCAAGAAGTCGCGCGCTGCCGCCGCATGAAGTCGTCGCTTGCGGTGCTGGTCTGCGACATCGACGGATTCAAGCAGATCAACGATTCTTTCGGACACCTCGAAGGCGACAAACTGCTGCGCGAGTTCACTACACGTCTCAAGGATGTCTGCCGCGGCTACGACTACGTGGCCCGGATGGGCGGAGATGAATTCGTCATCACTGCTCCCGGACTGACCGCGGAAGCCGCAAAAGAAAAGGCGGAGCGTCTCAACCAGGCGGCGATCGAGTCTGGACGTCACGTTTGCGGTCGCGACCTCATCACGCTCAGTGTGGGCATAGCCTTCTGTCCCGAGGACACTTTCGACGTGGAGCGCCTGCTCGCCGAGGCGGATCGAAGAATGTACTCCATGAAGCAGGTCCATCACGCCGAAGCAGCGGCCCGCGAAGACTATTCCAAACGACGCGGGGCAACGGCGCATTAAGGAGAATGTCGACCATGCTGGGGCGAAAAATTGCGCGGCATGGACTCGCCATCGTCGCCACGGCTCTGATCGGCGGCTTTCTCTCGGCTACACTCGTTCGATTTGCTCCCGGTTTTGATACCGATGAAGCCCAGTTGGATCCCCATCTGAACTCTTCCAGCGTTCAGGCTCTGCGGCAGGCGCGACTTGAACACAACAACATCTTCCGCTTCTATTCTCTTTCCCTGACTCGTGCGCTGCGAGGTGATCTCGGAAACTCCATTTCCCTTGGGCAGCCAGTCAGCACGCTCTTGCGTGACCGCGCCCCTCTGACACTGCGCTTGCTAGGAATGGGATTCCTGCTGAGTTGGGCGGCTGTGCTCGCGCTTGGCGCTCAGTGCGGCAAGATTAGGAGTCGCGATCTACGACGGCGCTGCAACCGCCGCCAGTGGTACGTTGCTCTGCATCCCAGCTGCGGTTTTAGCTTTATTCTCCGTATTGTGGAACTTGCCCGGCGCCTTGGCCATCGCGCTCATCATCTTTCCGCGGGATTACCGCTATACGCGCAACCTGCTCAGTAAAGGCTATTCTCTGCCTCATGTCCTGGCAGCCCGCGCGAAAGGCATCAGTGAAGCGCGCATCCTCTTCTGGCATGTCGTTCCTGTCGTCGCACCACAGATCCTCGCCGTTGCGGGAGTATCGGTAAGCATCGCGCTGGGCGCCGCAATTCCAGTAGAAGCGCTCTGCGGCTTCGCCGGCGTTGGACAATTGGCCTGGCAAGCTGCGCTCGCCCGCGATCTCCCCTTGCTGGTGAATATCACGGTTCTGGTGACACTCGTGACTTTGCTGGCCAATTCCGGCGCGGACCTAATCGGTTCCATTTGGAGGAGCCAGGCATGAAGACTTTGCGCATGATCGCATGCCTCGTCCTGCTGCTCGTCGTGGGTGCGTCCCTCGCGGCAAGTTTGCTGGCTCCTGCCGGATATGCCAGGCAGTATCGTGATGCTGTCGGCGCGCCACCCTCGCACGCGCATTGGCTGGGAACCGATGAGATTGGCCGCGACCGCTTTGCACGCCTTCTCTATGGAACCCGTATTTCGCTTTTGCTGGCGCCCGCCGCAGCACTTTTATCGACGCTCATGGCCGCTCTAGTTGGCGGCTTGGCTGGATACCTCGGCGGCATCTGGTCTCGCGTAGCCATGGCTGTGACCGACTTGTTCCTCTCTCTGCCCTGGCTGTTCCTGCTCATTACCGTGCGCGCACTTCTCCCGCTGAATGTGTCTCCTCTAGTTTCGGTGCTGGTCACATTCCTGCTGCTCGGACTGCTCGGGTGGAGCAGCGCCGCACGCATCTTGTGCTCGTCAGCGAGCACGCTGCGGAACTCAGATTTCGTTCGGCAAGCGAGAGCCTCTGGCATTCAAGGTTCCCGCCTGTTCTGGATTCACGTACTGCCGAACCTCAAACCCGTGCTTTACGCACAATTCTGGATTTCCATTCCAGCGTTCATCTTGAGCGAGGCGAATCTTGGGATCCTGGGACTCGGGGTAGCCGAGCCATTGCCATCGTGGGGAAGTCTCTTGAAAGAACTCGAGGGGTTAATTTCAGTGGGCGAAGAACCTTGGAAGTTCGTACCGTTGGTTTTGCTGATTGTAGTAGTGACATCTTTCCAAGTTGCTCTTTCAAATTCGGACGAGGTGGCCGCGTGAGCCACCCGAGAGGTTGACCGTCTATGTTGACGAAGTGGCAAAAATCAATCGCGATCTCCATCGTGTGCTGGGGAATCCTCGCGGGCGAAGTTCTGGCGCAGGGCACGCTGCGATTCTGCCTGCGCTCGGAGCCGAAGACTTTCGATCCACTCAAAGTGGAGGATGACGCCTCGGTTGCGGTCCGCTATCTGACCGGCGGGGTGCTCGTGCGTCTCAACCGTCAAACCCAAGCCCTTGAGCCGGAACTGGCGCAGTCCTGGAAGGTTTCAAAAGACGCCAGGCAGATCACGTTCAAGATTCGGAGTGGAGTTCTATTCTCCGATGGCACACCGTTTTCCGCTGAAGACGTTGCCTATACGGTGCAACAACTGATGGATCCCTCGTTGCATTCGGCAACCGGCGACGCCTTCCGCTCCGGGCCGGGCAACGTCGAAACGAAAATCATCTCTCCCACCCAGATTTCCATCACCTTCCCGGCGCCGGTCGCGGGACTCGACCGCGCCTTCGATCAGGTTGCCATCCTCTCCGCTCATTCCGCCAAGAAGGAAATGGCGGTATTGGGCCCATTCACGGTCGCAGATTACAAACCGGGCGCAACCCTTCTGCTGAAACGAAATCCGAATTACTGGAAGGCCGACGCGCAAGGCAAGAAGCTTCCTTACCTTGACGCGATTCAGCTCGACATTCAGCCGAATCGCGACGTCGAGATGCTTCGCTTCAAGCGAGGCGAACTCGATCTCATCAATTCGCTCGACAGCGAGTACTACGACAAGTTGGCCTCGAGTACGCCCGAAGTTGTCCACGATGCCGGCCCATCTCTCGACAGCGAGCAGATGTGGTTTAACGAAGTGGCCAAGGCCCCTCTGCCTCCCTACAAGAAAGATTGGTTTCGTTCCGCGAACTTCCGCCGCGCGATCTCTCAGGCAATCAATCGGGACGACATGGCCAAGGTAGTGTTCCGTGGCCATGCGCAGGCAGCCATGGGACCTGTTTCTCCCGCAAATAAATTCTGGTTCAACGCAAAATTGAAGCCCGTTGCCTACTCGCCAGATGCCTCTCTCAAACTCCTGCAGGCTGATGGGTTTCGCCTGGAAAATGGAGTTCTGAAAGACAAAAACGCAAATGAGGTCGTGTTCTCGATCATCACCAACTCAGGCAACAAATACCGCGAGCGCATGGCGACGATGATGCAGGAAGATCTGCAGAAAATCGGAATTCACGTGAACGTCGTGACTCTGGATTTCCCTTCCCTCATCGAACGCATGACTCAGAGCTTCGACTATGAAGCCATTCTGCTTGGCCTGACCAACGTCGGCCTCGATCCCAACGACCAGATGAACGTTTGGCTGAGCTCTTCCGAAAATCACCAGTGGAATCCTTCGGAAAAAACCCCCGAGACTGCGTGGGAAGGCGAGATCGACAAGCTGATGCGGGCACAAGCGTCGTCAGTCGATCCGAAAAAACGGAAGGAAAGCTTTGATCGGGTTCAGGAAATTGCGGTCGAGCAGTCTCCGTTTCTCTATCTGGTAAACCGGAATGCGTTGTCGGCGGTCTCTCCGAGCGTGCACGGAGCCAATCCCGTGATTCTCGTGCCACAAACATACTGGAATGTCGAACGGCTGTCGGTGAAATAGTGACTCAGCAAGCACAAGACGACGTTCTGCTCTCGGCGCTTGTTTCCGTACGCTACGGAGACAAGCCTGCCGTGCTGCGGGACGTCGAACTGCAGATCCGGAAGGGCGAAGTCCTTGGGCTCATCGGGCAGAGCGGATCAGGCAAGAGCACGCTGGCACTCGCCATACTTGGCCTGCTTGACCGCAAGAGAACGCACTCCGAGGGAACGATTGAGTTTGACGGCTGCGAACTGCTGAATCTTCCGGAGCGCGATCTGCGCAGCCTCCGCGGGCGCAAAATCGCGCTGGTATTGCAAAGTCCGCTGTCGTCGCTCAACCCGGCACTCAAGATCCGCACCCAGCTGACAGAATCCTGGCGCGCCCACGCCCCCGGATCGCGGTCGGACTGCAACCGTGCTATAAGCGAAGCGCTCGAAAGCGTGAGCTTGCCCTCGACTGACGAATTCCTGCGCAAATATCCTTCGCAGATGAGCATCGGACAGGCACAGCGCGTTCTGATCGCTATGGCGGTTTTGCATCGCCCTGCACTGCTGATCACCGATGAGGCCACGAGCGCGCTGGACGTGATTACGCAATCGGAAATTCTGGCCTTGTTCCGCGATTTAAATCGAAGTTTCGGCATGGCCATTCTTTACATCTCGCACGATCTTGCGTCGGTGGCCGGCATCTGCGATCGCGTCGCCATCTTGCACGAAGGCCGAATCGTCGAGTCGGGTAACACCGTGCAGGTTCTAACCCGGCCCCAGAACGACTACACCCAACGTCTGATGGCTGCCATGCCAAAGATGCCTCAACTCTCCGAAGCCAGCAAAGCTGCGCGCGTCTAAAACTCCGGTATCTATTTACGCTCTTAAAGAAACTAAACCGACGACGCCCCTGACTTCTCAACTTCATTCATAGGCCCCCGGAGGTAATCCCGTTTAGGACCCGAATGTAAGGTCCGAAGGTGGGACAGATTGTCTCGTGCCCCGGGGCGAGGGACAGACTGGCCCACGGAGAAACTAAGAAATCCACATATCACACTGATTCTAAACGGCTTGTAAATTGATAAGTGGCGGTTGCCGTGCAACTGTCGGATTGTACGAAACGCAAACGTTCCCCCACTCCGTAACGAAAGGGTGAGACTTTTATGGTACGGACACAAAAATTACGCAAGCCAAACAAACGCCACGAACGGCATAGCGCGGCTTGGGGTAAACGTCTCGGTTTGGTGATGGTGTTGGCGGCCAGCATGGCCCTCGGACAGCCTTCGAGCAATCGTTCCGAAACCGGCCGCTTCTGGCGCATTTCTCCAGAGCTCTCGGATATGCTCAGCGCCGCGAAACATGGATCAGCGCACGGCCGAACTGTCAGAGTGATCGTGCAGTACAAACAAGTTCCAACCGCTACCCACTATGCCACCATGAACAACCGAGGTGGCCGGATACACGCCAAACTGCACATGATCAAGGGTGCATCGTTCACGATTCCGGTCAGCGCCCTGCCCGCACTCGAGGCTGATCCTGAAATCGCCTCCGTCACGATCGACCATCCGATGAAACTGATGGACGATACGACCGATGATGCTGTCGGTGCTGAAACCGCTTGGAACTCTGGCTTCACCGGCGCGGGCATCGGCGTTGCCGTCATCGACAGCGGCATCAACGACAGCCATCCCGACCTGTGGAACTCAGCGCACACCGCGTCTCGCGTCGTCTATCACCAGGACTTCACCGGTACGGCTACAACGAATTCCAACGGCGCCAACTATGACCTCTACGGTCATGGAACGCACGTCGCTGGAATCATCGGCGGCAACGGCTCTCTTTCGGGCGGCCAGTATCAGGGCGTCGCCCCGGGGGTAAATCTGATCGACCTTCGCGCTCTCGACGCCAATGGCGCCGGCAGCGACAGCACGGTGATCGCCGCGATTCAGCAGGCGATCGCTCTGCAGAGCACCTACAACATCCGCGTGATCAATCTCTCGTTGGGCCGCGGAATTCCCACTAGCTACACGCAAGATCCTCTTTGCCAGGCAGTGGAGGCCGCCTGGAACAGCGGAATCGTTGTCGTGGTTGCTGCCGGAAACTACGGCCGCTTGAGCATCAACGGCAGCAACGGCTTCGGGACCATCACGGCTCCGGGCAACGATCCTCTTGTGATCACGGTCGGCGCTACCAAGAGCAACGGGTCGACCTCGCAATCTGCCGAGACCAAAGCCAGCTACAGCTCGAAGGGCCCTACGACCTACGATCACGTCGTGAAGCCTGACATTATGGCTCCCGGCCATGGCATCGTTTCACTCGCGGCGCCAGGCGCCACGCTTGAAGCTGCTCATCCGAGCGACGTTGTTAGCGGTACAGACGGCAACGCCGACTACTTCACCCTGAGTGGCACCAGCATGGCAACTCCGGTCGTCGCCGGGGCGGCAGCCATTCTGCTGCAGGAACAGAATACCCTTACTCCCGATCAAGTGAAAGCTAGGATGATGAAAACAGCGCACAAAATGGGACTGTTCTCTACCTCGGCTTACGTTCCGCACTTGCTGCAAAACTTCGTTGATTTCTACGATCTGTTTTCTGTAGGCTCCGGATTGCTCAACGTGCAAGCGGCCGTGGCGAATAATGATCTCGCGCCGGCAACAGTTGGATCGGCTCTTTCTCCGAGCGTCACGTACAACCCGCAAGCGCACACTGTTTCGCTTGTCTATGGAAATTCGACTGTAACCAACACTTCAGTGGTTTGGGGTACCTCGGTGGTCTGGGGCACTTCGGTGGTTTGGGGAACTTCGCTCGTGAACGGATCGTCCGTAGTCTGGGGTAGCTCGCTGCCCTGGCTAGACAATACGCTCAGTGCATTCAGCGTGGTTTGGGGTTCGAGTACCGGCACCGCTTCGGCGACCAGCGTGGTATGGGGATCGTCCGTGGGCAGTGCTGATGCTGCATTCTCTGACGCTGGTGACGATGAGCAGTAATGCCGTGTGAACTTTTCAAGAAAGGAGAAGACATCATGAACAACACACGGCGAATCAAGACCTTTATCGGCGCAATGATCGTGGCAGCCCTAACCAGTACGGCATACGCAGCGCTCTCTAATCACGCCCTGCATGCCTACTTCGCTCTGGCAGTTCTGGCACTGGCTGCTGCTACATCGCGAATGAAAGTAAAGCTGCCCGGCATAAATGGCAACATGTCTGTCAACCTGCCATTCCTGCTGACAGCGATCGTCAACCTTAGCGCAGTGGAGGCCGTGCTGATCGCTTGCATCTCTACTGCGGTGCAGTGCTGGCCGCGAAGAGGCACCAGGCTCAACCCACAGCAAATGACGTTCAACCTCAGCATGATGACCTTTGCCACTGCCTCGGCAAGCCTGATGTTCCACATTGCCTGGCTTGGCAGAACCGAATGGAACTCGGCGCCACTGGCTATGGTCCTGGCTACGGTCACGTTGTTCCTGGGACAAACGGTTCCGGTAGCTGGCATCGTAGCGGTGAGCGAGGGCAAACCGGCAACGCAGATCTGGCGTAGCCTGGCACTGCTCTCATTCCCTTATTACGTAGTCAGCGCTGGCGTCACATCAATGGTCCAGGCCGTCAGCTCGCACCTTGGCTGGGAATTGGCTCTCGCTGTATTCCCTGTCATGTATGTGATCCACCGCTCCTACAAGATGTACTTCAGTGGAATGGCGGAAAGCATGCGCTCCGAGGTACTGATGAAAGCAGCCGGCGCTGGCGCATAGTCCAGCGATTGGTCAAACAGACCAGAGTGGCAGCGTCGCAAGCGCTGCCACTTTCTTATTTCCAGAATCACGCGTGTGAGTTTGACAAAGACCTTGGCAGGACCACTCTGACAATACAGCCCCGTCCCGACGCCCGATTGCTGATTTCAATTGTTCCAGCATGCGCCTCCGCAATTTGGCGGCACAATACGAGGCCAACCCCGCTTCCACTCGGCTTGGTTGTATAAAACGGAGTGAATACGTTCGACGGATTCAAGAGTCCGGGTCCTTCATCTTCGACCGCCAGCGTGACATGCTGGGCATCGGCTTCCCACCGCAGAGTGACCCCGCTCAAAACGTCTCGTAAGCCATTTTGGCCTGAGGTCTTCAATCCAGCCACGTCCAACTCCAGCACCGCATCCGTGGCGTTACGGACTAAGTTAATCAGCATCTGCTCGAGTTGATCCGGATCAGCTTGAAAACTGAGGTCCGGGCCTGGCTGCACGAATACCTTCAACCTCGTTTCAAGACCAGCCACCCTGGATACCAGCGGGGCCAAAGGAACCTCTTTCAAGACGGGAGCCGGCATCTGTGCCAGTCTCCTATAGGCTTCAAGGAATCGTTGCAGCGAGGCCGAGCGCGTTTCGATGATTTCCAATCCTCGTTGCAGGTCGGCCCGCACCTCCGGCTCGATTTTCGTCGACAGAACCCTCGACGTGAGACTGCCGGCAATCGACTTGATCGGAGCCAGCGAATTGCTCAACTCGTGACCCAGCACGCGAATCAGGCGTTGCCATGCTTTCCGTTCTTCCTCCCGCAATGCGCGACTGACATCGGACAGCACCACCAGTCGGTGAGGAACGCCATGCTGACGGAACGCACTTCTGCGCAACAACCACCGTACTCGCGACTCACCCACATTCAGTTCGACAACCGTTTCATTGTCGGCGCTCAGGCATTCCTGCAGTCCGATTTCCGAAGCGTTGCGCCCCATAAGCTGCTTCTGGTTTTTTCGCAGAAGATGCTCGCCGGCCGGATTGACCAGCCGTAACGCCGACGCCGGGTCAAAAGCAAATAGGGGCGCGTCGATCTCATCGACCACCCGTTGCAGCAGCGCCGTGGCTTCGATGGTTTTCACTTTCTCTGTGGAAAGCATGTCCGCCAGGGCATTGACTTCCAACGAGAGCTCACCGAGTGCGTCCTCAGCCACGGCATTACGGGCACGAAACGAATAGTCCTCTTCCCGTAGCGAACCGATCACATTCGCCAGGGTCTGCAGCGGACGGGTGGTTTGCTCCTGCAGAGCCAGCGCCAGCAGCCACCATACGAACAACTCTGCGCCAATCAGCGCAAGGCGCGAACCAAGGGTCCAAGGCTGCGTCCACACAAGGATGCCGCTCACGAGCAGACCCGGCAGTGCGACTAGGAAGGAGTAAAGACTGATTCGGTTTTCGTACAGTAGCCGGGCTCGTTTCTTTGGACGCGACGACGGCGGGCCGCTGGCGCTAGAGCCCATACTTCTCCATACGTCGATAAAGAGCCCCGCGGCTCAATCCCAGGGCTTCGGCGGCCTGGCTCACATTCCCCTGAAAACGCTGCAGCGCTTTCCGAACAAGTACCGCTTCGACGGCCTCCAGACTCAAATCCTCCAGGTTCTGGCCCTGTGCCCGTGGCGAACTCAAGGAAAGGTCCCCGGCCTGGATTTCCGGGGTACGACTCATCAGCACGGCGCGCTCAATGGTGTGGTCTAGTTCCCGCACGTTGCCGGGCCATGAATATTGCAGTAGCGCCTGAATGGCGGATGGATCGAATCGTTGCACCGGCCGTCGGTAACGGGTTGCATACCGCGCGAGGAAGTGCGCACCCAGCGCCGGAATATCTTCACGCCGCTCGCGCAGCGGTGGGATACGGATTTCAACAGTATTCAGTCGGAACAGAAGATCTTCGCGGAACTGTCCTGCACTACATGCGGCGGGCAAATCGGTATTCGTGGCTGAGAGAACCCTGACATTCACGCGGCGCGGGCGCGAAGATCCAACTCGCTCTACTTCTCCGGACTCCAGCACGCGCAGTAGTTTGGCTTGTTGTCGAAGCGGCACGTTTCCGATTTCATCCAGAAAAATGGTCCCGCCGTCTGCCAACTCGAAACGTCCGATGCGATCAGTGCGCGCGTCCGTGAATGCGCCCTTTACATGGCCGAACAATTCGCTCTCAAAAACGCCATCAGGAATCGCTCCGGTATTCACCGCTACCATCGGCCGCGCAGAACGACCGGATAGTGCGTGAAGTGTCTGCGCCACCACCTCCTTTCCAGTGCCGTGCTCGCCTGTAATTAATACGTTCGCGTCCGACGGTCCGACCCGAGTGATCGTCTCCAGTACGGGCTGCATCGCTGGCGCATTCGCGATGAACTCCGGTCGCCCTTCCGCGCGGAGCAGTCGATTCTCGGCCTCAAGCCGGGCCGCACGCTGAAGCGCACGATGCAGTTCCACCTGCGTGCGCAGGATCGAGATCAGTCTCTCGTTTTCCCACGGTTTTTGTATGAAGTCACGGGCTCCCCGGCGCATCGCTTCGACGGCGAGTTCCACGTTCGCCCACGCCGTCATCACAATCACCGGGACGGTCGCGTCCTGGCTCACAATCTGCGACAGTAGATCGAGACCTTCCTGCCCAGACGTCGTGTCGCGCGTGTAATTCAGGTCGATCAGAATAGCATCGTACGAGTTGCTTTTGAGGGCTTCGTTTACCAGAACTGGAGACCGGACTTTGTCGACGCGGTAACCCTGCGGATGAAGCAGCAGATCCAGCGCCTCCAGAATATGTTCTTGATCATCGGCAGCCAAAATCCGGATGGGCGCTCCCGATTCTGGTCGCAAGATCGTATGTTCTTCTCCGACTTTGACCGTGGTAGGCATGAATTTAAGGCGCTTGGTGCGAAACCACTCCGCTGATGGCGTCCTCAATCAGTATGCCATTATGTTCTAACGTGGTGCCGGTTGCACGGTCCAGTTCGACTTTCGCCTTTTCGTACGTCGTCATCGCTCCGACCAGGTCCAGTTCCGCCAGCGCGAGATCCCGCTGAGCGGATAAGGTCTGGTAGCTCGATCCGGCACCCAGCTCCTGCTCTTTCCTGGTGATCTCGAATGTTCTCTGCGCCAAATCTCGCGCCTTACGCGCTGCCTGAACCCGGGCTCCAGTCTGGTCAAGGGCATACTGCGCGTTGCGGACTTCGATTCTGACTTGCTTCTTCAACTGCTCCATGCGCAGTTCGGCCTGGCGATATTCCAACTCAGAACGATACTGGTCGGCCTTCGCCACACGATTTCGGATCGGAATACTCAAGTTAAGACCAAGGTAATAATCAGGGGAAGAATTGTTGAATGCACTCTGCAAGGCCCCACCAAAATCAGTGGCTACGTTGGAAGTGTTCGGGCCGAGCTTAGCAGTGTCATAGATCGGATTCAGTGGACCCGCCAGTCCCGACCCACCATAAAAGCCTACCAATGAGAGCGACGGCAATAGCGCATTGCGAGCGGCCCGCCGGCTGATCTGCCGGTTGACAAGATCGATATCGGACTCTGCCAACTCGGGCCGGTTATGCTGCGCCGACATAATCAGATCTTGGATCGGCTGCGCCGTCTCGATGGAAACAGTCTGCATCTGATCTGTCGGAATCACTGGCATCGCTTCCAGCACCGGATCGTCCAAGCTTTTCGTGATTGCATTTTTCATCAACGTCTCCTGCAGTTGGAGACTCGTGCGCGCAACCGTTAGCTCCTGATCGCGCTTCGATACCTCAGCCTCCGCGCGCATCACGTCCATGGCCGGAACGCTTTGCAACTGTAATTGTTTCTTGGCGTTGTCCCACGTTTGCTGCGCGAAGGTGAATGATTGCTCGTTCACCCGCGTCTGTTCATAAGCGCTGACCAGATCCCAGTAAATGTTCTCAATCTGGGTGACGGTTGCGATTACCTGATTTTTGAATGCTATGTCGGAAATCTTTTTGTTATTTTTTGCAATGCGCAGATAACGCAGGTTGGGTCCGAAACCAAAACCCGCCAGAAGTTCCTGCTGGATCTGGAAGCGAAACGTCGAACTGAGCGACGGCGAGAGATTGAAGTAAGGACTATTCGTCGCCTGGCGCGAATTACTGAAAGAGAAATTGACGCTTGTTCCAGTCGCAAAGGCTTGCGTGAAAAGTGCATTGACCTGTCCAGTATTCAGTTGCAGAGAAGGCACTCCATAGATCTGCTGATTTGCAACCGGCGACGTCTGGTGCTCCTCACCACCGTTTACATTGATGAAGGGATCGTAGGATGAAACCGCCGTTCCGGTGCCCAACGTCGATTGCACAAGACCCGAAGCGCCGGCCCCAGCGCCGCCAGCGCCGCCAGTCGTGCCGCCTGCTCCAGCTCCCGGAGCACCAGCGCCGAAACCTCCTACGCCCCCCCCCGGTGTTCCCTGCACTACGCCGGTGTTCACTCCACGAAAGGAGCCCCCAGCCTGTGTTCGCAGAATGTCTGTGTTTGCGATCGGAAGGTTATATCGTGCGATCGCCAAGTCGAGGTTGTCTTCCAGAGCCAGGTTGATCGCATCCTTCAACGACAGATACATCTTCCCGTCGCGCACGATTTGGTCGAGACGAGGCGAGTTCGCGAGCATCGGTTCCGGAACTGAATCAGGCATATACGCATTCAGAGGGTTGTGCGATTTCGGCATCTCAAAATCGAGCTGCGTAATGGACGGACGAGTGCCCGGGGCAGACGGAACCTCGCTCTGTCCCGCCGCGCGCATCACCAGAGCGCAACCAACACAAACGACCACGGCTGTAAACGGCAGGATCGATAATCCGCGGATTCTCCGGAACGAGGTCACGATGCGCTGACCTCCGCCGTCTGAGGAAGCGAAGGATTGGCGGTATCTGCCACCATCCAGCCGTCGCGGAGCTGAATCGTTCGGCTGCCGTAGGCTGCATTCGTTTCTGAATGCGTGACCTGCACGATCGTTGTGCCCTGCTCATTGAGTCCGCGGAAGAGCTCCATAATCTCCTTTGCCTGAGTCGAGTGAAGGTTGCCGGTCGGTTCGTCGGCGAGTAGCAGTGCTGGTCTGTGGATCACTGCGCGTGCGATCCCTACGAGTTGCTGTTGTCCGCCGGAAAGCTGGCTGGGATACAGATCCTTTTTCGCGACGATTTGAAAACGGTCCAGCGTATCTGCCACCAGGCTCTGCCGCTCCTTCCGCGGGATGTCCTTATACGAAAGAGGCAGGTCGATGTTCTCCTGCACGGTCAGGTCATCGAGCAAGTGATAACTCTGGAAGACCATCCCAATATTCTTTTTTGCCAGTTCGGCCCGCTGCTTCCGCTTCAAATCGTGCACCGCGTGCTCACGAAACCAGTACTCGCCTTCCCACGCGTCATCCAGCAGAGCGAGGACGTTGAGTAACGATGACTTCCCTGCTCCCGACGGACCCATAATCGTGATGAACTCTCCCTCGCGAATTTCCAGATTGACGCGGCGCAATACCCACGTCTGTCCAGCCGGTGTCTTGTAACTGCGTTCAAGATTCTTGAACTGAATCATTTGATCTCCCGTTCTAAGTGTGATTATTCGTGGCGCAAGGCCTGCACAGGATCGACTCGAGTGGCCGAACGTGCGGGAACATAGGCGGCGACGACCGCTACAGTAGTTAGAAGCGCCGTCAGTAGGGCAAACACCGAAACGTCTACCTGGACTACACCGAACAGAACACTCGAAAGTACGCGCGCCATGAAGCCTGCGATACAAAGGCCGATCGCCAGGCCAACTATGGCCATCTTAAGGGCCGAGGAGATCACCAGGCGCAGAACATCAATGCGCTGTGCTCCCAAAGCCATGCGGACTCCAATTTCGTGTGTGCGCCTGTTTACGGCATAGGCCATGACGGCGAAAATGCCTGCTGCAGCCAACGTAAGGGCAACGACCGCGAACACCAACATCATTCGAGCGGAGGACTCCACGCCGCTCATGTTGTCAGCAATACCCTGCTCGAGCGTGCGGACATCGTAGGCCGGCACTGTGGGATCGGCGCTTCTAATCAAATTGATGACCGCGGCTGCAGCAGAGTGCGGATCTGCGGTTGTGCGCAAAACGAAAGAGGACGATTTCGGCGCCACCTGGCTGAGTGGGATATAGGTGGTCGGGTTTCGACTGTTATCCATCACATCCGATCGAATGTTGCCCACCACACCAACCACCAAGCGTTCTGGTTCGTGGCTATCATGAGGTCCGAGCTTTACGTGCTTTCCGATTGGATCCTTACCCGGCCAATTATGACGTGCCACAGACTCGCTGATCACTGCGACTGGCACAGAAGTACGGGTATCCTCGACGGAGAGCATTCGTCCTTTCAGCAGAGGGATCCGGAGAGTCGCAAAAAAATTAGGGCTGATGACTTGAGTAATCGTGGAAGGTATGTCGCCGGGAGCGGCTAGTGGGGCGCCTTCGGCTTTGTATTCCGTCCAATTCCAATTCCAGCTGGACGGAACGCTGGAAACGCAAGCTACAGACTCCACCGATGGAAGTGACTGCAAGCCTCGTACTACCCGGTCGTAGTATCCCAAAATCTGATCATCGTTCTGATACCTCACCTCTGGCAGAGCGACACTGAAGGTAAGCACGCGTGTACGGTCGAATCCCATTTCAATGTTCGCGAGGTGACGGAACCCCTTCACCATCAGTCCGGCTCCAACCAGCAACACCAACGCCAAGGCTACTTCGGACGTGACTAGTATGGCGCGGAGTCTGCCTGTAGCTCCGCTCGAGCTTGTTCCGCGCGCGTTCTCTTTCAACGTTTCCTCAACCTCAGATCGAGAAAATTGCAAAGCTGGTGCGAGGCCCGACAAGATACCACTCAATAGCGCCGCCCCGATGGTGAAACCTAATACCCGCATATCGAAGTCAATGTGCTTGAGTCCTGGGACATGCTGCACAATGAATGGGGGAAGATCACTCCGAAGGGCTGACATACCGAGACTGGAGAGCACGACTCCCACGATTGCTCCGGCTGCGGCCAACAAGGTACTCTCCACCAGCAGTTGCCGAATCAATTGCCAGCGACTGGCACCAAGACTCAGCCGGACGGCCATTTCTTTCTGGCGGCCTGTCGCCCGGGCTAACTGTAAGTTGGCGACGTTAACGCACGCCAGCAAGAGCACGAAAATGGCGGCACCCATCAGCACCGAAACGAATTGGCGAGTTCCGAAGGTGACGTCCTCTACGAGGTTTACCACGCGCACTCCGTGGCCTCCATTCGTGGCCGGGAATTGCTCGGCTAGACGATGCGCGATTGCTTGCAAATCAGCGCCTGCATTGGCGATTGAGCTATCTCTCCTGAGCCGTCCGAGCACCGCGAGGGAGTGAGTGGAACGGTCTGCACTTTCGCTGGAGTTCAGGTCGAGCGGCGTCCAAAGTTCCGCACCGGCGGGGAAATCCGCCCCATTTCCTGCCACTCCGACCACTGTGAATTGCTGTCCGTTCAGCAGCACGTCCTTGCCGACGATGGTTGGATCGCTCCCCAAGCTCTTTCGCCAGAATCCCTGACTGATCACAATGACGGGGGCAGGGCCATGCTGAAAATCCACTTCACCGAGGTTTCGACCGAGTGATGGCGGGACATCGAGGAGTGGGAAAAACTCGGGCGTTACGCGATAGCCTTCAGCACGCTCCGCGATCCCCTGCCCGGTCAGGTTGGCGTCCCAACCTTGAACTGCGGCGAGATGTTCGAACGAAGCACTTTGCAGAGTCCAATCCCGAAAGTTCGCCGGAGCCACTCTGACGCTGTTTGCATCCTGCTTCGGGACCGTCTCCCAGACAGCCACCACGCGGTTCAACTCTGGAAGGCCGAACGGGTGCAGGAGAAGTGCGTTGACGTTGCTGAAAATGGCTGTGTTTGCGCCAATGCCCAGGGCAAGAGTAATCACCGCTACTAGTGAGAATCCAAGATTCTTTCGTAGCTGGCGCACCCCAAACTGAGTGTCTCGCAGTAATCCGGTCATTTCTCCACCTTATTCATATCGAAGTGCCACCATCGGATCGACCTTCGCCGCTCTCCGCGCCGGAATATAGCTGGCCAGCAACGCAAAAGTAGCTAGGACGAAGGCAACAGCGAAAAGAGTGCCCGCGTCCCACGAACGAACTCCAAACAGCAATCCGCGGATCAGCGTCGCCGCTGCGACTGCGCATAACAGCCCCACGCCGATACCAATACCGGCCAGCCATGCTGCCTCTCGCATGATGAGTTGATAGACTGCTCCGCGTTGCGCGCCGAGTGCGATACGAACTCCGATCTCACGCGTTCTCCGTCCCACTGAATACGCGATGACTCCGTAAAGCCCAACCACGCCCAACAACAGCGCAACGCACGCGAATCCTCCTACCAGCCACGCCGCAGAGCGATGCAGGTAAGCACTTGGCGACTGGTTGATCTTGCTGTCCATCGTCATTTCGTTTATCGTCCCCATGCCCGGATCGACTTCGTGAAT
The DNA here is from genome assembly GCA_963823085.1 of Terriglobia bacterium. GTDB lineage: Bacteria > Acidobacteriota > Terriglobia > Terriglobales > Acidobacteriaceae > Sulfotelmatobacter. The sequence goes on along the minus strand of CAWGKF010000020.1, from coordinate 144,485 downwards.
CGCTGCGACCATCGCCGGCAGCAGAGACGCTTCCGATTGCGATGTGCGGACGACAAGGTTGAAGCCGGTATCGGGACTCTGAGCGAACGGGAAGTAGATCGCGGGCCATATATCTGCATCCAGCGATCCGTCACGGATGTCTTCCACAACTCCCACCACCTGGCGGAGGGAGTCGGGTGATAACGCGGTGTCTCCGATCTTTTTTCCAATCGGATCTTCGCCCGGAAAATACTTCCTGGCCAGAGTTTGATTGATAATTGCTATGCGTGGCCTTGCGGCATCGTCGAACTCAGTAAACTGTCGCCCCTCCAGAAGCCGGGCTCGGATTGTGTTGAAGAAACCCGAACTCACGTCCCGTTCATTGACTTCGTTGTGTTCGCCATTGTAAGAGTGACCCAAGATGCGAATCCAAGTCGTATTTCCATTGAAGCTCACGGGGAGTACCGACGTCAGGCCCGCCGACTGCACACCCGGCAAGTTCGAGATCCGGCTCAAGACTTTTCGTGCTGCTTCCGCCTGCTGGGGATCCTTAGGGTAGTCGACCTCAGATAACTGAAGTTCAAGCGTGGCAAGGTGATCTGGCTGAAACCCGACTTCGACATGCAGCAGACGATACAAACTCTTACCCAGCAATCCCGCACTCACCAGAAGTACAACCGCTACCGCCAACTCCACCACAACCATGTTGGAGCCGAATCGGCGCCAAAGTGTTCCCGCATAGCCTCGCCCACCTTCCGATAAGCCCTCCCTGATTTCTTTCGCAGACAATCGGAACATTGGTGTGATCGAAAACAGGATGGTTGCACCGAGCGAGATTGCGATGACGAACGCCACGACATGCGAATTTAGGCCTAATCCCGCCAGGTACGGCATGCCCGACATCATGTCTTTGGAAATAAAACCGGTCAGAATCTGCATAGCGAATTGCGCTGCTATAAGTCCGAGGAGACCACCCACGCCAGCGAGGGCCAGCCCTTCCGTCGTGAACTGTCGCATCAGGCGGATGCGCGACGCGCCCAACGCTCCGCGCACCGCGATCTCACGCTTGCGGCTTTCGGAACGAACCAGCAACAGGCTTGACACATTCACGGAGGCAATCAGAAGCAGCAATCCCGCCCCTCCCAAAAGAGCAAGTAAGATCGGACGCACGTCCGCTACGAACACATCCGCAAGGGAAGCTACCACGGCTCCTTGGCCGCGGTTGTCGTCGGGATATTGCATCTCTAGCTGCCTGGCAATCGCTTTTATGTTGGCGCGCGCCATTGCCACGGTCACTCCATCCTTAAGCCTCCCGATCCCGTAAAGACTGTGGCACCCTCGGCGTTTTAGGCAGTTATTGTCGGGACGAAGGGACGTCCAGAACTCGGCGTTCCCCTGCGGCGCAAATTGAAAACTCTGCGGCAACACTCCGACAATGGTGTACGTGACACCGCTCAGACTTACGGTCTCACCAACAATATCCCTCCTTCCGCCAAAGCGCTTCTGCCATGTCGCGTAGCTTAAGATCACTGTTTGCGGCGCTTCGAGTTGATCTTCTCCTGCATGGAAGTCTCGTCCGAGGGTAGGAACAACTCCCAGCGTCCCGAAAAACCCACCGCTCACTCCCACCGCCGGTACCGGCTCGCTTCCCGAGCCAGTGCGCAAGAGGTATCCGGTCTGGTGGTACGCGTCCATCGAGGTGAAGACCTGGTTTAGACGCTTCCAGTCGAGATAGTCCGGATACGAGAGGTTCGAGCGCGGAAACATCGCAGCGCTCTCTGCGACGTCCACCAGTCGTGCCGGATCCTTATAAGGCAACGGCCGGATCAACGCGGCATCCACAAAGCCGAAGATCGCGGTGCTGGCCCCAATCCCGAGCGTCAGAATCAGGATCGCGGTCACCGCAAATCCCGGACTCTTGCGCAATTGTCGCAGCGCGTAGCGTACGTCTTGAAACAGATTCTCCATTTTGTTTCCCTCACTCGTACCGCAGCGCAACCATCGGATCGACCTTCGCCGCCCGTCGCGCCGGAAGATATGCAGCCATGAGTCCGACCAGCGCTACCGCCAAGCAGACGCTGCCGATAATTTTCGAATCTCGTGCCCCGGTGCCGTACAGCATCGTTTGCAGAACGGACGATGACGCGAGAGCGCAAATCGTTCCGATCGTGATCCCGGAAACCAGCAGAATGGCGGCGTCCCGTAGCACCATCCACAACATTGAGGCCCTCTGCGCGCCTAATGCCATCCGCACTCCGATCTCTCGCGTACGGCGCGAAACCGAGTAAGTCATAACCCCATACAGCCCGACAATGGTCAAGACGAGCGCCAATCCGGCAAAGGTACTCAATAGAGCCATTGCGAACCTGGGCTGCGACAGTTGCTGGTACATCAGGTCATCCATCGTGCGGACCTGCGTGACCGGGATGTTCTTGTCCATGTTCGCGAGAATCCGCTGAACGCTTGCGGCCAGACTCTGCTGATCCACCGAACTTCGAATTACGGTGTAGAGACAGCACCAGTTGCCGAGTTGACTGGCGGGCAGATACATTGCTGGACGCAACTCTCGCTGCGTCGCCTCCAGTCGGATGTCCCCGACGACTCCCACAATTTCGCGCCACGGCGTTCCATGTGGGGTACCCGCCCCTGGCTTCAGCTTTTTGCCGAGCACCGTCTCGTTCGGGAAAAACTTATCGGCGAACGCTCGGTTCACGATTATGACCGGTTCGCTCTTGGCATCATCGTGCTCCGTGAAGTCCCGCCCATCGATTACCGGGACTTGCATCGCGCTGAAGTATCCTGGAGTCACGGGCGAGAGATCGGCGTTCGGACGCTCACCCTCTGGCACCGGGCGCTCTGGGTTCTCAAACGAAATCGCAATACCGTTATCACTCATGGGGAGCACATTGGCTCCTGCCGCGGCCTGCACTCCCGGCAGCGCGCGCAGCTTTTCGAAATAGTCGCGATAAAACTGAGGGCGCGTGTCTTTGTAGTCAGCGTCCGGTGTCTCAAAGTACATCGTCGTCAGGTGGTCTGGATCGAATCCCTCTTTGGCGTGCAACAGGTTTGAAAAACTGGTAATGAGCAGGCCAGCGGCGACCGTAAGCACGCATCCCATCGCAACCTGGCCGACGATCAGCACTGACCGCATCCAGTCCCGTCCAAAGATTTCCGCTTTGCCACCCTCTTTCAAGCTTGAGACGATGTCAGTCCGCGACCCCGTGAGCGCTGGAACAACTCCGAAGAGAATGCCCGCAGCGAATGACAAGGCAAACGAGAACGCGAGTACTCTGAGGTCCACGCCTGCATCCGTTGCGCGCGGCACGCTGTCGCCAAGCAGCGCCAGAACGGCTGGCGTGCATAGGAATGCCAGTGCGCAGCCCGCAATTCCACCAAATACGCTCAGTACAATGCTCTCCGCCAGGAGTTGTCGCACAATTCTGGTTTTGCCTGCGCCCAGAGCGGAGCGCAATGCAATCTCCCGCTGCCGTTCGCGCATGCGGGCTAAAAGAAGGTTGGCAATATTGCCGCAGGCAATCAGTAGCACGAGTGCAACCGAGCCGAGGATCACGAACAACGCGGTGCGGCTGTCTCCAAGCAGCGAGTCCAGTTCGCCGATTGCCCGCGCAGAGTTGTGCTTGGTATTAGTATTCGGATACTCCTTGGCAAGGTTCGCGGCAATGGCGTTTAGGTCTTGGCTGGCTTGGGACACGCTTGCGCCGGGTTTCAAGCGACCGAATACATTCAGAAAATGAGCGCCGCGATTGGTCGCGATCGGATGCGGATCCGCTACAGGATCGTTATCTACGGCTAAGGTCGCCCAAATCCCATTGGTCGGGCGTGCCACCGGAAAGCGGAACGATCGAGGCATCACTCCAACGATCGTGTACAGGGCACCGCTCAACTTCACCGTCTGTCCGACAATGGATTGATTCGCCCCGAATTGTGAAGACCAGAGATCATGACCGATCAAAATTACCTTTGAGCCCGGCTTCTCCTCTTCCGGCAAAAATCCACGGCCGAGTTCAGGACGCACTCCCAGCGCTGGCAGTAGATCCCAAGACACAATTTCGGCATCCACCTGAAGAGGGCGATCGAGTCCCGTCAACGTGTACTGCATGTCGTGATACGACACAAGATGGCCGAGCGTGTGGTTCTGGGATCGCCAATCGAAAAAATCTGGATAGCTGACGTCGTAAGCACCGAATTGATGGGCCTCCGATGCCTGCGCCTCGATCAACCGCTCCGGCTGGTAGTACGGCAGCGGCCGAAGCATCACGGCATCGATCACGCTGAAAACGGCTGTGTTGGCGCCGATTCCCAATGCCAGCGTAACCACAGCCACCGCGGTAAAGCCCGGATTCTTGCGCAACTGCCGCACGGCGTAGAGAATGTCTTGCGTCAAATTGTGAAACACGTTAGCTACCTTTCCTTTTATTCGTAGCGCAAAGCCGTGATCGGTTGCACTCGTACGGCGCGCCGTGTGGGCAGCGAAGCGGCCAGTAGCGCGACAACTCCGATGGCGATCACCACGAACAGTAATGTCACAGGATCTCGATAGGAAACTCCGTACAGCTGATTTCGCACCAGACTGCTCAGTGCAATCGACAAGGGGATCGCGATCGCCACACTGCAACCAGTCATCAAGAGGACCTCGGCGAGAACCATCTTCATGACCTTTCCACGTGTCGCGCCCAAGGCCATGCGAACGCCAATCTCTCGTGTGCGCTGTGCGATGGAGTACGCCAGAACGCCGTATAAACCGATCGCCGTGAGGAACGCCGCTATGATTCCGAAACTGCCGGCCAGGAACGAGAGCATCCGCTCGGAAGTGAGTGTGGTGTCGATTTCGGAGTTCATCGACTGCAGCGAATCCACTACCAGTTTCGAGTCGATGCCAGCGACGGCGGCGCGGACCGTACTCGCCGCATCTTCGGGCGCTTGCTGCGTCCGAATGTAAACGCCAACCGAACCGGGCTCCGTCTCCTGAAAGATCGGACTGTAGAAAATCGGGACCGGCAGATCGTGCAGGTTGGTATGCTTCGCATCCTTCACGACTCCAACGATGGTAAGCGGCTTGTCTTTTGCGCATCCGTCGGCGAACGTCCTTCCAATCGCCTGTTCCGCACTTCCGAAGAACTTGCGCACGAAGCTTTCGTTCACTACCACAACCTTGGTTGATTCCGCTGTGTCAGCGTCGTTGAAAACTCGCCCCACTACCAGCGGTATTCTCAAGGTGGAGAAATAGGCGGGCGTGACGCGCTCCCATTCGAAACCCATCCGGTCGCCTTCCTGCCTCTGGTACCCCGGGAGCTCAATCGAATACCTGTTGTTGTCGTTGGCCAGCACCGGGTCATCCGTCATGCCCACTGCTTGCACCCCCGGCTGGGACGAAAGGGTTTCGAGAAGCCGCTTATAAAGCGGCGTTATTGCAGAAGGTTGGTATCCGGCCAGATGAGGATCAAGTTCAAAGGTCAGCAAGTGATCGGTGACGAATCCAACATCGACCGACTTCAGATTCTTCAGAGTCCGGCTGAATAACCCGGCTCCCACTAGCAAAAGCAGGCTGAGACCAATTTGCACTCCCACGGTAAGACGCCGGAAACGTGCGTGCGAAATCTCTGCAGTTCCACTCTGCTGCTTTAGCGCATCTGTAACCTTCGGACGATAGAACTGCACAATGGGTGCCAAGCTGAAGAGCAGGCTCGCGGCAAGCGAGACTGCGAAACAGAATAGGATGACACTCCTGTCCGGAGATGCAGACAGATTCCCTTCCGCAGCAATGAGTGCGATTAAAGCCTTGGCTAACAGGGGGGACAGTGCTAGCCCAAATGCGCCTCCAGCCAGCCCCAGAGCAAGACCTTCGATCAGCAACTGCCCGATCACTCTTCCTCGAGTTGCGCCGAGAGAATAGCGCACCGACATCTCCCGCGTTCGTCCCGCCGCCCGGACCAGCAACAAACTTCCCACGTTCGCGGTGGCCATCAGCGTAAGCAGGCCCACCATTCCCATCAGAATGAGCAGCGGCACGCGCATATGCTCTCGCATCGACGAAAGTCCCTTCGATCCGTCGATCAACGTCAAGTAACTCTTCGCCACGAACTGTTCACGAAAGCGTTCGCTCTTTCCCGAAATACTTTGCAGTTCGAGTGCCCGAAGCGACTTCCAGAGCGGATCAATTCCGGCCTCGGCTTGTTGCACGGTTAGGCCGGGTTTCAGGCGCCCGACAATGCTTACCCATATCGACCGGCGGTCTTCGAGTTCGTCCCACTCCGGCGTCATCTGCGCCTTCATCGTGATCGGGACGAAGATGTCCGGGACGGTTCCGCTGATCACGCTGTCGAAGCCAGGCTGCACCACGCCAATGATGGTGAACGAATTCCCATTGACCAGAATTCCTTGGTTGATCACTGAGGGGTCGGACGCGAAGTGCTGCGTCCAATAGCGATAGCTGAGAACGACCAACGGTGAGGCGCCTCGGGTTGCAGCATCTTCGGGAACAAAGAGCCGGCCCAGAGCAGGACGGACGCCGAGCACAGAAAAGTAGTTTCCGCTGACCAGTTCACTCTTGGCGAGGCTTGGAGTATTCCGCCACTGCACTCCTACCTGGGTTGGGAAAGTTGCCAGCATCCCCGCGAACACCTGATTCTGATCGCGCAAATCCTTGTACATCGGATACGAAAACTGGAGATTATCTCCACCACCCCAGGAATCGGTGTGACCCGTATTCGCTCCCATGAACTGGAGCATGACGAGCCGATCGGGCTCCGACACGGGTAACTGCTTGAGCAAAACCTGATTCACCAGCGAAAAGATTGCCGCGTTTGCGCCAATTCCCACTGCCAGCGTCAAGACCGCAACCGCTGTGAACCCGGGATACTTCCGCAACTGCCGCATTGCGTAGCGAATGTTCTGAAATAAGACTTCCATGATTCCTCACTCGTACCGCAATGCCACCATCGGATCGACTCTCGCTGCGCGATGCGCCGGAACATAGCTGGCTGCGAATGCGACCACCAGCAACACCAACCCCACTCCGCAAAACGTCAGCGGGTCCAGCGGGCTGACACTGTATATCTGGTTGGCAACAATTCGTGTCGACACCGCCGCCAGAATCAACCCCGCGGCCGTCCCGAAAACAGTCAGCCTCGCGCTTTCCTTTAAAATCAGGCCAAGAATGTCGCGCCGCCGGGCGCCCATTGCCACGCGTACTCCGAATTCCCGCGTGCGCTGTGCCACCGAATACGCCATGACGCCATACAATCCCATGGCAGCGAGAAGAAGCCCGATGCCGCTGAGCAAGCTGAGCAGATTGGCGGTAATCCTCGCTCCGAATAACGAGGCCGAGATGTATTCGGTCATTGACTGTGCATCGAAAATGGTAATTGCCGGATCAATTGCCGCGGCTTCGCGCTGCAGCGACGCAATCGCCTCAATGACGCTCCCTGACGTTCGCACGTGAAACGTCAGTCCATATTCTGGCCGGAAGATCTGCCGGATCGGGATGTAGAAATAAGGTTGCGGATTTTCCGTGACTTGGTGGTACTTGCTGTCTCGGGCGACCCCAATAATCGTGAACCACTCGCCCCATCCATGTATCTTGTGACCGATCGCACTGCGATTCGCCAGAAAGCGGCGTACGAACTCCTGGTTCACGATCATGACCTTTTGCGCCGTCGGATCGTCGTGCCAGTCGAAGTCGCGACCCTCCACCAGTGGAATCTTCATCGACTCAAAAAACCCAGGTGATACCAGGTCGCGATAGATCTTCATGTTCTCGTTCGGACTCGGAACATAACCTTCGACTTCGAGGGTCTCCCAGTTTCCTCCATTGAAGCCAAGCGGCACCGAATCGTCATAGCTGACCGCGTTCACTCCCGGAAGTTGCTCCAGCCTTTCCCGCAAACGACGGCAAAATGTATCGGCTTGCTGCGCGTTATACCCGGCGGTGGAAAAATCAAATTGCGCGAGCGCCACGCCGTCCGGTGAAAATCCGGGATCGACCGCACGCGCCCGCTCAAAACTCTTCACGAACAAGACCGCCCCCACCAGTGCCACCACCGCCAGAGCCACCTCCGAAATCACCATCAGTCCGCGCAGGCGATGTGCCTGCATTCCGGGACTTCCGCTGCGTCCACCCTGTTTCAGGGCTTCATTGATATTGGCTCGCGCAGAGTGTAGAGCCGGAACCAATCCCGCGACTACCGTCACGACGATCGCAAGCACCGCCGTGAAGCCGAAAATCTGCCCATCCAAAGGCGGAGCTAGCATCACCGGCCGCGTAACCGCCGGGAGCAGCCAGCGCAGCGCTCCTCCCAGCCAGCTTGCAAGGATCAAAGCGCATACCGAGCCGACCAGCGACATGAGCAGCGTTTCCGTCAGAAGTTGGCTCACCAGCCTGATCGGTTTTGCCCCCAGCGCTAGGCGAATGCTGAACTCTTGCTGACGCCCTGTGGCTCGAGCCAGAAGCAGGTTCGCCAGGTTCGCGCACACGATGAGAAGAACAACACCGCCTATACCCATCAAGGTGGCGACTGGGGTCAGTAGCGTTGCCTGTGTGCCGAAGTGCGATTGCCACACCGGAAGCACTGTCGCGCCCACGCCCTGATTGGAATCCGCATCCAGTTCCGCCATGCGGTTGGCCAACGCCCGCACCTCGCCGCGCGCCTGATCGATGCTCACACCTGGAGCCAGACGACCCAGCAGCATAAAGTTGCGAGTATTGCGGTCCTGCAGCATCCATGTGCCGGTATGCGTCAGCTGCCCATACATCGTGAGCGGAATCCAGAAGTCGAAATCCAGCCCGGCATGCGTGCCATGAAATCCTTCCGGTGCAACACCAATAATCAGTCAAGCGGAGTTTGATTGACTCGCAACGTACTTCCAATCGCAGAACGATCCATGCGGTAGTGCGACTTCCAATACTCGTGGCTGATGACGATAACCGCGTGTGCGTTCTGCGCATCATCCTGCTCCTCCGCTGAAAAGAATCGACCAGCCTCGGGCTTGACGCCGAACATGTCGAACAGACCGCCTGACGCCATTTCGCCCCACGCACGTTCCACATTCGGTGTTTCCCCCACCGAAAACAGATAGCCGCGATAAGCGGTCACCGATCGGACCAAGCGCAGGTTGTTGCGATAATCGCGAAAATCCAGATAAGACGTGGTGATCGGTTCGCCGTCCGGCGCGGTATTCTCAATCGCCACAATTCGCTCTGGCTCCTGGGCTCCGGGGAATGGATTCAAAACCAGCGAGCGCAGCCAACTGAAGATTGTTGTGTTGGCTCCGATTCCAATGGCAATCGTTAGTATCGCCACCGCCGCAAACGTCGGACGATTGCGGAAGCTCCGTAGCGCATAGCGCAGATCTTGCAAGAACGCCGTGATCACCATCTTCGCTCTCCTCACTCGTAGCGCAACGCCACCATCGGATCCACTTTCGCTGCCCGTCTTGCCGGGATGTAGCATGCCAGCAGCGCAGCCCCGATAAGAAGGAGCACCACCGCAGCAAACGTAACTGGATCAGCAGTCGTCACTCCGAACAACATCGACCCCATCGCCCGCGTCAGCAGCAGCGAACCACCCACCCCGACCGCAAGACCGATGAATATCGTGCGCATGCCTTGTCCCAGGATCATCGTCACCACGTCACGCGGACGCGCCCCAACCGCGATTCGCACTCCAATTTCGCGCGTGCGGCGGCTGACTGAATACGCCATCACGCCAAACACTCCCGCCGAAGCCAGCAGCAATGCCACAATTCCGAACGAACTGATGAGAATCAGATTGAATTTGCGCGACCCGAGTGAGGCTGAGTAGACCTGCGAGAACGTGCGGAACTTCGCTGGAACCTCTGGATTGAGCTCTTGCAGGATCCCGCGCGCGGCCGACGTGACCAATGCCGTGGGGGCGTCGGTCAACATAGTTATTGTGATCGCGGGACGCGGCCGCTGAAACAGATTCACATAGACCGTCGGATGCGGCGGTACCTCCAGGCTGTCTTCGTGAATGTCGCCTACAATGCCCACCACGGTCAGCAGGCGCAAATCGCCGTCCATGTTTCCGAATTCAATCGTGTGGCCGATCGGGTCCTGCCCGGGCCAGCGCTCGCGTGCCAGCGACTCGCTGATCACAGCTACGTGTGGCGCATCCGCGACGTTCCCGCTCGTCGAACATCCGCCCTCGCACGAGCGGAATCCCGAGGACCTGAAAATATCCGTCTGTCGCCACACAGAAATCCGCGTCTCCCAAACGCTCTTTCTGCTGAAACAAGCGATCGAACTCACGCGAGAGGGCCTCATCGCTCTGGGGTGCCTTTGGAATCTGATCCTGCGTCATTAACAGGAAGCCGCCATTCGGAAGCCCGCCATCCATGGGAATAACGCTGGCTGCGCCAACCTTCCGTACGCCAGGAATCTGTTTCAATCGCTCGATCAGATTCGAAAAAAAGGCAGCTTCGTTCGCCTTGGCCTTTGCGTCAGTCCAATTCGCCCAGGGCAGGGACACGTCCATCGTGACCACCCTGTCGACACGGAATCCGGGATTCACTTCGAGCACCTTCATCAAGCTGCGCCCGAGCAACCCGGCGCCCACCACGAGAACAAGCGTGATTGCCATCTGAGCGGCCACAATCCCGCGGCCGATGCGCCGGCTGCTTTGTGAACCAGCCTGTCCGCGCCCACCTTCCGCCAGAATCTCGCGCACATTGCCGGAAGTCGCTCGAAAAGCCGTGAAGGCTCCCAGACCCACCGCGACCGCCATAGAAACCAGCAACGCGAACCCTAGTACCGGAACGTTGATCGAAACGCTATCGAGGCGCGGAAGATTTTCTGGCGCTAAGGCAACCAGTCCCTTCAGGCCGAAAAATGCTCCCGCGATGCCAAGGCCGCCGGCGATAAACGACAGAACGAGGGCCTCCGTCAGAAACTGACGAATCAACCGTCCGCGCTCGGCACCCAGCGCGCTTCGAATTCCGAGTTCGCGTTCTCGCGCCGAAGCTTGCGCCAGCAAGAGATTCGCCACGTTCGCGCACGCAACCAGAAGTAGGAATCCCACCGCTCCGAGAAGAACCAGAAGAGCCGGACGGACCTTGCACCGTGATCGACTCCTGCAGCGGCACAACCGCTGCGTCCTTGAGCAGGTAACCGTTCTGCTCGCTTGAACTATCGTGGATGCGGCGGGCAATTGCGCTGATCTCGGCATTCGCTTGTTCGCTCGTTACGCCGTCGCGAAGTCGCGCGACTGCACTGTAGTTATGGGAGGTTCGGCTAGGATTTTCCCCGTCGGTGTCCGCCGGAATCCACAGCGCAGTTTCTGACGGAAACTCAAAAGTGTCAGGAAGGACGCCAATCACAGAGTAGATCGCGTTGTCGATCTTGAGATGAAGCTGCGAGAGATCGGTCCGGGAGCTGAGATTTTGTCTCCAATATCCGTAGCTGACGAGGACAACGGGTGCCGCGCCCTTTTTCATATCGGCCGGGACGAAACCACGTCCAATCGTCGGTTGCACTCGAAAGACGTTCAAGAACTCAGCCGACACATTTGCGACCATCGAGCGTGTCGGCTGGCCCGCACCGGATACAGATGCGATGCCGGCACTGTACTTTGCAATAGCCTGAAAGCTGCTGTTCTGGTCGCGAAAATCGTCGAAGTTCGGATCGGCGAGGCGATTCCATTCGCCTTTCGGGGTCACCTCGAAGACCGCCATGATCCGGCTCGGATCGCTGTACGGCAGCGGCCGCAGTAGCACACCATACACCACGCTGAAAATCGCAGTACTGGCGCCGATACCCAACGCCAGTGTGATCACCGCAACTGCAGTGAAACCCAGCCTCTTGTGCAACTGCCGCAGCGCGTAACGGACATCTTGCGCAATGTTCTCCATGGGGTTTCCTTCACTCATTCCGAAGGGCGATGACTGGATCGACCCTGCTTGCGCGATACGCTGGAATGACACACGCTAGGAACGCGATAAACCCGAGCAACGCGGCGACGGCGACGAAAGTCAGCGGGTCCGACGGTTTCACCTGATAAATGAAACTTGCCACAACTCTGCCCATTGCCAAGGCCGCTACAATGCCAATCGCAACGCCGAGCAATGCGGGCTTCATCCCTTCCATCACTACCAGACGTAAAACATCTGCCAACCGTGCCCCCAGAGCCAGTCGAACTCCGATCTCCGGCACTCGCTGCCTTACGCTGTACGAAAGCACGCTGTAGATCCCGGTCGCCGCCAGCAACACGGCAAGACCCGCGAAGATCCCGAGCAGAAGCATGTTGAAGCGCGGTTGCGACAGCGATTTCTTGACTAGATCCTCCATCGTGAAAACGTCGCGTACCGGTATATTGTGGTCGACCTCCTGCACTGCATTCGTAACTGCGGACGCCATGCCCGCAGGCGCAGTTTTCGCGCGCACCACCAGCGTCATCGGAAACGAATTCCAGCCAAACTTCTCCGACTTCGAAACCTGATCGAGCGGTACATAAAGCGTGGTCGATGGCCGCTCCTGGTCCAAACCATCGAGCTTGACGTCGCCGACAACGCCAATCACTTCACGGACGTACTCCGGAGAAAACGTCAGCGTCAGGCGCTTGCCGATCGGATCTTCGCCCGGCCAGAAGCGCTGAGCCATCGATTGGCTGATCAGCACTGTTGCCGTCCGGCCGGCAACATCCTGACTATCGAAGTCGCGTCCTCTAAGAATGGGCGTATCGCATCGCCCGCATGTATCCGGGGCTGATGAGGCGTACATCCACTTCCGGCTGCTCGGCCATCGCCACCACCGGTTGCCCTTCAATCGCGATAGGCTGGTGCGAACCACCGTTATCCAGCGGGATGTCGTCGATCACGCCGGCGGACTCAACTCCTGGAAGCGTTCTCACACGCTGCAACACCTGCTCGAAAAACTGGACCTGCCCCTGTGGCTCCGGAAATCTCGCGCGCGAAATGGCCGCTGTCATCGTCAAGACTCCGTGAGAATCGAATCCGGGAGCCACGTTCCTAAGCTGCTGAAAACCGCGGATCATTAACCCCGCGCCAATCAGCAAAACAAGAGAGAGAGCCACCTCGGCGACAACCAAAATGCTTCGCGTGCGGTGGCTTCCGGAACTCGTATCCGTTCGTCCCAATCCCTGCTTCAACGCCTGGTTCACGTCCGACTTTGCCAGACGCAGAGCCGGAAGAACTCCCGCGAGGACTCCCGTAAGCACAGAAATGAACGCGGTGAACACGAGAACTCTCAAGTCCAAACCTGCCACTACCGAATCCGGCAACTGATTCGCAAGAAATGCCAAAATAAAGCGCTCCCCGAAATGCGCGACGATCAGTCCCAAAAAACCGCCGAACAGGGCCAGCACAATCGACTCGGTTAGAACCTGACGCAGCACGCGGCTTGCACTCGCTCCTAAGGCAGCGCGGATCGCAATCTCTTTTTGTCGACCAAACGCTCTTGCCAACGCAAGATTGGCCACATTCGCGCACGCGATCAGCAGCACAAACGCAACCGCACCCAGCAGCATCAGCAGCGCCGGACGCACATCATTCACCATGTCGGCGTGGAGCGGCACCACTACAGCTCCCCATCCTTTGTCATCCACTGGATAGAGTTGCTCCAAGCGGCTTGAAATCGTGTTCATCTCCGCTTGCGCCTGCTCGACATCCACTCCGCTCTTCAGTCGCGCGATGACCATGGAATGATGTTCGCCGCGCACGGCTTTTTCCTGGTCGGTCCAACCCATCGGCGTCCAGATCTGAGCAAAGTCGGGAAAGCGAAAACTCTCCGGCATCACTCCGGTCACCAGGAAGTTTTGTCCATCCATCGTGATGTTGTGGCCAACAATGTCGCGGTTCGCGCCGAGATGCTGTTGCCAGAACCGGTAACTGACTATGACCTCGTTGGTGTGGCCGGGCTGATCTTCTTCAGGAGAGAAAACGCGGCCTAACATCGGCGCCACACCAAGCGTCTCGAAGAATCCGGCACCCACGGCGCACGCATCCACCTGTTGCGGCTGAGCCACTCCCGTAAGCGTCAGGCCGTGATAATTGAGGATCGCCATCCGCTCGAATACATGGTTGTCCTGTTGCCAGTCGATAAAGTTTGCGGCCGAGACCGCAAACGTAGGCATTCCCGGGAAGCTCTTCGCTGGCGGCGTATGCCAGACTCGGACCAATCGGTCTGGTTCTTTGAATGGCAGCGGTCGCAGTAATACCGCGTTCACCACGCTGAAGATCGCTGTGTTGGCGCCGATCCCGAGAGCCAGTGTAATTACCGCGATCGCAGTGAAGCCCGGCCTTTTGCGTAGCTGCCGCAATCCATAAAGGATGTCTTTGGTAAGCGTCTCCATGATGTCCCCACCTGGACCACAGAACCCTCACTCACACCGCAGCGCGACACTTGGGTCCAGATTCATCGCGCGGCGCGCTGGGATAAAGCAGGCGATCAGAGCGACCAGTCCCATCCCGCACACTACAATCGCAAACGTCCACGGATCCCGCGGACTGACCCGATACAACACTTCCGACGCGAGTTGCGCAACGAGCAGCGCAATCACGCACCCGGCAATCTCTCCTGCAAGAACTAATGTCATTCCTTGACTCAACACCCGCCTCAACACATCCCTGCGCTGGGCCCCCAACGCCATGCGAATGCCAATTTCATGTGTGCGTTGCACGACCGAATAAGCGACGACACCATAAAGCCCTACTGCCGCAACCAGAAGCGCTAGGCAAGCGAACCCCGCCAACACAATGGTGCTGGTCCGCCGCAACGTAATCGACTGCGCCGCAAGGACCTGCATCGGCATCGCGTCGAATATGGGCTGATCCTTATCGACATCCCAGATCGCTTGTTCTGAGGCTTTGAGCAAGGTTGCGGGATCGCCGGTGGTTCGGACCACGAACGCAATCAACGGAAAAGATGCTTGCGCCAGAGGGCGATAGAGCTCTGCGTGCACTTCCTGTTCTGGACCGAAGGACCTTACGTCGGAAACCTCTCCAACAATCGTCCATCGTTCGGGATGCGCGGCATCCCCCAATTGCAGAACTTTGCCCATGGGGTCTGCATCCCGGAAGAAACGTCGTGCGAAGGTTGAGTTGATGATCGCGACGTGCTCCGCGCCCGAGCGATCCGCATCGGCAAAATCGCGCCCTCGAAGCAGCCCGATTCCCATGGTCGAGAAATATCCCGGTGTCACTAAGCGGTTGTCGGCATTGGGTTGCGGTGTTCCCGGTGGCTGACGATTACCTTCCACCGTGAAATCCGTGCCTCCCCAGAATCCGGATAGCGGCAAATAGTTTGTCGCCGAAGCCGCCGACGCTCCCGGAACCCGCTGTAGACGAGTGATCGTCTCTGAGATAAAGCGAGCCTGTTTCTCGGGCTGGTCCGCTGGATAGCGATCTCGAGGAAGAAAAACTTCGAGCGCGAGAATCGGGTCAGGTTGAAAGCCGAGATCCTGGCCGTACACGTGACGGAAGCTCTCGATCATCAGTCCCCCGCCCGCGAGCAGAATGACGGCCAACGCAATCTGTGCCGCCACCAGGAAACCCCGCGCGCGCGATGAACGGAAGCTTGAACTGGAAGTGCGAAGCTCTTTGAGTGCCTCGCTTGCACTCGCTTTGCCTGATTGCAGAGCAGGCACAGCGCCGAAGATCACTCCTGTCAGAATGGTGATTCCTAGCGCAAACAGCAGTACCGGGGTATCAATCGGAATCGATTCAACTTTCGGAATGCCTAAGTTGGCGATGCCATTCGGGAAAATGCTTAGCAGAAAACGTGTGCACCACACAGCGAAAACGAGTCCGAGTGCTCCACCTGAAAAACAAAGGACCATGCTCTCGCAGAGGAATTGTCGTAACAGGCGGAAGCGGGTCGCTCCCATCGCGACTCTCACCGAGACTTCCACCCTTCGGTCGCCGGCTCGCGCAAGAAACAGACTGGCAATGTTGACGCAAGCAATCAGCAGGACCAGGCTCACGGCACCGAACAATACGAGTAACGGTTCGCGAACGCCGCCGACTAACTCGTGCCTCAGCGGCTCAACCCAGGTTTCATTGCCCGCATCCTCATGGGAATGCTGTGAGGCAATTTGAGCTTCGAGCGCATTCATGCGGACTTGCGCCGCGGCCATCGATATGCCGGGCCTCAGTCTTCCGAGCACTCGGACAAAGCGGTCCCCGTAGTTGTCCGGATGGTCGAGTAAGGTCGGTTTCCACAGTTCCGTTCGAGGAGGATATTCAAAGCCGGGCGGCATTACGCCCACGATCGTGTAAGGTTTCGCATCAAGCGTGATCGATCGACCAAGTATCTTCGGATCGCCGTGAAATGTGTTCCGCCAGAATTTGTCGCTGAGCACAGCAACATTCGTTTTGGATTCCGCTTCCTTGTTGCTGAACGTCCGCCCTATCTCAGGCTCAGTCCCAAGAATTCGAAAATAGTTCGGAGTGATGTCGTATCCCAGAACTATCTTCGGATCTCCGGAGCCAGTGAGTGTGACTTCATCGTCGTACGAAGCGGCGATATCCTCGAAAACATCGTTCTTCTGTTTCCAATCGGTGAAGTCTCCCGCGGATATTGGAAACTGCAAATCTCCGCGTGATGCATTCCGTCCCCAAATCATTGCCAGGCGGTCGACGTGCTTGTAAGGAAGCGAACCTAGCAATACGGCGTGCACTACCGAGAAGATCGCAGTGTTCGCGCCCACGGCCAACGCAAGGGTAATGACCGAAATTGCCGTGAACGTCTTGTTCTTGCGCAACTGCCGCAGCGCAAAACGAAGATCCTGCATAAGGATACTCACGCGCTCACGTCCGCCATCAGCTTCTTGAGCTCTTCTTCCGCGACCACTTTGCCATCGAACAAGTGCACTTCGCGCTGTGCGTGCTTGGCGAATCGCGGATCATGCGTCACCATGCAAATCGTCGCGCCCTCGCGATGAAGGTCCGCCAGCAACTCCATCACGGCTTCGCCATTACGGGAGTCCAGGTTGCCGGTCGGCTCGTCCGCCAGCAGAATCGACGGCTTCCCACCCAGTGCGCGCGCCACGGCCACACGCTGTTGTTGACCGCCCGAAAGTTGCGACGGATAGTGCCTCACTCGGTGCGCCATACCCACGCGCTCCAGGGCCTCCATCACCCGAGCCTTGCGCTCGGGCGAAGGCATTTTCTGCCGATAGGTCAGTGGTAATTCCACGTTCTCGTACACCGTGAGATCGCCAATCAGATTGAAACTCTGAAAGATGAAGCCGATCTCCTGATTGCGGATGCGCGCCCGCTCCGCAAAATCCAGGTTCTCCACCGGTTTCGTGTTCAGCAGGTAACGGCCACCGGTGGGTGTGTCGAGAAGTCCGATGATCGATAGCAGTGTCGATTTCCCGCAACCCGACGGGCCCGACATCGCCACATATTCCCCTTTGTCGATCGTCAGGTGAACGCCCGAGAGCGCATGCGTCTCAATCTCGTCGGTGTAGAAAACCTTGGTCATATCCGTGATCTGAATCAGCGGTTGGCTGTTGTTGCTCATGAATCGTCTGCCTCGGTTTCGTTATTTTTTGTTGGATCAATCTTGAAGCCGGATGCGGTCTGTATTGTCCCAGCGCGACATGTCGGAGAGCACCACCGTGTCTCCTTCTTTGAGTCCTTCAATTACCTGAATCGAATTCACCGACGCTCGCCCCACCTTGACCGGTACGCGTGTGGCGTCGTGTCCGTCTGCGTCGAGCCTGAATAAACTGATTGTGCTGTTCTCCTGCCCGAATGCCGGACGCCCCACGTACAGCACGTTATCGAGACGTTCCAGGTCGATCGTTCCATCCACGCTGAGATCGGGTCGCGCACCTTTCGGCAATTCCCCTGTCAGTTTGACGTCCACAGTGACCGTTCCGTTTTGTACCGACGGATCGACCCGCATCACCGAACCCGCAATAACGCCGTTGTGTGTGTCCACCTGGGCCGGTTCGCCAATCTGCACATCGCGCGCCTGCGTCTCCGCCACCTTCAATTCCGCCATCAGATGATTCGGCTGCACTACCTTGGCAAGCATGGTTCCTGGTGTCACATGTTGGCCAACGTGCAGTGGCAACTCGACCAGCACGCCCTCGATACCGGCACGTACCTTAAGAGCCTCCAGCTGCTTCTGTTTCAACTCCGCCAGCACCCGCATCTGGTCGACCTTCGCCTGTTGTTCGGAGAGTTGCGCGTCGATCGACTTTTGTGTGCTCTCCAGTCGCTGATCTTCCAGCCCATTCCGGATCGTCAGTTCATCTGCCTTGCTCTTGGACGCCCGGTATGCCAATCCAGAAATCACGCCAAGATCGTAGAGCGATTTGTCGGTTTGCGACTGCAGCTGTGTCTGGTTGTAATCCGCTTTGACGGTCGCAGCGCCCGCCTTCTGGTTCATCAGATCGCTTTCCAGCTTTGCCCGCTGGCTCTGGTACTCGGCCTGCGACGCCTTCCACTGCAGCTGCGCATCCACCGCCGCCTGCTCCACCTGCGGATCGCTCATGTCGAGCAAAATCGTGTCTGCCTTCACCAGCGAACCCGGCAACATCCGGATTCGAATCACCGTCGCTTCGGTCTCGGCGGGAATCTGCAACACCGACTCCTGCGACGGTACCAGTGAGCCGATCCCACGCACTTGCCGCAGCATCGAGCCACGCTTCACTGTGTCGGTCCACACCGTGCCGCGCTCCACCGTCGGCGCAGCCGGTTTCAACCGGTACACCGCCGCCGTCAGGATGGCAACCACTACCACCACCACTGCAATCAGCACGATCTGCTTCCTGCGCTTGCGTTCCTTAAATTCTGGCCGGGCGATATCCATCGTCAGGGTTATGGGCAATTGCCACGCCATATCCGAGGAGATTTAACTCGATGAAAAAGAAAGAATTATCGGAAGATCGAGCCCTACGGTCGTAACTGAAGTGTTCGCTGGGAAGTTTGACCGTCCATTACTGGACAGTGCTCTTCCAGACAAAAACAGGTTCGAGCGTCTTGTCAAAACAAATTCGAGAAATGGGAGCGAACGCAAAATCAGAGACAGATCTTGTATCCGAGCTAGACGCTGCGCGGCGGTCGCAGATAGGAGTGAGAGTGTTCTAGTCCGAATTGCAGTCCCTGATTCGACGCAGATATAGGAGCGACTTAATTCGCCGACATCCGTTGCTCACATTTGGCAAATGAGGGTCGTTTCCGGCCACGTCACGTTTCCGCTTGTGTTCGTGTCTCTGCTGTCGAGCCCCGATTTCTACTCCAGACTGGAAATCGCCATTTCCTGGAACGCCCGCTCTGGGCGCTCGGAACAATCACCCTCGCATGCCACCATGAAGATGGTGACCATGTCGCGAGATGGGATCATCCATTCCTGCGTTCCGAACGCGCCTCCATGGCCGAAAGTTCCGATGGGAAGCAAGCCCCAAACTCCGGTCGGCTTGGTGATGATCTCCCAAGCCAGCCCGTAGTCGGCGCCGGGATACCAACCGGCTACCATGCCTCCAGTTTGCACTTCCCGCATGGTGTCAATAGTTGCAGGAGAAAGAATGCGAGTGCCTTTCCATGTTCCATGGTTCAAGATCATTTGGCAGAAATGCGAGAGGTCTTCAGCAGTAGAGAACAGGCCGTATTCAGGTCCCGGATATTTCGAGCCTTTGCGAAAGGCACCCGGGTCGCCGCCCAGAATCTGACTCCCGGCGCGAATCTCTTTGCCATCTTTGGGCGCATAGACGATTGCAATTCGGTCCAATTTATCGGACGGAGGATAGAAGAATGTGTCTTTCATTTGCAGCGGTTGCAGGATCCGGCTTTGAATGAAACTCTCATAGGATTGACCGGAAACAACCTCGATGATGCGGCCGAGCGTAGCGAATCCTGTGTTGCTGTAGAGCCATTTCGTGCCGGGCTCAAATTCGAGAGGTTCCTTCGCGAACGAGGCAACGGCTTCCGCCAGCGTGTGATCCATCTTCCAGTGAATATCCTTCATGTCGCCCTGCGGCATTTGCCGCATTCCGGATGTGTGCGAGAGCAGGTCACCGATTCGGATCGCGCGGGACGGTTTCTTCAGCCATCCGTTCGCATTGACCATCTGGTCGCGAAACTCAGGCAGATATCTTTGAACTTCGTCGAAGAGACTGATCTTCCCTTCTTCGCAGAGCATCATGATCCCCACGGCGGTGATCGGCTTTGTCATCGACATGATCTGAAAGATCGAATCCTCGCGCATGGAACGCTTGTCTTCGATGTTCTGCATTCCGACGGCTGTCTTCTGCACAACCGTGCCGCTTCGTAGGACCATCGTCACAATTCCAGCGGCCTCTCCCGCATTCACATATTCCTGCATTCTTTGTTGAATTCTGCCCAGTCGCTCCGTGTCGAAGCCAGCCTGAGCCTTGTCTTGCGCGGCTGCCACGGCGAGCGAAAGGACTACAGCCGTGAGGAACGCAGACCATACTCGCCTTGGACTCGAATGTCGAAGAATCGCTGATTTCCGAAACGAAAACGGCCGCAGTTCCATGTTTAGCCCCTTTGGAAGCACTCCTTCTTCGGGTGATCGAGGATACTTATACTCCCTTTTTCCAGTCCGGATCGCTACCCTTCTTAAGACGAATGGTCAGAGAACCATCAGGATTGGTTCGCTCGTGGCAAGCCCATCGGACCGGCCTTCGCACTCCCTTGACGTCAAGTTCAGCCCTCAGAATGATCTGCTGACCGTCCATATCCTTCGGAAGGATGAAGGACGCTTGGCGCAATTTGCCGGCGAACGGTTGGCCCGCATCAAGATTACCTCCCACTTTGACTCGGCCGTCGGAAGTCTCGGCGTAGATGCCTAGAATTCCCGGAACGCCGGCCACACCATCGTTGACGATGCCCAGAATCAGTTCCATCGTATCGTAGCGTTTTCTCTGCCAGATGATGGACGGACGGACACGGTACCCAAGGCGTTGCTCCATCGCTCGAAGCGAATCGGGATATTTCTCGTAGTAGCGCCGGATGTTATCCGCTTCGGTCCATAGGCCAAAATAGTTCGTCCCGATATCAAGCGAGTGAAAGCTCGCGCTCTCACGATAGGGACGATCGATCGGACCGCCAATGCGGTGCGGATAATCGTCCTTCGGCAGTGCTTCGTCGTCCGGTCCAACAAACGTGAGCATCGAGTCCGATAGTTTGCTCAGGCAATCTTTTTCCTCGGCAGCGAACTCAGGGCAGCACATAATGGCGGTTTTCACCATCTTCCATGACGATTGCGACCCACGGCGGACGATGACCGAGTTCCTCAATTTGGATGGGCTCATCCATCACCAGACTGTCGGAGCGCAGCCAACATCCCGCCCGAACCGCCATATCCTGCACCTGCCGGTTGCCCACGTTGCTGATGTCGGGCTGGGTGTTAACCGCCAGCGGAGTCCTCTTCCATGCATCGATCTGGAGTTGGGTCATGTCAACAAACGTCTTTTCAGCGGTCAGGTAATCAGGAAACGGATTGGGCAGATCGTTGGTATGCCCTTCTCCCCAGAATCCGTACATCATCAAGTCCATGTATTCCAATTGAGGATTGCCCTCGAATTTCGCGGCGAGCAACTCATTTAATTCGGTAAAGGCTTTTTGAAATTCGGGGGAATCATAGCGAGGCTCGTAGAAATCGAAGTTGGTGCGGTGTTCCTTCGATTTGTGGCCGATATTAACGATGGGAACTTTACCGTGGAGGAAGTCCGGCATCGAAAGCTTTTTCGGTTGAATATTCGGACTGGAGAGTTGGATCCGGAAAGCGACGCCTAGATTGTGACGCTTGGCCGCATCGAACGTAGCCTCCCAAACGGGAGAGAGTTCAAGCTTTCCGGGACTAGTCTGTACGTCTCGCCAATCGCAACGGATGTATAAGACGTCGACGAATGGCAAAGACGCCATTTTCTCCACGCTTTGTTCCAAAGTGTCTTTGCCGCACTGCACGGTTAAAGCCGGACCGTTTTCCTCCCACGTGTAGCCGACCAGACCCGTACCGAAATTTCGGATGTGGTTGCGAGAAGGCTGCGTCGCGAAAATCGTGTACCAACCTTCATCTTGAGCAATGCCAAACGGACCTTGGTCGAGGCGATTGGTCACAGTCGGGCAGCCGAAGTCATAGCCCTCCCATAGATGGTCGGGAACATCGGCCCACAGCCGCGGACGCATGAGACTACCTACAGCGCCCAGAACTGCACCGGTCTTTACGAAATCTCGCCTCCGCATGAATGCGCCTCCCGACGATGTTTTCGGTACGTTGGGGATCGATGGCAACACCAACTCCCGTGCGTACACCCAGATTCATGAATGCGTAGAACTTTTCAATTCTTCGCCGACAGGATCAGCCGTTGCGCATCACACTTCCTGACGCAGGTTGGGACGCAGGGTAAGTGAGCCATCATCGTTGAGCTTCTGGTGACAGGCCCAGCGCACCGGATAGCGCATACGCTTCACCTCAATCTCTGCCTTCAGCTTGAGACCCTTCCATTTCGTACCCTGCGGAAGTACGAACTGCGCCTGCCGAATCTTGCCGGGTATTGGGATAGCCGGGGTCCAAGCAGCCAGTCCTCAACAACTTTCCGTCTTCGCTCTCGACGCTCACCCGCAGGACGCCCGGCACACCGGCAATACCGTCGTTGGCGAAGCCAATGATCAGCCCTTGATAGCCCGAGTCTTCATAGCTCCAGATGAAGGACGGCCTTACGCTGTAGCCGATGCGGCGATTAATTCGGTCGAAAGCTGCCGGATAAGCCTGGTAGTAGGTCATCAGATTCTTGGCGCTGATCTGGTGAAAGTTCCACAGCGACCAGTAATTCGCCCCTATATCCATCACGTGAGCGATCATGTTCTCGGCCGGGGATATTCCTTCACGGGACGCGCTTGGGTCGGGAGGTTTACCCGGAATACCCTGCTCGAGCAATGCCGCGATCCATGGTGGGCGATTGCTGAGCGCCTCAATCTGCTCGTTCTCAATGAAGATGGTGTCGCTGCGAATCCAATTGTTGCTGCGGACCGTACGGTCCAGCAGTTCAGAATTGCCAACCCGGCTAAAGTCCGGCTGAGTGTTGGTCAGTAATGGAGTCTTCTTGAAGCTCTCTAACTGCACTTCGAGCATGTTGATCCATGTCCGCTCGGCAGTCTGGTAGTCGGGGAACGGATTGTTGGCGAACGGCCATGTGTGACCTTCGCCCCAGAAACCATACATGAAGGTATCGATAAACTCGATCTGCGGATTGCCATCGAATTCTGCTGCTAATTGGCCAACAAGTTCCTTGAATGACTGCTGAAAGAAAGGGTCGTCGTAGCGGGGCTGATACTTCGAATGTGGGTTCTGCAAATATCTTTGCGCCTCTCTACTGCTTTCCTTGTCGCTCAGGACCAGATCCACTTTCGGAACTTTCTCTAGCACAAAATCGGGGAGCGCCGCTGCGTGCGTGTAGTCGGGAGCGCACATCTGAATGCGCAATCCGACCCGCTTGTTGTTCTTCTTCGCCAGATCGAACACAAGCTTGAGATAATCCGGCAGCTCCAGGCGCCCGGGCCGCGGCTGCACTTCCCGCCAGGTCGGCCGTATGTAGAGCTGTTGCCCCAGAGGGAATCGAACCAGATCCTCAATCGCTTGAGAAACGTTGTCTGACTTAATTTCCTCGGTGCCACTGTCTGCCGTGATGTAGGTGACCAGTCCCTTGCCATAGTTCGGCACAACTTCTTCCGACGGAGTAGTCGTCATCACTACGTCATCGGTGGGAATGACGGCATCCGGTGGATATTGCGGAAAGGGACCCTGATTTAGACGATCGGTAACCGGAGGACCAGACCCGAAATCATACTTTGCCCAGTTGTGCGCTGGGACGAACGCATGCGCTTTGCCGGTTCCAATTTCCGCTGCAACGGCTAACGCAACACCGCTTTTGAGAAAGTCCCTGCGCTGCATCGAGGTTCCCCTTTCCTCTCCGTGTAAGAACTTCGCCTGCGCCCCCGGCAAAATCCTCTTCGACTTGCCGGTTCTGACGAGGCGAAACGCTAGAACTGCAGCTTCATCGCCAACTGAATCTGCCGCTGCGGTATCACCGTGGATGTGATCACACCGGTAGCTCCAGGACCATCGGTGATGTAGTTATCGGGTTGAGAAAAGACTGCATGGTTAAAGGCGTTGAAAAACTCGGCCCGAAACTCAAGATTGACCCGCTCTGTCACGTTGAATATTTTTCGCGCCGACAAGTCGGCTGTTTTCTCGCCCGGGCCTTCAAGAACATTCTTATGGGCATTGCCGAAACAACCGTTGGGGCAGTTCGGAATCGGAAAGTCGTTTGGATTGAACCACAAGCTCGGACTGGGATGCGGGAGAGATCCACTACCGATCTGGTTCGAGCGCTGCAACCCCGGAGAACCCGTGTTGCTTGGGTCGAATCCAATCGCTGGCGAGAAGGGGAAGCCCGAACGGAACGTAATAATCCCGCCTACGTGCCATCCGCCAAGAATCGCATTAGCGACGCCACCGCGATTCATGAACTGCTGGCCCTTTCCCACAGGTAAGAGGTAATCAACGCTATTCACCCAGCGCTTACGATTATCGAAATCCGCCAGCCCTTTTTCTGCCGGGATGTTGTAGCTGTCTTGCGGCCAGGGAGAGTTGCAGCAGATTTCCGGCTGGTCGTTGATGGCTTTGCCGAAAGTAAACGCACTCAGGAAGTACAATCCATGGCTGGTCCGCTTTTCGGCCTTGATCTGAAATGCGTGATAAGTGGAGTTCCCTTGGTTCGTAATCGAAGTGAAAGTGCCATATTGGCATTGCAGGGTCGGGGTCGGGTCGCAGTACGGCGCCAAGGTCGGGTTGTATGTCTTCTGGGGCGTGGGAATCTGGTTGTAGTCGCGCAGGACTTGTAGGTGAGTGCCTTTCGTCCCCACGTAGCCCGGACTGATTACAATCTGGCCCGGCAGTTGGTATTCGAGATTCAAATTCCACTGGTCATAAACCGGCGTGTGTGGATTCCAGTCCTGGCTGGTCACATTCGCGAACGGCGCCTCGCTCGGACTGAGCTGCGGGAATCCGGACGTTAGGGTAACTTGCGAAGGCGTTATGCCATCGCTGTTGAATGTGGGCTCGAAGAAAAACGGGATGTTGTAGTCGACTTGCAGAGGGTCGCCCGTGCGAATTTCATAGAAGACAAAAAAACGTCCATACCCTCCACGAATCACGAATGGCTTGGAAGGGAAAGGGCTGTAAGCCATACCAATGCGTGGGGCGAAGTTATCTTTTTGCGTGGTCTCCAGGTTCTTCGGATAGCCAGGAGTTCCGGCAGGAACCAGGACACCTTTGGTGTAATCCCAATTGCTCTGGCGATGCTGGGCCTCGTAAACAGGTGTCGCATAGTCCCAGCGCAGTCCAAGGTCCAGCGTCAGCTTCGATGTTGCTCTGTATGTATCCTGAACGAACGCCCCGTACGAGTGCTGGCGATTGCCGAAATATACTTCTGTCGAAATAATTGATGTGATCGGCAGCCCCACCAGCATGTCAGCCAATCCGTTGCCGCTCCCGTCTCCCAACGTACCGGAATCGGAGGTGAACTGGCCGCTGAACGACAGGTTTCCGCGCGGTTGGCCGACCTGCAGAAGGTTGAACTGGTCAAAGTGAAGCTGCGGACCAAACTTAAGCAGGTGCTTCCCGTGCACAATACTTAACGTGTCGTTAATCTGGATGTCCTGGCTGGTGCTGCGGGTCGGCGTAAACAGCGGCTCGCCCAGCCCGGCGTACGCGCTGGGAGCAAACCATGTCAGGCCATTGATGAGGGGATCATTTGGCACACCGGGCAACTGCAGCGCCGCAGGCGGGAATTGCTGCCCATAGGAAGGAGAGTTCGAGATGTAGTGAACGCGGTTGAATCCAACGCGGAATGCGTTCACCATGTTCGACTTGATGGCATAGTTCAATCCGAAGACCGCGCCCTCGGTGTCCAGAGGGCGGCCGCCGGTATTGTAACTGCCTCCGTCCGCAATGCCTGAAAACACCGGCGCCTGAAAACGTGTGTCCTTGACGTATGAAAATCTTTCGAAGAGCTGAATTTTGTCCGTGACATTCTCATCCACGCGAGCGTCCATCTGGTCGACCTGGTCAGTTCCGGGAGCATTCACCGCATAGTTGAGCGTGGAATAGTCTCCGTTTGGTCCCGGCTGGTTCGGTGCAGGATAAAGAGCGGCGTAGTTCAGTCCAAGACTTTTCAGACTCGCCAGCGGGAATAATATTTGCCTGTCCGGCTATGGGCAGCCCGGTATTTGGATCAAATCCAAAACCGTTGCGCACAACGGAACCGTTCGAAAGTGTTCGCGTCGTCGACGGATCGTAGACCTCATTCGTATAGATCGGCCGATTCAGGGCATCGACGCAAGGCGAGGCTCCATTCGCGCCGCAAATCATGGATTGCCCACCCAGAATGCCGCTGAAATCTCCGGCCCGCTCGTTGGAGGTGCCGTTCGTGCCGTCGGTTGGCACAGTGACTATATCGCTTTGCGCCTGGTGGATGCGTGTTCCTTCGTAATCGACGAAGAAAAACGCTTTGTCTTTTTTGATCGGTCCGCCGAAGGTCGCCCCAAACTGGTTCTGCTTGTAGGGCGCTTTGCTTAGGACGGAGCCAAAACCGTATTGCGCGGCATCCATGGCGTCGTTCCTCAGGAACTCCCAGGCGCTGCCGTGGAATTTGTTTGTGCCCGACTTGGTACTGGCGTTGATGACCGCACCGCCGCTGCGGCCGAATTCTGGAGAGTAGTTCGAGGTCTCGATCTTGAATTCCGCGATGGAGTCAACACTGCTCAGAACAGCCACATCTCCGTTGTCGTTGGAGTTGTTGTCAACGCCGTCGAGAATAAAGTCGTTCTGATCGCCGCGAGTGCCATTGACCGCGAAGCTTCCCCCCGCGTTCCCGTTCGTCGGTGTGCTGCCGCCGTTGACCGGTCCCTCGATGACCTTGGCCACCCCCGTGGTGAGTTCTGCGAGATCCGTGTAGCGCCGGCCGTTCAAGGGCAACTCCTCGACCGTTTCGGCGGTCACAACGTTGCCCAGGGTGGCGGTCTCGGTTTCCAGCAGCGGAGCGGCCCCGCTGACTACAGTCGTTTCGTTCACTGAGCCGACTTTAAGGCTGAAATCAAGCCGGATCGTCTGCTGCACATCGAGCACGATGTCTTTCCGTACCTCTTTTTGGAAACCACTCGCCTCAACCGATACGGAGTATCTGCCGATCTTGAGCGGGGTGATTACATAATTGCCGTCCGCTGCGGTTTTTACCGAGACCGGCACACCAGTGTCGGTATTGGTCGCGCTTACGGTGACTCCGGGAAGAACTGCCCCGCTCGAATCCTTGACCGTTCCCACGAGGCTGCCGGTATCGACTTGCGCTAACCCCATCACGGCTGCACTGACCAGAAAAAGGACGACTCCGATAGTCTTTCTCATGGTGATTCTCCTTCCGCGGACGAGACGCAGTGTCATCAAGAGCTCAACAGCAGATCTCGCGGCCGCCTCAATTCTCCGCTCTCTCGAGATAGAGATATCCTTCGGAACGTTTCTTTTTATATCGTTTTGCTTGCTTTTGTCCAGACAAAAACAAGACTTCGACAGGAAGTGAAATTTAGAGGGAATGCTGACGTGGCCGATACGTTTGGAGAATAAAAAATTACTACTGGAGTAAGGCCGGGATGTCGCCAGTCCGATTCCTCCGCACCACGCGAAGCAGTCGATCTCTCTGGACGGCGCTACAGATCACGCCATTCGGCGACTTGCGCTACCGCCGCCTGAACCGACTTAGATCCAGGTATCAGACCGTCACTTTCAATTGATGCGCGGCATTCTCGAAATACACTTTGCGAAGAATTGTCTCCGGCAGTTGGATGCCATAAATACGCCAGCGACCCTGCGGCGGGATTTTCGCCGGAGCGTAATCGAAATACTCGTCGTCTGTCTCCAGAAATCGATAGTAGATCTCGTAGAGCTGGTCGTTGAACACCTGTTGCGGAAACTCGTCCCCGTGCGGCGTCGCGTCGGTGCCGAACAGGATGCGATCCTGATACTTATCGAAGAACTTGCGCGCGGTTCGAGGCTGCCTGCCCAACTCTCCGATGCGAGCTGCAATATCGACTGTCATGTTTGGGAATCGGTCAAGGTTCTCTGCTACGTTTGCCAGGTTCTCGGCAAAATTTCCCACGTGCAACACGACGAATTGCGTTTTGGGATGTCTCGCGAAAACCCGGTTGCGGGCCTCAAGTAGTTCCGCGTTGCTGGGAAAATCGCCGCCGTAGAAGGACCAGTCGGGATGATTACTGAGCTCCTCGTATCGCTCGTTGAACCGATCCGTAGGAGTAAAAAATGCGACCGGATCGGAAACGTGAATCGCTACGGGCATACCGAGCTGGCCGCAGGCGTCCCACATGGGATCGAATCGGCGATCATCGATCTTTACGAGTTCGCCGGAAGTGATGTTCTCTCGCAGATAGAGACCGAGAGTCTTCAGAATTTTCAATCCCTTCGCGCCCTGCCGATGAGCTTGCTCGATAGCCTGCGCCTGAAGTTCGGGATAACGGGGGTCGTTCCAGCGCTCATAACAGGGCTCAGTAAATGTGAAGAAGCGACCGGGGAATGCTCGATCGTATTTGTGAATTACCTCGTCCAAACCTTTTTCATAGCCGCCAGTGAGGTTGACCATGGCACGGATGTTTTTGCGATTCATGACATCCATAAGCTCTTTCGGCGTGCCCATGTATTTACGTCCCGACGCTAATTCGACACCGTTTTCGGACCGGGCCGATGTCGTGATGTGGGTATGAAAATCGACCACGGGAAATTTAGCACGCGCCACTCGCGACTCGTGCACTTGCAGCATGCTTCTTGGCTCGAAGTCTTTAAGGGCCAGAGGGCAATTCCGTGCTTTCTGTGGCTCTTGATTGTCCTTTGCGATAGAACTGTCCGGCCGGGCAGCTGCGCCAGCCAGAACTCCCACTCCATACAACCACTGCCGCCGATTGATCATGTTCGCTCCGGATCTCTCGCGATCCACCAAGTGCAGACGTCACGGCCCGCGCAAGGTGAACTGTTGAACGTCTCAGTTGGTCACGTAAACGCAGCGGTGCGAAGGCGTTTCCAGCCATCGCTTCCCTCAGAATCGCGTCGCTGTCGCTACTGCCTTTTGCGCGGCAGAAGATCCCCGGGTGCGCATTGCCTAAAAAAGGAGTCGGAATACATTGAACTGTGCCTATCGATTAGCGTCACTCGCCTGCGGTGACCGATCTACTCTGGGAGCCGTAAGGCCTCCGGGCCACCAGTTCCAATCGCCGGCAACGCGCAGAAGCGCCGGTCCAATCACAATGCGAACCAGGGTCGCGTCAATGAATACCGCTACCGCGAGCGTAAATCCGAGCATCTTAATCACCAGGAAGTTGCCAAAGGTGAATGCAGCGAACACGACAATCATGATGGCAGCGGCGCTCGTAATTAGACCTGCGGTTCTAGCCAGACCCTCCGGGATCGCCTCCCCTTCAGCCAGCCCGCTTCTCCTCTCTTCAAGCACGCGCGCGACCAAAAACACTTCGTAATCCATGCTGAGTCCAAAAACGATGGCAAAGGCGACGACCGGCACAATGGGAAATATGCTGCCCGTGCCCTCAGAAACCCCGAACAATCGACTTCCGTGTCCGTCCTGGAATACCAAAACCAACGCTCCGAACGAGGCCGCAACCGAAAACAAGTTCAGAGCAATGGCCTTCACCGCGGCGAAAAGGGATCGGAACCCAGCGAGAAGCGCGATCAGAGTTCCGCCCACTACCAGCGCGATTACCGAAAAAAAACGGTCCCGGACGATCGTCTGATAATCCGCCGTGAGCGCCGCAATGCCCCCAATGCGCAACTGGGCGCCGGGTACTCCGCTCAGAACTGCCGCTCCGGTTTTCCGCAGTTCCCGCGTCCAGTAGACCTGATCGTTCACGGAAACAGAAGTCGCAGGAAGCACTTCGATCAGCGCCGCCCGCCCATCGCGGCTCAGGAACGTTCGACGCGTTTCACGCGGAAGGTTATCGAGACCAGAACGGTCACTCTCCGCCAGCGTTGTGAGAGAGATCACGCGCTGCGAACGAGGATCGCTCGCGAGCCGCTTGCTGAAACGATCGAGTGCATTCCAGCCCGCGTCGGTTTGCGCAATGGGATCAGGGAGTTCGAGAATCACGCGCAACGAGTAGACAATGCCAACCCGATCCATTTTTTCAAGGGTGTGAAGCGCGCGCACGGATTCGGCCGCTGACGGCAGCCAATCTCCCCGGGGCACGTCGGTATTGAGCCGCGCGGCCTGTGTGGCAAGCAGCAGCAAAGGGGCGCCCGCTAGAAAGATCGCACGCCAGGGATGCGCGACAATCACCTTGCCCCATCGCCTCCAGCGCTGGGCCGTGCGTGCTGCCCGGTGCTCATCCCAATTTGCAATGAAAGCCACCCGGCCGGAATTGATTCGCCGACCGAGAATTCCCAGAAAAGCCGGAACCAGAGTGTCCGCCAGCAGCACACTCATCCCCGCCACCAACACTCCAGCCAACCCAATGGAACTGATTTCGCTGATGGGAACGGTCAAGAGGGCTAGAAATCCGATGGCCACGGTCGAGGCTGAAATCAGAAGGGTACGACCTGCCTGGCGTGCCGCGATGACTGCGGCCTTCAGTCCGTCGGGCTCAACCGCGATCGCTTCCCGGAAGCGGCTAACCATGAGAAGCGCATAATCAATTCCCAAGCCCAGGCCAAGCATCGTGGATAAATTCTGAACCAGAATGGACAAGTGCCAATGCAGAGCCAGGAATCCCGCGATCGCCAGAGCGCTCGCGATGGCAAGTTGGCCAACTGCAACTGGAATCAAAGCTGCCGCCAGGCTTCCGAAAGCCACCAGCAAGAGCCCGAGGGTGGCAGGAATCGCAAGCGTTTCAGCGTGGCGCACATCGTCGGAACTGGCTTTCCGAATGTCGAAATTGAGCGGCGTCTCCCCCGTCAGTTCGAGCTTTATCCCCGGATAACGGCTCCGCAATTGGCTTTGCAGAGAGTCCTCCAGTTCGTGAAGCTTAGGGACGAACGACTCCACGGGACCCTCGCTCGAGGTCAGCCCTATCAGGACAAAAGTTCCTCCTCCCTTACCGAGGAAAATCGGATCTCGCAGATCCAGATAGGAAACGACTCCGGACACGCCGGGCGCTTCTTGCAACCGCTTTTCAATCGTTGCTAAGGCTTGCCCGCCCTCATCCGAGTCGGCGGGAGGAAGACCCTGAATCACCAGAACCACGCGATCAACGAACGGCGAATGAAAGCGAGTGGCCAACTCCTGCGGGACTTTTCCCGCTTCACTACCTTCAATGCGGGTTGCGGTTTCGAGATGCCGCTCAGCGTGAAAGGAAAATGGGAGCAGTATGAGCACAGCGACAAGCACTACCCCGGCCAACCAGAAACGGCGCATTTTCACAAGAATTTTCATTCTGCGCAAAATGGGATTGGATCGTTCCTCTTCATTTGGATCGTCGTAATTCGCAATCCTAGAGGATGGGCGGAGAGATCACCAATACGGAATTGAGCCGCTACCCAAAATCGTTACCGTAAGCAGCCCATATCACGCGCAAAGGCCTTCAGGCTTCGGACCAATGACAATCGCAGTTCTTATTTCCGACAACCTGATGCGCGTCGGTTCGCATTCCACACGCGTTCGTATTACTTTAATCTGTTGTCAGAATACACGGTTCCCAGGAGGACCATTGCACAAACTCGCGTTGCTCGGGTTGTTTGCCGCACTTCAAATCGGTGCCGCAGATCCCCGCATCGGCTCGTGGACGCTCATCTCGGCGCAGTCTTCCCTGGATCCTCCCAACAAACTTTCCATCACGTCCGTACACGGTGCCGTGCACGTAGCGATTTCAGGCGAAAAGCACCTCGACTTTACGGCCAAGGTGGGTGGCCATGAAACGGCGGTGCAAGGCAATCCGGCGTTTAATCAAATTGAGCTGCGAAAAATCGATCGACGTCAAGTCGAACTCATACAGAAAAAGGATGGAACCATTGTGGCGACCATCCGTGACAAACTGTCGAAGGATGCTAACGAGTTAACCAGCACTACTTTGCAGAACAATCATGCCGACCAGATCTCCGTGTGGACCCGGACCGGAGGAAAGAAATCAGCGACTGACCTGTTCGCCGGCGAATGGACCCAGGATCTGAGCAAGACTCGAATGCGGCAAGGGTTGATCCTCAAGATCGAGTCAGACGGAAAGGATGGGGTGCGCTTTTCAGGCAGCTTCAGCTACACGGCCCACTTTGACGGCAAGCAATATGATCTTAAAAACTCGAGCAACGATACCGTATCCCTCCAACTTGTCGACTCTCACACGGTCGACTCGACTTACCGGCGAGATGATCAAATTACGCAACGGGATCGATGGGTCGTTTCCGCCAATGGAGCAGAGATGACGCTAACCACAACCGGCACTTTGGAGACGGGACAGCAAATTAAAGAGACCCTTGTATTCCGGAAGCAGTAGCTATGGCTGCGCCACGCCCGCTGCATCCGCACGTGCGCCGCCTACCGGCAAGCTGCGCACCGCGCTGAACTCGCGAGGCGCAACCGAGATGATTCCCTTGCGGTGCATGAACTTCAAGATGCCGTTGACCGTTTCTTCAAGAGACGGATCGGGCTTGCCGTATGCGGAAGCATCCCGCGCCGCCTGATAGCAGGAACTCTCGTAGCGCTTGAACTCCATCGACGAGATGTTGTCCACAGAGTTCACCAGGAAGTCCAGCAGCGGAAACAGCAGATCTTCCTTCCTGCATCTCCGGATCAGTTCGGGAACGAAGTCGGGAAGACTGAATATTTCGAATCGCCTGCCGGTCGCCTTCGTAATGAGGTTGGTGATATCCAGCATGTTCGCGTAGTCGTCCCGCACTACGTGATACGTCTTGTTCTCCGTGCCGGGAGTCGTGGAAATAGCAACGATATTGTTCGCCGTGATGTCTGCGGGAACGAAACTGACCTGGTTCAGGGCATCGACTCCAATCCCGTGATTCACCATGAACGCCACTAACCGAACGGCAATATCGAAGTTGTTGCCCCCGCCGGTAATCGAGGGACTCACCAGCGCGGGCCTGAAGATCCGCGTTGTAAGCCCACGGCGGCGCGCATCCATCACCACTTGCTCAGAAACCCACTTGGATTGGCTGTATCCAAAATCGAGCAGCTCCATTTTTTCGTTGAAGTCTGTCTCGTACAGTACTTTCTTGACGGCCCAGCCGAATATGAAGGTCGTCGACACGTAATTAAAGCTCTTAGGCCGTCCTTCGAACGCCAGTCTCAAAATCTCATTCGTCCCAAGCACGTTCGCGTCCCGCATCCGGTCGTAGTTGAGCAGGTAGTTTACGGTTGCGCCGTTATGGAACACCGTATCGATTTCACTCGCGAGGAAATCCCAGATCTCCCGCGTCAGTCCGAGCTCCTTCTGGCCGAGATCTCCGCACACCGGAACCACGCGAGTCTCGAACCTCTGCATCAGTTCCGCCGGGCAAGGCCCCATCGATTCCATCGCTGCCCTTAATCTTTGTCTACCCTGTTGCTCGTCGGAAGCCCGGACAAGAACGTGGATATTCGCATGCGTTTGTTCCAGCAGACTTTTCACCAGGAAAGGTCCGATGAAGCCTGTGCCACCGGTGAGCAGCACATTATTCGGGACCGGTGTTATGGGCAGCACTGCAGGCGCTGAAGGCTCGAAGATGAGCTTCCTGTCATTGCTCATCATCCGCTGTTCCGCCGCGCGCTGCTCTTCGCGAAAAGCCGCCAGCGACTGCCGCAGCGGAGCCAGTGCTTCTTCGGGAGCGCGCTCCAGCTGTTCAGCCAGCTGAAACAACTCGGCTACGCTCACCCGCTGAATGAGACCGATATCCACCTGCCTCGCCAGCATGTCGGCATCTTTATTCTTCAGGAGCTCCTTGATCTCGTGCATGAACACAACCAGATCCAGGGAGTCCAGTCCGGCTTCGACGAGGTTATAGGATTCGGTCCCCGTCAGGTTGTAGCGGGCTTTCAATACGTCGAAAGGTGATTGACTGACAGAACCGGACTCGCAGGCTTCAGCGTCCTTTTCCCGCGAGAACTCTGAGAGAACGGTAAATTGACCTTGCAGCCACATATGTTTGATTTTGTGGCGCATGATCTTGCCTGAACTGGTACGCGGTATGGCACGCGGCGCGATGAACGAAATCAGCGCTACTTCCACGTTGAGGTAATTGCGAACGGCGGCTGCGATCTTCAGCGCGTCGGGAAGCGCTTTCGGATTTTTCACCTCGGCGACAATGGCCAGCGCCGGTTCGCTGTCTTCATTAATCTGAAACGCGGCAACGCAATTCGCCCGGACTAGTCCGGACGCCTTCTCCACCACGGCCTCGATATCCTGCGGGTAATAGTTTTGCCCGCGGAGAATAATCATGTCCTTGATGCGGCCGCAAACGAAGAGTTCGCCGTCGTGGAAAAATCCCATGTCGCCGGTGCGAAGGTAGCCATCGTCGTAGGGACTGTCATCCACGAGCCGGGCGTGAAATAGCTTTAGCGTCAGTTCCGGATTATTCCAGAAGCCCGGGCACTTACTCCCTCCCGCGATCCAAATCTCGCCGATTCGGCCAGGCTCCAGAGCAACATGCTTTTCCGCATCCACGATCTTTACCGTGAGGCCCGGCAGTGGAGTTCCGCAACTCACAATCTGAGCCGCCCCGCCGATTTCGGAAACCTCCGTGGTCATGCGCGCCTTGCCCAGCGCGACGGCGTTCTTGTTCACCGAAATTATGTTGCGGCCACCGAGCGAAACCGCCAACGTATTTTCCGCCAGGCCGTACGCGACAAAAAAACTTTCTGATTTAAGTCCATGGGGCTGAAAGGCCTGCAGAAATCGTGTGTAAGTGTCCGGTTTGACGGGTTCTGCGGCAACCATCAGCAACCGGAGTGAGCTCAGATCGCAACCTTCCAAACTCTCTTTCGAAAGCCGCCCCGGGCGCAGGCAATAGTCGTAAGCAAAATTGGGCGCTGCTGAGGCGCTGGCCTCATACGTCTTGATCGCGTCGAACCACAGGGTTGGGCGCTGAATGAAATCCGTAGGAGCGAAACCGTAGGTTGTCCCGCCTGTCAGCGCGGGATATAGGTAGCACCCAATCAGTCCCATATCGTGATACTGCGGAAGCCAGGATACGACTACCGGTGCGTCATGATCGATAACCAGGGGACAGTTATGCAGGATGTTTTCATGGGTGACCATCACGCCTTTAGGATCGCGAGTCGAGCCCGACGTGTATTGCAGAAACAGAACCTTCGAAGCGCCGTTGAACGTTTCGTCCGAAACCCTGTCGACAAAGTCTTCGGTGACAATCCAACGCAGACCGGAAATGTAGTCGACGTCGACTCCGGAGGCGCAGACCCCGCTGCGGGCAAGATTTGTCTTCAGGGATTCGAGGTATTCTCTGCTCGTTAAGATACCCGCCGCCTGGCAATCCTTCGCGATGTGCACCATTTTGTACAGCGCACTCTGGAAGCCGCGAGAACTAGGCGGATAGACGGGCACAGGGATCAATCCGGCGCGCACGCACCCAAAGAACGCGCAAATCATTTCGAGCCCCGGTGGATAGGCGAGCAGAAGACGGTCCTGCGACGCGAAACCATGCTCTTTGCGCAAATGTCCGGCGATTACTTTCGTCCGGTGGAGAAACGACTCGTACGAGTAGCCTCCAATCGGGTTGCCGTCCACATCAATGTACGAATAGAGAACTTTGTTCGGATGCTGATCCCCTAAACTATCCAACTTGCCCAAAATCGAAGCCATCATAGATCGGATCGGTACTCATGGCGGTAGCACCGCCATCCGCTAACCTCCTGCGTTGAATGAGAAGATTCCGTTATAAAAAAAAATTACGCCGCTGCCATGGACAGCGGGCCAGCCTTTTTCGAGAATAGAGGCACAGCTATCCTAAAGGTTATTCAACTCCGGGTCCGCCGCAGACGCCCCCGCCTTGGCTATTACCCACAGAGCGGTGATGGTAACAGAGATTTTGAAAGCTGGAAAGGATTCCCTGCCTCTGTCACTCGGGGAATATGTTCGGTTACGCTAATTCAGGTGATCTGAAATTCGCTTGATCTTCTTTGAGTTTTCAAGCTAGCATTCTTTAATAACACCCATTTATGAATAGTGCCGGAAGCGGTGTGTGGGCGAGTCGGCCGCTGGCGGCAAACCGGACCGGGAATATGTCGGCCCGACCTAACCACGTTACTCCGGTAACCTTCGAGACGAGGCGGCTATCCTGAACCAGGAGATTGATGATCTCGTACCATCGGAGGCCGCGCTTTGGCAGCCCCTTTCCGACCCCGCGTGTGCACCTTCATTCCCGAAAGTCTTGCGCCGACGCCTCGACGATTTCTTTGCCGACAGAAATATTTCTCCCAAGGCCGACCGCGCCATGTGGATCAAAATCGCGGCGGGGCTGGCC
Source organism: Terriglobia bacterium (assembly GCA_963823085.1). GTDB lineage: Bacteria > Acidobacteriota > Terriglobia > Terriglobales > Acidobacteriaceae > Sulfotelmatobacter. Next base: position 108,001 of record CAWGKF010000020.1, on the reverse strand, counting down.
GTGCTGGCGGGCAGCTGGATTGCTCTTTACGCTCTCAAGCCGGATTCATGGAGGTTCGTCGGCCTATACCTTATCAATGCCGTCGCACAGACCTTCCTTTTGCTGAACATCGCGCACGACAGCAATCACAACGCCATCTCGTCGCTGCGGTCGGTAAACAAAGCCCTGAACTATGTTTTCGACGTCTGTGGAATCAGCTCCTACATGTGGCGGATCCTCCATCATCGGGGCCACCACTCCTGCATCAATCTCCACGGCGAAGACGACGCGCTTACCGGACGCGGCATCCTTCGATTTACGCCTCACGAACCCCGAGCGCCTCTGCAGCGGTTCCAGCACATCTACGCCCTTCTGCTTTACGCGGTGTTTTCTCTCGACTATGTCTTCGTGCGGGACTTTGAGTGCTTCTTCTTCCCCTCCCATGACTATCTGAAACAGACGAAGCATCCGATGCGAGAATACGTCATCCTTTTTGCCGGGAAAGCTTTCTATCTTACCTACATGCTGATCCTGCCGGTCGTGTTGCTGGGAAAATCGCCTCTGTTGGTCGCCTTGTCTTTCTTGCTCGCCCATTTGATCATCGGTTTGAGCGTGGCCCTCGTGTTCCAGACCACTCACTGTGTTGACACCACTTATTTTCCCTTGAGCCGCAGCGAGTTTGACAATGGCATCTATCACATCTTCGCGACAACGGCCGACTACGCGACGACTAAGCCGCTCGTCGGCTGGCTTACAGGCGGGCTTAATCACCATATCGTCCATCATCTGTGCCCTTTCGTCTGCCACACTCACTATGGTGCGCTGACCCAAATCGTAAAGCAGACGGCCGAGGAATTTGGCATTCCCTATCGGCAACATTCCACGATGAGGCGGGCGATCAAACATCATCTGCTACTCTTGAAGCAATTGGGGAACCAAGATCAGCTTTCGAGTACCTGATATTTATACGGATGACTAGTCTATTCATTCAGGCAGGCCGAGCAGGATTTACCGCGCTGTTTCAGATGCGCCCGGATAGCGAGGCGTGAGTACCTTGCCTCGAAGCGCGCCCGCCGTTTCCCGGCTCCAATCCTTCCTGGACTCGCGCGCGATGGCCCAGAATCCTGTACGGGTCCTGACAAAATACATCCAACTTCATGGCAGCACATTCCGGTTCTATTTTGGCGGCGTCAAAGAAGCCATTGTCACTATCGATCCCGTTGTCATTCAGCATGTGCTGAAGACCAATTCGGAGAACTATCACAAGTCCGAGATTCAAAAGAAGCGGATGGGCCATTTCCTCGGTAAGGGTCTTCTCACCACTGAGGGAGAGCCGTGGCGCACGCAACGGCGACTGATCCAGTCAGGTTTTGAGCGAAAGCAACTCGAGGTCTTGTCCGCGATCATGCAGGACTCCCTCACCGACTCGCTGCGGGACTTCGACCGACAAGCCCGTATCGGCCCTGTCGATATCTACCCGCTCATGATGAAGATTACCTTCGCGATGGTGGGCCGATCTCTGTTTGGCGCCCGATTGAAAGAAGAAGACATCGATCTCATCAGCCTGGCCATTTCAACCGTTCAGGAATTTATGGTTCGGCAAACCATTCAGCCTTATCTGAATCCCTGGTTTGCCGTCTCGGGCGAGTTGCGCAGACACTGGGATATGCGAAGCCGGGCCTTCGACGTTCTGCGCGAATACCTCCAGCGGCGGCGCAAAGAAGCCCCCGGCCACGATCTACTACAGATCCTGATGGATGCCCGCTATAGCGACGGCCACGGCATGGACGACGAGTTGATCCTCAGCGAGAGCATGCAATTGCTGGTCGCCGGCCATGAAACATCGTCGAATGCTTTATCGTGGCTTCTCTACCTATTGAGTTCCCGTCCGGATTGTGTCGACAGGATTCGGCAGGAGTTCGATTCTGTGCTGGGCGAAAGGCCTCTGAGTTACTCGGACGTTCCGAAGTTCGAATTTACAACTCAGGTGATCTCGGAGGCGCTGCGCTTATATCCGCCGTTTTGGATGGTCGACCGAATGGCTCTCGCAGACGACCGTGCCGGAGATGTCGATATACCCCGGGGATCGACAGTCGTTGTGTTCATTTACGGCGTGCACCATTCGCCGCAGTATTGGGAGAACCCGGAGAGCTTCGACCCGGAACGATTCTCCAAGGCGAAGGAGAAGCTGCACACTCCCTTCGCCCATTTGCCCTTCGGTGCCGGCCCTCGGGGATGTATCGGTGGCAATTACGCCATGCTGCAGATGCTTATGATTCTGATTGTTCTGCTGCGAAAATACGATTTCAGTTTGGTTCCCGGCCAGACCATCGAAGCGCGCCCCATGGTGATTTTGCGACCCGAAAATGGAATCCGCATGGCCTTCACCGAGGCAATCCCACGCGGCGTGGGTAGACTGTCCGACTGTTCAGCCTGATCGTTTTTACGCTGATCAAGCCTTCGCGCTAACGTGCTGCTACGCTCACCACAACATTTTGGCAATAACCTTAGCTCTTTCAGTGAGGTATATCTTACGTATGTTGGTTCTACATGGCCTCAGGTCTGCCGCATCCGCCGCGGGGTGCACCTCACGGGGTAAGCTAACGCCAGCGAGTCGCTTGTGGACTATTTGGCTTGGTGCCGGGAGGGGGAATCGAACCCCCACAGTCCTTTCGGACCTGCGGATTTTAAGTCCGCTGCGTCTGCCAATTTCGCCATCCCGGCTCGCGATTGTAAATCGTTTATTTTAAAGACTATATTACACTATCTTCCTTGGCATCCAAAACCAGCAAATGTGAAACTGTGTAAGAAAGTGTGAAAGTTTCCGAGGATTTCCACAGATTCTTGTCAGTTGCCACTGAAGTGCTTTTGCCGCCGTTTTCGGGCCATGATGTCTCCCATGCCAACTCATAAGAAGGGACACCGGTATGAAATTGTACCCCCATCGTACTCGCAGCCTCATCCCTAAATTATTGGCTTAGCAGTTAGGCGCTCGGCGGTTTTGAGCGCAGAGAAGCCCATGCTTCTCATAGTTGGATTAGGCCCCGCAGCGGAGCAGCAGTCAAGGACGCGCGTTCTTTGCGCGCCGCGTCAGCGGTCGTGATCCTTGACGGCTGCGAGAGCGAAGGGCACTACATAGCCATATCGTGACCGATGCCGTGCATCTCGTCCTGCTCTGGCGCTTGGGTTGTTTGCTGCGCGGCCCCTAGCTCGATCTTCTGCGCCATCGGCTCCGGCTCCTGGCTCTGAGTCGCTGTACGCTGCGTGAAGTCACGGCTCAAATCTCGCGCGAGTTCGCTTCTGTCGTTGGTATAGATCTGCGCGTCGTATTGCCCACGCGACACAGACACATACGCAAAGCGGCTGTTAACCAGCAACTCGCTTTTTTCCGTATCCACGTGAATTAGCACGCGGTCTGCGGTTTGGCCCTGACTGCTGTGACTAGTCACCGCGTAACCGTGATCCAGATGCGGATGCTCGCGGATGTTGAATGCGATCTCGCGGCCTGAGTCCATGCGGATTTGGACGTCACCAGTATCGTTGATTTTCTCGACGGTGCCCAACTCGCGATTGGCAGCGTGCAAATTCTTCGAAGGCGCAGTGAACTGTATGCGGTCGCCTTCCGAGAACGCGCGCTCGGTCTCGTGATAGACGGCCACTCCTGCGAGTCGGTGCGGATCGTAGGTCTGATGTTCGCCGTTCTCGCGCTCGATCGTGACGCGATTTTCTTTCGTGTTCACGCTCTCCACACGCGCGTATTCGCCACGCTCGATGCCTAGCACTCGACTGCCACGCGTGTAACGCACCACATCGTCCTCCTCGTACTGCCCCGCCCACTGGCGATCTGCTCCCGTCATCTCCTGCCGCGAATCGAGCACACGCAGTTTGTGCTCATTCTGGCTCACGCTCCCGCGCTCCTGCATTTCTCGATGGATCAATCCATTCAACTCGCGGCGCGATTCGTTGTCGGGAGAGATGACGAGCGTGCCCTGCGGTTCGCGGGCATATTCGCGCGCGATTTCCATTAGCCGCTCCTCGCGCTTCACGATCTCATGCACGCGGCCCTGGCGGTCGAGGTTGTCAATCGCTCCGAACACGTCACTGCGGGCAAGCTGTTCCACGGCTTCCCTGAGTGCCGGATCTTTCTGCCGCACGATTTCATCCAGACGCGCGGTTTGCATCCCTGCCTGTTGTAGCTGGTGGTACGGTCTGCCCGCTTCGACTGCTTCATGCTGGCGCTTGTCACCCACAAGTAGCACGCGGTCTTCGCCGTGCAAACGATGCAAAAACTCGTTCATCTGTTTCGTGCTTGCCAAGCTCGATTCGTCGAGCACATAAAGCCGCTTCTGTCCCTGGTCGGACTGCTCCTCGCGGCGAAGATGCCGCTGCAAAGTCTCCGACTCGATGCCCGATTCTGCCAGCTTGTGCGCCGCGCGGGATGTAGGCGCAAGCCCACGAACTTCGTAGCCTTCCTGTTCGGCGGCCTCGTGGACAGCAGCTAGCGAAGTAGTTTTGCCCGCGCCTGCCACACCCTCTAGCCCCATGATCTTGTCTTGGGTCGATACGAGCTGCTCAACCGCCGCGCGTTGGCTGGGGCTGAGATGTGCGTATTTCTCTTGGACCTCACGCCATGTTTCCGAACTCACCAGCGTTTCATGCTGGTTCTGTCCCGCTCGCATCGCAGCGATGTTGCTCCGCTCGTAGCCGATCATTTCTTCCGTCGTGAACGCGCGGCTCGGCGAACTGCTTTCTACCTTGATCAAATCTCCCGATTGCACGCGATTTTCAAACTTGTTTCGTACTTCGGCGAAGCTGGCGTCGCCCATTGAATGTTTCAGAGCATCGCGCATGAGTTCGCGTTCGTCGGTCACCGCGTGGCGCTCCAGATTTCTCTCCCGCGAGTAAGTCAGCGCCGATTCGACGCTCTGGTGTTTCTGCTCCCGCCTTGGCTCATCGATCTGGCGATCCTGCGCGGCGCGGATTACTTGCTCCGGTTGGTGGCCGAAGTGCGCGGCCATTTCTCTATGCTTCTGCTGCATCTCTTCGTGCGTGATCGCGGGCAATTTGTCGTCGCGCGTCTGGTGCGCGGCGATCTGCGCCGCGCCTGCGCCTCTCACGCCTTGCTCGGCGAGATGTTCCTGGATTTGGCGGCTGCGCGGACTGGATGCGTCGAGATACTCGCGGGTGTAACCCTTGATCTCCGGCTGGCCGCTCCGCCCTTGCTCGATCTCATACCCCAGTTCTTTCAGGTGCAAAGCCAGTTCGGAGCGATAGATCGCCGTCGCGTACTGCTGTGAGCTGTACAGTTCGTGCGGTTGCAAGGCTCGTGTCTCGCCGTTCTCGGTTTCCGTGAGATTGAAGAACACGACGTGCGTATGCAGTTGCGGCGCCGCGTATCCGTCCACGGGCCGCGCACTGTCGTGCTCGAAGCTGGCCGCCACCCACTTGCCTGTAGTCTCTGCCGGATGATTGCCGCCGATCCGCGCCTGCACATATTTTTCGAGTTCATCCAGCGCAACCTTCACGCTCGCTCGATGCGCCTCGCGCACCGCATCGTCACCGCCAACGAGTGCGGTTAAACTCACACTTTTGGGCGCGGAGAACGTGGCATCCCAACCTGCGCGATGCTCCATCGTCGTGACCGTTTCTCCGCGCTGGTTCACGTATTCCCGTGCGGCCTGATAGCGCACCAGTTGCTCGCCCGTGATCGGATGCTGGCCGTTTGCCAGCCGGGCGAAGTTCTCCTCCTGCACGTCACCGCGCAAACCCCACTGTTCGGACAGTTTGCCGTGCCACTCACCGCGTATACGGTCGCTTTCCGTGTAGTAGTTGTCCTGTGCATTCGCAAACTCTTCTTTGTGGTAAGTCTGCGCCTGCCCCGCACTCAGCGGCTTGGAGATAGTCAGCATGGTTCACCCACTCGGATGCACTTCACTCGAAGTAAGGTTCCTGTCCGGCAGCAATGTCTTTCGTTCTCTCTGGCTCACGCGGCCCGATCTCTTGCACAGGTGGCGTCGGGCTCGGTTTTGACGGCCGCTTTCCAATTTCGACTACGCGCGCCGTCGTCTCGCGCGGAATGAAGCCTTGTTGGAGTTTTTGCGGAGCTAGATATGGGAAGCTGAACGGCACTACCAGATTGTCCACCTTGAGCAAGGCGTGCAAGCGCGCCAATCCGCTGATCTCCGAGGACAGCACCAGCGGCTCCACGCGACGCTCGGCGTGATAGCTTCTCGATCTCGCGCTCCGAAAGAATCGCCCGGTATTCACCGTCTCTTTCATCCGCTCTATTTCCACTTCGCCGATGGTTTCCGAGATCCACTTCGCCGCCCGCGGCTCGCTCGTGTGCAAGAAAATTTTCGTCGCGGGCTGTGAGAGCATTGCTTCGGCCTCGTGCCCGTAGCGCGTTTCCAGTTGGCTGCGTCCCTGGAAGCCGATCACTACTGGATTTCCCGATTTGCGGTTCTCCGTCAACGCCGTGTGCAACTGCGGCAGCTTTTGCAAACTCGCCAGCTCGTCCAGCACGAACCATGCGTGACGCATCGCGGGATCACCCTGGTTCATCAAGCGCAGCACCAGCGTGTCCAGCCACAAGCTCATGAGAGGCAGCAGCCGCTCCCGGAAACGCGGAATCGAAGTCAGAAACAGCCATCCGCTTTTCTGTCGCGCCCACTCTTCCGTCGTCCAGCACTGCTTCGTCTCGCTCTGCTTCGGCAGTAGCTTCAGACTGTCGGCAACCATGTTGAGGGCGACCAGCACGCCTCCGCGCTGTGGGCCTGCGGCGCGATAGATGAAGGCCTCTAGCTCCGTACCTTTCAGAAGGCGGTCCAGTTCCTCCTCGTGACTCATCCACCAGACCAACTTCTCCGGCGTCGGCTTCAGCGTTAGCAAGTGCGCGAAGATTTTTCGCGGACCTTCGACAAAAAAAGTGTTCTCATGCGGCTTGTCCGGGAAGAGTGACGTTGCCAGCGTCAGGGCCTCGGCTTCGTGCAACACTTCGTCGCACGGCGACCAGTAGGGGCAGCGCGCGTCCAGGGGATTCAGGATCAGATCGCCACGCGCGGGATTGAAAAACTGCGGCATGTATTCGAGCGCGGGATCGTACACGATGGCCGATTCATTGCGCTCGGCAATCTGCATGAGCACTCGCCGCTGCAGGATGCTTTTTCCCGCACCCGTGTCGCCCATGATCATCACGTGGCTCGACTCGAACGCGCGCGGAATCGAGATCCTTTGTTTTCGCTTGGTGGTCGCAAAGCCGATGCCGTTCCCGCCGCTCCACTGGTTAAACTCCTTCACCGTGACCATCTGCGGACCCTTCAGCCGTCGCCCCTGTTGCAGCATCTGCACTCGCGCGCGGTCGCGTGGGATCGCCATCACCAGACCGAGCACGAAGATTCCCAGCGCGCCAAGCCACGCGGGACGGATCAGGTCGTCGGGCGTCTGGCCCTCGTAGATCCACTCCGAGAGCATCTGGTTCATTTGCGCGCTGCCGTAATGCACCGTGTCCACCTTCAGCGCGACGGTTCCCGCCTGCCGCGCCTGGGGCGTAAGTGCAAACGGAAACGGGGGCCATCCCTGCTGCGGACCTGGCACCACATCGGCATCGACCGCCATGCGCTGCTTCCCGTGGTTGTCCACTTTCGCTAGCAGCCGGTAGTCGCCGCGCGCCGTCGGAAAGCTCCTCGTGCTCAGATATTCGACCCAGTACCATTGCTGCAACGGCGTCCACTTCTCGACGATGCGGTACGTGAAGATTCCCATGCCCGCCACGACCGCAAGCAGGAAAGCCCCCAGACTCGAAACCGGCCACTTCGTCGCCCAGGGCCGTGACTCGCCGCGACCCAACACCTGAGATATCACCTACACCACCCCCTACCTACTCTAGGAACCCGGAAACCGGAAAAACGATGAAAATATTTTCAGGATTTTGCGTCCGGCTGCCCTTCCGGTTCTGCCGCCTGCGCCAGTCGTTCCCGCGCCTTCCTCAGCTTGTCCGCGTCGGCCCGGTCGATCAGCCGTTGCATCTCCTCCGCCGTCGGCTTCTCCCCGTTCGCCAGCTTGAAGAGCACATTGAGCAGGATCGCCCGTAGCGCCACCAACTCGGCCATGAGCGCCTGGCCGGTCCCGCCAGAATCGGCGGATTTATCGTTCTTGCCGTTCACGTCCGCCATCAGGGTTTCCCGACACCACTCGCTCAGGGTCAGCCCTCGCTCGCTGGCCGCTGCCTCCAGCTGCGCGAACTCCTCCTCGCTTACCTTCGTGCCCAGAGTTTTGGTGCGGAGCGGCGGCTTCACCACAGAGCACCGCCAAGGCAGGAAACAACCGACGACCAGGGGAAGAACTTCACCAGACTAACCTCACTGCTTCCCGGCCAGAGTTTCTCTATAGTGAGCTATCCGGCTAAAGGAATCAACAAGTTCACGACCGTTAACCTGCGGTGGCCGGCAGAAATCGGTGCGAACGGATTGTTCTCTTAGTCGCTCTGTTTTCAACAGGTTCGCGCACAGCAACCGCAGGTTGCTGTGCAGCTCCCGTTCCGGGGTGACGTGTCATTCCCCCACCCGCTGCGCAGCAGCGTGCCAGCCCAGCACCCCAAACTATGGTTCCACGAGCAGACCGTCGCTTATCTTGGGAGCCGGCATTTGGCTGTCCAGGAACCGGCGGGAGCTTATAGCTCTCACTGCCAGGGCTCATTACCAGTCCATCCACAGATACCGTATGCTGATCTCCCGCTTCGGGCTCCATGAGCGCGAAGAGAATCAATATCTGATCCCTTTGGGAAAGGTAGCTATCTCCGCTTCGCGCATCAAGCGCACCACTTGTGACATGGGGATTTCGCAACAGGAATCCCATGGTGTACTGGTGTACTCGATCATGCGATCATGCACGAGCCGGGTGCTCTATGCGGTCTTGCCGGCTCTACCTCTTCCCGCGTCATTCTCGTTCAACAGTGCGCGGACCTTACGCGCCAATTCAATTGGAAGAAATGGCTTTTCCAGGTAGCCAGCGTCTTGCGGGAGGTGTGCTGTCCGGCCAATTGTGTCTTCTGCGTAGCCAGAGATGAACAAGAACCGCATCTCTGGCCACAGCAAAATTGCTTTTTTCCTCAACTCCAGTCCACTCAGCTTAGGCATCATGATATCGCTGACCACAAGGTCAATCTCGCCGGGATTGTTTTCCAAAATCCGAATCGCTTCAGTGCCGTCCTCCGCCGCAAGTACGGTGTAGCCGCGTTTCTCCAAAGACACGGATATCAATCTGCGCAGGGCTGGTTCGTCCTCGACCACGAGCACCGTTTCGGTGCCGGAGAGGATCTCGATTTGCATCGGTGGCGTCTCATCTTCTACCTTCAGTCCGGTCACTGCCGTCGGGGGCAGGTAAATACGGAACCTGGTGCCCTCTCGCAAGGCGCTCTCAACGGTGATATGCCCCCCGCTCTGCCGTACGATGCCGTAAACCGTCGACAGGCCCAGTCCTGTCCCTTTGCCCTCCTGTTTGGTGGTAAAGAAAGGCTCGAAGATTCGGGCCTGGGTTTGTGGATCTATGCCGGAGCCGTTGTCGCTCACAGCCAGCATCACGTAGCGTCCGGGCTGCACCTCGATCTGGCGGCCGACGTATTCCTCATCCAGTTCCACGTTGGCCGTTTCAATCACTACTTTGCCGCCCTGCGGCATGGCGTCGCGAGCGTTCACCACCAGGTTGATGAGAATTTGCTGGATCTGCGCAGGATCCACTCTGACCGGTGACAGGTTCGGCGCCAGAACCGGAACCAGGTCGATGTTCCCGGGGATGAGGCGGCGCAGGAGCTTGTGCGTCTCCCACACCACGGCATTGACATCCAGAACTTTTGGCTCAAGCACCTGCCGCCGGCTGAGGGCCAGCAGTTGTCGCGTGACTGAAGCGGCCCTCTGAGTAGCGGCCTTGATCTCAGCCACGTTCCGGCGCAGGCCTTCGGTTGTGCTGGCTTCTTCCAACAACAATTCGCTATATCCCAGGACGATTCCAAGATAATTGTTGAACTCGTGGGCCATCCCGCCAGCCAATTGCCCCACCGCTTCGATCTTCTGCGCTTGGCGCAACTGCTCTTCCAGTGCCCGCCGTTCGGTAACGTCCTCCGCGATTACCTCAAGCCCAGCGGCGCTCTGGTTCTCGGTGCGTAAGACCCGACCGCTCAGTCGTACCGTTATCACACGCTGATCCCGCTCCTTCCACCGCACTTCTTCTTCAATTTCCCCTGTCAGCTCCCACTTGTGCAACAGACGCAGCCCTTCTTCCGGGACGGCGAAAACATCCTGGGATACGCTCAGTTTCAGAACCTCTTCCGCCGAGCTGTAACCCAGCATGGCCACCAGGGCAGGATTCACTTCCAGGAAGCGACCGTCCAGCGTGCCTCGGTAGATGCCGTGGACCGCGCCTTCGAAGACAGACCGGTGGTGAGTTTCCGATATCTTCAGCGCTGCTTCGGCTCGTATGCGCTCGGTGATGTCACGGATATTGCACTGAACCACCTGGGTTCCATCAACCGGGTAGACGTTGCTGACAAACTCTACGTTAATTCGCCGCCCGTCTTTGGTTTCAAGCGGCAAATCCTCGTAGCGGATAACCCCCTTCGTTTGGAGCTCAGTAAACGCGGACCGGGAGGCGGAAATGTCCTTAAACGGGCCGATTTCCCAGAGTTTCTTCCCCACGAACTCACCGTGTGTATAGCCCAACATCTCAATCAGGAATGGGTTTACGTCGGCGATCTGTCCAGTCTTGAAATCAAGAATCAATATTCCATCTTTGGCGGTTTCAAAGAGCCGCCGATAGCGAGTCTCCGAGTCCTCCAGTGCCTGTTGCGTTTGATTGTGTGCTGCCTCGGCGAACTTCTGCTGCGAGATATCTACCAGTGTGCCTTCGATCGTGGCCGGTGACCCGTCCTGCCCCGGCAATGTCTCGACGTTCTCCAGCACCCACACCGAACTGCCGTCCTTGCGACGCAATCGCGAAGCGAAATTGCTCAGGGAGCCTAGACTCCGACATTGTTCCAGGAAGTCTTGCCGGTCGGTGGGAGAAAAGTAGAACTCCACGGCGTGGCAGGCTAGCAACTCCTCCCGCGACGCATAACCCATGATCCGCACAAACGCCGGATTGCAGTCGAGCACTTGGCCGTCCAGGGTAGTGCGGTAAAATCCCACCACGCTCGATTCAAAGAACCGCCGGTAGCGCTCATACGACTCCCTTCCGGGATTCGATCCCAAGTCGCGCCGGTCTTCCAGATGTGCCATCACCTGCCGCGCCAGGGCCCACAGGATGCGCGGCTGCTCTTCGGTCAGCGCGCGCGGAACATAATCCATCACTGACAGCGTTCCGACCGCGTATCCCTCGGGCGTCAGCAAGGGGACCCCGGCGTAGAAACGCACTCCCGCCTGCGCGGCCAGATGGCTCCTGGCGAAACGTATGTCTTTCAGGGTGTCAGAAACGATGAGCGCATCGGGTTGCCTGATGGTGTGGGTGCCGAAGGAGACTTCCCGCGGGATCTCACTTACATCCCAACCGACTCTTGATTTGAACCATTCCCGGCTGCTGTCGATGAGACCGATCAGTCCAATGAGTGTGCCACACACATAGGCGGCCAGCCGGGCGAGGTCGTCGAATCGGTCTTCTGGAGGCGTATCCAGAATCCGATAGCTCCAGAGGGCCCCCACCCTGCCGGCTTCATCCTCAAGCAGAGGTAACTGCATGCTGCACACTCGAATACCGATTGGATTACGATTAGGCCCTTTTCTAACACTTATAGCATTGGGTTAGACTCGCCACTATTAACCACTTAGATATTCTTCATACCTTCGCGACTGATGGTGTTGCGTTTTGCAACTACAACGCAAATTGTCTGAAATTCAGACAAAGCCGGCCGGAAGCGAATCCGTCATTGGACCGAATACCTGGGCCTGAACCCGACCCAAGTTAGATCCATCCAGCGATTGATGGACCAGGAACGGCCAACAATAGAACCGTTGATGCATGAACTACGAACAATTAGCGGGTGCTGCGTGCCGCCATTCAGCAGAGGCAGAACAATCGGAACACGCCTCTTAAGATACTGGGAAGTGCGTAACAGGTTCAAAAAAAGCATATATGGTGGAGGGAATTAAACCCAGACGCCAGCCTTTTCAGACTGGCGTTAATGAGCACTTACAACGACTAAGCAGGGTCTTAGGTGGCTCCGTAAGTTACCCGCATGTGAGTGCCGGGCAGGTCCGGGGGCCAGTGGATTCCGGGGAGTTCGTGGAGAGCGATGCAGTATATTCCGATGCCAAGTAGGCGAAACACGCCGTTAGGTAGTCACGTTTCAACGTGGCATCAACGGTTTAGCATTCTGAACATTAAGCCTCTTTTAGGGTTTCCAGATAAGCTGCTTGTGTGGTTAGGAAATCTCAGACGGAAATCAAAGGTTTCTTGATCCGGTAGCGGCTTTCGAGCCAAGCATGGAGAAGGTGAAGATCGAAGGGCGCGACGTGCACAAATTCGCAGCCAGCCGCGCCATACGGTCTAGTCCAGAGAACGCGTGCCTGAATTGAGATCTCGTTCTTTAACTCAGGTAGCCGCATGCGGAAGGATAAGATGCCGCCGATGCGCAACGTTTCTACGCTTGTAATACCCACTCCCCCTTCTCCGATGTTCGTCACGGTAATCGGAAGGGTTCGTTTGTCATCATCGGTCGCTACAACCGGCGTCATCACAGCAAATCGGGTGTGCTTCCGATAGTCGAGGACCATTCTAGAGTACGCAGCCTTCAACGACGTCACTCCAGACTCGCGGGTTAGGGGTTTGCGGAGAATCACGTGGACACCAGGTACGACGCAATCGCCCGCAGAGACAGCAAGAACCGTCGGTTTCTGCCGCGTGAGGGCCCGGATCTGGCGCAAGAATTCGGAGGAGTCCTCAGCTTCGAGATCAATGACAACCAGATCCGTGCTGCCCTCTGCCAGCAGATGGGCAGCGTTTGACGGGTATGGGCAGACCTTTGTCGCAATGGAGAGCTCTTGAAGTATCCCTTCCATCGTGCTGAACACGGTAGGATCGGGAGTGACAAGCAGGCATTCAAAGGCCATTTCCGGAGTCATGCTTTGCCTTTTGCGGGCACGGCGGCAGAGTGGAGAGGTGGCAAGCCGACGCCTACCCCGTCCTCCTCGGATTCGTCGAGCATCTTCTTCACGATCTGAATTAGAGAATCGGAATGTTCATGCAAGCCCAGGCTGGACTTGTCGAAGTATGCGGTCGCACCGTCCCGCTTCAGTTTGCGCTCGTTGCTCTGAGGAAGACTGCTGAGAACGACGATGGGAATTGAGGCGGTCTGCGGTGTTGACCGTAAGGATTGAAGAACCTCCTGCCCCGACAACTCTGCGGCGACTCGCAACGCTTCTTCTCCGTCACAAGCACTCACAACCTTATACCCGGCGCGTACTAAAGTCTTTTCGGTAGTCAGCCGCAAGAACCGACTATCCTCGACCAGAAGAATCGTCTTCACGCTCAACCCCAAGTTCCTACTTGCACTTGGAGTTCCACATTTGTTCGGCCCGCAAAGTCATGATAAGACGTGTTACGAGACTTGACGGCTGGAGGCGGAGTATCTAGCGTCGAAGAGAGTGTCCTAAAAGTAGACACCGACATTTAGCGACTGTTGGGCTCCGGCCCGGTATTTGATCGCACTTTCGTGATGGTCTCGTGTGTGGGGCCACCGCTCTTGTGCCCCTACGCCGCAAATCTCTGATGTTGCTTTTTCCCGGAGAGGATCGGGAGGCATGACTGCCTTAAGATATGCGCGCAAGGCGCGGTGTTTGGATCACTCGTGACACAACTGACCAGGTCGTCTTGCCCCTTCAATCATGTACTCTAACTCGAGGGTCCGATATGAACAACTGGGATGCTCTGAAGATCGCTATTCGCACGGAAACTGACGTCATCTCCGCGAGTTCAGGCCATGATGTCTCACTGAGTTGCGATCTCGACGCCGACGCGAATCGGTTGTGGATCAAATCCCAAGTCGACGAGATGAAGGTTGAATACGATTCTGAGAGAAATGCCGTCAGGTGGGAAAAAGCCAATGAATATGGCTATGACCACATTTCCGAGCCGGTTAATCAATTGGCAATAACCTTGGTGCGACGGGTTCAGTCCACAGAATAGACATGTGTCTTCCTTTCGGACGACGAAACCGGACGTGCCGGTCACATCGCCCAGCCATCTCATAGCAGTGAAAGGGTTAGTATTTGGGAAAATGGCGATTGAATTGCCCTCGAATCTTGGAACGGGAAGAGTGTGTCGCCGTAAAAGGCACTGGTTCATGCTTAGGGCGGCAGTGCCTCGTAGGTCGTTGTTTTCTTCCGTCCGACGGCTACAGGGGAGGAGCGAGGTGTCAGTGCAGGCGATTGAGCGGAGATCAGCGGTCCGTCCAGGTGTCCCGCCCGGAGTAGAAGATCGTTGCCAGGAATTTAGAATCCTCGTGGTGGATGACTCCCCGATCTACCGGAAACTCGTAGACCAATCCCTCTCGAAAGATCACTACCCTGTGCTGTTCGCGAAAAATGGTCGCGAGGCCCTTGATGTCTTTGCCGAGCATCGCCCGTCTCTCGTCATTACGGACTGGACGATGCCCGACTTTAGCGGACCTGAGCTGTGTCAGCGGATACGTCGGGACTTCCAGGAGCATTATTCATATCTGATACTGCTGACCAGCAACACAAATAAGGAGCAAGTCATAGAAGGCCTAGCGGCCGGCGCGGACGACTACCTAACGAAACCATTCCATCCGGGCGAACTCGTCGCGCGCGTGGGAGTAGGCCGCAGGATGATTGAACTTCATCGCCAAATCGAAGCTAAGAACCGTCAACTGGAGGAGTTGGCGCTAACTGATCCCCTGACGGGCCTGCCGAACCGCCGTGCGATCGACATTTGGGCAAGCGGGCAATTCAGTGCTGCCGCTCGGCATAATTTTCCCATTTGGGTAGTCATGGCCGACCTTGACCATTTCAAGAGGATCAATGATACCTTTGGACACGACGCGGGAGACGAGGTTCTCAAAGGGTTCTCCAAAGTGCTCAAAGCAAATACTCGCCAGTCGAATATGTGCGGTCGCCTAGGTGGAGAGGAATTCTTATTAATTCTTACGCATGTGGACAGAAAACAAGCAGAGATTCCCATAGAGCGTATCAGGCAGCGTTTCGAGATGCAGGAGTTCAGCTTCGAGGGCAAGACCGCCGTGGTAGCTGCCAGTTTCGGAGTTGCAGGTTTTCGGGGAAGCGCGCCTTCTGAATTCAGCAGTCTCCTGAGCCGTGCCGACGCCGCTCTGTATGCTGCCAAAAGTAAGGGACGCAATCGAGTTGAATTCGACGATGGCGTTGTCTAGCGAGCCCGAACTCCAGCCACGTTGCGATATAGGCGGCGTTCTCCTCACGCGGTTCCTGATGCAGTTCGAGATCGGCGCAAACGAAAGCAGATCCCATCTCAGCTACTAGCTCTTCGCGGCTGTGACCTTCATCACCCCGGCTCTTGCGGCCAAAGTCGCGGTCAAGACGCTGCGCGTGCTTCGTCCAGTGGGTCAATTCATGGGCGAGGGTGGCGTAGTAGCTCTCGGCATCGCGGAAGGCTCCAAACGGCGGCATCTGTACATAATCCAGTTCCTGCGCGTAGTAAGCACGATTTCCGCCGTGTTTGATCGTTGCGCCCAGTCTGCCGAAAAACTGCTCCGCATGATCTATGCGTGCTACAGGATCGCGCGTCGTGACGGCCTTGGCGTGGTAGATTTCGAGCAACCCTTCGATCTGCTCAACGTTGAAAACCGTGTAACCCTTCATGTAGGGGATTTCGCGCTCGACATCCTGGCCGGTCTTGTCGTCATGCTCGGTGCGCGTGATGGCATTGGCGTAGACCACAAGCGAGCCTTTCTCGCCCTTGCGGACATGGGCATTTAATTCGCTGGCCTGGCGGAAGGTCATCCAGATTGGCGCGGTAAAGTTCTGGGCCAAAGCGGACATCCAGAGGGACAGTACGTTTATTCCGGAATAGGGCTGGCCGTTAAAACGCTGAGGACGGCAACCAAAGGGCCCAATCAACGGGGTGAACGTATTGCCGAAATTGTCATCATGCTTTTGACTCAGGGTCCTTCTTGGCGGCAGCATCCACTTTCTGAAATTGTCCGGCCACGAATTGCGGGAGTGTCTCTTCCAGCTTTTGGGATAGCCAGATTTGTAGTTCGGACTTTTGTTCGTCCGAAATAGACACGAATCGAACTCCCAGACGCCCCGTTTTTGACCAGCAGATCGTTGATTCGGCTAGGAAGGGTACGGTGTGATCGGGCAGAGTGAACTTAACGCGCACGCTTTCTCCGGGAATCAGAGGAACGAACGTGCTGACGGCCATTCCACCTACGCTGATGTTTACGCTGTTGCAGCGCACTTCCTGCATGTCCTGCCTCTGGATGGAAACCGGAATCGCAGCCGGGCAGCGAAAGTATCGCCGCCGTTCCCTTAGGATCAGTCCATAGGCAGGTTTGAGTGTACGACGGATTGACTTGGCAGACAGCGGCCTCTCGAAGACAAATGCCGAACTCTTTTGAAAGCCTCCGCCCTGCGGACTATCGGTGATGGCAAACGTCACCGCCGTCCCGTTTGACGAGGAGAGACGCGCTTTGTCAAAAATGCGGCCCGATTGATCTCCTAGCTGGAAATCAACGATAACGGCATCGAACTTTCGGCGGGCCAATAAACTCTCCGCCGCCGGGAGTTCAGGACATACATCAGGCGAAATCGACAACTCCTGTAGAGCGTGGCTGAGAAGGCGGACGGTCATCAGATCATTCGACACCAAAAGTGCAACTCCAATTGACATGGTTGTTTATGCCTCCTCCATGATTCTCTGTGACCGCTATGCCGCAGTTCGTTCTGACTGCGCTATCACCACCCATGCTTTGCAGGCAAAGCACGACCTGCTGCACCACGCAGCTTGTCGGCAACCTGATCGACTCGCAAGGGCTTACTGAAGTAGTACCCCTGAATCTCGTCACACTGATGGGACCGCAGGAACGACATTTGTGCTTCGTCTTCCACGCCTTCGGCAATCACCCTCAGATTCAAGCTTTTTGCCATGCTGATAATTGCGGCTGCAATCGCTGCATCATCAGCCTTGACGGCGACCTCCGTGATAAACGAGCGGTCGATCTTGAGCTTGCTGGCTCGAAACTGCTTCAAATAGCTGAAACTGGAATATCCAGTTCCGAAGTCGTCAATCGCCAGCTTCAGCCCTATCGCCCCTAGTTCCTGGACAACCGATAACACCAGGTCCGCGTTGGCGAAGAGCAGACTTTCGGTTAGCTCCAGTTCAAGGTATTGCGGGGCAAGACCAGTCTCGTGGAGAATCCTCCTGACCAGTTCACAGAAGCCCTTTTGGCGAATTTGGACCGCCGATACATTTACCGCCACGGATACGTCGGGAAGCCCTTCGAGTTGCCATTTCCTGGCCTGACGGCAGGCGGCATTCAACACCCATTCACCGATTGGCAGGATCATCCCGCTATTCTCTGCAATTCGGATGAACTTGTCGGGCGGCACGAGTCCCAATTCCGGGTGTTGCCAGCGCAGAAGGGCTTCCAGACCGATGATCCTTCCAGTCGTAATCTCCATCTGCGGTTGGTACACGAGAAAGAGTTGATTCTTGTCAAGGGCCAGTCGTAAGCCGCTCTCCAAAGTCAAGCGTTCTGCCGCCTGGATGTTCATGTCCTCGGTGAAGAACCTAAAGTTATTACGTCCAGAATCTTTGGCGTAGTACATGGCTGCATCAGCATGCATGATCAGGGTTTCTGGATCGGCGCCGTGGTCTGGGAAAATGCTAATCCCGAGACTGCATCCTATATTGATTGAGCGATCCTGAACGACGAAGCCAGGAGTCATCGAGTCCATTAGTCGCTCAGCGGCGACTGCCGCGTCGGGGATGTCCTTCACGTCAGTCAACACAAGGACGAATTCGTCCCCGCTTATGCGGGCGACAGTGTCTTGTTCGCGTCCCCATTTCTTAAGTCGTTCTGCAACACCCTGCAGGAAGAGGTCGCCCACTGAGTGACCGAGCGAGTCGTTGATGTTCTTGAACTGGTCTAGATCGAGGAAAAGAAGAGCAACTTTGTCCTTGTGTCGGCGGGCACGGGCGAGCGCTTTCGACAATCGATCCTTGAGAAGGGTCCGATTGGGCAGTCCTGTCAGAGCATCGTAGTAAGCTAGGAATTGGACTCGTTCCTCCGCGAGTGTGCGGTCTGTGATGTCGCGAAAGTACCAGATTCTGCCGCGATACTGCCTTTGCGAGTCGACCAGAGGCGCAGAGTATCGATCGAAGATCCTCCCATTCTTCAATTTGAACTCATCCCTGCTCTTTTCAGTCCGATGGCTATAGAGATACCTGACCTTTTCGACGAAGGCGTCCGGGTTATCGATTTTACTTACTACGTGCGCGAGTACGATCCGATCGTCTCGTGTTATCAGCAATTCGTCTGGGATTCCGAAGTGGAGTCCAAATTGTTTGTTAGCCAGGATGATGTGGTCGGATTCGTCGACGATAAGGATGCCATCAATCGTCGTTTCCGCTTGCGCCTCCAGCAGCGCAGTCTTGAATAGAAGTGATTCTTCAGCCACTTTGCGCTGGGTGATGTCTTGCTTGATGGCAATGTAGTATCGATTCGCAGGATTGCCAACGTCCCTGGTTACAGGCGTGATCGTCATCTCTTCGGTGTAGGGTGTTCCATCTTTCCGCTGGTTGATAAGCTCGCCTTTCCAAACCTTACCGGACGAGATCGTCGACCAGAGCTCGGCATAATAACTTTCTGCCTGTTTTCCAGATTTCAGCACTCGGGGGTTCTTGCCCACGACCTCGCCCTCGCTGTAACCGGTCATGGCCGTGAAGGCCCGATTTACCCACACGATTGTGCCTTCGTGGTCTGTGATCACGATTGCGTTTGCGGCGGCTTCTAGAGCAGCCGACTGTAATTTCAATCGTTCTTCAGCATGTTTACCCAGCGTGACGTCCCGCACGATCGCCGACACTCCTGCGATCTGCCCGGTCGCGTCCTTGATCGGTGCAAGCGAAAGCAACACATCCAGTAAGTGCCCTGCCTTTGAAAGTCGTTGAGTTTCGAGGCCCTTTATTGACAATCCGCTCAGTACCCGCTCTATCATGGCGCGGCTTTCGGCTCTCCGTTCAGGGGGCAAAATCAAGGATAGGTGTCGCCCAATCGCCTCAGCCGTGCTGTAGCCGTACATCTTTTCAGCTGCTTGGTTCCAGCTGGTGATGATTCCATCCGTATTCATCGTGGTAATGGCGTCTTCGGAGAACTCCACAATGGATGCCAGCCGGAGCAGTGACTCTTGCGCTTGTCGGATCTTTCTGAGATCTACGGCGATTCCAAGGATGCAGGGAGCGCCATTCACAACCAGGCGGACACCCGTAAGAAGGCAGGGAATTCGGGCATCGTTTTTTGACACCAAGACAGATTCAGTTTTGGCAGTTCCATCGGCAAACGCCCGTGTCAGCGTTTGCTGTACGGTTTCTCGCTGTTCCTCAGCAATTGCGTCAACGGCCTTGAGCTTTTCAATCTCTTCGGCCGTGTAGCCAAGCGCCGTTTCCAGATTGGAGTTCCACTGCCTGAATCTCCCATCATCGCCAATGATGCAGGCAATTTCAGGAAGGTTCTCGATGAGGTTTGCAGGAAACTTGTCGGACTGGCCCTTTGACTTGTAAAGCGCTGGAAATTTCAGAACAGAAACAATAGATGCACAGACCATGATGGCAGCAGCAAGCGCCGGCCAAACGGCGGCGGCGGAAAAGAAAGTTTGCCTGAGCAATTCAAGAGACGCAACGAGGAATACCGCAATTGTCGCCCAGCGGAGTACCCGAACAAAAGAGATGTGTTGCTTGGGCATATGAATTCATCAGAACGGCAGGCCGGGGGAGGGCGTGCGCCTCGCTTAGACAGTGCATTTCAGCGACCAGTCCAAAGTTCCGGCTAGCTTATTGATTAGAGCTGTGCCGCTGGACTTGGGCGGAATGAATGAGGAGCCCGACTGTTCCAGGAGTGGACACTGTTCCATTTCATGGACGGTTTCGAGTTGTCCGGTTCCCCAAGACACCGTGAGCAGCGGCCGACGTGCAGATCGCGCACACGGAACAAACCAGATTGATCGTGCTCTTGAGTCTCCACATCTACCGCGGGTGACCCTTTGTTGTCCTCTCGCATGAATGAGACCAAGTACGCTGTTGTTTGCCTTTCGTAACTTTCGCTTTCCCAGCGTTGTTCTCACACTAGACTCCTAATATCCTCATCACGCGAGGCTGGCCTTGAATAACGCACTAGAGAAGCAACGCCACGTCAGACCGATGCAGCACGTTGAAACACGTGAGTGGTGGCTGTGGGGATTTGCAATTACTGTCACGTTAGTGTTGACGGTGGGCATTGTGTCGCTGACCTTCCCCGACAATCACCTCTTACGAAACTCCGAGTGGCTTGATCTCAAGGAGTGGGTACGCGGGCTGGCATGCCTTGTGCTCTTGTTCGATGTGTATACGGTTTACCAGCAAGTCCAACTCCACCGAATCCGTCGCGAATTGAACCAGCGCAATCAGCTTTTTGAAGTCATCACCGAGAATGCTGCGGATATGATTGCGGTCGTCGATAGCACTGGGAATCGGCTTTATAACAGCCCTGCGTACCAGAAAGTGCTCGGGTATTCGCCGGACGAGTTGAAGTTGACTTCATCCGTCGAGCAAGTCCATCCCGATGATTACCAGCGCGTGCAAGAAGCGGCAGCCAAAGCAAGAGTGACCGGGCGAGGAGAGCGCCTCGAATACCGCATGCGCCACAAGGATGGGACGTGGCGGAACCTGGAATCGGTCGCCACAGCAATTCCAAATGAGAAAGGTCAGATTCAGAGACTGGTCATCGTCAATCGTGATATCACCGACCGGAAGCGGGCAGAAGAGACGCTCGCACACAATGCCTTGCATGATGCTCTGACTAACCTGCCGAATCGCGCTCTGTTCCTGGACCGCGTGCGCCATGTCCTCGCGCTTTCCCATAGACACATAAGCTACAAATTCGCTGTGCTGTTCATTGACCTCGATGAGTTTAAGGTCGTCAATGACAGCTTGGGCCATGCGGCGGGAGACGCCCTTTTGATGCAGATTGCCCGCCGATTGAGCGCTTCCATTCGGGGCGTCGACACCATTTCACGCTCAGTCCGGCTGCAGACTACAGCCCAGGTTGCGAACGAAGGAAGTCTGGCAAGAGTTGGCGGCGATGAATTCACCATACTGTTGGAGGACATTAGAGATTGCGGCGATGCCATTCGAGTTGCCGAGCGTCTTCAAGAGCGACTACTCGTTCCGTTCGTTGTCGAAGGACAAGAAGTTGTGATAACCGCCAGTATCGGAATCGCTTTTTGTGCAACCTCATACACCAATTCAGAGGACTTGATACGCGATGCCGAGATTGCGATGTATCGAGCCAAGCGCGAAGGAAAAGCACGCTCTCAGGTCTTTGACCCCGAAATGCACACCATCGCGGTCAAAAGATTGCAGATTGAAACCGACCTTCGCCGAGCGCTGGAACTGGGTGAATTCCGAGTGCACTATCAACCCATTTTGTCACTACACAGCGGGAGGATCGTCGGATTCGAGGCACTCAGCAGATGGCAACGCCCTGAAGGACTCGTGGCACCCGCCCATTTCATCCAGATCGCCGAACAGACTGGGATTATCGTCCCAATGAACCGACTGTTGCTCCGCGAAGCCTGCCTGCAGCTTCGCGCATGGCACTCTCAATTCCCCTCTGATCCCCATTTGACGATGAGCGTGAACATCACCCCCAAGGAGTTTGCCCAGCAGGACTTGGCGGCTCAGATGAAAACTATTTTGGACGCAGTGGGAATCCACCCGAGCAGCATCAACGTGGAGATCACGGAAAACATCGTGATGGCAGACTCAGAAAGGTCTAGCCTAGTTCTCGCAGAGCTCAAGGCGCTGGGGGTCCAAATAAGTATTGACGATTTCGGGACCGGATACTCTTCACTGAGCCGGTTGCAAGGATTCCCTGTGGACACGTTGAAGATTGATCGGACCTTCATTTCCGCGATTGACACCGACCGAGAGACAAGAAGGATCGTACGCATCATCATTATGCTGGCTCACGACCTCGGCCTGAAGGTCGTGGCCGAAGGCGCTGAAACGAAAGAGCAAGTCAACTTGCTCAAAGAGCTCAAGTGCGAACTCGTGCAAGGGTACTTCTTCGCCCGACCCGGTGACCACGCCGCTGCTCAGGAGCTCTTGATTAGCAACCTCGCAGTGGCTTCCCACCTGTCAAATAAGGACGCGGAGTAATGGATAACAGCTCAGGAACGATACTAAACAACGCATCCTGGATCTGCGCGTAACCCGGACGATGTTTCATGCAGTTCGAGCAGGATGGTTCGCAGCCTAGAACGGTGGGTGCGTCCAGACGGCGATGGCGTTACTGGCACGAGAACCCTACGGATGAATCACCGAATCAATCAGGGCTAGGGGCTAGTCGAATAGTCGAATCTGGGTTGTTACTGCGAGGGAATCGGTCCTCTATTCTTCAGCGAAGCCGCGCATGTACCCAAGGCCGACATCACAGCCTATGAGTCGATAACAGCGATTGGTCAACGGCAAGGTCGCGGCACGTCCGACGAATGAATTCGTGTACGAAATCTGGGTCAATGAACTCGAAACCGTACCGAAAGGCGTTCCGTTGGCGAACCATCGCATGAATCGCCACGGAGCCGCATGGAAGCGTGAAGTTCAACTCCACGACCTCGCCCAATTGGGTTTCAACCGTCAGCATGGCAGCGATCCCGGATTCGCTAATGTCCACGGTACGACCCTTCAGCCTCCCGCAAGTGCGAGACGTGACTGTGATATCGACCTGAAGTGCGAACCGGGGATGGCGGCGGGGGTCTTCAATTGTCCGGGCGGGGGAGCCTCCAGACTGGCAGTCAGTTTTTCGTTCCGGCTCGCTTCGCATATCAATCCTACCCTTTCGCTCGCGATTCGTAAGAACCGGCGGTCATCGACAAATAGAACTGGTTCAAAGGACTTCAGTTTCGCTTTGCACCCGAGTGACCAAACCTGGCGCTACTTAAGACCCTAACTATCTAGCGTTTGCAGTTGCTGGATTATGCTTCTGTACGTAATCTGGACAAGTGTTCGTCAGCCAGAGCTGGCTGAACTCAGACAGCAAGACTTCCTTCAGTACGCCGGCAAGGTTGGCGCCGGTGGAACCTTGGTGTAACTGGCCGTCAACGAATCGCCGAATCAGGACGACCCAGTTGCGGGCTGCGTGTGGCACCGCCAGGCGGGCACCGGATTCGAGGTACATCCTGATTTTGATCCGAACGTTCGAACGCCCAGTGAGTGCACTCGAGAATGGGATGGTGCCGGTGCGGACCCATAATTCCCCATTTGCAATCTTCTGTACGCTCAGGCTCACGGAGGAAGGGGCCCGTCTTATGTGATTGGAACCACTATTTCGTGCTTTTCAGCCTTTAAGACATCACGCACTCTCGTCCGTTCGTTCTTCACCTTTCATCTTGGAAAGAAGTTGATAGATTGTTGCACGGCCGATACCCAAGATCTCTGCAGCTCGGGCCTTGTTTCCCCCAACTCCCTCCAGGACGTGCAACACGTGACGTCTCTGTACTTCGTCAAGAGAGAGAAGCCTGTCGTCAATTAAGGTTCCCGTAGTTAGGGGCGTGCGAAGTCGCTCGGGAAGATCGCCGATATCAATCAGGTTTCCGTCCGCCATCATGCAACCATTTCCGATTACGTTTTCAAGCTCGCGAATGTTCCCCGGCCACGGATACGCCGACAAGCGGGTCTGCGCTCTCCGGACCAAACCGGAAATTGGCTTCTTGTACTCGGTCGCGAATTTATTAACGAAGTACCTCTCCAAAAGCGGAAGGTCCTCCCGGCGACTTGCCAGACTAGGTAACGTGATTTCTACAACCGCGAGCCGATAATAGAGGTCCTCGCGAAATTGGCCCTCCCGGACCATTGTCTTCAGGTTGCGATGTGTAGCTGCGATGACACGCAAGTCGATCTGGCGAGGCACTGCCGATCCGACTCTTTGAACCTGGTGGTCTTGTATGACTCGCAGCAACTTGGCTTGCGCTGCGGGAGAGAGCTCCCCAATCTCATCCAAGAAAACAGTTCCTCCATCCGCATGCTCGAAGAGCCCGGCTTTGTCCTGAATAGCACCCGTAAACGCACCCCGGACGAAGCCGAACAATTCGCTCTCGACCAGGTTTTCCACTAGCGCTGCGCAGTTGCAGACCACGAACCGGCCGCCTGCTGCAGGACTCAAACGGTGGAGGGCAAGAGCCGCTAGTTCTTTTCCGGTACCGGTCTCACCAGTTAGGAGCAATGTTCTAAAATGAGGCGCAACTCGGCGGATCTTCGCGAAGACATCTAACATTAGCGGGCTTCTTCCAATCATCCCCTCGAATTGACAGGCACCTATCAGCTCTTGCTCAAGGCGTAGTGTCAACTGACGGGTGTTCGCCTCCAGCATGAGACTTTCGACGCGGCTGCGGAGTTTTTCAATCTCAAGAGGCTTGTTCAGGTAGTCACAAGCGCCCTTCTGAATTGCCTCGACCGCGGACTCGGTGGAATAGTGAGCCGTGATCAGAATGACATCCACTCCTGGGTCAATTCCAACTATTCTCTCCAGCAACTCCATTCCGCTGACTCGTGGCATTACCAAGTCAAGCAACACGATTCTCGGCCGGATTCGCAGGAATGTCTCGAACCCCTCTTCCGGATCTTGCGACGTGAAGATTTCCAGCCCTGGGCGCTTGAGCGCCAACTTAATGATGTCGAGGTTCTGGGCATCATCGTCAATTGCCAATAGCTTTAGAGTCGGGAACGTATCGGGCTTCATTGATTCGTCCTTCAAAAGATACTAGTCGGGCAATCGGAATAAATTGACAATTCCGAGTGACCCGACGCATCTTCGGCCCCAAAACGGTCGTGTTGCCAAGGGTCGACAAGGAAACGGAGGGGCTTCGTCTTGAGCCGTTATCGAGGTTTGATGCCGACACTCACGACACCGCAGCAATACCGTCCTGACCGGCGAACTCTCTCGACACCCACAGCGCGGACCCGAAAGCCATCCGGCCAGCGCAGTTGCAACATGTACTCTCGGCAGGCCTCCTCACTCAGGAATCGAACATCGAACTCCTTCAAGTTCCGAGGATAGTCCTCCATTCCCGCATACTAGGCATTGGGGTCTGGTGAGTCAAGCGGATACCCACCATGCCTAATTTTGGAGGTCGACGGCTAGTGGCGATCCGTTTTCCATTCTGCATCGTGTTGCTTTTCCAAGTCGCGGTGCAGGGCCGAGTAGACCTTCACGAGCAACGACCGTCTGGTGAAAGGCTTCTCCAAAAATGAATCTTCCTGCATTAACAGTCCGTGTCGCTTAACCATATCGTCGCTATATCCCGACATGAATACCACACGAGTCTTGGGATGTCCTTCCTCGACCTGTTTCACCAACTCAGGCCCGCTTTGTTGGGGCATGATGACATCCGTCAAGAGTAGATCGACTGCTGCTTCAGGTGCCGCCATTATTGTTAGTGCCTCTTTCGCATCTTTCGCTTCAATCACTCGGTAACCGCCATCCAGCAGAAGTTTACTCGTAAGTTCACGCAGATTATTATCATCTTCTACCACCAAAATCGTTTCTGATTGTCCCCGAGGCGCGACTTCATCGTGTGACGACACGAGTGCTTCGGCCTTTGCGCCCACTCTGGGAAAATACATCTTGAACGTTGTGCCCTTGCCGGGTTCACTGTACACAAGGATATTGCCCTCGCTCTGCTTTACGATTCCATACACGGTCGAGAGCCCCAGACCCGTTCCATCCCCAACTCTTTTGGTTGTGAAAAAAGGCTCGAAGATTTGCGATTGGATGGTTTCATCCATGCCGCAACCCGTGTCGCTGACCGCCAAGACCACATACAGTCCGGCGTGGGAACCCCGGTGCAAGGAAACGTAGTCGTCGTCCAGTTCGGTTTCCCCTGTCTCGATAATGATTTTTCCCCCAGTCGGCATCGCATCGCGGGCATTCACCACCAGATTCATCAAGACTTGCTCGATCTGGCCCGGGTCGGCCCTGATGCTGCTGAGCGGAACCTGAGGACGAAACTCAACAGCAACGTCATCGCCGACCAGTCGCGAGAACATGTCGGTCGCATTCCGAACCACTTCGTTCAGGTCCAAAATCCGAGGGAATATAACCTGCTTGCGGCTGAAGGCCAGAAGTTGCTTGGTGAGCAACGCCGCTCGTTTTGCGGCCTTCTTAGTTTCCGCGACGTACCGATACATCGAATTGTCTGGCGCAGTCAGACCTAGCGAGATGTCGCTGTAGCCTATGATGATGCCCAGTATATTGTTAAAGTCGTGCGCAATGCCCCCCGCCAAACGTCCTACGGCTTCCATCTTCTGGGCCTGCCGCAACTGGGCTTCCAGTTGCACCACCTCTGTGACGTCACGAGTGATCGCCAGCACGCAACGTTGCTCGTCCACTTCGATCGATTCTGCCCATACTTCTGCTTCCCGAATCTTTCCCTTTGCGGTCCGGTATCGCATTTGGCCCTTGGCTATCGCGTGCTCTTCCTTTAACTGCCGTATCATTTCCTGGCGATCCAAAGGGTCGGCCCAGAAACCCAGTTCTTCCGTGGTGCGACCAATCACCTCCCGGCGTTCGTATCCAAGCAGATCCAAGAAAGCCTCATTCACGTCCAAATAACGCCCCTCCGCTTCTGTCGATATCGTGATGGCGAGTGGGTTATTACGAAACGCCTTGCTGAACCTGTCTTCCGATCTTCGTAGTGCGTCTTCTGACTGCTTGCGCATACTGACATCTCGCATGATCACGGTGAATCTCTTCCTGCCGCCGGATTCTGCCTGCGAGATCGCGGCTTCTATCTCAAACTCCTCGCCGTCGGCGCGAAGGGCTGAAATTGGTTGCAGAGCGCCCATGGCGCGATTCGTCACCCCCGTCTCTCCAAATGCCCGGATATGGCCCGAGTGGGCGGCATGGAACCGCTGCGGAATGAATTTTTCGATTGACTGCCCCATCGCTTCCGCCTCCGAACAGCGGAACATCTTCCCGGCGGCGGCATTGAACAGCACGATGCGCTGCTGCTCGTCTACGGTGATGATGGAGTCCATAGCCGACGCGATGATGCCAGCCAGACGTTGTTGGCTCTCATGCAACGATGCGTCGCTCTGCTTGCGCGCGGTGATGTCACGAATATTGCACTGAATTACGCTTTTGCCATTTTCATCGTAGACATTGCTGACGAACTCGACATTAACCCGCCGCCCGCTTCTGGTTTCCAGCGGCAGATTTTCGTAACGGATATATTGCTTGTTCTGAAGCGCACGAAAGGCGGCTTTCGATTCTTGAATTTGCTTGAAAGCGCCAATGTCCCAGAGGGTTTTGCCAAGAAAGTCCTCGCGGGAATAGTCCAATAGGGTCGTCAGGAAGGGGTTCACGTCGGTTATCATTCCCGACTGTGCATCGAGGATCAGTATCCCATCCTGGGCTGTTTCAAAAAGGCGACGGTACCGAGCCTCGGAAGCACGCAGAGCATCTTCCGCCTGTCCATTCTTCGATTTGGGAGCGGCGTTCACTGGACCCCTCCTCCCCCTGGGTGGTTGCTACGCCAAGCACAGAAACTCTCGCAAGCGGCTCAAAGGGGGAGGGCCGGGCACTGCGTTATCGATGTTCTGCGCACGAAACGCTTTCTTGCCTATGTTTTGACTCTTGATTCCGGCTGCAAAGCTCGGCAATCATGGGCAGTAACTGTTGACTCGATTCAAGCTTCGGCACGAAAGCATCGACTAAGGCTAATGCCTGCTTAGGTACTTCGTTTCCGGAGAGCAGAATGATCACCAGGTTCGGTCTCACGAGTCTTATTTCAGAGGCAACTTCGTGTCCGTTCATTCCGGGCATTTGGTAGTCCAGGAGTACGGCATCGCACATGCACGTTGTCGCAAGCTTGAGACCTTCTAGCGCCGACGCTGCCGTGAGAACTTTGTATCCAGACCTTTCGAGCAGCGCCTTTTCGAAGCGCAAGATCGAATCATCATCATCAATACACAGAATGATCTTCTTTGAGGGGGGACAAGTCGGGATCATTGTAGCCTCCTGCCAACCTCAGGCCCAACTTACGATTGTCTTGTCCACGTCGTAAGTTCAATGCGACGCGTCGTCGGCTAACCAACTGACACAGATACACGATCTTTCTTAAAGGATGTGCGGACGCATACAGGTCTGTCTGTTCAAAAGTGAACACTCTTGGTCCTTCGCGATTGGCGAGGAAGGTTACCGAATGGAAGCCACTCCTTCTTCTTTGGCTGGTTTTGGAGAATGAAGATGGTCCTCCGTCTTCTTGCGGAGGGCAGTGCAGAGTTGGGATCGCGCCAATGATGAGGCGGACCAATGGTGTATGGCCTCAGGACAACATGTTGCAGACACCGTCTGCAAGATTGCCTCGCGGCGGCTCGGCTGGAGAGAGCGAATCTCGTTCGGCTATCTTACTCATGATAGGGCACGCGGCCCGATTTTACACACCCGTTTCCTGCTCGGGAGGTTGCGGTGAAGCCTGAGTGTTCTGGGTGGCTTTCTTGCCTCTCTTGTTTTTCTTGGGCCGCATGACGTTGATTGCGGCGGCGTCGAGCGAGGTCTTGATGTGCGCCGCGTAGTATTTCTCGATCATCTCGACGCTAGTGCGGCAGTTCTTGGCGATTTGGTAGATGTCAGCACCTTCCATAAGTCGCAGGCAGATGTACGTATGCCGCAGACTGTAGGCGGTACGGGGCCGGCCTTCGCGATCAAAGCGAAGTTTCTGTTCGTCGAGGATAGTTTTGAAAAGCTCGCGCTGCCACTTGGGAAAAATGAGATCGGTGGGATCGGGCGTGCGCCATTGTTCCCCAAGGACTTCGGAGTTCACGGAAGTTTCTGTGGGCGTGTTCACGCCATAAATGCGCGCCGGGCGAAGCCGGCTTCGAAGTCGCTCGAAAGGCCTCACAGCACCGGGCATACTCTTGCAGTATCCGACTCCGCGCTTTCCACGGACTTCAATCTCCAGGATCGTCTTACCCAAGTCCTCGTCATCGACGATCGTGACATCCCTGAACTCAAGGCGCCATGCTTCGTCGGGCCGCAGTCCAGTATTGACGGCGAATAGCACAAAGTCGTGCAACTGTTCCGCCTCCCAGTTGAAGCCCTTCTTCTTTGGCTCCTGCGCGCGCTTTCGTGTCGCTTCGTAGAGCTTTTTGTACTCCTCTGGTGAGAACCACGCCCGGTGGGAGATTTTGGGGGATGATCGGTACGGTTCAGAGAAATCGGGCAGTCGGTCGAGCCAACCGTGGCGCAGCGCTGTTTTGAGGGTCTGGCGCAGCGTGACGATTTCCTGATGGAGGGTGCTGCGGCCGGGTGGCTTCCCGCGTTTCGTAATTGCTTCTTGGTGTCTGTGAATTCGGTATTCCTGGATCTTTCCGGCGGTGATCTCTGAGATGCCCAAGTTCCCGAAGAAGGGGACCAAGTGAACGCTCGATCGCCAGTGCTGGCCGTCCACATAGCGCTGGTTGCGTTGCCCCTGCGTGATGATGTCGTACTCGTGGAGATACTGCGCAGACACCTCGCGAAAGGTCTTTTCGCTCTTGATCTCGCCACCGCGGAGTTTTCCGCGAAGCTGTAGGTACCAGTCTTCGGCAATTTCTTTGGCCTTGGAGAGGCTCTCTTCCTTCGTGCTAGTCCGCCGATTCTTGCCCGCGAAATAGCTTGAGCACTGCCAAAGGCTGCTGTTTGGGCGCTTGTAGACGTAAACCTTGCCGCCAAGGATGGTATGTTGTTCAGGCATCTTCGTTCCTCGTTGGAAGTGGTGCGAGAAACCCGAAAATGTGTAATATATGTGTAACTAAACCTGCACTTGCAGTTTGTCAATAAAATTATTTGTTTCAGTGAGATAGATTACTTATTGGGATTATCGGTAGGATTTTAAGTCCGCTGCGTCTGCCAATTTCGCCATCCCGGCTCGCGATCCATTTTAAACGACTGTTTCTCGTCCAGGATGATCGAACTCTCGTCAGCTGTTTGGAAATTATTCCCCGTCCCGCCAGATAATCGCCGGGAGCCGTTGCGAAAAAGATTTGAAGGAAACTCTCGAGAGGAAATTCCTACGCGTGCTTCGTACTGACGCCGCTCTCCACGGGTACTGGCACAGCGCGCTGTTTTTGTAATGCCTCGTGAAAAGCCTCGACCGTAACGGGCTCGCCATAAAACAACTGCAGCAGAGGATCCTCCGCATCTGTCGCCGATCTTTGATGCGGCGCGGCGTCCGTCTCTAATCCTTCTGCCTGTACCAGCAGTTCAGGCATCAGCGATCGATTCTCCGTCAGCACTCCGAGAAACTTTTCCAAGGCAGCGCGGTGTTCGGCGGTGTTTTGCGTAAACTCCACACCCATGCCCTTCTCCGGATGCATGATTCTTACAATTCCTGGTACGCGCACTTCGATTCCAGCCGCACGCATCAACAATGTGACCCGGCTTGAGGCCGGGAAAGGAGACGATATCTCCAGATAACATCCGCCCAGGCTGAGATCGCTTAATTGGCAGCGAATCGGTGGATCGTCCTGCTCGGCCTCCGGAGAATTTTGTCGCAGCCACTCCTGCAATTGCTGCCGCGCCTCTTCGGTTGGCTGCACAAAGCGCAATCCGCCCTGTTTCTTAGCGCTCTCCCACGCGAACTCGGCCGGAATCTCCAGTTCCCTGCTTGTTCCCGGAAGGCTGAACGCGATTACCCAGCGTCCCGTCGGACGATGACGGTCGGGCAGAGCGATCGCCATCCCTCCCTCGCTCAAATCAATCGTTGTGACCTTGATATTGCCGCCCGCCTGCGAACTGCGCATCACCACCGGAATCTCCACTGCTACGCGGATGTTCCGTCGGCGTTCGCTCTTCATCAGGGCACGCGCCGCTCGGAAGCTCGACTTCGCCCGTTCGCTCGAAACCGGCTTGTAGAGGACAAAGTGCGCTCCGACCTGAAACACCGCCTTGAGCCCGACGATTGGCTCAACAATCGCTACCGCTACCGCCTGCTTGTTGCACGGAGCGTTGCGGGCGCTGCTTAATACCTCTGACGCACCGTCATCCGACAGATCCGCGATGATCGCTTCGAATCTTTGGCGGGTCAATTTGCGCAGGGCGCTCTCGGCTCTCAAACACAACTCGACTTCAATCTCCAGATCGCCCAGCACTCGGCGCAGCACGCGCACGATCTTTTCATCCGAGCACAATAATAAGGATTTCAGCGCCATCGGAACCCTAGCGAAAACGACCGCCGTCGTGGGCCTGAGCGGCCACTGTTCGTACGTACCGATCCGCACGCGGCTTGATCTACTTGCACTCTAAGTCTATCGACCGTGCCGGGCAATGGCCCACTCTCGGTATTCATTACGTCCGTAACGCAGGACTTCTATAATTTTCATGAGGTTGCAAGGAATTGCACTCGGCTTCGGCATCTTCCCAGGGCCCCAGCCGTTAGTGGCTCTCGCTCCATTCCTTAAGCTTCTTTGTTTGTTGCACTTACAATGAAAATCGAGAGCTCTACGTAGCAGATTTTCGTTGACTTCAGAGCGCGATCTCCGTAAGATACGGAGTTTCCAGACTACCTTTGGCAGCGTCGGGCGCACAGCCCATGATCTTGTCTGCTCAAAGTTCGGTGGTTTCGCGGAATCCTGATGCGAGCTCCGAGAATCATATAGATATAGAGTTTTTGTGGTTTTATTCCCCTGAGTGGAAAGGCACTAGTTCATGGCAAAACGACGCGGAAATCCGAACTGGGGCAAGCCCGAGCCGATCGGCCCCATCACCCCCACCATTACTGAATTTGAGCAGGTTGTGCGCGAGTACAAGCTCTCCCCCGACCAGTATTTGCGGTCGACGCGTCTGCGGGAGTGGGCTCGCCGCAACAAAAACTCGAAGTACATCCCTGAGCCACTTCTTGAGGCCTGGGGCTTCGAGATCGAGTCCACGCTGTAACCTCGGCTCGGCTGAAATTTGAAGGGTCGCTCCTCGGAGCGATCCTTTCTATTTTTGCGCTGTCTGGGATACATGCTGGGACAGCCGCTCTCGCCTATCCTTTGCCACTCAGTCTCCGGAGTAACTTCGCTCGTGAATATGCCGTTTCCGCATCACGAAGACTCACACAGCTGCGTGGAAGAGCGGCCCTTAGGGCCGCGTCAGGGCTTGATTTAAACTGGGCTTTATAGCCCCCGCGGCCTCCCATGCTTGACGTGCTGAAAATCCCGCCGACGGAACTCTTCGCTCTTCTCGTCGCCATCGGATTCGCCGCCGGACTCAACCTGTATGCCACCGTCGCCGTCCTCGGACTCCTCGCCCGCTTCGGCCATCTTCCTTTGCCCGCCGGGTTGCAGCTGCTGGAAAACTGGACCGTCATCGGCGCCAGCACCGCTCTCTTTGTGATCGAATTTTTCGCCGACAAGATTCCCGCATTCGATCTCATCTGGAACGCGCTCCACACCTTTATTCGAGTCCCCATCGCCGGACTCCTCGCCTACCGCGCGACCAGCCAGCTTTCTCCGGAGCACCAACTGTTGGCGGCGCTGCTAGGAGCGGGGGTCGCGCTCATCGCTCACGGCGGCAAAACAGCCGCGCGCGCCGCCGTCACCCCTTCGCCGGAACCGTTTTCAAATATCAGCCTCAGTCTCGGAGAAGACATCCTCGCCATCGGCCTCACCTGGCTCGCAACGCGACATCCTTACGTTGCCGGAAGTTTGGCCTTAGCGTTGGTGCTGCTCATCATCCTTCTCGCGCGCTTGGTCATCCGCGCCATGCGCGCACTCTTCGTCGGCGCCGAACACCAAGTCGCCGGCTGACTCGTACAAAAATAGAATCATGTGGGGACAGCCGCCCTCGGCTGTCCGGCCGAGCGAAGCTCGGCAGCACATTTGGCGCTGTTCGGCGTCATGTTCAGGCGTCATCCCGAAGCCCCGTGCCTTCGCCAGCGGGGCGAGGGATCTCGCGGGAAGCAAATAGAATTCGCGCCACATGGGATGGGGTCGACTGCGGGCGTTTGCCTTCCTGCCATCAACGCAACCCCAAGAAAGTCTTCATCCGTTCCAACTCCGCCTCTAGTTCCTGCTTGAACACTCGATCCCTGGGCTGCGCTTCTACATACCCAAACTCGGCCATCAACTCTCCATCCTTCACTGCCAAATTCCCCCACCCAATCACTCGGTCGCGCCACAACATCGGCAGAGCATAATACCCGCGCACCCGCTTCACTGCGGGGGTGTAAGCCTCAAACCGGTACGTCCATCCCCATAACAGCTCAAACCGAGCACGATCCCACACTACTGGATCAAAGGGCGCCAGCAGCCGCACCTTTTCTTCCACGACGACCCGCGCAGGATCCTCATTCGCAGGCCAGTACCACCGCATGCTCTCGATCTCCGCATGGGCAAGTCTCTCCTGCGCGCGCTTAAGCACATTCGTCAGTTTGCCTTCCCACTGCGGAGCCGCATATCTCAATCTCCTCAGCAGCGATCGCAGGCTTGTCAGCGGCATCGGAGCGTAGATGCCGATCGCGACGTCCGCAAGCGCGTCCAGCCGCGCCCGGCAGGCTTCTTCGTCCATCGGCCCGTCGGCGTGCTCGTGCACGGCATACAAGCGAATCCCCGACTCGCGCCGCACCACGCGCAGCAATCCCTGATAATGCATCGCATCCAGGAGATGCGTTGTCGCATTCGAGTTACCTCCCCAATAGTTCTTCACCTTGCCGTGTGCAAAACGCGCATCAACCTCCTGCGGATGCACCACGCCGCGCTCGCGCACGAAATCCAGCAACAACTGCGCCCGTTTTCTGCGTGCCGCAGGCCACGGCAAGCGGCTCTGGGCAGGGTCACAGCAGTCCCATCGCGGATGCATCAACGCCTGCAGTTCGCGCGTGACGAATCCGTAGTTGATGAAGAAATCTTCCTCGACACCGAGCTGGGCATAGCGCCGTTCAAGATCGCCCGCACCGTAATCCTTCACTCGATGCCGTAGCACCAAGTCCTGTGCGCGCGCGGGCGACCGAATCGGATCCGCCTGCACGAATTCCATCCGATGCAGCGCGCGTTTCAGCGTAGTGGCTGAGAACAGGCTACGCGCCACGGCATAGCGGCGCATTTCGTCCAGCGTGATCGGCATGAAGAGATATTACCGAATCGCAACTGTGGATCATCGACGAATTGGGAACATGTGGGGACAGCCGCCCTCGGCTGTCCGGCCGAGCAAAGCTCGGCAAACAATGCCCTGCCCAACCGGGACACGCACGAAAGTAATTAGCCCTGCGCGCGAGCACCTCCAATAATTAAGGAGAGATGACCCGCAAAACTTTCGCCCTCCTCGCGCTGTTCTGCCTGTACGCCGGCTCCGCGTTTTCCACCGACAAGCTCATCGCCCTCACCTTTGATGACGGCCCGCGGCCCTACGTCTTGTTCGGCACCAAAGGCGATCATCCTCGTCCCGGCCTGATCAATGTCCTCGACAGCAATGGAGTCAAAGCAACTTTCTTTGTTGTGGGATGGCGGCTCACGCCCAAGACCTGGGGAGATCGTCGTTACGAAGAGAACATCGGAGTGACTTGCATCGACGCAGCCGAGCAACTCGTGCAGCGCGGCTATGAATTAGAGGACCACACCTACAGCCACATTGAACTCCGCACTGCCGAGCGCCAGCACGGAGAGCAGTGGGTCATCAGCGACGTGAATCGCGGCGCGGCCGCCATTAAGGCCGTAAGCGGTTCGCAACCACAGTATGTGCGGCCTCCCGACTGGATCATGCCCGATGACGCGCGCCACGAGCTCGAGCGGCAAGGCTATCACTTGTTGACCATCTCCAACGAAAATCCGATTGCACTGCGCGATATCAACTCGCTCGATTACCTTTGCGCCGGAAAAAATCCCGCCTGCCCCAAGCCTTCTCTCGCCGACTCGGTCTTAACGCAAATCGAACGACGCGAAAAACACGGCGTCTACACCCATATCCTTGCTTTCCATGAGCTGTCGACGACCACGGCAATGATGCCCGAACTGATCACCACGCTCAAAGCCCGCGGATACCGCTTCGTCACCATCTCCGAGTACATGCATCTCGTCGCGCCCGGCGGCCATGTGCCAAGCGGCAAAATGGCAACTCTCACGCCGTCGACTAAGTAACGATCCGTGGTGCAAGCGCCACGTATCACGCGCGACTCGTATTGAGTACGACCCGTATTAAGTGCGACCCGTATCAAGCGCGACTGTATCAACGCGACTCGTACGAGAGCGACTTATACAAGCACTCCTCGTATCGAGGTGCGACTCGTATCGGGGCACGCATTCATGCGTGCCGTAAAGGCCGCTAAATCAATTCGCCTTTAGGCGCTGGCCTTGGATTTCCGAGTCAAAATCCACGGATTTACTTCTCGTCCAGATATTCCTCCGGGACGTCATCCTCAGGCACTTCGTGGGTATGAACTTCCCTTCCCTCTTCGTTATCGGCAGCTTCCACGCCGCTCACCGCATCGGCCTCAAAGGCATTGCCCTCTTCGAGCAATTCGTCAACGCTCTCCGAATCGGCGGATTCGCGGCGCGACAGCCCCTGCAAATCACCCGACTGATCGCCGTACCGCGGTGCTCGCCGTTCCGCCGGATGCTGCGTGACACGCGCACTCGGCTTGCGCGGCGGTGGCTGCGGCAAACTCTGCTTCGAAGCTTGCTTGGAACTCTGGCGGGTTGCAGCGGTCTTTGCGGACAGCTTTTTCGCCGCAGTCTTTTTCGGCGCACTCTTCTTCGCCACACTCTTCTTGGGATGTTTGGTTTTTTTCGCTGTTTTCTTGCCAGCGGTCTTCTTCGTCGTCGATTTTTTCTTGGATTTCTTTTTGGGGGCCATTCGCGCAGTCTAGCACCACCGGATGCGTCCAAACTAGCCTGACCTCGCTTGCTTCCTTCAGGCTGATTTTCTTGGCGCAAGCGGACAGAAGTCGATCACCTTTCCGGCGCCCTTCACTGGCCGTTTCGCGGGTTTCCGGAACGTGGCCGGTATATAGAACTCAATTACGTTAGCCATTGCTCCCTCTCCTGTATTCCTTCTTCCGCAAACGATCTGCCCAAGTCCGGACGGTAAGTTCCATATCCCTGCCACTCCCATCCGCATTGACACCGAATTGAATCGCATAATCGCAGCTTCCTCAGGAGCGACTTGCATACCTCGCATGAACGCATCCACATGGCTTTCACTTCCAATCATATTGTGCGGATTCGATCACGAACGTTTCATGGATTCGGACCCACCGCATGGGGGTAGTTCGCGCGGTGGCCCATTCAAGCCCGGTTTTGGCTTGAGTGGGACAGTTCTGAGGGAAAGCGCCGCGACGATTCTCAACGCCTCGGATGTCATCCTGAACGGCGGCGAAGCCGGCGTGAGGGACCCTACGTCGGCGGGAAGCTTTGATGTCGTAAAGAGGGGACTGCTCACATGCATGCCGCGAGCTGCTGGCCCCACTATTCAAGCCCGGTTCTGGCTTGAGTGGGGTAGTGACACATGGCCCATTCAAGCCCGGTTTTGGCTTGAGTGGGACAGTTCTGCGGGAAAGCGCCGCGACGATTCTCAACGCCTCGGATGTCATCCTGAACGGCGGCGAAGCCGGCGTGAGGGACCCTACGTCAGCGGCTACCTTTGATGTCGTAAAGAGGGGACTGCTCACATGCATGCAGCGAGCTGCTGGCCCCACTATTCAAGCCCGGTGTTGGCTTGAGTGGGACAGTTCTGGGGGAAAGCACTGCGACGATTCTCAACGCCTCGGATGTCATCCTGAACGGCGGCGAAGCCGGCGTGAGGGACCCTACGTCAGCGGCTACCTTTGATGTCGTAAAGAGGGATGCACATGATCATGTAGCCGGTGAGGCGCATCCATACCACTGACCCACCCTTTCGAGTTGGCGCTCGAGCATTTCCAGCGCCGCTACGGAATCGAGCAGCTTCGTGCGCTGATAACAACTGAAGGTAATGCAATGCAGACAACGCTGGTTTTGATAACATTTGGGCTTTGGCGTCATTCCCCAACAGTGTAGGCCCCCCCTGACTCCGCAAACTACGCGGAATCAGGATGGGGCAACGACCATTCCCAAATCGGAGAGAGCAGACTGCCCACCCTGTCTCGATGCAGACATAATCGGAGCAGCAGTGTAACTCCACTACTCTGTCGTAAACGTGACCGACTTCGAGGTATACCTGTCGAAGCTATCGACTACCACAAACGAAGCCGTATGCTTTCCTGGTTCAAGCGTGGCGGTGACGTTGAGTTGGTCCTCCAGGTTCTGGCCGATCTTTTTGCCGTCGATCCAGAGTTCCATGCGTTTGGCGATTCCACTGAACGCATTGCCCGCGCCTTTAAACGTATAGGTTTTGCTGATCGTGGTTCCGCCCTTCGGCGCGCAGATGTGCACGCCCAAGGCACTGGCCGACGGAGGAGCACAGTTCGGGGTTGCGCTCTCGTTGAACAGCAACATTCCGCCGCCGTTGTCATCCTCCACGTTTAACCATGCCATCGACACGTCGTGGCGCGAGTCGAGATTCAGGTCACGAATAATCGGGTAGGAGAAAGTTGTGCCCTGCGTGTCGTAAGGCGCGTCCTGCGGCGCCTGGAAGCTGCCATTGCCATTCCCGATCATGTACTCGCTGTAGGGGCCTCCATAGTAACCGCCTCCGCTGATGAATACATCATCGATGAAATCCCCGTTGAGATCGCCGCCGTAAATATTAATCGGCCCCTCGGCCACCGGCTGGGTCACCTGGGTCGACGGACCCACTTGCAACTGCCCGTTCGAATAACGCAGTGTTTCGACGTAGGTCGTGTCGTTACCATCCTGCGGTCCCGTAGTGTAAAGCGACGCAAGGCTCTGAATGCGATCGTTGTAGAAATCGCCCACCGCCAGCCCTGAGTTGTAGTTGCCGGTAACTACCAGCGGAACGTTAAGCGTTCCGTTGCCATTGCCAAGGAACATGCCCACTGTGTCACCGCCGCTCGAATATCCCGAAGCATATGCGACATCTTGCTTTCCATCGGCATTGAAATCGCCGGCTACCAGCGAATTTCCACCGAACTTCTGCGTATCCGCGAGCCTGAAGGTACCATTGCCATTTCCCAGATAGATCCACGTATAGCCGTCAACTCCATCCGAGACGGCGATATCCTGGAATGTGATCGCCGTTGAAGTCCGCCAGCGCGATAGCCGCTGCCTGTCCGGTTCCGGTTGCCGTATTAACGGTTATGCCCCCGCCGGTAGTGAAGGTTCCGTCCCCGTTTCCCAGCAGGATCGTTACCGGCCCGATTGTCCGCAGCATACCGGTCCCGAGGCGATCACCAAGTCGAGTTTGCCATCTCCATGAGGTCGGCGCCGAATGCGGGGCCCGCCAGGCCCGTTTCATTGCTCACACTGATCGGTGAATTGACCGGGGTGGTCGAGAATTTTCCTTCACCCAGCCCTTTGAAGAAGGAGGCCACTTCCCCTGACGGGATGCTTAATAGCTGACCGACTGCGCTTACGGTAAGGCATCGTCCCCATTTTTCTACGGGTGCGAAGAGCGGCAGATACGTATTTGCCGGGATGTCCCTGGAACGCGTTTCCGATCAACATAAATGCGCTTTTTCTCCGCTCGCAGACGTTCCCATCTTCTCAAGGAGTACCTCTCAGTGACCTCTGTGACATTTCACCTTCGCATCTTTCTCGCCTTAACACTTGGCATGGTAATCAGCAGTGGCATAGCCGCTGCGTGTACCCCACCCTCTCAACCGGGAGCGGTGCTTTGCTACCCGACTGCGAATGCGAGTGTGGTTCCGCTGCTCAACATCGAAGGAGCGGCCAAGGGACAAAATTTGCCCATCGTTGCCATGATTCTTTATGCCGACAACCAGAAGATCTATGAGATCAACGACGCCGACAGCTTCGTCTTCAAGGACTACTCATACTGGCAGAAAGGCAGTCATCACCTGGTGCTGAATGCTTGGGACTCCGACGGGCATCTGTTCCAGGCGTCGACGACGTTCAGTATCGGAATCAGCATCAATACAACTTACGCGGCGTGCACCACGCCGACGACAGGAGTGAATCTCTGCGAGCCGGCAGAGAACACCTGGTATCCGCAGAGCTTTGCCCCCTTCTTTGCCACCGGCAAGCCTTCGATCGTCGCCATGAAGGGATACGTCAACAACCAGAACGTGGTTGGGGTCGCGAACGGTAATTCGTTCGAAATCGGCTTCGGAGCAAGTCCGAATCCCAGCGGTTTTACCTTCGTTGCCAACGGATGGGACAGTAAAGGCAACGTCTCGTCCGCAAAGGTTAGCGGCATTCGTCTTTATTACGATGGGGCCTGCCCAAAGACCTGTGATCCGGGAATCAACATTCAGGAACCTGCAGTAGCCACGGATCAAAATTCCCCATTCGTTCTAAATGCCAGCGTGAGCGACGCTCAGGCCACAATCACGGCGATGAAGGCTTATGTCGACAACACCGTGGTGGCCGAGTCAGGCGGTCCGACGATTATGTCGAACGTGACTGCAACACCGGGGACGCATTTGCTAACCGTACAGGCCTGGGACTCGAAGGGAAATTTGTATAAGAGCGAGGTAACCGTAAACGTGGAATGAGAGTATGAGCGAGTGGCCCGCTTCTCGCAAAACGGACGAGAAGCGGGCTACATGACGTCATCGGGCTGGTGGACTGTGTCCGTGGTGCCAGCATCCAATACGCAGAGCGATGTCGAAGCTGCGATTATTGCCGAGTTCATTCTGCCTCTGTCGAACCGGTCATTGTGACGAACCGAATCACACCCCTTGGCTGGTGGCCCATTCAAGCCCGGTGTTGGCTTGCGTGGGGACAGTTCCGAGGGAAAGCACCGCAACGATCCTTAATGCCTGGGATGTCATCCTGAACGGCGGCGAAGCCGGCGTGAGGGACCCTACGTCAGCAGGAAGCTTTGACGTCGTAAAGAGGAGACACTCACATGCATGCAGCAACCTGCTGGATGGCCCATTCAAGCCCGGTGTTGGCTTGAGTGGGGTAGTTCTGCCGGTTACGCCACCCTTCCCGCGTAGTTTGCGGAGTCAGGATGGGACCACCGCTCCTGCCGACATGTCTTTTCTCCACAGCCCTCCACACAAATTTCCCTCCGTTGAGTGACATGTAACTTTGACCCCCACTATCAAAAGCGCATTGTGGGCGGGTGGCCCATCCTTTCGCGCCTTTTGCGAAAGGGTGGGGATTCGATGCTCTCCCCCTCTTGCCACGCACCCATACCTCTCAGGGCTGGCTGGTGGCCCATTCAAGCCCGGTGTTGGCTTGAGTGGGGCAGTTCTGAAGAACTCCTCTATACAGTTGCTAGTTGGGGGGCCCGCGTTTCGTGATTTTCGAAAGGTGGGAATCGATGCTGGAAGGGATCACGGAATTACCAGGCGCGGATGGTCCACTCCTTCTTCTTGTTGGGGACGCACCACGACTGAGGGTGCCCCACTTTTGCGTTCTTTCCAAGGGTGGGAACCACGGACCCATACCTCTTAAGGGTCTTAGCTTGGAATATGGAAGTTCGTGCCGCCGCGAGTGCAGGTTTGTGGAAGGGCATGGCTTTAGCCGTGCCGTCAGGGCTGGGGAGGATTTGCGGGCTTTTAGCCCCTGAGGCCATGCTCGCGGAACACAGTCGCTGAAGGCAGCATCGTGCCCACCCTTCGAAAATCGCGAAGGATGGGGCAACCTTAGTGGTGGTGCGAGAAGAAATCAGAATCCAAGGCTGGGCCAGCCCCCGCTGTTTCACCACCTGCATTACCGTTGAAGGAGTGCCTTCCTCCGCTTCGCTGATGAGCAGATGAACGTGCTCGGGCATCACCACGTAACCCACCACCACGAAGCGATACGCGCCGTCGCGCTTCTTCCAGGACATGCAAGAATGAGTCGCGACGCTTTGGCTCGCCCAGCCACCTTTGGCGGTGGTAGCAAGTCCAAGGTCAGAAAGTGCAGATGATCGTCAGCCGTAAATACCGCTTCAGCCGGCTCGGCATGTTCCCAACTTACGAGGAACGAGCTGCGAAGACATAGAGGAAGTGAAGGATTCGAATGCCTGCGGTTCAGTTTCGGGAATCCCCACCCTTTGCCAAAACCGCGAAGGATGCGCCACCCGTCCGAACGGGAACGGCTGGCTTATTGATTGT
This sequence comes from Terriglobia bacterium, assembly GCA_963823085.1. GTDB lineage: Bacteria > Acidobacteriota > Terriglobia > Terriglobales > Acidobacteriaceae > Sulfotelmatobacter. Next base: position 66,665 of record CAWGKF010000020.1, on the reverse strand, counting down.
GTAGGCCGGCCCGCATTTCTACCTCCGCGTCCAGTTCCCGTGAATGCCGCTCTTGCTGTATGCCGTCCTCAACGGCGGCGGCGATATCAAAGCTCTTAAGATCCCCAAGTTCTCTGAGAATCTTGGATAGCGTCCACTCAATCGAGAACAACAAAAATAGAACCATTCCCCAAAACACAAACGTCAGAAATATCATGCCCCTCCAAACGCGGCCATTGCCGCCCGGCTCGCCTCGGCATCACTCACTCGACGGTAGGCTGCCGGTGCTCGAAATACTCTTGTGGCCTAAGTAGAGCTCTGGCTTTATTGTTTGTCGGCGGAACCCCTTCCGAATGCCCGAAACAATCAGGAAAAGTGAGCCGATACAGACGGCGATATCTGCACCTTGCGTGTGGTCCTCATACTCCAGCACGCTCGCGGGAAAAAGATGAAACTGAGTACTTGCAGCGTGGAATATCAGCACGGTCCCCAGGAGCATTCTTCCCCATCCGAATCGCATTCTTCGCCGCGGATCGCCTTTCGCGATAGATATTGCGCGCCGTCCCACGGTGAAGAGGTAGACCGCAAAAGCAAGAAATAGTAAGTGGTCTAGGAGGATCCATAAGGCCCGGCCAGCGAATAATCCTCGCGTGACCCAAATGAAGATTCCTCGAATGAGCATGAGCGCAAGGCCATAGCCAGCAATGACAGCCAGCCAACCGAAGATCTGAATGCCGCGGTGCCTCGCATCCATAGTCAGCCCCTTTCTTGCCGAGTCGTTCTAGCCACCAGCGAAGACGCTGGCGGCAGTCATTATTGGCGCTGTTTCTTGTGGCCCTTGTTGACTACCGACGCTACGTCAAACGCATAATTGACAATGGTTTTCTCGCCTTCCTGACGGGCAAAAAACACAGCTGTATTCGCGTTTAGCAATTCCAAGCCATCGGTAGGAATGCGGCATGATGTGTAGTTCCGATCCATCGTAAGGGCCTCAGGTGTGATAGGACTTACGTCGTCTCTGAACTTGCAAGTGAGCCTATAATCTGCGGTCGATGTGGTCATCCATACAGTTAATTCATTTTCACCAGTTCGCTTTGCTTCAGTGATTTGATAGGCCTCGCCGAATATCACATTCCCTCGCTTTAATTCTCGCTGCAATAGCATAGCGGCGTCCGCTGGCGTCCCCGCAGCAACTGTCAAGTCACGAGCAATTGCGCTTATCGCGCAGCACATCAGCGCAATGGTCAGAGTTAACGTTTTCAATTGTGTGTCCTTCGACTGCTCGCTCCTAGACATTATCTTGAACATTAAAAGGGGGTCCAAGTTACTGAGGTGGCCTTCTCAATAGTGGTCTTGTGATGGGAATTCTGCCCTCCGGCCTGCCTCCGAACAGGTTCAAAACATCTCAGGCGGGCGGGTGGCCCATCCTTTCGCGCCTTTTGCGAAAGGGTGGGGATCGATCTTGCGCGGTCGGGCTGAAAAGTAACTTCTCGACCCAGATCCAGAGAATGTCGGCTTTGCACAGAAACAGGCTCCCAGTGCCTACTTCTCGTGTAGTCAAGATTCTTTTTGTGCAGGGGCCTTCAGGCCCAATCCCTGAAAAGACTATCCTTCATGGGTCCGAGAATACACGCTTGGGCTTTGCGGAGGTGTGCGCGTGCACGTAATGGTGAGCGTTTTGGTGTGGGTTTCTTCCGTCATCGTGGTGATTGGCGGAATCGGCTTCGTGGTGCTGGACGCAATGGATAAAGTCGAATCCATTACGAAGCGCGCGCCGGGTGCCCCATCCTTTCGCGCGCTCTTTGCGAAAGGGTGGGAACCACGAACCTCGACATCTCATCGCGCCGCAAAAAGTCAGGCAGCGCCGTAACGACTCCGCCCTTCTCTTCAGAACTTTTCCACAGCGAAAATCGCATTTCTTGTGACATCCAACCTTGACCCTCGAAATCAAACGCGGACAATGGAAGCGTGCGCATTGCACCGCAGAGTCGCCCGGAGATTCGGCCCGGCCGTAGGAGCCGAGCCCACGTCCAGAACCCGGATCAGCTAAGTCCTTATTCCGGAAGATTTTGCGAGTAAGTCCTTCTTTGACAATATTTTGCGAGGCATGCGGGCGGTCTCCATCGCGTAACTCGCTTGAAATCAATATTTTGCGTTATGCGGCAGAAAAATAGCTTTTTCGGAGAATGCGAGTTAAGCCCTTCAAATGCAATATTTTACCTGTAAATTATTTGTTTTCAAGATTTTGCGGGGCACGTTTTAGTCCGATCTCCGCAAATCACACAAAACAAAGTATCTTTCGGCTTTTCCGAGAAAAGCCAGACCTTCCATTTCCAAGCCAACTCTTTATTTCTCAATATTTTGCCCATAAGTTACTTATATTCAATATTTTACAAGGAAAATGACATACCAAAATCAAGTAAAGCACAGAAAACAAATAATTTACCCCGCTTCCTCAAAAAACGACGAGAGATCTACCTCTCTGTCGCTTTCAACATCGCGGAGAGTAAAATGCGGCACGCTTCTCCGCTGAACACCACTTTGCGGAACTTGCTAAAATTCGCACTATGAGCCCCCAACCTCCGTTCACCGATGTTCCCGACGCGATTGAAGAAATTCGCGCTGGCCGCATGATCGTCGTGGTCGACGACGAGGATCGCGAGAACGAAGGCGATCTTACGCTCGCCGCCGAAAAGGTCACGCCCGAGGCCATCAACTTCATGGCGAAGTACGGACGCGGCCTGGTCTGCCTCGCCATGACCGAAGAACGCCTTGAGCATCTGAACCTCGGTCCCATGACGGCCGAGAACACGTCGCAATACGGCACTGCCTTTTGCGAGGCCATCGACGCGCGGCAAGGCGTGACCACCGGCATTTCGGCACACGATCGCGCGCGCACAATTCAGGTGGCAATCGATCCCGCAACCAGGCCGTCAGACCTGGCGCGTCCCGGACACATGTTCCCGCTTCGCGCCCGCAAAGGCGGAGTCCTCGTCCGCGCCGGACAGACGGAGGCCTCGGTCGATCTCGCGCGGCTCGCCGGCATGATTCCCGCCGGAGTCATCTGCGAAATCATGAAAGACGACGGCAGTATGGCGCGCGTCCCCGACCTGATCGAGTTCTGCCGCGAGCACAAAATGAAGATGCTCACGGTTGCCGAACTCATCCGCTACCGCATGGCGCATGAGCGCTACATCAATCGTGTCGGCGAGGCCCTCATCGACACGCGCTTCGGAGAGTTCCGCCTGATTGCTTACTCCAGCGAAGTGGATGGAGGCGAATCGCATGTCGCGTTGGCTCGCGGAGACATCGAGCACAGCGATGTTCCGGTGCTGGTCCGCATGCACGCGCACTGCCTGATGGGAGACGTTTTCGGCGCCACGGGATGCGAATGCCACGCCACGCTGGAAGGCGCGCTACGTCGTATCGCTGACGAAGGCCTGGGCGCGCTGATCTATCTGCATCAGACGTCGCAGGGATTCTCGATCGAAAAAGTCGGAGACCGCAGCGCCCTGAGATTCCACGGCGGCCGCACGCTGCCGTCACTCTACGACAGCGAAAAGCATGTGCAGCGCGAGATCGGCATCGGTGCACAGATACTGTCAGACCTGAATCTGCGGAGGATCAGGCTGCTGACGAATCGTCCAAAAAAAGTCGCCGCGCTGGAAGGTTTCGGAATCGAGATTGTCGAACAGGTTCCGGTGGCACTCGCCGAAGTGAGAAAGTGAAATATGAAGCGTGTCGCGCGGACACTCTTGTCCGCGAAAACTGAGGATGCAAGATGAATCCCGCAGAACTGGTAATGCGATTGATTTGAGGGCTACGCGCCGGGCGCGGTCTAGAACGGTTTGCGCACGACGACTTCCTGATCGCGAATAAAGAACTGCGCCGAGCAGCTCTCGGAGCCGCAAATCACGGGAAGGAATCCGTTGATCTGTTTACGGGTGATCAGGCCCAGCATGCCGCAGGACGGGCAGGAGAGCACGGCCCAGTACGGATCTTCTTTCTCGCCGATCTCGCCGGCGTTTTCGAGCACAAAGACGGTACCCGGCTGCATCTGTTCCGGAATCCATTCATTCAGGACATCCAGCTCACCGACCATGTGTTCCTCCCCTAATTCGTTTGTGCCCGACCAAAAAGCCCTACGAAGCCTTTCTAGCACGCTTCAGGTAATCCCGCGAAGTTACTGAGGTACTTACCTTTGCGGAGGTCACGCCAGCGCGGACCTGACGCACGGCGTCACTTAGACAGACCCCAAGAATCGGCTGATTCGAGTTCTTCAGGATGTCCACAATCTGCTTCGCAGACGTCTCTAAATAAAGATGATTGCCGTCGGTGAGGAGATGTACGTCGGAGCTGCGGTCGACGATCTCGGCCAGACCCTTGCCAAATTCGCGATCGAGGAAGCGCATGACCTTGCGCACCCCTTGCAGCGAGAAGCCCTTGCGGCGCAGTTGGCAGATCACGGCGATTTCGGTGAGCTGGTTCATCGAATAGACGCGGCGGTGACCTTCGCGCTCCGGCTTGACGACCCCGCGCTCGTCCCACCACTGCAACTGGCGTGGCGTGATGCCGGTCAATGCGACGACTTCATTCGATGTAAAGCGACCCTGCATGCGCCCTCAAAAACGTTTAAAACAGAATCCTGGCAAAATGTTTCAAACATTCTAGGCCGACGCGGGTGAGAGTCAAGTTAGCAGATGGTGGAAAAGGGTTGACTAGGAGAGTTCCTGCTGAGGGTCGAGCAGACCGCCGCCGACGAAGTGGACGATCTCCAACCAGTCCCCATCTTTGAGAATGATGTCGGACCAGCGATCCCGAGGAACGATCTCGCGATTTAGCTCGACGGCCACACGATCTGACTTCATCCCGAGCGTTTCGATTAGGACAGCCAAGGCAAAGGGCACGGGCGCGTCGCCAAATTCACGAACATCCCCGTTGATTTGCAGTTTCATGGCGAAGTGATCGAGGAATGCTACTCGGCCTTGCGCAGCACGAACTTCATGGTCGCGGTACGGCCTTCGAAGTTTGCCTGCACCAGCAGAGAGGAGTCGGGCAACGCAGCCTCTTCCACTTCGATTTTAATCTCGGCTGCGCCTCCAGAGTCCGCCACTGCCTGTGTGTAAAACGGCGCCGCGCCGGGACGAGCGAAGCGGAACGTGAGGCGTGCACCGGAAGCGGCTGCACCTCCTTCGGTCACGCGGAGCTGCATGGTGAGATTGTTATCGGCGTGTACCGACTCGGAGTTCAGCCACAGCACTTCGAGTTCCTTCACCGTAGCAAGAACTTCGGGCTCAGGACGATCGAGGACATCTTCCAGCTTCCCTTCCCGGATCGCGTCGAGTACCAAGCGGTGCTGCTCGCGAAGTTGCTGCTCTTTTTGAGAGTCACCAAATTGAGCTTCCGAGCTCTTGGCCGCGTAGGAAGTCGCCTTCTTGCCGATACAGCGTCCGCGCACGAAGACCTGTGTCTGAAGCAGGAGTTCCCCTTCACGCGCTTCACTCTGCACGTGATAGATCGTGTCGCCATGCTTTACGTCGGTATTGAAGCCGAAAATCATAAGAATTGAGGCATTGAGTCATCGGGCAATTGAGTCATTGAAAGGAGTCCGGCACTGGAATTCATCAAGCCAGTTTTCCTGATTTTCAATCTCTCAATCACCAAATCACGCAATCGCAAAATCGCACTCCTTGAATTTTGAGAAATGCACGCCGTTCGCTTGACACTCGCAAGTGTAACCCCATAATCTAGAACGTTTAAGCAATCATTGGCGCGAATTATATATACCCGATCCTATGCCAGACAATTACTTCGCTCGCTACCTCCCTTTTTTGATCCACATGATCATGGCGGGCGGCATTGCGGCTGCAATTGTCACGCTTTCCTGGATCATCGGACAGCGTAAACCGACTCGAGCCAAACTCTCACCTTATGAATGTGGCATGACCCCGGTCGGAGACTCCCGGCAGCGCTTCTCCGTCAAATTCTACCTGGTCGCTATGCTGTTCATTCTGTTCGACGTTGAAGCGGTGTTCATCTATCCATGGGCAATCATTTTGCGCGATCTGAAGCGCTTCGGGTTGTGGGAAATGCTGGTGTATATCGGAATCTTTCTGGTTGGATTCTTCTACGCCTGGAAAAAGGGAGTGCTCGACTGGGGTGAGACTGCGACCGGGCAGGAGAGAATCTAATGCCACTATTGCCCGCGATCACAGATATTGAACAGTTGAAGAACCATCCGGCGGTGGGTCGACTGATTGGATGGAATCGAGAGGCCATTCAGGCGGTCAAGTTTGATCGGGACGAGATGACGATGGTGGTCGATCGCTCCGCGATCCGCGAAGCCTGCGCGCTCCTAAGAGAAGATCCGGCGTGCCCGTTCGACTTTCTTTCTGATGTGACCTGCGTGGATTGGTATCCAGCCGAGCCGAGGTTTGAGGTTGTCTACCACCTGCTCTCGATACCGAAGAAGGAACGAGTTCGCTTAAAGGTTCGCCTCAACAGTTCCAGTCCAACGATTGATTCTTTGACGTCAGTTTGGCCAGGCGCGAACTTCTTCGAGCGCGAGGTTTTCGATCTGTTCGGAATACGCTTTGCCGGTCATCCTTATTTACGGCGAATCATGATGCCTGAGGACTGGGAAGGTCATCCACTACGTAAGGACTATCCCGTGGAGGGCTACCGCTAAATGGCGCATTTGACGCCTACTCCTGTGCTGGAACCCGGCCAGGATCGCACAATGATCCTGAACATGGGGCCGCAGCATCCGTCGACTCACGGTGTGCTGCGGGTGCTGCTCGAAATCGACGGCGAGACGGTGGTGCGCCTGATGCCCGACATCGGCTACCTGCACACCGGCATCGAGAAGACCTGCGAAGCCAAGTTCTACCAGCAGGTGGTGCCGCTCACGGACCGCATCGATTATCTCTGTCCCATGACCAACAATCTCTGCTACGTGCTGGCGGTGGAGAAGTTGCTGGGCCTGGAGATTCCGCCGAAGGCGCAATGGCTGCGGGTGCTGCTCAATGAACTGACGCGAATCAATTCACACCTAGTATGGCTGGGCACGCACGCCATGGATATTGGCGCGCTGACCGTATTCTTATATTGCTTCCGCGAGCGCGAAGAAGTGCTGAAGATGTTCGAGATGGTGAGCGGCCAGCGCATGATGACCTCATACTTCCGCGTTGGCGGAATTGCGTTGGAGCCGCCGCTGGGATTCTTTGATCGCGTGCGCGACTTCGCCGGGTACTTCCCTGATAAAGTCGACGAGTACGAGAACCTTCTGACGGGAAATCCGATTTGGGGGATGCGTACGAAGGGCGTCGCCAGAATGACCGCGGAAGATGCGATCGCGCTAGGCGCCACGGGGCCGACCCTTCGCGGAAGCGGCGTGGACATCGATCTGCGGCGCGATATGCCGTATTCGAGCTACGAGAAGTTCCAATTTAAAGTACCGGTCTCTCAGGAAGGCGACGTTTTCGCGCGGTACATGTGTCGCGTGCAGGAACTTCGGGAGTCGACGGCAATCGTTCGCCAGGCACTCGACGGTATGCCGGAAGGGCCGATTAAGGCCGATGCTCCCGGCATAGTGCTACCGGACCGGGAGAAGATGAAGACTCAGATGGAGTCCCTCATCTATCACTTCAAGATTATTACCGAAGGCTTTGCGGTTCCTGCAGGTGAAGTGTATCAAGCGGTCGAGTCGCCGCGTGGCGAGATGGGCTACTACATCGTAAGCGATGGCACGGCGAAGCCTTATCGCGTGCACATGCGGGCCGCCTGTTTCGCGAACCTGCAGACTCTGGCGAAGATGTGCGAGGGGCACCTGCTGGCGGACGTGGTCGCCGCGATTGGAAGCATCGACATTGTGTTAGGCGAAATTGACCGATAAGGAATTGCGTCATTTGGCGATTTGGCCATTGAGTGATTGAAGCCTAGACAGGATTGAAGTGTGAAGTTGCGGTTGGGTTGTGGGTGATTGCTTTTAAGGGAGGACCTTATGAGCACTCAGCCAGAGCAGTTGCGGGATCGGACAAAAGCATTCGCGTTGCGAGTGATTCGATTGTACCGGTCGCTGCCATACAAGACGGATACACAGGTTTTGGGAAAGCAGTTGCTGCGATGCGGCACTTCGGTAGCTGCGAATTATCGAGCTGTCTGTAGGGCGCGGTCGAAAGCGGAGTTTGTCGCTAAGATGGGAATAGTTGTAGAAGAGGCCGATGAGGCAATCCTGTGGTTGGAGTTGATGACGGAATCTGGAATCGTTCCGTCGTCCAAAACGGAGTTGTTACTTAAGGAAGCAAATGAACTGACGGCGATCTTTGCGGCTTCGCAACGCACCGCGAGACATGCGCTGTAGGTTTTGAATCACACAATCGCCAGATCACTCAATCGGTCAATTTTATGCGTTTTTCTGACGAATTCGAAACGCGGTTTGCAGAGATGGTCCCGCACTATCCGACCAAGCGCTCGGCCTTGGTGCCGACTCTGCTTTATGCGCAGGATGAAGTTGGATATTTGAGTGACGAAGTCATCGCGGAGATCGCAGGGCGTCTCGATCTGACCGAACTCGAAGTACGGAACGTGATCAGCTATTACTCGATGCTGACCACCAAGTCGCGCGGGAAGTACAACGTGCAGGTGTGCACCAACATCAGCTGCATGGTTCGGGGCGGCGAGGAGATTCTGCATCACTGCGCGAAGCGACTGGGCATCGGGCACAAGCAGACCACGCAGGACGGCATGTTCACCCTGGAAGAAGTGGAGTGCATCGGGGCGTGCAGCTGGGCTCCGGCGGCACAGGTGAATTACGACTTTCACGAGAATCTGACGCCAGAAAAGATGGACAGGATTCTGGACGAGTATAAGAAGAAGGGAACGCAGTAGATTTTGCGATCGAGCGATTGCGTGATTGAGCGATTGAAAAAACCCGGTTTTCAATCGCTCAATGACAAAATCGCACAATCACTCAATATCATGGCTGACTTGGTCTCACATCCCGACGAGGTAAAGGTTGTATCCCGCCGCTTCGGCATGGGTGCGACCGACATCGACCGCTACCTCGAACTCGACGGCTACAAGGCCGTGCAGAAGGCGCTCGCCATGGAACCGGACGCCATTATTAATGAGGTGAAGAATTCCGGGCTTCGCGGACGCGGCGGCGCTGGGTTCTCGACCGGGATGAAGTGGTCGTTCGTTCCTAAGCAGTCGGTAAAACCGAAGTATGTTTTGTGCAACGGTGACGAGAGCGAGCCAGGCACCTGCAAAGACCGGCTGATTTTCGAACATGATCCCCACTCGGTGATCGAAGGCGTGATGATCGCCGCCCTGGCCGTGGGCGCGAAGAGTGGCTACATCTACATTCGCGGCGAGTATCGGTACCTGTCGGACATCATGCAGAAGGCGATCAAAGACGCCTATGCCAAGGGATTTGTCGGAAAGAACATCTTCGGCAGCGGACGTGACCTGGATATCTACTGGCATGGCGGCGCCGGGGCTTACGAAGTCGGCGAAGAATCGGCGTTGATGGAATCTCTCGAAGGTAAGCGTGGAATTCCGCGCATTCGACCGCCCTTCCCTGCCGTGGTTGGACTCTGGGGTGGCCCGACGGTCATTAATAATGCCGAGACGCTGGCGAATGTTCCGCACATTATTCTTGGCGGCGCGGAGTGGTACGCGAAGCTGGGCACACCGAAAAATGGTGGCACGCGCCTGTTCTGCCTGAGCGGCAATATTGCCAAGCCGGGCGTTTACGAACTGCCGATGGGCTACAACCTGAAGAAGATGGTCTACGAAGTTGGGGGTGGCATCCCTGGCGGACGCAGTTTGAAGGCGGTGGTGCCGGGCGGGGCTTCCTGCCCGTGCCTGACTGCGGATGAAGTTGATGTCGCCATGGATTTCGATTCGGTGGCAAAGGCCGGGTCCATGCTGGGTTCCGGCGGCGTAGTGGTGATCGACGACCAGCAGTGCATCGTTAAGTTCGCCCTGCGTACGATGAAGTTCTATCAACACGAAAGCTGCGGCTGGTGCATCCCGTGCCGCGAAGGAACGGACTGGCTAAAGAAAACCCTGATTCGTTTTCACAACGGCGGCGGGATGATGAAAGACATCGACAACATGCAGTATCTGGCAGAGAACATGCTGGGACGCACGTTTTGTCCGCTGGGCGATGCGGCGGCGATGCCGACGATTGGATTCGTAAAGAAGTTCAGGAAAGAGTTCGAAGATCATCTGGAAGGCAGGCCCTGCCCGTACGAAAAGGCCGGGGCGGCCGAAGAGGTTCCGGTGTTTGCGCGCTAGCGATATTGAGTCATTGCGCGTCGGGTCATTCAGCGATTAAAAATCCCAATTGGCGGGTTTTTTAATCGCTAAATCACCCAATCGCTCAATCACAAAATTTTCATGGCTGATGTAAATCTCACTGTCGACGGCAAGAAGATCACGGCTCCCACGGGCACGCTTCTGATTGAGGCCTGCAAGAGCGTGGGCATCGAAGTGCCCTCCTTCTGTTATTACCCGAACCTCTCTTTGCAGGGCGCCTGCCGCATGTGCCTGGTGAAGGTCGAAAAAATGCCCAAGCTGCAGACCGCCTGTACCACGGTAGTCAGCGAAGGCATGGTGGTGACCACCGAGAGCGATGAAATCAAGCAGGCGCGCAAGTCGATGCTTGAGATGCTGCTCGGCAACCATCCGCTGGATTGTCCGGTGTGCGATGCCGGTGGCGAATGCGAACTGCAGGACATGACGTTCTCGTACGGCGCCGCTGAATCGAAATTCATGGAGGCGAAAAACCACAAGGACGAGCAACAGTGGTCTCCGGTGGTGTTCTTCGATCGCCCGCGATGCATTCTCTGCTATCGCTGCGTGCGCGTCTGCGGTGAGGGCATGGACGTGTGGGCTCTCGGCGTGCAGAACCGCGGCGTGAGTTCGCTGATCGCGCCCAACAAGGGCGATCATCTGGAGTGTGAAGAGTGCGGCATGTGCATCGACATCTGCCCCGTCGGCGCACTGACTTCGGGCGCGTATCGATATAAGACGCGGCCGTGGGAGATGAAGCACGTGGGCACTGTCTGCACGCACTGCGGCGACGGCTGCAAGACGACTTTGGGTGTGCGGCGCTCTGATACGGGCATGGAGATCGTCCGCGGCGACAATCGCGACAAGAGCGGCACCAACGGCGACTTCCTCTGCATCAAGGGCCGCTACGCGTTTGACTTCGCCAATCATGAAGAACGGCTCACGCAGCCGTTGATCCGCAAGAATGGCAAGCTGACGCCTGCGAGTTGGGAAGATGCATTTGAGTTGATTGGAAAGAAGTTTGCTGAGATTCGAGATAAAGACGGGGGAGCGGCGATTGGTGTGATCGGTTCGAACCGCACCACGAACGAAGAGGCTTATCTGCTCTCCAAGTTCGCGCGCACCGTGCTCAAGACCAACAATGTCGATCATCATCGGACGGCGGACTTCCCTGCTTTTGCGGCGGCGCTGCGGGGAAAACCAGACAAAACCGCCAGCATGGCGGATGTCTTCACTGCGCCCGCGATCCTGCTGATCGGCAACGATCCGACGGAGCAGCATCCGTTGCTGGCCTGGCAGATTCGTAACAACGTCCGGCTGCACCGATCCAAGTTGTATATCGTCAACCGTCAATCGATCAAGCTGCGGCGGCAGGCGACCGTGTTCGCGCAGGTCAGCGCGGATCACGGCGAAGCAGCATTCGTGACGTTTCTTGGCGGCAATGATCCCGCGCCCGCAGGTCTGGGTGTAAGTGACACGAGTGCAGAGACTCTGGGAAAGCTTCGCGAGACGTTACGGAACGAGCAGAAGCTGGTTGTGGTTTTCGGGTCTGAGATCCAGGACGTAACGATTCAGCAGCTCGTTTCCGCATTGCCGAATGCGAAGTTCATCTGCCTGGCTGATTACTCCAACTCTCGCGGCGCGGCCGATATGGGGCTTTACCCCGATCTGCTGCCCGGGTATCACGCGTTGAACGGCACGAGCGCGTTCCATGAGGAGTGGAACGTTCCGCAAACGCCAGGCATGCACGTGACTGAGATGGTGGTCGCGGCGCAGGCGGGAAAGTTGAAGGCGCTTTACGTTGTCGGATCGAATCCGATCGGACGGATGCAGATCGATCCCTTTGCATTCTCGAAGGGCTTTGTGGTGGTCCAGGACATGTTCCTGACGGAGACTGCTGTGATCGCCGACGTGGTGCTCCCGGCCGCGAACGCGTACGAAAAAGCCGGAACGATGACCAACACCTGCGGCGACATCCAACTGGTGAAAAAGGCTGGCGAGGTTTCTGGAACGAAACCCGATTTCGAAATGATCGTCCGCATCGCTGACGCGATGGGTCACGATATCGTGAAACTGGTGCCGTTCGGCAGCGGAGTTCGCGCCGATATGGGCCAGGCTCGCGGCGCGCAATCCGGAGAAGTCGATCGCCACGCGGTGTGGCTTGAAAATCAGGGCCTCGAACCAAAGCTGAACCCGCTCGATCCCATGGCGATTCTGGACGAGATTCAGCGGTTGGTGCCGGGCTACGACGTGTCACGCGCAAATCTGCTGGCTGGAAATACCGAGCACACATCCCTACAGAAGACCGGTGGGGGAGTTACGCAGCAGAAGAAGGATGCTCCGGTCGTTATCTCTCCGGCGAACGATACTCTGTTCACTTCCGGCACGCTGGGTCGCTATTCGAGGGCGTTGAAGTCGGTATTGGAAGCACATGAAATCAAGCCGGCGGAAGTGGCGGCAGACTAGATATCTTTTGCAGTTCGGTTGCAGTCAGAAACTGCAGTCCCAGGATCAGAGAGAGGAAGTAGCAAGTTGCCAATCTGGGTTTACATTGTAGCTTCTGTGATCAAGTCGGCAGTTGTTTTGGGCGTGCTGCTTACGGCAGTGGCGTACACGGTCTGGCTGGAGCGCAAAGTTGTGGGCCACATGCAAAACCGCTGGGGACCTACGCGCGTGGGTCCGTTCGGACTGCTGCAACCGGCGGCCGATGGTCTGAAATTCCTTTTCAAAGAGGACCTGACTCCTCCTCATGTCTATAAGCCGCTCTTCCTGGCAGCACCGGTGATAGCGGTCGTTTTCGCACTCACCTCGATTGCGGTGATACCGTTCGGGAATCCAGTCAAACTATTTGGCTACACGTTTCCGCTTCAGATCACGACCGACGTCAATACTGGTCTGCTGCTGATTCTCGGCGTGACTTCGATTGGGGTTTACGGCGTCGCGCTGGCCGGATGGTCGTCGAACAACAAGTATTCGCTTCTCGGTGGATTGCGCGCCAGCGCGCAGATGGTGAGCTACGAAATTTCACTGGGACTGTCTTTGGTGGGCGTGCTGATTATGGCTGGCAGCTTCAGCCTGAACGACATTGTGGCCGCACAGCGCGGTCATTTTCTGGGATTCATTCCACGCTGGAACATTTTTGGTGGACAGATCATTGGCTTTTTCTGCTATCTGATGGCAGCTTACGCGGAGACAAACCGCATCCCGTTTGACTTGCCCGAAGCCGAAACAGAACTCGTGGCTGGCTATCACACCGAATACAGCGCGATGAAGTTCGCCATGTTTTTCATGGCCGAGTACGCGAACATGATCACGGTCGCCTGCGTGGCGACGCTGCTGTTCTTCGGCGGATGGAATGGGCCGATCTTTGGTCCGCCAATTCTCCAGGCGATTCTTCCTGTGTTCTGGTTTTGTGCCAAAGTTTTTGCATTTCTCTTTCTGTATATATGGGTGCGCGGGACGTTGCCGCGCTTCCGCTATGACCAACTGATGGCTTTCGGTTGGAAATTCCTGTTGCCCTTGGCGCTTATGAACCTGATCGCCACGGCGATTGCAGTGGCATGGTGAGTAAAGAAAGTGGTCAGTGGCTAGTGGTCAGTGATTAGTGAGCAATGCGAAGTACTGATCACTAGCCACTGGCCACTGACAACTAATTTCATGCTTAGCGTTCATCTCATCTTGTTTCTGGCGTTCGGAGCCATCGCTGTGGCGGGTGCGGTCAACCTGCTGGTGCAGCGACATCCGATCAACAGCGCCCTGTCGCTGATCGCCGTGATGGCGGCCCTGGCAGGGGAGTACATGCTGCTGGGCGCGGAGTTCGTCGCGGCCGTGCAAGTGATCGTCTACGCCGGCGCGATCATGGTGCTGTTCGTGTTCGTCATCATGCTGCTGAATGCAGGAGTCGAAGATGAGACCAAGGGGAGCCGTGTCGCCATTGTGGTCGGCATCCCCGGAATGCTGGTCGGTAGCCTGCTGGTGGCCTGGGTCGTTCTGAAACATTCCGGGACCGAACCAGTCGCCGCGGGCGCATTGCCGGGAGCGCCAAAAGTTATCGGGCAACTCCTGTTTCACGAATTCCTGCTGCCCTTTGAAATCACATCGATTCTGATTTTGATCGCCATCATGGGTGCGGTGGTGCTGGCGAGCAAGCCCCCATCGGTACCCCCAAAGAAGGTGAACGACTAATGGTTCCGCTTTCCTATTATCTCGTGCTCAGTGGAATCCTCTTCGCCTGCGGCGTGACGGGATTCCTGATCAAGCGCAACATCATCACCATATTTATGTCGATTGAGTTGATGCTCAATGGCGTGAATCTTTCGTTCGTGGCCTTTGCCGCGCACTGGCATGCTCTGGCTGGCCAGGTCTTTGTTTTCTTCGTGATGGTGGTGGCAGCGGCCGAAACGGCTGTGGGTCTGGCCATCATTATTGCGGTCTACCGGACGCGCGAAACGCTGAATATCGACCAAGTGAATTTGCTCAAGCTATGACGCAGAATCCCTATCTCTGGCTGATTCCGACGCTGCCGCTGGCGGGGGCCGCGATCAATGGATTCCTGGGGCGCCGCTCGTCTAAGACAGCGGTGACCACGATCGCCCTGGCTTTCCCGGGATTGGCCTTCGCTCTGGCCCTCTGGATCGCGTTCGGATTTTCTTCGGCAGATGCTCCCTATACATTCGATCTAGCACACTGGATCCGCTCTGGAAGCTTCTCCGCCGACTTCGCTTTTTATCTTGATCAGCTTTCGCTCGTGATGTTGCTGGTGGTGACCGGCGTTGGATTCCTAATCCACGTGTACTCCGTCGGCTACATGGCGGACGATCCGAGCTATTACAGGTTCTTCACCTACCTGAACCTGTTTATGTTTTTCATGCTGACGCTGATTCTGGCCAACAACTACCTGGTGATGTTCATCGGGTGGGAGGGCGTCGGCCTGGCGTCGTATCTGCTGATCGGGTTCTGGTTCACGAAAGATTCAGCCGCATCCGCCGGCAAGAAAGCATTCATCGTCAACCGCATCGGCGACTTCGGATTTTTGATTGGACTGTTCCTGATCATTCAGCACTTCGGCTCTCTGAATTTCACTGAACTCTTTGCCAAAGTCCAACCATACACCCCGGAGACGTCCGGCGCCGGGTTGCTCACTGCGATCGGTATTCTGCTGATGGTCGGAGCTTGCGGCAAGTCAGCGCAAATTCCTTTGTACGTCTGGCTTCCCGACGCAATGGAAGGTCCTACCCCGGTTTCTGCGCTGATCCACGCGGCGACAATGGTGACCGCGGGTGTTTACATGGTGGCGCGCTCGCACGTGATTTTCGAACGCGCGCCTATCGCACTAACAGTCGTCGCCATCATCGGCACATTGACGGCACTGTTCGCCGCGACGATTGGCATCACGCAGACGGATATCAAGAAGGTTCTTGCTTACTCTACCGTTTCGCAGCTCGGCTACATGTTTTTGGCTTGCGGCGTGGGAGCTTTTTCCGCCGGCATTTTCCACCTGATGACGCATGCCTTCTTCAAGGGCCTGCTGTTTCTGGCTGCTGGTTCAGTGATTCACGCGGTGGGTGGCGAGCAAGACATGCGCAAGATGGGCGGGTTGAAAACCTATATTCCCGTAACCTTCGGGACGATGCTGATCGCGACGCTCGCGATCTCTGGAATCCCGCCATTTGCGGGCTTCTGGAGCAAGGACGAAATTCTGTGGAAGGCGTACCAGGCGAATTGGGTGTACTGGCTGATTGGAGCCATCACTGCGCTGCTAACGTCCTTCTACATGTTCCGTTTGCTGTTTATGACGTTTTGGGGAGACTACAAAGGAATTCAGGTCGACGATCACGGCCATGCTCACGCGACGCATGGGCACGGCGATCACGGACACGGAGAGCCGCACGAGAGCCCAATGGTCATGCTCGTTCCTTTAATGATCTTGGCGTTGCTGTCGGTGGTGGGGGGACTCGTCGGCATACACAATGGCTTTGAGCACTTCCTCGATCCGGTATTTGGGTCAGAATTTCCTAAGGCTATTACTGAGGGATCTGGCAATACCGAGTGGCTGCTGATGGGCGTGTCCGTACTGTTTGCCTTCACGGGCTTGATCCTCGCGTACATTCTCTACGTTAGTAAACCCTATCTTCCAGAGAAGATTGCGAACTCCCTCAACGGTTTCTACAAAGCTGTGCTGAACAAGTATTACGTAGATGAGCTTTATGCCAAGTTATTCGTCAAGCCGCTGGTGGATGGCTCGACTGCGATTCTCTGGCAAGGCATCGATCGCAAGGTAATCGACGATACGGTGAACGATGCCGCGGACGGCGCGCGTCACGTGTCCGACGAAGTGCGGCATATGCAGTCGGGCAACCTGCGCTCGTACGCGGGATGGATCGCCGCCGGAGCAGCCGTCTTGATCGCCTACATGATCTGGGTGGGGGTGGGACGATGAACGACGCTCTCGGTCCCTATATTGTTTCGCTGGTCACGTTCGCTCCGCTCGCAGGCGCATTGCTGCTTACGATCCTGCCGCGGCGGGATCGCGATATCCGTGTCATCGCATTTCTGGTATCGCTGATCACCTTCGCATTCTCGCTCCACCTGCCGGTGCATTTCCATCGCGGTCTGCCGGCCTTCCAGTTCGAGATCGACAAGCAATGGATCTCCAGCCCGAACATCCACTACCACATGGCCATTGACGGAATCTCAATGTGGCTGGTGGTTCTGACCACATTCCTCACGCCGCTGTGCGTGCTGATCTCGTGGAAGTCGGTGCACGATCGAGTGAAGGAATTCTTTATCCTTCTGCTCATCCTGGAAACGGCGCTGATTGGGGTCTTCACTTCGCTCGATCTGTTCCTGTTCTACTTCTTCTGGGAAGCGACTCTGATCCCGATGGCGCTTTTGATCGGCGTGTTCGGACACGGGCGCAGGGTTTACGCGGCAGTCAAATTCTTCATGTACACGATGATCGCGTCGGTGTTCATGCTGGCGGCGATCCTCTGGCTGTACGCGCAAACGGGCAGCTTTGATTTTGTCTTCATTCGCGACCAGATCGCGAGCGGTGCAATCAAAAACTTCCCTGCCGCCGCACAGTGGCTGTTCCTGGGATTCTTCCTCGCCTTTGCCGTCAAGGTGCCGCTGTTCCCGTTCCACACTTGGCTGCCTGACGCACACGTGGAGGCGCCCACCGCCGGGTCCGTACTGCTGGCGGGCGTTCTGCTGAAGATGGGCACGTACGGAATGCTGCGGTTCAATCTTGGACTGTTCCCCGAGCAATCGCGCCACAACGCCCCCTGGGTCATGACGCTGGCTCTGATCGGCATCATCTATGGTGCGCTGGTCGCGATGGTGCAGCCGAACATGAAGAAGCTGATCGCCTACTCGTCGGTCAGCCACCTGGGATTTGTGGTGCTCGGGATTTTCAGCTTCACGCAGTCCGGACTGAACGGAGCAATGTTCGTCATGCTGGCCCACGGCGTCTCGACTGGCGGACTGTTCATGCTGGCTGGGATTCTTCACGAGCGCCGGCACACCTACGAGATTTCCGAGTTCGGTGGCTTGGCCTCGATCATGCCGGTTTACTCGACCTCATACCTCTTTATTGTTCTGGCTTCGGTCGGACTGCCGCTGCTCAATGGATTCGTCGGTGAGTTTCTGGTGCTAAATGGTGCGTTCCAGGCGAAGCCAATCTACGGAATTCTCGGAGCGACAGGTGTCATATGGAGCGCCTGCTATCTGCTGTGGATGTTTCAACGTGTCTTCTATGGCAAGGTAACGAATCCGGTGAACAATTCCATGGCCGACATGCTGGGATTTGAGAAAGCCGCAGTTTGGCCATGCGCGGTGGCGGCCCTGGTGATGGGGGTCGCGCCGATCCTGTGGCTAGCGGCGATTGATCCAGCCGTGCAGAACGCTCTCATGCCGTTCGCTCAGACGATCAGCAAGGCGGTGATGCAATGACGATGCTCCCCGCCATTCTGCTGCAGGCCATTCCTCAAACTGAGGATTATGTTCGCATTCTGCCGGAACTGGTGCTATCAATCTTCGGCATCATTGTGATGATCCTTGACCCGCTGGTCGACGAAGAAAAAAGCCAGAAGACTCTGGGGGGAATCGCGCTCATCGGAGCGGTGGCTGCGTTGTTCTCGACCTGGTTCATGGCCAAGTCGCCGGGGCTGGCATTCTCGAACACCATCCGGATTGACACCTTCAGTATTTTCTTCATCTTCCTGGTGATCGCCATCGCGGCGATCGTGATTCTGGGTTCGTTCGAGTACATGGCGGTACAGCGAATTCGTGCGGGAGAGTATTACGCCCTGATCCTGTTCGGTGTAGTTGGCATGGCTCTGATGTCTTCCGCGATCGAACTGGTATTGATCTTCATAGGCCTGGAAATTTCTTCGATCTCGACTTACATCCTCGCCGGATTTCGGCGCAACGAAGCCGCGAGCAGCGAATCGTCGTTGAAGTATTTCCTGCTGGGATCGTTTGCCACAGCATTCTTCCTTTACGGGGTCGCGCTGATGTTTGGTGCCACGGGATCGACCAACATCGACATCATCTCCCAGAAATTGCAATCTTCGCCGGCCGAAGTACTCGTGTACGTGGCAATGGCGCTGATGTTCGTTGGGCTCGGTTTCAAAGTAGCAGCTGCGCCGTTCCATGTCTGGACTCCGGATGTCTACGAAGGAGCGCCTGCACCGGTGGTCGGCTTCATGTCGACTGCACCCAAAGCTGCGGCGTTCGCGGTGTTGCTGCGAGTAGTATTCGCCATCAATGCCCCGGGACGTTTCTGGTTCCTATGGGTTGCGGCAGCGCTCTCGATGACTTTGGGTAACGTAGCGGCGCTGGTGCAGTCGAATGTGAAGCGACTGCTGGCGTACTCCTCGATTGCGCATGCCGGATATTTGCTCGTAGCCTTCGCCATGACGACGCCGGAAACCTCGGCTACCGGAATCTCGGCGGCGATGTTCTACACGGCCGCTTATGCCGCTATGAATGTCGGCGCATTCACGGTGGTCAGCCATTTCGCCAATGCAGGTGAACGTTACGTAACGCTCGAAGACTACGAAGGATTGGGCCGATCGTCTCCTCTTCTGGCGGCGTCTCTTACGATTTTTCTGCTATCGCTCATCGGAATTCCCATGACGGGGGGCTTTTTCGCTAAATTTTACGTATTCAGTGCCGCATTGCGGGCTAATCTGATCTGGCTGACTCTCATCGGCGTTGCCAACAGTGCGATCGGAGCGTATTACTACCTGCGCATTATCGTTGCCATGTACATGCGGGAATCGCGCAAGGAAGTTCCTGTCACTCCCGTCTCATTTGGAGTTGGACTGGCGCTGGCGCTGAGTCTGATTGCGACTTTGTACCTTGGCCTGCTCCCCAATCGCGTCCTGCAGATCGCGCAACACTCGGCGCTAGACCTGATTCCGCAATCGTCCACTGGCGCCGCGAACCTCGCCCAGACCCCGATGGGCACACCAGTTCCTCAGCGATAGCGTCTCTGCAAGAAATGCAAAACCTCCATTTGACAAGGGCCATGACCAACGTGCATCATGGGTCCACTAAGTTTGCGGGTCCTTCCAAACCCATAAAGAATATGGTACGGGTACCAGCTTGGAGGAGAACATATGGCACAGATAGTTCGCAGGCTCTGGTCTGAAGAATCCGGGCAAGACATTGCCGAATACGCCGTGATGCTAGCGGTGATTCTGGTTTTGGTGGTAGGAACGGTTCGGCTCATCGGGTCGAATGCCAATAATGCGTTCTCCAACGTAGCCAGCTCCTTGCAGTAAGGTTGATCCAAGAGGTTCCGAGGCGCTGGTCGGCCTCGCAAGAAAACATCTATGACACGATTTACTCTAGGTTTCGCGTATGCCGCTTGCTACCGATTTACGGTAGCGGCTGCGGAGCGGCTTGGAGTGAGGTGAGCCAACAGGCTACCTGAAATACCAAGCTTAGACGCAAGCCGCGATCCACGGATCGCGGCTTTTGATTTATCGGAACAATTCACCAGGAGACTAGTCCCATGATTGTCAACATGTCAGAAAAGGCCACCGAGCAGGAAATTAACCACATCATCGATCGCATCCGCGAGGCTGGATACCAACCTCATGTCACTCGCGGAACCGAGCGCACGATCGTCGCTGCCGTCGGCTCTGGGCGGCGTCACGAGATTGAAGCGCTTCAGGTCGCGCCGGGCGTCGATAACGTCGTTGCCATCGCTCAGCCGTTCAAGCTGGTGAGCCGGCAAGTTCAGCCGGAACGCTCGATCGTCAAGATCAATGGAGTGTCGATCGGTGGACCGGAAGTGGTGGTGATAGCTGGACCGTGTTCGGTGGAATCACGCGAGCAACTGCTCGATACCGCGCACGCCGTGAAGCGCGCGGGAGCGTCCATGCTGCGCGGCGGCGCCTACAAGCCGCGAACCTCTCCCTATGACTTTCAGGGACTCGGCATTGAAGCCCTCAAAATTCTGCGTCAGGCAAAAGAGGACACGGGTTTGCCCGTGGTCACTGAGGTGATGAGTACGGAAGATATCGACTTGATTTGTGAATACGTAGACATGCTGCAGGTGGGAGCACGTAATATGCAGAACTTCGCCCTGCTGCGGCGGCTGGCGACGATCAACAAACCCATCCTGCTCAAGCGCGGGCCATCGGCAACAGTAAAAGAGTGGCTGCTCGCTGCGGAGTATCTGCTATCCGGCGGAAACCACCAGGTCGTGCTCTGCGAACGGGGTATCAAAACCTTCGAGACGGAAATGCGCAACACGATGGACCTGGCCGCGATTGCGCTGGCTCGTGATCTGTCACACTTGCCGGTTATTGCCGATCCTTCGCACGGGACTGGCAAGCAGAGTTTGATTGCGGCAGTTTCCCGCGCTGCTGTCGCCGTGGGGGCAGACGGACTGATCATCGAAGTGCATCCTTGCCCCGAGCGCGCTCTTTCCGATGGGCCTCAATCGCTTGACTTCGCCGGATTCGGCCGGGTCATGCGCGCACTGGCAGAGCCACTGCGGCAGACAGCAAGCCCGCAAGTCGGGGTGCAAGCGGCCGTTTAGTTGTTATACTCGTACCCCTTCGCTGTAACCCGGGGCAAGTCAGGAGTCGCAGCATGGGACGCATTTTCATCATATTTCTCCGCCGGTTGTGGCTGCCGCTATTAGTGCTAGCGGCATTCCTGGGGATGTGTGTGCTGGTCTACCGTCGTTTGGAAGGGCTCAGTGCGCTGGATGCTTTGTTCTGGATCATTCATACTCATTCGATCGACTACAAGGCGGTCCACAAATCCACAAAGATCTTCGCCCTGTTCGTTTATGTAGGAGTGTTCGCTTTCCAAATCTGGATCGCCGAGAGAGTGTTGCTGACTTTTTTCAGTCGGCAGGGCGTGGAGGCATGGAAAACTATGGTCAACGACGTCAATATCGAACGACTGCGAGATCACTTCATTATCTGCGGGTATGGCCAAGTGGGCCGGACCGTGGTCGATCAACTACAACGATTGGAAATTCCCTTCGTGCTGATCGAGACCAACGAAGGCCTCTATCGAGAGCTGCTCAATGACGGCACGCCGGTGATCCAGGGCGACGCCAAGCGCCACGACGTACTTCTTAAGGCCGGACTGGAGCACGCTCGCGGGATCTGCATCGTGATCGATAACGACGCCGACAACCTGTACATCACGGTAACCGCTCGCTCGCTGAACCCCAAGATCAAGATTATTACGCGCGCCGGACAGCAGCGCTATGCCAACGCGATCCGGAGTTCTGGCGCTGACGAAGTCATCATCCCGGAGTACGAAGGCGGACTCATGACCGGGAGAATGATCCAGAAGTATTATCCCTTGCAGATAGCGCTCAAATAGTCCAATCCAGAATGTTCTGGCGAACGCCGAGAGCCGCCAGCAGTGCTGGTTTTCGCCTTAGTGCGCGGAATTCGGCTGTTTGGGCCGCATCGCAGGATCACCGAACAAGACAAATGTCCGGCGAACGTCGGGGTCGGTGATGGAAGCCTTGGCATTCAGGATGGCCTGACCCATCGTCTGGCCATTCACGCTGAAGGCGTTCTGCACCACCAAAGAATCCAGAGTGGTCTGCGGTGGCGCCTGATTCAGGCCCGTTGACGCGAGCACGGCCACACCGCCTCCGTTTTGAGCAAGGATGAGGCTGACGCCGAGAGGCTCCGCATACACATCCTGGAAGAATCCGTTCAGGCAATCCATAATCAGGAAGATCGGCAGCTGGGAGCTATTGGTCAGCGTGCTCACCGTGGTCTCGTCGAAGATGTCAGACCCCGACCACTGCTCTTCCGAACCATGACCCAGGTAGTTCACCAACAATTGACCCGAGTTGATGGAGTTGACAATGTTCGTTCGGGCGGCGACGACGCCAACGTCGTCGACGAAAATGTCAGTCGCTAGCACGTTCGAAGGCAGCAGCGCCTGGACCGTCTGGCTGTCTCCGGTGAAGTCATCGGAAGGATCGTCTTTGTCGGCGACGAAGATGGCGTTAGAAGTCCAAGGCCCGTTGGTTGAGTTCCCTTCATAGGTGGCGATCTTGCCGATCACCGTCTGCGCCTCGGCAGGAGTGCTGACAGGCAAACGCCCGGTGGCGATCGTTGGATAGCCAGTATTCGTAAAGTCCGAGAACCAATCGTCCGAAGCCGTCATCAGGCTCGAACTGGCGATCATGCGGGTTGGGACGTAGTCCAGATTTCCAAAGCCCAGATAATTCCGCGGATCGAGCGAGGCGCGGCCGTTAAGAAGCAGGAACGTTGGCGCCTTCTTCCAGTGATGCGTCGCAGCCCACAGGAAACGCTTGACGGCGAACGGACTCCGTTCCCCGAAGTTGAATTCGTCGTACAGTTCGCCGACCGGCACAACCGCGGACGTTTTGCCTTCGGCTTCATGAGCACGCACCAGCGGTCTCAGCGCAGCAGCGAAATCGCCGTATGTGACCATTGCGATGTCGGCTCCGGGCAGGGCAGTATGCCATTCCGAAGGATGATTTGGAACAATTTCGTGTTGCGGCAGGCTGATGTAATCTGCCACCGCGAACAATGTATGCCGTAACGGTGTCCCCGGTCTCGTAGTCGTGAACGGCACCTGCACCGCGATCTCATACTTGCCATTGTTCGACGTAACATTCGGGGTCAGCAACACAGGCATGCTGGGGTCCGTAATGTCGAGAACCGTGGGAGCGCTGTCGAAGTCCGCAACCTTAATTTCCTCGCCCGCGCGTGCCGTGAACTTCAAGCGGTCTGCGTCCGCCTCAAACTTATGCGGGTACGTAATGCGGATATAGTTCACCAGGCTGGTATCGTAATCGCCATTAAGCGAAGTGAGCGTGACTGTGTTCGCGTAAGGCAGTAGTACGTTCGGCGGAATTGAAACACTCATCGTTCCCTGATCCTGACCGGTGAAGACGATATCGCCGATATTCGTACCATTCAGAGCGACTTGCACATCGTGCGGGAAGCCCACGATGACGCCTTGTAATGTAATCTGCAGTTGCGCGACCTGCGCGGAGTTCGTATCGAGATGCGGCACTTCGATGGCTTGATCGACCGGTGTGGAAGAAACTAGCGATCCGAAGAAATTTTGACCATTCGTGGTCAGCAACGCAGCGAAATAAATCGTATGTTGCTGCAGTTCCACAGTCGACGAATAGCTGGCCGGTTGCTGGTTCGAACCGGCGGATGGCGGAAGTTGCTGAATGCGAAGCCCGGGGTCACTCCCAACTACGAGCCAGTACACGCGAGTCCCTGAAAATACCGTGTTGATGCCTGTGCCGTAGAAGTTGATGGCGGCTCCCGGTCCGAATCCCCCGGGACCGGCGGTTGCTCCGGTGATCTGGATGGGTTGCTCTACCGCTTCGGCATATAGATGGAGCACTGCCGGATCCACGTTCGGATCCAGGCCGGCCTGCACCAACTGTGGTTGAGTAATGCTATGCCAGCCCTCGTGCTGTACATGGATCTTCACTGCTGGATGCGCTGCCAATTCATACTGTCTCTGCCACTGTGCTGACGTTGGCTTCGAAACCTGCGCAAAGGTCTCAACGATGTGGCTCAATTGGCTGCCCGGCGTAGGTGGCTGCGCCTGATTCATCTGATTGAGCATGCGCGCCTCAGGAGCGGTTACGTCATTGTTCGCCGAATGTGAAACCGAGACAGGCCCGTGCATCGTGCGTGTGCCGTTGATATCGACATCCTCGAGCCAGTACGACGCTCCGGAAACGGGCGAGGAAGGATCCAGCCACGTGTAACTCTTGCCGCTGTGCTTGGGCAATGCTCCTGTCATCAGCAGCGCCGAACCCGCGATGACAGACGGATTCATGCGGACCTTGGTTCCGTTCATGTCCCGGTAAACATTGAAGCCGAGGTTGTGGGATTCTCCGCCGGTCTTCCATGTCAAGACAGCTCTGCGGCTGCCATCCTTATCGGTCGCGTAGTGGGCCGAGAACGAAAGCAGCGTGACCTTGGTCGGCTGCAGAACGGTCACATAGACCGTGGATGTATTGTTGGTTAGATTGGGATCCGTCTGATCCGCCATCACGTTCGCAGTATTCGAGATCACTCCGGCCTGCCCAGGAATCGTCAGGATCGAGATGGTCGCTGTTCCAGCATTCAACATTGTTCCTAGCAGGCACGTCACGGTGCCGCCCGCCTCAGAGCACGTGCCTTGCGTGGTTGTGGCCGACAAGTAAGTGACCGTGGACGGCAGGGTGTCGGTGACAGTGACGTTGGTCGCCGTGGCCGGACCGTTGTTGGTTACGGCCAGCGAGTAAAGGAGTGGCGTACCTTCTGTCACGGGATTCGGCGTGGCCGTCTTGACGATGGCCATATCCGCCGAATTCGCATTGGCAACGACGACCGTGGCACTCGCGCTGTTGTTCGTCAGGTTGGGAACGATGTTGGTTGCGTTCGCCGTGACTGTATCGGTAATGTTTGTACCGGTCGCCGTCGTCGAAATCACCTGCAACACAACCGTGAAGCTAGCGGTATTGCCCGTATTCAGATTGCCGCCATCGGTACAAGTAATCGTTCCAGTTTCCCCCACCGGCGGAACTGTTCCGCAGGTCCAGCCTCCGGGAGGAGTAATCGATTGGAAGGTAGTATTCGGCGGCGTGACTTCGGTGATGGTCACACCGGTCGCGTTCGCCGTGCCGAGGTTTTTCACCGTCTGGGTGTAGGTAACGTTGCTTCCAGCCGCGACGGAGGTCGGGCTAGCCGTATTCGTTGCGACTAGATCCGCTTGCGTGGCTAGAGCAACGACGTCGGAAGCCGTTGCCGTGTTATTTGCCGTGTTTGGATCGGTGATCGACGAAGTTACGTTTGCGGTTTCATTGATGGCAGTTCCAGGCGCAGTGCCTGCAGTGACCTTTACGGTATACGTAATTGTCGCCGGAGCACCAGGCGCCAGACTTGGATCCGTGCAGGTCAAAGTAGCTACCGTGCAAGTCCATCCTGCGGGCCCAGTCAGAGTGAGCGTGGTGGTTTTCGCCGGCAGCATTTCGCTCACGCTTACACTCGTCGCAGTGCTCGGCCCTGCGTTAGTAACAACCTGTGTATACGTGATGTTGTTCCCGGCCTGCACCGGAACCGGAGCGGCTGTGTTTGTGATCGACAGGTCCGCAGAGTCGACGACATATGTTCCCACGGTTACGGCATTGTTGCCTGGGTTCGGATCACCAGTCGTCGAGCTGACGGTATCTGTTTCTGAAAGTTTTGTGCCTTGGGCTATTGTCGACGGTACGGACACCACCAGGGTAAAGGCGGTGGTTGTTGTGTTTGCGGCCAGATTCGCCCCGTCGGTGCACGTCAAAGTGGCTAAGGTGCAGGTCCATCCCGCAGGCCCAGTCAGTGAGCTCGCGGTTGTACCGGTCGGAAGAGTCTCTACCAACTTCGGAGTCGTCGCCGCAGCCGGACCAGCATTAGTGACGGTTTGCGTGTAAGTGACGGTACTTCCCGCGGTAACGCTGGTTGGCCCTGAATTCGTTACGCTGAGGTCTGCCTGTGTGTTCGACGTGACCGCGATATTCACAGTTGCAGTGTTATTGTTCGTATTCGTTTCGTTGGTTGCCGAGGCCACGGTTACCGTATCAGAGATGATCGTACCCGCGGCTGTGCCCGCAGCGACCTTGTATACAACGGTCACAGTTCCAGTCGAGCCAGGGGGCACGCTGGGATTTGTGCACGAAACCGGCGCGCTGTTCGGACAAGTCCACGTTCCTCCACCCGTTGTCACGACTGCCACGGACACAAAACTCGTGTTCGCAGGTGTCGGTTCGCTGAGCGTTGCGGTCGAGCAATTGCTGGGACCGTTATTGGTAACAACCTGCGTATAAGTGATGTTGTTGCCGGCCAGCACAGGACTGGGCGTCCCGGCGTTGGTCACGGCCAAATCGCAACGGGTGCCCACGCCGGTAACGACCGTGGTGCTGTTGTTACTCAAAATTGGATCGGACGTCGTAGCTGTTACAGAAGAGTTTGCGGTGACTGGACCACCCGTCGTGCTCGAAGGGACATTGACCACGATCACGATGTCAGCTGCGGTTCCGGCACCAAGGTTCGCCGTGTCATTGCATACCACATTCCCGGTTGAGCCGACCGCCGGAGAGGTACAGGTCCATCCAGCCGGTGCCAGCACAGATTCAAAGGTTGTGTTGGTTGGAGTCGGCTCGGTAAAGCTTACGCCCGTGGCAGCGGCCATACCGTTATTCGTGATCGTCTGCGTATAAGTGATGGAGTTCCCGGCGATCACGTCCCAAGGACTGAAGGCCGTGCTGAGAGCGACGTCGGCCTGTGTGGCCGTCGCCACGACATCGGTTGCCGTGGCAGAATTGGCTCCGAAAGCCTGGTTCGTTGAATTCACGGTTACTGTATCGGTGATGATGGTTCCGCTGGCAGTTCCCGCATTTACCATTACAACCAGTGACACGGTACCGCTGGTTCCAGCGGGAGCGCTTGCGCTAGTGCAATTGATCGCACCTACGCCTCCTACGGGAGGCGTTGTGCAAGTCGTCCCCGGGGGCGCAGAAAGCGAAACGAAAGTCGTATTTGCGGGAGTATTCTCGGTTAGAGTTGGATTCGTTGCCGTACCACTGCCCAGATTCGTCGCCGTCTGGGTATAGGTGATGTCGCTTCCTGCCTGAACCGGATATGGGGATGCCGAGTTGGTCACCGTCATCTGCCCCTGCGCCGTCGCGCCCACCAATGTCGTGACTGTGGCTGTGTTGTTCGCGGAATTAGGATCGATCACCGACGAACTCACATTCGCCGTTCCGGTGATGATGGTTCCATTCGCAACTCCAGTGTTCACTTTCACCACCATCGAGAAAGTGGCCGAACTCAGCCCAGGCATGTCGGCGTTGGTACAAACCACGTTGCCGCCGTTGAGCGGGAGCGGCGTCAGGCAACTCCATCCGAAGGGGGCAGTGAATGAAGCGAAAGTCGTATTGGCAGGAACCGGCAGAATCAGCGTCGCGTTGTCGGCCGCACTTGGACCGTTATCGGTCGCTACAACCGTATATGTGAGGTTCCCGCCGCTTGCTACCGGGTTGGGCGACGCAGCATCGGTTACAGACATGTCGGCGATGGAAACGACGAGCGCTACGTCCGTAGCCGTATCGTTAGTCAGATTAGCTTCACCGCCGCCGCCAATAGTGGCAACGTTCGTCAAAGTGCCCGGTGCAGATTGCGCCACCAGCGCATTCAGAGTGATCGCAGGATAGCTCGCACCTGCGGCCAAAGCGTCCGAGCGCGCACAACTTACAGTCTGCGCTGAAATCGAGCAAGTCCATCCGGTTCCAGTCGCGCTGGTGGGACTAATGCCTAGCGGCAAGGTGTCGTTCATCGTGACCAGACCAGTGGTCGCGCCATAAGGACTCACGTTGGACACAACAATCTGGTAGCTCGCGGCCGAGCCTCGTGTGAAGTTCCCAGCGTGAGTCTTGGTCAGGGTGAGATCGGGTGTGCACAGAGAAGAGGACTGAATTCCCGTCACCTGGCCCAGCTTAGCGTTGAGGACGGTCGTTCCTGACGTGCCCGCAGTAGAGCCGTAAGGCACTCCGGGATTCTCCGTCAGGCCGCTCGCGCCGCCAGCCACACTAGTACTGGCTGGAGCACCAGAAACAAATATCACACCGCCGCCGCCACCGCCGCCAGGTCCGTGACGGTTTCCCAGACTATAGCCTTGGGACTGCCAGGCATTTCCACCATTGCCGCCATTTGCCTGCAGCGTCAGTCCACCCTCACCGCCGTTCGCGGCAAGAACAACAATGGTGCCGGCTGCGCCGCCTCCGCCACCCGCATCGTTGGCTGTGCCGTTGTAGGCGTTCGCGCCATTGGCGGTCAGCGTCCCCGTTCCCGTAAGGCTGTCAGCGCGAATAAAGATGAGGCCGCCACCACTCGAGCCGCTACTTGCGAGGTTATCTCCGTCAGAGTTGTTTCTGGTTCCCGCGCCGCCCCCGCCGCCCATGGCGATACGGTCGATCGTTGCGGGAAACGGAGCGCCACCTTCGCCACCACTGCTTAGGTTTGTATTCCACGAGTCGCCGCCGAATCCTCCGCCGCCACCATTTGCACCACCGCCGCCACCTGCATTTTGATCGTTGTTCGCCGGATCCGAATCGGTACCTCCTGCCCCCGCATTTCCCGGGGCCCCACGCGCCATACTGCCATCGGTTCCCGCCGTACCGCTCGGGTATCCCACGCCGTTAATGGTTCGGTTGTAGGTGTTGTTGTACTCGACAAATTTGGATGTGCCCGCGACGCCTTCGCCTTTGGCCGCATCGGTTCCATTTTCCGCCGCACCCGTATAGTTGGCTGGTCCGGGGAATTGATAGTCCGTACTGTTTCCTCCGACGCCGCCCGTCAATTGCATACCAGCGCCGCCACGGAAACCCATCCCATCCACTACGGCCGTACCGCCGCCGAGGTTGAGTTGGCCGGCAACATCGAGGGCAATAATGCCGCCGGTGGTCCCGTTCCAAGAAATGGTTGTGAGATTCCCTAACGTCGCCGATGTGTACTGAGGAACGAGTACGACCTGGTAGGTACTGATTCCCTTGGTCGCCGAAGCTGCGGCTTTGGTATAGCCGAACACTAATCCGCCGCCTGCGCCTGCTCCAGTAATCGGAACATTCCCGCCAGCTACCGGTCCGGTTGCTGTGACCCATTCATAATTGCCGGCGTTATTGATCGTGGTGAATCCCTGTCCAGTGCTGCCATTGCCATACAAGACCGAGTTCGATGTGTTGATGCTGGCATCCTGCATCTGGATGACAAGCAGCAAGCTGCCGGCCGCGATGGTCCCGCCCGCGCCTCTCGAAGCCCCGACCGGTATCGAGGTCGCACCTGCAGCGACCGTTCCATTCCCCGGGAAGTACGTGTTGATCGTGCCGGTGAGAGTGCCACCAGCAGTCAGAGTATTTGTGCCGCAGACCACGTTCACCACAGGTGCCAGAGCGACGTACGTGTTGTTGCCAGTATTCGGGTCCGGCGGAGTTCCAGAGTCCGTAATGGTCGCCGCGTTCGGATAGAAACCTGCAGCGGTCGTTGACACGACGACAGCTACAGTCGCCGTCGCGCCGCTGGCAAATGGCGTGGGAAGCGTGCAGTTGATGGTAGTCGCCGTGTTGGTGCAAGTGGTGCCGGCGCTGGGCGTGTACGACACCAGCGAAAGATTCGTGGCGCTATAGGTATCAGCCAGCGTGACGCCGTTCGCGGCCGACGGACCGTTATTCGTAATTGTGATGTTGTAGGTAGAGTTTTGTCCGAGGGCTACGGCGCTGACGCTCGTGGTGACGGCGATATCGGCCGTGCTGGGATTGATGGGAATCGCTCCATACGACCAATTCGAGTTTCCGCTGAAAGTTCCCGCGAGTGGCACGCTCGGTGCCCCTGTGCGGCTGCTGCCAAACGCCGTCACTGCAGGCGGATCGGTTCCCGAGGCAGTGGTTGCATTCCATTGCTGGACCTGCGGACCATAAGGTGTGGCCGTCACATTGCCGCCGACCGCCAGCGTGTCGATAATCATTCCATTGACCACGCTCATCGGATTCAATTGCCCGTAACCGGCAGCGGCTCCATCCGCCGAAACGAATGTTCCCATTGGCATGGTCTGATCAACATCGGTAAGAGTCGTAGCGCCCGCTACCACTCCCACCTTCGCGCCTGCGGTAGGGACGTCCACCGAAACGCTGATCGCTACATTGGTGCCCGAAGCCGGATTCAGCAGGTACCACATCTCGATGCGCCGCGTACTTCCGGCGTCGTTGTGAGTTCCGATGAGAGTCAGCGCAGTTCCACCATAGGTGACACCCGTAACCGCGCTGCCCGGCGAATTCGTAATATTCATCGATACGCCGACGACCAGCAGCCGGTTCGCAGTCGCCGTAGTGGTGTGCGTGAAGTTCAGCGCGAATGTGCCGGAACCGGTGAACTCGTTGTTGGCGGAAGTGGTGGCATCGACCAAGACCTGCGCGCGAAGAGAAGTTGCGGCCAAGAAGAAGAGCAAGAGAACGATAAATATGGACTGCGCTTTGCGCGAACCGAGGCGCACAACTTTGTGCAACAACTTGCCCGAGACGTACTGCGTCCGTGCCGCGGACCGCAGTAGCCAACCACCTGGATCTGTGAACCTAGCGTGCACGATAGTCCGTCCTAACCGCACCTCCTTGGCACGAGCAAGGCCAAGGATTTGCTCCGCCTTCAGCGCTGGATCGTTTTCCCTGCCCGCAATCCGCAAGCGTGATGAATACGTCACGCGCAGGATCGGCAAACACAATCCGGTGAAGCCGGGAACCAAAATTAGATTTAGCTAAGACGATATCGTCCCTTCGTAATTTGGTAACGATTACGGGGGTAACTTCGACACCTGTTCGTCACCTGGTGGGCTGAGCTGCCTGGGGACGCTCGTCTGACTTTTGGGAAAAACAAAACTCAGAACCGAGAGCGATTTAGCGGGAGCGGCTCTCAGATTCCCGGGGAATCAGAGTTTTGCAAAGAAAAGGAGCGTCCCGGGGGCTTGACAAGTCTTGCCGGAAACCGCCCATTCGAGAGAAATCGGGAAGGATCAGACCGATCGTGAACTGGACGGGAAATCGAAACTGCATGCTCGCCGGACGGCTTTTGCGGCGAGATACTGCGCCCGCGCCGCAGACCTCAGCATCCAGCCACTCACACCCGTGAATTTGGCGCGCACGAAATTCCGTCCCAACCATACTTCCTTGGACTGACCGATGCCAAGAATCTGTGCTCCTGTCAGCACCGGATCGTCTTGCTGTCCGCAATCACCCCGTGTGATGAATCGATCCTCGCCAGGATCGGCCAGCACAATCCGATGAAGCCGAAATCCATGCTCGGTTTTTGCCAGCACGATATCGTCTTTGTGCAATGCGGTAACGTTCGTGGGGAGCACTTCGACCAGCTCCCCATCACGTATCGCCGGGGACATGCTGGCGCCGCGCGCCTGGAAGCGCACACTTAATCCTTGCGCCAGAAGTGGGCGGGCGACTTCTTCAAACAGTCGCGTGTCCGCACCGTTCTCAATCATTGAAGTGTCGAATCTTGTCTACTGCGCGCTGGTCGGGCTCGAAAGAGTAGCGATAGACCGGGACGGAATCGACGAGTTCCTCAAGGAACACCAGTGCTGAATCGACATATTCGTGCCGGTGAAAAGGCACAAAACTCCGCGCAAACAATTCGGCGACGGCCTGGCTGGGAGAAAGCCGCGTGATGACGTTGCCGTGCCCGTGTTCGAGCACGAAGATGCGCGTCAGCGGCGCACTGTTCGGAGAAGCAAACATAGCCTCACCATGCCACGGTGTACCGTACATGCGCATTTTGTATTTCTTGTCATTCTGAGCGGAATGAGTGATTGGCGATGCGGATCGCTCATGCAGTCGAAGAATCCCTACGTTCTTCCCCGAGCCATCCGTCCGACCATCCGCGGTCGCGACGTCTTCATCGCGCCGCACGATAATGCGATCGTCGCTGAGAACTTCAACGTCCTCGATGTCCGTCCAGAGACGGGTGGTCGTGCTCTTCCCTGCCCCGGAGTGCCCGACGAACAAATTCGCAACCCCGTTGTCGCGGACGATGCCTGTGCCATGCAGCTCAATGGCCTTCTCCTGTGTAAGGCGATGCATGATGAGAAGTTCATCGAGGGGGTACGATAGAAAAGGAACGTCCCCGGAGAGTTGGGAAAAGTAATCAGAGCTCATTTGGACAGTTGCATGTCGAAAAGAGCGATCTACGAGCAATCTTCGGTTAGGGTCTTGGTCAGCAAGTGGGTACCCGAAATCAAAGCAAAGGGTTTCCCCCCTTTCGTGGAGTCGCCAGGTCTTCCCTGAGTCGAAGAGGCTACGGCCAAAGCTGCGAGAAATGGACCCAACCCATTCGGCGTCGACGTTAATATCCGCGGAACAGTCATCGACGCTGAAGTGCTCGTGCCCCGGCTCGAACACGACGCCAGAGCCATCCTTGGCGGCAATTTGCAGAGTCACGCCGCCGATGCTGAGTTGTCGACGCGATTGGTAAGGGCATTCTCCCGAGGAGTACGTATTCATATCAAGGCAAATGGATCTCATGCGAGTTCTAGTCGTCCGCCCGCTTCACGATCCGACATTGGTTCCACAAATAGGCGAAAAGCACGTGCCTTGGTGTCCGCCCGTATTCAGCGTCTTGCATGCACCCAGCACTGCCTCCTCAGGGCGAAGGCTGATCGTGGCCAGCCGTGGTGGCTCGTAAGGCTTCCCGCTATCGGCGTGTTTTGGTTCCAGATCCATCCAGCCTCCAGTTGCGTCGCTCTCAGAGCTTGTAAGCGCTGGCCGCAGGGAGATGCGACCCTTGGCCATATCCTACCCAAATATTCGCCCCACCAAACGCCACTCCCCAAGGAGGATTAGTGGATGCCTGAACTGAAAGAGGCCTACCACGGTTCCTGTCCTGGTCCGTTACGCGTAAAACACACGATAGCGATATCATCTAATATCCGTTCAGTGATTTCCACAACCACCACATCCACCCGCAACCGCGGATGAGTTACCCAAAATCGGAAGTATCTGTTGCGGCCCGGCCCACGCCTCTACGTCAATCTCTTTGCTTTCAATCCTGCGCGCCGAATCGAGCAATCCTTCATACTCACTGCCACCTGCACAGAACTCGCAATCGCCGTGGGCGGGCACTTCAACCCCGATTGCGGCAGCCCTAAGATGTGCGACATGACAGAGAAATTCCACCGGACTCTCTTTATCCCCGTTCTCCATCTCCCCGTTCGCCGGGCACATCCCGCAAAGAGATTTGACGCGGCACTGGATACATTTCGTTAGGCGGGTACGCTTTCGATTCCTCAGCTGCAGAAGCGAACTCTCCCATACCGTCTTCAGCCCAGCCTCCCGAACGGTAAATGTTTCCTGTTGCGAGGTGACGCAGATCCCGACTTCGCCGTAAGCATTTATGGCGAACGAGTTAAGTCCCCCGCCACAGGAATAAACGGTGTCAATCTGCGCGAGACTTGCCGGTCTTTCTAAGTCGTGCTTCGCCAGTCTCAGATACTCGCTCTTGCCCCTGGGATAGGCCATATCCAAGGCGACCAATTCCTCCGGAGTCAGGCGAACGGCCAGTGGACTTTGTGAACAATCAATCCGCGGGTTGATCTGGCCGTCCATCTTGAACTCGACCCCCAGATCTTCATCTGCGAATTGCCGCATGGCCAGTACTTCATGCTTATTGATGCTGGTTGCCACCGTCTTCAACTTCAGAGGCAGGTCACGCTCCTTCAGCAGCTTGATTCCACGCAGGCAGCGATCATACGACCCCGGGATCATCGTCAGCGCTTCGTACGTTTCGCGCGTGCGGCCGTAGAGCGTGATCTCAATGGCAAATGGCGGCCACTCTTTCAAGTAATCGGCTATCTGTTCATTGATGATCGTGCCGTTGGTGAACAGCGTGATCAGGAACCCTTTTTTCTTGGCGTAGGTGTAGATCTCGAGGAAGTCTTTGCGCGCGAAGATCTCGCCGCCGGTGTAGAGCAGCCAGAAGCAGCCCATCTCGACCAGTTCATCGAGCACGCGGAAGTGCTCTTCCTTGGTCATCTCGCGCTGCTTGGCGTCGAGGTCGCCCATGGGCAGGTTGTTGTAGCAGTGGAGGCACTCAAGCGGACAGCGCCGCGTGACTTCGATGGAGACTTGCAACGGCACGCGCTCGCCGCCCTGACGCTTGTGCAGATCAGCGCTGAACTCGCCGTAACTTAACTGCTCCAAATCCCCCTCCGTTCAGAAAGCGGCCGCACCGCTTCCCCATCCCACAGATATGCGGACTAGTCGCCCGCGAGCGCTACAGGCGCCGGAACCCCGACCAATCCAACAGCCTTCATCTCGCCCACAAACTCCGCAACATCGCGTTCGGCCTGCGACGGTTCGACTTCATATTCCTGCGCGATTGCCGTTGCCAATTCCGCGATGCTCTTCGGAGTCTCCAGCAGCTTCCAGATCAGCGTGCCCGTTCCGTTGAAGCTATAGATCGAAGCCAGGTCGCCGACTTTGGCGCGGACCGGAACGATCAGAGTCTCTCCGGCCACGACTCGTGCCACCACCGACTGCGACCGAACCAGAGTTTCTTCATACCCCAGATTTGCCACGCTGCACCCCTTGTTCCGGTTTCGTAAAAAACGACGGTCTTCGAAACCCGGCTACTTTCGTCCCAAAATGAGATTACGGCAACTATACCCTCTGAAAGCAATCGCACAGTAGGGGCAGGTATTGAGTTGGTTATCACCCCGAGAGGTTCCGAAGTGTCGACAAAACCGTGACTTATCGTTTGACTCCATGCCCGCAAAAGGGCGCGGATTTCACCTCTAGTAAGAGTTCGGTTATGTCCGGGACCGAGGACAGTGGACCGATCTTTTAGACTGGACAAACGAAAGAAAACGCTATAAAAAGAAATGCTCAACTTTAACGTCGCACACACGACGAAATTGACTCCAGGTAAGAGTCCCCGTGCTCAACGAAGAACGACGCCGCGCCATTCTCGATCTGCTCAACCACCAGGGACGGGTTCTGGTCACCGAACTCTCCCGCCACTTTGAAACCTCACAGGTTACGATTCGCAAGGATCTTGAAATCCTGCATGCGCATGGACTGGTTCATCGCACGCATGGGGGCGCACTGCCTTCGCGCGAGGGAGCGTTGGAAGATCCGACGCTGCGCGAAAAAGAGAAGTTGCACCACCAGGAAAAGTTGCGCATCGCCGACGCAGCCGTGCAGAAAGTGAAAGAGGGCCAGGTTGTGATTCTGGACTCCGGCACGACCACGACCGCGATCGCCCGCTCTTTGCGGCAATTCCAGAACCTGACGATCATCACGAATGCGGTCAATATCGCGGCGGAGCTGGCGGGCACAGCGGTCGAGGTAATCCTGACGGGCGGCACGCTGCGTAAGAATTCTTTTTCTCTGGTTGGGCCGATTGCGGAAGAGACGTTGCGCCGTTTGAGTGCGGACATTCTGTTTCTGGGCGTCGACGGATTCGACGTGCATTATGGGCTGAGCACGCCCAACCTGCTGGAAGCGAAAGTGAATCGCGTGATGGTGGAGATCGCCAAAAAGACGGTCGCTGTGTGCGACTCGAGCAAGTTCGGGCGGCGCAGTCTTTCGTTGATTTCACCGACCTCCGCCTTGAAGGAAGTCATCACCGACCGGGGCGCTGCGAAGTCGGACTTGCGAGCGTTGAAGCAAGCCGGAATCGAAGTCACGCTGGTGTGAATAAAATTCGCCGCAGAATTGTCATCTTGAGAGAAGCATGATCCGAGAGTAGAGCGGATCGGCGTAGTCGAAGGATCCCTACTTCATAAACAGCCATTCGGCTGCACAACGCATTTTGACAACGAAAGATCTATGCCTCGATTCGACGTCACCATCGCCGGAGAATTAAATCTCGACCTCATCCTTTATGGATTGCCGGAGCAACTCGCTCCCGAACGCGAACTACTGGCCGATCGCATGATGTTGGCGTTGGGCTCGTCATCGGCCATTGTCGCGCACAATCTTGCCGTACTGGGCAGTCGCGTCGGTTTCCAATCACGCATTGGCGAGGACCAGTTGGGCCAGATCGCTCTCGAACGTCTCAAGCACGGAGGCGTGGACGTTTCTCTCGTGCGGCGCGTGAGCGGAGCGACCACGACCGGACTTACCGTGATTCTTCACCATGAAGCGTGGCGAAACATCCTGACGTACATGGGGACCATCGCCGAGATGAACTGGGACGATCTCGATCTGGCTTACCTCGCGGACTCGCGACACTTTCATTTTTCTTCTTACTACTTGCAGTGCGGGTTGCGCCCACGAGTCGGCGAACTGTTTCAGCATTTGAAATCGAAGGGGCTTACGATTTCTCTCGATACAAACGACGATCCCGATGATCGATGGGAAGGCGGACTGCGGGAAATCCTAGGGTACGTCGATGTGTTTCTTCCCAACGAACGCGAAGCCTGCAAAGTGGCAGGCACGGATGATCTGGAAGCCGCGATCCGCAAGCTATCTGAGATGGTGCCGCTGCTTGTGGTGAAACGAGGGCGCAAAGGCGCTCTCGCACAGCGAGGAAAAGAACGCGTGGTGGGTCCCCCCATGCAAGTCGTTGCCATCGATACAGTCGGAGCCGGCGACAGCTTTGATGCCGGATTTCTGCACGAATATGTGCGCGGCTCGGACCTGCAGACCTGCGTGGCAAGCGGCAACCGCGCAGGAGCGCTCTCTACAACACGCCCCGGCGGCACGGAAGCGTTTCGCGATGTTGCCCACCGTGAGCAATTCTTGAAACATCGCTGAGCAACAACTACAAATCTACGTTCGGCAAACGTCAATTCGCAGTCTACTTCGCGCTCACTTCCAGCAGCAAATGTTTTTGGAACTCAGTCTTCAGACGAGGCGCCTTCTCTTGTTCCGCCTGCACCGTGCCTAAATCTTTTCCATCGACATAGTCGAGCACGCTGTATGTTCCCGGCTTCAACCCGCGCAGTTCCACTTCTCCTGAGAAGGGCTTGTTATCGTCCGAGAAAAACGCGTAATACATCTTGCCGTCTTTGGCGATCGCATAAGCTTCGGGGTTGTCGTAGCCGTACACGTAGAGATCGAGAAAGTTGCCCTTGGACAGCATCCTTTCGTTATACAGAGCGAGCCACTTCTTCCAGTGCTCTTCCTTCTCGCTGGTCAGGGCGACGGGCTTGAACTTCGGACCTGGGTCCGGCCACACGAACTTTGTTCCCGGAACTCCGCCAGTTCCGACGGTCGAGGCGAAATCGGAACCGTGCTCGCTCCAATTTCCGTGCCCGAGCGGCGTCATCTCTGAAAGCTCGACGTGATCTCCATAGACCGCGGACTCCGGCCCGAGCAAAGCCTTGTACATCTTGATCCGGCGCCGTACCTGCACCCCTCCGACCGGATCAGCTGTCACCGCCTGATCGATGAACGGCAGCCACGCCAGCGATGGGGTCGTCCCGCACGGACACGCCTGAGTTACGCTCTCGGGCTTGAGTGCGCGGCTCGTCTCGAAGATAACTTTGTATACCTCGCCCATCGCGTTGACAGATTCCTGCGGCGACTTGTGATGATGCGCGGGGTTGTAACACGCTGGAACACTGTAAATATTGTCTAGCTTCGACCCATCGAATCCCCAGTCACGAATGAACTTCTCTGTGAGCTGCTTGTAATAGGCATGCACTTCCGGCAACGACGGATCCAGGACGGCCAGATCGCGCGTCATGCGAGCATGCTTGCCGTTTTTGTCGAGGATCAGCCACTCGGGGTGTTCCTGCACGACCTTCGACATCGCATATTTATGCGATTCGTATTTACCCTGGCCGTCCTCCACGCCCAGTGGGAGCCACCACAACTGGGCCAGCATTCCCTGCTTGTGGAAGTCATCGACCATCTGCTTGATCGAATCAGCGGGGAACGTATCTTTGCGTGGATTCCAGTCGCCATAGGTGTCGAACCAGCGATCGTCGAGGGTCGCCCACTTGATACCCATCTCTTTTAGCTTCGGGACCGTGCCCAACATTTGTTTCGGCGTAACGTTGAACTCGTATCCCCAGCCGCACCAGCTCACGTTGTAGGCTTCGTTCGACGGCTTAGGGATATCCCAGCCTTCTTTCTGCAGAACGCTCGACCACATGCGCAGCGGTTCGTAGAAATCTCCGCTGTAAACCGCGACAAAACTGCGCGGCGTGGAATAACTTTCGCCCGGCTTCAGAACGGAATTGTTTGGAATCTCAATCTGCGCCCCGACTCGTCCATCGCTTTCGACCTTCACTGGAATGGATAACGTCCACGGCAGAGTTTCGACGTGTCCGATGGCCTCACCGACGGAGGCCGTCCAGAACGCGACCACCGGAATGCCGCCACCATAGCCACCTTTCACGTTTTCTCCCATTGCATTGGGCAGCGCTGAAGTCCGCTTGAGTTTGAATGTGTCTTCTTCGCCCCAGTCATAGCTCGATCCCTGAAACGACCACATGTCGTAGGGCTGCGCATTTGGATCAACCTGTTTCGCGTTGAAGCGGTGCTCCTGCATCAGCACCTGATCGAGTTTGAAATCCGATGTTCCTGCGTTCTTGTAGGTAGAACTTACCAAGGCGAGATTGGGGAAATCATCGTAGGCCTCAAGCACCAGCGCGCGCTCGATCGGAATCCCCGACGCGGCCAGAGGTTTCGCCGGGATCTCGACGCGCTTCCCGCGGCCAAGTTTCCCGGTCGCTTCCACCACTTTCGCCTGTCCGAAGCCCGGAATGAAATCGAGTTCCTTTCCTTCGTGAATGATTGAGTCGCTGCCGCCAGTCGATCCCACGCCCGGCTCGTCGAGAGTCAGACGTCGACCATCCTTCAACAGCGTCGCCTGCACGAAGCCAGAGGGGAGAATCTTAAACTCCGCCGTGCTCGTGGTTACGATGATCGGACCGCCATCACGCACCTCTACTTTGATGGCCGAAGGTTGCGAGGGAGCCGGCTTCGGCGTCTCCGCATGCTTGGAACAACTGACCATTCCAACCAAGAGGAGAATGAGTGCAGAAAGGAAAAGAAAAGACTTCGGGATAGAAACTCTGGCTGCAGTGCGTTTCATAGTTCCCTCTCGCGAACGCCAACAGTATAACGAAAGTAAAAACAATATTTCGTACTATTTCGCAAGAGAGTGTTTCCGAGGAGGGCCGTTTCGAAGAAACTAACTTCTAAGGACTCGAAGTTTATCGAATTTCCGCCAGAGAATGCTCCAACGCTCCACGCTTGGGAGTGGGCATGGCGCCGACTTCGCTGGCCACCCATGCTCCGACCAGGTTCGCCACTTCGTTCATTAAATTCAGAGAAGCGCCGTGAAGATATTCGTGTACCAGGCCGGCGGTGAAAGCATCTCCCGATCCGACGGTATCTGCGACTCGGACCTTGAAGCCGCGATGCTCATTCGCCTCGTCACCACGCACCAGAAGACTGCCATTGCCGCCACGGGTCACGCAAACAATCTCGAGGTCAAACTCCTTCATGAGCCGATGAGCGGAGTTGCGTTCGTCCTTATGAGGAAACTCGTACAGGCGCATGATCTTCGGAAGTTCGTCTTCGTTGAATTTGACGATGTCGGCCAGTTTCATCGACTCCGCCAAAATACCCCGCGAATAATAGGACTGCCGCAGGTTGACATCGAACACCTTCACCGTTTCGGCCGAAGTTGTTGTTAGAAATTTCCCGATCGTGCAGCGGCTGGTCTCGGAGCGTTGAGCCAGAGAACCGAAGCAAACTGCGTCCGCACTTTGGGCCAGACGTTCCCAGTCAAGCGTCCAGCGCAGGAAGTCCCACGCTACGGGCTGCGCAATCTCGAACTGTGCCTGCCCACCGGTATCGAGTTCCACGTTAACAGTTCCAGTTGGATGTTCCCGATCGGTCTGCACGTGGTCAATATCGAGCCCCAGTTCTTCCAGTCGCCGGAGAGCATCGATGCCTCGTGAATCCTCACCCACACAACTGGCGACGATTCCCTGGTCACCCATCAGCGTGGTGATGTAAGCGAAGTTCGCCGGCGCCCCTCCAAGACACGCACCGTGCGGCAGCAGGTCCCACAACACTTCGCCCAATCCCACGACTCTCTTCTTCATGACTAGACCCGAGTGTAAATCGGAAACGTTTACGGAATTGCACGCTCGGCATTAAAAAGAGGGACTCCCGAAGGAATCCCTCTGTGAGAATCCGACCAGTTCTAGAACGAGAACTTCAAAGCGAACTCAAGCTGGCGCATACCAGTGGTCGAACCTGGCGAAGAGTCAGCCTCGATGTCTGTGATGCGACCATTGCCGGCGCAGTCGATACACTGACCGGACCCGCTCTGGTTGGCATTAAAGCCAAGCACTGGGTGGTTGAACAGGTTGAACGCGTCCATGCGGAATTGCGCCTTCACGCGTTCGGTGATTGAAAAGTTCTTCATTAAGGCTGCATCCGCGTAGAACGCTCGTGGACCGCGCAGGCTATTCACACCGTAACTGCCGAGAGCTCCCTTCCCGGGATCGAGGAACGGTCCACTCGAAACGCCTACGATATCCGGCACAGGAGTGAAGTACTGAATGTACGGTCCACCGCTTGAAGGATGCTGCAACGAACCAGCACCGAGGGGGAATGAGCCGGAGCCTCGATTGGGACGGCAAACGCCTACGTCTTCTTCTGGGCCGCACTCATTGAAGCTCGGCGTCCACGGCAGGCCGCTACTCCAGTTGGTGGTTTCGCTAATCTGCCACCCTCCGACTATGAGATCCTCAGCACGTCCCGAATTACCGGCGAAGCTCTGCCCTTTTCCAAATGGCAAAGCGTAGACAGCGCTTGTGACCCAAACGTGATTTCTGACTTGGTCGTCAGGCCCGTAAGCGATGGGGTGGCTATTCGCGTAGTAATTGCTATCGTATTTGTTCGCGTGCGCAAACGTATAGTGCGTGAGCAGTTGCAGACCATGGGAGAAGCGCCGATCAACCTTGATTTGCAGGGCATTGTAGATGCTGCTCGCGTCGTTGCCCAGATAGTTGCCTTGGTCCGTCGAACAGCATTGCAGCGGCAAACCAGTTGTCGGGTCGATGATCCCTGGGTACGTGAACTTGTTGTAGAAAGGACGTCGCGGGGCTTGGGCCGATGTGGCCGTGCATGCCGCATTGGCACAGAATCCTACGATTGAGGGTTGATTGATGTTGTAGGTATTGCCGTCTCCGGCAAATCCGTTGGTCCCTTTATTTCCGATGTAAGCGACCTCGAGCGAAGTGTTGGGATCAAGCTGGCGCTGAACTGTGGCGTTCCACGAGTCCAGAGTTGGCAATCGTTGGTAGGTCGGACGGATATGCGGTTGGGTGCAGCTTTGTCCGGAAGGCAATTTGTTCGCGAGAGTGCCTGACTGGTAGCACTGCGGACCAGCCAGAGGGAACAATCCGCTCGCGGGAATCGCCGGGAATGTGAAGATGGGCGGACCAGCATCCAGTGAGAAGGCTGCAAATCGATTCGTCTCCGCCGGCTGCACCAGTTGGCTTGCCAATACGGGCAAGTTCTGAGTTACTGCGTGCCCGAAATTCGATCCAAACACTCCCATGTCGTAGCTTCGGCCATAGCCCATACGGACCACGGTTTTCTGGTTGAGCTGATAGGCTGCTCCGATCCGTGGAGCGAAATAGCTCCATTTGTTGTTGATGTTTCCGTTGAGTCCGATTCCGGCTTCGCCGCCAACGCGAACCACGCCTTGCACGATGTTGGCGAATCCACCGTTGTCTTTACCATTCACGTACTCTGGGAAATAGACCTCCCATCGGAGGCCATAATTGAAAGTGAATTTGGGAGTGACGCGCCATGTGTCCTGCCCGTAGTAGAACATGCGATGCTGACGCTCGGCCGCATTCACGCTGGTGCTCACGTATCGGCTGAGGTTGCTTGGGTCGCCTAGCAGGAATGTCGCCAGATCCAGACCACCGGAGCCGGCATCGCCTGTAACGCCGCTGCTGAAGGCATAGACGCCGGTCCGGTTGGAATCGCTTGGAACGCGCAGGTTTTGCGCGTAGCGGATATCCGCACCGAACTTAAATTGGTGGTTTCCCTTCATCTTCGTGACATTGCCCACGAATTGGTACTGCCGTTCCTTCTCGATGAGCGGGCAATTGCAGCGGGCAACGCCCAGACCGTCGCCGAAATTCGACAGGTTGTTGCTGGTATTGTTGCCACTCGAATTCTGCATGTCGAACTCGCCCAAGCCGGAGGTGAAATTGTCACCGAAATTGGCATTGGGAATGCCGAACGCAGTCATCGCAGCCTTGCCGGCATCCGGCTTGTTCGTCATTGGGTTGTACTGGAAGAAGCCAAAACGGAAGTCACCAAGCAGACTCGAGCTGAACGTCTTCGTGGCACCGACTGCGAGACTGTAGTTGTGCACGTTGGAACTTCCGGCCAGACCTCCGGGACCAAATCCAACTCCGCCGACGGCTCCCAGGCTGGGCGCGCCAGACAGGGTAAAGCGGTTCAAGCTGAAGCGGCCGAACAGGCTCAGGGTCTGGCTTGCAGCAAAGTCGATTCGCGTGTCAAAGCTATTTTGGTTGTAAGGGCCAGCACCGGCGCCCACGAAGTTATTCAAGCAACCGGTTGTTCCGGAGACAGCGCAGGTGCCGTTGTTCGTCGGATTTGGGAAGGCCGCCAGCATCTTCATTGCTGCGGGCGAGAGATAGCTGATCGGAATCAAATACTGATTCGCTGTCCCACTTGTCGATCCGGTGCAGGCCGCTTGCGTGACCACGCCCAGCGGTCCGCAGAAGACGGATCGTCCGCTGCCATCTGCCGCGCCGGTCGCCGGGTTGTAAATGAATGGACTTCCGTTACCAGCGATAATCGAAGCGTAATCGCTCAAGTTGCAGAATGTTCCGCCGACCACGCAGGTGCTTTTCGCAAGCGCAGTTGGAATGGTTTCCTGGTTGCTGATGCCATTCTTTTGGCGGGTCGTCTGATAATCTCCGAAAAAGAACAACTTGTTCTTGATGATCGGGCCGCCGATCGTTCCGCCGAACTGCTGCCACCGTGAAGACGGGATCAGGCGTCTAGTGACGGGATCTGGGTTGTACTGCGTGAATGGATCCCGGGCAGCTGTTGCGTCCGTGCGCCGGTACCAAAATCCGCTGCCGTGGATATCATTGCTGCCCGATTTCGTCTGCACTGTTACTACGCCAGCCACAGCTTTTCCAAACTCGGCGTCAAAGTTCCCAAGAGTGATCTTCGTTTCCTGGATCGCGTCGAGATTAGGGTTCACTACGATGATGCCGAGGATCGGATCCTGATTATCAGTTCCGTCCAACTCGAACGCTGTGCCGCTAAAGTGCTGACCATTCACGAAAATCTGCTGGCCACCCTGTGGGTTTTCGGTGGCGGCATGGCTCCATCCCACAAGTTTCTGGGTACCGGGGGAGAGCAACTCAAAAGAGGTAAAGTTCCGGTTCAAAATCGGCGCATCTTCAACCGCCCTTTGATTAAATTCGATGGAGACGTCGGCGCGATCCGTCTTCAATTGCGGCGCTTCCGCCGTCACTTCGACCTGCTCGCTAGCTGAGCCGACTTGAAATTGTCCGTCGACGCGCGCCCCGGTATCAGCCGAAACTTGGATGTCCTTGTACTCGATCGTCTTAAA
This sequence comes from Terriglobia bacterium, assembly GCA_963823085.1. Classification (GTDB taxonomy): domain Bacteria; phylum Acidobacteriota; class Terriglobia; order Terriglobales; family Acidobacteriaceae; genus Sulfotelmatobacter. The sequence continues at coordinate 22,719 of CAWGKF010000020.1, read as the reverse complement.
GCCCTGCCCTTCGATACGAACCGAGTAGACATCGGGAATCAAGTGCGTCACGGCGTAGTTGCCGCTGTCATTGGTCGTCTCTGTGGTTGATACGTTCTTAGTTTCGCTGGTGACCGTCACCTTCGCCCCGCTGACCGCTGCCCCGGACGGGTCCGTCACAGTGCCCAAGATGCTTCCGTAGACCGCTTGGCCTACCGCCGCAGGCACCCAAAAGCTGCATAATAGACATGAAATTGCAACAGCCACCCACAGAGACCGTTTCATGAACTTCCTCCTCGAACTCTTTCCCAAAAATGAACTCTTTCCCAAAAAACCGATTGCCCCAGAAATGCAGATGGAGTACTTGACGGAATAGGGAGCAGTCGTAATACAAAACAATTAGCTGGATTAAGTTTCACTAGGTTTGATACTGTTACGGGAACGAAGTTCTACCCGCACAGTAAGATAGGTAGGCTGTTACCTCTCGGGTTATATGGCCGTAACACAAAGTTTCACGCTCGGTCGCGATCAATGCTTCCAACAAATAGAGAGGCTTACAAAAAGCCATAGCCTCCACTCCTCGGAATCGCTCTGCAAGCTCCTGCGCTACCTCGCTGAACATTCGCTCGATCATCCGGGTGTGGCTCTGAAGGAATATCAAATCGCCACCGAGGTTCTGGGGCGACCGCTTGGATTCGACCCCCAGAGCGACTCGACAGTGCGCGTTCAGGCGGGACGGTTGCGGGTAAAACTCGCCGAGTACTACACACACGAGGGACTAGACGACCCCATCATTGTCGAGATCCCCAAGGGCTCGTACACCCTGACTTTTCATTTGCGATCGAAGCCCGGGATAGGGCCGACGCCGGCGCTGATTCCAGCGTCGGACGACAACAAAGTCGAAGTCACTGCGCTGGATCGTCGCTGGCCGGTGGCCGTGGTTGTGCTGTCGGTGCTGTTGGTGTGTTCGTTCACGCTAAGTGCCATCTTGCTTTCGCAGCGCACCGCAACGCATATCACCGTGGCGACACCGGTACCAGCGGTATACCAAATCTTCTGGAATCGCTTTGTAACCGGTCCGCAGCAGCCTTGGGTGATTTTCAGCAATGGCAGTTTTGTCGGACGTCCGGAGACCGGGATGCGCTACTTCAACCCCGCATCGGACAGTCATGCTTTTATCCTCGATCACTACACGGGCGTAGGAGAAGTACTCGCCATCCATCAATTGGATCGTGTCTTCGGCACGCTGAACCGGCCTCTCCGGGTGAAACGAGGAGCGCTCTTCTCCCTGGATGACGCAAAGAACAACGACCTTATTTTTGTCGGATCCCCTTCTGAGAACCTGACTTTGGTCGATCTGCCTGGGACGCAGGAGTTCATATTCAAACGGCTTGACTCCGGTCCTCGCACAGGCGATCTTGCGGTGTTAAATGTTCATCCCTTAGCTGGCGAACCGAAGTTGTTTCTGGCAACGCCGGCCAATCAGCCGACCGTTGAGGATTATGCGGTGGTGAGCTTGCTTCCAGGGCTGGACCCCTCCCGCTCTATCCTTATATTAGCGGGAAATTCGACCTTCGGAACCCAGGCTGCCGTGGAGTACGTATGCCGCGAGGATTCGATCAAGGACTTATTGGCGCGTCTGAAGGTGTCGAAGCCTGCTGATCTAAAACCGTTTGAAGCACTGCTGCATGTCAGGATCGCTCACGGCGTGCCGGTGACCACCGAACTGATTTCGGTGCGCAGCCGCGCCAAGTAGATCGTTATTGAAAATCAGCTCGCGAACTGCAGACGGTTGATGTTGGCTGGGGTCAATGTTGCCTATTTTCCCGGAACACTAAGCTTGGGATCCAATTCAGCGGCTTTCTGAAACTCTTTTTTCGCTTCATCTTTCTGACCGCTTTGCTGCAGGGCCACGCCCAATTCGTAGTGCGCCGCCGCATACTTTGGCTCAGAGCGGATTGCGGACCGGAATTGCGCAATCGCCCCCTCGAGATCGCCAGCGCTCAGGAGTCGCTTGCCCGAGTTGGTGGAGACCGTCGCTGCCTGCAAGTTATTCACTGAGGCCGCGATCTTGGCGCCTTCCTTTGCTTCCTCAGCCGCACCTTGCGCATCGCCCAACTGCCGTAACACTCCGGCCAGAGTTGTGTGCGCTCCCGCGAAATCCGGCTGCAGGCGGATCGCTTCGCGCAACTCCCCTGCAGAATCCTGCAATTTTCCTTGCTGTTTAAGGATTGTCCCCAAGGTGTAATGCGCTTCCGCATAGTTCGGCTGGTGGGCGATCGCATCGTGCAACTCAGCGGCGGCCTTGTCGAACTCCCCTCGCTGCCATAGCAAAACGCCCAGGGTATAGTGTGCATCCGCCAAATCCGGTTGCAACCGTATCGCCTCTTGAAACTGTTGCTCGGCCTTGTCGAGCTGGTCCTTTAACTTGTATGCCAGCCCCAGATCGTAATGGAGAGTTGCATTGGCAGGAGCGATCTTGAGCGCAGTTTCTAATTCCGCAGCAGCTGCGTCGAAGTTGGCCAGTTGCAGATACGCGATGGCTAGATTTCCGCGCAGAGATCCATCCTGGGGCCTCAGCTGGACGGCTTGCTGAAATGTTGGGATCGCGTTCCCGGCGTCCCCCTTTTGCACCTGGAGTAGCCCCAGATCGTTGTAAATGTCAGCGTCTCTGGGATTCAGCCTGATTGCCTGCTGAAACGCTTTTTGAGCGGCATCGAAATTTCCTGCGCGCTGGCTGGCAATCCCTAGTTCCACTTGCAAATCGAACCAGTCCGGACGAAGTTCCGCCGCTTTCTGCAACTCGGCAACGGCTTCAGCATTCTCCGACTTTGCCGTGAGCGTCTTAGCGAGGTAGTAGTGGGCGGTCACATCCTGTGGATTCAATTCGACGGCCTTGGACAACTCAGTTGCCGCATCCTCCAAATTTTGTCTCTGCAAGAAAATTGCGCCCAGATGAAAATGCGCCGGCTCGTAGTTGGGCTGGAGCCGCAATGCGCCATTGAACGCAGTTTCGGCCGAAGCGAAATCATTGCGCTGTGCCAGAATCGTTCCTAACTCATCGTGCAGATCTGGGCGTTGCGGAGCCAACTCCGTCGCCCGGCGCATCTCTGCGACAGCTTCATCGCTGTGGGATTGGCTCAGCACCTTCGCCAGCATGCGATGCGCCTCAGCGTTGTTCGGAGCGATCTTGATCGCCGCGCGTGCTTCTTGCTCGGCCTCGGCAATGTTTCCCTGCTGCATGAGAACGCCCGCCAGCGTCAAGCGTGGCTCGACGAAGTTTGGCTTCAACTGGATCGCAGTCCGGAGATGCGATGCAGCTCCATCCGCATCACCTTGCTGTGCTAGAACCCAACCCAAGGCCGACTGCGCTTCCGCATCCTTGGGAGCCATGCGCACCGCTTTTTCAAATTCTGTTCGGGCGCGTGCGACGTCACCCTTGGCTAGTGCTTCCTGGCCGAGGCGCAGCGCCGACTGTTCGGCCGATCCTGCTTTTACGGGCTTGCTGGTTGTCTGTGCGGCGACGGCGATTGAAATAGCGAGGAAGACAGAAATTGCCGAGAGCGCCAGCTTGTGCGGCGATTTGTGCGGCAGCTTGAAAGAGGACGGAAGCACGGTGAATTGCAGGACTTGTTTCACCGATTATATCCAACTCCCATTTCGGCCTGGGTGTGATATCACTGAGGCGATGCATCGGTTTATTTTCGCCACGATAGGGCCAGTTCATGTCGCTTAGTCGGCGAGCGTTCTTACAGCTTTTATCGACCGCTGCTGCGGCCGAATCCGTCTCGGCTCGCGTCTTCCCTCCTCCAACAGCGCGCGTTGCAAAGCCGCCTGTTGCAAAGGACTACGCGACAGAGGCGCTCTGCCGCAAGCTGGCCTCGGATCCTCTTCGTCCGCAATATCATCTTCTGCCCTCTCACAACTGGATGAATGATCCCAATGGTCCCATTTATTTCCGCGGACGCTATCACATGTTCCATCAGTACAATCCGCAGGGCGCAACATGGGGAAATATGCATTGGGCGCATGCCACGAGTCCCGATATGTTGCATTGGCATCACGAACCCATCGCCCTGTCGCCAACTCCAGGTGGTCCTGACCAAGATGGAGTCTTCAGTGGCAGCGCGGTTCTCGATAATGGAATCCCCACCGTCATCTACACGGGCGTAACGCCTCCTTCTGGAAGCGATGCGACTCTTCGGGACGGCACGCATACCTGGCGCGAGACGCAATGCCTTGCCGTCGCAGAAGACGATGACCTGCGTAGATGGAAAAAGTTGCTATCTCCGGTGATCGCCGCTCCGCCACCGGGCCTCGACGTGACTGGGTTCCGCGATCCCATGCTCTGGCGAGAAGGCGAAAACTGGATGCTGGCTCTCGGCTCCGGCATTCGGAATAAAGGTGGCGCGATCCTTCTTTATTCTTCTCCGGACCTTCGTCATTGGACGTACCTGCACCCGCTGGTTCAAGGCACACCCAGCGGTAAAGATGGGGCCAACCCTGTGGATACCGGCTACATGTGGGAATGCCCCGACTTCTTTCCGCTCGCCGACAAGCACGTGCTGCTCATCTCAACCATGGGCAAGGTTCACTGGAAAGTCGGCACCTACGCGAACCAACTATTCACGCCCGAAAAAGAAGGGCTTGTCGACTGGGGTTCGTACTACGCTGCCAAGACCATGCTCGATCGCTACGGAACTCGTATTCTGTGGGGATGGATCCCGGAGTCTCGCCCGGATGCCGACCTTATCGCCGCCGGATGGGCTGGCGTGATGTCGTTACCGCGAACGGTCTCGCTGAGCAGAAATGGAGAATTACAAACGCAAGTGATTGAGACGGCGCGCCGCCTGCGCACGGTTCACACGCAAATTAATTTTAATGAGAGCGCGGGCGTTCGGGCTCGCGTGCTGAACGAACTCCGCATCCAAGATCTTTGCGCCGAACTGCAACTCGAACTACATCCGACCACCGACGATTTCGCGATCCGCCTGCGGTCCGATTCGGAAGGCTTCGCTGCCCTTTCATTCACGAATAAAAACCACAGTCGTGAACTACAGGTCAACGCCATCACTGCGCCGATTCCGGGACGTCCCGGCGCGCCGATTCAGCTTCAAATATTTCTCGACGGATCGGTCCTCGAAATCTTCGCCAACGGGGCAACCGCCTTGACTGCTCGCGTCTATCAGAAACTAACTGGTCCGATTCGCTTGAGCCTTGAAGGTAACGCCGAATTGCGATCCCTCGACGTATGGCAGATCAAACCAATATCGACGGACCGCCTCACGGGCTCACTTTGCCCTTAACGAGTGATCGCTCGTCTTCTGCGAAGGATAAGGCACGAGTTCAGGGGAACTGTCGGGCTCCATCAGCCAGACATGCCGGCCGGCAAAATAGTCCAGTAACGGTTGCATATCAACGCCTGGAAGTTCGCGTGCCCAAACGACCTTGGCATGATCGATATCTGCCAGGTTGTAGACACTTTCCGCGTTGTAGTCGTGCTGCGGCGAATAGCGCACGATCACCAGATGCTGCCCAGGCATGGCCTCGAGCTTCGCTTCTGCTTGCGCTCGGGCTAGACTCCAAGGTCGCGTGACTGGAGGAACCGAGCCGGGGTGACGAATCTCCTGTGCGATGAGAGCCGGAACAGTCCCCACTACGAACAGAACCACGACGCGTGAGAGCGCAAGTCCCGCCGGTCGCCCGCGATGCTTCCAGCTTCGAAGATATCGAATCGCCTGCATCAGGAGCATAAAGAACGCTGCCAGCAGCGGCGCCGCATAGTGCTCCAGAAAGGCGATGACCAGCAGCAGACCCATAAAGCAGACGATGAGCTCAATCACCACGAATTGAACGTCGGCGTCCCGCAGTAACCACAGGAGTCCCAGCAGTGGCAATGTTGATACAACCGCAATCGTATAAGTGGGCGCCACCCGAACAACAATCGCGATGACAGTGAGACAAATTGCCGCGTGCGCGACAAGAAATCCCCTCTTCCCTTGTCGCAGCAGCCACGGGAGCAAGAGCAGCGGGACAAGCAACGCCGGCTCAGTAAACAGGAAGAAGTCGTGGAACTTGACGATCTTTTTCCAGGTGACCAACAACAGGCCGCGCCATGTCCCATCAAAATCGCCGGGGAAAATGTTGTAGTAAGAATCGAATTGAGGATTGATGGTGTGCATCGGAGGCAACTTCTTTTGCCAAATGAAAACCGGCTGACCGCGAAAATACGTTCTCTGGTTAAGGACCAGCGGCTGAAGCAAAGCGTTCCCCGTTAGCCTCCAGTTGTAGTAAGCCATGAATGCGCCGGTGACGAGCAGGCAGATCCCGATGGGAAGGAGAATTCGTTTCGCGGTCATTCGCCACGAAGGAGTGTGGCTTCGAAACAGCCACACGCCGAGCGCGATTGCAACGGGCAGACAAAAAACGAATCCTTCGAACGGCCGGCTGTTCGCGAGAATTGCGATGCCTAGACCCAGCCACCAGGCATCGCGTGGACGTTGGTCTCTCTTGATTCGCGGGAGGGCTCCAATGACCAGTGCGCCGCCGATCGCGGCCACCGCTCCTCCGTAATAACTGTTCGTCCAATAGTTAAAAGTTCCGATTCGCAGAGCCACCAGTCCTGCACCGAGCAGCGCCCACGCCGGTGGTAACCACGCTTGCAACGCCCACAGAACAGCCGCACACATTGCCGCTACGCTCAGCAGGACTCCAATCCAAGGATGTCCGAGCAACTGGCCTATTGCCATTACCGCTCCTTGTGCGGGAGGATATCGCGACATGTACGTTGGCCTTTGGTTCACCTGAAAGGTATCGAGGAAAAGCCACATGGGATGAGGTGGGTTCGTCAATCGGCCATGCACGAATGTGTCTGCTGACAGCAAATATCCGAACTCGTCGTGGATCGCCGGGACAGGAACCGGAATAAGTCCGAGCAGCGACAGACGCAGCAAGACCACCGCTATGGCGATCCCGGCGATCACCAGACCCTTATGGCTGGCAAGCCGAACTACACGTATTTCGATCCCACGGAAGATGCGATCGCCAAGACGCGGCACGAACCAAGCCAACGCAAGACATACCAGCAGTAGCAGGCTCTTCGAATGCGGTAGGGGAACTTGACGGAATGAGAACAGAATAAGGATCGGCATTTCGCGTTCAAACAAAATGTTGCGGAAACTCCAGAAGTCTCACGGCGGCAATGGCTCTGTCAACGCGAGAGCGCGCTGGGGGGGCGCACGGCGCTCTGGCCTTGATCTTCCTGTTCTACGTGAACCGTCGGATGCTTGAAGTCTGGGAAGAAGTCGATCTGGGGGTCGGAATCGGCAACGAAAGCCGTCTTATTTTCGATATGCATTCATCCACTTCCGCCGTCGAACCCGAGCATTTCCCACGATGAGATTCACTTTTCATTTCCCATTGCAATTCAGGCTTGGTCGTAGAACTTCAACGCCATAGCTCCGTGCGTCGCCGCTCCCCCCGCGCGCAATGCAGCAGCGATCAGCGCGCTTTCGGTGATCTCCTCGCGAGATGCCCCGGCGGCCTTCGCTGCTTTTACGTGTACTTCAATGCAATACGGACATTGCGTCGTAAAAGCAACACCCAATGCAATCAGCTCGCGATATTTCCGTGGAATCGCACCCTCGTCCCGGCCAACAATTTTGTCCAGATTGAGCCACGCATTGAATTCCGTGGGCGCTAGTTTGCCCATTTCCTTTAGAAATCGCAGATCCGCGACATCATGATAGTGTTCGCTCATAGTGCCTCCTAGATTTACAGCGATTTAATATTGAAACATTGCTGGCGGTCTATCGAGAGTAGACGCTCGAGTACCTAGCCTGCGAATTTGTCGGTCGCAGCGACCAGGGCGCGACTGTTCGGAGGGTCGAAAGCGCTGTGCCCGCTATCTGGGGTGATGATGAGGTCGGCTTCGGGCCACGCACGGTGCAGCGCCCACGCGCTTTCCATGGGACAGACAACATCATATCGGCCCTGCACGATGACCCCGGGGATGTGACGGATGCGTGAGGCGTTGCGCAGCAGTTGGTCGTCGCTTTCGAAGAAGCCTTTGTTAAAGAAGTAGTGGACCTCGATACGCGCGAAGGCGAGGGCGAACTCGTCTTCTTCGTAGTGGCTGGTGAAGTCCGAGTCGGGCAAAAGCTTAGAGGTGGCTCCTTCCCATCCGCTCCAGATTTTCGCGGCAGCGAGTCGCACGGCCGGATCATTACTGGTTAATCTCTGGCAGTAGGCAGTAAGCAGATCGCTGCGCTCGCCCGCAGGAATGTGGGCGAGGTATGGCTCCCAGGCATCCGGATACAGGATCGAAGCGCCACGCTGATAGAACCAGTCGATTTCCTGCTTGCGAAGAAGAAAAATGCCGCGCAGGATGAGTTCGGTCACTCGCTGGGGATGAGTTTGAGAATAGGCGAGGGCGAGCGTAGACCCCCAGGATCCGCCAAATACCTGCCAGCGTTCAATGCCGAGATGCTCGCGGATTTTTTCGATGTCGTCGACAAGGTCCCATGTAGTGTTCGCTTCCAGAGACGCGTAGGGCGTGCTCTTGCCGCAACCGCGCTGGTCGAAATTGATGATGCGGTACTTTTCGGGATGGAAAAAGCGTCGCTGTTTTGGATCGGAGCCGCCGCCGGGACCTCCGTGCAGAAAAATCACGGGCTTGCCGGATGGGTTCCCGCTTTCCTCGAAATAGATCTCATGGACCGGTGAGACCTTCAGTTTGCCCGTGCGATACGGCTCGATGGGCGGGTAGAGCCAAGTGAGCGGATCTTTCATGGCTGAGGCGGCGAGCGTCTGATTGGGCATCGTGGGCAGTATACATTTTTGACTGCGACACGTGGCTCATTTCACGGTGAGGTTGACGGAGGTATTGTGCTGCACTCCATTGGCGCTGCCGGTAATGGTGATGGTGTACGCGCCCGCGGGAGTACCAGTCTGGCCGCCTCCAGTTGCGGCACTTCCGCCACCTCCACACGCTAGCTGGAATACACAACCTCCGAGCACCAGGAAGACGACACCGAACGACAACAACTTTCTCCGCTGCTCTGCGCCGCTTACAGACATTCCCAGGAATATCGCGGGGATTACGAGACAGAACGCAAGTAGCATTCCGGACGAATGTATTCCAACGCCGGGTACCAGCGCTGCTGAGGATCCAACGGTAGAAACGGTCGCCGTTGCCAAACCTGCGCCATTCGTCACGGAAATAGCGCTGATCGAGCAAGCGGCGGCCGGGCTGGCCGAAGGAGCGATGCTGCAGGCAAACTTGACTCCCGCCGCGTTGAATCCGTTCGAGGGCGTGATCGTAATCGTAGAAGTGGCGGACTGCCCGGGTGAGACAGAGGATGGTGAAAGACTAGAGGCGGAAAGACTGAAGTCTGCAGCAACGCTCACAACACTCGATGTGCTGGGGTTGAAGTTGCTATCACCATCGTAGACGGCGGTGAGGTGGTGTGTCCCTGCGGTGAACGATGACGTCGCAAATGCGGCAACTCCGCTTCCATTCAGAGTAGAGCTGCCTACTTGAGTTGCGCCGTCCATAAAATTCACGGTGCCAGTAGGTGTCCCTGTCGTACCGGGGCTTACCGTAGCAGTTAACGTCAGCCCGGCTGAATTGGAACTGGACTTTAACAGCGTGGCGCTGCTCGTCTTTTGTACTGCCTGACTCAGGACAGGCGATGTGCTAACGCCAAAGTTGGTGTCTCCGTTATAGACAGCGGTGAGGTTGTGTTTGCCAGGGGATAGCGTCGAAGTCGTGAATGTGGCTACCCCACCGGCATTGACGGCTGAGGTGTCGAGTGCGGTTGTTCCGTCGAAGAATGTAATCGTACCTGTCGGAGTTCCGGTCGTAGAGGAACTGACGGTGGCCGTAAAAGTCACCGACTGTCCTATACCAGAAGGATTCACGGAGGAGATCAGAACTGTGCTGGTCTCGACTCCCTGAACCGTCTGCGTCACGGCGAACGTGTGTGCCTGGAAATTTTTGTCGCCGGAGTAGACCGCAGATATCGAATCCGTCCCCTTCGGCAGACTCGTTGTGCTCACCGAAAATGATCCAGCCACCAAAGCGCCCGAGCCGAGCACTGTGGTTCCGTTCTTCAGAGTTACCGTACCGGTAGGCGCACTCGCCTGGGACACGCTCGCCGCGACCGTCGTCGTAAACGTAACTAATTGGCCGTACGCTGATGGATTGCTCGACGAGTCGATAGTTATCTTGGTGCCTTGCGTGTTCAGCAACACACTAACTGTATTACTGACGCCGTTCGCCACCGCCAAGTCAGATGTTCCGCTTCCGTTGAAGTCTCCAACGGCTAGCGAGTAGGCTTGAGAACCCGTGCCGAATACTGTCGGCGCGGCGAATGTGCCATCGCCGTTGCCCAGAAGCAGGCTTACCAGATTTCCCGCAGAACTGCCCAACGGAGTGCTGCTCAATGCCAGGTCCAGTTTTCCATCGCCGTTGAAATCGGCGGTGACCACCGACGATGGGTTGGCGCCCGTGGGATACGCTCTCACAGCTTGAAAGGTACCGTCGCCATTTCCCAGAAGCACGCTGACCTGCTGAGTGTGGAAGTCTGCTACCGCTAAATCCAGGATTTTATCTCCATTAAAGTCACCAACCGTTACCGATAGAGGATTGCCGCCGACCCCGGTCGGGTACGCCACCTGGGTTTGAAACGTGCCATTTCCGTTGCCAAGCAACACGCTGGCATTGTTGTCGGTCTCGTTGACGACCACCAGATCGAGTTTGTGGTCCCCATTGAAATCTCCAACACCAACGGAAATCGGACCATTCCCGGTGTTATAACTCACAGCCGACTTAAAGGTGCCGTTACCGTTTCCCAAGAGAACGCTCACTGTATTGCTGTGAAAGTTCGAGACAATCAGGTCCGGCTTGCCGTCACCATTCACATCAGCGATGGCAACTGAGGTAGGCTCACTTCCTACGGAGTTGTCGACGTGAGCTTGGAACGTACCATCCCCAACTCCCAACATCACACCGACTGTATTGGTCGCGTAGTTAACCACCGCCAAATCGAGCTTACCGTCCCCGTTCAAGTCGCCAACGGCAACGGCGTAAGGATCGGTATTGGTCCCAGTTGAATAATGAACCGGCGTCTGAAAGGTGCCATCGCCGTTGCCCAGAATGATAGAAACCGTCCCAGGACCACACGCAGGATAGATTGGGCAGTTGCTCGTCGCGACCGCCAGGTCCGGAACGCCGTCCCCGTTAAAGTCTCCCGTCGCAACAGAATTTGGATTGGTACCGGCCGAGTAGTCCTCGCGGGTCTGGAAACTGCCGTCCCCATTGCTGACGAGCACACTGATACTACTGCCGCCGGAATTGGCAATGATCAGATCCAGTTTCTGATCTCCCTTCAGATCTGCCGCAACCACCGCGTAGGGTATATCGCCTGTGCCATAGTCGATCGCGGTCCGGAAAGTGCCGTCGCCGTTTCCCAACAGCACGCTGATCGTGTTGCCATTGCCGGCCGTTACAGCAATGTCTGGATAGCCGTCACCGTTGAAATCGCCTACTGTCACCGACGTTGGGAAAGCAGCAGTGGGGTAGTCAACTTTGGCTACAAAAGATCCGTCCCCCTTGCCAATCAGTGCGCTGACTGTGTCGCCTTTTTGATCAGCAACCACCAGATCGAGCTTTCCATCTCCGTTGAGGTCTGCTGCAGTAAGCCAAACTGGGGTATCGCCGGTTGAGTACTGGATTTGTGTCTGGAATGTCCCATCTCCTTTCCCCATCAGCAAACTCACCCTGTCATTGTTATTGTTATTCGCAACAGCTAAGTCCAAAAAGCCATCGCCGTTGAAATCGCCCACTACGACAGAGTAAGGATTGAAGCCGGTGATATAGAGGACCTGCGTCTTGAAGGTGCCATTGCCGTTGCCCAGCAGAACACCCACCGTTCCATCGATGGCATTGGTGACGACCAAATCCAGTTTTCCATCGCGATTGAAGTCACCCACGGCAATCCCTTGGGGCTTGTTGCCGGTTGCGTAATCCACTTTGGCCTGAAATGTTCCGTTCCCATTACCGAGCAGAACGCTTACCGTGTTGCTGGCGGAATTGGTCACGGCAAGGTCTGGATAGCCGTCGCCATTGAAATCTCCCACGGCTACTCCTTGAGGAGTAGATCCGGTAACGTAGTCGACCTTGGCCCGGAAGGTGTTGTCGCCATTGCCCAAAAGTATGCTTACAGTATTACTGGACGAGTTCACGACCGCCATATCCGGTTTCCCATCACCGTTGAAGTCGCCGACGGCTATCGCCTGAGGATTTTTTCCTGCGGCGTATTGAGGTGCCTCAAGAAATTGCCCCACCTGGGCAATCAGCACTCCTCCAAGTAGATGAATTGAAAGCGCCGAAAGCGCGTGCCTCAACATGGAGCCTCCTCAGAATGTCCGAACGTCCGCCGTCGCAGGTACCGGGACCACGGCCCAGCCTTGCCGCTTCAAGCAGAGTCACGAGAGGGAGTATCTAGGGGGAGTTCCGTTCGGAGCCGCGGGGGAGAGACACGTTGCGGCACTGAAACCGGTGTAAGTTACCTTGCGACATCTAATCTCTTCAACTACCCATTTGGGCTAGTCGTGTCTGCCCAGACGCAGAGCCTGAAGAGGCGTCAAAAAAATAAAATACCCGGGGGCCCATTCTTAGGCGGGAACCTCCGGGTACAGGCCTTAACAGATTCGGGGGAGGCCTGAAGTCTACTTGCTCGCGCCACTCGCGACCTGAGTCGGTTCCGCGAGTTGCTGCTCCACCACTTGACGCAATGCGGCATAATCCAGGGCTCCGCTAAGGTAATGACCGTTCACGAAGAAACTAGGCGTGCCAGTGATGCCGAGGCGCATACCTTCTTTCCGATCGCGCTCCACGGCGGCAGCCTGTTGTCCTGAATCCAAACATTTGTCGAACTGGTCTGAGTCCAGTTTCAGAGCACGGGCCTGAGCTTTGAGTTGATCGACGTCCAGTTCCTTGCTGTGGAATAGTTCGTCATGAAATTCCCAGAATTTGTTTTGTTTGCTCGCGCAACGCGCCGCTTCGGCAGCTTTTTCAGCACGCGCGTGCATGGGCAAGGGGAAATCCTTGTAAGTGAAGTTAACCTTATCTCCAAAGTCAGCTTTTAGTTTCTTTACGTCGGCCGCGACCTTCTGGCAATACGGGCACTCATAGTCGGCGAATTCGACCAGTGTGACTTGCGCCGACTTTGGCCCAAGAACCTGCGCGTCGGCGACATCGACGTTCGCGCGAGGAGGTGCCAGCGCGATAGTTACGGTCGTCTGGGCGCGAAGCGCTTTGACGTAAGCCGCTCGCGCTTTGTCGGTGCGCAATTGCCGGATCTTCTCGAGAATCTTTTCGCGCACTGATTCATAGGGTTGATCCGTCTCCAAGCCTTCGTAGTACACCTTCATTTGATCTTCGGTCGGATCTTTCACTTGCGACTTGATGTCGCGGTCGACCAACTGGTCGACAGTAAGATTTTCGCTCGCCGCTTTCTGTTCCAATAACTTCTTGTCGATGAGATCTTCGAGCGCCTTACTTTGTGCCTGGTAATACTGATAGTGAGCCGACAAAAGCTTGGCCGACTCCTGCTGTTCCAGTTCACCCAGTGTTACTTTGACCCCGCCCACCTCCGCCACGACGGTCGAGTCGTTCTGGGCAAGGACGCTTCCAGTGCCTGTCCACAAAAGTGCGGCACCAATTCCAAGTCTTACGAGCATCCGCGAAACCAACATGAGAATCCCCCATTCTCTAATTTATGAATGCGCCAGCATTTTTTTATCAGACCTCGCCAGACAGCCAATTGTGCCTGCTGTCTGGCGAGACTGATATTCAGGTGAGCTCAGCCAATCTCACCCTGCTTGAAACAGAGCCCTAGTCTCCTGTACCGCAACTGCAGATACCCTTGCCACTTCCGACCAGTTTGATGGAGTTGCACTGTTTTCCCAACCGCGTTACCTCAACTTCGCCGAGCGTGGCGTCTTGCGACGGTGTCTCAGTGATTGCGAAGTTGCTGTTCTGAATGTGGGTCGCCCAAGACCGCAAGGCCGCCACCGGGTACACTGCCGTAGGAAGCGGGCAGGTACGGCCGTTTGGTACGGTCGAGACGATCTTAATCGTTCCAGTCGTTAGAGTGACGCCAGTGAGCGGATTGCTGGTAAGGTCCATATCCACTGACAGAGTGCGCAGGCCGTCAGGAGTGAGCAAGCAACTGCAGCACTCGCTCATTTCCTGCATAGGATCGAACACAAAGATGCTGGCGCAGACGTTGCCATAGTTGCCAGTATTTGTGCCCGGGTTGCTCAGGCGCACGTTTGCATCGGGAGCGCCTGCGGTGTTGGCGTTGGCGAAATAGTCGACCTTCAGTGTGTCGGCGGCCTGTGCAAAAGCGCCTGCGGCACAGAGGGTCAGAGCAAGGGTGCAAACAACTGCTATCATGATTTTCTTCATAGGCATCCTCTCCTTAGTCTCCGGTACCGCAACTGCAGATCCCTTTGCCGCTACCGTCGGTATGGATCGCGGTGCACTCAGCCTGCAGGCGACCAACTTCGGTTGAACTGAGAGTAGCGTCTTGTGATGCCGTCTCGGTCACTGCGAAGCTGGCGTTTTGGATGTGTGTGGTCCAGGCGCGAACTCCGGCGACTGGCGTGAATTTGGTGGGAAGCGGGCAAGTTCCGGCCGTCGTACCGGTCGAAACAATCTTGATCACTCCCGTGTTGAGAATTACTCCAGTCAGCGGGTTCCCCGTGATGTCCGTATTCACCGAGAGCGTACGCAGTCCATCGGGAGAAAGGAAGCAGCTGCAGCACTCGGACATTTCCTGGTTCTGATCAAACACAAAAACTGCAGCGCATAAGTTTCCACCTGCTGTGCCCGGATTGGTCAAGCGAACGGTCCCATCCGGCGCACCAGCAGTATTCGCATTGGCAAAATAATCGACCTTCAAAGTATCCGCTGGCGGCGTCGTGCTTGCCCACGCCGAAGCGGTACAGAGGGTCAAAGCCAATGCACACACTACTAGCATCATGTTTCGACTCATTGATTTCCTCCTTCAGAGTTACGCCGCTAAGCTGGGGAGGGAGGCTTAGCTATTGAATGGCGCGCCTGTACTCTATCCTGTAACGCCGGACCTACAAGTCCCCAGATGTACTAACCGAATGCTCTAACCCGATCTACTAGCCCGATGTGACTAGCCCGCGGCTCACGCCCGCTATGCCGACGTGCCTGGGCCCACGATCCTACCCAGGATTCCGGAGCGAGTCGATACGTTCATCTTTACCATGACCAAGCGAAGGAACGCCTTCACCGTGTTTGGGCTGATCTTCATCCGCTGAGCGATTTCTTTGCTGGTGAGTCCTTCCAGCAGGTACTTCACAGTTTCTTGTTCTCGCGCAGTAAGGCCGAATCGCTCGGAGATTTCATTAATCTTGGCAGACTCATTGCTTCGCCTTTCCAGCATTACGATCAATAGTCCGGTGGCAGAACTCGAGCCGTTCCCCAGATGTGCTCTGAGTTCAAGGGGAAAGGAGCGACAAAAATACATCCGTTTCGCGGATCGATACCCGTTCACACACCTGGGAGGGGAGTGGCGTCCTAACAGATCAGTACGGACCTTGTTGGCCAGCCAACTGTCTAATTGGCGAATCTTGTCGGGCGGGTCTGGAAATGTAAGTATTTGTAGAGCTTCGCCGTTGCATGCGACGACACTCAGAGACGAATCGACAACAATCAGACCCGGTCGGGTCGGAGTAGCGTGCATCGGTTCCCCTTTAGCAGACGATTGATCACGACCAAGTGGTAATCGCCTCAGACGAAGTTGACTAGGCCTCCATCGGCCCGAGTATTGGGGTCCCTGTTTTTTTCGCAGCGAGTGGGTAGGCGCTTCTTAAAAGCGTTTCCTCGCAGCTCAAAAACTTATTCAGTTGATCACTGCAGGTCAGTGCTTTCCTTGGGGGGTGGAAAGAACTCCGCACTCTCCCTGAGGGAGGAAGAAAATATACTGCAGCATTCTGCCACAGAAGGTCCCGAAGTCAATAGGAAAAACGTTTCACTGCAGGGGCCACCAAAGAATTAGCCTTTCGGACTAACCCAGATGGGGAGCTCGGGATATTGCCATTACAGCTGGTAATCGATCGCCGCGGCGACCCGTCAGCTGGCCTTTTTGTATCTGTTGCCTTCCTGGGCCGGACTGCAATCGCTCTTTCTAAACGGAATCCTGAGCCGTTCATTGGCGGTTAATTTAGGTTGGAGAGTCGGATTCGTAAGGAATGATTGCCAATGAGACCACTTGTTCACAACTGTGACAGTGTGTGCCAGCGCAAGACTCCAGGCATACGTCAGAGCGGCACGAAGGCGCGTGGCGAGCGATTGCTCGATCGGAGCAGCGTTAAGGGCAGCTCTGTATTTTACGATCCAATCTTCTTCGATATCTCTCGTGGGAGGCTGACAGGTACTCATAGCTGGACCCCACATTTGCCAAGTTGATTGCTTGCGTTGAATGATGTGTATACCTTGTCCGCTCGACGAGTACAAAGCCCCAAAGGCATTAGTCGTTTGGATTAGGCTAACAACCTCTTGAACTCAGACCGCGATGCCGTCACAATCAGATGCCGCTTTGCCTGTCGCAAGGGTTTTGGGGTGGATTGGAATCGTATGAAGTTGATCAAGTGGGGAGTGTTGTTGGGCACATTGGTGGCGTTCCAAGCGTTATCGCAGACAACGCAAAACGTTCGACCATACTGGAAAGAAGCAACGATTTCGCAGACTGGCGCAGTAGTTCGCATTGACGCTAAGAGCCCGCGTCCCCTGGCCCAAATACTGGATGCTCTGCGTCAGAAATACGGGTGGGCGGTTGAATACGAAGACCCGCAGTACATTTCTCCCATCGACCTTGTACCCGAAGCGGGTAGCACTTCCCCGTCTCAGACTCCAGCCGGCGGCAGTTTCAGCGTAGAGTTTCCCGCGGCTGCACCCGATGAAGAGAAAACTCTTCACCTCGTGGTGGATTCATATAACCACAGCAACAATCCCGGTCGTTTTGAGGTCCGACGGAACACGCAAGGCAACTTTTTTGTTGTTGGTATATCGGCTCACGATGAGAAGGGAGGCATATCACCGCAGCAGGCACCGTTCGATCTCCCACTCAGTCTTCCCACTGAGGAGAGAACCGTCACGGATACGGTGAATTTGATCTGCCAGGAAATCACGTCGCAGAGTCACACCGCGGTTACTCTGGGTGTGTCGCCCCGTAGCCTGCTCGATCGCGCCAACGTTAAGCTAGGAGGTAGTAAGGTTCCGGCCCGAGAACTCCTGCTGCAAAGCTTGATGGCGACTCATCACACTTTGTACTGGCGGTTACTCTTCGATCCAGACTCAAAGGTCTACTTCCTCAGTATCCACTCCAAGGGACCATAACATCTATCCAACGAAGGTTTACTGGTGAGCGCGGCAGGATTCGAACCTGCGACCCATGCCTTAAAAGGGCATTGCTCTGCCAACTGAGCTACGCGCCCACATCGCGAAGAATTCCGCGCGGGAAAGAAGTGAATGCTGGCACAGCCTCGTTGAGCGCGGATAAACGCCGCTTAGCCTCGTGGAGTCCGTCCTTGTATGTTAACAAACTTATGCCATCTCCGTTGCATGAACGCGCAATCCCATACGTCTTCGCGCATCCTCATCTCATCTGACACTCTCACCCATCGACGGAGGAATGGCCGCTTCATTCCTGCCAAACTGAGCACTCGGCGTCGGTCCCATGGTGAATTCAATCGAGGCTCCATTCACGATATCCGCATGCCGGAACCAGAGCTTGTCATAGGGCCTTCCGTTAAAGCTCACCGCCTGAATATAAGGATCGCCATCGGACATCCGCTTCACTTGAATCTTCAGTTTCTTGCCATTCCCCAAATCGACTTCTGCTCGATCCACCAGTGGCGTGCCAAAAACATAGTTTCCGCTCACCGGATCGACCGCATAGAACCCGAGTGCACTGATCACGTACCAAGCCGACATCTGTCCGCAATCTTCGTTGCCCGCCAAGCCGTCCGGCTGATCGTCGTACTCCATCTCCAGCAAGCTTCGCACCCGCGCCTGCGTCTTCTCCGGCACGCCGGCGTAAAGATAGAGATAGGCCATGTGATGGCACGGCTCGTTCCCGTGCGCGTATTGCCCCACCATCCCCGCAATGTCAGGAGGCGCATCCGCTGGCAACTTGGAACTGGTTGTGAACAGCGTGTCCAGTTTCTCAATGAACGCTTCCCTGCTGCCGAACAATTTGATGTACCCCGCCGGATCGTGCTGAATCGAAAACGTGGTCTCCCATGGATCAGACTCGGTGTAATCCCGCCATTGCTTGGAATGGCCCATCTCCGTCGGATCGAATGGCTCGGCCCACTGCCCATTCTCCAATTTCGGGCGGACGAACGTCGTTCCCGTGTCGAACAGGTTCTTGTAGTTCCTCGAACGCTCGATCAGTAACTTGTAGTCATCCTCGTGACCTAGCGCTTTCGCCACGTGCGCCACGGCCCAATCGTCGTACACATATTCCATGGTCTTGCTGACCGACTCTTCTTCCTTGTCGCACGGAATGTAGCCAAGCTTGCGATAGTAGCCAAGCCCGCGATAATCGTCGTCCATGGCGCGGCGCCTGAGCGGCGAATACAGCTGGTTGAAATCGATCCCTTTGAATCCTTTGACCAGTGCCTCGGCATACACCGAACTCGAGTGGTACCCCGTCATCGTCCCCGTTTCTTTGCCCTGCAAAGGCCATACCGGAACTCCCTCCGGACTCTCTTGCGCCATTCGGATCAGGCAATTGACGAAATCCGGTACACGATCCGTTTGGAATAGGGTGTACATCGGGTGTGCAGCACGGAAGGTGTCCCAAAGTGAGAACGTACTGTAATTGTGGGCTCCCTTCGGAAGCTGATGAATTTTTTCGTCCATCCCGCGACATTGACCATCGACATCGTCAAACAACGTTGGCGCAACCAGCATGTGGTACAGACCGGTGTAGAAAATTCTCTTGTGCCGCTGGTTTGTTGTCTCAATCTTGATTCTCGATAACTGTTGGTTCCATGCCCCGTGGGCAGAGCGACGCACCTTGTCAAAGTCCCAACCCGGAATCTCTGCCGCCACATTCTTGCGAGCGCCCTCATCGCTGACACCAGAAATACCAGTCTTTACCAGGATGGCTTCCTTGTCTCCCGTGTCAAAGTGCAGCAGACACTTCAGCGCGTTGCCCTTCGCCTCCCGTGTCGAGGAATCCATGCGCTTGTCATCCGAAACAATCTCGACCTTTTTGAAAGGCTTGGAAAATTGCATCGCGAAATAAATTTCCCGCTCGGGCGCCCACCCCTTCATACTCCGCCCGCCTACAATCGTGTTGTTCCCCACTACCTTCAAGTATGCCCAGACCACGGGCGTATTCCCGTAGGCATGCACCAGATCGAGGATAAAATGGCTGCTGTCGCTTTTGGGGAATGTGTAGCGATGAATTCCCGCGCGCTCCGTCGCGCTCAGCTCTGCACGGATGTCATAATCGCGCAGCACCACCGAGTAGTATCCAGGCTCCGCGATCTCTTCTTCATGGCTGAATCGCGACCGGTAGCCCTCGCCCGGATTCTGCCTCGCTCCCGGAACCAGCTTCGTGAGCCCCGTCCCCGGCATCAGCAGAAAATCGAGCATGTCGGAAGCTCCTGTTCCGCTGAGGTGCGTGTGGCTAAACCCCATGATCGAGCTATCGGAGTAGTGATATCCCGAGCACCAGTCCCACCCATCGTTGTAGGTATCAGGACTGAGTTGCACCATGCCGAACGGAACCGTCGCTCCCGGATATGTGTGCCCATGGCCGCCCGTACCGATGCTGATCTTTACGTATTTCGTGAAATCTTCGGATCGTGCACCCGGCGATGCCGACGAGGAGGCACGCCCCGCACTCTTGGTTGATAATCCGAATAGTTTTGCGAAAGGAACAGCCGACAACACACCCACGAAACTTCTTCTAGTGATCATTCCGAGTCCTTTACAGGAAGAAATAAGAACGAGAAGAGGAATTCTATACGACTGCTTTGCTTCCGTAAGTGATTTATGCCGGAGCGGATGCGGAGCGTACTGTGAATGATTTGTGTACTGGCGAAGCGACGAATACCTACGGCATCGTACTGAGGAAAAGTGTAAGAATCAGTTCGGAAGGTCCACACCCGACAACTTCCTGCAGGCCTCGATCAGTCTTTCCTGGATGGCGATATCACGAGTCACGGCTTTCGCCGCGCGGAGCCGCATATGAAAGAAGTATTCTCCCGTAACCTTCGCGGCCGCATCATCGCTCACCGCCAGCCAGACCTGCGTCCGATGTCCCTGATCCAGATCGTCCGTCGCACTGGTGCCTCCCATCTTCGTCGCGACCCAACCGGGTTCGAGGGCGTTGGACAATACACCCGGCCAGCGTCGCGCAATCGCAAACGCCAGCAGAACATCGTGCAGCTTGGTATCGGAATATGCCTGTTGCCCTTGCCACGAGCGCTCTTTCCATGCCAGATCTTTCAGGCTGGCATCTCCCTGATGATGCAGTCCCGAACTCAGATACACCAACCGGCTCGGCTTATGAATCAATGCCGTCAGAATGTATGGCGCCAACGTATTCACCGCGAAAACATGCGGCAGTCCATCTTCGCTCTCGATCCGTCGCACCTCGCGATATCCCACGCCCGCGTTGTGAATCACCGCATCGAACTGACCCATTGCGTTCAATTGATCTGCAACTCCCCGCGTCTGCCGGATGCTCGACAGATCGCCAATGACCACCGCCTCCGCACCAGGAACCGACGCCATCGCTTCTTGTCCACGCTTCTCGTTCCGCGCGTGCAGCACAACTTCGTGCCCCTGCTCGATCAATAGTTGTGCCGCCATCTTGCCCAAGCCATCCGCAGATCCCGTAATGAAAACACGTGCCATGGTTGCTTGCTCTCCTAACGGCTGGATGCTTTCGCTTCACTTATCGATTCAAAACAGCATCGATTCCAGAGATGGAAAGGTAAAGCCCGCTTAGCAGCCCATTTCTTCGCATGTTTCCTCCCGCGCAAATCTTGCACGCGCCTTTCTCACGCCGCTCTTCTCGCTCAACGCCAAAACAGAAGGCCGCCTTCTCAGGCGGCCTCTCCTCTGAACCGTCGCTTTTTACTTAAAGTTAATCACGCCAAAGTATCCCGCGGTATCGTTCGGTCCTGCCGTAAAGAACAGCTGATTCTTATTGCCATTCGACGACGTTCCGCCGCCAAACTCAAGTCCCCATAGCCCCGGAATCGTGATCGCCTTCCCTGCCGAGGTCTTAATCGTCCCCACCAATTTCCCTGTTTTCAGATTGAATCCATTAATCGTTCCCGCCGACGTATTATTCGAAACCAGTAGCGTTCCGCTGAACGGCCCAAAGTCGCTCGGAGCCACCGCCATTCCCCATGCCTGGTTCAGCGGACTTCCGTGTGCCAGGTGCTTTACCAGTTTGCCACCTTCGGTGAAGATATCGATAAGGCCATTCGCCCGCCGCTCTGGCTGGCAAACGTCACGTAGACTTGGCCGTTGATGTCCTGAATCCCGAACGGTGCATACCCCTTCGGAACGATAGGATCCGTAAACGAATTCACCAGGTTGAAATTGCCGTCGTACACATCCACCTTATTGTTCGCGGCATCGGCTGCGAACAACAGGTTCCCGGAAGCATGACTGGTAATCGCCAGTCCCGTGTAGGATGCCCCTGCCTGCTTCGCTCCGACCAGCGAGGAACTAGGGTTAAATGACGACCAACCCTGGATGGACCCATCCAGCGTGGCGAAGAGGAACACGGACGTCCAAGTGTCAATTTTGAATTCCGACGACGCGTTATATACGATTCCCGTCGGTGACCCGAAGCCGCTGCCGTTAGCCATGGGCACGATCACCTGCAACGACTGCGGATTTCCGCTGCCGTCATACAGTGTCGACCAGCCGTCAGCTTCATCGCTGACCCAGAACGGCCCGGTCGGCGCGTAGGCCAGTCCCCAGGGATTCTGCAATAGCGGATCGGTGTGCGCTGCTTTTCCCGAGACATTCGATACCAAAGCGGTGGCTGAATAAGATTGTGCAATGGCCGCGCTCGACAGAATCAGCGCGAGGCCGCAGCAAGCGGCAAGGGCGATAAGCCTACGAACAGAACTTTGCATTGTGAATTTCTCCTTGTTTATATCGATTCCTGGGATCCGAACTGACCGACTGATCACGACCAACAGACGTCCCCGGGGGCAAGATCGCTTTCATGTCCACGTCCCGCCAGCCCACGCATCCTATCCCGCGGCGGGACGGCACTTGTCACCGCCGTGTCACCAATTTGCACATTTCCTGTCGTGTGGAATAGCGCGCTCGGCACAAGAACAACTCCGCATGCTCCAGCAAAAGGGCCGCCTTCAGGCGGCCCAAAATCACCTCGCAATCCCTGACTCACTTCACAAGTGTGATCTTCCCGAACGTTCCTGCCAGATTGTTGCTTGGACCAGCCGTGAAGAACAGCTCATTCGTCGCACCATCCGATGCACTTCCACCTCCAAAATCAATGCCCCAGAGCTGATCGATCTTGATATCGGTTCCGTTCACATCCTTCACCGCACCCACCAACTGTCCCGTCAGCACGTTGAACGCATTGATGGTCGAGTTCTTGTTGATGTTGTTCGCGATCAGCAGCGTAT